>NZ_JBALEA010000077.1:0-219272 GCF_036917135.1 Nostoc sp. | reverse complement strand
AAATTATATTTGCTGATAGTTCATCCACAGGATTTTCTGTGGTGTCCATCTGAATATATGTAGAGTCGTTTGTTGCGACATCTTCAAACAGCAGTCGCGGATTTTCATCGAAGGAGTCAAACAAATCACTTGACTCTACTTGGGATGATGCTGAATCGGAAGTTTCCCCAAAAATTATATTTGCTGATAGTTCATCCACAGGATTTTCTGTGCTGTCCATCTGAATATATGTAGAGTCGTTTGTTGCGACATCTTCAAACAGCAGTCGCGGATTTTCATCGAAGGAGTCAAACAAATCACTTGACTCTACTTGGGATGATGCTGAATCGGAAGTTTCCCCAAAAATTATATTTGCTGATAGTTCATCCACAGGATTTTCTGTGCTGTCCATCTGAATATATGTAGAGTCGTTTGTTGCGACATCTTCAAACAGCAGTCGCGGATTTTCATCGAAGGAGCCTAATGAATTAACTTCCAGATCAACAGCAGATATCTCTGGAGGCTGATTAGTAAATTCTGGAGCAAAATCTAAAGCTTCTGGTTGTTGCGGCCTGATAATTTCTTCCTCTGGATGGGGCGCAAACAGAGGCGTTTCAGGGATAAAGGCATCGTTGATTGCAGGGGAAATAGTTGAGTTACTTGGTGCTAGCTCATCAAATAAATTACTTTCAGAATCTGATGATAATATCAAGTCTAGCTGTTCTTGGTGCTGGAAATTAATATCAAAATCTTCTTCTATGTCAAAACTGCCTATAGTAGAAGGTATGGGCTGCTGACTATCAGCAAAAATGTCATCAGCCGCCGGAGTAAACAAACTCTCCTCTAAAGCACTTTCCACATTCTGCCCAATTAAGGAATCGAATTCTTTCTGTTTCTCCGTGGTTTCTTGGTTCCAGAAGTTGCTTGGATCATTTTCAGATTGAGAAAACTCAGGTGCTGTGGCTGGAGATATATCAAATAAATCACCGATTTCTGGTTCACTTGTCGGCAGTAGTGTCTGTTCTTCCATATCAGCAAATAAGTTGTCCAAAGACAAGCCAGTTTGCTGGGGTAATTCTATGTAGTCACTAGGGGAAATTTCTTCTACCCAATTTGCCTTTCTAGTTTCTAAGAATAAGTTATCAAAACTGTTTTGTTGGTTGGTAGATAGTTCTACAGCGACAAATGGCTCAGTTTCCGGTTGAATTGCTTCAACTGTTGGCAATAGTTCTTCATCATCATCAACTATATTATTTTGGGAAATCTCGCCAGGAGCCTGGTTTGGATCGCTAGGAATATCAATAAACTCTTGTAAATTTTCAGAAGAAGAAGAGTCTAAATTTATATCAAATTCGTTAATATCACTCAAATCGAGAGTGGTAGCAGATGTATCTTGATTTTGCGGTTCTGAATTCTCTTTTTCTAGGAAATTGTCGCCAAATAACAGGGATAAATCTTCTGTTGTGGCTGTGGTTGTTGGCTGCTGCGCGTTGCTTGTCTCTTGATCAAAGGAGAGGAAATCGGATAAATCGCCATCAGCAGCCTCAGCGTCAGTGCTGCTGAAATCAATTCCAAAATCATCGGTGGCAACAATATCTAAGGTTTCTTCTTGATGCCAGCTTTCATCTAGTTCGGGACTCTCACCATCAAATAAATCGGCAAGGGTATTTAACTCAGCTATTCCTACCTCTGGCCCATTGGGGTCAAGATTGTTACTGATTGGATGTGCTTCGTCATGTGTGGTGAAAGCAAGACTGGTGTGAGTTGCAGCGTTTAGTGGTGTTCCTTGTAACTGAATATAGGGGCGATCGCGATCGCTACTATTCTCGTTTAGATTCAGTTCTTCAGTTGTCTGGGCTAACGGTTCGGCGTTACTAGATGGAATTGGCTCTGATTCTGTCAAAGGCGCAGAATCTTCATTAAATAAATCCGGGTTAATTTCTAATAACTCAATTTCTGCCAAGCTCAAAAGTGCTTCTAGTTGCTGACTAATTGCAATTTCGGCTTCCCTACCTTGCAGAACTAATTCTTGAGCTTGCTTGATTTCGGTAATGACAATTTTAGCTAAAGTTAGATAAGTATTTTCGGGATTAGCGATCGCACTAGCTGCTGCTTGACACAAACCACACCACTTGGACAACTTCCAAGTTTCACCAAGTTTGACTAACTGGTAACAGCATTGCTGGAGATTTTGCCGAGTTGACGGGGTTGTGGTTTGCTTAAATAGTTGCAACATTTCCCGCAATGTTTGCAGCACTTGGGCTTGAAACTCGCCCCAGTTATTATTTTCTTGAGCGGTAACTGGCGATCGCCCAGCGTTAGCGAGTCTGGGAGTATCTCGCATCTCTTGGGGTTGGGGTGCTACCGAGTCTGAAGATTCCTGATGGGTGTCTTCTGCCAAACTGGGAATATCTCGCCGCAGGAAAAGTTCTGTAAGTGTGGAGACATTCTCTACAGAATTTGTGTGTAGTTCTGTTGCGGCGACTCCACTGTTCGCTTGTTGTACAAGTAGTTCCAGATGCTGATACAGCCATTGAAAGACTGGCTCAGTTTCAGACATCAAAGTATTAGCTGCATCTTCAGAAAGACCATAAGGGCCGCTCAAATGCTCTAACAGCGATTTTAGGGTATCAGATACACCAAGAAATAAAGACTCTAACTTTTGGTCAATCTGAACCGGATTATCTTTAAGAACTTTAAAACAATCTTCCAGACGGTGGGAGGTATGCTGGATGCTAGTCAATCCCAGCATCGCCGCTCCTCCTTTGATAGAGTGAGCCGCTCGGAAGACCTCACTGATCATTTCCGGGTCGTTCAGGGTACCCTCTAAATTCAGCAAGCCTTGCTCAATGGTATTCAGGTGATCCCTGGCTTCTTCAATAAAGTAACCCAAAATCCGCTGTTGTTGTTCCGGCAGCATAGCAAAAGTTATGAGTTATGAGTTATGAGTTATGAATTATGAGTTATGAATTATGAGTTACGAGTTGTGATTTTTATTTCTAACTCCTCACTCCTAACTCCTAACTTTGTTACCTGGTTTCCATAGTTTCCACTCGGAAACGTTCAACGGAGGCGATCAAGTCACGGGATACACCTACTAAGTGTTGTAGGGCACCTGAAACTCGCTGTGCTTCCTGGGAAGTTTCTTGTGCAGTCAGTTCTACTGATTGCATTACGTGAGCGACGGCGCGGGAGGTTTCAGTTTGTTCCACAGTGTCGCTAGTAATAGAGCGCACAAGAATATCGATGCGATTCGCTACTTGAATAATGTTTTCGAGCGATCGCTTGGCTTCTTCTGCCAATTTTGTCCCTTTAATTACTTGTTGTGTGCCTTCTTCCATTGCGGTCATTACTGAACCTGTTTCGCTTTGGATTTGCATCACAATTTGTTCAATTTCCTTCAGGGATTTAGCAGATTTATCTGCTAGCTGGCGCACTTCATCTGCCACGATCGCAAACCCGCGTCCAGCTTCTCCGGCTCTTGCCGCCTCAATACTAGCATTGAGTGCTAACAAGTTTGTTCTGGAAGCAATTTGAGAAATCAACGCCACAATTTTAGAAATTTCTTGGGAAGATTCCGCCAACCGCTTCACTTTGCGAGTGGTTTCGGCAACGGTTTCCCGAATTTCTAAAATCCCTGCTACGGTATTTTCTACTGCTTCGCCACCTTTGAGAGCGATCGTACTAGCATCGCGGGCAACGATTTCAGCTTCCCGCGCCGCCTCTGCTACCCGTTGAATCGAGTCAGTCATCACCTGTACAGAATTCAGCGTCACTACCAACTCTTCTGCTTGGCGCAAAGCATCACTAGATAAGGCTCTAGCAAAGGTTTCGGAGTTGGTTGCACCTTTTGTTACATCCTTCGCCGCCACTTTTACCTGTTGAACGATATCCCGCAAGTTTTGAATTGTCAGGTTAAAGGCATCAGCTACGGCTCCCAGTACGTCGGCTGTCACTTCAGCTTGGACTGTTAAATCGCCTCTAGCAGCTCCTTCCACATCATCCAAGAGACGAATCACCTGGCGTTGGAGGTTTTCTTTGGCTTCCTCTTGTTCATCGGCTTTCCGTTGGGCTTCACTTGTGGTTGTGAAAATTACCCGCGCCATTTCATTAAAGGCACTGGCTAAATGCCCCAATTCATCTTCGGAAAACACTGTGGCTTGAGCATTGAGATTTCCTTGACGTACAGCCTCAAACTGATTTTGCAGATCATCAGTTGTGCGCCGAATTTGTTTAAGCGCCAGATTACCCATGAAGCCTGCGGTAGCAAAACCTGCAATCCCAGCTGCTAGTGACATTGCCCAACCGGTATCGCGTACAGATTCTCGTTGTTGGGGTGGCGAAAATGTGGTAGCAACAAAGCTAACTGTGGCGACAACCAACGCCGAAACAATGCCCACACTTCCAGCAATTAACCATTGCTTCCTCTCAATGGAGGCATTCTCTAATGGTGCTAACCATCCTTGTTCGATGCTGACATTGGGTTCTAGTTTTGAGACATCTGTTTGGCTAAAGACTGGAACCGCTTCATGGGAACCAGTCATTGAGAATAGTTCTTCTTCGCGATCGGCTGTATTACTTGAAAAACCCTCTGCTACTTGAGAGCGTCCACTGTCACGAGCTTCTGCTGGAGAAGAATGCATTGCTAGATCGCCGAAGCTAGAATCTCCTTCGAGCATATCAAACCCGGGAATATTGCCTAAATCGTCAAATTCCTCAAAGTCATCTAAAAACTCGATATTGCTCTTAGAATTTTCTCCATTTAGTATAGTAGCTGAGTCTTCATAAGAGCTTAAACCCTCTGAACCAAAGGCAGACTCAAATGCTTCCATATCAAAATTTTCATCGCCATCTAAGCTATTTTGGCTGATTAATTCATCTGATTTAAACTGCTTTTCTTTTTGAGGTAACTTGCTACTAAAAGATGAAGATTCCTTAGATAAATCTGGCTGGAAAGCTTCCTCTTTTTGAAAATTTGTTGGTTTCAACCAATTATGCGCTTCTGTTTCAGGTAAATTATCCTGACTGTCGTATTCCAATTTGTTTGTTGTTGGCGAATCATTTCTCAGTTCTGCTGCAACAATCAGTAAGGTTTCGTCCCCAAAACTAGATTTGTTATATTCTAAATTGACAATACTCTGCTCTGGTGACTTTGACTCACTCAACAAATCAGGGAAATTATTCTCGCTATTACTAGGTTGTGAATTAGAAACCGAAGAGTTATTATTGTCAATAGTTGAATTTCCGTAAGGAGAATTTATCTCATTATCTGAGAATTGACTATTTACTAATGATTCTTCCAGAATATCTTCTGAGATATCTTCCTGCCAAAAAGCAGGCAATTCTAATTCTGTGTTCTCCTCCAAATTGCTATTTGTCCCTTGTTCCTGTAATTCTTCATCCAAGGCAAAGGGATCGTCACCAAAAGGTGTAGAAGAATCTGATATTTTTACTGTTCCAATACTATCTTCTGTAGGCAGATCAAATGGACTTTTTGAAGATAGCTCTTCAACCCCATTCACAGTCTCTTGATGCTCTCCAAAAAAGTTCAAATCCAGGTTCTTGCTGTCAAACTCTTCACTAGCCCCCAAATCTTCTAATTCTGGTTCGCTATATGCCAGTGCATCAGAAATCTGTGAGGAATTTATTTGTTCTTCACTTTCTGATGTATCAATCTCACCACTGAATGACTGTAAATATTGATCGATATTCTCAATTCCATTATTGGCAAAACCAATAATTTCTTGATCGTTAGTCAAGCCCAATACCTGTTGATATTCTTCTTTTGCTACATCATACTGCTGTAAAACATAGTAGATGTGACCCCTTAACAAATGGGAGTTGGGGTCATCTGGTAAATTTTGCACCACTTGGTCAACTAAAGTGGCGGCAACCTCATAATCCCTTTGAACATAGGCGGTCATCGCCTGTTGATATGTTGGCTCGTAATTATCAATACTTGCTGCCATTTCCTCCTCCAATTTCATCCTGCCCACCTAGCACTCCGTACAATTGCCATTTGATCGAGCAGTCGTAAACACTGATTGTTTTTAGTACCTAATGACCACTCTCCACGTAAAAAGGGAGCCATAGTATCTGGAACACCAGTTGGTGGCATGAGATTTTGGACATCTAACCAGTCCATACCACCGATTTCCTCTACTGCTAAACCCACTATTATGTCTTGCTCTTCAATGGCAATCACCGAAATTTCAGCTCTATCCGTGTTTAATGCACTTGCTTCCCCCAGAAATTGACCCAAGTCGGCCACCCAAATAACTCGACCTCGTAAATTTAGAGTACCCAAAAGTAAAGGAGAAGCATTAGGAATCGGGGTGATTCTATCAGGACTTAGTTCAATTACCTCCCGGATGCCAGTCGCTTGTAGTGCAAACTCCTGATGCGAGGGAATGTAAAACCTCAAATGTAACTCACCTTCAGGACTTTCTACTTGTAATTCTGGTCGGAAGTGGTCTTGACCGTTGCCACCTAAAAAGTCCGGTTTGCTGACCATGTTGTTTTTATCCTTATCCTCGCAGCAGTTGTTTGACTGTTCCTACCAACTCGGTTGGTTGAAACGGTTTGGCTATGTAAGCGTCTGCACCCTGCTTCATCCCCCAGTAGCGATCAAATTCTTCGCCTTTAGAAGAACACATAACCACAGGGACATTTTGGGTTTTTGGATCGGATTTTAACCGCCGACAAACTTCGTAGCCATTCATCCGGGGCATGACAATATCCAATACCACTAAATCGGGAGGTGCTATTTGAATTGCCTCTAATGCTTCTAATCCGTCACTGGCGTGGGTGACTGTTAGGCCAGTTGCTTTCAGGAGGTCTGTAATCATCTCCCTTTGCGCGATACTGTCTTCCACAATCAGAACTGTACTCATAAGTATCTATTTACCTCCTGATGTAGACGTTCCTAATTGGAACATTCCCTGATTCCTCCGCAAGTATTAACTGTATAAATTAATTGTAGGTTCTCACTATTTTCCTGGATATTGACATTTCACGAAGTTAGCTGACTCTGTGATAACATCTTTTAACTCATCTTTTAGTAGATCAACAAATCTTTGATCTCTTTATATGCCCCATAGATGAGGAAGACTAGGGAGATGAGGGAGATAAATTAATTCAAAATTCAAAATGACGCTCTCTTCAAGACGCTAAAAGCGTAGCTTGCTTCTCTGAAAGAGTACGCGGACTCGCTTGCCGTCGGCGCTAACAAAATTCAAAATTAAAGAACTTCTGCCCAATGCCCCATGCCCAATACTTCTCTACGAGAGGCTGCGCCAACGACTTCTCTACGAGACGCTACGCGTAGCTTGCTTCCCCATTCGCGTAGCGTCCCGTAGGGAAGGGGTACGCTCAGTACAAGTGCCCAATGCCCAATGCCCTATTTTCATTGGTTGTTGATATATTTCTCTACAAGCATGAGTAACTCAGTGTCTGTAAACGGTTTTGTTAAATAATCTGTTGCCCCGACCATACTAGCTTTGACTCGATCAATAAACCCATCTTTCCCAGTAAGCATGATAATTGGTGTGAGTCGAAATGCTGTTGAATGTCGCAGCATGGCGCAAACCTCGTACCCCTCCAATTCCGACATAGCAATGTCGCATAAAATTAAGTCGGGTTTGAGTTGAAAAACCAGACTCAATGCCTCCAAAGGATTGGTGAGAGCGATCGCTTCATAACCTTGTGGTTGTAAGATGGAATTTATAGTCTCACCGATGGCGATCGCATCGTCAATACATACTATCCGCCCCATCGGTTTTCCCTTCAATTCCCAACTATCCGTATGGGCATCTGTTTTGTTTGTCTCTGAATATACTAACTGTAGCCAACTTTGTTGCAAATAAGGATATATTGCCTTAGCGACTGTCAAAATATCTCGGTTGAGATGGCGAGCCAGTTGACGCAAGGATGTTTTACCATCAGCCCAATGTTTTAGCTTATTCACGGTTGCTTCTGGTAGGGAAGATTGCAAGTGAACTTTGTCAGATAGTACTGGCAATTGTTCTGGGGACTGAATGTGTGGATAGAGTTGCTTCCACTCTTGCACCTGTTTGGTAATTTTTGTCACAAATGGAGAAATCTCAAAAGTGTTTAATTGCGGGGCAAGTGCCACACCCTGATGGAAAATGAAGTTGCCTTGGCGTAAACTCAGCAGGTCAAAGAGAGTTTCATGCACCAAGCCCTGAATGATACTACCAGCGATTTTTGGGTTGATAATATTCCGCTCCAAGAGTGCCCAAAGATAGGCATACTCTGGCGCGTCGGTTGGTGGTAGGGAGGCAATTTGTTTGTCGGTGAGTCGCATTTCAACTTGGTAATGACGTAAATAATCGCTAATTCTGGCTAAACTACTCTCACCTTCTTGGCAATAGATAATTTGACCATTCAAGAAAAATACGAACCAAGACTGTTGTTTCGGGGGATAAATGCTTACTCCCTCTCCACCCAGTTTGTTGTTATAGTGGCAACTATGAGCTTCCACCCATAGTTGCCCAGTTCGCTGTCCCAACTCAATCAATTGCAAGATACTGCAAATATCAATTTCACTTAAATTTCCCTGCATTTATCTAAAAAGTACTCCTTAAGTATTGCTGAATTCTCAATTCTGAATTCTGACTTCTTCTTTAAGTATTGATTATGTAGTATTGGAAAGATTTTTACTCTCTTCCTTGTTCTCACAGGAGAATACATTAAACTATAAACCTTTATTTTTCGTAATACACTTTGACAAAGCTAGTGTTAACACGGAAGTCATCATCACTGTCATCAGTACAAAATATAAAGGCGCGACTAGGTCGCTTGTATAAGTATCAAGACGTAATATCTCACGTCTATAGTTTTGTCTGTCTTGTTCTCCTAAACCTCGGTTCAGTGAGACAAGTTAACAGAATTATTTAAGATATATCCCAAAAAATGAAGTTTAAGTGCATCAATAAAGGACTAACGGTGTGCTGTATTTAGCAGAAGTACAAAAACAGAAAGGTGGTTTACTCAGTGGCGGTGCCAAAACCGAACTGAAACTGCTAGCTTGTCAGCGAACTGACCAGAATTGGAGTACTGTGTCAGAAGAAGTGATTGCAGCTGAGGACGCAAGCAAGTTAAATGATGGCGCTCTGGTATTGGTTGAACTGAATCCGAATCGTCAAGTGCAACGGGTTCAAGAAGCAGGGCGGCCATTAGTCAATATTTTGCAGAATTTTTCCCGCCAGTTGGAGAAGTTTAAGCTCAAGGAAGATGAGATTGATCAGTGGAAACAGTCGCTAACGTTTCAGGCGCAAGAGTTGAATCGCCGTGAAATGGACATGGAGGTACGCTCAGAACAGTTGCAAGAAATGGAGGATGAGTCGCAACGTCTGGAGGAGCAAAAACAGGAAGTTGACACCTCGCGCCAGGAAATTGAACGATTGCAAGCAGAAATTGATCGCAACCGCCAGGAGTTGGAAGGCGCTTGGGATCATTTACGGGGTGAACAGCGTCGCCTAGATGAACGTCTTGCGGATTTTAAATCAGGGACGGTTTTGGATGAAGAACAAAGTCGGGTAATGAGTGAGTTGCTCGATCGCTTGTCTAGTCGTGTTGTTCCCACGGAAAAAGTCAGAGAACATCTGCATTTGGCCTTTGAATTGGTGGAAAACCAGCAAGCTACTCTTACCCCACACTGGCAAAAACTGGAGGAGCAAAAAACCGCGATCGCTCAACAGCAAGAAGAAGTAGAGCGTTTGTCACAAACTTTTAGCGATCGCCAAAATGCATTACAAGAAGCCCAAAATTCTCTAGTTCAGCAAACAGCCCAATTGGAGATAAATACAGCAAACCTTACTAACAAGCAAGAGTATGCTCGGATCATCAAAGAGCAGTTACGAAACGCCGAAGAGTTATATCAACAAATGCACTCTTTAGCTGCAACATCTGGTGATGTAGTTCTCGGCCAGCAAGTTGATGTGGAAGCTTTGAATAAATTGCCTTTAGAAGAACTACAAAAAATAGTGCAAGACTTGCAGCATAAGGTGCAAATAGACGCTAGCTTTGTTCACGATCAAGAACAAGAACTGATATATAAACAAGAAGCTATAGAAGAACTCCAAACTAAAATAAATAAGGCATCTGACCATGACCACATTAATTTGGAACTCGAACTAACGGATGAAAAAGACCTCTATCAGATGCTAAATTCCAGTTTGGTGGGACAACGCCGCAATATGCTACAGCATCAGAAGTTTCTCAAGCAACACCAAGCTGTACTGCTGAGACGGCAAGGACATACTGTTGCTGAGGAAGCAGAAAGTAACAACAAAATTAATTTAGAACCGATTCTGTTACAAATTGAAACCCAGCGACAACAATATTCACAGGAAATCCAAAAACTGGAACGCGAGATTGAGCAGATTCGTTCTGGTATTGAGCTAAATCAGGGAATGATTGACAATCAAGCTCACGATTTAGATGAAAAGCGTCGTGAACTGAAAGCGATCGAGGAAAACTTGCTATCTCTACGAAGAACAACTGCTGAATACTTTGGTCGAGTGAATCTTTATCAAGAAGCATTACAACCAATTCAGGATTCTTTAGATGGATTACGGCAAAAGTTGCAAGGAATTGGCGAATCTTTGGATCAATTCCAAGAAACTGGTGATGATCAAGTCCAAGCGATCGCACAGTTGCGCCATACTCTCCAGAGTTTAATGCCTCAGCCGGAATTACTGGCGTCTTAACAAGTTAGGAGTTAGGAGTGATGAATTCAAGAAACTTCATAACTCAAATCTCAAGACAGAAAACCAAAAACTCATAACTTTTAACTCCTAACTCCTAACTATTTCAAACAGATCCAGTCGCCTTCTACTTGAGCGATCGCACCACCGGGAAATGGATCAGTTTGCGATCAGGCTTCAGCCCTAACTTATTTTTTTGTGCTAAAGCCCAAGTACGAACTACGAGCTTAGTTATTCCATGAATAAACTAGATTCTACATGAAAAAAGTCTCCCAGTCTACGCGCTTGTTCTGTATTTATCTTCTCTTGTCCATTTAAAATCTTATCAACCAAATATTCTGTTCCTAAAACCGCTACTAAATCATTTCTGCTTCTCTCAGATTCCTCTAAAATAAATAACAACATAGATAGAGGATTATTCTGCTGGCTTGGTTGATAATATTCTTGTTCAAATTTTTCGATTAAAGTAATTAATAACTGATAAAGTTCGTCTTCTTCTGGGGTGCGTTGCCGGTGCATTAAATCTTCTACTATCGCTAAAGCTTGCTCATTTTCAGCTTCACTTTTTATCAGCTTGGGAAGATAAGCTGTTAATAGTTCTTTGTATTTATCTGGATTAAAAGTAAGGGTCATTCTTCCAGTTCTCCTTATCGTATTCCGCATGGGTGAGGATATACTTAATATAAATTAACTGCCCTTCATAATCTATACTAACAATCAAGCGATATTTATTTCCTTTAATATTGAAAACTGTAAAATTACTAACAGCTTCAGCTTTAGGAAAAACCTGCTGTACTTCAACTAAATTTGGCCATCTCGCTTTAGTAGCAACTTTATACCAATTGCTTAATGCTTCCTGACAATCTGTATGGCTTTCCGCATATTCTCTTAATATCCTAAAACTGATAATGTGCATCGTCCCCGATCGCAAAAAGACTTTAAATAATTATTTCAAACAGATCCAGTCGCCTTCTACTTGAGCGATCGCACCACCAGGAAAGGGATCAGTTTGCGATCGGTTCGGCGCTATAATTAAAGCCGTTAATTTTTCGATGTGTTCAAAACTAGGGGCATCAGTCAATATTTGCTGCAATACCTGACGCATTACCCGACGTTGCAGTGCCAGTGGTGCTTTCTGCAATACCCGACGATTTAGCCTCAAGGGAAGAAGAGTAAGGGAATCTTCTTCATCCCCCATACTTCGGCTTACCTCGGCTTCGCTCGGCACAAGTCGCTCAGTACAAGTGTCCAATGCCCCATCCCGTAACTGCTGGGCAGCTTTTTCTAAATATTCCACTTCCGCTTGGAGAAGTTCTGCTGTTTGGGCTAAAGCTGATTCTACTTGGGGGTTGAAATTATCTCGCAAATATGGTATTAACTCTTGGCGAATGCGGTTGCGGGCATATTGCAAATCTTGATTGGTGGAATCTTGCCAAATTGGTAATTTAAATTCTTGACAAAATTGCTCTGTTTGTATTCGCGTGATTTCTAAAAGTGGACGCACTAACATAATCTCTGTAGTTAGAGGACGTTGCCAAGTTAGGGCTTGTAAGCCATCAGCACCAGTACCGCGAATTAAATTGTAGAGGAGAGTTTCGGCGCGATCGCTGGCGGTGTGTCCTGTAACTATATATTGATAATTATTTACCTGTGCGATCGCACTTAAAGCTTGATACCGCCAATCCCGTGCAGTCGCTTCACTATTTATCGGTTTGTTGGCTGTTTCTAAATAAAAGGATATACCCCAAGTTTTCGCTAAATTTTCGACGTGGTGAGCATTCGCTTGGGAGTCAGAACGCCAGCGATGATCGCAGTGAGCGATACCTAAAGACCATCGCCATTTGGATTGTAAATCTAAAAGTAACTTTATTAAACACAGAGAATCTTGTCCGCCGGAGACAGCGATTAATAGGCGCTGGTTGCGGTCAAATAAGTGGCGCGATCGGATGGTGCGATGTATTTTTGCATGTACGGGAGTCCATACCATATAGAAATAATTTACTCGTAGCTGAATGTGTGCTAATTAAAACCGAGTATATATCTCCCACCCAAGGCTGAGGGACATTATACATCATAAATTTTTGTTGTAATTAGTGCAGAGTAAAACTAGCGTCAAGTGGACAATTTGACAATCTTTAATACTAAAACTACTTAGCGTATAGTCATAATCTGTCCGCATGCAAGAAGAACGCAAGACACTTAATATATGGTTCAGAATCTCGAAAGAACACGCCAGAGTGCAAGGTTTCCAGAAACGGCACCGGCTGCTAATCCCGTATTTTTTAGAACCTATAGCCGCCGTACCAAGGCGGGACTAAGGGAAACATGGGATGAGGTGTGCGATCGCACTATACTCGGCTTAATTGAGTTAGGAAAACTAACTCCAGAAGAAGTTGCCATCCTATCCAGGATGCAGCGTAACTTAAAAGCCATGCCCAGTGGACGCTGGCTGTGGGTTGGTGGTACAGACTGGATAACCAAGCCAAAGAACTTTTCCGGGGCTTATAATTGCACCTCCACCAATCTCGAAGATTGGAGTGCCTTCGGATTAATGATGGATTTGGCAATGATGGGCTGTGGTACTGGAGCCGTTCTAGAACCACAATTTATTAACGTCACTATTTACGTTGGAGATAGTCGTGAAGGTTGGGTTGAATCATATCAAACCCTATTAGAACTCTCTACTGATGAACAATTTTCAGCAGAAGTTGAAGTATTAGTTGATATCAGTGATGTTAGAAAAGCCGGAGAAACTCTCAGCAGCTTTGGAGGAGTCGTTAATCCTGTAAAATTGCCTGGACTTTATCAGCGTTGTGCTTTCATCCTGAATAAAGCTATGGGAGGACAATTAAATTCAGTTGAATGCTGCCTGTTAATTGATCAAGCTGCTGTACAGTGTCTGCATGGAAAGCTTGTTGCAGAACAAGCTAACTTCTTAGCAACTGTTACTGCGGGAAAGTCAGCCTACATAAATAAGCAGAGTCAGTCTGGTGTTTATCAGGCTCCCAGACTGACTCCTAAGTTCAAAAACATAGAAGGACTGAACGATGATGAAACCTAAAATTCCATCTACTATCCAACCCCATTTAAAGGTTAAACCAATGGAGACAGAAAGAAAAGCCCCAGAGGAACCCTTCTGGAAGAAACTTCCAAAACCCATTATTAATGCTACCGTTATTGGTTCATTGGCTGCTTTTGTAATAGCACTCTCAGCTTTGGGAGTGTTGGCAGGAGCCAACTGTGGGAGCCTGCACGTTCAACTTAGCCCTTTTGAATTGCAACTCATAAAAGGAAGTTGTACGCTATCTGGTCAACAAATGAAATAACCTTCTGCTAGGGCAGGTTTATGATGCCTGCCCTTACCTGGGCGATCGCTCCTTAGTTTTAGGGGGTGGTTTTGGCTAAAGATCAATGTTGATCCGATCGGATTGTGCAGTGTATTTTTGCATGTAGGGGAGTCCATACCATATAGAAATAATTTACTCGTAGCTGAATGTGTGCTAATTAAAACCGACTATATATCTACCACCCAAGGCTGAGGGACATTATACATCATAAATTTATGTTGCAAATAGTCCGGTCTAGAGGTAGCGTAAAGTGGACAATTTGACAATCTTTAATACTCAAACTACTTAGCGTATAGTCATAATCTATCCGCAAGCAAGAAGAACGCAAGACACTTAATATATGGTTCAGAATCTCGAAAAAACACGCCAGAGTGCAAGGTTTCCAGAAACGGCACCGGCTGCTAATCCCGTATTTTTTAGAACCTATAGCCGCCGCACCAAGGCGGGACTAAGGGAAACATGGGATGAGGTGTGCGATCGCACTATACTCGGTTTAATTGAGTTAGGAAAACTAACTCCAGAAGAAGTTGCCATCTTATCCAGGATGCAGCGTAACTTAAAAGCTATGCCCAGTGGACGCTGGCTATGGGTTGGTGGTACAGACTGGATAACCAAGCCAAAGAACTTTTCCGGGGCTTATAATTGCACCTCTACCAATCTCCAAGACTGGAGTGCCTTCGGCTTAATGATGGATTTGGCAATGATGGGCTGTGGTACTGGAGCGGTTCTAGAACCACAATTTATTAACAAGTTGCCCTCCATCCGTAATCAACTGAATGTCACTGTACAAGGTGAAATTGGCAGCACTCCTGTGCAACAGCGACGTGAATATACTGAAACTAATATAGAAGACAATAAGGTCACTATTCACGTTGGAGATAGCCGTGAAGGTTGGGTTGAATCATATCAAGCCCTATTAGAACTCTCCACTAATGAACAATTTTCAGCAGAAGTTGAAGTATTAGTTGATATCAGTGATGTGAGAAAAGCCGGAGAAACTCTCAACGGCTTTGGAGGAGTTGCTAATCCTGTAAAATTGCCCGGACTTTATCAGCGTTGTGCATCTATTCTGAATAAAGCTTTAGGACGACAATTAAATTCAGTTGAATCTTGTCTGTTAATTGATCAAGCTGCTGTCACAATTGTTGCCGGTAACATTAGGCGATCAGCTGGGATGAGGCAAGGTTCTAACGAAGATAGTTTGTTCGCCGATGCCAAAGATAATTTATGGCAGCAAGATGAAAGTGGCAATTGGCGAATCGATCCAGAGCGCGATGCTCTAAGAATGGCAAATCATACGAGAGTTTTTCACCGCAAGCCAACCTTAGAAGAATGTATTGGTGCTGTCGGCAAACAATATTACAGTGGCGAGGGAGCGATTCAATGGGCTGGTGAAGCTGTGGCGCGATCGAACATTGATTTGCTGCCAACTCCTAACTTAAAAATTGATTTCTTGAAAGCTTATGAACAGGGAACAGCAAAACAATGGTTACAGGAACGCTATCCCCAACTCGATGCTAATGAGCTAGAACATCGTTTAGCTCGTTACGCTTTAAATCCGTGTGGTAAGTGATTTTGCCTCACGTTAAAAACCTCGCAAAAACGGGGAAAGCTGAGATGCTAATCCCGTGGTAATCAAAGGAAGTAAAAAGCCTTTGACACCGTACAGCGTAGAGAGTGAAACTAGATTACATTGAAAATTGGTGTCTAGAATATAATCTCTCCAAGAGTGCGGGGGCGGATGTGAAAAAAACTTTTATGATCTAAAGTCACATCTGCAAAATGTACGCGGAGCTACTGCAAATAATCAAGCAGTAGAACTAGGGGATAAAAAGCCTCTAGGGTAACAAGTCTGGAAATCATCGGTAGTAACTTCCACTGTAATTTGTCAGAGGTTCACCTGAATCAAATCGACCCACATAATTACAAAGAACAAGAGGAAGCTTTCACTGCTGGGGCATTATCTGTAGCAGCACTTTTAAATCACAAATTCCTGGAACCACGCTATCAATACAGCCGTGAATTAGACCCGATTGTGGGAGTTTCTTTTACTGGCTTATTTGATTTCTTTGTCCATGCATTTGGTGTTGATTGGCTGCGCTGGTGGGAAGCAGGAAGACCTGCTACTCCACAAGGATTAGCTTTCAAGCGTGAGGAAGAGAAATACCTAAGTTCTTGGAAAGATATTGTACATCGGGTGGTTTGGGATTACTGCGATCGCCACAATCTCAAACGTCCAAATCGCTGTACCACAGTCCAACCCAGTGGTACTAAGGCTTTATTAACTAACGCTAGTTCAGGCTGGCATCCCCCCAAAGCCCAAAGATTCATTCGCCGGATCACTTTTGGGAAAAATGACCCAGTAGCCTTAGCTTGTATTGACTATGGTTATAATGTCATTCCCTCACAATCTGACAAAGATGAACAAGGCAATTTGCTCAACGATCCCTTTGATCCACGGGTGACTGAGTGGCTAGTAGAAATCCCTGTTTCTGTAACTTGGGCTGATTTATCTGGGGCTGATGAAATTGATATTTCTAAGTTTTCAGTCTTATCCCAATTTGATTTTGTCCTCCAAGTTCAGCGTTGGTACGTGACTCACAACACATCAGCTACTTTGGAACTTCGCTCTGATGAAATCGAGCCTTTGGGACAGCGCATCTACGAAACCATTCAGAATGATGAGGGATATATTTCAGCAGCTCTTTTAGCCCGTTTTGACGATTTGCAATCATTCCCACGTTTACCGTTTGAACCAATAGATAAATCAACCTACGATCGCTTAACTCAAGAGGTGAAAGCGCGGCGCAAAACAGATGACTTCTGTGCAGTGTTAAGCCGCTACGATTTAGGCGAAATGGCAGAGGCCGGCCCTAGTGGCTGTGATTCTGATAAGTGTATGTTTCCCGATCAGCAACCAAGCTCATAAGGAGTAGGGAGTGGGGAGTGGGGATGAGGGAGATGAGGGGGATGAGGGAGATTACTTAATAATCAATGCCCAATACAACTCTTGGAGAGGCTGCGCCAACGACTTCTCTACGAGACGCTACGCGAACGCGGTAGTTGAGCGTAGCGATGCACTGAGCGTAGCCGAACTGTCAAACTCAGTACAAGTGCCCAATACTTCGACTCCTTTCGACTTCGCTCAAGGCAAGTCGCTCAGTACAAGTGCCCAATGCCCCATACCCAACATCCCTCAACACGTTACGATCAATTAAGAAGTAATAATTTTTTACGGCAGTGCCAGGAGTCTTTATATGTTCATTAATGAATTGTCACCTATATTCAGAGAATTTACTCAGCATCCAGTCTCATTTGTGAGTGGGTTATTCTCTGGTGTGCTTCGGCTCAATCTGGCAGACGATCCCGTTAAAAGCTGGCTGGATAAACAGATCCGCTCAAATAGCTACGCCAGCACCACAACAGATGCACATAACGGCAAAGCCAATAGCCCTCAGCAGATTTCCATTGACTAAAAACTCCAACCATACATAGTTGAATTTACTACAAAACAGAGATTCAGTAATGCCGACGGCATTACTGAATCCTACCTTATACAAGGATTATTTAATTTTTTGGACGTCACTTAGGAACTAACAAATAAAAAACATCCCAAATTTTCTTGTGGGATGGATGTCCGCACTACGTGCCGCTACGAGAACAGTTGTCGTATATTCAGGGCGCTCATGTTGCCCACCCCACAAGAGGGGTAATTTATTTTTTGGAAATCACTTACTAGTTGATTGGCACTCTGAGCATGAGGGCACCCACTTGGTCTGGTGTGGGGCCGGGCTTGAAATTGACATGGCAGAGCGCACATTCCGCCCTGAAGTTGCTGAGGGGGATCGAGCGTCGATAGTACCATTGAGCATTCACACGTTGTACGGACGTGTATGGCTGCCCCGCCATCGCCAGCGTGTTTGCCTGACGCTCAAAGTCGTCGCTGGGGCGATCGTTTTGCCGAAGCGGGCCAACGGTGCCGACTAACCGCATATCTTTGTTTTGATCGTTAAATATCAGCGAAATGGAGTGTTTACCCTGCTCCACGTTATTCACCGTAGTCTCGTCGAACTCCTGCGTCAGCGCTGCGAACAACGTGTTGAACATGAGATCGCTCGTCTGTTGGGCGATCGCAACCTGCCCAGTTGGAGGTGGATAGTCAAAAGCACGGGCAATTCCCGTGAAACTGAAGCCGATGACGAGCATCAGCACAAAAATTCCATAGCTGACTAGCTTTTTCAGACGCATTCTCTTACTCTTTTGGTTTTGTATTGTTTCTGACTCATACCAATTCTGTGTGAAGATACACATAACAAAATCCCTATGTAGTCTTCCCTTGGCAAGGGGAACATAGCTGGGGGTAGATATATGCAACTTCACAAAGAAACGATATCAGTAACTCCGTGTTACGGACAAAACCTTTACCGAAGCAAAGCAGAGAACACAAGAGAAGAATTTATTTTTTACTTGCCTAAAGGGTATGTTCGCGTAGTATCTCGTACAATCTTATCATATCGCTCAGGGAAAATACTAGTACATAACTGCGTAAATCTAACTACCATCTCAATTAACCTCAATTAACTAGACAAGACGCAGACAAGCAGCTTGAGCAACTGGTTAAAGCTAGGCAAACTTCCGTCACAGTGTACTAGTTGCCTGTCTGTTTGATACCGCAAGTCCCCAAAGTACCTTCTTTAACGATCGCAACGCAAGGCTAGACTTTTTATCCTATTCCAAAGATACTAAGACCAGGTTTATAAGCATCGAAATATGGAATCCCTAACCTCTCGTATGCACGCGGTGCAGTCGCCGATTATTCCTGTGGTTGGGGAACTGATTAAAAATTCTCCTGGAACAATTTCTTTAGGACAAGGTGTTGTTTCTTACAACCCACCACCGGAAGCGATAGAATTTTTAGCCAAATTCCTGGCTGAACCAACCAATAATCTATACAAACCAGTTGAGGGAATTCCCCTTTTGCTGACAGCACTTGCAGAAAAATTGCAATCCTTCAACGGGATTGAAATCAATGAGGAAAACTGCATCGTCGTCACAGCAGGGAGCAATATGGGATTTATGAATACCATTCTGGCGATCACCAACCCCGGCGACGAAATTATTCTGAATACGCCCTACTATTTCAACCATGAAATGGCGATCGCAATGGCTGGTTGTCGTGCTGTGTTAGTGGCGACGGATGAAAATTACCAACTGCGAAAAGAAGCGATCGCTCAAGCAATTACTCCCAAAACACGGGCTGTGGTGACAATTTCACCAAATAATCCCACTGGAGTCGTGTATGATGAAGCGACATTGCGCGAAGTAAATCAAATTTGTGGCGATCGCAGCATTTATCACATCAGCGATGAAGCATATCAATATTTTACTTATAACGGCGTAAAACATATTTCACCTGCGGCCTTTCCTAGTAGTAGCAAGTACACCATTTCTCTTTATAGCCTTTCCAAAGCCTACGGTTTTGCCAGTTGGCGCATTGGCTACATGGTGATTCCCAAACACTTACTTGTCGCCGTCAAAAAAGTCCAGGATACGATTTTGATTTGTCCGCCAGTAGTTTCCCAATATGCCGCTTTAGGAGCATTGCAAGCAAAAGAAGAGTATTTCCAGAGTAATATTGGGGCGATTGCTCAAGTGCGAGAACTAGTATTAGACTCCCTTAATCGTCTACAAGGTTTATGTACCATTACACCCGCCAATGGCGCTTTTTATTTTTTCCTAAAAGTTCATACCCAAATGGATGCTTTGGAATTAGTTAAAAGACTTATCCAGGAATATAAAGTAGCAGTTATTCCAGGCACAACCTTTGGCATGGATAATGGATGCTATCTACGAGTTGCTTATGGGGCGCTGCAAAAAGAGACGGCAAAAGAAGGTATAGATAGATTAGTGCAGGGTTTGCAAAATATAGTTAGGAGTTAGGAGTCATCCAATTTTGGATTTAGGATACTTCGACTTCGCTCAGTACAAGTTTTAGATTTTAGATTTTTCCTTCAATCCAAAATGTCAGAATTCAGGATTCAAAATTACATTGAAATGTTAAACTATACCCTCTAACCAAAAGATTTCACAAAGGCGTTATGAAAAATAACGATAATTTTTTCTTGCGTAATACTTGGTACTATGCTTTGCCTAGTAATCAGATTAAGCCAGGTATGATGATCAGCCGCATTTTCTTGGGAGAGCCAGTGCTGCTAATTCGCGATCGGGATGGGAAAGTGTCTGCGATGACAGACATTTGTCCTCATCGCGGTGTGCCCTTGAGTTGTGGTAGATTCGATGGGCAGGAAGTGGAATGCTGCTACCACGGTTGGCGCTTTAACTCTGGTGGAGGGTGTAGTGCAATACCTTCTCTTGTAGAAGGACAGGAGATGGATTTGAGTCGCTTCGACGTACAATCATACACAATCCGGGAAGCCCAAGGGAATATCTGGATATATATGGCTGATGCCGATAACCCTCAACCTGCTTTGGATATGGATATTCCGGTGATTCCAGGATTTGATGAGCGATCGCTACGGGGGGCTACGTCAACGCCGCAGTTCGTAAAGGTCGTGAAATTCCCCTGTTTTGTGGATCATGCAGTGGTAGGTTTGATGGACCCGGCTCATTCACCTTATGTTCATCGCGCTTGGTGGTGGCGAAATGAGCAATTGCATGAAGAAGTGAAGCAATTTGATGCTTCGCCCTATGGCTTCACCATGCGAAGACACCGATTACCAGCCAATGGGGGTCGATTGTACTGGCTGATTGGTGGTGGTGTGCCGGAAACGGAGATTTCTTTTCGTTTACCTGGAGTCAGAATAGAAGAAACCACAATTGGCAATAATCGAGTCGTTAATTTGACAGCAGTTACACCGATTTCAGAGACGGAAACTGAGGTAACTTTTCTTCTTTACTGGACACTTCCTTGGGTGGGATTTTTCAAGCCACTAATACATCTGCTAGCGGGGAGTTTCATTGACCAAGACCGAACGGTTGTGGAAAAGCAACAGATTGGACTCAAGTATAATCCTGTACTGCGACTGATTAAAGACTCAGATATACAGGCGCAGTGGTACTACCAGTTGAAGCGGGAGTACGCTCGATCTGTCGCTGAAGGACGAGAATTTTTGAATCCTGTCAAGGGTCAAATACTCCGGTGGCGTGGTTAAATTACTCCAAATTAAATTCTGCAAATTCTGTTTGCTCAAATAGCATATTTCGGTCTACGGCTGACAGGATTTTATTATTAGCACGTTGGCTATTTAAACAGCGAACGACTAACTGCGCCACATCTGCACGATTGATGCTACCAATAATTTGGGGATCTTCAGTCAAAACGCCATTACCGGTTGCTGGTTCTGACTTGAGTCCACCTGGACGGATGATTGTATAGGTGAGTCCACTGGCAATTAAGTGTTGTTCGGCTTTGTCTTTTTCAACTAAAACTGTTCCCAGTGCTGCCAAAACTTGGGGTGACAGAGCCACAACACTATTGCCAGCACCAATGGAAGATATCAGAATAAACTTTTGGACTCCAGCTTTAACTGCTGCATCAATCAAATTTCTATTACCAGGGTAATCCGCTCTTTCTCCGTCTGTAGGTAAACCGCCAATTGTACTGATAACGGTGTGAATCGGTTCATCTGTCAAGATTGCGCGTTCTACATCCTCAACATTCAAAGCATCTCCCACAACTACTTCGATACCTGTTTTCTCTAGTTCACTAGCAACTGCTGCTGTTCTCAGGAGTGCTTTGACTTTTAGCTGTTGGGCTGTCAGATATTGAGCAATTTCTCGACCAACACCGCGACTTGCTCCAGCCAGAAAAATATAAGATGCACTTGTCATAATCAATTTAACTATTTACGCTCAAAGGATTTTATCAGAGGATTGGCAGTATTTCCAGGACTTATACCATAGCGATCGCTATTGAGTAACTATAAATTACAAAAATATTAAAATAGCAATTATACCTAACCCAAATGTAGGAAGTATTTCAGGAAACAATTGTGCCAGTGTAGCAAATAACTTTTCAATGGATTTAATTATGGCTAAAAAATCTCAACCAAATCTAGAACAATACCAAGATGTCAGATTATCTGCCACTACAAGAATTTGGGGAATTACAGTAGCTATTCTCGGAGTTTGCGTCCCGCTTTCAGAGGTTACTAGAAGCGGTGCTATTATTCCTTTAGCTGCTATTGGTGGCGCAGCTGTTGGGACAGTTGCTATTTGGCGTTCTGATGAACGAAAATCAAAAACTAACTATTTGCAACAGCAGCAAATAGAACTGTTAGAGCAAAGATTAGCGAATTTAGAAACAATTGTTAGCAGTGATGACTTGAACTTGCAAATGAAAATTAAACAGATCGAAGCAAGAGATACTTTTGGCGACTCCTCTAATGTCAGTACCACACCCGGACAACCAAAACGCAAAGGTTAAATTTAGCCAATCTTCAACATTTATGGCGATTTCAGATGATCTACCCCAGAATTATCGCTACTAAGTCGTTTTTGTGTAGGCATTTGTTGACTTGACGTTACCGCAACCTTGGAAATCTCTCTCAGATTAAACTTTTCTTGGCAGTGATAACTGTTTCCCTAGAAACAGTATCTCCTTCGACCTGTCCGTTAGAATTAACAGACATCATCTAATTCTATATACTTCAGCTGCATCAGTTCATGAAACGTCTAATTGCTATCCATCTATCTCTTTCCCAGAAACATCTGCTAATGGCTATGTTTTATTAGACTGCTAAGATTACTGAATTTTTAATAAACTCAGGTTATAAACTTGAGTAATTGCATTGGTATAGTTTGCCGCAGGAATGCAGATGGATTGGATTAGCTTACTCAAAGCTCAACAAACTGACTTCCTTCAACGTGTGAAAAAACCTAAAACTTATGACTTATCTTTGCTAGAAAGTCAAGTTAAAGGTTGTCACACTGAGATTATGGCATTTTGGGGCGAGCCATTGGCTAGACTCCAAGAGCTTTCTCGCCAACAAGCAGAAGTTCTCGCCAGAAATCCGCCGCCCACACCGCCAGAATATCCTGAACCTCCCGACTGGACGATACCTTTTCCTAAACACTTCCAGGAACAAGCCCAAGATTATCTTTTACGGGAGCATATTGTTGATCGAGTAATTACTGAACGCTTGGGCAAATTGGTAAAAAAGGTGTCACAAGATACCGTGCAAAATATGATTTTAGATGATGAGGGAAATTTGTCTGGTGAAAGCAAATTCTCTTATGTACTGAAAGATCATCCTCAGCTAAGTGTTCAAGTTTACGTTGCTGATGGAGAAAGTTTTAATGGGATTAAGAAAGACAAAATTAGGTGGTCGGTTACTCAAGAGGATTTGAAAAATCACCAAGTATTAATTTTTCTATGTTTGTTTTATCCATCTACAGGTAATTTAGGTTACGAGAAGCAAAGTATAATAACAGGCTTTTTACCGACAAATCAACTTGAACTTACTGAACCAAAACTGTATGTAACTCCGAGTAACTTGTTGTATGCAGGGGGGTTGAGTTGGTATTTAGAATCACTTATTGGCAAGAAAGACACGTCGCCATTAATTAATGAGAGAGCGATCGCAGATACAATACAAACTCTACCATCAGACCATTGTCTCAAGGATCTAGTCGGTGACTGGGAATGTTGGCAGACTTTACAAGGACACAACAGAGGGATTAATTGCCTAGCTTTTAGTTCTGGGTGTAAGAATGGCAACCCTTTACCCATATTGGCAAGTGGTAGTCGTGGCGAGACGAAACTCTGGGATTTAAGCAAGGGTGAATTAATCGAGACATTATCAGAGTCTCCTTGGGTGATATCTGGGCTGGTGGATGAAGTGAATTCCCTGGCTTTTAGTTCCGATGGCCAGACTTTAGTGAGTTGTGGTGCAGACTCCACAATTAAGCTTTGGCATGTCGGCGCTTTAGACTTGATAGATATTTTGCACAAACATAATGGGGTAGTGCGGTGTGCTGCCTTCACCCCAGATGGCAGAATGTTAGCGACAGGTGGAGATGACAGAAAAATTCTGTTTTGGGATTTGATGCATCGTCAGGTTGCGATCGCACTCTCTTTAGATGATACAGCTGCTCATTCCCTAGTTTTGAGCCGAGATGGTCAAACTCTGGTTACAGGTAGCTACCGCAAAATCAAAGTCTGGCGCACCTCACCCCAGACGGGGATCAAAACTTTAAAGGATGCACAACCTCTGCATACGCTCATGGGTCATTCTCACATCGTGGGTTCCTTAGCAATCAGTGCAGATGGTAAACTGCTGGTGAGTGGTAGCTGGGATCAAACCATTAAAATCTGGCAATTGGAGACTGGGGAATTATTGCATACTCTTAAAGGACATGAAGATAGAGTATATGCGATCGCGTTAAGTCCCGATGGACAAATTATCGCTAGCGGTAGTGCTGATAAAACCATCAAATTGTGGCATCTCCAAACCGGGGAATTGTTGGGTACCTTTACAGGTCATGGCAATATAGTCACAGCATTGGCCTTCACAACTTCCGGTGAGATGTTGGTAAGCGGGAGTTTGGATAAGACAATTAAAATTTGGCAGAGAAGTTAGCGGTAAACCAATTACCTGCTAACTCTTAAACTGGGCAGTGGATACGATTGGTGCTGCTTAAAATCGGCAAATTCACATATTGAATTAAATGGACAAAAGCGGCAGTGAGATCCAGGATTTGGAGGAAAGATTTTACTAAAATTACTAGCTTCTTCCTGATATTTTTGCAAATCGTGCTGGTGCTTGTGGGCAATATTCGCTAACTCAAATTTTAACGATTCTAACTCACAATTATTGATGCTAATTAACTCAGATTTTTTACATATTTCTAAATTATAAAATGATGCAACAGCTTCTCGTCCAGGGTAAAGATAACGAGCCGCTAACAAATAAACTAATGCCTGTCGTCTGTCAAAAGCCGACTTACCAGTTTTGAAATCTAAAATATGTAAAGTGCTATCAGATTCAATGAAAACGCAGTCCATAGCCGCATATAAGCGGAAACAATAATCTTCTTGTTCAACTACTATCGGTTTAGGAAAGCCTTCATCACCCGGAGTTAATTGGATAATATTTTTATCCAAAAGCAACGGCGCATTATGATATCTTTGCAAAATTTGCAGCACACGTTGCTGCACTTGAACGCTGGAGTTGGCTAATTTCAGTAGCCGTGCAACTCTTTCTACACCATCTGATTGCTTCAACAGATGCCTGTGATGATGAAACTCATAAACGCCTTTTTGGGCGAGTATCCCAATCCTCTGGGGTGCGGTGGCTTGCCCTAAAAGGACTTTAACTTGTGGTTCGTGTTGCCGCGCTTTGATAAACCCCCGTCTCATCTGGCAATGCCAGCGTTCTTGCCCAGTCGCTGGGGCAACTAGAGACCAAAGGTGATAACTGGCAAAAGGTCGATCGGGGGTTGACATTGCTCAGAAACAGTGAGAGAAAATACGGTGGGGAGAAGTTTAAGCGAAGGCTTTCTTAGGAAAGAACTTCGGAGGATAGTTGCTGCTACACACTCTTTGCGGGAAGCTTTTAGTAGTACTGATAATGTACGGAAGCAAGTGGCACAAATGAGTATTAGTAGCAATTCTAGCAAGATAAAATTTGGCACTGATGGATGGCGAGGGATTATTGCCGATGATTTTACTTTCCCCAATGTGCGGAAAGTAACAAGGGCGATCGCCATTTATTTAGAAAAAGCCTATACAAAAGATAGACCAGTACTTATTGCCTACGATACTCGTTTTTTAGCTGACCAGTTTGCCCAAACAGCCGCCCAAGTCCTCGCAGACTGGGGTTGGACTGTGAAAATTACTGATGGTGATTGCCCCACACCAGTAATTGCCTACAACGCCCGTTACCTAAATTCCGCAGGGGCGTTGATGTTTACTGCTAGCCATAATCCAGCACGCTACTGTGGAATTAAATATATCCCCGATTATGCTGGGCCTGCCACTCCAGAGATTACTGATATTATTGTGGCAAATATAGAAAGTGCATCGGATGAGTTGCCTGGGAGCAACCCATCGGGTTCAATTTCAATTTTCGATCCGAAACCTAATTACCTGCAATCTATCTACACCCTACTTGATCTAGAAAAAATCAAAAGCGCTAATTTAAAGGTAAAGTATGATGCTTTGTATTCTACCTCTCGCGGCTATTTAGATGAAGTTTTGCAACATTGTGGCGTTCAGTTAGAAAGTTTCCACGATTGGAGGGATGTTTTATTTGGGGGTGGAATGCCAGAACCCAAGGAAGAACAATTAGTTGAGTTAGTGTCAGCAGTACTTTACGATCGCGCTGATTTGGGTTTGGCGACAGATGGAGATAGCGATCGCTTTGGTATCGTTGATGAACAAGGAACTTTCCTCACTCCCAATACTGTGTTGTTAGTTCTAGCACGACATTTAATCAAAAATAAAGGTAAAACTGGCGCCATCGTCCGCACTGTGGCGACAACCCACTTGCTGGATAATTTCGCTGCTAAAAATGGGCTGGAAATTTACGAAACACCAGTCGGCTTTAAATACATCGGCGAAAAAATGCGCGAAACTGCCGTACTAATTGGTGGAGAAGAATCAGGCGGTTTGAGTATTATCGGGCATATTCCCGAAAAAGACGGGATTTTAGCCGATATGCTGGTGGCAGAAGCGATCGCTTATGAAGGCAAACCTTTAAGTCAGATGGTGGCAGAAGCGATCGCCGAAGCCGATGGGCCACTTTACAACAACCGCCTAGACTTGCACCTGTCAGAGGCGCACAAAATCGCCGTCATCGACTCCTTTACTAAAAATCCACCTACAGAGGTCGCAGGAATTAAAGTCAAGGAAGTGGGGCGTAAAGATGGTATTAAGCTGTATTTAGAAGAAGGTAGCTGGGTTTTATTGCGCCCTTCCGGTACAGAACCTCTGGTGCGCGTCTACCTAGAAACCAACACTCCCGAAAAACTCACCCGAATCGCCCAAGAGTTAGAGATTGCCATTGCTAAACTAGAGGCAGTAGCTGTTTAATAATTCAAAGTTAGGAGTTATAAGTTATAGCGGTTATCGTTTACGTGAGTTACACCCGTAGGGGCACGGCAGTGCCCCTACACCTCGTGATGTAACGTTGTACCCCATCTGAATGGGAACCGCTATAAGAATTATTAACTCCTAAATTTTATTAAGATATGAAAACTTTCGCTCCTTTTTTGACATCTCTAGTTGTAGCGGTTTGGGTAATTGCGATCGCGGTTATTTCAGTCCAAAATGCCACACCCGTATCGTTAAAATTCTTAACATTCCAATCGATTCAGATACCAATGGGTTTAGTGATGGCTTTTAGTGCCGGTATAGGGTTAATTGGCATGGCACTGCTGCAACCTCTGTGGGGAGTTGCTGGTTCTGGGCGGGTTAATTCTCGATTAGAAGACGATGCCGAGTTTTTTGTTGATGATGAAGATTTTTGAGGCTTGAATAGCTGTGCAGTATCAAAATATTATTACAATCGAACCAGGAAAACGAGGTGGTAAGCCTTGTATTCGAGGAATGCGAATTACTGTATACGATGTTTTATCTTATCTTGCCTCTGGTATGACCTACGAGGAATTGCTTGATGACTTTCCTTATTTGACACAAGAGGATATTTTGGCTTGCCTAAGCTAGAGAACGGCTATGAGTGCAGCTTATAAAGCAGATTTTAACTTGTGGATTGAACAGACAGCCCAACTATTGCGATCGCATCATTGGCATGAAGTTGATGTAGAACATCTGATTGAAGAAGTTGAAGGCTTGGGCAAAAGTGAACGGCGGGCTATTACCAGTCAACTAACTCGCTTACTCTTGCATCTGCTCAAGTGGCAATATCAACCCCAGCGTCGCTCAGATAGTTGGCTCGATTCTATAACCGATTCTCGCACCCAGATTGAGTTAGCAATAGAAGATAGTCCTAGTCTTAAGAGCTATCCTACAGAGCAACTTGAGGAAAGTTATCAAAGGGCGCGTCGCCAAGCAGCCAAACAAACGGGAATACTTATATCCGTGTTTCCAGAAGAGTGCCCATATTCTGTAGAGTTAGTGTTGGATGAAGACTGGCTACCGGAAGTAAGCGATATTTGATAAGTGTATTGGTAGCTGTGTGGTGTTAAGTTAGAGGATGTTTGAAAAGTTTTTTTGTATATCCCTAACCCTTGGAGATCCCTAAATCCCCCTTAAAAAGGGGGACTTTGATTCCGGTTCCCCCCTTTTTAAGGGGGGTTAGGGGGGATCAATCAGTGACTAAAATTACAGTCAACCACTTTTCAAACAACCTCTTAGAGACTATAAGCCTCGTACTACATGAAAAAAGCCTACTAACGTAGGCTTTTTTGAAAGATTTTAGAAGAGCGATCGCGCTGTTATAAAATTAAAATTTCCATTCATGATCTGGATCATCTAGGGCAGCACGAACAGAAGCTAAATTTGCAAGTTCTTTGAATGGGCAGGATTTAGCTATTTCTGTGATTGAGTTTAATGTCAGGGCTAGTTGTTCATTATTACCGGATACGATCGCATTATCAACGACAGCAAATAAAGCCCGAAAGTTTTCTGCACGTTCATCAAAAGAGCGATCTAGATACGCCATCAGCAACTCTCGCTCGGCGTTAATCTTGGTGATTGTTTCGTTTTCCCAAGCTTCAATCTCTCGTCTCTTTGTCTGTTCTTGTTCAGCAATTATTTTATATTCAGTATAGGCTGAAGAAACTGTGTCAACACATTGTGTTTTTTCCAAAGCTGCTATCTCACGCCTTTTAGTCCGTTCTTGCTCTCCAATTTGCTTGTAACTGGAAACAATGGTTACTAACGATTTTGTGGCGTTAACCGCAGTACATATTGTACCGATACTTGGTAAAACCATTGTTAAATACCTCCTAGAGTTTTGTATTTAGCTTGGATGGTTAAAGTAGAAGGGTTTAACAGTCCTTCATTATCTAAAATAGGAATTTTCATAATTTCTGCAAGTGCTTTAATTAAAAGTGCTACCTCTTGAAATTTGCTAGCATCGCGATCGCGATTAAAAGGTTGGGCTTCAAGCTCTTGAAGTGCAGATTTAGCACGGTTGTTTAAATTACATATTAAATTAGCCAATTCCACTGTTCGCCGTTTAACTTGTAATAAAAAATCTTGAGCTGCTTCAATATTGGCAATCTCTACGTTGACATTAGCTTCATATTCTCGCGCTTTAGTCAAAGCTTCCTCACCCTTACCAGCAAGTTTAAAACCCCCAACCATCAACATTGGGGCGAGTGTAATACCTCCCAATACAGTACCACCAAGCGCCATACTACCACCACCTAACCAACCTATGGCTCCAGTCCAAGCCGCAGCACCACCAACTTGTGAGATAGCGACTTCAGTAGTACACAATCCAAAGAAGCTGGAAACAGTAACTGTACCTACATTGCTTGCTAAGGTAACTGCACTAGAACCTGCTGCTAAGGCCGCAACGGCTGCTGACACACCACCTTTCACCCACTGTTGAGCTTTGATAACTTCTGTTTTGTACTCCTGAATTTGCTGAGTGGAGATGTCTAATCCAGTCACAATGTCCAGATTGTTTTGGGAAGCTCGCTGACCAATTCTCTCAATAAAAGCTATAAAGTTGGAAATTGTACCCTGTTTAATACGAAGTTGCATTTGACCATAAACTTCTGCTGACTGGTTGGTAATTTCCCAGGCTGCTTTTAAGTTTTGCAAGCTACTTTCGTATTTTTGTTGAGCCTGTTCACCAATTTCCTTTGCCTGATTCATATTGCCAAAGCCTTTAGCACCTTTTACAGTTCCCAAGGCTCCAGTAGCCAAAGCAGCACCCAAAATCAGTGGAATCATGAAATACTCCTGATTATGATTAGTATTTGGTTAGTACTTGTCTATGGGTTAAACATAAAAGCGAGGCATCACCTTATACTTATACTTCCCTGAGCTACCAACTAATAAACATTTGGAAGGTGTAAATTTGAGACTGCGATGAATCCAGTTGTCAATCCTTTTCGTGTTGAGTGTGATCGCACATTACTGTGGAGTACGCAGGCTTCAATGTCCCCTAAAAGCGTAGAATAAATAGTCAGCAGGTCTTTTTGACAGCAGCATAACAGCTATGACCAAGCTACTTGAACAAGCGATCGCATTAGTGAAACAGCTTCCTGAAACTGAGCAAGATGCAATTGCTGCGCTCATTCTGGAAGAACTGGAAGACGAAGCCCATTGGGACAAAGTATTTGCAAAGTCTCATGATCTACTAGCTGAACTGGCAACAGCAGCCTTGGCTGAAGACCAAGCAGGCAACCTAATACAATACTAAATTGGATGTCTTTAACAATAACCTCAGTGCAGCAAACAAGCGATGTCTACGACGGGCGTAGATGCAGCACTCGGCTTGACGCTAGAATATTAGTCGCAATCTTGTGGAGATGATTGGCAATGAAAATTAAAGCAGTTATCTGGCAAGAAGACGGTGTGTGGTGTGCTTCTGTACCCGCCCTACCCGGATGCCACACTTGGGGAGACAGCTATGAACATTTGTTAGAGATGCTGCAAGATGCAATTCAAGGTTGGTTGGAAGTTGCCAGCGAACGAGAAGAACTTGACCCGGAGAAACAGTTGGTTGAAATATCGCTATGAAAGCGGTTTCAGGTAAAGCACTTTGTAAAATTTTGCAACGGCAGGGTTGGGAATTGAAGCGCATTACTGGCAGTCATCACATTTATACAAAAGAAGGTTTTGATGTGATACTTTCCATTCCGGTTCATAGTAATCGAGATTTACCAATTGGAACTTTGAAAAGTATTATGAAAGATGCTGGACTTACCGAAGAAGATTTGGACTAAAAGCGATCGCAATTATCCAAAGTTCACATAACAGCACCTAATTTTTGATGTCGGTTTTGGTAAATAATATTTATTGAGCAACCAGCCTTTACGATTTGTACCGTCAAGAGATGAGTTGCTTTATAGATATAATTCCCTAACCAGGAAGCAAATTAACATTAAGGCAGCGAAAACCACAAAACTTGCTAAATCTATGACAAAGTTTCTGGATCAACACCAAGTACCCTCAACCTTTCCGCTAACATTTTCACTTGTTGTTCTGCTTCCACACGTTGCTGTTGTTCAAAAGCTGTGCGTTCTTCCGCTTCCCTGATGCGTTCTTCTGGTGTCAGCAATCTTTGCCCTTCTTCATCATACCAGTACAACCACTCCCGCACGATACCTTGATAAATTCCCCGTTCTCCCCCAATTCCTAAACCAATCTCTGGTAGCCAAACGGGATTTCCTGACATTAAGATATATTCCCCATCAACTAGGCGATACACTTCCAAAGGTGGATTTTTACGCCGAAGGGGACTATATACAACGTAGTATAAAATTCCTAATTCTTTGGCATAAAATTCTTTCTTGGTAGTATATTCTTCCCGATATATTTGGGAAAGAACTTCTAGTGCTAAAATCGGTGGTTTATTTTCTTCCCACAGTACATAACTTAGGCGCAAATCCTCATCAATGAAGCGTTTAACTCCTAGGCTGAGAAACCCATCAGGGACAATGGCTGGTTTGTCTGGGTCAAAATAAATACCCATGTCAACACCAAAGAACCAATCCCAACGATCGCACCAAACCAAAGCCAGCGTCGTTTTCAGCAAGCCGGGAATTAAATTTTGGAGTTCATTATCCACAGGGGTATCATTTGAGTCGGGTAATTCTTCGGAAGATGGCAAACAATGGAGCGGATTGTAGTTTAACATGAGCGGTTTTGCCAAATCTGATTCTAGATAGATTGTACGTAATCTATTGATGTGCGATCGCAGCGCCAGAATAAAGAACCATTTTTAGCGTCGGCGTAGCCATCGTAAACATCGCCTTATGTCTTTCTTCTCAGTATGAAAATACTGAAAAGTGTAAAATCCTTACATCAGATTCGTGGTTTTTCGGTACTGATTACCAGAGTGTCTAACTGACAATAGCAAAAAAGGGTGGAATATTGTTCAACTAGAACATTCCAGAAGTCGCAGAGTATTGAATTTCATGGTGAATTTGGTAGCTGGGCTGATTACCTATATCTACCAAGGAGAAAAAGTTTTCTCTCAACCTTGACTCAAAAAATATGGCGCAGCTGGATCTAAGATTTTGAGTACAGTAGTGGGTGAAGTTCGAGAACTGCTCCAGATTGATCGATGCCAGTTTCTTTGGTGTCAAATAGAAGATGAATCTACTAGCTTTGAACTGAGTCAGTAAGCCTGCGCTCCCGACTTGCCAGAACCTTTAGGCGATTCTCCTATTCAGAAGGTGGAAGCACTGAGTGAGGCTGTTTTAAGAGGGAATTTGCTTTGCTTGGATGACATTGCGACAGATTCCTGGCTTGATTCCAAGAATCGGGATTTCTTGGTGAGTTTGGGCTTTAAGTCTCTACTCACAGTTTCAGTTAAAACTCAGTCGGGTTGCTTAGGTGTGATTGTCTGCGAACATAGTAGAGCGCTGCATTCTTGGAGTGATGATGAGGTAGAACTGATTCGAGGTGTGGCTGACCAGTTAGCGATCGCCATTGACCAGGCACAATTGTATAATCAAAGCCGCGCTGCTACCGTTGCTGCTACTACTCAAGCAGAACAACTGAACCAAGTTTTGCACAATCTCAAACAGACTCAAGCTCAACTGATTCAAACCGAAAAAATGTCGAGTTTAGGTCAATTAGTGGCTGGTGTCGCTCACGAAATCAATAATCCAGTTAACTTTATCTACGGCAATTTGACCCATGTAAGTGAATATACCCTGGGCTTGTTGGAACTAGTAGAACTCCATCAAAAGTCTAATGTTAATTCAACACCTGAAGTACAAGCTCATATAGAAGCCATCGACCTTGACTTTATCGCTGAGGATCTCCCGAAAATATTAGTTTCAATGAAAATGGGAGCTAATCGCATTCGGGAAATAGTTTTATCCTTGCGGAATTTTTCTCGACTTGACGAAGCTTTATTAGATTTTACTGCTATGGAAGATTTACTTAACTGGTTGCAAACAAATCAATCAGCTTAAAATCTATTTTTATGAAATTTGAGCAGGAGCGGACTATGAGATACGTAACTACAGGTGAGCGCATCGGCTACGAGCGCGGAAAACAAGAAGGTGAACAACGGCTTATTTTAAGGTTATTACAAAGACGAGTGGGAGAATTATCACCAGAATTGCAAGAGCGCATCCAATCTCTTTCTTTAAATCAATTAGAAACCCTTGGGGAAGCTTTGTTAGATTTTACTGCTATGGAAGATTTGCTTAACTGGTTGCAAACAAATAAATCAGCCTAAAATAAAAAGGGCAGGTACAAAAACCGCCCTCAAAGTAATTTGAAACTAAACTAGCGATCGCAACTTAATTACCAATTTCCGGCGCACTCAAAGAAACCTTTAGTGCATCGTCTTTTTGCTGTGCTAATGTCGGCACGGAATCACGCAACCTTGCCGTCAATTGTACAGTTGTAGCGTCGTACATCTGAGTCAGCAATTTTGGATAGAAACCAACACCAATAATTGGAATTAACAAACAGGCAATGATAAATACTTCACGGGGTTCGGCATCTATCAAAGCTTGGTGAGAAACTAATTCTTTGTTCTCCTCTCCGTAGAAAATCTCTCGCAACATAGACAGCAGATAAATTGGAGTTAAAATCACTCCAACTGCCATTAAAAACACCACAATGACTTTGAAGGTAGAGCTATAAGCATCACTAGTAGCAAAGCCCACAAATACCATTAATTCTGCTACGAAACCGCTCATCCCTGGCAATGCTAAAGAAGCCATTGAACAGGTAGTGAACATGGCGAAAATCTTCGGCATTCTCTTAGCGACACCGCCCATTTCATCCAACATTAGGGTGTGGGTGCGATCGTAAGTTGCGCCAACAAGGAAGAATAAACTCGCCCCAATTAACCCGTGAGAAACCATTTGCAATACTGCTCCACTCAATCCTAAATCGGTGAAGGAGGCAATACCAATCATCACAAAGCCCATGTGAGAAATTGAGGAGTAAGCAATTTTTCGCTTCAGGTTGCGCTGGGCAAAGGATGTTAAGGCAGCGTAGATGATATTAACTACCCCCAAAACTACCAACACTGGTGCAAAATAAGCGTGGGCATCGGGGAGCATTTGAGCATTCATCCGAACTAAGGCGTAACCGCCCATTTTCAGGAGAATACCTGCCAATAGCATGTGTACGGGCGCTGTAGCCTCACCGTGGGCATCAGGTAGCCAGGTGTGTAAGGGAATAATCGGCAACTTGACGGCGTAGGCAATGAGGAAGCCAGCATAGAGGGCAAGTTGCAAATTGAGGGCGAAATCTTTGAGGGCGAGCGATCGCATATCAAACGTGACCGTATCGCCGTAAAATGCCATTGTCAGGGCAGACAGCAAAATAAACAGCGACCCGCCAGCAGTGTATAAAATGAATTTGGTCGCTGCATATTGTCGTCTTTTGCCTCCCCAAATCGACAGCAGAAAGTATATCGGTACTAGTTCCAGTTCCCACACTAGGAAAAACAACAGCATGTCCTGGACAGCGAACACTGCAATTTGACCGCCATACATCGCCAAAATCAAGAAGAAAAATAGCTTGGGCTTGAAGGTAACAGGCCAAGCTGCTAAAATCGCCAGCGTGGTAATGAATCCAGTCAAAATAATTAGGGGCATGGACAAGCCATCAGCCCCTACTGACCAATTCAAACCCAATTGTGGTACCCAGGGGTAACTTTCCACCAACTGTAAATCTGGATTGGAGAAATCATACCCAGTATAAAAAGCGTAAACAATTAGTGCAAAATCTATCAGCCCTACGATGAGGGAGTACCAGCGCACTGTTTTGCCTTCTTTGTCAGGGATGATGGGAAGAAGTAGCGACGCCGCTATCGGAAACAGAATAATCGTCGTCAGCCACGGAAAATTAGCTGTATTCATCACAATTCGTCTGCTATCAAAATCATGTTTGGCAAAAAGTCACTAGTTATTAAGTAACAGCTTTTTGAGGATTTCGTCTTCCTCGTTAGGTTGATTTAATTAAATTAGCAATCCCCGATTTTTTCTCTTGGGAGTCTTTTTTGACACTTTGGGGTGCGGAATGTGCGTTGTGATACTTCCAGTCAAGTCAAAAATTTACCCTCAAAAAGTTGGTTAAATTATAGTTTAGGGGTGCGATATCTACGACAATCCGCTCCGCGTCTACGCGTAATCCAAGCCATCCCTAAAAATACAAGATGCTGTTTGATGGTTGTTGAAAAAAGCGATTTGGTACAAAAAATCATCACAGGAGAACTAACCATAATGATAATCGCACAAATTGAAAGTCAGATTCGTTATGTCACCAATGTAAATGGAGAAACAACAGATGTACTCGTCCCTGTAGAACTTTGGCAACAGCTTATAAGTTCGATAAATTCTGATAACGTCAGTGGTTTAGCTTGGATTGATGAACAAGAGCCAAAAGTACAAATATTAGCCGATTTGCAAGAGTCCGTGCGACAAGCAGCATTAGGACAAACTTTCCCAATTTCAGAGCTTTGGGACTACAGTAGGCGATTTGATTGAGTTTTTTTAGTAAAATAGACAGGGAAAGTTGATAAGGGAAATTCGATTATGTCATCTCCAGCGATCGCTACTGTAATTAAGATGATGGAATCTTTACCTGAAGATGTGCAAGAAAGAGTTGCAGAACATCTCCAAGAGCACCTGGAAGATTTGCAAGATGAATTGAAATGGAATAAATCATTTAACAAAACTCAACAACAACTGATTGCATCTGCCCAATCTGCTAAAAGAGAGATTGCAGAAGGACTTGCAAAACCAATGAACTATGAAAACTTATGAAGTCTGCAACTCTTCCTTAGTTTTGGGATTAAGATTATATTATTATTTTTTTTTTTTGATAAGTACTGAGAAATGGATTTTACTTTATCAAATGCGCCTGAATATGTGATAAGAAACATTGAGAATTTACAACAAATATGGTTGGAAAGATGCGATGCAATTGAAAACAATCAAAAAGGATCTTATAGTCGCCATTTATTATTAATTTTATACGATTTGCGTGAAGAGATACAGAATAATAAAAATCGATTTTCTCAAAATGCTTACGGAAAAAAATTCTTTAAAATTCAATTTTCTAGTTACTGTAGTTTTAAAAAAGAGCAACTTGATGATCTAGACAAAATTAAAAAATCCTGGACAAGAGAAGTAGATCAAGAACTATATTTCATTACTGAAGCTCTATCCGACAATAAGAGTAAATTTGAATTAGACGATATTTTAATATTCATTCAACGTATAGAAGAAAAAATAACGTCAGAAAATAGCTTGAGGCAAGTTATTAATCTTTTGTACGAAAAAATACTTGAAAAAGACTTAAATGATAGTCATCATATAGAATTTATTGTAGATACAATAATTTTATTATTTAATTTTAAGGGAATGTTGGAATTAAAATCAAGATTAGATGATCAATTTCAAAAATTTGAAGATATAGCAACATATCCTGAGCAAGGTAATTTATATCCTGCCCTATTTGGATCACCATCAAGAGATGCAAAATCAATTGATGAACATAAGGAAGAGCTTAGAAAATATTATGAGGCTTCAAGTATTAAACAGAGACTTAATTTCTTAACAGGAATTTATTGTCTAGAACCTCAAACTTATACAGTTATTTTCAAGATAACAGGTGTTGAGTTCAAAAACAAAATTAATATAGGTAAAGTTGAACTATATCGTCCTAGAATAGATGGAAAATACATTCAAAAAAATGAGATTTTAAGCATAAATGTTGAAGATAATTCGGATTACTGCATTGCAGTCAATATCCAAGGTGTAGATAGTAAATTTATGAAAATTAAAGCCCAACAAATGGCTGAAAGAACGATAGCTGTTCTCTCAACACGAAATAGGAAAGACCAGGCTATTATTTTATCAAGTGATTGGGTTATTTGTGATTCTCAAGGAGAAATTCGAGCTTTTAACTTTAAAGGTAGGGATAAGCCGCAAACTATCAGATATAACTCTATTGACTCACAAAATAATCAACAAAGGCTTGGCCAGTGGATATCTTCTGAAGATAAATGTCATCCAACTGTAGCAAAATGGCTTGCTTCTATCGACTGGTATAGACGAGCAACTGAAGCTTCACAAAGTTCTGAAGAAATATTAAACTCATGGTTTGCTGTAGAAAAGTTTTCTGATGATTCTAAAACAATTTCTAAAAAACTTCCTGAACTATCAGATGATCTTAGGAATAAAAAGAAGATTCTTAAAGAAAATATAGATTTATGGCTTGATGGTGAAGGTATTAGAACAGTACAGTTACTTCTTACTTTGAGTGAATTAAAATTTAATTTATATCATGAAGTAAGACAAGTTGGACGTGTTTTTACTACACCTCTAACATTTGCTGAAATGGATATATCTAAGTCTATAGACCAGGATTTACAAGACTATTTATCTTCTAATAAAGATAAAATAGATTTTTTAGAAAAATTTATAGAAAAAGCTCCTGAAATAAAGAAACAATTAGATTCTAAAAACATAGTGTTGCCAGATTTAAATCAAGTCAATGAAATTTTTTATAATAATGATTATTGTGAAAAATACTTGGTTGAGAAAATTATTGACCTCAAAGATGATGTTTATAACATATATCGTATTCGTAATATGCTAGTTCATTCTAGTAGTACTACTAGTAAACTATTAGATTATTATGGAAAACGTAGCCGAGAGTATTGTCACTCTTTGTTAGATGCCATTGCATATAAAATATATCAGACTTCTAACGACGATCAAATTATGCCTTTGGAGTCTTATTTTAGAGAAATGGTAATTGATGCAAATATTGCTTTAGAGGCGGTAAAATACAATAAGATGGACAACTTTATAAATTGGGCTTTATCGTAAATAATTTTAATACTGACTTTTCAGGCAGGTTATACTTTTTGAATAATATTATTTACCATCTTTGTTCCTCGTAATAACTTGCGACATCAACCAGCTCTTGCTCTGCCAATGGATGAAATACAATTCTTTTGATTGTAAAGATGCACGAACTCTTTGAAACACTTCTTCAGCCGGAATACCAGTAATTTGATTGGTGTTCATATCTTCATCACGCTTCTGGGCTTCTTCAGCCCAACTAGCCGCAATTTCTTGATCTATTCCACTTTCTTGACCCAATCTTTCCAGTAATCTTGCTAATAAAATCACTTGAGAATCTTTTGGAACGGCTTCAAGCTGTTCAAGGGTCATAGTGGGTACCTAAACTCTCTAGTACAGTACCTCTTATTCTAAGCATTAGCCTGCTTCATCGTTAAGCATCTTAATAATATGTTTTGCAAGTTGCTCCTTAATTTCCCTATGTCTAGGAACAGCTTGAGATATTTTTGTTATTGGATTCTGCTACCAATCATGTTTGCCACCATAACGAACGAAGATACAACCCATTTCTTCAAGTTTACTGATTAAGTCTCTTCGTTTCATGAGACTTCAAGTTCTGCAACTCTACGAATATTTTGGATAGTTCCACTTGTTAATTCATTGTAAATATCGAGTAGATTTTCTCTTAGCTCCTCTTCAGTTTCACCTTGAGTCCAATAGTCGGGATATTCTTCGAGATAACCTAACCACATATCATCATCTTGCCAGTAAATGTATTTCTTCTTTATCATTCGCCTATTCGCTACTTTTAAAAAACTTAGGGGTGGACGATCGCCCACCCCGATTAAAATTAGGTGACACCAAAGACAATCACTAAGCCCAAAACCGCCCCAAACACAATCAAGGCATAGAATTGAGCGCGACCATTTTCTAGGTACTTCAGACCTTCACCGCTAACAAGGGTGAAAAAGCCTGTGAGGTTAACAGCACCATCTACAACGCGGAAGTCAACTTCCATAACTTGTCTAGCTAGGCGACGCAAGCCGACAACAAAAACCCGATGGTAAATGTCATCAAAGTACCACTTGTTGAGGGATAACTCGTAAAGTGGTTGGATTTTAGCAGCGATCGCACCCGGATCAATTTTACGGCGCAAATACATCAGCGAAGCCAGGGTAATCGCAATCAAAGAAATTCCGACTGAGGCACCCGCCATAATGTAGAATTCCGTCGGATTGAACTCGGCAGCCTTTTCTATAACTTCAGTGAGGGTTTCGCTAGGAGGAAAGATAAACTCTTCAAAATAATTGGCGTAGGGAGTTCCCACCAAACCAATCAAAATCGAAGGCACAGCCAACAGTGCCAACGGCAGGGTCATTGTCCACGGCGATTCGTGGGGGGAGTCGCTATGATGCCCGTGGGAGTCATGGGAATCATGATGCTCACTAGTTGCCGCCAATTCTCCTTTCTTCATCGCCCCAGGCCCAAAATTCGGGGCTGGTTCTTGTGACTCTAATTCCAGGACGATTGTCGCTGTCGCCTTTTTGAGTTTTTGCTTGATTTTCTCGTCATTACCCCGGAATTCGCCTTCAAATGTTGAGAAATACATCCTAAACATATAGAAAGCAGTAATCCCGGCAGTTAGCCAGCCAATCAACCAGAGAAATGGGTTAGCCTCAAAAGCTTTCCCTAGAATTTCATCTTTTGACCAGAAACCAGCAAAGGGCGGAATCCCAGAAATTGCCAAGCAACCAATCAAAAAGGTAATTGACGTGACGGGCATATACTTTCGCAGTCCGCCCATCAAGCGCATATCTTGAGCTAAGGCGGGGTCGTGTCCAACGACACCTTCCATACCATGAATGACTGAACCGGAACCCAAGAACAGCATCGCCTTAAAATAGGCGTGGGTCATGAGGTGGAATAGTCCAGCACTGTAGGAACCTATTCCCATCGCCATCACCATGTAACCGAGTTGGGAAATGGTGGAATAAGCCAAGCCCTTTTTGATGTCGTTTTGGGTAATGGCAATGGTTGCCCCCAAAAACGCCGTAAAGGCGCCAGTAAAGGCAATGACGTTCATTGCAACTGGAACGTGTTCAAATACTGGGTACATCCGAGCAATCAGGAAAACACCCGCCGCCACCATTGTTGCCGCGTGAATCAAGGCAGAAATGGGGGTGGGGCCTTCCATCGCATCTGGTAGCCAGACATGGAGAGGGAATTGGGCTGATTTTGCAACTGGCCCTAAGAAAACTAAAATCGCCAACAGGACAGCGAGAAAATTGCTGATCGAACCTGATTCGACGAGTTGGGCGAGGCGATCGCCCATGATATTAAAATCAAAGCTTCCCGTTGCCCAGAACAGCCCCAGAATGCCCAACAGCAAACCAAAGTCACCTACTCGGTTGGTGACAAATGCTTTTTGAGCGGCATCGGCTGCTGACTTGCGATCGAACCAAAAGCCGACCAGCAAGTAAGAACACATCCCCACCAGTTCCCAGAATACATACACCTGTACTAGGTTGGGGCTGATCACCAGACCTAACATTGAGGAGCCAAATAAACTGAGATAGGCGTAAAACCTCACATAACTGGGATCGTGAGCCATGTAGCCATCGGTGTAAAGCATGACTAAGCAGGCTACCGTTGTGACAATCACCAGCATTAGGGCTGTCAGGTGGTCAATAGTGTAGCCCATGCTCAGGTGGAAATTACCTGCTGCCGCCCACTCAAAGGTGCGAATATAAGCCGCGTGTCCTTGAATTTGACTCCACAACAAGGCAAAGGACAGCCCCATTGCTGCTGCCATCATGGAGATAATCACCACAGCGTTAAGCTGGCGGAGGCGGTTTGTCACCTGATTCAACGAGATTAACCCTAGACCGACCAGCATTGCCCCAAAAAGAGGGAACACCGGAATCAGCCAGGCATACTGATAGATTACTTCCATCACTGACGCCTACTTTTAGAATTCTTGATTAGCGTGTCGAAACTGTTAATAATTGTGACACACGCCCTTTAGGATAAAATAACCCACCCAAAGGTCTTTGGGTGGGGTGTTAAGCATGGTTTTAGATTTGGTCACTGGTCATTTGTCATTGGTCACTGGTCATTTGTCATTAGTCATTGGTCATTTGTCATTAGTCCAATGCCACATAGACCATACCCAATGCCAATACCCATCAAGCTGACCGATATTCTAAGTCCAGTGTTTTTGAACTTTTGTAGATTTTGGGGCAACTGCTGTAGTTGGCTTTAATCTCTTCTAAAGCTAGACGTAAATCTTCTCTGCCGCGAAAGCATTCCAAGCGATGGCGAACAGTGCCATTTTCAATCAATAGTAAAGTGGGTAGTGATTTTAGCTTATAAGTAGTAGACAATTTAAAATTTTGATCGGCGTTAACCCCAACTAATTTAATTTCTTCCCCGCATTGGGCTTGAAATTGCAACAACAGTGGGTGGATAATCCGACACAAGCCACACCAAGGGGCTTCAAAATTAACTAAAACAGGAATAGGAGATTCTAAAACTTCTTGAGTAAATGTCCGCTCACTAACCAAAAACACCATGATGCCTCTTGGATTATAAGGTTTTTATATCAAACTAGCTATCAGCACTGAATTCAGTGGTGCTGAGTTCCGGTAGCGGGGCGTTGAGCCAGTGCTGAGTAAAAGTCACGTCGCTTCTCTACGAGACGCTCCGCGAACGCTCCGAATTCAAAATTCAAAATTCAAAATTCAATAATTTTTGATCCCCATAAATAAATTTAGTTGCTCTGTAAACGGACTTCGTATTTCTTGCGCTGTGCCACTCGAAATACATACATTTTTTTGCTTCTCCATAAATAAATTTAGGGGCTTGTATCATGAGTCGTTTTCGGTCAATAACTAAAGTTAGGGCATTGAATGAGAAGCAACTCGTCTCTTTTGCTTTGAGAGTCAAGTCTGGTATTGGGACTAATTGCCATGCGATAATCTGTCTCTAACCAAAAAGCTACTGTGGAATTCGCGCTGGCTTTTTTGGATATTAAACTCCTGATTGCGGTGGCCGCCTGGGATTTGACTGAATTTGCCATTTTCTCGCAAGGAAAGGCAACTGACCAATGACTAGCAATATAAAATCTCAAGCTGACTGAACGCACCCTCGCTGATAGATGTTTGAGTTTATCCTACATTGATTTGGGTCAATTGATAAGCGGAAATTTTCATCTATTTAGGATTTTTCCTGACACTGGGGATCACCTAAATTTACCATGCTATCTTACTAGTCGCTTCCAGCAACAGAGGATGTGACCACCAAAGCAAAGCTGTAAAAATGGCAACTCCCAAATAGGCGGGGCGAATAAATTCCTGCCATTTGATAGATTGACGTCCGTCAATAATTGCTTTAAAGGGAATAATTGAAGTCCTCTGTTTGGCAATTTCAAAGGCTTCCCCGTAGCGATGCAAGAGACGGCGATCGCCATGCCAAACCCCAAACAAGTGATGCAACACCAATCCGATAGAAGTCACAAGGGTAAAGGTAGTGCCCAGCCAGAGAGTATGAGCAACACACCAAATTATTTGTCCCACCATCTGGGGATGACGCGTAATCCGCATAATTCCTGTTTCGTAGAGATGAACTTGGGGCTTTTGAATGGCAGCAATTTCTAGTAAATTGAAGGTAGCAGGATATAAAAACAAAAACGAAATCGCTGACAGCAGCCAAACAAATTCTTGTACTCCTGGCACTCCTTGTACTTGCCAAAGTTGCAAACCATCATAGCGGTGTCCAAAAAAGTAAATAATTAAGATCGCAGCCAACGGTAGGCTGACTAATGCAAAGAAAATCCGATAAAGCCTTGGGCCAATGTATTTTTCGGCCCTTGGGCGTAAAGCAGCGCCTCCACTATGAGCGATCGCAAAAACTATTTGTAACCCCAGTATGACAAAATGACTGGATGTAAACCAAGAAATCAGCAACATATAAACGGGTGAAGTAATTTAAAGAAAATTGAATTCAGTACAACCAATACCACAAAGTATTCAAAAGGGGACTTTAGTCAAGATGTTGTGCCGCTATCTTTTTCGAGTCAAGCCTTCAAGTTTAATATGCAACAAATCACGCCTAGCTGATTGCTGCCAAAGCTGATTTGTTGTGTGCATCCGCTCCTTTCAAAGTTTGTGGGTTGAGCCTTATGTCTGACCTTCCTTTCACTTTAGATCAGTTACGTATCCTGAAAGCGATCGCTCAAGAAGGAAGCTTCAAGCGTGCGGCTGATAGTCTTTACGTCTCCCAGCCCGCCGTCAGCTTGCAAGTCCAAAATCTCGAACGACAGCTCGATGTCCCCTTATTCGATCGTGGAGGACGACGCGCCCAATTAACCGAAGCCGGACATCTACTTTTAAGCTACGGTGAAAAAATCCTCAGTCTGTGTCAGGAAACCTGCCGCGCCATCGAGGATTTACAAAATCTCCAAGGCGGGACTTTAATTGTTGGTGCTTCTCAAACCACCGGCACTTATCTTTTGCCCAGAATGATCGGGATGTTCCGACAAAAATATCCAGATGTGGCTGTGCAATTGCACGTCCACTCCACTAGGCGAACTGCTTGGAGTGTCGCTAATGGACAAATTGATCTGGCGATTATCGGTGGTGAAATTCCCGGTGAACTCTCAGAATCTTTAGAAGTTATTCCTTACGCTGAGGACGAACTAGCGCTGATTCTACCTGTCTTTCATCCCTTTGCCAAACTTGAAAAAATCCAGAAAGACGACCTATATAAATTACAATTCATTGCCCTAGATTCCCAATCGACTATTCGCAAAGTAATTGACCAAGTGCTAGGACGCTGTGAAATTGATACCAGACGTTTTAAAGTTGAAATGGAATTGAATTCCATTGAGGCGATTAAGAATGCTGTGCAATCTGGTTTAGGGGCTGCCTTTGTTTCAACTAGTGCGATCGCTAAAGAATTACAAATGGGCGTTCTACACCGTACTCCCATTGAAGGCGTCGTTGTCAAACGGACGCTGTGGCTGATTTGTAATCCCAATCGTTATAGATCCAAGGCCGCAGAAGCCTTTAGCCAAGAAATTTTGCCCGAGTTTGCTAACCCAGGATGGAATCAAAATGTGTTAAAATTAGCACAAAAAAACATAGTGTTAACTACATTGGAGGTAGCAACACCCACCTCATCCGGCGAAGACTAAAATCAGGTTATTAATCCCTTGTAATTTGTCCTTTGTTTTTTTGTAAATAACCAAATAATTCGTAATAACGCTCATTTGCGTAGCGAGTCCCCATTCCCTTTTAGCGTCTCGTAGAGAGCGTCATCACGAATTATTTTGACTAATCACGAAAATGGAAGTTTACTGTACCCGTCCACGTTGCCCACGCCCACAAAACTATTTTGCCGATTTAGATGATATTACGACGCTGAAAACAATGCAGCAAAAGTACTGTACCAGCTGTGGTATGCCACTGATGCTAGATGGTCGGTACGTGACAACGAAACTGCTGGGAAGAGGCGGGTTTGGAGCAGCTTTTTTAGCACGCGATCGCCGAATACCAGGAATGCGCCAATGCGTGGTGAAACAGTTTCAACCAGCCGGGAATTTAAGCTTAACTCAATTGCAACAAGCGCAGTTAATGTTTGAGAGAGAAGCAGAAGTTCTAGCACAACTTGGTAACGATCACGAGCAAATTCCTGACTTGTTTGCCTTTTTTCCAGTCATAGTTAATAGTTTGCAACCAGGACAGCAAGACCAATTTTTTTACTTGGTGCAAGAATACATTGACGGAAAAAACTTAGAAGAAGAATTAGTTCAACAAGGCAAATTTTCTGAACAGCAAGTCTTAGAGATATTGCAAGCAATCCTGAGGGTACTAGAGTTTGTCCATGACAGAGGCATTATTCACAGAGACATCAAACCTTCAAACATCATGCGTCGTCGTGATGGTAAACTCTTCTTACTAGATTTTGGTGCAGTCAAGCAAGTAACAAACGCTGCATCTGGTTCTGCGGCTTCTTCCACAGGAATTTATTCTATGGGATTTGCACCGCCTGAGCAAATGGCTGGGGGGCAAGTATTTCCATCTACAGACTTATACGCCTTGGCTGTAACTCTTATTACCTTGTTAACAAATCAGGAGGCAATTCAACTATTTGATGCCTATAGCAACCAGTGGAAATGGCGAAACCAAGTAAGTGTCACCCCTCACCTTGCTGATATTTTGGATAAGATGCTGCTACCTGCTGCTAATCAACGCTTTCAGTCAGCCCAGGAGGTTTTACGCGCACTTAACTCACAAGCGGCTCAAGCCGCTACACAACTTAATTCGCCCTCTGTAACCCTCCCACCACAACCAAATAGTTCTAGTCCCGTCGTCCCCCGCCATTCACCGACTCAACCAGCGTTTTCTACATTGGAATTATTGGGTGGGGCGGGATTTAGTGGATTTGAAGGTGCATTAATCGCGATCGCGCTCTTCAGTCTAATAAAATCTCCAATAGTTACTTTCATTGTTGCATCTGTAATTTTAGGGATACTAATTTTCACTCAAACCAGGCGGTGGATTGAAAAGTTCGATTTATTAATTATTCCCACAATTACTTTTGCGATTATTTTTTTTCTCCCCTTTTTACGAGGGGGATTTGACATTCAGACAGTGGTTATTTTAGCAGTTGCAGCAGGCTTAGTAGCTATTTCACTCACAGCCGTATTTCGACTTATTTATAAATTATTATCTCTGATACTTTAAAAAACTCTTGATGCTAACAGTTACATAATGTCTCAAAAAAACGAAACACTTAGTCTTTTCTCAGCCGTTGTCATCACCATTGGTTTAATCTTTGGTGGTTTATGGTTCCTTATGGAAAGGTGGGCACAATTAAGTGGAACTGTTCCTAAAGCTTCGGAGAGTAGCAACACAGATAATCCCATAAACCAGTTTGTCAACAACAATAGATGTAACGTGCCAAATCTCCCAGAAGGGACATTTAACTATGGTGGTAGTACAACTTGGGCACCCATCCGTAAAGAGGCAGACTCGGTACTGCAAAACCAGTGCCCTCAATTTATTTTACGCTACACTCAATCCCCTTCAGCTGAACCAGGATCTGGAACTGGTATTCGGATGTTGATAGATAATCAACTAGCTTTTTCTCAATCTTCTCGCTCAGTTAAAGCTGAAGAAAATACAGAAGCTAAACAAAAAGGATTTAGTTTGAAAGAAATTCCGGTGGCCATTGATGGGATTGCGATCGCAGTTAACCACAATCTCAATATCCCTGGTTTAACTGTCGCCCAACTCAAAGATATCTACACGGGCAAGATTATTAATTGGCAACAGGTGGGTGGGCCAAATTTACCAATTATAGTCTACTCTCGCACCAAAGAAGCTGGAGGGACAGTGGACTTCTTTGTGGAAAATGTTCTAAATAAAGAGAATTTTGCTGCCAATGTTAGTTATGTTGACAACACCACAGATGCAGTACGAAAAGTAGCAACGAACACTGGCGCAATTTACTATGCTTCTGCCTCAGAGATTGTACCCCAATGTACGATTAAGTCCCTACCAATAGGGCGGATAAGTGGTCAATTTCTGCCTCCTTACCAAGAACCAGTTATACCTCAATCTGAATGTCCTAACAAGCGTAATCAGTTGAATAATAAGGTGTTTCGTAGTGGTGACTACGCAATTACCCGCAACTTATTTGTAATTGTTAAAGAGAATGGTCAAACAGATCAGCAAGCTGGCTTTGCTTATGCAAATTGGCTGCTGACACCTCAAGCTCAAGAACTGATCCAAAAGGCTGGATTTGTCAGAATTAAATGATCAAAGTACTTAGATTTCAGAAAATAATCAAATAATAAACATTTTTTCTTTATTGAATTCATGTCCCAAAAGAATGAAACCAAAATTTTAGCCTTGGCTCTGTTGCTGACAGTTGGCATAGTTTGCGGTGGTTTTTGGTGGTTTACTAACAACTCTGGAGTCAAAATTGGTAATACTGCAAATCAGGGAGCAGTTAGCAATCCATCCTTACAAGATCGCACTAGTTTTGGTGAAAAATCCTTGACTCCGGGTGACGTGTCTCCAGTTAAACAAGAAGGAGTACAGGCGATCGCTGCGAAAAGTTACGATAAAGCGATCGCTAATTTCACAGCCGCCCTAAAACTCAACCCTAACGATCCAGAAACGCTAATTTTTCTTAACAATGCCCGCATCGGCTCTTCCAAGAGCTACACCATTGTGGCTTCTGTACCATTCGGCACTGATCCTAATGCTTCTTTAGAAGTTTTACGTGGCATAGCTCAAGCCCAAAATCAAGTTAATCGCTCTGGAGGAATCAAGGGAGTACCTTTAAAAGTAGGGATAGCTAATGACGACGACAATCCAGAAATAGCCAAGCAAATCGCTTCTAGCCTAGTCAGCAATTCCGAAGTATTAGGTGTAGTTGGGCCGATTACTAGCGATTCCACCTTAGCCGCAGGTACTATCTATAATTCTGGACAACTTGTAGCCATATCTCCTACCAGCACATCTGTAAAAATTTCTAACTTTAGCCGCTACGTTTTCCGCACGGTTCCCAGTGATTTTATGGCTGCTAGAAGTTTAGCCAACTATATGGTGAGAACCTTGCAGAAAAAAAATGCCGTGGTTTTCTTTAATTCTCAGAGTAACTATAGCCAGTCTTTAAAGTCGGAGTTTGTTTCATCTGTTTCCCTAGAGGGTGGACAGGTATCCAGCGAATTTGACTTATCCAAGGCGGATTTTAGCGCGGCTAAAAGCTTAGAACAAGCAACAAAGCAAGGTGCAGAAGTGTTGATGTTAGCTGCTAACACTGAAACTCTCGATAAAGCGCTGCAAGTAATTCAGATTAACCAGAAAAAGTTAACTCTGCTGGCAGGAGACGATGTTTACACCGTTAAAACTTTAGAAATTGGCAGAGAGCAAGCTGTGGGGATGGTATTGGCAGTTCCCTGGCATATTGATGGCGATCTTAAGTCAGATTTTCCTCAGAAATCGCGGCGCCTATGGGGCGGTGATGTGAGTTGGCGAACTGCCCTCAGCTATGATGCCACTGTAACTCTAATTGCCGCATTAGAACGCAATCCCACACGTTTGGGAGTCCAAGAAGCATTAACCTCCTCTGACTTTTCTGCCACTGGCGCTTCTGGCACAATTCGGTTTTTAGCATCAGGCGATCGCAATGCGTCAGTCCAACTTGTAAAAATTGTTCCTGGTTCTCGCTCCCGCACTGGTTATGACTTTGAACCAGTACGATAACAATTCAAAATTAAAGACATTTTGTCTACGGCACGCTATGCGAACAGACGGTGATTTAAACCCCGTCTGAAAATGATACTACGTGTAGACTTAAGTGGCTTAAACCCTTGAATTTACGATAAACTTTGCTTTCTCTTAACTTTTCATTAATTTTCAGGTAACAAAATACAAAGGTAGAGATTTTTAGCAACTGGTGAGGTAGGAGTAACTACCAAACCTAAAGGGCTAATGGACAAGTGGTTTAATAGCTTGTCCCTTGTGGGGAAAATCAAGAATAATTTGATGCGATGGAAATCGGATCAGGTTATAGGTGCAGTCATTTCTGACTTCTGGATTTTTCTTTATACCTTCAAGCCTAGCGATCGCAGTCTCTTCACTTTGGGATTATTTTCGGTGTGCAAAAAGCGCACTTACCTAAATATGGGCAAAAATATTAAGACCAAACTTATGCTGAGTGCAACACCTTTAAAAAGGTTATCGCCAGCAACTGCTACCGCAGTAGTTGGTTTTGCTATGCTTGCAGCTATTGGCACAGATCCTGCCCAGGCTGTCAATTTGAAAACATTTAATATTTCAGGAGATTTTGCTTCTGCGGCTCTTGATGGTTCAGTAGGGCTACCTGTTAATTTAGCAAATGCTTCTTTTAGTGGGACTTACACAGTAGATGTGGATCAATTACCCGCTTCTAGTGGTTTTGTGGGTTTGAAAAGTTGGACACTCAACTTAGTCAAAAACAATACTGTTTTACGAACATTATCCAACAGTTTGGCTGGCAATACAGCTTATATTCAAGAGAACATACTTGCTTTTTCCGACGCAGGTTTATTGACAGGTAAAAACAACAATTTGTACAGTTTGCAACTGGATTTTGACAGCAATTTCACAGGCACTGGTAGTACCAATGATGGAAAATTTTTGGACAATAGTGACCTGGGAATTGTCCGAAGTTATGGCATTACTGCCGTTAGTTTCGTGAAAATTCAGCCTGTTCCTGAACCTGGAACTTTTGCAGGAACAGCAGTTTTTGCTACGAGTATTTTGTGGCTGAAAAGAAAGCAAAAAGCTTAAATAGCGGCATAATTTTGCTTTTCCTCAATGGTGTTAAGTTTTTCTCAATTTCGGAACCAATAAAGTACGGCGTAACCAAAATACCTATTCTAAATCGATGAAATGCTTGCAGTATGTGAAGACTAATTCTAAATTCCGTGTAGCGATATTAACTGGATAGAAATTACTAAGGAGATGTGCTTTGAGACGATTTACAAAGTTCTATTTTGTTCTGGCACTTTTGCTACTTCCCTGCTCTATCGTCCCAGCGATCGCAGAGGATTCTTCTCCACAAAACTCAACTATTACGACTCAGCCAGATGCAACGCCAGACGTGGCGCGATACTTAACTGATCCAGCGAAGGAACCTCAGCTACCACCGAAAGTACTCAAAAGACTGCTTCAGGAGCGGATCAAGTACGTCTTCGTCATCTTTAACGAGAACCACTCCTTTGACAACGAGTATGGCACATTACCCGGTGTGAATGGACTCTACTCAGATGGACAAAAGCCTCGCGATCCAAAGAAAACGCCGGGCTTCACCCAGACTTACACGGATGCTAACGGCGCAACCGTGACGGTTCAGCCATTCCGAATCGGGGCAGAGCAGAACGCCAGCGCCGTTGACAGCGTTGACCACTCCCACACCGGACTAGCAACCAAGATCCATGTTGTGGACAGCAAGCCACAGATGGATCAGTTCGTCAACGACGAGTACACGCGCTTTGCCTCCAAGGGTGGAGCCGCCAACATTGCTGAGGGCAAGCAGTTCGCACGCCTTGTAATGTCGCACATCGACTGCGACACCATTCCGTTCTTCTGGAAGTGGGCTAGTCGTTTCACTGTCTTCGACAACATCTTTGCAACCGAGGACACGCCCTCAACCCCCAATGCGGTAGCGATGATTGCGGGGCAGTCCGGTGAAACGCAATGGGTCAAGCACGGTGCGAGCGGCAAATCTTACACCGTAGGCAGCCACACTGGTACAACGCAGGGTGTACCCCTAGTCAACGATCCACAGCCCTTCTATGGTTCCCAGTTCGACACAACCACAGATAACAAGCAACCTGCTGGCGCGAAAGAGAGCTACGCCGATGGCAATATTTCTTCAAACCTGACCTTCGCCAGTCTGCCGCTCACCTTCCAGGGGCGCAATATTCGGTCGGTTTTGGCTGGTAACAACAATCCTTTATTCGATCTAGCCGACGTCCAGAAGGATATCCCCTATATCCACAAACTCCAGACTGAGCCTGTGAATTGGCGCTGGTATCAAGAAGGCTACGATCTCGAACCAACCGATACCAACGGCATCGCTTCCCACAATGCCTATGTCAGCCATCACAATGGCGCACAGTATTTTGGCTATATTGCCAACACGCCACAGGTGAGCAAAAATCTCCGGGGGCTGAATGACTTCTTTAGCGACATAGCCAACAATACCCTACCGAAAAGCGGCGTGTTCTACATTCGTGGTGGCTACACTAACCAGCAGGGTCTGAAGCCGCCGATCACGAACCCCAACACGCCGGCAGATGAGATCGCCGCCATTAATGCCGCGAAGTCTGGTGATGACGACCATCCGGGCTACAGCGATCGCCAACTCAGCGAGGGGATGGCGGCCAGGACAATTAATGCGATCGCCTCAAATCCGAAAATCTGGCAGCAGAGTGCCATCATCATTACCTACGACGAGTCTGATGGTTTCTACGACCATGTACCACCAAGGATTTTGTCCTATGGTCCTGATGGGCTGCCGCTTTCCCGTGGTGTCCGTGTACCACTGATCCTAATCTCACCCTACGCCCGGACACACGCCGTTTCCCACGTCGAGGGCGATCACAACTCGGTGATCGAAACAATTAATACGATCTTTGGTTTGCCCGCCCTTGCCAGCTTGCCCGATGAAGCACAGGCACTCGCTGCTGGCAACTCCCCAGAGTTCAACAAGTTCGGGCCGCCAGGATTCCAGCAGAGGTACCTCGGCCCACGGGACATCAATTCGCCGATCACGGACAGCTTGCTGTCAGGCTTCGATCCCAAGCGCCTACTTGGTGTCACACCGCCACTGCCAGCCTCCTTTGCGAAGATTCCAGATGATGTGGTGAACACACTACCGCACTATGGTGGTGAAGGCTGCCGAGCGATCGGAATCACACCGGAGGACAAGCGCCAGGGAATAGTTAACAAAATCCCCAAGGGCTTCAATCCGCTACCAAGCACCTATCCAGCCGCTAACCCTTAAAGACTTAACGTGAGTTCGATGAACCTCTCCCTCCCAGCCTCCCTCTCCGAAACGGAAAGAGCAACGAAAAATTCAGCTTTTTGCTCCCCTCTCCGTGTCGGAGAGGGGCTGGGGGAGAGGTCAAATAAGACTTGTCGAACTCACGTTAAAGACTTAGATCGATGGGGCACAACCCATCTATTCTTCAGTCTAAGACACCTTTTGATTGCACTGACTGCTGAGTGAGGGACTGACAAATAAAAAACATCCCAAATTTTCTTGTGGGATGGGTGTCCCCACCCGTCCCATATTCAGGGCGGGCAGGATGCCCATCCCAGAAGATGGATAATTTATTTCTTGTCAGTCCCTAAAGAAGTGAGATTCCCCACTCAACAATCTTTATACCCCGGTTTTTCGATATTCCCTGAGGAGAATTCATGCGCTTTGTGTTAGTCTTCCTGACTCTGTTTGGTGTCTGCTGCTCAATTTCCGACGCTCAGGCGGGTTCCGTCATCAAACGTGTAAAGGAACGCAATGTGGTTCGTTGTGGTAGCGTCGAGCGGGCGGGTTTAGCAACTCAAGCCGAGCCAGGTGGCTGGAGTGGTGTTAACGTCGATATTTGCCGTGCGATCGCCGCCGCCGTGCTAGGGTCTTCTGACCGCATCGAATATCATGAGTATGAAACATCAAAGTCCTTCGATGCGGTACGTAACCAGCAGGACGACGTATACTTTCTCACCGGATCGGAGATTGAGGAGCAGAAGTTGACTGGTAAGGTGCTGCCTGGTCCGACTGTCTTCGTAGAATCCAATGCGGTGATGGTGGCGTCCACCTCGGCTGTACACCACGTCAGCGACCTGGCTAAAGAAAGCATCTGCTTCATGATTGGCAGTTCAGTTGAGCGGAGCCTCACAGCTTACTTCGGTGCGCTCCACAAAAACTGGTTCCGTCGGCCTTTCTCTGAGGATGGGGAGATGATTGATACATACAACGTGCAAAATTGCCACGCCATCGCCGGTGAGATCACAACCCTGGCAAATATCCGCCTTGACCCTGGGGTGAACCGATTATCAAGCCGCATTCTCCCGGAGTCGTTGACTACCTTTCCGGTGATCGCCGCCACTGGAACCCAGGACGGCGAGTGGTCGGCGATTGTCGGGTGGACAATCCATACATTGATCAACGCAGAGAGACCGGAAACAAGCTGGTATGCAGGCGGTGCTGGGGTGATGCCGATATCCGCACCAGAACTGGGTCTAGACAAGGATTGGCAGCGCCGCGTTCTTGGATCTGTAGGTAACTACGGCGATATCTTTGATCGCCATCTAGGGAAAGGCTCCCCACTCAAGCTCGATCGCGGATTAAATGCGAACCATTTCCGGGGAGGACTTTTTCTAAGTCCGTTCCTTGAGTAATTTCAACCAAACTATTGAGGTGTCAGAATTCGTTAATAAAATACCCGTCCTCCAAATACAATCTCAAGTAGCAAGCACTTGTTTTGAATGGACGCGCGGTTAATTTAGTATGTCCCAAAAAAATGAAATACCTATTCTTGTCTTATCCATCCTAATCACCGTCGGGCTAATAGCTGGTGGTTTTTGGTGGTTCAGCAGAAAGTCTGGTCTTAACCTAAATACAATTAATTCTGGTAACACCAAAACGCCCCAATCGGCATCAGAACAGCCTAGTGGTAAGACTTTTACCTCAGTACAGGATGTTCCTAAAGGATTATTTAATTACGGGGGCAGTACATCTTGGGCACCGATTCGACTAGTAGTTGATCCAGTAATTCAAACCGCGCGACCAGAGTTTCGGCTGCGCTATGTAGAACCCAGTAATGCCTCTCCTGGTTCTGGTACTGGTATCCAATCCCTGATAGACGGTCAACTAGCTGTTGCCCAGTCCTCCCGACCAGTTCTAGATCAGGAATTAAGTCATGCCCAGCAGCGTGGATTTACTTTAAAACAAATTCCTGTGGCAATTGATGGTTTAGCGATCGCAGTTAACCCCAACCTCAATATCCCAGGACTAACAATAGACCAGTTAAAGTTAATTTACACAGGAAAAATTAATAATTGGAGCCAGGTGGGTGGCCCCAATATCCCGATTAAGCCCTATTCCCGCCGCATTACTGATGGCGGTACGGTTGAGCTTTTTGTCCAAGACATTTTGGGTGGCCAAGCTTTCAGCCCCAATGTGGAATATATCTCCACAACCACCCAAGCCTTGAAAAAATTGGCTGATAGTGCTGGTAGCATCTACTACGCTTCTGCCCCAGAGGTGATACCTCAATGCTCAATCAAAGCCTTACCGTTAGGGCGGACGCAAGGACAATACATTGCTCCATACCAAGAACCTTCTGTCCTCCCGTCTGAATGTCCTGGTAAACGGAACAAGTTGAACATTGAGGCTTTCCAATCAGGAAAATACCCAATTACCCGGAATCTGTTTGTGGTGGTCAAACAGAATGGTCAGACTGAGCAGCAAGCAGGTGTCGCTTACGCCAACTTACTGCTGACTGAACAGGGACAAGAACTGATTAGCCAAGCTGGGTTTGTGAAAATTCGCTGACAATTGCGATCGCCCACCGAGGGGCAAAGCCACTCGCACTCAAGACAGAGTGGCCTAAATCGCCGCTCTGAACTGTACTTTAACCAGCTCTATTAATCGACTCTGCTGGCAAGCATATTAGATTATCGCCTTGAGTCAGAATTAAGCCACGTTGACGTAGCTTACCCATTAAGCGGGTGACGGTGACACGAGTAGAACCGATCGCGCTACCAATTTGGGCATGGGTGAGGGGGAAGGGCAGACAATAACCGCGAATCACATCAGGATCAGTGTCGCTCATTGCTGGCTCTCCATATTCCTCAATTAACAATGTGAGAAATCCTAAGAGTCGGTCAATTGTGCGGCGTTGTCCTAAGGCACTCAGCCACAGCAGCTTACGCTGGTGCTGATACCTAAAGGCATCCATAACTTCGCGCCGGAAATGAGGCCAATTGTCTAAATCGTGCCAGTACATCCACAGCACCGCAGTTTGGTCAACATGGGCGTAAGCCTGGAGTGTGAATGGTGATTGAGCAACAATTTCAAATGGCTGCCCCGCTCCCACAAAACCCAAGAACGCTTCTTCTGGAGTTCTATTGATTCGTCGAGACGTTAGCTGACTAGCAGTAGCACTAACCTGTGCGGTTCCTACCATGCGGATCGCACCCCTTTGCACCAAATACAGCAATCCAGGTCTAGCTGGAATGCGCTCATCTTTGCTAAAGGTACGGCAGCGGTAGTGTTCTTGAGCCCAGTCAAGAATTCGTTGCCAAGTCAAAAAAGGCCGTGATGCCTCAGAAAAGGAGGATGGAGATTGCATAGGTAACAAAGAGCGTTCGGCTGAAGACAAAGACGTAAATAAAAAGGTGCAAGGAGTGTCTTTGTGTTGGCAAGGCAGGCTTAACGCCTAACAGCGCCAGCCAATCCAAAGAATAGAAAGCAAATTACTCTCTAATCTTTGTTATACTTCCTACTGTACAATGATGGTAGTAAAGTTTACTTACTATTCATCAATTATTCATCAAATTTTATCCTCTTCTCATTTTTCTTCATCTAAATTAAATTTATACCGCAAGAAAGATGACAGAAAAGTAACAAATATATCTTACATGATGATTTAAATAATATTACGTGCATTATAAATTACCAGTTAGCAAATATACGTCAATAAAACAGCTACTATACAGTTATTTCATAAAATCACTAAGCATTGATACTTATAATGCAGAAAATAGATGCATAGGGGATGTAAAAATACATCTATATAAAGATAGAGATGACAATAAAGTTTTATATATATCAAGTGTGTGTCTGGGACTATCAAAATCTCAGAATCGAAAAGCGATGGAGCTTGCCAGGGCGATCGCCTCAGATATATCAGGGATTTGTGAGGACGTTTTTAGCATCCAAGTAGTTCCTCCTGGTTGGATACATTTTGAATTAACTCACTCAACCTTAGCGACTTGGTTACAAAGTCTCGTAGAGGGGAGTGGGGAGTGGGGAGTGGGGAGTGGAGAAGAAGCAGGGGAGCAGGGAGCAGGGAGCAAGGGAGAAGAATTTTCCCCTCTGCTCCCTGCTCCCCGCCCATCTGCCTCTTCTCCATGCCCAATGCCCAATTCGCTGTTTAGTGTTCAATATGCTCATGCACGCTGCTGTTCGCTAGTGCTTCTGGCTCATCGAGAGGGATTGATTAAACTTAGAGAACCAGTTCCAAATACTAGTCCAGCATTTTGGGATGTGATCTCTCCCAGCCCCCTACCTTGGCTTAATTGTGACGGAATACTGCGGCTAAATCACCCAGATGAGCGCCGTCTAATTGGTGAGTTAATACAAGTGGTAGACAATATTGAGTGCCCTGATGTTGGTAATTCTGTGAAATGGGAAAAAGTAGCGCTGAATTTGAGCCAAGCTTTTGAAAAGTTTTGGTGTAATTGCCGAATTTGGGGTGAGGTGAAAATTACATCACCAGAGCTAGCCCAAGCTAGACTGGGATTGCTCATGGCTACTCAGTCAGTATTAAGATTTGTCCTAGAGGAAAACCTGGGTGTTTTTGCGGCTTTGAAGTTATAAATCGGTAATCTCGCTTAGGCAAAAATAAAAACTTTTTATATAGCTATTGACTCAATGCACCACCTCGGATACATTAGCAGGTGTGTGAGGAGCGAACCAGCTAGGGCACCGAGACGAAACACGGCAAGTCGTCGGTGTCCTTTCTGATTTGTATGGGTTAGATTTGAAAAAATGCCCTCACTAGTAGTCCACCACACTAACTTTCATGGGTGAATAAGTTCGTAGTAAGGACTTTAGTGCTTGACTTGACGGACTACTAGAGCAAAAACTTTTCAATTGCTACTGCTACTCCATCTTCTTCTACGCTAGGAGCCACCCACTGGGCGATCGCTTGTACTGCTGTTGGTGCGTTGCCCATAGCTACACCAAGTCCAACATACTCCAGCATTTCCACATCATTGAAGTTATCACCAATGGCCATAACGTTGGCTAACTGTAATCCCAACAATTCCTCCGCTAGGTAACGGACAGCAGTCCCCTTGTTCACAGAGGCGTTAGTTGCTTCAAAAAAGGTAGCAACGGATTTTGTAAGATAAAGTTCAGCCGGTGTGTATTGGCGGCGCAAATTTCCCAATAGCTTGTCGATTACATCAGTGTCATCACACAAAGCAAGAATTTTTGTCGGTTCATTCGTTAAAACTTGACGCAAATCACCTACGGGAATCGGGATAACACCAGAACGTTCTGCATAAATTTGGGTTTCTCTAGTTAATTCACGGACGTATAGCTGATCATTGATATAAAAGTGGACAGATAGGAGCGATCGCAACTCAGGTTGTTCAAAATAGTCGAGTAACTTGTGGGCGATTTCCCTGGAAACAACCCAATGGCGATGAATTTTTTGGGTGATTGGGTCTTGAATCCAGGCTCCTTGATAAGCCATTAATGGTAGGGTAGAGCCGATATCTTGGTGAAAGCGCAATGCTGAACCATACATCCTACCTGTTGCGATCGCTACTTGAATTCCTCGTGCTTGCGCCGCAAAGATTGCTTGCTTTACAGCTGGGTTGAGGGTGTTAGACTCTCCTGCGATCGTGCCATCTATATCCAAAACTAGTAGTTTAATGTCTTTTGCAACAGCCTGATGATCGGTAGATGCCTTCTGCATAATTTCCTAGATTTTAAGTTCCAGTAAGAGTTGTATTAAATCAGTGATTTCTTATCTAAAACACTTCAAACTTGATCAGGTTAATCAAGTTTCTCTTGTAACCATACTTCAATTGCATCCCAAAACTTGGATTGCCAATTAGGGATTGGACTGACCTTATCCCGGATACCAGGACGTAGCTTTAAAGTCAATGGTTTAGGATCTAGTGATAAAATTCTGTTGGCAGAAAACGAAATTCGTGATTTTTCGGAAATGGCATTGCTCAGAGTTGCTAATACTCGTCGTATACTCGTATGAGTATCAAACATAAATCCATGTTTGCCATCAAGCGAGAATTAAAACTGAATAATGTTGAAACTTCCTTGATGCGCGGCAATGCAGGCTTTAAGCGGCTTGTTTACAACTATGGGCTAGACCTGATTCAATCCTCTTGGGATTTTGAAGATATAAAAGCCTCTGATAGTAAGCGCCTTGATGCTATCAAAAAAGTATTTACTCAAGTGACAATGCACAAGCCTGAATATGCATGGATGAGATTATATCCATCCACAGTGTATCAGTCTGCATTTATCGACTTAAAAAAGGCTTTTGAGCGATGGCGCAAAGGTATATCCGGGTTCCCTAAAAAAAAGTCCAAGAAAAAAGGAGATTCGTTCAGTGTATACAAAACTGCTGGAATTTACCCAGAAAAAGGTAAGCTACCATTAGCATTCACCAACCGAGTTGTAATTAAGTCGGGTAAAGAAATTAAATTACCTGGACTGAAAACATTCCGACTAAAGGAACGAATTGACTTTACCTGTAGTTCTCAGACATTTACTGTGTCCAGAACTGCTGATAAATGGTTTGTGGCGTTTATGTTGGATGCAGAAAAGCTTCCGCCTATTATTCATCCAATTGAAAAAATCGGAGTGGATTTAGGTGTTAAGGTTTTAGCAACTTGTTCCGATGGTACAAAATACGATATGCCTATTACTACCAAAACGGCGAAAACCAAGCTGGGTAAGCTACAGTGGCGTAATCGGAGTAAAGTCCAAGGTAACAAAAAACTAAAAATCAAAGCATCAAACAATGCCAAGAAATACTACACTTGTCTATCTCGATATCATGCTCGAATTGCGAATATCCGGCAAGATACCATCCAAAAAATGACGACTGACTTAAGCCACAAAGCTTATGTAATTAGGATAGAGGATTTGAATGTTCAGGGGATGATTGCTAACCAGAAATTAGCACAAGCTGTAACTAATAATTGCTTCTATGAGATCCGTAGGCAGTTGATATACAAACAATCTCCTTATGGTACTAAAGTTGAGTTAGTTGATAGATGGTATCCATCATCAAAGATGTGTTCTAATTGCGGACATATTCAACCGATGGGATTAAGTGAACGTGTTTACAACTGTGGTAAATGCAACAATATTCAAGACCGTGATCAAAATGCCGCAAACAATTTGAGAGATGCCCCTCAGGGTAAAATACGCTTGGCTTGAGCGAAATTTACGCCCTTGGACAAGCAGATGCCGACATCCTTGGTGGAAGAGGGAAGAAATCTCTATTCTTAGCTTTGACTAAGTTTAGGTAAGTATTTTGAAGCAGGTTAACAGGCTCTAGCGACTTGTGAGGGAATGAATTTCTCTTGTCGCCAAAGCAAAGCTGAACGAGTATCAGAAATTGCTAAGGGACTGACAAGAAATAAATTATCAAAATGAACGAACCACAGAGGCAAGGCAGCGCGGTCTTGGGGGTTTCCCCCATGAGCGACTGCCGCACAGAGAACACAGAGAAAGGAGAAAGGAGAAATATAGAGGGTTTTTGGGTCAGTTTTGGGACATTTTTTTATTTGTCAGTCCCTAACTATGTGACAAAGCTTCTGGCTAAAATAGGGCTATGTCTGAAACTTTCACTTCTGCAACTGCAACACGCCCCACGTTCATCCTTGTAGATGGGCACTCCCTGGCTTATCGTTCATATTTTGCTTTCGCCAAAGGGCGAGATGGAGGACTCCGTACTAAAACGGGCATTCCCACCAGTATATGTTTTGGTTTTGTGAAGTGCTTGCTGGAGGTAATGGCAACACAACAGCCCCAAGCAATGGCGATCGCTTTTGATTTGGCTGAGGCAACTTTTCGCCACGAAGCTGACGAAACTTATAAAGCCGATCGCCCGGAAACGCCAGAAGACTTCATTCCTGACTTAGCAAACCTCCATGAGTTGCTGAATGGCTTCAATCTGCCATTTTTTACTGCCCCTGGTTATGAGGCAGATGATGTTTTGGGAACCTTAGCACAACGAGTCACTGCTGCTGGGTATAGGGTGAAGATTCTCACTGGCGATCGCGATTTATTTCAACTAATCGACTCTGACAAAGAAATCACTGTTTTAAATTTTAGTCCAGATGCCCTAAAGCGCTCTACAAATAGCATCACGGAATTTGAAGCAGAACAAGTCAAAGAGAAGATGGGCGTTTTACCTTCACAAATTGTTGATTTCAAAGCTCTTTGTGGTGATAAATCAGATAATATTCCTGGTGTCAAGGGAATTGGGGAAAAAACAGCAGTGCAACTGCTAAATACATACAGTTCACTTGAAAATGTTTATGCTGCCTTAGATGAAATTAAAGGCGCAACTCAGAAAAAACTGGCAGCAGGTAAAGAAGATGCTGAAAAGTCTCGCTATTTGGCAACCATAGTTTTAGATGTTCCTATAGAATTTGATTTAGAAGATTGCAAATTAAAAGGGTTTGATACAAGCGTCTTATCACCAATTTTAGAGAAATTAGAATTCAAGTCTTTTTTAGGCAGAATCAACGACCTTCAGCAACGTTTTGGTGGGCAAATTGAAGAAAAACAAGAAGCCAAAAAAGATGTAAGTAATCCCAATACTAACTCAGAAATCAGCGCTGATGAAGATAATGATTTGTGGTTTTTCAGTGCTAGTGATATAGCAGCAGTTCCACAAAAATCTACTTCACCAATTACACCACGCATCATTAACACTGAAGCAAAATTAACTGAGTTAGTGGAACTTTTACAAAAATTTACTAATCCAGAAACACCCGTCGCTTGGGATACTGAAACCACCGATTTAGAACCAAGAGATGCTGAGTTAGTAGGAATTGGTTGCTGTTGGGGAACTAACCCAGATGAAGTAGCCTATATTCCTGTGGGGCACAAAACTGGGGAAAATTTGCATAAAGATTTGGTGCTAGAAGCATTACGCCCAATTCTCGAAAGTGCTGATTATCCCAAAGCTTTACAAAATGCCAAATTTGACCGCTTAGTTCTAAGATGTCAAGGAATTAACTTGATGGGAGTAGTGTTTGATCCCATGCTGGCAAGTTATATTTTAAATCCCGATTCAAGTCATAATTTGATGGATTTGTCGCAGCGATATTTGGGATTGATAGCTAAGAGTTATTTAGATTTAGTTCCTAAAGGCAAAACTATCGCTGATATAGATATTCCCGCCGTAGCAGATTACTGTGGTATGGATGCTTATTCTACCTTTGGTTTAGTGTCTAAATTGCGCGAGGATCTAGAGAAAATTCCAGCTTTGTCTACGCTATTAGTTGAAGTGGAACAGCCGCTAGAAGCAGTTTTAGCCGAAATGGAATATACAGGTGTTCGGATTAATTCGGCTTATTTGCAAGAACTTTCGCAGCATTTAGAAACAGAGTTAGCCAGGTTGAAAGAGGAAGCAACTGAAATAGCTGGGGAAAATTTTAACTTGGGTTCTCCTAAACAATTAAGTCAAATATTGTTTGAAAAGTTGGGGTTAAGTACTAGACATTCTCGTAAAATTCAAACAGGATTCTCTACAGATGCAGCAACACTAGAAAGACTCCAAGAAGATGATAAAACTGGGTTTGTTGAGGCGATTATTGAATATCGCACCCTATCTAAATTAAAGTCTACTTATGTTGATGCATTACCTGTATTGGTGCGTCCAGATACCCAAAGGGTGCATACTGATTTTAATCAAGCAGCAACATCAACAGGTAGGTTATCTTCTTCTAATCCCAATTTGCAAAATATCCCGATTCGTACAGCTTTTAGTCGCCAAATTCGGAAGGCATTTTTACCGGAATCTGGTTGGTTAATGGTGGCTGCTGATTACTCACAAATTGAATTGCGGATTTTGGCTCATTTGAGTCAAGAGCCGATATTAGTGCAAGCATATCAGCAAAATGAAGATGTTCACACTGTGACGGCGCGGTTAGTTTTTGAAAAAGAAAATATAACCTCCGAAGAACGAGGGATGGCTAAAACTATCAATTTTGGCGTGATTTATGGAATGGGTTCTCTCAGGTTTTCACGCTCAACTGGGATAGATAAGAATATTGCTAACGAGTTCATTAAGCGGTTTAATGAACGATATCCGAAAGTTTTTGCATATTTGGAGCGAGTGAAAAAAGAAGCGATCGCTCTTGGTTATGTAGAAACTATTTTCGGTCGTCGTCGTTATTTTGACTTTACTAATAACAGTTTACGCAAATTAAAAGGCAGTAACCCAGAAGATATTGATCTGAGTAAATTGAAGAATTTGGGCGCTTACGATGCGGGTTTATTACGTTCTGCGGCTAATGCACCAATTCAAGGTTCTAACGCTGATATTATCAAAATTGCAATGGTAAGATTGCATGAGGTTTTAAAGAGCTATCAGGCGCGTTTGTTGTTGCAAGTTCACGATGAATTAGTGTTTGAAATCCCCCCTGATGAGTGGGGAGAATTACAACTGCAAATTAAGTCGGTGATGGAAAATGCAGTCCAGTTGAGTGTGCCGTTGCTGGTAGAGGCGCGTGTCGGTGAAAATTGGATGGAGACAAAGTAAGTTTGATTGGGGATTAGGGATTGGAACAATTACATTCGGATGGGCGTACATCTGTTTTAGAGGTTGTTTGAAAAGTAGTTAGGTGTGATTTTAGGCACTCATTGATCCGCCCTAACCCCCCTTAAAAAGGGGGGAACCAGAATCAAAGTCCCCCTTTTTAAGGGGAGCCACTGCGGTCTTGGGGTCTCCCCAAGTAGAGCAAGTGGCGTTGATTTAGGGGGATCTCCAAAGGTTAGGCGTATAAAAAACTTTTCAAACAACCTCTTAGCAGTTACAACAGCCCTAATCGATATCAATCTTATACCATTCCAGGACTTATGCAAAATCATGAAAAAACGAACCGCAAAGGACGCAAAGGACGCAAAGAAACAAGAGTCTCAGAGAGTTTTTGCGGGGAGCATCCCAATTATTTCAAAAATTCACGGGACTGACGCACAAACCCTTTATAACTGTCTTCCCTTTGCGCTCTTTGCGTCCTTTGCGGTTCGTTTCTCCATTTTCTTATTCCTATCCTAATGCAGCGCAATAGGAAATTTAAAAATCTGGGATGCTCCCGTTTTTGTGTAAGTCCTACATTCTTACCCCAGAAGGAATTTTAATATGCATCGTCGTTGGCTCTTATCTGCTTTAGCAATTTTGTTGAGTATAGTTTTAGCCGCTTGCACCACTGCAAATACTCAGCAACCACAAACCAAAGTGGAAAATACCACTGAGGCGATTAATACGAACTCTCAACAATTACCAAAAGGATCAGCAAAAAGAGTTGTTGCTCTTTCTTCTCTTTCTGCTGATATTATCTCTCGACTCGATCAAACAAAAATTGTTGGTATCACTGGGAGTAAATTATTTAAGAATGACTCAAGATTTAAGGATATTCCCCGCGTTAGTGAAGGTCAAAGTCCACCCAATTTAGAAAAAGTGGTAGCACTGAAGCCAGATTTAGTTATTGGTGCTGAAGGTTTTTCTAACATTCCCATTCAAAAACTTCAGCAGCTAGGAATTCCGACTCTGCTCACTAAGATAAATAGCTGGGAATCTCTAGAAGAACTTACTAAAAAACTGGCTGGGTTAATTAATGCTGATCCTCAGCCTTTGTTAAATCGTTATAAAACTTTTTTGCCAGATAAGCCAACTCAAAGTCCTTCTACTCTAGCGCTGGTTAGTCGTCAACCAATTTTAGCGCCGAATAAAAATAGTTGGGCGGGGGATTTGCTGGCGAAATTCCAAGCGAAAAATATAGCAGCAGATTTACAAGGAAAAAGCCCAATTGGTGGCTATGTGACGCTTTCGGCTGAGAAAGTTTTAGAAGCAAATCCAGAGGTGATAATTTTAGTTAATCCTCCACAAGGAAATTCGGAAGCAGCGCTTTTAGATTCTTTGAAAAAGGAAGCTTTTTGGCAGCAACTGCAAGCTACTAAAAATAACCGAGTCTATATTTTTGATTATTTTGGTCTGGTGAATCCAGGTAGTATAGATGCAATTGAAAAGGCTTGTCAGCAGCTTAAGAAAGTGTTGTTTGCACCAGTATCATTGATGAATAGGGGAGGCGGAGCCTCATAATACAATACAGTTCAGTTAGTGATCTTTGATCTCGGAAGATCCCCCCAACCCCCCTTAAAAAGGGGGGCTAAAAATGCCTTATTTTCCCCTTTTTTAAGGAGGGTTAAGCCTTAAATGAACTGTATTGCCTCATAATAGGCATTCCCAGTCGGAGACTGGGAACGAGACAAAATTGACTGTGCTTTTAATCTTTTGCAGGACTAATTGGTTTTTGACCAAAGGGGATATTCTTTTTACCTTGAGGAGAAGCACTTCCAAGGCTGCGGAAATACAGTCCTCCAATAGTGAGTAAAAATGTCACATATCCCACTGCTTGCACTAGATAGAGATTGTCTCTATAACCAAATAAAGATTTGAGAATAATGCCAGGAAATTGCTCGTCGGGCAAGATTGTGGAAGTATTTGAAACCATTGGCCCCAAAATACAGGAGTGGATTTTTGTAAAACGTTCGTAATAGAAACAAAGGCTTTCTGTAGCACGACTGCTAAGGGCAAGGTTAGCCACAGCTTCGTCAAAATGTTTCAAGCCTGAAACTACTAACCCAGCGACAATTAAGACTAAGAAAACGCCCATTACCTGAAAAAACTGGCGGATGTTAATTTTGACACCCCATTTAAATAGCAGCACTCCAATGGCAGATGCGGCTATTAAACCAGCAATGGCACCCAAGGCTGGCATTAATCCTTGTTGAAAATTAGCTGCGACGAACAAAACAGTTTCAAAGCCTTCGCGGACAACGGCAACTAAAATTAAGGTAAAAACACCCCAACCAGCATTTGAGTTTTGTGTCAGCGCTTCTGTTACTGCTCCCTCAACTGTAGCTTTCATGAATCTGGCTTGTTTCGTCATCCAGATTAGCATCCAACTGAGCATTGCGATCGCTAATACACTAAACACACCCTCCAGCGCTGGCTCAACTACGGTGGTGTATTGAGGATTCGCGGCTCCCAGTATTTGAATTACCCAACTGAATAACACGCCTATTAAGGCACTGACGACAATACCAACGCCGACACCAGCATATACCCAAGAGTTGAGCCGGGATTGTTTAGCTTTTTTCAGTAAAGCTAGCACAATCCCAACAACAAGGGCAGCTTCTACTCCTTCTCGGAGCGTTATTACAAAAGTAGGTAGAGCAGTACTAAAATCCATCTTTTATCCTTTGTCTTTTGTCCTTTGTCATTAGTCCCTAGCCAATAACTAATGACTAATAACTAAGGACTAATGACTATTAACTAAAATCACGCAGCATCTTTTTCAGTTCGAGATTATGCATCTCTTCTTGTCCAATCATACCGCGAGCGAATTCTTCAAGGTAAATGCTGGCATTGGTAACAGTATCTAGCAAATTTTTATACAGATCCAATGCCTTCTTTTCGTGGGATAAGCTTTCTTCCAAGATATCCTTGACTTTATGCCGGTAGGTTTCTTCCATTGGGGCAATTTTCAGGGAGGGATGCCCATCTAAACCGGTGAGAATTTCTCCTACTTGTTCGGCATGAAGTAAAGATTCACTTGCCTGTGCTTTGAAAAAAGCCACGATTGGAATACGGTTAGGGCCAGTCACCATCAAAGAATAATGTGTGTAGCGCACTACCCCTGCTAGTTCAAATTCCATGATGGCGTTCAGCAGGTCAATGGTTTTTTTCTGGTCAAGTTCTTGCATTAGTTGTTAGTTCAAGTAACGAATGGAGTGTAATTAGTTAGGAGTTAGAAGTGAGGAGTTGGAAGTTAGGAGTTAACAGTTCGGATTCATAACTCATAATTTATAACTCCTAACTCTTGTACAGACCCGATTAATCGCGTCTCTCCTAACTATTTTAAACTCCTTACCTTATGCTTCCCATTAAAATAAAGTGTTATCGCTGTGCTTAGGCATTGGATTTGTCAACCACTTTTTGAGAGTTTTCCTCAATGGTTTTCACCAACTTGGTAACATCATTAGGTATTTTGACTGCTTTCGCTGGTGGAATAGCACCAGGCCAAACTTTTATTAGTTCAGCAAAACTAGTATCGATCGCTTTGTGTGCTTCGGGATCTGCTTGAGCTACTTGGCTAGAAATTCCTTTGTATAATTCATTGGCGTAAAAGACAAAACCACGGGAGTCTTGATACTCAATTGGCGCGGTTATTTTACCATTTGCGATCGCAGCGCCATATTCTGAGTTGGCTGAATCTAGCAATTCGTTAATTACCTGTAGCGCAAATCCTGGTTTTGAGCGTTGAGATTCTGGCAAAGCTGCGATCGCTCCATCAACTGCTTGCACTGATGAGGCAAAATTAGTTTTAACTTTGCTATCTTTTGGACTAGATTTCACTAAATCTTGTAAACTTACCAATGTTGTCTTAAATTCTTTGACTTTGCGCTCATTAAGTTGATCTTCTACATCAACATAAATCTCTTCAACTGGATGTCCAATATGAGGTTCTGCCTGTTTTGGCTGATTCTGATCCAGAAGTTCTCGTGCTACTAAAAGATGCCCTTTCATTAAGCCTAATTTAGACATATAATCAACATCTTTTGCCTCACCGGTGAGTACCACTTCTTGAACACCAACTTGGTCTTTAATTTGGTCGAACTGCTCTTGAGTAATTACTTTTTTAGTAACTAAATCTTCTGGGCTACCATAAGGACGACTTGCCTGAATTTTGTTCGATAAAGCCGGAACACCTAGTTTCGCTTCAAACTTATCTAATTCTGACAATATAGCAGTGTTAATGTTAATTTTTTCTTTGCTAGCGTGACCACTATGACTGTTATTACTTACTGCTTCTGTAGCCGGAGGACTAGCAACTGGTGCTGATGGATTTTCTGCGGTTGGCGTACTACTACAAGAACTCAAAGTAACTATTACTGCTGCTGCTGCTGCTAAACAGACATAACGAAGTTTTATCATCTTTGCTCCTCACACAACTAAAAAGGTATTCATTGAAACATTTCAAACTATTACTAAAAACTAGTTTGTTTTACACATTGTCATAGATTTTACTGTCGCACATAATGACATTTTTTATCAACTATTCTTTAAACTTTAATGAATTAATTACAAATTACTAATAATATTGTCAGGACTTTTTAACAGAATTTTGAGAGTTGCTTTCAGCAAGTACTTCAAATTGACCCATGCAACCGTTTTCGGCGATCGCATCCTGATGGGGATGGAACATATACTTACCTGGATAGCGAAAAGCAAATTCTAAGATGTGCCTTTCGGCGACACCCATTGTAATCACATCTGCTTTCTCGCTAGGAGTCATAGTCATGCCATAGCGATAGACATCAAAGAAGTTGGCGTGGAGATGAAACGTCACCGCCGGATCGTATTCAATGATGTTGAGAACATATAGCCGAATCAACTGATCTTTGTAAATGCGAATCGGGTTATGCATGTAATAGTGGGGCAGACCGTTGAAGGCGTAATAATCGTTATGGCTATCATCATTCACGTCATACCCACCCATCACTAGTACGATTTCATCAGCCGGGGGACGGGGAGTAGGTGGATCGATGATAAACATTCCGTATAGTCCCTTGGCGATGTGCCGGGTGACTGGTTCAATATGGCAGTGGTATAAGTGAACACCATAAGGTTCAGCATCAAATTCATAAATTGTGGCATTACCATTGCTGATTGGGCGAACACCGTCCATTTCTGCCGGATGAACGCCATGAAAATGCAAAGAGTGAGAGTGTCCCGCATTATTGAGAAATAGTACTCGAATGCGATCGCCTTGTTTTGCCCGTAGCGTTGGCCCTGGTATGCGACCATTTAAATCCCAGATGTTGTAAGAGACAGCACTATTGAGCTTGATGATGGAAGTACCAGCAGTTAACTGAAATTCCCGGATAGTCCGCCCATTTTCTTGCTTTACCGTCCCATAATCAAAATCCCTTACCATCCTCATTGGGTTAGTAACGTCGTCTGCTGCTTCCATCTCGAATGGTGGCACTTTGACGATTGACTTACTTTGTAGATTTAGCATCTGCCAAAGTCCAGCTGCACCAGTCACTCCAGCACCTACTAGCCCCAGCTGCAATAATTGACGGCGGCTCCACGGTTTTACGTTACCCAGAGCGATGTTGTTGGGCATGACATTTAGTTACGGTTAGCGCTAAAAAAGAATTGCAAATCTTTTGCAATTGCTTTTAAATATTAGAAGAATTAATAATTATTGTCAATAATTTTATAGTGCTTCAAAATTGCTACTGAAGTTATTAGATTCAGACCGAGCTATAATCTGTCTTGAAAATAGGGAGTAGGGTATTCCTTTTTCGTTCTTGGTTGTGGGATTTTACCATGATTAGCTGTCTTGCAAAACTCTAGGCAATTTTTCTCCTTTCAATAGTATTTTTACTTAAATAAAAAGTATAAAGAAGTTAAGTTTTGAAGTGTTTTATTCCAACTCCAAAGAATTCAATGCCCTCATATTTTTCTAAATGGTAATGAACCCCATTACTCATGAAAGCAACAAGTACTTACATAAGTGTTTAGGGAACTTAGTAAAATGTCTATTGACACGGCGGCATCGGTGGAATCCGTGCGATCGCTCCGGCTCTGAGTAGTTCCGGGCGCTTGGCGTATGGGAGCAAACCATCTAGCTTGGTGTGATACTGACTAGCACAGTCAAGTATGGCAGTTGCTGTCTTCTCTACACATTCAGCATCAGCAGGCAGATCGCCGAATAAGTAGGTGTGTTTGTTAGAAGAGACGAAAGCAATTGCACAAGCCTGGTCACAAACACCCATGCATTCAACGGGTCGAATCGAGAACTCGTCTTGCAACACCCAGTTATGATATAGGGTTTGTAATTTCTCTAGCAGCAATTCACCACCGCTTTTAGCAACACACTCTTTTGTCTGATGACTACTTCCACACCTCGTGCAGACGAATATAATGTGTTGATGATTCATAGATAAATTGCAGGGTTCAATTTCTGATGCTGTGTCTGTAAAAATCCATATCGAACACTCAATCGTATCCGACATGGATTTTACGCAATCAGCCTGTCCGGTCATTGAGCAAAGAAACTAAGGACAAATGTATTTACAACCAAATGACATAGCAATAACGCTAGTTGACACTGACTTATGAAACACTACGCTTCCAAGTCATGCCACTACGCGGAGTCTGCCGTTGTCGCAGCCACAGTCCCAGCAGCAAACCAATTACCACAACTCCAGTGAAGTAAGTCAGCGAAATCAACCGCACATGCATCGGCGGAGCGACACCTTCGACTAGAATATTCTCTGCAACTTGAAATGGCTGAAATTGCCGGCTTACGTTTGCTTGCGGCGCAACCTCGACAACAACGCTATGGGGGGCACCGTCAAAGAATTCCTGCTCCCACACTAATTTTCCGTTGCTATCTGGAGTCCCTTCATAAGCAAACGCCACCCAATTATTTTCGAGTTGGGTGGTTGTTACCTTCAACACTACATCTGTCACGGGTTGGCTGGTTTTGGTATCACTGACGCTAACCTGCAATCTGGCAGGTTGACCCACCGTTGCACTCTGGTCACCCGATAGTTGCATATAAAGTCCTTGAGACTGCAATTTAGCGGGCTTACCGGAGGGCGGAACTTCTTCTCCCATACCTGGCATCGACATCGTATGGTGCGATTCGGCAAGTTCAGCGCTGATATTGACCCAGAGGAGTGCAGCGATCGCTACTACAATCAATCCACTCAACAACAATCGCACCTGTTGCGGGGCAATTTCTCCCGGTTGAATTGGTTGTCTGCCCCCAATCACCCAACCTCCTAGTAGCCCAACTGCCAGCAAAATCACAACCAGGATGCCAAAGTAGCGAAACTTTAAGGGATTTTCAGGCAGCGTCAGCGTCAGCGTTTGCTTTATCGGCTCAAAGGCATTGGCAATGAGCGGAGTAACTGCTACCTGGAGTTGATACGTTCCCCGGATCGGCAGGGTTTGTTGAACCTGCAACTGACCTGTTGGTGCATTGCCCTCAATGTCCAGCAACTTTGTCCCCTCGACGATGGGAAAATCTGTTGTAAACCACGGGTTTTTAGGACGGGTGAACAATTGCAAGTGGATTTTGGCATCCTTTAAAGATTGCCCTTGAGCATCTACGGCTTGCAGCATCAGCTGCACTGGCGGATTGTAGTGTCCTGATCCCAAAACTGTGGTGGCTTCAGCCTCGAGGGGTTGAACCTGATTAATGGGTGGATTGGTTGTTAGCCGCACCGATGGTTGAGGGGATTGTCCAAGTCCGATCGAAGCATACAGGATAATTCCGATCATGCAAATCGCACCGATCAGCTTAGACCACTTAAGTAAAGTCATTTGATTTCTCTCCTCCTGCTAATCATTGACTCAATCAACTAATGGCAACTCACCATCAGTGTGTGGTGACGCAGAGTATGAGTCGTGTCATGGATAGCGGGGTATGTAGTGAAATAAATTGTCCACAGAGTCAAAGAACACAGTGCGACATAGAGCGCTGATTGTACAGGCACTGATAGAACGCGACGGGCGACTTGTTGCTGAATCGAACTAGAAGATTGAACTGTCATTTTGTACCTCTTAGATAAAACGATATTAATGATTGATTCGGCAGGTATTCTGACTTCTACAGGGAGCAGTCAGCAGTAAATCACTGAAAACAGATGAATAAGACTCTGTATGAGCCGTATTAGCATACTGAGCCAGCTATTTCGTTTTCATTCATGAAGATTACCTATATTAACACCTACGTAAGGTTTAGTAAAACCTATCTAAATGACAGAGGCATTACAATCTTATGTCCTAAGTGTGGCTAGTGGTGTCGCTTGCTACTCACGGACGGTGGGAGAGTTACCCTTACCTTTTTCGCTAATTTATTAGTTTTACTTATCTTGAATTTCTCAACAAATTCCTCAAAAATGTATTTTATAATCTGGTTATTTGTACAATAATTGTGTCTATAGCTATCGATCACAAAGCGATACCTTTTTACAGCCTTTGTCGGCATTGGTATGGCCATTGGGTTGCTAATACAACATCGACGAACACCGCAAATAAGGGGAAATTAGTAATATCAGTACTTTAGTGAGAATTCCAGCCAATATATAGCGTTTCCTAAGCAGCTGAGGTACACCCAAATCTTTGTTAGGAAGGTTAGTAGCTTTGAAAACGTACCTCAGCTGATCGAGAACCGCTATATAGTTCGATATTTATGATCAACAGACAATCAGTACTTTCAAAATATTTTCCTCCGATTTGGCTACGATTTTTAATCATCATTTTGTTAATATTAGGAATATTTTTTCGCTTCGCTTATCTGGATCGAAAACTCTACTCCCACGATGAAGCTTATACCTCATTACGAATTTCTGGTTACACTAAGACAGAATTTGTTCAAAAAGTGTTTAATGGACGCGTGTTTGCTGTTAGAGATATACAAAAATATCAACAGCCTAATTCTGAAAAGGGTTTAATCGATACAATCAATTCTTTGGCGGTGGAGGATGCTCAACATCCTCCACTTTATTACGTGATGGTTAGATTATGGATGCAATGTTTTGGTAATTCAGTAGCGACTACGAGAAGCTTATCAGCCATAATTAGCCTGCTAGCCTTTCCTGGTATTTATTGGCTGTGCTTAGAATTATTTCACTCACCCATAACAGCATGGATAAGTGTATCTCTTCTAAGTATTTCACCCTTCTATGTGCTGTACGCTCAAGAGGCAAGGGAGTTCGGTTTGTGGATGGTGACTATTTTGCTAGCGAGTGCTGCACTGCTGCGAGCAATAAGGCTGGGTAGCAAGCAGCTTTGGGGAGTTTATGCAGTAACAGTGACCTTATCATTGTACACCTTTTTGTTTTCTGGATTTCTAGCGATCGCCTACGGGATTTATCTATTTACAATTGAAAGCTTTCGATTTACCAAAAGCGTTAAAGCTTATCTAATAGCAACTAGTGCCGGTTTTTTAGCTTTCGTTCCTTGGATTTTAACTGTTATTCATAGCTTATCTGAAATTGAAAGCACAACAACCACTGCTCAAACCAGACAATCTGTATCAGCTTTGGTTTCTGGTTGGATTAGTAATATTAGCTATTTATTTGCTGATTTTTGGCGCTACGAACCATTTTTTCCAGATTTGAATTTGCCAGTTTTGCGCTGGGGTCGATTTTTAATTCCCTTAATACTAATCTTGGTAGTATATTCATTCTTATTTCTTTATCGCCAAGCAGAAAAACGAGTTTGGTTATTTGTTTTTACTTTAAGTGGATTACCTGCTTTAGCTATGATATTGTCTGATTTAATTATTGGAGGTAAGCTCAGTCTGCGACCTAGATATGTCATTCCATGTTATGTCGCCATTCAACTATCTGTTGCTTACTTGCTGGCGACTCAAATTATTTCTTCTAAGTTAATAGCCCGAAAATTTTGGCAAGTAGTAATGATAGTACTAATTTCCACTGGAGTTATATCCTGTGCTGTGAGTTCTCAAGCCGAGACATGGTGGAATAAAGGCAGCAATTTCAACCCTATAATAGTTCGCATCATCAATCAGGCTAATCACCCACTATTAATTAGTAGTAATTATTCTTTCAATATTGGCGATCTAATGTCTCTAATTCATGTTTTAGATGACAAAGTGCAGATGCAATTGGTAATTCAACCAATTATACCAAATATTCCTGATAGTTTCAGTGATGTATTTTTGTATAATCCTTCTAAAATATTTAGATATGAGCTTGAGAAGAAATACAAATTGGTCAATTTTTTCCAGTATAGTAGGCTGTGGCGACTAGAACAGAAAAGCAACTAAATTTTATTACTTCCCAGATTATAAAATTAAAATTTACTTAAAAATTAAGAAAATAATGCAGACAAAAATCGCTGTTGAAAAAATTCTTGACCGTGCCTTGATGGGGTACGATTTATCTCTTGAAGAGGGAGTGGTGTTGTTACAACAAACTGAGCCGGAGGCGATCGCAGCAATACGTGCTACATCCGACACACTCCGCCACACTCAAGTAGGCGATACGGTTACATACATAATTAACCGTAATATCAACTTTACTAATATTTGTGAGCAGCACTGTAGTTTTTGTGCTTTCCGCCGAGATGATGGTGATACTGATGCATACTGGTTAGATTCGGCGCAAATTTTGGAAAAAGCGACAGATGCAGTGCGACGGGGGGCGACGGAAATCTGTATGCAGGGGGGATTAAACCCACAAGCCCAGATAAATGGTAAATCTTTGCCCTACTATCTCAAGGTAGTGGAAACCATTAAACAGGAATTTCCCCAGATACATTTACACGCTTTCTCACCCCAGGAAGTGGAATTTATCGCCAGACTTGACGGACTGCAATATGCTGATGTGATTACTGCTTTGCGGGATGCTGGTGTTGGCTCAATGCCGGGAACAGCAGCCGAAGTGTTAGATGATGAAGTTAGACGGATACTTTGTCCAGAGAAGATTAACACAGCCACTTGGCTAGAAATTGTCAGCACAGCTCATAAATTAGGCTTGCATACCACCAGCACCATGCTATCTGGGCATATTGAAACTCACGAACAGCAAATTGGACATTTAGAAAAATTGCGATCGCTCCAAAAAACCGCTATCAATCAGGGATATCCAGCAAGGATCACAGAGTTTATTTTATTACCCTTCGTTGGACAAGAAGCGCCCAAATCCTTACGTCGCCGTGTCGGACGCGATCAACCAGTTTTGAGTGATGCGTTGCTGTTAGGGGCTGTAGCGCGGATTTTCTTAGGTAATTGGATTCCCAACCATCAACAGAGTTGGGTAAAATTGGGGCTTGCAGGGGCGACAGAAGCCTTAGTTTGGGGTTGCAACGATATCGGTGGCACCTTGATGGAAGAGCATATTACCACAATGGCGGGTGCTTTGGGTGGTACGTGTATGGAAGTGGAAACTTTGGAAACTGCGATCGCTTCTTTAGAAAGACCTTACCAACAACGAGATACCCTTTATCATAAAGTTAGGAATTAGGAAAAAAATTTCTCTTTAATCTTCTTGCTCTGTGTTCTTTGCGCCTCTGTGGTTAAATAAATTACTTTCAAACCGCAGAGGCACAGAGAGAGCAGAGATAAGAAAATAGATTTTACGAGTCAGCTTAAAAGAACTAATCTTCAACGTTTAAGTGATTTAATCTTAACCTTGTAGGTAAGATAATCCTTGCTCAGTGTTAGCAAGCTCTAATAATTTAGAGGTGGAGCATTATGAGAATTTTGATAGTTGAAGATGACGATCGCATTGCGAAGCCATTAGCCGAGTTTTTAAGACGACAACACCATATTGTCGATATCACAACCGATGGATTAGCAGCTTGGGAATGGTCGCAATCAGCATTATATGAAATAATTTTATTAGATTTAATGCTTCCTAAATTAGATGGAATTAGTCTATGTAAGCGTTTACGCGCAGCTTCATCTAATGTTCTAATTTTAATGCTGACGGCACGAGATACAATGGGCGATAAAATTATCGGACTCGATGCTGGTGCTGATGATTACTTGATTAAGCCATTTGACTTAAAAGAGTTAGCAGCACGCATCAGGGCTTTAGCTCGAAGAACTCCAGAGATTCGTCCCCAGATTTTAATCCACAGTGATTTGCAACTAGACCCAGCAACTCAACAGGTTACTTATGCAGGAAATATCATATCATTAACTCCTAAAGAATATATGATATTAGAATATTTTTTGAGAAATCCAAATCAAGTTGTCACTCGCTCGGCGATTCTTGATAAACTGTGGAATTTTGATAAATCTTCGGGAGAAGGAAGTATTAAAACTCATATTACAAATTTGCGGAATAAACTTAGAGCATCTGGAAGTTCAGAAGACTTGATTGAGAATATCTATGGCATTGGTTATCGTCTAGGACAGAAGTAAAATAATTCCTAATTCGTAATACTTCGGCTACGCTCAGTACAAGTTCGTAATTCGTAGCCAGAGACGGGCAAGATGCCCATCCTACAAGATTAGATAATGTGTTTCAAAGAATCAGATATCGTTTATTGTTGTCTTACTTAGTGGTGTTCGCATTGCTGCTGGGAATATTTGCGATCGCAGTCCGATTTGCATTCACTCGCAGCTTAACTGAACAAATCACAGATAAACTCACAGCTATAGGGAAAGGTGCGGCTGCAAATGTCGAGTTTGAAAAAGGTCGCCTGACGATTGAAAGTGACTTTCGTCCCCAAGACTTAATTGCTTATCATCAAGCATTGCAGTGGTTTGATACTCAGGGAAATTTAATTAACCAACAAGGCAAAACTGTTTTAACTTTACCTTTTTTACCAAACAAAATAGTCCAAATTCAGAAAGGTAAAGTTCCTATCCAAGGAGTGACTGTACCAATTATTGCTAGCGATAATGGTGAGCTAGTTGGGTATGTGAGGGTGAGTCAATCTTTAGAAGAATTTGATGAAACCCTGCAAAAACTAGACTGGGGATTAGGCGGTGGGATTATTATAACTTTGGTTCTGAGTAGTATTGGCGGAATTTTCCTAACTCGTCAAGCAATGCAACCCATCGAAGAGAGTTTTCAAAGACTCAAACAGTTTACTGCTGATGCTTCCCACGAACTACGTAGTCCGTTAATGGCTATCAAAATTAATGCTGAGTTACCGCTAGAATATCCAGATGAAATCGGGCCAAAAGATGCAGAAAAGTTTCAGGCGATCGCTAGCGCTACTAACCAGATGACTCGCCTCACAGAAGACTTACTGTTGTTAGCACGCACTGATAGAGTTTCCCATCAAAATAGGGATACTCTCAATTTAACGTCAATATTAGAGAACCTAATACAACAGTATAAACCTCAAGCTGAAGCCAAACAAATTAACTTTAAAACTCAACTAATTGCTAATCTTCAGCTAATAGGTGATTCAGTTCAATTAACGCGACTATTTACTAATTTAGTTGAAAACGCGCTCCATTACACACCATCAGGAGGCGTAGTTGAAATTAAAACCAGTTGTGTTGGTTCTCAGCTTTATGTCAACGTCCAAGATACAGGTGTGGGAATTGCACCAGAGCATATCGATAAGGCTTTTGAGCGTTTTTGGCGAGCAGATCAGTCTCGTTCTTATTGGTCAGGTGGTTCTGGCTTAGGGCTAGCGATCGCTCAAGCGATCGCCCAAAATCACGGCGGATTAATTACTATCACAAGTCAATTAGGTGTTGGTAGTTGTTTTACAGTGCGCTTACCAACTTCCTGACAATGTGATTTTAAGTTCCCTATTTACTTAGCATCATCATTGGTTTTGCGATCGCTATCACTAGTTTCTTGAACTTGAATACTACTCTTAGGACGAGTAGCTTCATTTTTCTCATCTTGTTGATTGGCATTCTCCGCATAGAGAACTTTGCCATTACCAGCATCGACTGTAACTTCTTGCTGACCAATTTCTACGGCATAAATTAAGTTGCCATCTTCATTTTCGAGCTTGACACTTTTCGCCTTACCTCCCACAGATGTTTCAACTGCTTGCTGTGCTTGTTGTGCTGTAATTTTAGCTAGCGGTTGCAGTTTTGCTGCTTCTTGTGCATCATCGTTTGTTTCACCGTCGCCATCACTGGCTTCAGCAACTTGGGTAGCACTATGATGCTGACGTGCAATTACTACAAAAGATTGTGGTTGTTTTGCAGATACAACTCTTGACAATCCAGCAAGTCCCAAAGTACCAACAAAAGCTGCTGCCAAAATGATTTTTGTTGAAGTTTGCATACTTGTAAAATCCCTTAAAGTCTGGGTTTGTATTTTCATAGTAGGTAATAAAAGTCAAGAAATAGTCAAGATTAGTTTGAGTTCAATAAATTAAATATCAAATAGTGAAATTAACTTTTAATTAGAAATTCCAGATATTTATCATGAGTAAATTTCGCTTTAAATCAAATCTTGACTATTTCTTGACTTTTTATCTCTACGATAAAATCACAAATTCAGATCAAGTAGGAGCAACAATGAACAAACTTCCACAAATCACCGCATTCTTTTGGATCATGAAGATATGTGCAACTACTCTGGGAGAAACGGCAGGAGACCTTTTATCGATGACGCTAAATGTGGGCTATGCGGTTAGTTCTCTGATATTGGTTGCAGTGTTTCTACTAACTCTTACGACTCAATTGATCTCGAAAAGCTATAACCCATTACTTTATTGGACAGTTATCCTTTCAACTAGCACTGCTGGCACCACAATGTCAGATTTCATGGATCGTACTTTAGGGCTGGGCTACGCTGCGGGGAGTACAATTTTAGTTACCATTCTCTTCGGTATTTTGGCGTTCTGGCGATTCAGTATTGGCTCTCTATCTGTTAACAATATCAAAACCCTTAAAGTTGAGCTGCTTTATTGGACTGCAATTCTATTTTCAAATACTTTGGGTACTGCCTTGGGCGATTTCTTAGCTGATAGTTCTGGGCTGGGATTTGCAGGAGGAGCGCTGCTAATTGCTGGTTTGCTTGCCCTAGTATTGGCAGCGCATTACTATACCCAAATTTCCCAAGTTATGTTGTTTTGGATTGCCTTTGTCCTAACCAGACCATTTGGTGCCACACTGGGGGATATTCTGACAAAATCACACACTAAAGGTGGCCTCGATTTTGGCACTATCGGCTCATCTATAGTTCTTGTGTCAATACTTGGAGTTTGTATCTTGTTCACAACTCTAAAGCATCAAAAAATAGCCGTAGCTAGACCTTCTAATGATGAATAATATCAAAGTATGCTCCGACAAATTTCTAACTTATGGTTGCGTTATATACATCCTCGCTTGGCTTCCTTAATTGCCACAATTGGTATTGTTGGACTTGCTAGTTGTCTGCTCATCCTTTTTGTTTTAGCAAAACTAGCTGAAGAGGTTTTGGAGCGAGAAGCTTTTGCATTTGATACTAATTTTCTGTTATGGCTACATCAGTTCGCCAATCCAAATTTAGATCATTTAATGCTGTTTATTACCAATCTCGGCAATCCTAGTACAGTGGTTATAGTTGCAGGCGTTAATGTCTTGTTACTTTGGTGGCGACGTTACCGAGAAGAAGCGAAAGTTTTTGTACTTGCTTGTTTGGGGGGATTAATGTTAAATACAGGGCTAAAGTTGTTTTTTTCTAAACCTCGCCCGGAACTGTGGCATCAATTGATTTCTGAAAAATCTTTTAGTTTTCCTAGTGGTCATGCACTAGGTTCTATGGTGCTTTATGGTTTTATTGCTTACGAGTTGGCAACTCACTATCCTCATTTTGCCAAATTTATTTACAGTTTGATAGTTATTTTAATTGCTGCTATTGGTATCAGCCGCTTATATTTAGGAGTCCATTGGCCGACAGACATAATTGCAGGTTATGGAGTCGGTTTTTTGTGGCTGATGATATGTATTACGATGCTGAAATTGCAAAGAGTGAGGTTGGAAAGTTAGTTAATTTACTTGTAGGGCGGGCATCTTGCCATTGGTTTCAAGTTAAGAGGATGTTTGAAAAGTCCTCTTCTCGGTAAAAAAACGTTTAGATCCCCCTAAATCCACGCCACTTGCTCTACTTGGGGAGACCCCAAGACCGCAGTGGCTCCCCTTAAAAAGGGAGACTTTGACTCCGGTTCCCCCCTTTTTAAGGGGGGTTAGGGGGGATCTAATGAGTGCAAAGATACAGCCAACTACTTTTCCAACAACCTCTAAGGTCGATGCCCAAATGTCATCTCCCTAAGAGATTTCCAAATAAAAAAATATCCAAGTAACTCTTAGTAACTCTTGTGGGGTGGGCATCTTGCCCGCCCAAGTCATACTGCGGGCAAGATGCCCACCCCACAAGATTGGATAATTTATTTGTTGGAGTTCCCTAAGCTTACACACTTTTGTAAAAGGCTATTTTGGAGACGCTCGATCCTTCGTATACGCAGAATATTTTAGCTCTGCATTCCGCGCATTGATAAGTTTATTAATGTTTCATAAGGAAGATAAAAAGGGCTACTTTATTTTTCTCGTAGTGATTAAACTAAGCGTCACATTCAAAATAAAATACAAGTTACTTTACGGACTACTCATTAGGTAATAAATAATTTATTGGCTGTATTATTTTTATCATTTATCGGTTTAAATGTTCTTTAACTAACTAAGATAAATTTTTCAAAAAATAGCGCTAATTATAAAAAGTTGAGTTAATCTTGGAAACTAGCAATTGTTAATAACATACGTTGTTACTGGGTGGCAACATTGGAGATTCGCTAGATGTCTCTATGTAATCAAACCAGCAAGTAAAATGATTACCAGAGAATATGCAAGAAGGAAGCTTTATTTGGAGTCATCTGGAAAAACAGCATCGCACGGTTGGCAAATGGGTTGATTGGGTATGGCTAATAGTCTTGCTGTTGGCAGCAGTGTTACTGTTTAGCATCAATCTGGGAGGATTGCCGTTGCGAGATTGGGATGAAGGTACTGTGGCACAGGTTGCTCGTGAAATTTGGCACGCACCAGCAGGTTCAATGCGTTGGCTTTACCCAACGCTAGGAGGCGAACCATATCATGACAAGCCGCCTTTGATGCATTTGTTAATTGCTTGGGCTTATTCTCTAGGAGGTGAAAATGAATGCACAACACGTCTACCTGGAGCAATTTTAACAGCGACATCTGTACCTTTACTGTATTGCATTGCTCGAGAGATATTTCGCCAGCGTTGGGCAGCGATTTATAGCGCCTTGATTTACCTCACAATGCTACCCGTGGTGCGTCATGGGCGGTTGGCAATGTTGGATGGGGCAATGGTAAGTTTTTTGATGGTGATGATGTTGTGCGTGTTGCGATCGCGCCGGGATTTACGTTATTGTCTTGGTGTTGGTATTAGCTTTGGGTTCATTTGCCTAACTCAAGGATTGCTAGGCATATTACTAGGTGCGATCGCACTTGTATTTTTATTCTGGGATACACCACGACTACTCACCTGTTACTATCTCTGGATCGCAATCTTAATTGGCATTCTGCCTGTAGCTGGTTGGTATAGTGCCCAACTAATTCACTATGGTTACACTTTCGCCCAAATTGGCCTTGCAAACCCATCACTAGATCGAATTGGCTCTATTGTAGAGGGCAATCCTGAACCACCTTGGTACTATGTCCTTGAACTTCTTAAGTACACATGGCCGTGGTTATTATTCTTACCGCAAACTGTCCGCTTAACCTGGGAAAATCGTAATCTTAGCTGGGCAAAACTAGTAATGGCGTGGAGTGGTGTTTACCTGATGGTAATTTCCTTCATGATTACCAAAGTCCCCTGGTATCTATTCCCGATTTATCCTAGTTTAGCCTTAGCTTTTGGTATCCAATTATCAGAAACGGAAAATTCGCCTTTACTCTCATCTTATCCCCGTGCTTGGGTTGCTGGTTTGGCGATACTTGCGATAGTTGCTTCTGCTGGTAGCATTTATTTCAGTTGGGGTGCAATACCCAAAACAGACTTACAACTGATTTTCGCCGCAGTCGCTTTAACTATGACCTTAGCAGCTATTTTAGCAGAACGAGGCGACGGGCAATTTCTGAAGATTTTGTTTTGGGGAAGCTATATTTCGCTGCTGCTGTTAATGAAATCTAACTATTGGGTTTGGGAATTATCTGAAGCCTATCCAGTTAAACCAGTGGCCGCCATGATTGTGCGGGCAAATCCAGCTACGAGGAAGATTTACACATCTTTTCCTTACCATCGTCCCTCGTTGGATTATTATAGCGATCGCACCATCATTCCGGCTTCTGTTGGTGAACTGGAATATTATTGGCACTACAACGGCCAACCATACTTCCTGCTTCATGCATCTGCTTTCAACAATCTTGAACTAGAGTCGATGAAGCTAGTTGACGAAGCAGAAGGTTGGAAGTTAGTGACAAAAGATATTAGTCGATTGTAAATGTAATGTGGGGCATTGGGCATTAGACATCTCCAGAAATTAATTATTCTTTGCCTAAAACCCATGTAATTCCTGCTAAATCCACCCCACATCCTTCAAGTCGGCAGAGCCGCCCAACGCAGTAACTCCCCTTAAAAAGCAGGGCTGTTTCACTCCCTAAAAGGCGGTGATTTACAAGGGTTTCAAGCAAAAAAATCAGGTGACTCGCTACCATACATCCAGCATTTGTTTTTGCCTAACAAAAAACCAATACTAGATGCAATCGTTATCACCCGCCTTATATCCCGCCACTGTAAACGGAAGTACCAAATTCAGTGGGGGACTTACGGCGTAATAGTTAAAATTGGTATAGGGAATCAAACTTTACTCAACCACTCATTTTCCTCTGGGTCTTTGAACAGTGAGGTGCTGAGGTAGCGTTCGCCGAAGCTAGGCTGTATCATCACGATTAGGCGACCTGCATTTTCTGGCCGTTGTGCTACTTGAATAGCCGCATATAAAGCCGCGCCAGTAGAAATGCCCGATAGCAATCCTTCTTCTTTTGCGAGACGACGGCTGTAAGCGATCGCTTGCTCATCTGCTACCTGAATCACTTCATCTACCAGTTGTGAACGGTAAATTGCTGGGACAAATCCCGCGCCAATACCCTGAATTTTATGAGGCCCTGATTTACCGCCTGTTAATACTGGACTGCTGCTGGGTTCAACTGCGATCGCTTGAAAACTCGGCTTCCGTCCTTTAATAACTTCTGAAACCCCTGTAATCGTCCCACCAGTACCCACTCCCGCCACTAGAATATCCACCTCTCCATCAGTATCATTCCAGATTTCTTCTGCCGTGGTTTCGGCGTGAACTTTCGGGTTTGCGGGGTTTTTGAACTGCTGCAACATATAAGCATTGGGCGTTTGAGCTACAATCTGCTCTGCATGAGCGATCGCTCCTCGCATCCCTTCTACCCCTGGCGTTAACTCTAATTGAGCGCCATAAGCTTTGAGCATCAATCTTCTTTCCTGGCTCATTGTGTCAGGCATCGTTAGAATAAGATGATAACCCTTGGCTGCTGCCACCATCGCCAGCGCAATTCCTGTATTTCCTGAAGTCGGCTCGACTAAAACGGTTTTCCCTGGGTGAATCAAACCTGCTTTTTCCGCCACTTCCACCATACTCGCGCCAATCCGATCTTTCACCGAAGATGCTGGATTCATGCTTTCTAGCTTCACCACAATCCGAGCAACCGCTCCTGAAGCTTGGGGAATCTTGTTTAATTGAACTAAAGGAGTCCGTCCGATTAACTCTGTGATATCTTTCGCTATTCGCATGTGAGTGCTTCCTCGTAACTAAATATAATACATCGGACTTTGCTGGGCGCGAGTTTCTCTTTCCTGGCACAAGTCTTGGAGTGTATAACGACCCAAAACTTCGATTGAGGCAGCGTTAGCTTGCTCCCAAACTTCATAAACCAGAGTCTTTTCTAGAGTCGGAGAGTCAGAGGTATCTTTCTCTTTCCGCTCGCCTTCTACCAAAGTGACAATTTCAAGTATTGTAATCTGCCAAGGTTCACGAACTAAAACGAAACCTCCTTTAGAGCCGCGTTGACTCTGCACCACACCAGCACGCCGGAGGTTGGTCAAAATTTGTTCCAGATAGCGTTCAGGTATGGGTTGCTTGGCAGTGATCTCGCTCATGGTTAGAGGAAGTTTTTTTCCGTGGTGGATTGCCAGCTCTAAGAGTGCCAGCAGCGCGTATTCCACTTTGGAAGATAGATCCAAGAGAGCGTAGTTTTGGCTATTCAAGACTGTACTCAATATACTACGGTGAATTGAGGGACTTATCGCAGTTTATGCGAAATTAATTTTTTCCAACTGTGGAATGTGATAGCATCCCACTTACTACCCACAAAAACACTATACTCGATCGACTTACCGTAGATTATTGTCTGACACAATTCCCATAAATGGCCTGATCTTTTGGTGGGAATTATCCTGAGCTTCTGTTTTCAGAGCCTCGCTTACCAACAAAAATCTTAACAGAGTATGCTACTAACTGATTTGCGAACCATTTTTGAGCGTGACCCAGCAGCCCGTAACTGGCTAGAAGTATTGTTCTGTTACCCTGGACTCCAAGCTCTAGTGTCTCATCGATTGGCACACTGGCTGCATAAAATTGGAATTCCCTTTATACCCAGATTCATCTCTCATATTAGTAGGTTTTTAACCGGAATTGAAATTCATCCTGGGGCATTAATTGGTCAGGGAGTGTTTATTGATCACGGCATGGGAGTAGTGATTGGTGAAACTGCGATCGTGGGCGATTATGCCCTGATTTATCAAGGTGTCACCCTTGGCGGCACTGGTAAAGAAAGCGGCAAACGCCATCCCACCTTAGGCTCTCATGTCGTTGTGGGAGCGGGTGCAAAGGTATTGGGAAATATTCAAATTGGCGATCGCGTCCGTATTGGAGCCGGTTCTGTAGTGCTGCGAGATGTACCCAGTAACACTACTGTAGTTGGGATTCCAGGGCGCGTGACTCGTCAGAACAACTCCTCTACCAACGTTCTGGATCATGATAAAGTACGCGACGTAGAAGCTGAAGTCATCCGCGCTTTATTTGAACGCGTCAAAGCTCTAGAGAAACAGTTCGAGCAGTTGCAAGATCAATCAAGTTTGTCCCCAACTGAGCTTGGTAACGAACCAACCAACAAACCTAAGAACAAAAATTCTGATGGGATGATTGAAGATTTTCTGGATGGTGCGGGAATTTAATTTTGGGCATGGGGCATTGGCAGGGGAGAAATAATAACTCCTAACTCCTAACTCCTAGGGACTGTTTTCAAACTCGAAGATCCCCCCTAACCCCCCTTAAAAAGCAGGGTGGATTAATTGTGCAGAGAGAAAATTTGGAATCCCCGTAACCTCGTCAGCCTGCTAACAGGGTAACTCGATTTATGAACGCAAGAATGAGGGTTTTAATTTTTCTCTCTAGACAATTAATCCACCCTGCCTAACCCCCCTAAAAAAGGGGGGGAAAAGAAACTCTAAAAGCCCCCCTTTTTTAGGGGGGTTGGGGGGATCTCCAAAGACTCAGGTGCTTCAAGTAGGGTTTGAAAACACGCCCTAACCCCTAACCCCTAACTCCTAACTCCTAACTCCTAACTCCTCTGTTTAAAATATTCAGATGGTCTTAGAAACTGATATAAATATAATACTACGGTTAATTTATCGGATAAGAGCCTTATAAAATATGGTGTCTTTGTACACAAGCTTACCCAGCTTAAGCAGTAATAATACTAATCAAATTTTTGCCCGTAGGTCATTTCTGCCAGAGCATAAAAACGGACTTTGGAAGATTGAAAAGGGTTTTGTTAGGACTTTTACCTATCTGGAAGATGGTACAACCGTCGCCCTAGGATTGTGGGGACCTGGAGATGTGGTTGGGAAGGTTTTGTCAAAATTAGATCCTTATCAGATGGAATGCCTAACTAAAGTGGAGGCGACAGTCTTACCTCTAGAGGAGTGGACTCAACTAACAGAAACTCTACTTGCCCATATCCAACAGGCTCAAGAATTGATGGTGATTCGTAGCCATAAAAAAGTGGATACTATGCTCATCAAGCTGTTGGCATGGTTATCCAAAAAGTTTGGTTCGGAAGTTGAGAAAGGACGTTTAATCGATATGCGTCTGACTCATGAAGACTTGGCGGAAATGGTCGGTTCAACTCGTGTAACCATCACTCGTGTTCTTGGGCAGTTTGAGCAAGAGGGTTTGATTAATCGTCTTTCCCTGCATCGAATTGTGCTGCGAGAAGAAGAAATTTGGTACTATGAAATTTAGATGATTTCAGTAAAACCAGCTATCGCCGTCAGCATTGGGCTTGCCCACAATTCTCAGATTCAGCGATTCTAGGTAAGCTAAACCGCTAGAAATTTGTGACACTGTTCCCCGCAGTTCAATGTCAAAGCATCCTTCGCCATCTGTATTTGGTTCTAGCATAGCTTTAGTAATATTAACTACCAAACCGTAAGCAGAAATTAACTGCGAAATCACAGGCGCTTGCAAATAGCATTTGGGAATATGTATCTGCACACGAATCTGAGTGACTTGGCTTTTTTCAGAGACTGAAGAAAGCAGTGATAATCTGGTTTGGGAATTGTTTTTTTGGTTATTTAGTGCTGCCATTGGATAGTAACAATTTTATTAATTAGCGTAGGCGTAGCCCGCACTTCGGCTCCTTTCGACTTCGCTCAAGGCAAGTCGCTCAGTGACCGTTGTAGACATCGCTATAAACACTAGACAAATCCAGCCAAATCGGTAGCCCCAGTTTTTCTAAATAACTCAGGCTGGAGTAGAGTTGCTTTGTTCTCCCCCACAAATCTAAGTCAAACCAGCCGTCATCTTCCGTATCGGGTTGAAGTCTAGCACTAGTGATATTGACTGTTAACCCATAACCAGAAACTAACTCGGAAATCACCGGTTCTTGGTAATAGGATTTTAAGATGCACAGTTGCAAGCGCAATCGATTGGTTTTACCGAGAGAAATCCACTGCTGGAATTGTTCTTGCCATTGATTTGTCAGCCATGCAGAGTCTTGGTGACCGAGTTTGCTAGCTGGGTTAGGAAAAGTTAGAGAGTGCTGGTTGGATTGAATCTGGTTAGCGATCGCTAATTCCAGTAAATTCACTCCCAATCCCTGCAAGTAAGATAGGCTATTTGTCAGTTTTTGGGGATTTCCTGAAAGTTCCAAATCAAACCAGCCGTCGCTGTCACTTTCTGATGTCAGGGATGCAGCTTTGATATTGACAGTTAAACCATAACGAGATATAAGTCGGGAAATTACAGGTTGCCTGTGATAACTCTGAGGCACGAGAATTCGACTGTGGACTGAAGCAGGTTCTACAGATTTACTCTGAGACATCAGATTAATTCCCAATAGCGATACCTACAGTGCGCTGCGCCTACGCAATCTTTGGGTTAGGCAGAAAATCTTGCTGATGCCGTGCCTGGTTGGATTTCAGCCTCATAGAGATTTTCATATTTTTAGCTTTTATCAAAATACGGTAAATCTATCGATTTAATGCATTTAATTGTTATGTAAAGGATATTTGCACAAAGACCGCAAAAACACAATGAGTAAATTCACGTAAATTATCCTCACTTTAGGTAAACTAACTTGAGGTTAAAGCTGTAATATATAAATTTGACATATCAGCAACACAAACTTGACATCAACTAAATTAAACCTTTTGGAAAAACCAGCAGTCTAAATTTATAAATCAGTTAAATTACTGAAAATGAACTCACAAAGAATTTAACTGACTTAATCCCAGATAGTTGAACAAAGGAAAAGTAGTTATGAAACGGATGCTTGCAGGTGTATTAGTTGCTTTACCACTATTCATTACTGCTATGCCAAAACAGGCATCAGCATTAGTCATCGATCTTGGTGGGCATCATCATCAAAGGTGGATTCCTGGGCATTGGGAGAGAATACATCACCACAAGGTATGGATTCGCGGTCACTATCAACGTTAGTAATGAGTTTAGCTAAATTCACAATCACCTCTATCCAATAATTTTTTATTAGATAGAGGTAGTGAATTAGCGTTCTTTAAATTAAGGTAACTTTGCTGAATAAATAAGTTCGTAGTCAGGACTTTAGTCCTGATCTTAACTACTGAAGTGCTTACAGCAGATTGCGCTTTAATCGAATACACGTAGAGACGTAGCACTGCTAAGTCTCTACAAGGTTTTGGGTTTTATATATGTACTTCATTTACCTGAAATCTGCTGTACTATAGGAATCCGGTTTGATTCCAGGACTAGCCCTTTGAACGTGGGTAAAAATTTTGGTCAAAGAATCCCTCTTTACTCTGTGTTCTCTACGCCTAATAAGGTTAGATAAATTACTTTTAAACCGCAGGTGTGCCCCTAAGCTAAGGCGCTCATGTTGCCCAGCCCACAAGATTGGGTAATTTATTTGTTGTCAGTCCCTTACCAATCAGTTGCTTTAGTTTCATCCCAGACTTCCAACTCCAAGTCGTGGAGATAGGTTAACCCGCTCTGAATTTGTGCATCTGTTCCTTGTAATTCCAGGTCAAACCAACCATCACCGACAGCATTAGCTCCCAAAATCGCTGCCGTGATATTCACAGTCAATCCATAGTCAGACACCAGGCGAGAAATGACAGGTTCCTGGTGATAGTCCTTGGGAATTCTGAGTCGAATCCGTTTGTGGTTTAGCGTATTGTCACTAGTCATAATTGTTACTAACCGTAGAAGGTAGTGGTGGCAGAGGGAGTAGAGGCAGCAGGGGAGGATGAGGGAGATATATAGCGGTTCTCGCTTGGGTGTAGTACAGTTTTGACCTCTCTCCAAACCTCTCTCCTAAAAGGAGAGAGGCTTTGAATCTTGCTCCCCAACGCTAGAAGCGAAGGGGCTGGGGGTTAGCTCTGTATTCCCATGCAATTGGGAACCGCTATAAATAACCAATGCCCAATTCCCAATACCCCATATCTAATTATTCAACATCTTTAATGCTGGTTTTCCGTTCTAGAATCTCCTTCAGCACTAAGGTTACTACTGCTAGCAACCCTAACAGTACAGCCGCAGAAAAAGCAGCTTCAGTTTCGTATTGTTTGTAAGCATCTTCTACAAATAGTGGTAAACTCTGGGTTTGGTCAGCAATGTTGCCAGATACCACTGAAACTGCCCCGAATTCACCCATTGCTCTGGCATTGGTCAAAATTAAACCGTAGAGTAAGCCCCAACGGATACTGGGCAGGGTGACGCGCAAAAATATCTGCCAATCTTTCGCACCTAGAGTTCTAGCGGCTTCTTCTTGATCCTTACCAAACTCTTCTAAAACAGGAATCACTTCCCGCGCCACAAAGGGCATACTCACAAATGCTGTAGCCAGCACCATACCGGGGAAGGCAAAGACAATTTTGATATCATGTGCCTGTAGCCAAGTGCCAAACCACCCATTGCGCCCGTAAAGTAGCACAATCATCAATCCGGCGACTACGGGCGAAATCGAAAAGGGCAAGTCAATAATGCTCAAAACTACGGCGCGTCCGGGGAACTTGTGACGAGCGATCGCCCAAGCTGCACATAGCCCAAATACTGTATTTACAGGTAGGGAAATCAAAGCCAACAACAGTGTCAGCCAAGCTGCATGAAGAAAAGCTGGACGCGTTAGGTTGGACAGAAATGGCCCAACACCCTTGCTGAAGGCTTGGACAAAAACGTTAATTGCCGGGATGTATTGAACTAGGGCTAAATAGGCGATCGCTATCCCAATTAAAACTATTGGCACCCAACTCTTCTGCTCTTTAAGAGGTTTGGCTGTATCTGATACAGATGCAGACGAGTGAAAACTTGGCTTATCTACTGTCATATCGCCTTGCCCATCCTTGTAAGAAATTAATTGCCAATAGCAATACCAACGAAATGGATAGTAAAACTATGCCAATTACTGTTGCACCAGAATAGTCATACTGTTCTAAGCGTTGGAAAATCAGCACAGGTGCGATCAAATCTTTATAGGGCGTATTGGAAGAGATAATCACAGTCGAGCCATACTCGCCAACTGCACGGGAGAAACCCAAGGCAACACCAGTCAAAATCGTCGGGAATAAAGGTGGCAAAATCACTTTCCAAAAAGTCTGCCATTGAGAAGCACCAAGACACCAAGAGGCTTCTTCAATTTCATGTTCCATTTCCTGAAGCACTGGTTGCACAGTTCTCACAATAAAAGGTAGTGAGATAAATATCATTGCCACCGCTACTCCGGTGCGGGTAAAAGATACCTTAATTCCCATTGGTGCTAGTAGGGAACCGATCCAGCCATTATCGCTGTAAACTGTTGCCAGGGTTAGCCCTGCTACCGAAGTTGGTAGGGCAAAGGGTAAATCTACTGTGGCATCAATCAAGCGTTTTAAGGGAAAGTCGTAGCGAACCAGAACCCAAGCAATCAAAGTTCCAAATACGCCATTGAGCAAGGCAGCAAAAATTGCTGTAAAAAAAGTTACGTTGTATGTTGCTAATGCGATATCACTGGTGGCGATCGCCCAAAATTTCGCCGGACTTTCTGTACTTGCTTTCAAGAACATGGCAGCGATGGGGATAAACAACATCACTGTCAAGTATGCAATGGTGATTCGCCAAGTCCAAGGAACCCGCCCAAATTTTTTCCAAAATGGTGTTTTGCGTTGAACTTCCACAGAAGGAGATATAGTCGTCACGTCGCTTCGCTCCGAATTCAAAATTCAAAAAAAGTTTTTTGTCAGTGATTGGTTGTTTTTTCTACTGACTAATAGACATCTCCCCAAATTAAATATGCGTTATCCCTAACCCTTGTAGAGACGTAGTAGAGACGTAGCAGTGCTACGTCTCTACATTCTTTTTTGGAAATATCTAATGACTAATTACTTTTTCTTAGCTTGAATCTGGTCAAAAATCGCTCCATCTGCGAAGAACTTCTTATTGATTCCGTCCCAACCGCCGAAGTCTGCAACTGTACCCAAAGTTTTCACCTTGGGAAATTTATCTGCAACTTCTTTAGTTAGGGTCAAAGTCTCATCCACCGATCGGAATCCGAATTTGGCAAACTCCTGCTGTGCTTCTGGAGTATATAGATATTTGACAAAACCTTCGGCAACTTCACGATTACCGTGCTTATCAACGTTTTTGTCTACCACTGCGATGGGATTGTCGATGGAGATATTGACATCAGGGATGATCGCAGTTAACTTTTCACCCTTTTGTTCTGCCAAGATAATCTCATTTTCATAGTTAATCAGGGCATCACCTTGACCCTGCTTGAAAAATGCATCAGTAGCTTCACGGGCATCTTTGGTCAGCAATGGTACATTTTTGTACACTTTGGTAACAAACTCAGTGGCTTTAGCATCATCTCCACCAGTTTTAACCACTGAATTCCAAAGAGCTAAGAAATTCCAGCGAGCAACTCCTGATGTTTTCGGATCGGCGGTAATTAGTTTTATACCGTCTTTAGATAAATCTTCCCAGGTTTTGATGTTTTTCGGATTTCCTGGACGTGTGACTAATGCTGCCACCGATTTAGAAACAATACCATTGTTGGGAACTTCTTTCTCCCATCCTGGTTGAATCAATCCAGCCTTCTCAATCTTGGAAGTGTCTCCAGCTAGGGCCAAGTGGACAACATCTGCTTCCAAACCATCAATAACGGCGCGAGTTTGGGAACCAGATCCGCCATAGCTTTGCTTGAAAACAACAGTTTGATTATGATCTTTTTTCCACTGTTCGACAAACTTCGGAATGATGGCTTCGTGAGCCGCTTTGGTAACTGCAAACGACACAAGGGTTAGTTCAATATTATCTTTTTTTGCAGCAACGGGACTAGCAGCAGGGGTTTCCGTGGAAGAATTACTCCCAGTTCCACCGGAGCAGGCGGCAAGCGCCACACTCAATACGGTACCTACCAAAAAGAGTGATACAAAGCCTTTGAGCGAATTTAGTCTGAACCGATACGTTCTATGTTCAGCAATCGCTTGTAATCTTTTCAGTGGGTGTTGCCACAAACTCATTCCATTTCCTCCACTAAATCTACAATTAATTGATGGGAATACAGTTATATAGTATTTATCATACTGGATGACTATATGTATCTAGTTACAAACACCAAAATACCCCATGTTCTTTATCAAGAACATGGTGATTTTAGCAGTTTTGTGACGAATTACAAATACTTTTATTTCAAATCTGGAATTGAGCTACTTAGTATATCAAGCAACTTGCTAGGTAATTGAAAGCTAGGCATAAGAGGCTCCAGGGGCGGAGGGAAAATACTTATTGCATATTCTCTGTTCCCTAATCTCTAAAGCCTAAACCCTCAATTATTTCCTGACTTTTCACGTTATGTGGAAAAGCTAACGATTGACCTAACCCCCTAACCCCTTCCCTACGTTCGCGTAGCGGCACGAAGTGCGGGAAGGGGGAAAATTCAAAGTCTCTCTCCTTTTAGGAGAGAGAAATAGAAGTGAGGTTTTCCACATACCGTGAAAAGTCAGAATTATTTCTTGCTAATGCATAAGTGCGAACAAAATTTATCAACTGAAGCAGTAGTGAGATATATTACATATTTTTACTACGAGTTTTCCGGTGAATAAAATAAAAAATTTTAGTATAAAAAATAGTTGAATTTTGAGAATTAATCTGATAATCTCTTTTTAAAGATAAACAACTGTAAATCGACCGAATTACCGTTGTTTAATCAAGCAACTACACAACATCCAGCTTCCATGACACATCTGCAATTCAAAAAGTTACAAATTTTAGGCATAGTTAAGCAACTATTTCCCCACAAAAAACCTGCCTCAACTCCAACCTCGGCAATATTGTTAGCAACTGGCTTAAGTTTAAGCTTCCTTATTCCTGTTTATGCTGCGGGAACTGCTGATAAAACTATTTCTGTTGATCAGAAGCCTCAATTGATTAGTCAAGGTAGCAAGACAGTTGAAATTACTCTGGTTTCCTACGCAGTCACCAAAGCTGCTTACGAGAAAATCATTCCTAAGTTTGCAGCGAAATGGAAACGCGAAAAAGGTCAAGATGTAGTGATTCGGGAAAGCTATGGTGGTTCTGGCTCTCAAACTCGTGCAGTAATTGACGGATTAGATGCGGATATTGTCGCTTTAGCGCTGGCTTTAGATACCAAAAAAATTGAAAAAGCCGGACTGATTCAACCAGGTTGGGAGAAGGAAGCCCCGAATAACTCAATTGTTACCCACTCAGTAGTTGCTCTCGAAACTCGTGAAGGTAATCCGAAAAAGATCCAGAACTGGAGTGATTTAACCAAACCAGGAGTTAAGGTGATTACAGCCAACCCCAAGACTTCAGGCGGTGCGCGGTGGAACTTCCTGGCTTTATGGGGTGCAATCGTCAAAAGTGGTGGAAGTGAAGCCCAAGCTTTTAACTATGTTAGCCAAGTCTTTCGTAATGTCCCTGTGTTACCTAAAGATGCGCGGGAATCCAGTGATGTCTTTTACAAGAAAGGTCAAGGGGATGTTTTGCTTAATTACGAAAACGAGATTATCTTAGCAGCACAACAAGGAAAAACTTCACCTTCTTATGTGGTTCCCCAGGTGAACATTTCTATAGATGGCCCAGTAGCGGTTGTGGATAAAAATGTTGATAAGCACCGCACCAGAGAGGTTTCGGAAGCTTTTGTCAAGTTTCTTTTTACACCTGAAGCTCAACGTGAGTTTGCCAAAGTTGGTTTTCGACCTGTTAATTCTGCTGTCACAAAAGAAGTGCAGAATAAATTTCCCAAGATTTCTAAGCTTTATAACGTTCAGAGCTTGGGAGGCTGGGATACTATTCAAAAGAAGTTTTTTGAGGACGGCGCAATCTTCGACAAAATACAAAGTGGGCAACGCTAACATCGCCTTTCTGATCTAGATTTTTTTCAACAGTTACTAAAAACCTAACCCCCGCCTCGGTAAGGGGAAAATTTAAAATCTCTCTCCTTTTAGGAGAGAGATTTAGAGGTTGTTTGAAAAGTCCTCTTCTTGGTAGCAAAACCTTCTATATCCCCCTAAATCCACGCCATGTGCTTCTCCCAAGGGGAGACGCTGCGCGAACAAGTGGGGGAACCGCAAGGGCGCAGTGGCTACCCTTAAAAAGGGGGACTTTGATTCCGATCTCCCCCTTTTTAAGGGGGTTATGGGGTATCTAAAAGTGCCTAGAATCACAGTTAAATACTTTTAAAATAACCTCTTAGAGAGAGTTTTTTAGATATATAAAAACTATGAAAGATAAAACCCATCTAGAAATTATCTAAATGGGAAAAATCGGGCAAATACTTAATTCTTAACTGAACGCATATTTCCGGGGCAAACCATCCTGAAAAACTAGTAATTCTCCCGGTTGAATGTGTGTCCAAACTTCGTTGTCAGTGAGTGGTGTGGTAGCAATAACAGCGACGCGATCGCGTTCTGTAGTCACTTCCCGAAAATCTACGGTCATATCTTGGTCAATTAAATGGGCTGCCGCAAAGGGCGCTTGGCGGACAATGTAGCTGAGTTTAGTTGAGCAATAAGCAAAAAAGTGGACTCCATCTGATAATAAGTAATTAAATATACCGAATTTTGCAATTACAGCAGTAATTTCTTGCAGTACAGGGTACAATTCCTCGATTTCCGGCTTACTCCCAGAAAAGCGCGATCGCAATGTTTCTAGGATCGTACAGAATGCTTTTTCGCTATCGGTGTCACCAACGGCTTGATAAAAGCCCAAATTTTCTGGATCAAAATCTGGCAAATTACCGTTGTGGGCAAACACCCAATATTTACCCCACAATTCTCTGCGGAAAGGATGACAGTTGTGTAGGGCAATTTCACCCTGAGTAGCTTTGCGGATATGGGCTATGACATGGGTTGAGTGGATGGGATAACTCCGCACAAACTCCGCTACCGGAGAAGCAACAGAAGGTTGGGCATCTAAAAACATTCGACATCCCTTTCCTTCAAAGAAAGCAATGCCCCAACCATCGCTATGATCATCCGTTTTTCCTCCCCGTGCAGAAAACCCTTCAAAAGAAAAGCAAATATCCGTTGGAACATTGCAATTCATTCCGAGCAGTTGGCACATGGATGTTGCAGCTCTCAATTTTTGACTAAGGTCTCAAGATCAAGATACTTCAGAATGCTGCATGATTCTGGAGCGATCGCTTCAATCTGAGAATTTAGGCGTGTAGTTGTTGCACTATGCCAGAAGATGGTAGCGGCGGATATCTGGTGCAGCAGTTAATAAACCTTCGAGTTTGGCTGCTGCTGCTTGGAAATGTGGTGAATCTAGATGAGTATTCAGGACTTCATCAGAAGTCCACTCCTCTACAAAAGTAAAGTCTGTTGGATCGTCTTGGTTTTGCAAAAGTTTATACTCGATCGCACCTGCTTCCTGACGGCTTGGCTCAATGAGTTCCAACAGTACAGCTTTTAATTCTTCTACTTTGTTAGGCAAAGCAATAACACGGGCAACAATGCGAATAGTTTGGTTAGTCATTTGTTATGGGGCATTGGGCATTGGGCACTTGTACTGAACGAACGCGAACAGCGTCTCGTAGAGAAGCCGAAGTATTGGGCATGGTGGAAAGACTTTCTGCTTCCATGCTGCTCTGGTATTAATTTTTATTAAAACATCTGCTGTAAATATTGTTCATAGCCTAATTCTTCTAGTTTTGCTTGCTTTGCAATTACTGATTCACATAAAGTTTGGCGATATTGCTGCACTCTTTCTAACAATTCTGGTTGATGAGTTGCGAGAATTTGTATTGCTAGAAGTCCGGCATTTTTGGCATTACCGATCGCTACTGTTGCCACAGGAATACCCCCAGGCATTTGTAAAATAGAATACAAAGAATCCACACCTTGTAAATTACGGGTGGGTACAGGAACACCGATGACAGGGAGTGGAGTTAAAGATGCTACCATTCCCGGCAGATGGGCAGCACCACCTGCACCAGCAATAATTACTTTAATACCGCGTTGGTGTGCAAATTGAGCATATTTTACCATGCGTTCTGGGGTACGATGAGCAGAAACGATCGCCACTTCGCTTTCAACGCCAAATTCTTCACAAACTGCGATCGCGTCTTTCATAGTGGGCAAATCGGAATCGCTGCCCATGATAATACCAACTAGGGGAGTCATAATAATTCAAAATTCAAAATTCAAAATTATTTGAGCTAGCTTATGGAAGCTAGGTTATGCCAATTATCATCTCATCTATTGCTGTTGTTTTAATTAATTCATTGATGTTGGTTGCATCTAAAATCAGATTTAGCTCTCTTCTCGTCAGTGTGATGACCCAAGCAACACAAAATCCTGTAGATATTATCAATGCTAGAGTGCCTGGTTACAAAGATTTGCAGATGCTCTTGGTTAATCAAGAGGGCATAACTGAGCAAATCTTGCCAATGGGTACAGTCGGGGCGCACAGATGTACATCTGTGATCGATGTAGCAGGCGACTGGATTTCATTGGGTGGGGTTGATTTGCAAATTAACGGGGCATTGGGATTGGCATTTCCTGATTTGACGGCTGAAAATGCCTATAAGCTTCAGAAAATAAGGCAATTTTTGTGGGATGCCGGGGTAGATGGATTTTTACCGACAGTTGTCACAACTTCAGTAGAAAAGATTCAGCGATCGCTTGCTGTGATTGCTGATATTATCCCCAGTCAACAAGCAGGTGCCAAGATTCTCGGAGTACATTTAGAAGGGCCATTTTTGAATTACCAAAAGCGCGGCGCACACCCCGCAGAATACCTATTACCCTTAACAATTAACGAGGTAAAGCGGGTTTTGGGTGATTATGCGCACATTGTGAAAGTCATCACCTTAGCACCAGAATTAGATCCCACAGGCGAAGTAATTCCATATTTGCGTTCCTTGGGGATTATCGTTAGTTTAGGACATTCTCAGGCAACATCTGCCCAAGGGCAACTTGCCTTTGAACTCGGTGCAACGATGGTAACTCATGCCTTCAATGCCATGCCACCATTACATCACCGCGAACCAGGATTATTAGGGGCAGCAATTACCCATCCTGATGTAATGTGTGGTTTTATTGCTGATGGTGAACACGTTTCGCCCACAATGCTGCAAATTTTACTTCGCGCTAGCTATCAAGAAAAAGGGTTGTTTCTCGTCAGCGATGCCCTTTCACCTTTGGGGCTACCCGATGGCGTGTATCCTTGGGACAATCGGCAAATTGAAGTTAAAAATGGTACCGCACGACTCGCCGATGGCACCTTATCGGGGACAACTTTACCCTTATTAGTGGGAGTGCAAAATTTGGTGAAGTGGGGGATTTGTGATGTGGAGACTGCTATTTTACTAGCTACCGATGCACCTAGACAAGCCATTGGTTTACCTGGAATTCTCAAGAGTCAATCCGCTAATTTATGGCGCTGGCATTGGGATGAAGTCAACTTAAGGCTAAAAGGGCGGTTAGAAACCGCCTTTACACAGGCAAAACCCGCCTATGCGGGTTAAAAAACTTTAAACAGGTTGCAGCCACTTCAAAAAGTGAGATGTTCTCCAGCCAAAGGTAATTGAACTGTAAAAGTGCTGCCTTTACCTAATTCGCTTTGTACATTTAATTTCCCTTGATGTGCTTGAATAATAGCTTGAACAATGGCTAGTCCCAAACCAGAACCACCAGTGTTATGAGAGCGTAGGCGCAGCCCGCCGTAGGCATCGAATAATATCAGTTAGACAACAAATTTCATAATGAATACTCAAGATCAAAATACTCCTACTCCAACGATTAGATAGTAACTAAATTTCTCCAAAAAGGACTGAATTAGCTGAAATTGCGATACTTTTGACCCCATTAAAAAGAATTTTGCAAAATCCCTTGACTCTCTAGCCAGCTAGAGAGTCTATGATAAATTCATGAAGTCAGAGATTTCAGACAATCTCAAGCTGTAGTGGTTCGTGTACTTACAGTTATACTGTCTGAAATAGCAATCAAAAAAGCGTGCTAGTTAAAGCCGTAAAGGATTTGAGCCTTCTATTAACTCTATCTTTTTACTATCCAAGTTCAAGGTTTCTAAGGTTATGACACTCCAAATAACAGTTCCTAATATGGCTTGCTCTGCTTGTGGAGACACCATTATTAAAGCAGTTAAGACAGTTGATCCTACTGCTACAGTTCAAGCAGATCCAAAAACAAAAATTGTCTTAGTGGATACAAATGCTTCTGAAACAGTTATTAAGGAAGCAATTACTACTGCTGGCTATTCTGTTGCTTAAAAGCTATCGACAAAGAAAAGCAGAGCCACGTATAACCTAGTAGTCCGTCAAGTTTACATTGATGGATAAGCAATTTCATAGTAAGGACTTTAGTGCTTAGGAAATAAGGACTAAAGTCCTTACTACAAACTCTTCATTACTAGCTTGATAAAGTACTAGTACAGCACGGCGGAAAGAAGCCACCGATTTTAAATGTCTGAAACTCTTGCTAACAAGTAATTACGAATTACGTTAGTGTAGCGGTAGCGAGTCCGCGTACTCTTTCAGAGAAGCAAGCTAGGCTTTTAGCGTCTCGTAGAGAGCGTCATTACGAATTATTTTATGGATACTCTAAGTCTTAAACTTCGAGGCATGAGTTGTGCCTCCTGTGCCAACAACATTGAAGAAGCAATCCGTTCTGTTCCGGGGGTGAGCGACTGTAACGTTAACTTTGGCGTAGAACAGGCTACTATCCAATACGATCGCAACCGCACCAATCTAGAAACAATCCAAGCCGCCATAGATGCTGCTGGATACTCATCTTACCCACTCCAAGAACAAGAAATGATTACGGGAGAAGATGATGCCGAAAAAAACGCCCGTGAAGCAGAATTACGCATACTTACCCGTAAAATTGTTGTAGGAGCAATCCTCAGCACTTTGATTCTACTAGGATCAATTTCTGCGATGACAGGGCTAAACCTGCCTGGGATTCGCACATTATGGTTAGATAATCCGTGGGTACAATTGGTACTGGCAAGCGCTGTCTTGTTCTGGTGCGGTGCAGACTTTTTCAAAAATGCCTGGAAAGCCTTTAAACGTCATACAGCAACGATGGATACCTTGGTTGCGATGGGTACTGGTGCAGCATATTTTTATTCACTCTTTGCTACTGTTTTTCCCGGATTTTTTACGTCTGCGGGATTGATGCCTGATGTGTACTATGAAGCAGCAGCAGTCATTACCACCTTAATTTTGCTAGGAAAGTTATTTGAAAATCGTGCCAAGGCACAAACTTCTGAAGCTATCCGCAAACTCATCGGTTTGCAAGCCAGAGATGCCAAAGTAATCCGAGATGGGAAAGAAGTTAATGTTCCTATCCAGGAAGTTCAAATTGGTGATGTAATTTTGGTGCGCCCAGGTGAAAAAATTCCGGTTGACGGAGAAGTGATAGAGGGTGCTTCCAAGGTTGATGAAGCGATGGTGACTGGTGAGAGTTTGCCAGTCAAAAAGCAACCGGGGGATGAAGTAATTGGAGCTACAATTAATAAAACAGGTAGCTTTAAATTCCGAGCAACCCGCGTTGGAAAAGACACTTTTTTGTCTCAAATTGTCAAAATGGTGCAACAAGCTCAAGGCTCTAAAGCACCAATTCAGCGTTTAGCAGATCAAGTCACGGGATGGTTTGTACCTGTAGTTATGGCGATCGCGATCGCAGCCTTCGTTATTTGGTTTAATGTTATGGGCAACTTGACATTAGCCCTAATCACCACAGTCGGTGTGCTAATTATCGCTTGTCCCTGCGCCTTGGGTTTAGCTACTCCAACTTCAGTAATGGTAGGAACCGGCAAGGGAGCAGAAAATGGTATTTTAATTAAAGGTGCAGAAAGTTTAGAACTCGCTCATAAAATCCAGACTATTGTGCTAGATAAAACTGGGACTTTAACCCAGGGAAAACCCACTGTTACTGACTTTGTTACAGTGAATGGCACAGCTAATAGTAATGAGTTAAAACTTTTGCAATTGGCAGCATCTGTAGAGAGAAATTCAGAACATCCATTAGCTGAAGCAGTTGTAAGATATGCCCAATCTCAGCAAGTAGAACTGACAGAGGCTAAGAAATTTGAAGCGATGCCTACGGCAAGCCACTTCGTGGCTAACGCTGGGAGTGGTGTTCAAGGCATTGTTTCCGACCACTTGGTACAAATTGGTACTCAGCGTTGGATGGCAGAATTAAATATCGATACCCGCACCCTCCAAGAGCGTAAAGCCTCTCTGGAAGCTGCGGGTAAGACAGCGATTTTAATTGCTGTGGATGGGCAAATTCAAGGCTTGATGGGAATTGCTGATGCACTCAAACCCTCTTCAGTAGCAGTTGTGAGAACGTTACAAAAGTTAGGTTTAGAGGTAGTTATGCTCACAGGGGATAATCGCCAAACAGCATCAGCGATCGCTACTGAAGTCGGGATCACACGAGTCTTTGCAGAAGTTAGACCCGATCAGAAAGCGGCTGAAATACAGGCATTGCAAGCAGAGGGGAAAATTGTCGCAATGGTGGGCGATGGCATCAATGATGCGCCAGCACTGGCTCAAGCCAACGTGGGGATTGCAATTGGTACAGGGACAGATGTGGCGATCGCAGCCAGCGATATCACCCTGATCTCTGGAGACTTGCAAGGTATTGTTACTGCAATTCAATTGAGCCGTGCCACCATGCAGAATATCCGCCAAAATCTCTTCTTTGCCTTTATTTACAACGTTGCTGGGATTCCCATTGCTGCGGGGGTTTTGTTTCCGATTTTTGGCTGGTTACTCAACCCAATGATTGCAGGTGGGGCGATGGCTTTTAGTTCCGTTTCTGTTGTGACTAATGCCTTACGCTTGCGTAACTTTAAACCAAAAAATATCTAAAGTAATCGTGGAGTAATTTAGCAAATGTTCAACAAAAGTAAGATTTTTGGCAGTATTGCCGGGTTAGGATTTCTCTTTGGGATTGCGTCAAATGTAGCAATAGCAGAAATGCCAATCCATTCATCAGAACAGACAAATCAATTTCGCCGAATTGAGCAACCACTAGTATTAAAAGTCGGCGTTACCTTGGGTGGGTTAGGATTAATTGGATTAGAACTTTGGTGGTTTGTATTTACTAAAACTAAATGAGTAATGAGTAATGAGTAATGAGTAATAAGTAATGAGTAATGAGTAATAAGTAATGAGTAATGAGTAATACCCATTACTTATTACTTATTACTCATTACTTCAAAATCAAAGACAGTTGCCTTATCTCTAGATTTTGCACAATAATTCTGCGAAGTGATCTGCTAAGAAAATAAATAGATAAGAATTGTAGTTTTTAATTAGGGTAAACAGATTTAAGATTTATCAGCAATATTTAAACACACCTTAATTTTTTGTTTATCAATCGTTAAATTGACTTTAACTATAAAAAATGTAACTTATTTTAAGGCTGGAATTACAGCAGAAAAAGATTCCTTTAGTCAGAGGTAATATGATTTTTTCGACCACCACCTTGAATCGTGTCGTTGCTACTTCATTGGTGACCACTTCTGTTGCACTTAGTCCATTTTTTGGTGCGATCGCCCAAGCTGAAACTCTCAACGGCGCAGGAGCAACTTTTCCGGCTCCCCTTTACGAACGGTATGCTCGTGAAGTTAAGAAGAAATATCCAGACTTGAAAATTAACTATCAAGGAATTGGGAGTGGCGGTGGTATTCGTCAAGTGATCAGTGGAACCGTTGACTTTGGTGGTAGTGATGCTGCAATGAAAGATGATGAAATTGCTCAAGTCAAGAACGGTGTAATCTTAGTACCTACAGCAGGTGGTGCTGTTTCTGTTGTTTACAATCTTCCGGGCGTTAATGAACTCAAATTGTCTCGCAAGGTACTACCAGAAATTTTCTCAGGTCAAATTACTAATTGGAATGACTCAAAAATTAAAGCTGATAATCCAGGTGTAAATTTACCAAATCAACCAATTAAATTTGCTGTTCGTGCCGATGGTAGCGGTACAACTTTCATTTTCACTAATCACTTAAGCGCTACTAGCGGTTATTTTAAAGGCAGAGTTGGAGCTAACACTGCTCCCAAATGGAATCTACCAAACGTCCTCAAAGGCAAAGGCAATCCAGGTGTAGCTGCAATAGTATCTCGCACTCCCGGTTCTATTGGTTATGTAGAATATGCCTACGCTGTCAAAAATAACCTGAAATCAGCACTGGTACAAAATAAGCGAGGAGAATTTGTTGCTCCTTCTTTAGAATCTGCAAATGCAGCTTTATCAACTGTGACTTTTCCAGATAACTACCGCGTTTTTGTAGGAGAGCCAGCACAAGGTTATCCAATTGTAGGTCTTACCTGGATGATGGTTTATAAACAGTATGCTAATGCTTCTAAAGCTGATGCTGTCAAAAAATGGATTAATTGGGTACTTAAAGATGGTCAACAATATAACGATGATCTCAACTACACCAAGATTCCATCTGACGTGGCAAATCGGGTTCTTCAAACAGTGAATAGCACTGTTAAGTAATCTTACTACTTTCTTCTCCTAGTTAGGATGGGCAAACAGCCCAACCTACTCAATATTGCTCGGTTAAGGATTGTTAGCGTTAATCTTGGTAGAAACGCAATATTTCGCGTTTCTATTTAAGATTTTAGGTTGGGGGATTTTCTGAACCGAGCAGTATTGTCACCCCATTGGTACTAAAAAAATCTACTGTATTGATTTGTAATGGCAAATTCATCTGAACCCGCCGACCAAAATTCATCACATCATTCAAATCTAGGCGATGAAAATCTCAATCTCACAGCTATCGGCGACACAAATCTCCAGTTTGACCAAGGTTTTACACGGCTAGTATACTTTTTTGCCGTGATCACCGTTGCAGTGTTATTTGTGATGAGTTGGGTAATTTTCTCCGAAGCTCTACCAGCTATTAAGCAGTTTGGACTAGGGTTTTTGTGGGGGAAAGATTGGGATACAGGTAATAAGATTTTTGGGGCACTACCCTATATTTATGGAACTTTGGTAAGTAGTGCGATCGCTATTTTATTAGCTGTCCCAGTGGGAATAGCAGTAGCCTTAGTCACGAGTGAAAATTTCTTAGCTTCATCACTCCGAACAATCCTAGCATTTGTTGTAGAATTAATTGCAGCAATTCCCAGTGTAATTATTGGTTTGTGGGCAATTTTTGTTTTCATTCCAGTTCTAGAATCTCTACAAAAGTGGCTAGCCAGCACTTTTAAATGGATACTACTATTTAATACACAAGACCCTTCCGGCACAAATATGTTGACTGCTGGAATTATTCTAGCCATCATGATTTTGCCCACAATGGCAGCAATCACTCGTGATGTCTTAATGGCTATCCCGAAAGAATTACGTAGCGCATCTATGGCTTTAGGTGGCACCCGTTGGGAAACAATTTTTCGGGTCTTGCTACCAGCTGGATTTTCGGGAATGGTGAGTGCAGCAATGCTCGCATTAGGACGTGCTTTGGGTGAAACAATGGCTGTCACTATGGTGATTGGCAACTCTGCTCAAATCAGTGCTTCTTTACTCGATCCAGCTTATACAATTCCCTCTGTATTAGCTAATGAATTTGCCGAAGCCGAGCCGGGATTGCATATAGGCGCTTTAAGCTATTTGGGATTAATTTTGTTTGGGTTAACTTTAGCTGTAAATATTGGCGCTGTACTATTGGTGAAGTGGGTTGGCAGGAAAAATAAATAATCCTATCTTCGTCTATCTTGTAGTATTCTGCGGCAATTACTTACACATTTACGTTGGCAAAAAGCAATTTATTTTCATAACTAAGTTAGGATTTATCCATCAAAAAATGTAGGGTAAATTCATGAATTTACCCTACTATAAATCAACGATTACCTACCTTATTGTGTAAGTCTTATCAGTGTAACAAGACCTTTATCAATCAAAATTTGTAAAACTTATGAGTGGTTACATCCAGTCAAAAAATGATGAATCTCTGGCAAGAGAATTATGTAGTCCTCTGCCCATAGAACGATTAATATTTACTTATGTAATGAATGCGATCGCCTTTAGTTTGACAGGTCTAGCACTCATTCCTTTATTATCAATTTTGTGGGAAATTCTCGCCCGAGGAATATCTGGACTCAAATCAGATATGTTTGTCAAAGCAGTGATTGACAATGGCTTTGGCAATGCCATTCTGGGAACCATAATCATGGTAGCAATTGGTGCTATTTTAAGCATTCCCACAGGGATAATGACAGGAATTTTCTTGGCAGAATTTGGACAAACCAACCCAATGGCTGGATTTGTTCGTTTTATTAGTAGTATTCTGACAGGCGTGCCTTCAATCGTTGTAGGCATATTCGCTTACGGTATAATCGTTTTGCTCACTAAAGGATTTAGTGCGATCGCAGGTGGTTTTGCTTTAGGCGTGATTATGCTACCAGTGATTATATTAACAACAGAAGAATCCTTAAAACTTATTCCCATATCTCAACGCCTCGCCTCCTCTGCTTTGGGCGGAACTCGCTTCCAAACTACTTTTCGCGTTGTTGTGACTGCTGCAATCCCCGGAATTACTACAGGGATTTTATTAGCTGTAGCTCGTGCTGCGGGTGAAACAGCACCCTTAATTTTTACTGCTTTATTTAGTCTAGATTGGTCAGAAGGATTGTTAAGTCCAACAGCTTCCTTGCCAGTATTGATTTTTAACCTCTACAACGACCCCGACCCCGAAAGAAACCAATTAGTATGGACTACTGCTATAGTTCTACTCAGCTTAATTCTATCTGTCAGTATTCTCTCTCGCTTAGTTATTAGGCAGAGAAGAGTCAAGTAAAGATAAATTTTTGTTTTGTTTCGCACCTTGAGAAAGCATGAGTAACCTAATTCCAGCTATCAAAGTTAAAAATATCAGCTTTTACTATGGCACAACAAAGGCGATCGAAGGGGTGTCAATGGATATTTGTCAGAATCAAGTAACAGCAATTATTGGCCCTAGTGGTTGTGGTAAATCTACCTTCATCAAAGTTCTTAATCGCATTAGCGAATTAGAAGGGCCAGTGAAAGTTGAAGGAAATGTAGAATTTTTTGGTCAGAATATTTATGCTTCTCGTGTTAACATCAATCGGTTACGCCGCCAAATTGGTATGGTGTTCCAAAAACCAAATCCTTTTCCCATCAGCATTTACGAAAATGTTGCCTACGGGATGAGAATAGCAGGCAGGTATTCAAAATTAAAATTAGATGAAATTGTTGAATCTGCACTTCACAGCGCTGCTCTTTGGAATGAAGTCAAAGATAAGCTGGATAAATCAGCTTTAGGGCTTTCTGGTGGTCAACAACAAAGATTATGTATTGCCCGTGCTTTAGCAGTCAAGCCGAAAGTTCTCCTGATGGATGAGCCTTGCTCGGCTCTTGACCCTATTGCTACCATGAAAGTTGAAGAACTGCTCCATAGTTTGCGGTCTGAATTGACGATCGCGATCGTTACTCACAATATGCAGCAAGCCGCTCGCGTCTCTGATTTTACCGCTTTCTTTAGCACCGATGAAAGTCGCATTGGTCAAATGGTTGAATTTGGCGCTACAGAGCAAATCTTTAACAATCCACTAGACCCCCGTACCCGCGACTACATTTCAGGGCGTTTCGGTTAAGGTATGTGCTAGCGTGACTTAATGATTTTTGTCAAACCATCTAGCGTCAGAGGATACTCGTAAAATTGGGGTTAAAAAAATTACAATCATGCTGGCTGAAAGCCCCAAAGTGAAGCCTCAAAACCCAAAAAGTTTTGAGGTTAAACATAATAAAAAGTCTGTAAAAAATAAATTTTGAGACAAAATCTGAATATAAATATCTAATACCAGGTTATCTGCTGCTTGACTACTATATAACTACGTAATTTCCATGAAGATACTCTTTTGGGGGTAACATAGTGAAACAGCAACGCTGATTTGTACTACTTTACTTAGTCAAATTTTGTTTCACACGTTTTGGGAATATGAGTAAATTAATTCCAGCCATCAGAGTCAAAAACTTCAGCTTATATTACAACACTCAAGAGATAGTTGAAGGCGTGTCAATGGATATTTACCAAAACCAAGTCACGGCAATTATTGGCTCTAGTGGTTGTGGCAAGTCTACTTTTCTTAAATCGTTAAATCGCATGAGTGAACTAGAAGGAGAAGTAAGGGTTGAAGGAAAAGTAGAATTTTTTGGACAGAGTATTTATGAGCGTCGTGTCAACATCAGTCGCTTACGTCGCCAAGTAAGTATGGTTTTTCCGAAGCCAAATCTTTTCCCCATGAGCGTTTACGATAATGTTGCTTATGGGGTGAAGTTAGTTGGATGGCATCCGAAAGCAGAATTAGATGGAATTGTAGAATTTGCCCTCAAAGCTGCTGAACTTTGGGATGAAGTGAAAAATAAGCTGCACAAGTCGGCTTTAGAGCTTTCTGGGGGGCAACAACAAAGATTATGTATTGCCCGTGCTTTAGCAGTCAAACCGAAAGTTCTGTTAATGGATGAACCTTGTTCAGGTCTTGATCCTATAGGTAGCATAAAGATTGAGAATCTGATCAATAATTTGCGCTCTGAGTTGGCAATTGTGATTGTTAGTCACAATATGCAGCAAGTTACTCGCTTATCTGATTTTACGGCTTTCTTTTATAGTAATGAAAATCGCATTACTCAAATGGTTGAATTTGGTACTACAAATAAAATCTTTACTAACCCGGTGGATTCTCGCACCCGCGACTACGTTTACGCCCGTGGCATCCTGCCCGCCCGAACCCGAATATAGGACGGGTGAGGACACCCGTCCCACAAGAAAATTTGGGATGTTTTCTTTATTTGTCAGTCCCTTATATTTATACTCATGTATTTAGTGATCAACATCACGCTTTGCCAGATATTGGTACATCTGCCAACGGGCATCTACCTCAGATTGAGCTTGTTCTAATAAGTGTTTGGCTACATCGGGTTTACTCTTGGTGAGCATTTTGAAGCGATTTTCTTGATACATGGAATGTTCTACCGATTGCGTAGGCGATCGCATATCCAATTGCAATGGATTTTTACCCTGTTTGAGTAACTCTGGATTATGTCGATACAGCAACCAACGTCCTGATTCTACCAGAGTTTTTTGATGATTCATCCCTGTGGTCATATCAATGCCGTGGGCGATGCAATGGCTGTAAGCAATAATCAGTGATGGCCCATCATAAGCTTCTGCTTCCAAAAATGCCTTCAGGGTATGTTCATCTCTAGCACCAAGGGCTACACTCGCTACGTAGACATTTCCGTAGGTCATGGCAATCATACCCAAGTCTTTTTTTGGTGCGGGCTTACCACTGGCGGCATATTTAGCAACTGCTGCTCTGGGCGTAGCTTTGGAAGATTGACCGCCTGTATTAGAATACACTTCTGTATCCATTACCAAGATGTTGACATTTCGACCACTGGCGATTACATGATCGATACCGCCAAAATCAATATCATAAGCCCAGCCGTCACCGCCTACAATCCAGACGCTTTTTCTCACCAAGTAATCTGCAAGGGATTTGAGATTTTGGATACTTCGACTCCTTTCGACTTCTCTACGAGACGCTACGCGAACGCTCAAGGCAAGTCGCTCAGTACAAGTTTTGGATTTTAGATTAGGATCGAAAGTTACGATTTCATCTAATTTCTGCTGCAACAGTTCTATCCTTTCGCGCTGTTCCCAAATGTCAGCCTCAGATTTTTGTTCAGCTTTCAGGATCGACTGGGTAAGGTTTTCATCTATTTCACTCCCCAATTTTTGCAACAATTCCGCCGCAAACTCTGCTTGTTTATCGAGGGAAAGGCGGAAGCCAAAACCAAATTCGGCGTTATCTTCAAATAAATTATTAGACCACGCTGGGCCGCGTCCTTGGGCGTTGGTTGTCCAAGGTGTTGTGGGGAGATTTCCACCATAAATTGAGGAACAACCTGTAGCATTGGCGATGACGGCGCGATCGCCAAACAGTTGTGTTAATAATTTTAAATAAGGCGTCTCACCACAACCTGCACAAGCACCAGAGAATTCAAATAAAGGTTCTTGGAGTTGTTGTTGGCGAATCTGATTTAATTTTAGCGATCGCCTGTCAGGATTAGGTAAACTCAAAAAGAAATCCCAGTTTTTCCGCTCTTGCTCTTGTAATGGCAACTGCTTTGCCATATTAATCGCTTTCTGCAATGGCTCAGATTTACTTTTAGCAGGGCAGATATTTACACAAATAGTACATCCCGTGCAATCTTCTGGGGCAACTTGAATCGTAAATTTTTGATTGGCAAAATCTTTATCTTTTGCACTAGTTGATTTGAAGGTTCCTGGTGCATTGACTAACTCATCCGCTTCATAAGCCTTTGCACGGATGGCACTGTGGGGACAAACCATCACGCACTTACCACATTGAACGCAGACATCCGGCTCCCACACAGGTATCTCTTCAGCAACGTTGCGTTTTTCCCACTTGGCAGTACCAACGGGAAAGGTGCCATCAACAGGTAGTGTGCTAACAGGTAAATCATCACCTTCCCAGATCATGATTTTGCCGAGAACTTCCCGCACAAATTCGGGAGCAGAATCGAGCAATTTTGGATTTTGGACTTCGGCTTCGCTCAGTCGAACGATTTGAGATTTTAGATTATTGATTGTTTGTGGGACATCTACTTTATGCAAGTTGTCTAGGGTGTTGTCTACGGCTTGCAGGTTCATGCGGACAACTTCTACGCCTTTTTTACCGTAGGTTTTGTCAATGGCTTGTTTGATTTTAGCGATCGCTTCTTCCTGTGGCAAGACACCCGCTAAGGCAAAGAAGCATACTTGCATAATGGTGTTAATTCTGCCACCCATGCCACTGTCGCGGGCAACCTGGCTAGCATTGATTACGTATAACTTCAAATGCTTCTCAATAATTTGCTGCTGCACCTTCACCGGCAGATATTCCCAGACGGTATCTGCATTGTATGGACTGTTAAGCAACAAAGTCGCCCCAGGAATAGCAGCCTTCAAAATATCTATGCGTTCTAAAAATCCCCAGTGATGACAACCAATAAAGTTGGCTTGGTCAATTAGGTAGGTAGAGCGAATTGGTTTTTTACCGAAGCGGAGGTGAGAGACGGTTATTGAGCCAGATTTTTTGGAATCATAGACAAAGTAGCCTTGGGCGTAATTGTCGGTTTCTTCACCAATAATCTTGATAGAATTTTTATTAGCCCCAACAGTGCCATCAGCACCTAACCCATAGAACATTGCCCTAACAACGTCATCCGATTCTGTAGAGAAATTAGGGTCAAAGCTTAGAGAAGTGTAAGTAACATCGTCATTAATCCCGATAGTAAAATGCTTCTTCGGCTGGCTTTGCGCGAGATTATCGAAGATACCCTTCACCATCGCCGGAGTAAATTCTTTAGAAGAAAGACCATAACGACCACCGATGATTTTAGGCAGAGGGGAAAGAGGTAATTTTTCATTCTCTCCATGCCCCATTCCCCATACTTCATGGATAACAGCCACGACATCTAAATACAACGGTTCCCCGGCGCTACCGGCTTCTTTGGTGCGGTCAAGAACTGCGATCGCTTGTACACTAGTTGGCAATACTGCAACAAACCTTTCAACATCAAAAGGGCGGTAAAGTCGCACTTTCACTAGACCAAGTTTTTCACCACGGGCGTTAAGATAATCTACTGTTTCTTCGACGGTTTCACAGCCTGAACCCATAAGAACGATAACGCGATCGGCATCCTTGGCACCATAATATTCATAAATTTTGTAATGCCTTCCCGTGCGTTCTCCAAATTCATCCATGATGCGCTGGACAATTCCTGGACAGGCATTGTAGTAAAGGTTAGCGCCTTCACGTCCTTGGAAGTACACATCGGGGTTTTGGGCAGTACCGCGCAATACGGGACGATCTGGGGTGAGGGCACGGCTGCGGTGGGCGAGTATTAGATGATCGTGGATGAGCGATCGCAAATCATCATCTGAAAGCAATTTTACCTTCTGCACTTCATGTGATGTGCGGAAGCCGTCAAAGAAGTGCATAAATGAGACTCGCGTCTCTAGGGTAGCAGCATGAGCAATGAGAGCAAAATCTTGACTTTCTTGCACCGAAGCCGAACACAGCAGGGCAAAACCAGTCGCACGAGCTGCCATCACATCGCTATGATCGCCAAAAATTGATAACGCATGGGTAGCCAAAGAACGGGCGGCAACGTGAACCACAGCGCTAGTCAGTTCACCAGCAATTTTGTAGAAGTTGGGGATCATTAACAATAATCCCTGAGATGCCGTGAAGGTGGTACTCAGGGAACCTGTTTGTAATGCCCCATGCACAGCACCAGCCGCTCCCCCTTCGCTCTGCATCTGCACGACGCTGGGAATAGTACCCCAGAGGTTGGGACGACTTTCTGCTGACCAAGCATCTGCCCATTCACCCATTGCTGAAGAGGGGGTGATAGGATAAATGGCAATGACTTCATTTAATTTGTAAGCAACACGGGCGACAGCCTCATTGCCATCAATGGTTGCAAAGGTTTTGTTCATAAGATGATTTTTGTCCCCGCCTCTAAGCTGGATGATCAGAAGGTGTGAGTAGAAGAATTACAAATAACCAAAATTAGAAAGTGAGCGTATTGTATGCGTTAAAGATTTAGCGGTAGGATTTACTCCGTGATCAAAGGATAATTTATCTTTCAACAAATACTGCATCTATTAATATCTCATCTGCAATCTTGCATCTATTAATATGTATTAATAATGTACTCAACCGCCAAGGTGTGTGGTTGATAAGACTTTAAAGTGATTTATTCTTTTTTGTGGGGTATGGGGTCGGGAATCTCTGATATATTTTACTTAACTGTAAGAAGTCTTTTAGAAAACAATCCGCTTGGGTTAAGAAAAATAGTAGGTTGGTTTGAGCAATAGCGAAACCTAACAAATGGTTGATAATGTTGGGTTTCGTTCCTCAAGCTAACCTACATTAGTTTTAGTTTTTAGCCTTAACCAAAGCATATTTATTTAGAAAGTCAAAATAAAATTACTGTACGAGAAACAAGATGAGCAGTAGTTTATTATGTCCATCCTATTTAAGATTTACTAACAAAATTCAAACCTAATTTTCTATTCAAATATGAGTTCTTTTTTACTTTCTCTGGTAGCAATCTCAGTAATTGGTAGTATTAATCCTAATGGCTTTGCAGTGCAAATTTATCTACTGAGTACACCGAAGCCTGTTATCCGTGCATTAGCTTTTACACTTGGGGAATATATTGGCCTTTTGATTTCAGGACTGTTAATTGCTTGGGGGATGAGACAAGTAATTCAAGAAGTTTTAAATTCTGTTGGCGAGAGTATTTATGGATTACAATTCTTTGCCGGGATAGGACTATTGATTGTAGGATATAACGCACCAAAAATTTTTAACGCTTCTACAAAAACTTTACACCCTCATTCACTCAAGCCACTGCACACTTTTCTCTTAGGTTTTACCATTGTCGCTGTGGAAACTCCAACTGCATTACCTCATATTGCTGCCCTCAAGCAAATGAATGATGCCCATCTTTCAATCCCCATATTTATATTAATTTGGGCATTATACGATTTGATTTTTATCTTTCCATTATTGATAATGGTTGCTGTCTATCTGGTATTAAATGACAAGGCTATTAGTTATTTAGAAGGATTTTATTATCGAATAAATCGTTTGACCAGCAAAATCTTACCCTTTCTTTTGAGTGGAATTGGGGTTTTCTTTATTGTCAACAGTCTCATTCAGTTTTTTAGTTAGATAGTTTTTGTCGCAGTATAATTTAGTTCACTTTTTTGCATTGTCACCATAAAGTTTAACCAAAGGTAAACCTCTATTGGGAATACTACTAAGAAAAAGCTGCTTGATATCGTTAGATTTATATGATAAAAAACAACTCAGTACTGCAATCATGGTTGATATCAATACTAAACTTAGGTGAACACCTATCGAAATAAAAACCAATGTTAACAATGCAAAGATCACAATGCAAATATTAGCCAAAAATTGTACCTTTTCTAGAAAAACTAGAGAATTACGACAACTTGGACAATGCTTTGTATGTCTATGCCATCGGTCATATAGTTGCTCATCACTCAATTGTTTAACACTACCTTCTACACACCCTTGCCATGAAGGACTACCTCCAGCAAATTCGTCTAGCCATTTTCTGAAAGTTATAATACCCACGTCAGAGGGAGAAGGCATAAAGTATGCCTTTTGCCATTTTTTATCTAATGATGACTGATTCACTTCCTGAGAATGCATAGCTGATAAATCTTGGTCACTTAGCTTGTATGTAGATAAGTGCTGTAACCCAGTTTGTAAATCCTTTGGGAGCATCTCATCCCAAAAATTTCTTTTAACTAAACTTCCATCAGAAATAAACTTGCCAATGTATCTACAGTAACCTGGTTGTGTAGGAACAAAATACAACTGAAAAATAATAGTTTTGCCGTTGGGATAACGATATATGGTAGTATTACAAGAGGGTGGAGTAAACTTTCGCATCGCCTCCATATCTTTGTTGAAGAGATTGTAACCTTGATGTTTGAGAGTAAAACCTTCTTGAGCAGATATTTCTCCAACAGATTCAAAATATTCCATAGGCAGAGCTGTTTTAGGTGAAAAAACACCTATTCCTTCATGAAGAAATTCTGCATGAGAAGGATCAAAAGTACTTTCAATAGACACGGTGTAACCAACTGGAACTTCTGTCATGTGCCAGGAGGTGGCAGATATATCTAGTTTAGACTCAGGTATGGTAGCTGGCTGCTTTGAGTTACAATCTTCAAAAGCTGTTAAACTCTCATCTGGCCATACCCAAAGCAATTCTTGGATAACTTGTGTAGGATATGTTGTAACTCTTGACCTGAAACTATCACAAGCAGTTACTTCTGCTTGGCTACCAGCCAACATGGGAATTTTAGTGCATTTCCCTTCACCGTTAAAACACCAACCGTGATGTCTACACATTAAGTTCCCATCTTCAGTGATGGTTCCCATAGATAGTCGCGCCAACTTATGAGGACAAACATCATCCATTACTATCCACTTTTGATTTTTGTCTCTCCAAATCACCAGTTTTTTCCCCAGAAGAGTGATAGGAGTGGGATTCAAAATATCTAAGTAGCTTAAAGGAATAATAGGATACCACTGTTTAGTCCAGGAAAACTGAGTTGTCATAACCAGAGCTAGAAACCTAATTGATACGACTATATTAGTACAGCAAGCTGTTGAACGATTTTTGCTGAATGAATTGAAGGCGTAGGTGTAGCCCGTCGTAGACATCGCTTGCTAATGGATCAACGTAATAATGAGGGCTAGAGACAATTAGTGATAAGCTAATCGGCATTTAAGTTGCATAATAAAGGCGGCTAAGATGCCCACCCCAGAAGATGTTGAGAAAATTTTAATATGCAAATTAGATGTGTTTTAGCTTAGTATACCCCAGAAAAATCTTGATAATTAATTCATAAGGCACCTACTTTTAAACATTAGGATAAAGCTGGCAAAACCAATGAACCAATTCTTAATCTCACTAAACCACAAATACTGAAAATTACTTGCTCATATATATGAGGATGAAGGCGATATCTTTCTGCCGCTATCCGAAAAACCTTGATAGTTCTAATTATATGTTCAAAAAAAACGGAAAACCAGACAAATTGCTCAGAGCAACTTGCTAAAGATCGGTAAAGTTCCGCCACAGTCTACTAGATGTCACTAAATTTTTAATGAAGTTTAGCTATACTTCTTGCTACGTGTGTTAATCTGAAGTACTGACACTACGTTGCTATTTTTTGGTTTCTGTATCTAGCCAATTTTTATTATTAAACTGACATTAAATGTTGAGAGATTGAATTATGAAATCCTCTTCTATCATCTTAGTCGTTGTGATTAGCACACTCGCTCTCCCCCACAGGGCAGATGCCAACCAAGAGAATGTTCCCATGACAACAGGCGATGCTCTGAACGAGCTGTTTCACGATCGCAATCAAGCTGAAGTTTTATTAACACAACCAGCCACGATTAACACTACATGGAATAACTTTATTGGACAGACTAATAATCCAAAACAAACTGCTGAATCAGTTTCACTGGTGCGGGAGCAAGAATGCCCAAAGATTAACCCACTTGAGTTGATCAAGAATCCAGAGGCTTTCTTTAAGCAATGTCAGAACCCAACAAATACCCAAAGTTCTCAAAGTTCTGAGCCAGTTGAGTATCTCAAGGTTCCTAAACTCGATTCTGGTATTAGTGTGACAGTTACTAAGTTTTGATATTGGAACTTTTTTAACAAGAAGGAAATAACTAATTCAGGGTAGTGTAATTTATCTAGATAATTTACGCGAAAATATGGATGAAATATTTATGCTCGCTGCTTTAGCTCAAAGCAGAAAAGCTTTACCGGAATGTTTGCCTAACCCACCAGTCGGCTGTGTAATTACAGATGCCCAAAAGATAGTAGCTCAAGGATACACCCAAGCACCGGGAAAACACCATGCTGAGGCTAACGCACTTCAACAGATTCAAGGACAAACTTTCAACTTCTTGAAAATGTATGTAACTCTTGAACCTTGTTCTTTTCATGGACGCACACCAGCTTGTGCCTTAGCGATCGCTGAAGATAGTCGGATACATGAAATATATGTATCTATACTTGATCCAGACCTCCGCAATAATGGTCAAGGATTAGATATTCTCAGAAAAGCCGGAAAAACAGTTAATGTCGGGTTATGCGCCAATCAGGTGAATGCTTTTCTTAACCAATATCTGCTAAAGTAATGGTTAAAGAGTTAGATTAAAACTTCAAATAGTACCATTTTATCGAAAATCTTTGCTATAAGTCAATCATCTGCATAGATGTGCTTTCGTGTCAACTTAAGGTGAAAGAGAGTCAGCGATAAAGTTGTGAGATGTTGCTTATTTAAGAGTCCTTAAGAATCTCAGATAATTTCCGACTTATTCCAGAACTTAAGAATCTTGTTGGATCAACTACCTACTCCTAAAGGTAAATATTTTCGTTTCAATTAGGATATTAGTGGCGATCGCGGGCGTTCCTGTCTTGCCAAGTATTATCCTTGGTGATAATGTTACCACTGTCACTACTTTTAATTCAGAAAATGTATCCAGGAGTAATTACATTGATAATACCGTATTTAATACAGATGTCTGCGGACACCAGCGCAATTGTCGCAGATATCCGTGTACTAATCATCCTAAATCCCTAACTACAACTATTTGACCGGACTCCTAAAGAAAGCTGTTCTTAAGCAGGAGAGTAGGAAAAGTGCTTTCTTTGATGTTTAGCGATCGCCCACTGCGTACACAGCTTGATATGATTAGATGATCTAGCAAAAAATTAGAGGGAGAAAATGGACATTTTATATTTAATCAATTTCCATTTAATGAGAATTACATTGAACTAGAACCAGACTCTTGAAATTTCCACAAAATAAATATTCTGTGGGTTACTAATTCATAATTATGTTGGCATTGGTTATTTTTAATTGAGGTAATGAAATTGTTGCTTAGTCAATTTTTCGTTTTTCCTAGTAAATATATTGGATAACTAAAGTAAATATAATTGTGTTTGAAAATCTGCAAAGATCCAAGAAAAATAAGTGTAATTACTTCCAAAGATATGCTGATGATCCTTGAGGTAATTGATTTGTCACTGGTGATGATGTTAGTATTAAGGGGTGGGTTGATTTTGGGTTTATTATCTCCAACAATTGACTTGTAATGTATCATAGACCAGAATTCATCAGTATTGCCAATTGATTAGCAGTGTGAAATGGCTATGGGTCTGAATATCTAGACTTGATACCAATAAATTGATGACGTTACAGAGGAGCAAATAACCATGAGCAGCTTAACATCTCCACATACCGAAGTTCAAAAAACGAAGAAAAAAAGTTTAGTCGCAGATAAAAAGCCTCGAGCTACAGATGATATTGTGCGTAGTTATCTGCAAGAGATCGGGCGTGTAGATTTGTTGACTCGCGAACAAGAGGTTATTTTTGCCCAACAGGTGCAGCAGATGATGAATTTACTCGCTGCTAAGGAAGAATTGGCTGTGAAATTAAACCACGAACCCACCCTCGAAGAATGGGCAGTTCAGGTGGAGTTAAGTGTTGAGGTGCTAAAGCAACAGCTAAGTCAAGGACACCAAGCCAAACAGAAAATGATTCAGGCTAATCTCCGCTTAGTGGTAGCAGTAGCGAAGAAGTACCAGCACCGCAACCTGGAATTCATGGATTTAATTCAAGAAGGTACTTTGGGTTTAGAGCGAGGGGTGGATAAATTTGATCCCGCTCTTGGTTATAAGTTTTCTACCTACGCTTACTGGTGGATTCGTCAAGGAATCACACGAGCGATCGCTCAACAAGGACGTACAATTCGTTTACCGATCCACGTCTTTGAGAAACTGAACAAAATTAAGCGGGTGCAACGAGAATTATCTCAACAGTTAGGTCGCGTTCCCACCACTGCTGAAATTGCTACTGCGTTATCTTTGACACCCAGCCAAGTTCGAGAGTGTTTGTACTTGGCCCGTCAACCCTTCTCCTTAGAAGCGCGAGTTGGTGAACAACAAGATACAGAGTTGCAGGACATACTGGAGGATGATGGACCTTCTCCTGAAGACTATGCTGTTGAAGAATCTCTCCACCAAGATTTACAAGACTTGTTGGCAAAGTTGTCTCCCCAGCAGCGAGAAATATTAACCTTGCGCTTTGGTCTAACTGATGGCTATGAACTTTCTTTAGCACAGATTGGCGATCGCATGGGTATTAGTCGAGAACGAGTGCGTCAAATAGAGCAAAAAGCTCTTAGTCTCCTCCGCCGCCAAAAGGAACAAGTACGTAGTTATCTCGCTAGCTGAGGTTATTTTTTGATCATGTCGGGCAATTCAACTCAGGAAGTCACCATGATGACTGTATAAAAATCAGTCATTTTGGGCGAAAATAAACTTAAGTAATCTTTCTCCCAGATTTGATATGAGTACATCAAAGACAGTCCAACAATTACAGGCACAATGGGTGACTTCTGAAAACTTTCGGCCTTATGGACAGGTGATTTTTGCAAGTCTTGATGGCAAAGTTTATGATGGGGAAGATGCCCAATTAAACCTGCAAAACGGGATTCCCCGATTTTATGTTATGCGGTTGGAGAAGAGAGGGCGAAAGTTTCACAAAATTACTCGCCATCAGAAATGCACTCAATGTCTGGGTTCTTTAGAAGGTAAGGATTGGTTAATTGCAGTTTGTCCTCCTGATAATGATGTGAATGAACCAGCATTAGAGGATATTGCTGCTTTCCGTATTCCGGGCAATTGTTTTATCAAGCTACATGAGGGTACTTGGCACGCTGGACCCCATTTTGATCATACATCTGTGGATTTTTATAATTTAGAACTAGCTGATACAAATGTGGTGGATCATTTCACCCATGATTTTCTCAAGAGTCATCAATTAGAGTTTGAGATGGTTTAGGTGAGATTGGCTTATCCAAATTTCTTTGTCATATCATGTCCGGTTAATCAACCTGAATATAAAAATGTTCGTAGTAAGGACTTTAGTCCTGGCTTTCGGGACTGAAGTCCCCACTACAAACTGTTTATTATGGGTGATTTGGCGGACATCATATCATTGGCTAATATTGAGTCACCACCTTGGCATCACTGACACTTAAACATCGTTGAGTATCCCTTGCCGAAAGCAGTCAACTGGCAATTTTGGGTAGTTTCACTCATGCCGATCAAATATTATTATTCAATAATTTTACTAAACTAGGACTTACGCAAAAACCCTCTCAAACTCTCATTTCTCCGTGACCTCTGCGTCCTCTGTGATTCGTTTTCCGTTACCTTTAGCGGATTTGTGGTAGAGGTAAAGCGCGAATCTATCTACCATCAAAGTAATGATTAATAAAACCCGGAAATAACCTATCTTGCTAAAAGCACCCTAGGCCATAGCCTATGCCAATTTATTTTATTCATTGATGCTCCTTGATCGGGAACAATTACATACAGCTAATATCAGGCATTCTCATACATATTATATTATGCAGTTTGTCCTATAGTCTCATTTTTCGTAGTATTGAGAATGTTATAAAATGGGATTAAAAAAAAGAGACTTGTCTAAATACCAATTAGAGTTTATAGTTGTACGGTCTTTCCCTTTGAACTTTCTCGGCAGGTTTATACCATGATTTATTCTCGCAAATTACAGAAGTTTTTTGCAGGTTTTTCTTTATCTATATTACTAATAGCTGATTTAGTAATCATCCAAAAAGCTCCTCCAGCTTTCGCCGAAACTGTAAATTCATCTATCGGTAGTGGTGTGACATTCAGTTGCAATGATAGTGAAGCGACAATCAAAGCCAAAAATGGGTCTAGAGTAGTTAATGGAGCAACAAGCTTTTACATTGGTTATCAGCAATTCTCAAATAACAAAAACCCTATAACTATCCGCTTCAATAATGGCATAAAAACATGGTGCCATACTGATTACGAAACAACAAACGACGATGGTACAGGTTACGGATTGTATTGGGATGGGGGCAATGTTTTATATGGCGTTTACTCTTCTACTGGCAGTCAGTCTGGTAATGATTTTCGCCGCTTTGCCTCTGGGCGTTGGTTGTCTAGCTATGGTAGCGGAGGCGGGCCAAAAGTCGCAGTTATAGCCCGGATTAATCCAGATAATGGCGATGTTTCTTATGCCACATTTTTATCTGCTAAAAAGGCGGATAATGGACAAACAAACTCTTTAGTTGTCAACAACTTATCATGGGATGGCACAAATTTAACTGTGCAAGCAAAATCATGGTGGACTCCCCGTCGCACTGATACAAATTCGATGATTTGCTCTGGTTCATCACCTTATCAATACACAGCAATATTCACTGGTGATTTAACAAGAGTGAACTCAGCTTCGGCAAATACTTGTAGTTAGAAGGTTAGAATTCATCTGTAGGGGCAATTAGTGAATTTCCTCTACAGATGAAAATCAGGGTATTGGCTATTGTTTGCGTAAGTTTTGTAATTTAGCGGAGATAATATAACTTAACTGAGTGCTAATTTTTGCCATTGGGACGCTGAATAATTGTCTCCACTACCCGCCGCTTGGCTTTTGGATCAATACCTACTAAACGCACATACTCACCGCTATATTCTGTTAAAGTTGATTCCAAATTTGAGATTGCATCAGACTCGGCATCAATGTGGCTATGAACACAAGTTTGCCAAGCACCTGTACGGAAGCGGCGCTCATCTACGTGTTCAATGCTAATTTTGTAACCTTGAGATAATAATTGCCTAATTTGAGCTTGTGTATCTAAGCTTAAATGGGTACTCGATGCTTCCTGTTTCTGGAATCCATTAGTTTTTGTTTCTTGGGTTGCACCATTTGACGGCTGACTAATTGGGGTGACAGCAGCAGGTGGTGCAGATTGAGAATTTCTCCCTCGATTTAGTCGATTGTAATCATCAACCAAATGAGAATTTTCCACCCGTTTTTGCTCACCAACGAGGAAGTTACCAGACTCGATTAAGTGAGACAGTCTGAAATCGGGCTTTTTAAATTCTGGTGGCCCTTCAGTGCTGTTAACCACACTCAAGGATACCTGCTCAAAGCCGACTTTATGGATATAGTTGCGGATTTGTTCGTCATAAATGCGCGATCGCAAAGCGCTAAAAAAGTCAATGGATTGATTGACAAAAGTATCAACTAGCTGTTCAACTTCCTTTGCTGAGAGTCCATCTGGTTCAAAAATCCCCTTGACAATTCCCACCTTGTCTTCTCTATTGGGTTCCCAATAGAATTTATCCATCCGTCCATCCCGAATTAACGGTGCATAGAGGGTAGAAAAATCATTACCTGTGACAATAATCGGCACACGATTTAAAGGTGTGGAATCATAGCTTCCCGGTAACTGCACATCTGTGGGATTATCAGCAATATTCATCAGTGTGGCATTCACTAACTGGGTATTTACAGTATATTGAGTGCCTTCATCAAAGCGTCCAGCGCCGGCATCTAAATCGTTAATCATCAGTACACACATTTTGCCGCGTACTTTGATCAGTTCTGCGGTTTCTCGATAGCGCAGCCGAATCAACCGCGCTGGATCTCCCGCATCGGGACTTTCTAATTCGCCGCCTGATACGTGAGTCACTTCGATACCCATTTTCTCGAAGACTAACTCACATTGAAATGTTTTACCCTCACCTTTGCGTCCATGAATTCCCAAAATCAAGGGTACTCGCACGCCAGGAAGCTTTAAAAAGTTTTTAGTGATGTGGACAGCAAGTTTGTCCAAAAATCGGGGAGCGATGTAGTAACCCATGAGTTTGTATGATGAAAAATTAACACTTCTATGGTTAATGTTAAGTTTTTTTGGGGATAGCGATCGCTTTTATCTCTGGTTGAATTGGGGATTGGGGATTGGGGACTGGGGATTGGGCATTGGGGCGTGTTTTCAAACTACTCGTTTAGCCTCTTAATTTTTTAGATCCCCCTAAATCCCCCGATAAATTGGGGGACTTTAAGAGATTCTTAGAAGACTGACAAATAAAAAAATACTCAACTATTTCTTGTGGGGTGGGCATCTTGCCCGCCCACAGCTAAGGGCGGGCAAGATGCCCACCCCACAAGATTGGATAATTTATTTGTTGGAAGTCCCTTAACTGAACCTGATATTACTCATATTTTCTTGCCCAGTCCCCAGTCCCCAGTCCCCAGATAGTTAACCCAACGCGGACTTTAAATCACTTTCCGCGTGTGCTAATGCATCTGGTAATTTACTTGCATCGCGTCCGCCGGCTTGGGCTAAGTTCGGTCTTCCGCCGCCACCACCGCCGCAAATTTTAGCGATCGCACCGATAAATTTACCTGCTTGCAAACCTTTTTTATTGACTTCGGGACTAAAAGCTGCTACTATGCTAACCTTATCTTCTTCAGGAATAGAACCCAGTACCACTGCACCGTTACCGATTTTTTGCAATAAGCGTTCGGCTGCGGTTTTCAAGGATTCTGGATCAACATTTTCTAATTGGGCGACGATAATTCGATGATCGCCTACTGTTTCTGCTGTTTGTAACAAGCTGTCAGATTTGGCGATCGCTAACTGCACCTTTAAGGTTTCTAATTCTTTCTGGCTATTTCTGAGTTCGCTTTGCAGACTTGTGATTCTGTCTGGTAATTCTTCGGGTTTAACTTTAAAGCGATCGCTCAAATCTTTAACTACTTTATCCCGCAGATTGAGATAATCTAGGATTGCTGGCCCTGATACAGCTTCAATGCGCCGCACTCCAGAAGCCACACCAGCTTCTGAGATAATCTTAAAAACGCCAATTTCAGCCGTATTACTGACATGAGTCCCACCGCATAGTTCCATTGATACGCCAGGGAAGTCAATTACCCGCACTTCATCGCCATATTTTTCTCCGAACATGGCAACAGCACCCTTAGCTTTCGCCTCTGCTAAAGGTAATACTTCCACCTTTGCAGTATGTGCTTCGGCAATCCAAGTGTTCACTTGTTCTTCAATTTGTTGAACTTCCTCTGCTGTCAACGCGCGGGGACAGTTGAAGTCAAAGCGCAACCTGTCAAAGGAAACCAGAGAACCAGCTTGAGATATGCCATCATCAACGATTTTTTTCAAAGCCGCTTGCAACAGGTGCGTTGCGGTATGGTTAGCTTGGGCGCGACGGCGACAAGCCGGATCAATTTGGGCTGTAACATTATCGCCTACGCGCAGTGTACCGCGTTCTATGCGTCCGAAGTGAACAAAGAAATCAGATTCTTTCTTCATGTCTTCCACCCGAACAACGATCCCATCACCAGAGATATAACCGCGATCGCCAATTTGTCCGCCAGATTCAGCATAAAATGGCGTTTTGTCAAGAACAATTTGTACCTGTGTCCCTGCTTCTGCTTCTTCTTGGGAAACACCTTCTACTAAAATCGCTTCAACTTTCGCAGTTGCCGCCGATTGGATATAGCCTAAAAACTCGGTAACTTGGATGTGTTCTGCTAGTTTGTCGAGGGAACCTTGCACAGTTAAATCGATGGTTTCATGTGCTGCTTTGGCACGTTCCACCTGCTTTTGCATTTCGATATTAAATCCCGCCTCATCAACTGTCAGATTATTTTCCTCGGCAACTTCTTGAGTAAGTTCCAGGGGAAATCCGTAGGTGTCATAGAGGGTAAATGCACTTTCACCGCTAATTTGAGTTTCCCCTCGCTGTTTCACCTCTTGGATGATTTCTTCTAGAAGTTTTTCGCCTCTATCTAGAGTTCTGAGGAAATTGGATTCTTCCCGTTGCAACTCAGCTTTAATTGCTGCTTCGCGTTGGCGCACATTGGGGTAAGCTGATTCGGAAAGAGCGATCGCAGTTTCAGCAATTTGGGTAGTAAATTCGCCAGAAATTCCAATTAATCGGCCATGACGCACCACCCGCCGAATTAACCGCCGCAACACATAACCCCGCCCCACATTGGAAGCGCGGATTTCGTCAGCAATCATGTGGACAACCGAACGAACATGATCGCCAATGACTTTTAGGGAAGTTTTGGTTTTCTCGTCGCTGCTGTGGTAATCAACACCAGCAATTTGGGCTGCTGTTTGAATAATTGGGAAAATTAGGTCAGTTTCGTAGTTATTAGGCACTTTTTGGAGAATTTGCGCCATTCTCTCCAAACCCATGCCGGTGTCGATGTTCTTGTTTTGCAGTGGCGTTAAATTCCCGGAAGTATCCCGGTTATATTGCATGAACACCAGGTTATAAAACTCGATGAATCGGGTATCATCTTCTAAATCTATATTTTCGTCGCCGCGTTCTGGGTGGAAGTCATAATAAATTTCCGAACAAGGGCCGCAAGGGCCAGTGGGGCCAGATACCCAAAAGTTATCATCTTCGCCCAAGCGTTTAATTCTGGCTACCGGCACACCGATTTGATCGCGCCAAATTCCAAAGGCTTCATCATCCTCTTCAAAAACGCTGACGACGAGATTTTGGGGGGAAAAGCCAAACACTTGTGTAGAGATTTCCCAACCCCAAGCGATCGCTTGTTCTTTAAAATAATCACCAAAGCTGAAATTGCCCAACATCTCAAAAAACGTGTGATGCCGTTTAGTGCGTCCAACATTTTCGATGTCATTGGTGCGGATACACTTTTGCGAAGTCGTAGCCCGCTTAAATTCTGGTGTGCGCTGCCCCAAGAATATCGGCTTAAATGGTAGCATCCCCGCGATCGTCAGCAGCACGGTTGGATCTTCTGGCACGAGGGAGGCACTTGGAAGGATTTGGTGTTCCCGTTGGGCAAAGAAGTCGAGAAATATCTGGCGAATTTCGTTACCGCTTAGGTACTGGGGATTTGAAGACATAGGTGTTTTTAACTTGAGACTTGGGCGTAGCGGCACTAGATAAGTGTATTTTCATAAATAGCTTCATATATTCTTGCATTTTCTTTCATATTACTGCCAGCGAATTTTGCCATTCGGTGAGCAAAATGCAGCGATTAGGACGCTTTTACACCATAACCTGACTCTGGTAGGATGCGCGATTGCATTTCAAGGCTTAACATTAATCCTTAAGAAATACTGTCAAATTCACATACTGAGGTAACAAATGGCACTAAAACTGAAAGTATCAAATATTGCTTGTGAGGGCTGCGCTGAAACCATTACTGAATCTATCCACGTTATGGAACCTGATGCCAAGGTGGATGTCGATGTTAACGCTAAAACTGTCACAGTGGAATCCGCAGCTTCTGAGGAGTCAATCAAACAGGTAATTGTTGCTGCTGGTTACACAGTCGAAGGTTATTGATCAGGTTCTAGCTTTTCACAGAAGTTTACATTGTAGTAATATCTCAGGCGAAGCTCACAAGATTTTCTATATTTATTCCGCCCTTTCTACAGGCGGAATAAAAGTAATTTACCCACTTAGGGGCAGGTTTTGACACTTTTCCTCTTCGCTGACTTATAATTGGAAATTTTTGCCCGATAAATTCGATCTGTAATTGTCGGGGATGTTAGTGCCATCAGCCTACTATTCATAGTAGGTAATAGTCCTATTGTCTATTTGATCCGGATCTTTTTGGCAATTAAACTCTTACATTGATTATTGATCAAAGCCTAATTCTTAAAGAAAAAGGCTGAAATGTTATATGAAAAATAACATTTTTAATTCAATAAAAAAATGGTTTTGACAATTAGATGAAAATTTTTATGTTTTCTTTATTTTTCTACTTAGGAAGAAATTTAGCTCTCTGATGTGATGGTTATGAAAAACTATTTTTTTGGCAATTTAATTAGCAAAATAACACTTAAGAAACTCCAGTAAGGAGTTTTAGGCAACCAAATAATATTCAGTATTTTTACTGTTTTAAAAACAAACTGTAAAGAAGACATTAGTTGTCAGAAGAGGATATTTCAGAAATTGTAGTAGTAAATATAAAGCCTTACAAAGCCTTAAAAGGAGATTTAATTTGAAAAATAACTGTAGAATCTGCATTTGTAAAATCATATATCAAAAAATATAACTCAGCCTAGAATATCATATTTAGTATTAGGTAATAAGTGCAGTAAGTTAATCAAGTCAATCTCTTTAAAGTTGAAATAGGATAAAAAATAAACCAATGAATATTTCTATTCTGATCTTTGGAAAAAATAATTTTATCGCCACACTTCCAGATCAGATCCGTTATGGGACTGCTTATAGTGTAGAAGTTATAGACAATCTGAATCAGGCAGTGTCACGAATTAAAATCACACCTCCCGATATAATACTGGTACAGGCTAGCCTGGATTGCAGTATGGAACTGTGTAGTTGGTTGAAAGACCAGACAAAACTATCGTGGATATACTGTATTCTCTTTGAGGATCGTCCCCAGCTGATGACTGAGAGAAATAAGGGTTGGCACAGGGAATTGGAGATGAGTGCCGCAGCACTAAAGCAAGGAGCCGATGCTTATATTTGGCATCTTATTGAAGAAAAAACAGATCATAGCTTGACAGACTTGACTGCCAATCATGGACTAATACTTGCTCAATTGACAGTTGGCTTGCGGAAAGCACAAAAATACCGAGATTTGATTCGGGCAAATGATATGTTATCTGCGATCGCCTTAGCCGATTCCTTGACAGAATTAAATAATCGCCGTGCTTTAGAATGGGACTTACCCAGGCAAATTAAAAGAGCTAGGACTCAAGAAAATTCCCTGAGTTTGATTATTCTGGATGTAGATCATTTCAAAAAAGTTAACGATACTCACGGGCATTTAGTAGGCGATCGCGTTTTGCAAGTATTATGTCAGCGTTTGCGCCACAATCTGCGCTGTCAAGATACAGCATTTCGCTATGGTGGCGAAGAATTTGTAATTATTCTAGCTAACACTAGCGATGACGAAGCACTATTAGTAGCCCGTCGTCTCAATCGCATCATCAGCGACGAACCATTTGCACTCAACAATAAACTAACAATTAATATCACCATTAGCCTGGGCACAGCCTCTCTCCGATCTGAGGATGATGAGCAAGGAGAGAGTCTGCTGCATCGTGCCGATCAATGTCTGTTACAGGCTAAAAATACTGGGCGGAATCGGGTTATTGACTCGAACTACCTGTCTCATATCCCACATTTGAAAGCTGTTTCTTCTTGAAAGTGGGGAGTGGGGAGGATATACGCTTAAATTCAAGCTAAGACTCCTTCAAAACCTAGTTTGACAAAGTACTAAGCTAATCGGCATTCAAGTTACATAATCAGGGCGAGCTTTTCAGCCCACCCCACAAGAGTTAATTTGATATTTTTTTATTTGGAAGTCCCTTTAATGCTTTTATCTACTAACACAGATGGTCCAGCAGTGACAACCACGATTTTATCTGGGTGGAGTAACTCACGAGCGGCTTGATTAACTTGGTTAAGAGTGACTTTCTGGATTTTATCAGTTAAGGAGTGCAATTCTATTTTATCTAGTCCATATACCTCATTCATCAGAATTCTATCTGTTAATTCTTCTGGGTTTGCCAGAGAAACGTTGTAGTTGCTGATGAGAGTGCGTTTAGCTGTTTCTACTTCCAGTGCGGTAACGCCTTGTTGATGGATTTGCTGTAGTATTTGGCGGGTGCTAGCGATCGCTTTAATGCTATCTTCTGGACTAGTCTGCATTTCAATCAAAAATGTCCCGGCATTCTTCCCGGCTTGGAAGTAGCTATAAATTCCATAGCTCAAACCTTGGCGATCGCGCACTTCTGCACCTAGTCTACTAGATAAGGTATCGCCTCCCAAAATCTGATTCAAGACTAAGGCGGCATGAAACCGAGGATCATAACGGTTAATGCCTGTATAACCCATATATGTAACAGCTTGGGTTTTATCTGCTAAAACTGGGTTTATACTGACTATTTTCTCCGGCATTGCCACCGGGGGATATTTTAATGTGGGTGCTTGGCCGCTAACTTCCCAGTTACCAAACTTATTTTGAATCAGCGATCGCACTTTGTCTAGATCAAAATCTCCCACCAGCGCTAGCACTGTCGTATCTGGACGATAATGTTTAGCTTTGAACTCAATCACATCCTGGTGCTGAATCTGCTGTAAACTCTCCTCTGTGGGAAAGGTATGTAAGGGATGTTTTTTCGGATAAATTGACTGAACAAATATTCTTCTAGCTACTTCTGATGGCTCATCTAATTCCAGTTGCAGATCATTTAAAGTTTGTTGGCGATGCAATTCCAACTCTTTAACTGGAAAAGTACTATTTTTAACAACATCCGCCAATATCTCCAGTAGTATCGGCAAATCCTCTGCTAAACTATCGCCCTCAATATGCACACCTTCGCGGTAGGTTTGAAAGTCTAAACTCGCCCCACGTTCTGCCAAGACTTTGGCAATAGTTAAGACATCCTTGCTATTAGTGCCACTGAGCAAATTCTCTGCCACAAAAGTAGCCAGTCCAGCTTTATTGTCTGGATCAAATTCCGTCCCCGCTTGAATGTGTCCGCTCAGGGTAACGGTGGGAGTACTATGATCTGGTAACAGTAATATCCGCAGTCCGTTAGTAAATTTAAATTCCTGTGGTAATACTTGGGCGATCACATCTGTAGCCAAATCCACAGGTGGTAAGTACTTCACCACCTCAGACAAAAGCACAGGTGCGCCAGGAGAGAAATTTTCTGTAGTATGGGCTGAGTCGGGTTTGTCACCAACTTCTGTTATCAACTTCTGGGTTGGTTCAAAAAAGCCTACTGTCCTGGCTCCTTTTGTCAAGTATTTGTTGATCACAGCGACAACATCCGTCGGCTTCACCAGACGAACAGCAGCCAAATAGAGGTCTGTGTAGCGATAATCACCAACAGTTGTTTCGTCATTGCCCAATCGCATTGCTTGAGAGGTGATATCACGGTTACTCAAAATTACATCTGCTGTTAATTGGGTTTTGGCTCGTTCAACTTCCTCAGATGTCACGCCTTTTTCTGCTACATTAGCGATCGCACTGCTCAACACTGAGTCAATTTTCTTCAAATCTTCTTTAGAACCAGCCGTTACCAACACCTCATACCAGCCAGATTCTCGCAAACTGGTAACGGATGCTGTAACTTCACTAGCTAAACCCGACTCCACCAATACCTGATAAAGTCTAGAATTCCGTCCTTCAGTCAAGATGTAATCCATCACATCCAGCGCCGGTACATCTGGTTGATTTGCATCGGGTAGCGGATACACAACTTGTAACAGCCGCCCTGCTCCTGGTTCTCGCAATATGATGGGAGATGAGGGGGATGAGGTAACAGTATTTTTACTCTTAACTCCTAACTCCTTCTGACTTTTCACGGGATGTGGAAAACCTCTCTCCAAACCTCTCTCCTGCAAGGAGAGAGGCTTTGAATTCTCCCCCTTCCCTGGTAGGGAAGGGGGCTGGGGGGTTAGGTTTCGCGTTTGTTTTTCCACATAGCGTGAAAAGTCAGCTAACTCCTCACTCCTCACTTTCTTTGGTAATTTCCCAAATACTTCTTTAATTGTTTCGAGGGTATTTGCAGTTTGAAAATCTCCAACAATCACTAAGACGGCATTATCGGGACTATAAAAATTGCGGTAATATTTCTGTACCTGCTCAACTTCAAACTTCTCAACATCAGCTTTAGTACCACCTACAGGCAAACCATAAGCATGATTAGGAAACACCGCCTGCATGACGGCGCGGTTGAGACGATATTCTGGGCTATTTTCGTAACCCTGCAACTCGGAAATTACTACCCGCTTCTCACTCGCTAATTGCTCTGGCTCAATCTGGGAATTTTGCATTCTATCTGCTTCCAACACCAAGAGCGCTTTCAGCTTGTTTCGTTCCACAGTACCGTAATATGCAGTTTGATCATAACTGGTGAAAGCATTGGAATCACTACCTAAAGCACTAAACAAACGTCCAAATTGAATCGGACGATTTAGAGTGCCTTTAAACATCATGTGTTCCAATTGGTGGGCAATGCCATTCACGCCCGGTTCTTCGTTGCGTGAGCCAACCTTATACCACACCTGCACCGTCACCACTGGCGCAGTATGAACTTCCTTTGTCAGGACAGTTAGACCATTTTCCAGCACTGTCTTGCAGACATTTTCTGTCAGTGTTGAGGGCATTATTGTTTTTGTTAGCAAGGTTGATTGATATTTTTCTTTGTTAGATATAGCTGGATGTTGGCTATGAGCAGGTTGATCGCTAAAGAAAAAACCGCTACTGGCCATAGGCTTAAAAGTAATAAAGGCAAAGGATATTTATACAATCTAGAAAATCTAATATATATATGTATTTAGCACGTATATGTGTAAATTAATTTACATAAAAAATCTGTTGCCTCAGAAACAATAGAGAAAAACAATATATTAGCAACAAAGGTAATAAAAAAGCTAAATTATGGGAGTTTTGCTAAAACCCGAATGAATTCCAGAGGTAAGCCATCAGTATCGGCGATGAAAGCTACTTCGTAAATGCGATCGCCTATTTGCTGTTGTGTCGGTTCTAATAATACCTTCAAAGGTTGTAATTCTTCGGCTTGACTCTCAGCAGCTACTAATACACGTTTTTGTAAATTTGTCAACCAGCTAGGTAAATCTGGTGTAATCTCAGTTAAATCGAAGGAGAGATGATAGTATCCGACATAATGCTCATCAGCAAAGGCATCTGGGGCTGGTTTGGGTTCGGGAATTTGGATCAGTTCAATTCTGCCGCCCAATCCTTCCATCCAGCAAGCTAGGGTGTAGCCTGTAGTAAAGCGTTCCGAAATTGTAAACCCTAAATGTTCGTAAAAAGCGATCGCTCGATGAATATTGGCAGTCCGAATAGAAGCGTGATGCATAATTAGTCCTTAGTCCTTAGTCCTTAGTCATTTGTCCTTTGTTATTCACTAATGACAAATGACTAATGACAAATGACCATTACTCAAACAACCTGAAATAAGGGTAGCGCACAGGGACACCAGGCTCTTTTTCCAAGTCAAAATTAATCACTTCCCAACAGTCATCTTCTGAAGTATCGGGGCTAAACTCCACCGGTAAGCCGTACAAACGGGCAGCAGTAGCTTCTGGTTGTCCAGCACGCCAAGGTGTGCTGCGTTCCAAGTAGCCACTCATCAATTCCTGATAGCGTCGAGCAATAATTACTCTTGTGGCTCGATAGCCTTGGGTATAGAGCTTGTCTAATGCTTCGTGAATTTCAAAGCGAATACCATCAGGATGAGTATGCTGTCTATACCATTCATTATTCCACCTTCGCCAATTACGCCCCGATTGCAAATGGACTAACTCGCCATTTTTAGGATTAGCTTCAAAGGCGCCATGACGCGAACACAAATAGGTATCTGTAAGTGTCAGCGCCGGAATAGTCTGGCGACAATGGGGACACTGTATTTCCGACCCAAACATCGGGTACTGCAAACCTGGATTCATCATGAAGTGCGTACAAACATAATTTTGTCTTCACCAGCACTAGTGGGTTGGATTTTACACTTCGGCTCAACCACTTTGGGTTCCTTGCTCACTGCTGCATAGACACGGAGTTGCGGCAGGAACATTGTCACTAGTGTTTTCCTCAGCGTAGAGGGTTGACGCTGTGATATCCTGGTTATGCAACCAGCCTCAAAGGTTGGAGTTTCTCCAGTGTTCCTGGGTACTATATTCATATTCTATCGTGTCTACCGCTTCTTACTGGACATCTCCTGATTTTTCTCAAGCTGCCTTCATCGCAGCCAATGCTATTGTTATGGGTTCGGTAAATATAGCAGCAGGGGTGAGCATTTGGTATGGAGCAGTGGTTAGGGGAGATGTAGAACGGATTGAAATTGGCGAATGCACAAATATTCAGGATGGTGTAATTCTACATGGCGCTCCTGGTTTTCCGACAATTTTAGAAGATCATATTACCGTAGGGCATCGCGCTGTAGTACATTCCGCTTACATTGAGCGTGGAAGTTTGATTGGCATTGGCGCAGTGATTTTAGATGGGGTAAGAGTGGGCGCTGGTAGCATTATTGGTGCTGGCGCAGTGGTAACTAAAAATATACCGCCTTTATCCCTAGTTGTCGGTATTCCTGGTAAAGTATTACGCCAAGTAACAGATGTTGAAGCCGCAGAACTGATTGAACACGCGAAACGTTACCAAAAGTTAGCTTTAGTTCATGCTGGTAAGGGTACTGATATTGGTTTTAGCTAGGACTGGGGACTGGGGACTGGGGACTGGGGACTGGGGACTGGGGACTGGGGACTGGGGACTGGGAGAATAAGCAATGCCCAATGCCCAATGCCCCATAATTTAAACATTCTTTACATAGAGGTTGGGAAAAGTTGCCCACTTCAGCTAAAAATGAAAATGAGTGCAGTTGACAAAACTTTAATTTCTACTTAAAAGAGGGGTTCTAGATATGGATATCGATTTCCGTATAGCGATCGTTTTAGCACCAGTTGCCATTGCCGCTAGCTGGGCAGTGTTTAATATTGGTGCTGCGGCTTTAAGACAAATTCAAGGCTTTTTGGATCGGGAAGCCTAAATTCATTAATGGGGTATGGGGCATTGGACATGGGGCATTGGGTTTAATATTCTCCCTCATCCCTTGTCTGCCTCACCCCCAGTTTTTATATTCAATTTTGAATTTTGAATTGATTTCTCACCATTCCCTTCCTTGAATATCGATTCTGTAATACAACCCCTGCAACGCTTTGGTGTCCATCTAGGACTCGATCGCATTGTCAATCTATTGGCAAATCTCGGCAATCCCCATCACCAAGTTTCGGTAATTCATGTTGCTGGCACTAATGGTAAAGGTTCTGTCTGTGCCTATCTTTCCTCGGTACTTACTGAGGCTGGTTATCGTACAGGCCGCTACACTTCCCCCCATTTAGTCGATTGGACAGAACGTATTTGTCTGAATGAACAGCCAATTTCTTCTGAAGAATTGAGTCAATTATTAGAAAAAGTCCAAGCAGTTATTGGTGCTGATGACGAGGAGATCCCCCCAACCCCCCTTTTTAAGGGGGGCTATGTTTCCCCATTGTTGAAGGGCTATGTTCCTCCCTTAAAAAGGGGGGATAGGGGGGATCGAGGTTTATGGGAAAAGTATGGTAAACCAACTCAGTTTGAAGTAATTACGGCAGCTGCTTGGTTATATTTTGCCCAGCAGCAAGTTGATGTAGCTGTTGTAGAAGTTGGACTAGGAGGGCGCTTAGATGCGACAAATGTCTGTTTGGAACCCTTAGTTACGATCATCACTTCTATCAGCCGGGAACACTGGCAGCAACTTGGCCCTACCATTGCTGATATTGCTAGAGAAAAAGCAGGTATTCTCAAACCTGGATGTGCCGTTGTGGTTGGGCAATTGCCACCAGAGGCAGACAAGGTGGTGCGATCGCGTGCTTTAGAATTACAATGCCCACTTTTTACGCCTCAACCCGCCCGTCAAATCGCTACAGGATGGGCAGAGTATGAAACAATTCAAAATTCCAAATTAATTAAATACCCTTTGCCCTTAGCGGGACAGATTCAGTTAACTAATTCAGCCTTGGCTTTAGCTGCTTTAGAAATTCTCCAACAAGCAGGTTGGCAGATTGATGAAGAAGCCATAATTAACGGCATAGCAAAAACTCAATGGCCAGGGCGGATGCAATGGACTACCTGGAACAACCATCAATTATTACTTGATGGCGCTCATAATACCGCCGCCGCCCAAGTTCTTCGCCAGTATGTCGATAGCTTAGACGCAGTTAACCACAAACCCATCAATTGGGTTATGGGAATGTTTGCCGATAAAGATCATACTGATATTTTTACCGCCTTACTGCGACCAGGCGATCGCCTTTATTTAGTGCCAATACCAGTAGAACCCTGGCCAGGTAGAACTTCCGCCGATTTACAGGAATTATCAAACCTAGCTTACAACCTCTGTCCCGAATTAAGCGATCGCCAAATCCATCCAGATTTATTCACAGCATTAGAAGCCGCAACCTCAACCACAGACGATTTAATCGTTTTGTGTGGTTCCCTTTATTTAGTAGGCGATTTTTTACAAATGGCAAATAGGGAATAGGGAATAGGGAACCTGACTTTTCACGGTATCTGAGAAACCTCTCTCTAAATCTCTCTCCTAAAAAGAGAGAGACTTTGAATTTTCCCCCAACACTAGTGGTCTGTCAGAACCAAATTTGTGCATGAGCACCGTGTTTCGACTTCGCTCAACACTCGTTCATCTGTGGGTTGAGCGAAGTCGAAACCCACAACCTTAGACTTGACAGACCACTAGTAGGGAAGGGGGTTAGGTTTTTCATGGCTTTTCCACATAACGTGAAAAGTCAGACAGGGAATAGGAAGACTACTAAACCCAATCGCCAATGCCCCATACCCAGGGACTGACAAATAAAAAAACATCCCAAATTTTTTGTGTGATGGGTGTCCCCACCCGTCCCAGATTTAGGGCGCTCATGTTGCCCACCCCACAAGATGGATAATTTATTTCTTGTCAATCCCCCAATCCCCAATCCCCAATCCCCAATCCCTAATCCCCAATCCCCAATCCCTAATCCCCAATCCCCAGTCCCCAATCCCCAATCCCCAATCCCCAAATTTACCTTTGATTCCACTCTTGCGCCGCATCTTCTACAGCTTTATCTACAGTCTTCTGGTCTAACATTGCTGCTTGCAAGTTCTCGTAAATTGCCTTTTGCAGTTTGTTGAAATCCTTCAAAGTAGGGGTTAATATTTCTGCGTGTTGCAGTTCTTTAGCAGTCATAACTCGCGCTTTTTCGATTATTGAAGCATTAGCTGGAACATCTTTAAAGTAACTATCAGACAGGGCTTTGATTGTAGAAGGTAGGACATTTGCAGCTTTCGCAAAGGCTAATTGATTTTCGTCATTGGTGACAAATAAAGCAAACTTCACAGCGCCATCGGGTTGTTTGCTATCGCGGGGAATAACTATATTCATCACCGCGACATTTTTCTTGCCTGTATCACCAGTGAGTTGAGGTGCTATTCCCGTAGCTTGAGCAATTTTTGGGGCATTATTAGCGATCGTTTTCAGAAACTCTGGCCCAGAAGCTAGAAGCGCCGTCTCTCCAGATTGGTATAAATCGATCGCGTGGCGATGTCCTTGGGTTAAAGCCTCTTTAGGAAGCAACCCTTTTTTATACAAATCTACCCAATACTGAAACGCTGTCTTACCTTGTGCTGAATTAAACGCCGCTTTCCCATCAGCATCTATTAGGTTGACTCCCATTTGCACCAAAGATTCCAGCACCTCACCAGAATCTTGCGGTACGAAAGTCACAAAAAAGGCATATTTGCCAGTCTTATCTTTAATTTGTTGCGCTGCTTGTGCCAATTCTGCGTAGGTTGCAGGGACTTTATTGATACCTGCCTGTTTTAATAAATCAGTGTTATAAATGGTTAACCGTGTGGTCAGATACCAGGGAATCCCAAAACTCTTGCCATTAAGCGTGGAAGATTCCCATATATTCGGCAGATAGGAGGAACGTACATCATTTGGGACTTTTGCATCTAAATCTAACCAGGCATTTCGTCCGGCAAGTTGGGAAGCGAAACCCGGATTCAGGTTAACTACATCAGGTGGCGTTTTTGCGGAGACAGCTGTTAATATTTTGTTCTCCATTGCCGCCCAAGGTACATCGATCCAGTTAATCTTTATACCAGTATTTTGTGATTCAAAATTCGCAATTAGGCTTTTGAAGTAGTCGGTAAATTGAGGTTGGAGTTGCATTGTCCAAAACTCAACAGTTGCCGTTCCTGAAGTAGCTGGTTTTGTACTTTTACTAACATTACCTGTACTGCAACTTACCATCCAACTGGTTAATAAGCCAAGCAGTACCAAAGCAACAAGTTGTTTAAATTTTCGCAATTGAATCATTTTCCCAGTATTTTTACGCTTGATCAGTGTGAAAAGCTTAGACAGAATTGTTGAGATTATAGGCTAAATAAATTACCCGTAGAGACGTAATATATAGCGTCTCTACCACAACAAATTTAAATTTTCAATTTAGCAGTCCATCGGGCACAACTGTGGTAAAAAGTTTCACTAGTCTGTTTAGCAAATCGAAAAAAGGGGTCGGTATTGAACTTGCTCCCGAACGGGTAAATGTAGTTCAGTTACGCAAGCATGGTCAAGGCTTGAAACTAGAAACCTTTATATCAGTACCAGTTCCAGAAGGCATAGTTACCGATGGTCAAATCAGCGACCCCCCAGCAATGGCGCAATTAATCCAGCAAGCCCTAGCTGAAAGCAAAATCAAAACTTCTCGCGTTGCTACTGGTGTACCAGGACGAGATTCCATCGTTCGGATCATACCAGTGCCAGCAGAGTTAGATGACAAAGAACTGCGAGAAATGGTACTGAACCATGAAGCAGGTTTATATTTACCCTATCCTCGTGAAGAGGCTGATGTAGATTATCAGAAACTTGGGTACTTTGTAGATGAAGACGGCATTGAAAAAGTACACGTCCTCCTAGTTGCCACCCGCAAGGAGATAACGGATACCTATATAAGTACATTCGAGCAGGCAGGATTACAAATCGATGTTTTAGAAATTAACAGTTTTGCTCTGATTCGGACTATTCGTGAACAACTGCGACAATTTGGCCCGCAAGAAGCAGCAGTACTAGTTGATATCGAGTTCGATAGTACAGAAATCGCCATCATCGTTAATGGAGTGCCGCAATTTTCGCGCACAGTCCCAATCGGGACTTATCAAATGCAAACTGCCTTAGCAAGGGCAATGAGTTTACCCACATCACGAGATATGGAACTGTTACACGGAATGATCATTCCCCAAACTTCCCTAGACGGCGGAAAAACCGGCGTTACCGAACTCGATCCTGGTATGGCAGCCATATTGAGAGTATTGGGAGAACTAACAGATGAACTGCGCCGTTCCATCGATTTTTATCTCAATCAAAGTGAAAATTTGGAGGTAGCGCAGATTTTATTAGCTGGACCAGGTGGTGGACTTCAACAGCTAGATGAATTCTTTACCCAACGATTGAGCTTGCCAACTACCCAAATAGATCCAATCGGGGCTTTGTCTTTGGAAGTTGACACTGAGAAATATCCACAGGTACAACGCTCTGGTTTAGCGATCGTACTTGGTCTAGGAATGCGGGAGGTATAACAAAATGTACAGCCTAGATGTTAACTTTCTTAAAGACCGTCCAGCATTCCAGAATAAGCCTGACAGAAAGGGAGGAATCAGCCTAAAGTTTCCTACGGGAGATTTGACACTAGTGTATGTGGGAGTTGCAGTAGGTATAGGTCTTCCAGCTTTATTGGGAGTTAGTTGGTGGTTGTTGCAAGGTAAGATTGTTGAATTAGAGGGAACAGTAGCACAACTGGATCAGGAAAGCAAGAAATTAGATACAGAAATCGGAAATCTTAACAAAATCAAAGCCGAGACGACCGCAGTTAAAGGAGAAACCCAAGCTTTAGTCACTGTATTTGATCAGATTCGTCCTTGGTCGGCAATGTTGCAAGATTTGCGCGATCGCATCCCCGCAGCAGTGCAAATTAAGAGCATTAAGCAAATGCCACCAGTTGCAGTAGCCGCAGGTCAGCCACGAAACAATCCCGCCGGGGGATTAGAAATTACCGGATTGGCTCGTTCTTTTAACGATGTGAATGATTTCTTATTGAGCTTACAACAATCTCAGTTTTTGAAGTCTACAGAAACCAGAATTATCACGGCAGGATTAGTAAATGCCCCTTTACCTCCAAGTGTGGGTCAACCTCCTAATGGTGTAATAATTAAGCCCCCACAAGTAGTTGAATACACCATCCAATCGAGCATGAACGATCTTCCCGCTTCCGAATTAATCCGGGAGTTGGAGAAAAAAGGCACAGTGGGGTTAGTGACTCGAATTCGTAGTATCCAACAAACAGGAGTCATTCTAAAATGACGCTGAGTGATGATTTAAATTTTGGCGAACAAGGTGGGGAATTCGCGCAGGAAACGCCAGCATCCCCCGTGGTCTTTGGTATTGCTTTTACACCAAAAATTATTGGGATTTTGGTGGGGGTAATTGGTTTAGCGGGAGCAGGTTATATATTGGTAAGCCTGCTAATGCCAGCTTGGGAAAGCTATCAGCAGCAGCAGGCGAAAACCTCCGAACTGCAAGGGCAAATTCAGCAAAAAAAAGCCAATATCAAACAGATTGATCAAGTTAAAGACGAACTAGCGCAGGCAAAGCAGCAAAAAGTTCAGGTTTTAGGTTTATTTGCTAACGAAAAAAGCTTAGATACATTGTTGTTGGATCTGAACCGCTTAATTGAGTCTGGCAATACTCCAACTTCTATGAGTACGGTGAGAGCCAAACTCAATAAATTTATGCCAGTTTCTCAAAAACCAGAACCAGTTACCGATGGAAGTCTAGGACTACAGGTTGACAACAAGCTAAAACGCAGTAGTTTCAATGCTGAAATTACAGGAACTTATGAACAAACACAATCGATAATTCGTAACATTGAGCGGTTACAACCATTGTTAATAGTTAAAGATTATCAATCAATTTTGGCTCCAGCCGAAGCAATATCTCCATTAGATAAAATGTCGAAACCCATAGGTCCAGCAGCGATTAATACATCATTCCAGTTACAGGTATTGATGCCACTTACTCCAGAAGAAATCGCAGCAGCAGCAGCTAAAGCTGCCCCGAAAAAGTAGCGAGGGCAAATCGAATGATGCCTCCGGCACGCCTGCCGTAGGATGCCCAAAGGGCTGTAGGGCGAACGCGGCTACACAAACAAAGTCCGCCTCCGCGGACTAAGGGAAGATTGAGGGTTTGAAACTCAAAATTGTTTGTAAACAAGGTTTTATAAGGTGAGGAATGAACTGTGAAACAGCTTCACGGTAATAGTTTTATTTTAGGTACTGCCGCTTTTCTATTTTTGGCAGCCCAACCAGTTTGGGCACAAATTAGTCAAGTTACTGATGTGAAGTTAAATCCAGTTGATGGTGGAGTTAGCGTTGTTTTGAAAACTTCTTCAGGTTCGCGCCCCCAAGTTTTCACTACAAAAAGAGGCAAGGCTTTAGTCGCAGATATTATCAATACTCAATTACGATTACCACAAGGTAATACTTTTCGTCAAGATAGCCCAGCACCCGGAATTGCCTCTGTTGAGGTTAGTCAGCTTGATGCCAATAGCATCCGAGTGACGGTAACTGGCAGCAACAACACACCTAGCAATCAACCTGTGGTGCGATCGCCAAATGGAATTACACTCAGCTTTAGCCCATCCCCAGGCACTATAGCATCAGCACCAACGCCAACAGCACCAATATCCACAGCACCAACATCCACAGCACCGCCTGTTACTACCCCAGCCCAACCCGGTCAAAATTCAGGTGTTCTCGTTCCCAACCCCCAAGTCACCATTGACGGACAACCGGCACAACCTGCTGGGCCAGGTCAACCTCTGAGTCAGGCTCCAGCTTTCTTACCTAGAGCCGTCGCCCCACCAGTGGGAGATATTGCTATTTCTGCTACCGATGCTTCTCCTAGCACCATTGACTTAGCAACTCAGGAACGTGTACCTCGTCTAGTGCTGCGAGATGCCCCAGTGCGTGAGGTTTTGTCATTGCTGGCCCGTGCAGCTAATCTCAACCTGGCTTATATCGGAGGTGAGCAAGGTGCTGGTGGTGCTAATGCACAAGCAACCTCTCAAACAATCTCTCTAGATATAGAAAACGAGCCAGTGCAAGATGTGTTTAACTACGTCTTGCGCCTGAGTGGTTTAGAGGCTAACCGCAGTAATCGCACAATTTTTGTTGGGCCGAAACTACCCAATTCCACCCGTGACATGGTTATGCGTAACCTGCGACTCAATCAGGTAACGGTAGGAGTTGCTATCAACTTTTTGGTTGGCTTGGGAGCAGAAAGTGCCATCAGCCGCGAACGACAAGTTACCAGTGTTAGTGCTGTGGCTGTTGGGAATGCAGCTACTCCCATCACCCAAGCTCAGACGACGACGGAAACCAAAGTTGAAACTCAACGCGTTGATTTTAAAGACTCTAACCCATTGCTGAGAGGTTTACAGGCATTAGGAGATGAGCGCACTAATTCTTTGACCTTGATTGGCCCTCCCAGACTAGTTGAGATGGCGATGACTCAACTAACTCAGCTTGATATCCGCCGTCGTCAAGTAGTAGTTAACGTCAAAATTATTGATGTTAACCTCAATAACACCCAGGACTACAACACTAGCTTTTCTTTTGGGATTGGCAACAACTACTTTAGCAATGATGGTGGTGCGGCGTCTTTTAATTTCGGTGGTTCCAGACCAGCTACTGCTTCTGAAGTAGCAAACAGTCTGACTAGTACACCTACAACCGCTAATCCACTTAGTAGCGCAAATATTTTTCTTAACACACAAAATCCAACAACAGGAGCAGTTAGTGCTGGTGTAAACTCTAACCCAACGCAACCAGGACTTTCATCATATACCGCAGGAACTCCAGGAACAGTTACATCTGTACCAACTCAATTTAACCCGGTTACTGGTGTAGCGACTCAATACACTACTCAGGTGACTGGTCAGACCCCTGCTCAATATACATATAGCTTGCCGTCTATTTACCAATTCCCCAAGCGTCTTTTGAGTAGCTTGCAGGCTCAAGTGACAAATGGTAATGCCAAGATTTTGACTGACCCAACATTAATTGTGCAAGAAGGTCAGCAGGCTCTGGTCAACCTGACTCAAGAAGTAGTGGGAAATATAACCCTCCTAACAACGGATACTTCTGGTGGTTCTAGGACAGAAAGAACAATTGAAAAACAAAAAGTTGGCTTAACCTTGAGTGTCAAAATTGATCGAATTGACGATAATGGGTTTGTTTCGCTATCGGTTGCTCCTACTGTCAGCGCTCCTTCAGCCTCACAAGATACAGGAAATGGAAGTATTATTTTAGTGTCTGAGCGATCGCTTACTTCTGGCTTAATTCGCTTACGAGATGGTCAAACGCTCATTCTTTCCGGCATCATTCAAGACCAAGACCGATCAACCATCTCCAAGATTCCTATTTTGGGTGATCTTCCACTAATTGGTGCGCTGTTTAGAAAGACAAATAGATCCAACCAGCGCAATGAGGTGATTGTATTGCTCACGCCTCAAATCATGGACGACTCTGAGAACTCCTCCTACGGCTATAACTACAATCCCAGCCCAGAGGTGCGGCAAATTCTTGAGCGTCGGGGCTTGAAGCTTCCTAGCAAGTAATAAAGATAATGGGTAGGTGAGTCACCTCTAGCAAAGGCTCAGATCCCCGACTTCTTAAAGAAGTCGGGGATCTTTTTATTACTCAGCACAACAGATAGTGTTAGTAGAATTTGCTGATCTGACAATTCAGATCATGTGGAAAAGCCACGAAAAACCTAACCCCCTAACCCCCTTCCCTACGAGTGTTGGGGGAAAATTCAAAGTCTCTCTCCTAAAAGGAGAGAGATTTAGAGAGAGGTTTTCCAGATACCGTGAAAAGTCAGCTTAAAAAGGGGGTTCTCCAAGGGTTAGGCGTATAAAAAAAACTTTTCAAACAACCTCTTAGACCCAAATTTTCGGTAAGCTATTTCCCAATCCCCAATCCTTACTTTTCAGGCGGACAAAGTTGCTGCACTTTTTGAGGAAATTGCCGACATATCTGCTGGAATCCTTGAGGATTAATTTGCCACCAAGCAAATAATCCCAGACTTGTACCTCCCACAAGCAACGCCAAGACTCCCCCCAGCATTACCAAACGTTTACCCCAATTAGGTTTTTTAATTAAGGTTGGTGAGAGTCGTGGGCTTGTAACTGGTTCCTCTGAAAGATCCAAATCTAAATCTAAATCTAGATCCAAATCTAGCAAAGTTTGCGAACTTTCTGTAAAGGAAACTAATTCCTCTTGTTCCTCTGCTTCTTCTTGTATTTCTGCTTCTATAATCTCTTCTGGCAACGCCGGAGTCACAGGTACCAAGTATTCTGGGGAGACACGACAATAAGTGAGAACAACCGACGTATTATCACGCCCATTTTTTTCGTTTGCCAAGTTAATCCAGTTGTGGACAGCATCTTCAACTGTTAGTTGCCCCGTTAAGACGGGTATTGCATAATCTTGCCAAGATTGTTCCACCCAGTTATTATCACTTAAACCATCAGAACAGAGTAGCAATATGCCGTCTTCTTCGAGAATAAATCGCTGAACCTTAAGACGCAAAGATTCTGAATCTCTTGTCCCCAATGCTTGAGTTAAGGCACTAGCATCTGGTCTAAGAAGTGCCTTTCGATACAAACTTTTAGCCAAGCGTACTTCCCGCGTTGCCACATCATCATCTACTGTGAGTCGCTGACAATAATTGCGAGTAATCCAATAGGCGCGGCTATCGCCAACATTAGCCAAGTAAAGTTCATGAGTATTATTTGATTGCCATCCAGTACTTGTCTGCACTCGTTGGGGAACTTGCAGCGCCATGACAATGGTTGTCGCCATGCGCTCTTTGCCTTGGCGTTTTTGTTCGTTATTGCGGGCACAAATTACATTATTTACTACCCGCAAGCTTGCTTCTAATTGTTCCTGCAACAACTCTGGTGGTAGAAATACATTTTGTTCTGTTACCTCCGCTAGTAAAACACGAATTTGCAACTTTACAGACTGCACTGCCAACTTACTGGCAACCTCCCCGCCTTCGTGTCCGCCAATGCCATCGCAAACAATCGACAAGTGAGATAATAAAGGTTCATCTAAATCACTCAAAGCATTGGGGTAGCAAGCATCTTCATTTTGCGCCATAATTGGGCCAATATCTGTAGAGCCTGCCACCTTCAAAACTAATGGCAATTCTGCCGCAGCTGCTAGTAATAAATTATTGAGTTGAATATTAATAGCCTCTAACTCAATTTCAGTTTCACACATCTGCTGAACGATGTTTTGTAACCCTTTAGCTACTGATGTCTTTGCAGACGCTACCCAAAACTGCCAACACTCCCCCAGACTTTGTAAACTCAACTTCTCATCTGCTGGTGTTTGGTAAAGTTCCAACAGTCGCACACACCAACCTTGGACTCTCAAGTTATCTACTAATAGTAAACTGCGGCTAAATCCCAATTCTGATAGAGGTGTCCAAAGTTGGAGAATTTGCCACAGCCAATAAACTTGTCGTACCGCCGTGGCTTGTTCCCATGCCTCAACAATAGTTGGATAGATATTTCCGGTGTCATCTATCGGCACATTTTCCAATAAAAGGATATCAGTTGTATCTCCCTCAAGGTTACTAGCAAACCCATAAGCCTGGGGCAGATGCAACCGCTCCTGATATAACCGTAGATAAGGAATTACTTCCGTTGGCAATTCTTCAGGTACATCTGGCGGTAGTCCTGGTTGAGTATCCAGCCAAATCTGCTGACTAATTACTTCATACCTATCTGCTACCTTTGTGCCTGGTGGGATTTGAGCAGATAATGAGCCAGTAGCCCAAAGATAGCGGTGAACTAAAGGAGTTTGACAACTGGCACAAAGTTTATCTCCCATAGGATTAATGGGGCGATTACAGCGTGGATTTATACAATAAATTATCAGTTGAGTAGAAATCATAAAGGTATAAATTTAAAAAAAAATCAACTCATGAACTTCGATTAACTTTAGCTGGCAATGAATTGAAGGCTAGAATAAACTGGACTTGTGTACCGCTAGCTACACCTTGTTACTGAAATTAATCAAAATTATTGGTAGAAATACCAAGTTTTGCTTTCTGTAAATAACTTACGTCTGGCTGTATCTAATCGTAGAAATGCATTTACGTCAATCTAGAGTTTAGGAATGGCGCTATGCCAAGTTTTACCTTAATCTGGCTTCTGGCAGGAGCGGTTCTGTGTATAACAGAACTGTTCTTACCATCGGCGTTTGTCGCCTTCATGATGGGAATTAGCGCTTTTGTGGTGGCGCTGTTGTCTGGAGTGGGTTTGGGAAGTGTATGGTTGCAAGTTATAGTTTGGCTGTTGCTTTCCACAGCATTAATCGTGCTTTCTCGTCGGTTTTTGCAACCACGACGACGCAAATCAAAAATTCAGGATGCAGTCATAGCTGAAACCTTAACAGAAATTCTGCCTGGGAAAACAGGGCGGGTGCGGTATGAGGGAAATTCTTGGCAAGCAAGATGTGATGATGACAAATTCACCGTACCACCCCATCAAAGAGTTTATGTGGTTAGGAGAGAAGGTACTACTTTGATTGTGATACCAGAAAATCTGTTGAATTCTTAGTTAATGGGGATTGGGGATTGGGGATTGGGGACTGGGGATTGGGCATTGAGAATAAATTAATCTCTACTTCCTCATCTCTCGCACTCTTAACTCCTAACTCCTAACTCCTAACTCCTAACTCCTAACTCCCCTTCCCTTTATTAAAATCAGGAGATTCACAATGGAACAGTTCTTTTTACTCGTCTTTTTAGCCCTTGGTGGTGGTGCTTTAGCAGGAACCGTGAAAGTCGTCAATCAAGGTAATGAAGCTTTGGTGGAAAGATTGGGCAGTTATAACAAAAAACTGGAACCAGGACTAAACTTTGTCATTCCTTTCGTAGATAGAATTGTCTACCAAGGAACTATCCGCGAAAAAGTCTTAGATATTCCTCCCCAACAGTGCATCACTCGTGACAACGTTGGCATTGAGGTGGATGCAGTGTTTTACTGGCGTATCGTGGATATGGAAAAAGCCTGGTATAAGGTAGAAAATCTCCAGTCAGCAATGGTAAACATGGTGCTGACTCAAATTCGCGCCGAAATGGGACAACTGGAGTTGGATCAAACTTTTACGGCTCGTTCCCATATCAGTGAACTTTTATTACAGGATTTGGATGTTGCTACCGATCCTTGGGGTGTGAAAGTGACACGGGTAGAACTGCGAGATATTATTCCGTCTCAGGCGGTGCGGGAATCGATGGAATTGCAAATGTCGGCAGAACGACGCAAACGGGCAGCAATTTTAACTTCTGAGGGCGAACGCGAATCTGCTGTCAATAGTGCTAGAGGTAAAGCTGAGGCGCAAATATTGGATGCGGAAGCTCGTCAAAAATCGACAATTTTGCAAGCGGAAGCTGAACAAAAGTCGCTGGTGATGAAAGCTCAAGCAGAACGTCAGCAACAGGTTTTGAAAGCGCAAGCGATCGCAGAATCAGCAGAAATTATCGCCCAAAAACTCCAGACAAATCCCAATGCCAATAAAGCAGTTGAAGTTTTGTTTGCGTTGGGCTATCTGGATATGGGCGCGACAATTGGTAAAAGCGATAGCAGCAAAGTCTTGTTTATAGATCCGCGCACTATTCCTGCTGCTTTCGAGGGTATGCGCTCCGTGATCTCAAATGGTCAGGTTGATTCTAACGAGTTGTTTTCTAAGCAAATCCCAGGATTAGAAAATAATCGTTCTAGTTAGGAGTGGGGAGTAGTATTGGTGTCAACTTAAGTTAAAACCCTTTCCAAACCTCGTTCCCAGTCTGAGACTGGGAACGAGACAATTACAATTATCTACTGACAATATTTTTCAGCTATTCCTTCTCATAATTCACCCATAGAGGTTAACTTCACTAAAATCGGCATTATCGAAGTCGGCATCAGTCAGGTCGCAGTCTTCTATGTAGTAAATTTTCAAACCCCGTTAAAATATAGTTAATCTTAGATAGTTTCCAATGACAGCCCAAGAGTTAGAAACACAGTTACTATCCCTAACACCAGCCGAAAAGGTTGAAGCAATTCGCATCTTAACCCAAGGTATTAATACCAACAATCATGGAATTACCAAAACCCCTGGTGTAATGGGTGCTGATGCTTGTATTGCCGGAACACGCATTCCTATTTGGTTATTGGTAAGTTATCGACGACAAGGTGCTAAAGATGCTGATATTCTAGATCAATATCCTCAACTTAGTGCAGCCAACCTAGTGACAGCATGGCTCTATGCTGAAGCATTCCCTCACGAAATTGATATGGCTATTGACGAACAAGAAAAAGCTGATGCAATTTTAGATGCTTCTTAAAATATCCTGTTGATGTATGGCAAGGTTGTTAGCAGATGAGCAATTTCCGCGTAAATCGGTAGAATTATTACGTACTTTTGGACATGATGTTATCACCATACAAGAAGCAGGCAAAGCCGGAATTTCTGATGATATAGCAGTTATCATTTACGTGAGGTACACCCGTAGGGGCACGGCATTGCCGTGCCCCTACACCTTGTGATGTAATCTTGTACTGCATCTGAATGGGAACCGCTATATGGTGTTAGAGTTTGCGATATTAGAAAATCGGGCTGTATTAACTATTAATCGTCGTGATTTTTTCAAACTGCATAAGATTAAACCCGAACATACTGGGATAATTGCCTGCAAAAATGATTTAGATTGGAATCGATTATCAACAAATATTGATGCAGTTATTTCTACAGAATCAACATTAACAGGAAAAGTTATTCGCGTTAATCGATTTTCTTCTACAACGCTATAAACTTTATGCGATCGCCTCATATTTCATCTAACCCATTTGATAAAATTACAATAGCTAGTGAAGAGAATGCCATGCCTACGACGGGCTACGCCTAAGCACTAAATTGTCACATTCTTACAGTGATAAAATAATCAAGTTTTGATAAGTTGTAAATTATGACCTTATCTATTGAGCCAACCACAGCACTAAATGTAGAAGAGTTCTTAAAACTACCAGAAACAAAACCAGGAAGTGAGTATTTTAACGGGCAAATATACCAAAAACCTATGCCACAAGGAGAACACAGTACTTTACAAATTGAATTAGCTTCTGCCATAAATCAAGTTGCAAAACTACAAAAACTAGCTTATGCTTTTCCTGAATTACGCTGTACATTTGAAGGTCGTTCAATAGTACCAGATATTGCTGTATTTGAATGGCAAAGAATTCCATTGCTTCCTAATGGAAAAATTACAAATAAATTTGAGATTCCTCCAGATTGGATAATCGAAATTCTCTCACCGGAACAATCACCTAACCGAGTTATCAGCAAAATTACTTTTTCTATTCAAAATGGAGCCAAACTAGGTTGGTTGCTCGATTCGGCTGATGAGTCAATCATGATTTTTGAACCCAAGAAATTACCAGAATTAAAAGAAAAGCAAGATATTTTACCCGTTTTAAATGTTTTAGAAAATTGGCAATTAACAGTTGCAGATGTATTTAGTTGGTTGAGTTTTGTTTGAATCAAGCCCACTTCAGTTTCATTGAGTAATAATTGTTCAACTACATCGCTTAAAGCTTCTCTCCAATACAAAGGAGCGATAACGCTTGTATCTAAATAAATCAACGACGTTCCTCTGTACGCGCATTGATGACAGTTGCGCTCAATGATTCACCCTTAATCGTAAGAGAATCACGAAATTGTTTTATACTTGCTAATCGTTCTTTCTTTTGTAGCGGAGGAACTAAACGAGCTACAGCCTTATCTTGCTCTAGCAAAATTACTTCTTCTCCCCTAGCTACTCGTTCTAAGAGAGATTTTAAATTTATAGCTGCTTCTTCAACGCTAATTCTCAACACTTCATTACCCGCATTTCTCACAAGCTCCCCTGCTCCCTTCGCGGGTGAAGTAATGAGTTATGAGTAATGAGTAAAGAATCTTACTTATTACTCATTACTTATTTAATTAATGAGATGTTGTGAGAAATCCAGGATTACTCCTCTAGATAGGCTTAAGCAGTTCGCATGCAGAAAACATAAGATTGGGTGACTACTGACCAATCTCAGTAGCTTGGTTTACTTGGCATTGGCTGCACAACCCAAAAAACTCTAGGGTGTGGTAAAAAACTTTAAACTTATGGCTGGATTCTAACTGGTTTTCTAAGTCATGAACGGGGCATTGATTAATCGGAATTGAAACACCGCATTGCAAGCAAGTTAGGTGGTGTTTGTCTTGCTGCGCTAGGCTGTAGAGGGCTTCACCGTTAGCCAAATTCCGCACTTGTACCATGCCTTCAAGTTTCAAGGCATCTAGGGAACGGTAAACTGTTGCTAAACCCATACTCTGATTAGTGTTACGTAATTGTACGTAAATATCCTGGGCGGAAATGCCTTTTTTGATGGTTTTCAGTAGGTTGAAAATACGCTCTTGACTGCGGGTGCGTATGGCTCTCATAGACAATTATTTAAATATGCCACTGTAGTTGAAACTGTTAGATGGGCTAATTGATCAATTAACTTTAACCGCTTCGTAATCTTATTTTCACTCAGTTAGAGCATAAAGTTATAGTATAGCGATCGCAGCATTTAGCAAAAGCCCGTGCAAACCAAGTATCTAGCCAAAATTTTCGTGACTCTTCGCCCTTCAGTCTTAGACCCTGCTGGTGTGGCTGTACAATCCGGTCTTAAGCAACTGGGATACGACAACGTTGAGCAGGTGCGGATTGGCAAGTACATTGAACTCACCATCACCTCGACTGAGGAGAAGAAAGCCCGTCAAGACCTCGATCGCATTTGCGATCAAATGCTATCAAATCCCGTAATCGAAAATTACCGCTTTGAATTGATTGAGGTGGAAACACAGACTGGGGTATTTTAGGGATTGGGCATTGAGAATGGGGCATTGGGCATAGCTTATTATCCTCCCCAGTCCCCAGTCCCCAGTCCCCAGTCCCCACTCCCATTGACTAATGACTAAATTCGGCATTGTTGTTTTTCCCGGTTCTAATTGCGATCGCGATGTTGCTTATGTAACTAGAGATTTGCTCTTACAACCAACTCGCATGGTTTGGCATCAAGAAACAGATATTGCTGATTTGGATGTCGTTATTATTCCTGGTGGATTTAGTTACGGGGATTATTTGCGCTGCGGTGCGATCGCGCGTTTTTCCCCTGTGATGCAGCAGGTTGTGGAACACGCTCGAAAGGGTAAGTTTGTCCTCGGTATTTGCAACGGGTTTCAGGTATTAACTGAAGCTGGACTTTTGCCAGGAGTGTTGACTAGAAATCGGGATTTGCATTTTATTTGCGATCGCGTCCCTTTGAAAGTTGAGCGGACTAATCTCTCATGGACGCAAGCTTATACCAATAATGAAGCGATCGCTTTGCCCATTGCCCACGGAGAGGGGCGATTTTACGCTGACGCAGCCACTCTCGCAGAAATTGAAGATAACGGGCAAGTCGTGTTTCGCTATGAAGGTGAAAATCCCAACGGTTCACTGAACAACATTGCCGGGATTTGCGATCGCCGGGGCAATGTTTTGGGGATGATGCCGCACCCAGAAAGGGCATCAGACGCGATGTTAGGGGGTAGTGATGGCTTGAGGTTGTTTCAAGGCTTGCTAGAGAAGGTAGGGGCATTAGGCGGCTAAAGTCAAAATATATAGCAGTTGCTATAGCAGTTATCGTTTACGTGAGGTACACCCGTAGGGGCACGGCATTGCCGTGCCCCTACACCTCTTGATGTAACGTTGTACTGCATCTGAATGGGAACCGCTATATACTTTCTTTAGCTTCTCAACGCGATCGCCTTCTTGATGAATGCTTCTAAGTTTTGGGTAGCAGTGGGATTGTCAAATAGAAGGTTGATTGACAATTTTAGAGCTTCACGAACTGAGTATCGCCAATCAATATCTACGGCTAATCGCACTGCAATCTGAATATATTTCGAGGTATCATCTGCAATTGTCTGTGTTACACCGATAGCTTGCAAGAAACCATAAGAATGACGCCCCCGCATAAACTCACCAGGACAAGTGACAATCGGTAAATGACAGGCGATCGCATCCAGTGTTGTATTTCCACCCGCCCAGTTGAAGGTATCTAAATAAATGTCTGCTAAAGAAAGCAAGTCAAAGTAATCATCACGGGGTAGCACAGGAGAAAATAGACAATAGTCAAGACTATCTAAGCCTACAGTTGCGAATGCCCGTTTCAGACGTTCTTGAGAAATCCCAGAGCGAAGGAACATAAACTGAGCATTGGGAACTTGACGGGCGATTTCTGCATAAATGTAATCGTGGTGCGGCAGATATTTATAGGCAGCTTGACTAGAGATGTAGACGATAGCATCTTCTCGTAATCCAAAAAATAAGCGATCGCGGCGAATTGAGTCAACTTTGATCGCAGGATAGGAAATCCCAACACCAGGCAAAGGTACAAGGCTTTCGCTGTAGTGATATTGCCCATTCACCGGCTCCATCAATTCGCTAGATAAAAAATAGTCAATGGTGGGTAGTCCAGAAGTTACAGGTTGCCCCCAAGCCATACATTGAATTGGTGCTAAACGGAGTCCAGCAATACATAGTGTTGTGGCATCCATTCCTAATTCTGGAAAAATTAACACATCAAGGCGATCGTCAATAACTTGTTGACAAACCTGTTCTAAGTTATTCGGCAAATGATAAAACTTTGTACTATAAGACTGAAATAATTGAGTAACAGCATCAACTTGATGCCCTATGTGATATGAATAAATTTCAAAGTTTTGATTATCTGCATATTTAAGCCAATTTAAGAACAAAACTGTCCCACTCCAGCTACACAAAAAATAGGAAAGATAGCCAACTTTAATTCGTTGATTGTTGCTAACAGATGAAATGGGACGCGCTTGAATCCATTGCGGATAATTTGCCGCCATAATTTGGTGAACTAGCCGTCCATATTGCTGCTGTAATCTCAGATCATTCTTTCCCTGATATGCAAGGAAAAAGTTTGTATGATGGCTGATTCCTCTGAAAGCTTTTTTCTGCTCATCGGGACTATTAAGAGTTATTTCTTGAATCAGTTTTTCTAGCCCATGCTGAAACCAATCTCGGTAAGTATCAATCTCTTCAGGAGTATGATAAGTTTCTGGGAGCATCAGATAGCTCAACATCTTAAATATGTAGTTTTCAGGAAACTTTTCACTAACCTGTTGAGCGAAGTTACGAGCTTCCAGATAGTTCTGGCTTTGCTTTAGGCGAATAATCAGCCAGAAATAGAGTTCTTCTGCTTGAGGACAATTGCTAATGCCATTTTGCAATGTTTCTATAGCCCCTTGCATCTGGCCAGTTTTACACAAAACATCACTTAGTTTCAGATAATAGCTAATCTCGTGTGGACAACTGGATAAATACTTCCTGTAATATGGGATAGCCTTTTCAGGCGATTCACTATTTGTAAAATAGTCACCCCATCTGTGCCAAGATTCTCGCCGAGCCGCTTCATAAATACTTGGCTGTTGAATTTCTGACAAATCACATTTGCGAATTTGTGCAATTTCTTTTTGCTGAATAATGTAGCGATCTTCGTTGTTAATTGGAATATGAAAGTTAATTAATGATTTAATAATAGACCATTGTTGTGTGCTTAACTGACCCGTAAGCCCTACATTCAGGTCTTCAGAGACAGCATCTTCCAAACTAAGTTTGAGAACTGTCTCAAAAAGCAATGAGTTAGCATCATCCTGTAGTTCATCCGATAAGCTTTGGCTGTCAATTAGCAGTGTGATATCTTCTCTAACTGGATGTGTGAAAAGAGTTCTGAGAACATTCATCAAATCTTCTGCGTTAGCGAAGCTCGCCGTTGGCGCAGCCTCTCGAAGATAAGGCATCGCAGTTTCTAAATTAGACCAGTCAGGAAAAATAATAAGATTAATATCTCTTAATTCATTAATTAACATAGCGTTGTAATTCCTAATGACAACTTGCCTTGTGTATAGGCACTACTATATCAATACGGTTCACTTAAGGCTAAAACTCTTTTTTTACGTAGACGCTTCGGCTTCCCGCAGGGTACCGCAGAGGCGCAGAGGACACAGAGATAAGAGAGGGAAGAAATGCTTAACTGAACTGTATTGACTACTATATATGTTTTTACAGCAATGTCATCAGTAATACCAAAATAAAAAGATCCCCGACTTCTTCAAGAAGTCGGGGATCTGAGCCTCTCGACATTTGCAGATCAAATATGATTCTCAAGGCTATTTAACCGCACATAATATCACTCTAATTGCCCAAGTGAGCGCCCCGATACAACAATGAAACCCACAGAATCAAGCCTCAGAAGCGGCTGACGAATTCCCTCTAGAATGGCTGCATTTAAAGCAGTTTCTATCCTCAATTCTTCAGCTAGTGTCTGATCCCAACTTTGCTGATTTAGGCGCAGACGTAATTGTTCTACTCTGTTACCTAATTTCTTTTGGGCAACATTAGCGCAACTTTGGCATAAGTCAATAAAATCGGGACGATTGGCGAGTAATTCTGAAGAAGTGTTACGCACTTGATAGCAAAAGTTTTGCCATTTACTAGGGTCAACAAAATCGTCAATAATTTCTAAACGCTCTTTTGCTAAGTTGTAATCTCGTCCTTGATTATTGTTTTTATCTTTATATGGACGTTGCAGAATACTTAAGAGCGCTTTATCCTCAACAACAGATATTAGCTCATTACGACCATCAACATAGATAGTTTCGATAATTGGCGGAAATAGAGCATCAACACGTCGCTGCAAGTTTTTGAATTGAGAATTATCTAGTTTGTTATCTATTAAAACTTGTTTGACAATTCTTAAATTTGCCTCGACTACATAATTGCATTGGAAACCAAACCACTCCTTCCCTTCTTTAGCATCCCAAGATGCATCAGTGCGCCACATCGCAAAGGCTTCACCTCGATCATCCCAGTTTATATAGTTCCAGAGGGATTCGACAAATCCTTCCCCAATCCGAAAGAGTTTAACACCAGAATTCTGATTTGCTACCCGGCGATTATAAGTACCGAATTGGTCTAGATAACTATCAGCAAAACGGTTTTTCAACTCATTTATCGGCACCAAGGTACGCGTTGTTGGTTGATAACGTCGCATCTCTGATGAATCTGGGTTATTCATTGCCCTGAATCCTAAAGCGTCACAAATCCAACCTTCAATTGCTCGTTTAATTTCTAAATGACAAGCATCGTAATTATCTAAATCTTGAAAATACTGGGTTGCAATTTCATCGTTAGCGTCAATTTCATCTAAAGCATTTTGTTCGCTAATTTTGGATATTTCCGCTTCAATTTGCTCTTGAATTGGCAAAATCGCTTCCAACAATCCAGCCCCACTTGATTCAAACAAAACTGTTTCTAATTCTGCAAGTTTCTCATCCACATAAAACTGTAGACTGGCAATTGATTGTTGGAAAATACCAAACCCATCTTTTAATACTTTATACCAAGCATTGTGAGGGCTATCTTCTAAATAGGGGCCAATTAAGGCACAAGATTGGATGCCAATTTTGCTGCCAATGCGGTCAAGTCTGCCAATTCTTTGCTCTAATTGATTAGGCGACCAAGGAAGGTCAAAATGAATTAACCAATCGGCAAACTGGAGGTTACGCCCTTCTTCTCCAGAGCGATCGCAGACTAAAATAAAACAGTTTGAGTTATTCTTAAATCTATTTAAGCCTTCCTCAACTTTATCTGGTGATTCTCCAAACTGATGGCTGGCTATTGTCTCTGCACCAAAGGTATCAGACAAATAGCGGACAATTTCTGCACAACTTTGCACAAAACTGGTAAATACAATAAATTTTGGCAGAATATCCCCAGTAATTGGCCTCCGAATTCTCTGCTGTATTCTCGTGATGAATTCCTTTTGATTCTTCCGAACGTTTGCGGGAATTTTAAAGTAAGTACCTAGCTGATTCAGCAGCACTGTTTTCAAACTTTCCGTCCGTTGTCCGTCCTCTTGAGGTTGACGAATAATTTTTAGTAAGGATTGCAGAATCTCTTCTTCCCCTACAAATTTGGGGGTTGTAGTTAAGATGCGAAGATCATCTTCTCTAAACTCCTGGATGAGTTTTGTATGAGGCTTACCAGTTAACCGGGCGGTAATTACCTGCTCTAAAATGCCTAACCAAGTACCAGAAGCTAAGAAAAACAGCAGAAAAATTTGCTGAAATTGCTTTTCACGGGGAGCAACACTACGCCACTGATTGAGGAGTTCGTGAATATCAGGCGATCGCTCGTCTAAATCATACTCTTCTTTGGGCGTAAAGTTGCGGTCAAATATCACATCTTCCACTGCCGCGCGACGGTTGCGAAGCATTCGCCGGTGTAGTCGATAGATATCGCTGACATGAACGCGAATCCCTTGGAGGATTTGCTCTTGCTCAGTAGAATTTGCTTGTAAACAATTTTCTAAATCATCCGCCAGCTTTAGTAAATACTCATCCTCAGCAAAGAGGTTTCGCAATTGCTGCAAGTTGCTTTTCAAAACCAGAGGTTCTGCACCTTCTTTAAAAGAAAGCAAAAGTTTACCAATTTGCTGACGGCTGGCAATTTTGGCGCGAAAACCTTCTAAATCACCAAGTTTATAGGTTGTGGGGTCCAGCAAGTGCAACATGGCCAGAAAATCTTGCTCATGATTGAGAACCGGAGTGGCAGATAATAAAAGTAAGCGATCGCTTTTATGAGCAAGTTCTTTGCAAGTCTGAAAACGCTGGCGTACTGTTGCATCCTTAGAGGTTGCCATTGCTGCAATATGATGGGCTTCATCTAAAATTAAGCAGCCTATCCTCGCTTTCAGGTTGATTTTATGGATATCTTCAACCGCCAGCACCGCTACCCGTTTGCCAAAATGGGAGATGTAAAATTTGTTTTCTAATTCCAGGCGCCATTGTTTGAGCAAATATTGCGGAACTATCACCACCGCCCCTTTTTTCGGCTCATCAAGGAGGAATTGACGGAGAATCGCACCCGCTTCGATGGTTTTTCCGAGTCCCACCTCATCTGCTAGTAAGTAGCGCTGAATTGGGTCTTCCAGCACCCGCCGGACGACTTCAACTTGGTGAGGATAAAGATCAATGTTTGCTGAAATGAGTCCCGTCATCCCGCGACTCACAGCCCGTTGCTGAATCAAGGATTTCACGAAAGCCAATCTTTTGTCGTGGAAGTAGGGCGTTTCGTGACCCTTCATTGCTAGAGTTTGAATGGGGTCGGTGTTGGGTAAATTGCAACGAACGTAAATGTCTTCTTCAGTAGCGATCGCAGTTTTCTTATCTGGTAAATCGATTTGATACATTTCTGTATCTTCATCCCAGATGAAAACCCTGCCAACTATCCATTTGTCCTGGGTTGGAAACTTAATGTAGCATCGAGCTTGGGGTTCAAGCTTGACTTCAGAGAGGGAATTTAAAGGTAAAGTTTTTTGAAGACGTTGCCCTACTGAGCAGAAATACTCAACGGTCGCATTGGCATCAGATATTTCTGTAACTTTTCCGATACCCAAAGAGTTATTCTGGGACTGTACCAATAAACCAAGCTTAATCATAGATCCAGTCCCCTGAACACACTAAAAGAACCTTCCAGACTAGTTTTTTAGCCTATATCTGGCAGTTTTGTCGATCAACATTATAGATAATAAACTGGTATTACAGTTTTTGTGATGGCGATCGCTATGCTTTGATAAAGATACAAAGCTCATTCAAAGTCAGCCAATTTGTATTTTTACCTAAGAATACTGACTTGGGAGTATAAATTCACCTTCCGATTGATAGACTCAGGAAGTAGTTGAGGTTTCATTTAATTTTATCTGAGATGATTATGTAGCGCCATAGATTCATACTTTGCCTTGATAACACCACAATCCAATTAAAAGCACGTACTTTTATTTATTATGAAAAAAATTAGAGACAACACAATTAAGTTAAATCAATTTTTAAAGTTAATGGGTATAGTGCCAACTGGAGGGCAAGCTAAACTAATGATTCAAGGTGGCGATGTCCAAGTAAACGGTATGCTGGAAACCCGACGAGGGCGGCGACTAGTACCGGGCGATAAAGTCACAATACAAGGACAGACTTTAGAGGTGAATTTGAACAACAATGAACACGAAGATGTAGTAATAAATTTTCCCGAATCAACCGAGTAAAGGATTTTTATCCCAAATTTAAAAGTTCCTCTTTTTCCTTGTGAGTAATGCTACAAATTTCCAACAAAGTTATTATCCCACAGAGTGATATTGAAATCACTGCGATTCGTTCGCAAGGAGCAGGAGGTCAAAATGTGAATAAGGTTTCCACCGCGATTCACTTGCGTTTCGATATTGTGGCTTCATCATTACCCGATTATTATAAACAACAGCTTTTAAAGCTGAACGATCGACGCATCACCCAGGAAGGAGTTGTCGTAATCAAAGCCCAAGAACACCGAAGCCAAGAGAACAATCGGGAGTCAGCATTGAAACGACTTCAAGAACTCATTCAAAGCGCAGTTGTAGTGACAATAAAACGCAAACCCACCAAACCAACTCGCAGTTCTCAAAAAAAGCGCCTTGACTACAAAAGTAAGCGCGGACAGGTTAAGTCTAATAGAGGGCAGGTGACAGATTGTTGATTCATCGAATACTGACATATAGCAATCCTAAATCATTCGTGAACAACGAGAACCCCGACTTCTTAGAGAAGTCGGGGTTCTGAGTCTTGTGATTTTCGCAAATCAAAGAGGATTGCTATATAGGACTAATATTTGATTTCTGAAAAAGCTCAGTAAAACTCGGAAAACCTAATTCCCTATTCCCTACTCCCCACTCCCCACCTACGTAGATAATTTCAAAAATCAAATACGATTGCTATATATAATAATTGTTTTGTGAACTAAAAATTAAATAATCGTAACTATTGATAGTATTAATACAAATCAAATATCGAAATATGTATTTATCTTAATGAAAAATATCCCATTTTTTGGCATAATAATATTTGAATATTTACCTACTTTAGAAAAAATACCTAAGTTTCAGTTATTTAGTGAGTAATAATTATATTTATTCGGCATTAACACACTGAAGACTAATAGAGCTAAACTAGATAAGAATAAAAAATTAGTAGTCACAATATAATAAATATTAACAGAATGAGTTTTTGATAAATTTCATCACAGACCAAATACTTTTTTATAGTCAACTTTAAAGAGAATACATAGATGCCGATAATTGGACATATCAACTACAAAAATTACTACCCATGAGTTCCCGCGCACTGCTGTTAGTAAATCGTCATGCCCGCCAAGGGCAAAAGGGTCTGTCGGAAGCGATTGAATACCTGAAGACACTCGGACTTGATTTAATTGAGGAGTCTACAGAAGATCCTAAACATCTTGCTGAAGTTATATTTCGCTATCAGCATGAAGTTGATTTAGTAATCATTGGCGGAGGAGATGGCACTCTCAATGCCGCAGTAGATGCTTTAGTTGAGACTCAGTTGCCTTTGGGAATCTTGCCTCTGGGAACTGCTAACGATCTAGCGAGAACTTTGGAAATCCCCAATTCTCTTAGCGAAGCTTGCAAAATTATTGCTTATGGCAGTTTACACCGCATCGACTTGGGATGGGTGAATGGCAAGCACTTTTTTAACGTTGCCAGTCTGGGATTAAGTGTAAAAATTACCCAACGACTTACCAAAGAAGTCAAGCGCCGTTGGGGAATATTTGCTTATGCCGCCACTGCATTGCAAGTGATTTGGGAAGCAAGACCTTTTACTGCGGAGATTATAATCAACGGTGAATCGGTTCGCGTCAAAACAGTGCAAATTGCCGTGGGTAATGGTCGTTATTACGGCGGTGGTATGGCAGTAGCCCACGATGCCACAATCGATGACCAAAGGCTAGACCTTTATAGCTTGGAGATTGAACACTGGTGGCAGATTATATTATTACTACCCGCAATGCGAGAAGGGCGACACATACATTGGCAGAATGTACGTTCTCTTCAAGGTCAAGGAATAGAGGTGTATACTCGCAAACCACGCCCTATCAATACAGATGGTGAAATCACTACCTACACACCTGCTCGTTTTCGGGTTATACCTAAAGCAATAGCTGTTTTAGTACCTCCAGTAATCACAAATTAGGAGTCATTAGATTTTAGATTTTCCTTCAATTCAAAATCTAAAATTGGCAGAGTTAGAAGTTATTCTCCTTTATTGCTAAGTGGGAACTCGCATCAAGTCACGCCAAATGCATCTGAGATTTTCTCAAGATATCAAGTCCCTGTTGCAACGCCTAGCTGAACAACCACTCACTCTAGGTGATATTCTGGCAGAAACCTCAGAACGAGGGTTCAGCCTAGTAATTACATTATTAGTTTTGCCCTTTTTGTTTCCTATGCCACCGGGATTAGCTGGCCCTTTTGGTGCTGCTTGTTTACTATTGTCAGTGCAAATGCTTTTAGGGAGGCGATCGCCTTGGCTACCAAAAAGAATCGCTAACTACAAATTCCCTCGTCCCTTCGCCCAGTTGCTTTTGCAAAATTTGGGGCGTCTTACCAAAGTTTTCCAGAAAATAGCCCGTCCCCGATTGCCAAAAATAGCCCAGAATCCTTTGATTTGGCGAATTAATGGGTTTTGTATCTCTTTATTAACAGTATTATTAATATTACCAATTCCGTTTACAAATCCTATCCCGACTGTAGGTATTTTACTTTTGACTGTTGCCACCATCGAATCTGACGGTTTATTAATTTGCATCAGCTATGGTATTACTATTTTGATTGCCTTGCTATTTGGATTTATTGGTTATGCGGTGTGGTTAGCTCCCAGTTTGCTACCTTCTATATTTAAATAATAAAAGCCCTCAACTTTAGGTTGGGGGCTGTAATTTATTAGGGTGCATCTACCATTTATTAATCCGCTTGATTGATTGCCATATCCGGGAGAATTAGATTTCTAATAACGATTCTGTGAGAGGATGTTTCAACCCACATTCTGCACCCTGAACTGGCACAAGTGAGAGAAAAGCCAAAAAGGGGGAGAATATACTAGATATAAATGCTCACGATGGGTGCTGAAGCCTTTGCTGACTGTGTTATACCAATTCTGTATGAAGATGCGCTAAACCATATTTAACAGTAAACCAAAAAGTTTTTCCCAAAGAGCATCGCTAATTTAGTCTACGTATTTTAAAGTGCTATACAATACTAAGCTGATAAATAATGCTTATAGTATCCTGAAAAATTTCTAAAAATGAAATGATGAGAGTAGTGTGTAGCATATTGACTGAAAAAATTGAGCGTTTCATCAGAAGAACTGGCAATAACCGCCTCAGAAACCCTTGATGAGGTTATTGAGTGTTTAGTAGAAAATTTTTCTGATTCTCAGGGGGGATGTGACCAACAAACTTTATTTGAAATTCTAATTAAGGCAGCTAGTAGTGGAGATAGTATTGAAAATACAGCCAAATTATTAAAGAACGTTCCCACAGCTAATGATATTAGATATCATCTCAATAAAATCAAAAACTTTGAGGAATTAGAGGCGCAAATAAATCAAGCGCTGAAAAGTCGAATTCCTTTAGGATTGAAAAAAGGCTCTTTAAAAATAGCGATTGATTTAAATTTAATTTGTTATTATGGTAAGCCAACATCAGAGGAATCAGCATAGATATATCGAAGTCAAGCCAAAGCTGGTACTCATTCATTTTACGCCTATGCAACTTTATATGTGATTACTAAGAATAAGCGTGTAACCCTTGCAATTAGGGGTGTTCGCCAATTAGATACTAGTGTTGCTCTGATTACATATTTATTAGCAGAACTCGACTCTCTCAAAATAAATGTGAAGAAACTCTATTTAGATAGAGGTTTTTTTAATACTCCTGTAATCCGATGGTTGCAGGCACTAGATATTCCCAATCTTTAAACCTGCTATCAAGACCGGAAAGAAAGAAGGAATAAAGCAATTTTTAAAAGGCAGAAAAAGTTATAAAACTACTTATACAATAACTAGGGATAAAGATGATTCAGTTACATTTGATTTATGGATTATTTGTAAATATCGAAAGGGAAAGCGTAATCAGCGTGGAGTTCAATACTTTGTTTATGTTGCTTACAAGGTAAAAACAAATTTAGATTACATCTATCAAGATTATCGAAAAAGATTTGGGATTGAAACTAGTTATAGACTGAAAAACATTTGTCGGATTAAAACTAATAATAAAAATCCTGTCTTGAGATTACTATTTGTTGGTATATCCAATATCTTGTTAATATTTGGGTTAATTTACTTTGGCTCAGAATCAGCCGAAAAAGGAAGGGTAGTCGATTAATTTATCGCACACTTTTTGTATTAAAACAAATGTTAACATTTTTATCTCAAGCTATTGAACGGAAATATCAAGTCGTTGAAAGCATCTATATTCCATCAGGTTAATATTGACCATTTTCGGCTAGCTAATCATAAGTAATCATAATCTATAATGTGTCTGCTAGTCAGAATACTCTGTTTTTCTAAGTATAATAAGCTACATTGCGTCTAGCGATTGCTCTTCTCTCAAAAACTTTTTGGTTTACTGATGATCATCTTTACGAAATTGACCGAATCTTTGTTGTAATCATAATTGTCAATGTAACACTACTCAATTAGATTATGGATAAAAATACAGAAACGCTCTTGGATGCTGCTACAAGTCTTTTTGACAACAAAGTAGTAAAAAGCGGGAAAGTGATTACTAAAACTACTGGTGTTGCAACGGCTGCCAGTATTGTTATTGGTAATACTGCAACTTCTTTAGCAACCCAAGGAACGCTTGCAAATCTAGCGAGTGCTGGTTTTACTGCTCTTCCTACCCTTCTTGGCGGTGTAACTCCTATAGGTACGGCTGTTGCTGCTACAGGGACAGTAAGTGCTTTAACGGCTGTTGCTTCGATTGCAACTCCTTTAGGATGGGTCATAGGAGGTGCTTGGAGTGCATATCGAATATACCAAATTTGTAAAAAATAATAAGTAGCTTACACAACCTGTCAATGGGGTATTAGTAGCATCCTAACAGAAAACGGGGATGTGTGACTCGTTTTCTGTTCTAATGATTCTCATACCCCAATAAGGGTGGAGGTATACATATAACTACATACATAAATACAGGCTCTAAAATGCAATTCCTAAAAACTTTATCCATTCTTGATTTTTTAATATAATAATAACTTATTGATTAAGGTATATAAAGTAACTTAGCTATACTTAGTAATTGAATGAGCATAAGCCTTGGAAAAAACTTTGTGATTTACTGTTTAAGTACAAGAAAGAAAAACGAACCGCAAAGTCCGCAAAGGACACAAAGAAAGAAGTTAAAAGGGTTTCGCGTAGCCTCACAAAGAAATGGTATTAGGGACTGACAACAAATAAATTATCCAATCTTGTGGGATGGGCATCTTGCCCGCCAATAGCCAAAGGCGGGCAAGATGCCCACCCCACAAGAAGTAGTTGAGTATTTTTTTATTTGTCAGTCCCTTAGTGCAAGTTTCATCACCCTGCGGGTTCGCAGTTCCTACAATAACTCTGTGATGGAAAACAACCGTTGTCGATCTATTTTTTGAAGCTTGATTTTTTCAGCGTAGAAAGCCTGATAATAGGATTGATAGCGCTCTGGTTCAACTTCTGGATCGGTTTGTTGCCATAGTTCCAAAAAGTGACGATAGCGTTTTTCCAGCATCACCAAATCCATGCAAGCGATCGCAGCTTGAACCACTTGCGGAGTCCGAAGTATTTCTTTCTTCCATTTCTCGTTCAGATGAAACAGATGGGACACTAATCCCAATTCTTCAGACGCTTCTAAGTATCTGTTTTGCAACGTTGATATTAAATCTAGCTGTTCCATCGCTGTTTCTAAAATCTGTTGCCATAAAAATCGGTGGTGGGAAAGGCTAAATTGCAAATCTCGCTCTTCTAGTTCGTCAATAATCCCTTGACGCTGTTCAGGACAATGTAAGTAAATCCGCAGTAATAAGGCTTCTGCGTGTTCTAAAAGACTGCGTTCTGTGGGGAGTGGAGAGTCGGGACTTGTACTGAGCGACTTGTGCCGAGCGGAGCCGAGGTAAGCCGAAGTAGTCGGGAGTGGGGAAATGACACCTCCCCATGCTTTCTTGGCTGACACAGGTTTAGAGTATGTTGCCGCAGCCGGAGCAATTTGAGTTAACAGATTTTCGACTCGTAGGGGTATAAGTCTGGTATCTCCCAAACTGAGTATTTCTGCACAGTAGGAAACATAATAGTTACGTGTATCACTGTTAGCTATATTTTTAAGTAATTTAACTAATTGCTGAGTTACTTGCTGAAAATCAGTAGCCTGTCTTAAGTCACGATCTTTAATAATTTCTTGAATCTGCCAGTCTAGCCAAAGTGGGGCATTTTTTAGCAGTTCTCCATAATCTTCTGGGGTGTGGCTATGCAAATATTCATCAGCATCTTTGCCATCGGGTAAATTAAGAATCTTTAGCTGAACTTCGCCTTTGTATGCTAGATCGGCAATTTCGCCGATCGCACGTTCGGTGGCATTAGTTCCGGCTTTATCAGCATCAAAGTTGAGTACTAATTGTTTTGATTCGGTGTAACGTAATATTAATCTGACTTGTTCTAAGCTTAAAGCTGTACCCAGTGAGGCGACGGCGTTATTAATACCAACAGCGTGGAGAGCGATCGCATCAAAATATCCCTCTACCACCACGGCTTGATCGAGTTGAGAAATTCCACCTTTGGCTTGATCGAGGGCAAATAATGTTTTACCTTTACTAAAAAGTTCCGTTTCTGGTGAATTCAAATATTTAGGTTGTTCATCAGTCAAGGTTCTACCACCAAAGGCAATGACGCGCCCTTGGACATCACGAATGGGAATCATTAAGCGATCGCGGAATACATCATAATAACCGCCTCCTTCCTTACGTGGCTTAATTAATCCCGCTTTTTCCAGTATTTGCGCTGGGTAATGTTTATCTTCCACTAGATAACGATGGAGAGTTTCCCAACCTGCCGGGGCATAACCTAAACCAAATTGCTGTATAGTTTCTTCTTTGAGTTGGCGGTTAGATTGCAAATATTTAATTGCCTGTTGCCCTTGGGATTGTCTCAGGGCGTGTTGATAAAACTGTGAGGAGGTTGCCAGAACTTCGTACAACTGCTCACGCAAAGATAGCTGACGCTGTAATTCTTGGCGTTGTTCGGGTTCGAGAGTTTGCACAGGTACTTGGTAACGCCGTGCTAAATCCAGCACCACATCAGCAAAAGAACGCTTTCCCAACTCCATCACAAACTTAATGGCATTTCCCCCAGCTTGACAGCCAAAGCAATAGTACATTTGCTTGGTTTGGCTGACAGTGAAACTGGGAGATTTCTCATCATGGAAAGGGCACAAACCGACAAAATCCTTTCCACGTTTGCGTAAAACTACGTATTCCGAGACGACATCTACAATATCAGCCCGTAGTTTAACTTCCTCAATTGTGTCTGGGTGCAAGCGGGGGATTTGCATGGCTTTGTCATTAGTCATTGGTCATTGGTCATTGGTCATTGGTCATTGGTCATTGGTCATTGGTCATTGGTCACGAACTTTGGAGAAATACCAAAGGACAAATGACAAAAGACTTCTGATCGCTATTATATTCTTGTTGCTAGACCAAGAAGATGTATAGAATTGCTTACGCTTAATTTTACCAGAGGAAATACTGAGAATGGGACGTATCTTTATATCGGCTGCTCATGGAGGCAAAGAAGCGGGAGGAATCGATGCAGGTGCGATCGCAGGTGGTACAACTGAAGCTAAAGAAATGATTCTCCTACGGGATTTGATTGTCACGGAACTAAGAGCGCGGAATTTAGAAATTTTAGCAGTCCCTGATGACCTCAGTCCCACCCAAACTATCGCTTGGATCAATTCTCGCGATCGTCGGGGTGATGTCGCCCTAGAAATTGAATCTAATGCAGCTAACAGCCCTTCTGTGCGTGGGGCTAGCGTCTTCTACATCTCTAATAATAGCGATCGCAAAAGCAATGCTGAACAGCTGCTAATGGGGTTGTTGCGCCGCGTACCCCAATTACCGAATCGGGGAGTCAAACCAGATACAGATAGTGGATTAGGTAGTTTAGTATTCTGTCGCCAGACAACGCTTCCAGCTTTGGTGATGCAAGTGGGGTTTCTCACCAATCCAGAGGATCGGGCTTTGCTGCAAACTCGTCGCCGCGATTTTGCTTTGGGAATTGTCGATGGACTAGTAACTTGGAGTCGGGTAATTGACCCCACTCCCGGAACTCCGGCAGAAGCAAATTATCCGCCAATTAATATTAATATTAATGGGCAAAGTTACACAGAACAAGGGGTTTTAGTTAATGGGAATGCTTACATCCCCATTGATTTAGTAGACCTTCTACGGATTGACCTTTCAAAAGCAGCTAATGTCAATCGAATTACTTATCACAAAATAGTTTATGTCAAAGCGATCGAACTGCGAGATTTTAAGGTTGCAGTGAGTTGGGATGCGGCAAATCGGACTGTCAGCTTGCGATCGAATTTGGTGGTTTGCCCCGGTCAATTTGACCGAGTGATGTCAAACGGTAATACTTCAGAAATACAGTTACAATTATTTTTGAGAAATAATAATGAAAATGCTTTGGCAAAGTTTCCTGACATTCCCAAACTTTATCGGGAAGAAGCAGGTATAGAGGGAGTTAACTATGATATTGCCTTTTGCCAAATGTGTGTAGAAACTGGATTTTTACGGTTTGGTGGTGATATTAAACCTGAGCAAAATAACTTTGCTGGCTTAGGTGCCATCGGTGGTGGTTCAGAAGCTGCATCTTTTCCAAGTGCCAGAATTGGAGTGAGGGCACACATCCAACATTTGAAAGCTTACGCTAGTTTAGAACCTTTGGTACAAGAAGTAGTAGATCCGAGATTTCGCTTTGTGACACGCGGAATTGCAACCTTAATTGATCAGCTATCGGGGCGGTGGTCAGCAGATTTGGATTATGGTACGAAGATTTCAGCAATGCTAAAACGATTATATGAATCAGCAGGACTTCTTTAAGTTACGCAAGAATTTTCAAGTTCATCAATTGTTGTTAGAGAAGGGAATTAAAGAAGAGTTTCCTTCTTTGCGAGAAATTGATAAACTTATAGAAAATCAGCTACTGAGTATGTCGAATTTGTCAAATAATAATCCAATTGCAACCAAGTATCGAATTGATGAAGCGCTGCAAATATTGACACAATTGGGCTTGGACTTTACCAAAGAATTGGGTCTAAAGCCCCGTGCTTCACGCAATGCTTTAAAGTAATGAGTAAGGAGTAATGAGTAATGAGTGGATGAAAAATGGGTATTTACTCATTACTCATTACTTATTACTCATTACTCCTTCTTAAGAGCGCCTTTAGGTCGGTGAGGATGTCAAACGGGCACAGCTTAACAAAAAGTCAGCTTTAACTCTTCTGAATTCTGACTTCTGAATTCTTCTTCAATAATGATTTTGCCCCTCCTTTTACTTCTATGGCTTTTTTGGCAAACCTCTGAAATACTGTAAATTTCAGTTGGTGTTGAGTTAAAAAAGAAACATGAAAATCATTAAACCCATCACCAACTGGTTAGAAACCCGCGCCTGTGCCCCTGCTTATGGCGGTTGGATACTAGCAGGAACCGCTATTTGTTTTTTTGGAGCAGGTATTAATACGATGGCTGGTTGGCTGTACGCCATTAGCGGCATTAGTTTTGCCCTTTTAGGTGTAGCAGCTATCTTACCGCCGCGATCGCTCACAGGTCTATCCATCAGCCGCCATCCCATACAACCTGTGTCAGCAGGCGATGATCTAATGGTGGAATTAGAAATTCGCAATCAGACACAGCAGCCTGTAAGTTTGTTGCAAATTGAGGATATGCTGCCCTTCGTCTTCGGAAAACCAGTACAAAAGGCAATCGAAACAATTCCTAGCCAAGGCAGTTACCGTTGGGTATATTACCACCCGACTCAGCGCCGGGGCGTTTATCGTTGGCAGACAGTCGAGCTGGGTTCTGGTGCGCCTTTGGGATTGTTCTGGTGTCGCCGTCAACGTGATTGTGCTGCCACAGCGATCGTCTATCCGACAGTGTTACCCTTGGCTACCTGCCCCCTAGTAGACGAAATGGGGCAAGAAGAGAGCAAAAGGGGCGATCCTCGTGGTAGACCCTTGCAGACAGCGACAACGGGGCTGGTGCGATCGCTCCGTCCTTACCGCATCGGAGATCCTACCCGTCTGATCCACTGGCGAACTAGCGCCCGCTATGGCGAGTTAAGGGTGCGAGAGTTAGAAATGGTGACAGGTGGACAAGAAATAATTATTGCCCTCGATAGTGCTGGCAATTGGGAAGAAGAAAACTTTGAGCAAGCAGTAATTGCCGCAGCTTCGTTGTACTTTTATGCACATCAACAGCAATTAGAAGTGCAACTATGGACAGCATCAACAAATTTAATTAAAGGCGATCGCTTTGTTTTAGAAACCTTAGCAGCAACTACAGCCCTAGAAGATGCCAGTTCAGTAGTTCCAAAAAGCTATCCCTTGATTTGGCTGACTCAAAACCCCCTGAGTCTTACTACCCTTCCTCAAGGTAGTCGTTGGGTTTTGTGGCCAAATATTTCTTCACCAGCAGAACCAGAGGTTATCAATAGGGATCATCCTGGTATAGTTTTGCAAAGCGATACAGCACTGCAACCCCAACTGCAAAAAACATTAAATTCGTATTAATCAATACCTTCGGCAAAAAACACATCCTAGAAGCTTATGGGCGTTATAACATAGGTAATTCAGCAAATTGTCCTAATCAAACACCATCATTTTAGGATTTAGGGACTGACAAATCAAAAAACATCCCAAATTTTTTTGTGGGATGGGTATCCCCACCCTTCACGGATTGAGGGCGCTCATGTTGCCCACCCCACAAGATAGATGGATAATTTATTTCTTGTCACTCCCTTAGACGGGTCACAGCTTCCTTTGTTGATCAGAATAAATCAACCTTTTGACTTTTAAAGTCTGCCTCAAGATACAACTTGAATTTTGATTAGCTTAGAAGTTAAGTTTGTGTGATTTCCTAGATTGTCTCTGATCCCAGCACACCTAGAGATATCAGCCTTCCAGCAAAGTTAAAACAATTTGAGCAAGCAAGGTTGGGGAAATACACCCAGTAATCCCCACATGAGGCTAAGGTACAATGCAAAGAAATATTTAAATTATGAGCGACGGATTCCAAATGATCACATCAGAACATAACACAAAATCCAGCGATAAAAGCCTAGAGGCAATGCGGCATTTTTCCGAACAATACGCCAAGCGTACTGGAACCTACTTCTGTTCTGAACCTTCTGTTACCGCAGTTGTGATTGAAGGACTAGCCAAACATAAAGACGATCTAGGTGCGCCTTTATGTCCCTGTCGCCACTATGAAGATAAAGAGGCTGAGGTTCACGCCACATATTGGAACTGTCCCTGTGTGCCCATGAGAGAACGCAAAGAGTGCCATTGTATGTTGTTCCTTACTCCTGATAATGAGTTTGCTGGAGAAAAACAAGAAATATCTCTCGAAACAATTAAAGAAGTACGAGAGAGCATGGGATGAGCGAAATCATGCCCCAAGAGTTTTGGCAAGGTGTAGAACAGTTCAATTCTGGTCAGTTCTACGCCTGTCATGACACTTTAGAGGCTTTGTGGATTGAAGCTGGCGAACCGGAAAAAACCTTTTATCAAGGCATTCTCCAAATTGCTGTGGCACTCTATCATCTGGAGAATCGCAACTGGCGAGGTGCAGTAATTCTATTGGGAGAAGGCGGCAATCGCCTGCGGCGTTACCCATCTAGTTACGGTGGCGTTGATGTAGATGAGCTATTGAGTCAGAGCGCAGCATTGTTGACGACATTACAACAAATAGGGCAAGATTTGATTGCCACTGGCGATCTGGGTGCAAATAAAGTCTTATCTTTGCCTAGAATTGTGCTAACTACTGATTAGACATCTCCGAAAAAGAATTGTTTTGACGTAGCACTGCTACCTCTCTACAAGGGTTCTGGGCAAGGCACAATTCATCAATTGTGCTTACCTCATTTTCACTCAGATGTCAATTTCCTGAAACCTTGAGGTTGGGGATAGCGTCACTATTTCAGCCAGTAGTTATCGTCAATCACTCCAGATTGGATATTTCATATCTGGAGCAAGTACTTGAGATAATTACAGGACTTACGCAAACAATAGCCGAAAAGAATGATTTTGAAGTAGGGGCAATTCATGAATTGCCCCTATGGCCTGTAGTTTTGCATAATTCCTAAATTAGAATACAAGCTGAAATCCTGAATCCTAAACTGCTATGATGCCCTGCTATCAATTGCCTTTATCACAGATGCGTCGCTTTGGATTAGCTTTAATGCTGCCAGTTGCACTCTTGGGCGCTTTTGTTTTCCCTAACCAAGTGCAAACCGCTACTGCACAAACATCTAAAGAAAATCGCCCCCTGACTATCCGCGCTGATGTGCAAGAATATGACTCCAAAAATCAAGTAGTCACCGCTCGCGGTAATGTGCAAATGTTGTATCCGGCTCGCCAGATTCAGGCAACGTCTGCCCAAGCACAGTATTTTAGTAAAGAACGCCGAATTGATTTCAGTGGCAATGTCTATATTTTGCAACAGGGTGGTAACAGTATTCGGGCAGAGAAAGTAACCTATTTAATTGATGAAGGGCGATTTGTCGCTTTACCCCAATCCAACCGTCAGGTAGAGTCCATCTACATGGTGCAGGAATCAGATAATGATGGACAAACTGCGAAACCTGCCCCAAAAACACCGGCATTCAAACCTGCTAATTAGCATTTACCACCAAAAAAAGGTGCTGACAGCGTGAAAATTGTTTTAGAGAATATTCACAAATCTTACGGCAAGCGGTTAATTGTCAATCGTGTTAACCTTTCTGTTGCTCAGGGCGAAGTTGTTGGTTTACTAGGCCCCAATGGGGCTGGTAAAACAACAACCTTTTACATTGCCACAGGTTTAGAAAAACCCAATCAAGGAAAAGTTTGGCTGGGTAGTCTGGATGTTACGGGAATGCCAATGCACAAAAGGGCGCGATTGGGTATTGGCTATTTAGCACAAGAAGCAAGTGTTTTTCGCCAACTGTCGGTAGAAGATAATATTCTGTTGGTGCTAGAACAAACGAATGTGCCACGATGGGAGTGGCCAAGACGACTCACAACTTTACTGCGGGAGTTTCGGTTGGAAAAATTAGCTAAGAGTAAAGGAATTCAACTTTCTGGTGGTGAGCGACGACGGACGGAATTAGCGAGGTCTTTAGCTGCTGGACGAGAAGGTCCAAAATTTTTACTTTTGGATGAACCATTTGCGGGAGTTGATCCGATCGCAGTTTCAGAAATTCAGCAAATCGTGGCACAACTGCGCGATCGCGGTATGGGAATCTTAATTACAGATCATAATGTCCGCGAAACCCTGGCCATTACCGATCGCGCCTACATCATGCGCGAGGGACAAATCCTCGCTTTTGGCGCTGCTGACGAACTCTACAGCAACCCCCTCGTGCGACAGTATTATTTGGGGGATAACTTTCAAGTCTAAATTAACAATTATTTAGTTAATAATTTCAAAGGATATTTTGATTGTTTATTTTTCACTATGAATTTCTTAGTTAATTCTCAGCTATTGAGAATTTAATTTTGATATTAAACATATATTTGACTTTACCAGAGTTGCCAATATTTAACTTTTTAAGTTGCTTATGATATCAAAGAAACTCACGTCTTTCAACAGTATCTATTCGCTGTTGCCTTTTACGATCATGGATCGCTACCTTACCAGCGAATTGTTAGCGCCGTTTTTCTTTGGTGTCGGAGCTTTTTCATCACTTGGTGTCACCATTGATGCTGTATTTGATCTCGTCAGAAAAATCGTAGAATCGGGGCTACCCATAGACATTGCTATTCAAGTTTTTTTGTTAAAATTTCCCAACTTTATCGTTTTAGCTTTCCCCATGTCTACGCTGCTGGCGACTTTGATCACCTACAGTCGTCTTTCTAGCGAGAGCGAATTAATCGCCCTGCGTGGTTGTGGGGTCAGCGTCTATCGCATAGTGCTAACTGCTGTGATGTTAAGTCTTGTGGTTACAGTAATGACATTTGTGTTTAACGAACAAATTGCACCAGCAGCAAATTATCAAGCGACGATGACTTTGGATAAAGCCCTGAAATCAGACAAGCCAATTTTAAAACAGCAAAATATTTTCTATCCTGAATACCAGGATGTTGCCCAACCGGATGGTTCTAAGAATCGGATATTGACACGCTTGTTTTACGCTGACCAATTTGATGGTAAACGGATGACAGGGTTAACGATTGTAGATCGCTCAACAAAAGGTCTGAATCAAATTGTCGTATCAGAATCTGCCCAGTGGAATCCTTCTCAAAACGTTTGGGATTTTTACAACGGTACGATCTATTTTGTCGCTGCCGATCGCTCTTATCGCAACATCGTTAGATTTGAACACCAACAACTGCAACTACCGCGCACGCCATTAAGTCTGGCAGAAAAAAGCCGAGACTACGGTGAGATGAATATTTCTGAATCACTACAGCAACTAGAAGTGGAACTTCTCGGTGGCGATCGCCAAAAAATTCGGAAACTGGAAGTGCGGATTCAACAAAAAATCTCGTTGCCCTTTGTATGTGTAGTTTTTGGGTTAGTCGGTGCAGCGATGGGAAGCATACCCCAGCGAACTGGCAGAGGTACCAGCTTTGGGATTAGCGTCATAGTTATATTTTCGTACTACTTAATTTTCTTTATTAGTGGTGCGATCGCGCAAGCAGGTGTCCTCTCTCCTTTTATGGGGGCTTGGTTGCCCAACTTCCTTTTTTTGGGAATAGGTCTATTCTTATTGATACGAGTTGCCAAACGGTAAATTGAGATAGCAGGGAGCAGAGGGAGTGAGGGACAAGAATTATAACCAATGCCGCATCCCCCATGCCCAATGCCCAATACTTCGACTCCTTTCGACTTCTCTACGAGACGCTACGCGAACGCTCAAGGCAAGTCGCTCAGTACAAGTGCCCAATACTTCGACTTACCTCGGCTTCGCTCGGCACAAGTCGCTCAGTACAAGTGCCCAATGCCCCCTCATCCCCACACTTCAATTACGGATGATAATTTCGACATTCCGGTGCATTTGGGTTTTCCTTGCAATATTCTTCAAAAGAGACTTTGGCTGATACCATACCCTCAGATTTCTGATGAGCGGCTTCTGCCTGGAGTTCTTCTACTTCATCCCACGCAGCTGCACAGGTTTTAGAATAAGCACCTTGTTCGGTGCAAATAGCACGAGCCTGTTCAATTGCTTTTTGAATTCTCTCCTCCAGCAGTAGCGCTGTTGGCGCTTCTACAAAGTCGCTTTTGGTCAAAATGTCGGTAATGGAGATGATACCCAACAGCTTGCCTTGAATCACAGGTGCGCGATGAATACCAGTGTTAGCAAATAACCGCGCTACATATTCCACACCCAAATCAGGATTGACCACAATGCAGGGCTTGCTCATAATTTCGTAAACCCGCACTTGCTTTGGGTCTTTACCGTAGGCTGTTACTTTATAGACAATATCCGTTTCTGTAACAATGCCATAAGCATCATTGTCATAGCGACGATCCACAACCAGCGCCCGCAATGCTTTTTCCTTCATCAGCCCCACCGCCTCAGCAACTGTTGCCGAACCGCGAATGGTAACTACATCTTTGGTCATGATATCTTCAGCTTTCATCATTGGTGTAGTCTCCTGGTTAATAGTTCGGTGCAGTACAGCGCCCTCATGGACGTATCGAAGTATGCAACCTATAGTTTGCTAACTAGAAAGTAAAAAGTTGAACTTTTACCCAGCTACAACAATAAATTAGACCAGTTGTTAACTGCTGATGTTATCCAATGTGACCAATGCCCAAAAACTAGTCATAAATTGTGATAATATCCCAGCAAGGAACCTAGTGTGACCTAGGTGGCGTTCGATGTAAGCCAAAGTATTTTTCACTGCGGTAACGCAACCATACCCTTAGAACTTGGGGAATCTGATCTTTTTGTTCCTTGCTGAGGGTGTTGTAAAGAACTAAGGCGCGATCGCGCTCACCCCGACAAGCAGCATTATTATGAGCATCCCAATAGCTGCGAGCTACTCGAATTCGCCGACAGACTTCTTTAATCAGCGCTTCTGGTGTAAGTGGAGCCTCCTGTTTTGCCATATTCAGATGCTATAGGTTTCTCATATCATCTTAGCGAGTCTGACTCATCTTCACAATTGCAACTAATACCAATCAAATAGTTCACTAATGACGAGCAAGTTTCAGCCTAAATTATTCAACACCATAATAGCCATATTTTGATGATAGGTTGGGTGTTTAACTATTGCTATACGTTTGGTTCTTTGCTGCAATGCAGATAATTTGAATTAACCCATCCTGACAAACCATTAATTCTAGTATTAGACCCTTGAATTACACTTACATAAGTCCAGATACCTTCTTGTTTCTTCAATAAAACATTATTTCCATTATGAAGACCAGGCGTAAGCACCATCGGGAGATTGACGCTTACACCCAACAAATTTGGGCTTTATCTTCTTAAGTTGATACCAATATACAGGTGTACACCCCTACAGCCGATTTATGTGTTGCTAAAATTTTGTTAGAGAGTGTTATATCATGCCCGCTTGATTACTTAATAAACCCAATACAACGAGAAAAGCAAGTTCAAGTTTATGCTGAAGAATTGGAAGACAGTCATGAATTTACCTACCTAAAGAGGGTTAACAGAAATAAATTTAAATGTTAAAAATAGGATTTGTGTTGGTTGATTATAGTTACATGACGGGCGCTATTTTTAAACCTACATCTTGCTTAAGCAAGATATTTTTAGCTAAAAAAGTTAGTTTGCTAATTGATATAATCCTCAAACCAGATCAATATGAAACGACCCAGCTATTTTCAAAATCATTCCAAAAACTCTTTAAGAGAAAAGTATCATCTTTACAAAGGCGAAAAATTGAACTGGCTTCAAGTAACTCTTCGGCTTGAAAGGTCAATTATTTCTATTATTCTTCCTTGGGTAATTTTTTGTACTGCCTATGGAATTTTAATATCATTTTTGAATTATTTAGGATTACCAATAGCATTTTCAGATTCCAACAAAATTCTTACTAATGCTGTTTTAAGTTTTAATATTGGTTTCACATTACTATTAGTCTTTCGGACTAATACAGCCCATGATAGATTTTGGGAAGGTCGTCAACTATGGGGAGCTTTAGTTAATACATCTCGTAACTTAACTCGTGGAATTTGGATAATAATTAAAGATAAGACACCGCAAGATAGATTAGAAAAAGAGTCAATACTTCGGTTAGTAACTGCTTTTGCAGTTGCAATGAAGTTACATCTAAGATCAGTCCCTTTAGATACTCATCTGGCATCCTTAATGTCTGAAAAACAATATTTACAACTCCAAGATACTAATCATCCTCCACTACAAATTGCTTACTGGATAGGAGATTACTTGCAGAATCAGCATGATCGGAATCGTCTAAATGTCTATCAACTGACAACTCTACATAACTGCGTAGATGATTTAGTAGATATTTTAGGTGGTTGTGAACGCATTTTAAAAACGCCACTGCCTTTGATATATACTATTAAACTTAGACAACTGTTATTAATTTTTTGTTTGATATTACCTTTGGAAATTGTTGACTTTTTAAATTGGTGGACTGGTCTAGTAATGGCTTTTGTAAGTTTTACATTATTAAGTATTGAACAAATTGGCTCAGAAATCGAAGAACCTTTTGGGCTTGATCCCAATGACTTACCTTTAAATGCGATTTGCAATACAATCTCAAACAATGTTGAAGAATTAATCAGGCTTGCTTCTAACAATGTTCGTTCTTCCTAAATCTATAAGGGACTTACAAGAAATAAATTATCCATCTTGTGGGGTGGGCATCCTACCTGCCCTAAAGGTTGGACGGGTGCGGACACCCATCCCACAAGAAAATTTCGGATGTTTTTTATCTGGTTATTATTGCAAAATGGTTTGCCTCACTTCAATTGGTTCACCCGTCAAGCTAAAAGGGCGGACTTCGGTGATTTTTACCTTCACTAATTGCCCTTGAAGTTCTTTGATGTTGCCACTAAAAAATGTCAAACGATTACCGCCAGTGCGTCCCATCACCTGGGTTTGATCTTTAAGATTTTGGTCTTCTACTAAAACTTCTTCAATGCGTCCAAAGTAACGTTGCGATCGCTCTGCTACTTTCAAGTTTCCCAAATGATTGAGCCGTTGCAGGCGATCGCTTTTAATTTCTTCACTCAGCTGATTGTCCCACAAAGCGGCGGGTGTCCCTGGACGCGGTGAATATGCTGCTGTATTCAACATATCAAAGCCAATATCTTCCACCAGTTTCAGGGTATTTTCAAACTGTGCTTCTGTCTCCCCAGGAAAACCGACAATGGCATCGGCACTAATGGAGGCATCTGGCATATACCGCCGAATGGTATCGATAATCCGGCGATATTTCTCATGGGTATAACCCCGCGCCATCGCCTTTAAAAGTTCATTATCCCCAGATTGAAAGGGAATGTGAAAGTGTTTGCACACCTTGGGTAACTCAGCACAAGCCTGAATTAACCTCTCCGTAAAATAACGGGGGTGACTGGTAGCAAATCTTAGCCTTTCAATCCCCGGCACATCATGCACGTAATAAAGCAAATCTGTAAAGTTTTGCAGATGCCGACCTTCTGGTGTCACTCCCGGTAAATCTCTACCGTAAGCATCAATATTTTGACCGAGTAAAGTAATTTCTTTGTAACCTTGCCGTCCTAATTCTGCCATTTCAGCCCGGATAGCTGACGGCGTGCGAGATTGTTCGACACCTCGCACATTGGGAACTACGCAATAGGTGCAGCGTTCGTTACAGCCGTAAATCACATTCACCCAAGCTGTCACTGTACTATCCCGTCGCGGCTGGGTGATATCTTCAATAATGTGAACTGCTTCAGTTGCTACAACTTGGTTGCCCTCAAACACCGACTCCAACAAATCTTTGAGGCGGTTGGCGTGTTGTGGCCCCATTACCAAGTCTAATTCTGGCACTCGCCGTAACAGCGCTTCTCCTTCTTGCTGGGCAACACAACCAGCAACAATGAGAGTTAAATCAGGCTGCTCATGTTTGCGCTTCGCTTGTCTGCCGAGGTAGGAATATACCTTTTGTTCCGCATTATCCCGAATTGTGCAGGTATTGTAGAGAATCACATCTGCATGATTCGGGTCTTCACACCATTCAAAGCCCATATCTTCCAAAACGCCAGCCATGCGCTCTGAGTCAGCTTTATTCATCTGACAACCGAAAGTAGTGATGTGGTAGTGGCGTTTAGAAGTGGTCATGGGCAATTCTGCTGAATCAGCGTAATGTATATAGGGTTTCTTTCTATTCTATAAGTTTGAAATGCCAATACATTAATACCTCTCTAAAAAGTCCCAGATATCAGAGTATTTTGGATTTTTTAACACCAGGTTTGCACAACATGACCCTTTAACTGTTGTCCTAACCAAGGTGTATTTTGTGAAAGTGTATAAAGACTTTTCCGTTCAACTTTCCAGGTTTGCTGGGGATCAAATAAAGTCAGTTCTGCTGGTTGATCAGGTGCGATCGCACTGACTTTTTGCCCTAAACACTTGGCTGGACTGGAACTCAATGCCCGCCATAATTCTAAAGCTGTAAATTCTCGACTTTCAACGAGATACTGCCACAGCAAAGGTAATGCTAATTCTAAACCAATTGCTCCGGGTGGTGCTTCGGCAAAAGCTTGGACTTTTTCTTCGTAACTGTAGGGTGTGTGGTCAATGGCGATCGCATCGATCACACCTGCACGTACCCCTGCACGCAACGCCGCCACATCACGAGAATTACCTAAAGGCGGGTCTAAATGCAAGCTGGTGTGATAACTCTTAACTGCTTTGGTATCAAGTAAAAGGTGCATCCAGGTGGTGCTGGCGGTGATGGGTAAACCAGCTGCCTTCGCTGAGGCGATTAATTCCACACTGCGAGCTGTGGAGACACGCATGATATGGACTGGTGTGCCGATTGTTGCAACCAATTCTAGCATTGCGGCGATCGCAGTAGTTTCAGCACTGGCGGGTATTGGCGGTAAACCGAAACGGAGAGCATCTGACCCTTCTCTCATTACACCATTTGCTGTTAATTGGCGATCGCTAGGCCAAAATGCTACTGGTTTACCCAAGGGCTGGAGATACTCTAACACTCCCCGCACCAACGCCAAATTTTCTAAGGGTTTACCATCCGTAAAACCAACAACTCCAGCAGCCGCTAAATCTGCCAATTCCGTCATCTGTTTCCCAGCAACATCTAAGGTGATAGCACCCCAAATATGAAGCAGGGGGAGAGGAGAAACAGGGGGAGCCAAATTAATTTTCTCCTTCTCCCTCATTTCCTTCATCTCCCCACGTCTTTTTTGCTGCAACTGTGCCACAAGCGCGGGGTTATCAATAACTGGGGATGTATCGGGTAAAATGCTAACTCTGGTAAAGCCGCCAGCAGCAGCAGCTTGTAAGAAAGACAAAAGAGTTTCCCGTTCTTCAAAGCCAGGTTCACCAGAGTGGCTGTACAAATCCACTAACCCAGGGCCGAGAACTAATCCCTGACAATCTCTGATTTGAGTATCAGAACTGATATCAGAAATGTGCGAAGCCACTGCTTGGATATAACCATCAGCAATCAGCACATCCAAGAGTTCATCGATTTCAGAAACTGGGTCAATCACCCGTACTTTTTGTAGCAGTTCCGTCATAAAAATTAGGAGTTAGGGGTTATGAGTTATGAGTTAAGTAGGTAGGCATAATTAAACATAAAATAAAATCCTAGTTCGTAGTCAGCAATTCATCGCTCAAAGCAAGGATTATCAAGACTAAAGTCCTTACTACAAACTTGAATTTATTTTTCACTCCTAACTCCTAACTCCTAACTCCTCACTCATAACTTTATTACAATGCCCCTGCTGCTGTTTTATCTAGTACACCTCCACCCAAATGAGTGGTGATGTTCATCGCTTGCAATACTGGTAAACCATCGATACCAGAAGGGTAGTCAATAACACTGACTGCGCCATTTCCCTGGCGAAAATTCCAGAAATTTTCTAGCGATAAACCCAGAATGTGACAAAGCAAGGTTTTATTAGTAGCGTCATGAGCTACTACTAATACAGTTTTAAATTGATTGGTTGATGCAGCTTGCACAATTGATTGCCAAGCTGCAACGCTGCGCTCCCACACTTGTTGCAAATTCTCCCCTTCAGGCATTTGCACTTGGGCTGGTACTATCCGCCAGCGCTGTAACTCTCCCGGAAACTCCTGCTCTATCTCTGTTTCTAATTTTCCTTCCCAGAGTCCGTGACTGATTTCTCTCAAGCCATCTTGCAATTCTAACTTTACATTCGGATGTTGTTTTAAGATAATTTCTGCTGTTTCTTTCGGACGTAGCATTGTGCTAATGCAAGCAAAATCAATCGCTACCTCTTGGAGAAATTCACCTGCTTTTTGCGACTGTTGTCTACCGTTGTCATTGAGGGGGACATCAATTTGTCCTTGAAACCTGGTTTGGCGATTCCAGTCGGTTTCACCATGACGCACTAGCAACAACCGTACTCCTTGATGATCTGGTCGCAATGAGGGTAGAGTTTCTCCAGTGTGTTGTGTCTGATTTAAGGACTCTAATTGGACTGGTTCGCCCAATCCCCCAGCAAAATTTAGTACAGTGATGCCACAGTTAGATTGCTGTATTGAATGGTAGCGACTTGGAGGGATGGATAGCGCCGTGCTAATGAGGGCGCGATTAATTCCGTTATGTCCCACTATGAGAATAGTTTCGCCTTGATGCTGAGACAAAATTTCTTGCCAAAACTGCCGTGCTTGTTCGTATAAAGCAAGAACGGGAAAATGTTCTCTTGTCCCTTGTGCATCATTAAGCAACATCCGCAGTTCATCGGGGCGTTGATGCCAAGTGCGGTAGTCTTCGGCAAATTTTTGCTTGACTTGGGCAGTCAGTAGTGCTTCCCATAAAGGCAGGTCAATTTCTAGCAGCAAATCAGAAACTTGGACTACAGCAGATTGTTCCGAATGAGTAGCTAACTCACTATGGATAATATCTGCTGTGTGTTTCGCCCGTTGCAAGGGACTGCTGTAAATCGCATTAAATAAAATATTACTGAGGGCTTTGCCTACAAGACTTGCATCGTTACGACCTTTTTCGGTTAATGTTGACGCATCAGTGCGTCCTTGGATACGCCGCTCGGTGTTATAACCACTTTGACCGTGACGCACAATGATGACACGAGTCATCTCAAAGCCCTCCTCTATCTAGACGATTAATTCTACTGCAAAATGATTGCAAAATTATCGACTAGGGAACAGGGATTTTGTTAGGTGCAAAATTTTATTCTCGTAGGGGAGACAGGATGGGCAGCAAAAACCCTCATACATAAGCTAATCAGCATTCATTTTTCCACAATGATTCGCTTGTAGTGAGGGCTTCAGCCCTGCTTTTATGCAATTTAAATGCCAATTAGCTTAACACTAAAGTGTTTACTACAAACTCCCTTAAACCGTCATCATATATGTGAGTGATGGAGTAATAGCTTTGTTTTATTCTGAAATGCGCCCAGCACACAGACTGCTGATTGTAAAGCGAATAAGACATCTATGCTCAAAACTACTACGTCAACCTTTATACCTAACTATTCCCTCCTGATATCTAAATGTACTTGCAATCCATCATTGTCACTCCCCGACTGAGCTGGTGTTAAGAAAACAGAAGTGTCTGGCAGTGATAATGATTCGTTAAAGTCGATTTTGACTGGAGTTTTATTGTCTCTTCTATTATTGTTGGAAATGCTTGCTGGATTAGTTTGCTCAAAAAAGCTTTTAAAGTCATTTTTGGCTGTTCTACTATCAATTCCAACTAGAGAATTACCAGTCGCTCTGTATTCTCCTCCATTTAAGCTCGATACTGGTGACTGTGCATATACATGGCTTCCTAAGGTTGCAAAGGCTGCCGTAATCCCCAAGAAAGCAATAATTTTGGTGTTCATTTTTTTATCCAAATTATCTTTAATATTGCTTGTCTTTATTATCTGGGCAAATTATTTTAATTAACTCTACCTTTGGGTTGTGTAAGAATAATTGTATTAGGTATATACTTAGATCGTCAATACTTGATGCTGTTTCTGACACTGCCAAGCTATTATAACTTTGGCATTTATTTATACAGCATAATTACCTCACTCAGTTTTCAAGTGAGGACTAGCCCTTTGAAGGTGGGTAAAAATTTTGGTCAAAGAATCCCTCATTACTCTGTGTTCTCTGCGCCTAACAAGGTTAGATAAATTACTTTTAAACCGCAGAGGCACGGAGAGCGCAGAGAGGAAATCAGAGATTTTCTGAGTCACCTTGAAAGGGCTAATAATAGGACTTACGCATTGACAGGAAAGAGCAAATATGGTTGATTTGAAAAACCACATTTGTCGTAGGGGCAATTCATGAATTGCCCCTACCGTGCGGGTTTACAACAATCAAAGAATAATTCATAAAAACCGGAAACGACGTATTTACCTTGATACACAACATAATTCTTTTGTACGGTGCGTAAGTCCTAGATAATATAAAAAATGGGTGAAGTGGTTTTTCCCGCTACCTATTAATTGTTCCTGCTCACCAGCATTGCCTTTTCAGAACTACCGAATGAAAATTTACAACCATTTATATCAAATTATAATTACATTTCTGACTTTCCCCACTACTGCTTTGCTGCAAATATTACGGCGTAACTACGTGATATTATCGTTGATCGTGGAACTAAATTTCATCGCTGCTACTCCAGCAATGGCGGCGAATTTATCTGGCGATTTACTCAAGCAACCAGCTACAGAAATTACAATTAGCTTGGGTAATTCAGCTAATGAACTCAAGTTTGAACCAAATCATCTGGAACTACTCGCTGGCAAACGCTATCAACTACGGCTTACCAATCCCAGCCAACTGAAGCACTATTTTACTGCTAAAGATTTTGCCGATGGCATCTGGACACAAAAAGTCCAAGCAGGCAAAGTAGAAATAAAAGGAGCCATTCACGAACTAGAACTCAAGCCAGGTGCTGAGGCAGAATGGGTATTTGTACCCCTCAAATCTGGTACTTATGGCTTGCGTTGTCCAATACCGGGACATACGGAAGCAGGTATGACTGGAGAGATTGTCATCAAGAATTAAAAATTATTCGACTCAGTATTTGGCAGAGGTCTAATGTTTCAATTAAGCATAATTGAACTAAGTCCCATAGTGTGCGGCGAAAAATAATTTCGGGCGATTTTGATTCAAGTCCAACACATTAGGAGTACGGGAATGTGTTATTGTATATACTTTAGAGGCTAAACTGGAAGAATCCCTATCAGGGATTAAAATAACTTAAATTATAGATATTATTTCTCAAGTAATCTAGAGAAAGCATTGATACTTCAACGGCAGAGCCAGTAGTAATTATTAATTTCCTATGAACATTTTCAGTAACTTACTTTCTCAAACAACTCAGCCTGGAACATCGAAAAAACAGCGCCGAGGAATTGAAATTAAATCGCCGCGTGAAATTGAAATCATGCGGCAATCAGCGAAAATTGTGGCAACTGTCCTCAAAGAAATTTCTGAGCTAGTAAAGCCAGGAATGACTACGGCTGATTTGGATACTTATGCAGAAAAACGTATCCGCGAAATGGGTGCAACACCCAGTTTTAAAGGATATCACGGTTTTCCAGGTTCTATCTGCTCCAGTATTAATAATGAAGCTGTACATGGCATTCCTAGTCCCAAAAAAGTGATTCGTGTGGGGGATGTATTAAAAGTAGATACGGGCGCTTATTACCAAGGCTTTCATGGTGATTCTTGCATTTCAATTGCTGTCGGTGAAGTGACCCAAGAAGCTGCAAAATTAATTCGCATAGCAGAAGAAGCTTTATATAAAGGCATTGAACAAGTAAAAGCCGGTGTATACTTACTTGACTTAGCTGGAGCAATTGAAGACCATGTGAAAGCTAACGGTTTTAGTATAGTCGAAGAGTTCACTGGACACGGTGTAGGTCGTAACCTGCATGAAGAACCTTCAGTATTCAACTACCGTACCCGCGAAATGCCAAATGTTAAACTTCGTGCGGGGATGACGCTGGCAATTGAGCCAATTTTAAATGCGGGTTCTAGACACACGCGGACATTATCTGACCGTTGGACAGCTGTCACTATGGATAATTCTTTGTCGGCTCAGTTTGAGCATACAGTATTGGTGACAGAGACTGGTTATGAGATTTTGACTGATCGTTCTAAGTTGTAATTGTTAGTTATCAGTCTTGTCCATCTCTGCTATCTGAATGAGAACCGCTAAATAATAATACTATCTAATTGGTGAAAATTCGCGGTTTCCAGATCCCCAAGTTATTTAATAAGCTGGGGATCTAATTCTAATTTTTAACAACTGATTTATGATTGCTATATTTGACTGATAGCCTCATAGTTAGTTTTATAAATAGAAAGCATCTCTTTAGCTTGTACAGAGACAGATGTACTCTCTGGAATAGCTTCTAATAAGTTGATTGCTTGTTCCCATTTATCTTGTGCTTGCTGCCGATTTAGTTGTGAATAAGGTGAATTATCAACAAATAAATTAGCTTCTATTGCTAGTTTTTGGGCTGATTCTAAGTTTGCTAAGGCTTTGTGTTCAATTAACACTCTTTGACTGATAGATTTATAGTTAATCTGATAGTAAGCTAATTTATTCTTTGCCTCGTCATAAACTGATGCTTCATGAGGAATACTATCTAACAAGATTATTGCCTGATGCCATTTGTTTTGTGCTTGTTGCCAGACTTTTAGAGGATGGGGCGGATTTTGAACCAGAGAAGCAGCCTCCATACCGAGTTTTTGAGCAGATTTAAACTTAGCAAACCCACTTCCTTCTTGAGTTAAACTTAGACTTATCTGCTGCAATTGTGGACTTTGCTCTTGAAGTTTCCAACTACCAAAAGTTAAGATTAATAAACTTGAGGCTATAATCAAAGCTGAACGGACTATTTTTTGTGTCGAAAACTTTGGTAATATTTCTACTTGCTGGCTAAGAATTGGTTTTTTACTACTTTCTTGTTCAATCCTTTTTAGGGCTTGTTCTGCCTGTCCACTTAAAATTTCACTTTGAATAATTAGGGTAGCAATTTCTTCTTTAAAAAACTCACAATCATTAAGGATATCTGTTAATTCTTGAAAATCATTTTCACTCGATATAATTAATTCATGGTCATCATCTAACCACTCTAAAGCGAAGCCAGATTTACCATAAAAAGCAGAGACTCCTAATAAAATATTTAATAAACTATGACTAGTTTTAATAGTATTAAAAATATAATTTAATCTTTCCTGTAACTGTAATAGGTCTTTTTGGCAATTTATAATTTCTTGAATTTGACGTTCTAAAACATGAGAGTTGCTCAAGTGTAAGTTGATCTTTAAGCTTTCAGAAATTACTTGAAACCTCGTGGGTAAACTTGGATGGCTAATATCAAAATTAAGTTGGTTGACCAACTTAATATCACTGAGAATATCAGCAGCTATTGCCTGCAAAAAGTAACCCCATTCAATCCAAGAATCAATTTTTGGTTGTAAATCAGTTAATGAGACTTTAGTTTCTGGGTTGCCAAATTTTTCGGCGATCGCTGGATCTACTAATTTGACGCTAGGTATCAACAAACTAGCTCCTGTGGCTATTCGAGGAAGTGTGGCGATCGCCGAATTTTTGATGCGATCAAATCTCAATTCTTGAGCGATTAATTTTTTAATATTTCGTAGTTGTTCTTGAGCATTATTGATCAGGATAATTTGTTCCATGATTTCATTAGAATCGCCAATAGTCAGTTTTAGACTCTGAATCAGTGTCGGCAATTCACTAACAAGTATTTCTAGGTTAGCCATAAATACCCCTTGGGGATTTGTCGAAAGTTTATGCGAAACAATTAAAATGGCTTGAGTGAGAATATAACCACGCCTGTTGCATCTGAGCATCCTAGTTGAGTAAGAAATTTTAGGAGCTATAAAATGTATAATTCCCATAAATCCTGCTAAAGTAACAATTTCAGTTGAAAAATTTCAGAGAAAGACAAAATTACCCATTCACTAACCTATGAATGAAGTTGATTTAGCATTTACCCCAGCACTAGAGTTGGCGCAATTAATTCGTCGCCGAGAAGTATCACCACTAGAATTGGTGGAAATATATTTAGAACGGATTGGGCAGTTAAATCCCCAATTAGGAAGTTATTTTACGGTGACGGCAGAATTAGCGATCGCAGATGCCAAAGCCAAAACAGAATTATTGACAACTACCTCAGAACTACCGCCATTTTTTGGGGTGCCGATTTCCATTAAAGACCTCAACGCTGTAGCCGGTGTTACCTGTACTTATGGAAATCCGGCATTACTGAACAATATCCCTAACTATGATGACGGAGTTGTAACAAGGATTAAGCAAGCTGGATTTACTATTCTCGGTAAAACAGCTACTTCAGAAGTAGGTTCATTTCCATACACTGAACCTACGGGTTTTCCCCCAGCCAGAAATCCGTGGAATTTAGAATACACCCCTGGTGGTTCCAGTGGTGGCGCGGCGGCGGCGGTAGCAGGGGGATTATGTGCGATCGCTCAAGGTTCTGATGGCGGTGGTTCCATTCGGGGTCCTGCGGCTTGTTGTGGTTTGGTGGGAATTAAGCCATCCAGGGGTAGAGTGAGTAAAGCACCTGTAGGCGAACGCCTTGCCGGAATTGCCGTTAACGGGCCGATCGCTCGGACTGTGGCTGATGCTGCTGCCCTTTTGGATGCCATATCTGGCTATGTCACAGGCGATCCTTACTGGTTGCCAGATCCCGAACCATCATTTCTCGCCGCCACTCAGACAAAACTCGGTGCTTTGCGAATTGCCTTTGACACTAACATTTTTCCTTTGGGAGAGGCTGACGCGAACTGTCAGCAAGGTGTCCGCCAAACAGTCCAGTTATTAGAACAACTCGGCCACCACGTTGAACAAAAATCCCCAGATTTGAGCAGTTTAATTGAACCATTTCAAATCGTTTGGCAAGCTGGGATAGCTGCGGCGGGACTTCCTGTTGAAGCCTTGCAGCCATTGAATCGCTGGCTATTTGCACGCACCGGTTCCGTAGCTGATTATCTGCAAGCAGTTTCTCAAATGCAGATAGTGGCACGGCAGATTGTGGCGTTTTTCGATACGGTGGATGTGCTGGTATTGCCAGTTTATTTACATTCACCCATCCGTGTAGGGGAATGGGCGTCGCTGAGTCCAGAAGAGACATTCCAAAATATTGTTCAATGGATTGCCCCTTGTCCAGCTGCAAATGCAACTGGACAACCTGCGATCGCAATTCCTGTAGGCTTTGATAGTAATGGTTTACCCATAAGTGTCCAGCTAATTGGTAAACCTGCGGCTGAAGCTACCTTGATCAGCCTAGCAGCACAATTAGAAGCGGCTAACCCTTGGATTCATCATCGTCCAGCCTTGGCAATATCGGGCTAATCATGTAGGCATCTCTGGAAAAACTTTCGCAAATTATTGTGTTTGCAGGTTGAGAAACAGCAGACAAATTTACATCCTCCCACCCTTTCAAGGGGTGGGATTCTCAGAGCAGTAAATATAATGATATTATTCTTATTTTTATTCAACTTTTTTTTGTTTAACTTTAACATAGTCCCGAAAGTCATTTATTGTTAGTTCATCGAGCCATTGATTACGTTCTTTGGTATAGTCACCATAGCCCACTTCTAACTGCTGTAAAAATCTCAGCGTTCCTGCTACCCCTAAAGCATCAATTAGGGCTTTATATCCTTGCTGTCTAATCTCCATCGATTTCATTGTTTTCTTCTTCTGTTTGCAAAATATTCATTAACCAAATCGTCGGATTTTCGGCTTCTATTTTTAAAATATTTTGAAATTGCTTTGCTTTCCTGACAAGGCGATCATCAGTCGTTAAAAATATATCTGCTTCTCCCACTTCTGCAAAAGCTAAATGTAACGCATCGTGAAACTTGAAGCTAAACTTCATTAATTCTTCTGCTCTCAACTCAATATTTTCGGTTGATTGGATATAAATATTTGCTACATTTAGGATTTAGTTAACTTGTTCTTGTTTAAATGAGTTTGAATGTTGACTAACCTCAAATTCGATAATATCACTATTCATCAATATCCATTTGCCATCTTCGCAATTTTGAATAATCTCCGTTACTGCTTCAGCCTCCATACGAATCCGAAATTGTTCTAAATCGTCTAGGGTTCGATTCAGACAACAAACATCGAGATAAATTTTGTAAATTTTACTCATACTGCATACAAACTATCTATTAATCTTCTTCATTCTCCTTAATGGCTATTACAATTTCTTCTGGGTGTACAGTGGCATAAACTCAAGCGTTGGTTAAGTCAGTTGCAGATAGAGTTGGATAGTCTTTCAAAAGTTGAGCTTCGCTAATACCCAAATTCCGAGCATTAACTAATACCCAAACAGGAATACGGGTTGCTGTAATACACGCATCGCCACCACATACCCCTGGAATTTTCTCAATTCCCCGCTAAGGATTGCCTAAGCTTTGAGCTAGTATTTGAATCGCCTGTGCTTTCTCGTTTGGCGTTAAGGCAAGTAGTTCTGGTTCCAACCTTTGAAGCGTCATAGCATTACTACCAACCCATGATAAAAGACTGTATTCAATATTTTAACTCTGGTATATCAATGAATAACTGATGGGTAAAGATTGTTCGTAGTTTGCGCTGTAGCGAAGACAGGACAGACTACGAACTGATGAAATTAAGTTGCCCGATCAATTTTTTGCACTTCTTGATCAGATAGTTTCACATTGATGGCTTGTATTGAGTCTTCAATGCTGGAAATCTTGCTAGCACCAGGAATTGGCAAAATAGCGGGGGACTTGGAACGCAACCACGCCAAAACGATATTATACACTGACACGCCTTTTTCTTTAGCTAACTGAGCGATCGCAGAAATATCTTGCAAGTCCTGATGGCGACGGCTACCACCAAAGGGACTCCAAGGCAAAAAGCTCAATCCTTGCTGTTCGCAATATTTCAACACGCCATCATTTTCTGGCTGTCGTTGCCAAGGGCTGTATTGATTCTGCACTGAGACAATATCTAGCACATCCTGCGATCGCTTAATTTGTTCAACGGAAAAGTTAGAAACTCCCACAAACCGAATCAAACCCGCCTCCACTGCTTCTTTAACTGGTGCAAGAGATTCTTCAATGGTGTAATTACTATCGGGTGCATGGTATTGCCAAACATCGATGGGTTTAGCACCACCCAACGCTTCAAAACTGACGCGAATTGTTTGGCGTAAATGTTCTGGGTTGCCGTTACTTGTCCAACTGCCATTGGGACGCATCAACCCGCCCTTGGTTGCCACAATCACTTGGCTAACATCACCTTTGTAACTACTAAGTGCCTTGTGAATTAACCGCTCATTGTGATGCTTCTCTGACTCATCTTTGCAGTAAGAATCGGCAGTGTCAATAAATGTAATGCCCAGATCGAGGGCACGATGAATAACTTCGATTGATTGCGATTCGGGAGGGCGATTAGAAATTGACATAGGCATACCACCCAAACCGATCGCACTCACAATGATACCAGTTTTTCCTAGCTGTTTGGTTTCCATGATTCTAGCTATAGCTTTCTGTCCCAATTATCTATCAGTTAGGCATTCATCATAAATCCTCCCTAGTACTCAGACTTGGTGATCGGTAAATGGGTGACGAGGGGAATACTCTACTCAGGGGTTAAGTATTCTATACACAGGTATCGATGAAAATTGTAGAGGAAACCCGTACCAGATTGCAGCTAAAGCATCGACCACTCAGCTATTGGTTTAGTGGCTGGTGTATTTTTACTATGTTTTTAAGCTTTTTGATTTACTGCTTAGTTTTTGATTATGCTTCAGTTAGTCTCAGTTGCATTCGACCTTCATCAAACCAAATTAACTGTGAATTGAAGCGGTTTAATTTGCTGGGAAGTATGGAGAAATTCAAAATATTTGATCTCCAGGAAGCATACATCCTGACAAAGACTGGTAGTAAAGGGAGCAAAAGCTATCAAGTTATGATTGTGACTCCATTTGGAGATTTTGCCCTGCTATCGCATATTAGCTATCAAGAAGATGAGGAAATTGTCTTAAAAATCAATAATTTTATCAACTCTGAGCAAATTTCCCTATTAGTGCAGCAAAATCAGCAAAATTATCTATTTTTATCAAGTTTATTTATATTATTTGTAATGCCGATCGCTGCTTATTTTGCCACATCACCTGCAACTACTTGCACTTTCTATAAGAGTATGGATAAGGTATTTATCGAACGGAAAAGTTTGCGTGGCAATCAAATTATCGAACATCCACTAGCAAGCATTCTGCGTTTTGATATCCAAGAACAGCAATATAAAAACTCCAAGGTTTATCGGGCTGTAATTATGCTGAAATCTGGCGAGGAAATTCCAATTAACCCACAATATACTGATGAAAAGAGCATCAGATATGCAGTTTCTAGAATACTCTCATTCCTGAGAAACTAAAAAATTACCCGCTCTCAGTGCCTCAGCACCCTCAGAGGAGAAATCAAAAGTTCAGAAACCTATAATTTTTTGTGCGCGATCGCTTGACATCTCCACCCTAAATCTGATAAACCCCAAATTGGGTTATAAAATCCGCCCAGGTTATAGCCGCAACTTCAGCATCCTGAAGTCGTCCGACTCATAAACACAACTTAGTCAACTACAAATACCCACTTTGTCGGTTTGTCTATTTAAGCTATGTTTGGTAAATAAAATAAGTAGCCAGTCTATATGAGCGGCTGTTATTCCACACTTGACATAAAGCATTGTGAGTGCAAAACGTCTACCAGAAACCATTGCCCATGTCAGAATTACCCGCCAATCCTGGCAACACGGCTTCCTTGAAGGCGAAGTGAATGCGGGTGAGTTTGAGTGGCATTTCCAGTGGCATTTTCGCCGGGGAGAACTTGCTGTCAAACCTTCCCAAGGCCGCGCCTTAATCAAAGAACCCCTTGGTCGATTCTTGGAGCAACAAGATTACCAGCTAGAGCCTGGAGGAGACTATGCTTTTACTATTCGGGCGGAACTTTAAAAGTTAGGAGTTAGGAGTTAAAAGTTAGGAATTTGGAGTTATAAAGATATTAACTCCTCACTCCTCACTCCTCACTTCTGATTCTGTGAGGCGATTTAAGTATCTTTCGATTAAGAGGATGGCAACAATGTCATCTATCGGTCTTGGTGGCTGTCGCAGACCCTTTGGTAATAGCTTTATTAGCCCTTTGGGTGGGAACATTTGCCAATAGCGATCGCGGGCTTCTAAGGTTGTGTACCGCTCATCCACTAAAATAATACTCAGGGGGTCTGTCAATTTCTGATATAATTGCTGTCTCCACTGCTTGGCTGTAGTTTGGTCGCCCATAACCATCAAGGAAATGGGAAAATTTTGACGCAGTATCTCAATGGTAGCGATCGCCTCTTTTGCTAGCACAACCTGATGATAATACAGTTGCCGATCCAGTCCCATCACCGCTACACCACACTTATCTCGACCTGGATCAAACCCCAAAATCACTGGTTGCGTTGGTGAAAATTCACGGAAATTCATAATAAATTCAAAACTAAAAATGTTCGCATAGCATATTTTAGGATTAAATGCAATCACAGCAACTATTTTGGCTGCTGTTCAATATGTTTGAATCTTACTAATAAAATTTTACGAGTCGTGATGCCCAGAGCAAGGGTGTTTCCAACCGGGGATATAAATGAAGGGGGGAGTATGTCAATCCGTTTATTCTCTGCTCCCCAAGAGAAAAATTTGGTCAGCTGTCAAATTCAACTCTGTGAACGTTGGGGACAGAATGCGCGAACCTTGCCGAAACTGGCTAACTTGATACTCATCCTCAATCAACTGGTAGACAGAGATAGTCGGCTGCTTGGGGTTGCCAATCAACCCTCGCCCACCACGTGCTTCATAGTCCACAATCCAGTATTCAGGAATACCCATTTCCTCATAGTCAGCAAGCTTCTTGTGATAATCGTCACGCCAGTTAGTGCTGACAACTTCAACAATCAATTTTACGCTCATAGCATTCTCAATGATTGACTCACGCTCCCAACGAGGTTCGCTACTTATAACGTCTTGATCTAAAACAATAATGTCCGGCTCATAGCCAGATTTTTCATTGGTAGGCTTGACAATCGATTCTCTGGGAATTGTCCAAATACCCCGCTTAGACATTTGGATGATGGTTAGGACTAATTCTTCTATGAGAAAACCAGTCACAATTGAATGCTTCCCAGTCGGTTTTGGCATCTCGACAATTACCCCATCGTGTAGTTCGTAGCTACTAAGAGAGTTTTCTGGTAGCCACTCGATAAATTTATCGAAGGTTACTTGTAAGGTTTTGACTTGAGTCATATTTAAGTACTAAAAATAATTTGTCCGTTGACTATTGCTACTAATTTTACTCTCAATGGACCGGCTGTATAAGTGTCCTCTGCTGCGATCGCTTTGATCTCCAAGGGTTGATTATACTGTCTTAATTGGGTGACAAAGCGGAGAAAAGTCCCTTCTACTTGGACATTTTCGACAATTCCGGCATTTCGGGCCCGAAATTGAGAAGCGGAAATCAGTATTTCTAGGCGCTGCTGTAACTGATAGGATGTCATAGTTTTGGAATCAGTAGTAGTTGTAGCCAGCACCGCGCCTCCCGAAAAAACCAGTTGATTCCGCGCTATATCGGTGAAAAATTCTATCTGCTTTTCTCCCCTGACGTAATTACCAGCTGAGAAAATTCGCAGTACATATTCTTGGCCATCGCCAATCTGCTTGCTCAATTGCTCAACTCTATCCTGGGTAACGCGCAGGAGTTCTACATTGGCGGGATTTGCCCCAGGTTCGCTTAATTCGAGGTTAGCATTCCGATTGGCTTCTTGTAAAAGTTGTACCACCGCCTGACGAGCAGCAGTCGGTTTGGTAACACGAATTACAGCAGCAGACAGAACTTGACCGCGAACTAAGGCCAGCTTACCTAGACGCAGATCGCGGTAAGATTGATAATATTTTTCCAGCCTGGCAACTTCCAGTTCTAGTTGCTCTTGTTGTACTTCCAACTCTTTGAGACGCGATTCCCGTGTGGCAATGACTTGCTCCCGCGATGTAATTTCTACATTCCGCTTTTGAATTAGTTGATCCAGTTGGGCGATTTTTTGATCGCGTTGTTCTATGGCTTGTTGACGGTTAGCAAGTTCGCGATCGCGTTTTTCAATGGCTGTTTTGGCTTCGTCAATGGCTTTTTTCGCTTCTACATACAGTCGTTGGCGTTCTGTCTTCAGTAATTCAACTGCCGCTTGTAACTCCTTTCTCTGGTCGTAAACGCTCTGCAATTCAGCGATGGCTTTCTGATACTGAGTTACAACTTGTTCTAGATGCCCTTGAGTGCGTTGGAGTTGAGTTTGGGTTTGGGCTTGTTGACTAATGGTGCGATTCAACTGGGCTTGTGTTTGCCTCTGTTTGGCATTCACTGCCTGCAAAGATTGATTAATTGCTTGCAAGTCTTGTTGTGCCTTTGTTTGAGCAATTCTTGCCTGACTTAGCTCACCCTCTACTTGACTTTTCTGAGTTTCTGCGGTTTTTAGCTGTTCCCGCTTCTGTCTGAGGTCTGTTTGAATATCTTCTAACTCAAAGACTCCCTTTCGCAAGCCTTCGTCAGCAGCGAATAAAATCCCTAGTGTTGATGCTGAAATCAAACCACCCGTAAAAATTGTTACTACGACGGCGGTGTTTTTTGGACGAAGCTTAAAAAGTGAGAGGCGGGCTTTGCCAACTCGTGTGCCGATGCGATCGCCCACGGTGGCTATCACGCCTCCCAGAATTAAAATTGCAGCGATGAGGATGTATCCGGTGGTCATCTTTAGCTACCGAAATCCTTCCAGATACAGCCTACTACTTTTAAGCATTGTCTGGAAAGAAGTGGAAATTGGCAATAGCTGAAATTACTCAATTTTAGATTTCCCTCTAGCTATTAGTGTGATTTTTCAAAACACAACACGCGCCGATTCCCCTTTTTCCAATTGTTTTTATGTGAATTGCCTACTTAAGGTAACAGGTTTATGCACAGTAATCTTCTTTTTGTGGATAGAAATCATCTTTTTTTCACGTAAATCTCCCAGTAGCCTAGTAACAGTAACACGAGTTGAACCAATTGCCTCTGCGATCGCTTGATGAGATAACTTCAAATCAATAGTGATCCCATCTGCACAAGGAACGCCAAAATCTCGACAAAGAATTAACAAAAAACTCACCAACCTAGAACCCATATCTCGGTGAGCGAGAGTTTCAATCATCATCTCTGTTTGTAAAATGCGCGAAGACAGACCTCGCAGCATTAACATTGATAATTCAGGATTTTCCTTGAGCGCTACCTCCACCTGTTCAATTGGTGCTGACAGTAATTCCGCAGGAGTAAATGCAACCGCATGGTAAAACCGATCCGACTTATTTCCTGTCAGCAATGACAATACACCAAAAACACTATTTTCCCGCAGCAACGCTACCGTTATTTCCTCTCCTGCCTCGTACACCCTGGAAAGTTTAACAGCACCTTTCAAAAGAAAATAAACTCGTTCGGCAGGATCGCCAGGAAAAAAGATCGTTTTATTGCGTTCAAACGTTTCCACAACTGGCGGAAACGCCCCGGTCGCCATCTGACGAAAAACATTTGCTAGGGCTTTATCTTGTGTCACGATCATCTCCCTTCCCCTACCCAATGCCGGAAAAACAAAAACTGATTACCTAAGAATACACCCGAAAAATGAATAAAGCACCCTCAACCTTTCTGTACTTTCCTATACTCCAACTAATCTCTTCATAACTCTTTGTTTATAATGATACATAATTGTTGATCCTTTCAGCTACTAATTGTTGATAAGTAGTTCCAATAGCTGTATTCAAAAGGTTTTTTGAAGAACAAATAAAGATATCTTCAGAATATCTTTATGAAAAATCAAGATTTTTACACGCAGCAAACACCCTTAGCAATATTCATTTTTGCAAATTCTCTATAAAACAAAGACAAAACGTGCGTCAGATTCTAGTATGCTCCTAATGATCGATCGCATTAACAATTTTTATGCTAAATTTGACCGGAAAAAATGCCCTTGTTACAGGTATTGCCAATAACCGCTCGATCGCCTGGGGCATCGCCCAACAGCTGCACAAAGCCGGAGCAAACCTCGGTATTACCTACCTGCCGGATGAACGCGGCAAGATGGAGAAAAAAGTCGCGGAATTGGTAGAACCCCTTAACCCCAGCTTATTTCTTCCCTGTAATGTCCAAAATGACGAACAAATTCAATCTACCTTTGAGACAATCCGCGATCAGTGGGGAAAGCTAGATATCCTGATCCATTGTCTGGCCTTTGCCAGCAAAGACGATTTAACTGGAGATTTTAGCCAAACCTCTCGTTCTGGCTTCAATACGGCCTTAGAAATCAGTACCTATTCACTAGTGCAGTTAAGTGGTGCAGCCAAACCTTTGATGACAGAGGGAGGTAGTATCGTCACCCTGACATATTTAGGTGGTGTCAGAGCAATCCCCAACTATAACGTTATGGGAATTGCCAAGGCGGGGTTAGAAATGAGTGTGCGTTACCTGGCTGCTGAACTAGGGCCACAAAACATCCGCGTCAATGCCATCTCCGCAGGCCCAATCCGCACTTTGGCATCTTCAGCAGTGGGTGGGATTTTGGATATGATTCATCATGTAGAAGAAGTAGCTCCCCTACGACGCACTGTTACTCAGCTAGAAGTTGGCAACGCTGCGGCTTTCCTGTGTAGTGAATTATCCAGTGGCATTACCGGACAAATTCTGTATGTAGATGCAGGATATGAAATTATGGGAATGTGACGCGATAAAGTTAGGAGTTAGGAGTGAGGAGTTAAGAGTTATAAATTTTTAACTCATAACTCATAACTCATAACTTTTAACTCTTTCCATTCCCTATGCAAATCAGCCAAATTAATTCAAACTCCGATCGCTTAACTCAAACCCCTCGGATTGCCACTGTTCACCGCACCACTGGTGAAACTAGTGTGCAAGTCACCATCAACCTCGATGGTAGAGGAACTTGCACAGCAGCAACAGGCATTCCGTTTTTGGATCACATGTTGCATCAAATTGCCTCCCACGGGCTGATTGATATAGATGTCCAAGCCAAGGGAGACTGGGAAATTGATGACCATCACACCAACGAAGATGTAGGCATTACCTTAGGGCAAGCTTTCAACCAAGCACTAGGCGAGAGAAAAGGTATTGTCCGCTTCGGTAATTTTCTTGCACCACTAGATGAAGCGTTAGTTCAGGTGGCGCTAGACTTTTCTGGACGTCCTCACCTCAGCTACGGCTTGCAAATTCCTACTCAGAGGGTAGGAACCTATGATACCCAGTTAGTGCGAGAATTCTTTGTGGCTTTGGTGAACCATAGCCAAATGACACTGCACATCCGACAACTGGATGGTATTAATTCCCATCACATCATTGAAGCGACATTTAAAGCCTTTGCAAGGGCAACTCGGCTGGCGGTGGAAATTGACCCCCGTCGTGCTGGTCTAATTCCCAGTTCTAAGGGTGTTCTATGAAAGGAGTTGGGCATCGGGCATTGAAAAGAGGCAGAGGTGCGGAGGGGAAAGACTTTCTGCCACTTCTCTCCTACTCTCCCAGTACCCAGTAACCAGTACCCGATAATTGACACACCAGCAGTTGATGGTTATTATCAGCCTACCGGGTAACTTCTAATTAACATCAAGCTGGTAAATAGTGATTTAACCGAGATGAAGTCTGTTGCAGATGACCCTGATTCTCAACTTAATACAACCGACACTCCGCCAGTAGTCCTAACTTCTGAGTTGCGAAAAGTCTATCGCACCGGTTTTTGGCTAAATCAAAAAGTCGTATCTCTCAAAAACTGTTCTTTAACGGTTTACAAAGGCGAAACCTTTGGGTTGCTAGGGCCAAACGGTGCTGGTAAAACCACTCTTTTAAAATTATTGCTGGGAATTATTCATCCCACATCTGGACGGGGATCTTTGTTGGGTAAGCCAATAGGCGATCGCAGTGTTAAGCAACATATCGGCTATCTGCCGGAAAATCCCTATTTGTATGACTATCTCACTGGTTGGGAGTTTTTGCAGCTAGCTGCTGGGCTATTCCAAATTCCCCAAAGTGTCCAACGCCAACGCATTCCCCAACTGCTGGAATTAGTGGGTTTATCCCAAGCCGATGCCCGTAAAAAGCTGCTGCGCCGCTATTCTAAAGGAATGCTACAGCGTGTTGGTATGGCACAGGCGTTAATTAACGAGCCAGATTTGGTTTTTCTAGATGAACCGATGTCCGGGCTTGATCCGGTGGGACGCTATCAAATGCGGGAAATTATTCTGGCGCTCAAAGCCGCCGGTAAGACGATTTTTTTCAACAGCCATATTCTTAGTGAAGTAGAACAAATTTGCGATCGCATTGCCATCCTCGCTCAAGGTGAATTAATTTGCTCTGGTTCCCTCAATGAACTCTTAGGCGGAACAAACACATATCACGTCAAAGGTCAAGGTGGTGATTGGGAAATTCTCCAAAAATGGATACCCACTCTCAGATTTGAACCTGATGGTTCCTGGCAAGGTACACTACAAAATGATTACTATGATTTTCTTGCCAGTCTTCGTCTCATGGAGGGTAAAATTATTGCTATGAACTTATCGCGTCATTCCCTAGAAGAATTTTTTATGGAACAAATCACAAATAAAAAATAACTCCCTTAATTAGTCTTGTTGCCAAATGCTAAATTGTCCCTTGCCTTGAAGAAGAAAAACCAAAATTTCTACCTTTTTGAGTTATCTTTGCTCAAACAAACCCACAAAAAATAAAATTCTGGCCTTTTTTAAAGTTATTTGTAATTAGTCAATAAAGTTGTTCCTAATTTTGTTAGTCTCTTACTAATATAAAACACATTTAACTTGCATATTAAAATTTTCTCAATATCTTGTGGGATGGGCAACATGATCGCCCTAATTATGCGACTTGAATGCCGATTAGCTTACTCGTCGCGTATTTAAAATCACAGTAGACTTCAGAAATTAATTATGCATTGCCCGAAATCCTTGGTACGCAAAATTAATGTAGCCGAAGGCTTACCATTCGCCTAGCGTCTCCGTTAGCAGAAGGGTATTGTGCCTACCTCATTTTCTCTCATATCTCTAGTTTAAATGTCATCAAATTAACTTTGGCAATAAAATTTTATTCATAAGTACTTGATTTAGATAAAATACAATTTATTGTATAAACTGCATTTATTTGCGTAAGTCCTTTACTTTTTAAGCATTGCTCTATTCAAGCAGCGTTAACTTTAAGTTAACTTCATTAAAAATTTAAATACAATAAACAAATTTCCTCCCGAAAACCACAGTTTTCTAGGAAAATAAGAGTGTCGGGGAACTTGAATACTTAGGTATAGTCAAAAGAAGAATGTTTAGACAGTACTTTATTGATCGTAGTTTCAGAGTCTCAGGTAAATATGCTTAACAAAAGTTTGTCTAAATTCCTAATTCAGCCAGTTGTAGGTGTGGCTTTCTTAACTGGTGTCAATACCGCCGTGTCATCTGTCAGTCTAGCTCAGGGACAACCATTACCACCAACGACACAATCACCAACGACACAAACACAATTAAATACTAATTATTCATTAGGAGGCGGGGATCTCATCCGTGTAAATGTATTTGAAGTACCCGAATATACGGGTGAATACCAAGTTCCCCCAGGTGGAGCAATCAACCTACCTTTAATTGGCAGTGTGTCAGTCCTCGGTTTAACAACTGAACAGGCTTCTGATGAAATTGCTAGAAGATATGCTCGCTTCCTCAAACGCCCCTTAATCTCAGTAAATCTTCTATCGCCTCGTCCCATCAACATTTTCGTTGCTGGAGAAGTGACACGTCCCGGAGCTTATACTCTCAGCTTGAGCGGAGGAGCCGGCAACAATCCAGGCGTACAATACCCCACTGTATTAGCCGCATTAACAACAGCGCAGGGAGTGACTTTAGCTGCGGATGTGACTCAAGTTCAATTACGGCGTAAAATAGGACCATCTTCAGAGCAAACCGTCACCGTCAATTTGAAGGAGCTCATCCAAACAGGCAGGTTATCACAGGATATTACCTTGCGGGATGGAGACACTATAGTTGTGCCAACTGCAACCAACTTCAACGTAGCAGAATCCCGCAATATATTTGCAGCTAACTTTGCCGCCAGCCAAACCACACCCCGCACAGTAACAATTATTGGTGAAGTTAACCGTCCGGGTTCCTATCTTGTCACCCCAGGCAACACAGATGCTCAGGCTCAGGCAGGCGCAACCACTAACAGTGGCACTGCCAGTCCTACTGGTCTACCAAATGTGACGCGGGTAATTCAACTAGCTGGCGGAATTACAGGACAGGCTGATGTTCGTAATCTCAGACTACGCCGACCTACAAGAAATGGCTCAGAACAGGCTATAGATATTAATCTTTGGCAACTATTGCAGAGTGGTGACGCCAATCAAGACATCATCGTACAAGACGGAGATACAATTGTTATTCCCACGGCAACTGAAATCAACCCCGCAGAAGCTACTCAATTAGCTACCACTACTTTGTCTCCTACATACATTCAAATTGGTGTGGTCGGTGAAGTTAAAAAACCAGGGTTAACACAGGTTCAGCCGAATAGCTCTTTAAATCAAGCTATACTTGCTGCTGGCGGATTTAATGATGCCAGAGCTAGTAGTAAGGCAGTTGATTTGATTCGCCTCAACCCTAATGGTTCTGTCACTAAACGTGTAGTAAAAATTGATTTCTCTGCTGGGATTAATGAGCAAACTAATCCCATACTCCGTAATAATGATGTTGTGGTAGTCAATCGATCTAGTTTAGCTACAATTGGTGATACCACAGGCACTTTAACTGGACCTCTAGGTGTTATCTTTAGTCTTTTCAACTTGTTCAAATAGTTTAAGAGATAGATGCAAATTGGGGGGCGTTGGTCAACCCTCTTTGTCCCTAAAACTGCACTATCCTTGAATCAAAGTTCAATAGTTAAGGGATAATATAGCAATCCTAAATTATTCGTAAGAGATAAAAAAGCTGACAAGCTGATCTCCATATTTTCTCACGATTTAATTTAGATTGCTATAGAAAACAACTACAGACTCAGAATGGGAGTATTAAATTAACTCTTATACTGCCTTTCCAGAGCAAGAGTAAATGATACGTTTAAATATCAAGCCTAGAGTCGCACTCTTACAGAAAAGCCAGCTACACGTAGCGTCTGTCTGCGACACGCTGCGCGAACGCAGAGAAGGCATCGCTTCCTATAAAATTGTGTTTTCTATCCGCTATTTTTATAAACTTTTTAAGTAACACTACTTATTTACAAATGCTTTTGACTCTAAATCTCTTACTAAAAATTCTTAATGTGCATTAATAGGCTTTTGCAAACCTTGTTGTAGTACTCAGATTTATTGCGATAATGAGAATATTTTAGAAGGTGGAGACAATAAAAGCTAGTCTCTGCCTGATTTTTTGTGATGTAGTGATTCTTATTATCATAAGAATTATTTAAGTAAATTAACTTATTGATGACAGATATACTATCTTAACCACATACACCGCCTATACACAGTAAAATGATGTCGAATTGAAAATGAGGCCATTTGTACGGTTGCTTGATCTCCATTAATGGGGTAACTCTGGATACTGATAATTTTTTTTCAGTGCTTTTACTAGATATTTTCCATTTTTTGGAACACAAGCTAAAAAGGCATTTCAGTCATATTTACGCGAAAATCCGCAGGTGTAAACCTAAAAAACCGTGTATAAACTTACAAAGGGCAGTCACACCACCGTATCCAATACTGAGTTACGAACTAAGGCTAGAGTTACTGACTGTTGACAATTAAGTTTTTGCAACATACCCTATTTTTTCCCTATGATGATTCATGGTTTCGGTTTTCTTAGTTTGAGCGCATCTCTTGTACTTCCCTGGGTATTAACAGGTCTGGTTCAAGGACAGAGAATAACAGATTCTTTAGTTAAAGATGTTCGTCAGTTATCCACTGTTCAAGAAATACCACTACCTAGCCGCAAGCTAATCAGCCAGGTTTCAACTGCGACAACATATTATGTTAGTGGTATCGGAAACGACAAAAATCGCGGACTATCTACCTCATCCCCCTTTAGGACAATTCAAAGGGCAGCAAATCTTACCAACCCTGGGGACACCGTACTTATTATGGACGGAGTATACAATAATGCAAGCCCAGTTGGAACGGTACTAGATATTAAACGCTCTGGAACTGCAAATGGATGGATTAGGTATAAAGCATATCCTGGACATAAGCCGCAACTTAAGCACAATGGATGGCATGGAATTTGGATTCACAATGGAGCGTCATATATTGAGGTCAATGGGCTGGAGGTTGTAGGGAACAATAGGCATATAACCCGTGATTATGCGCTGAGTGAGAAGAAGAACAGAAAAAACCCACTGACGAATGGAAACGGCATAACCATAGATGCAGATAACAATCTTCGCTCTCACCATATACGTATTCTCAACAACAAGGTACACGATTGTGGAGGGGGAGGCATTTCAGCGATTGAATCGGACTATCTGACATTGGATAATAACAAAGTGTTTAATAATTCCTGGTACTCAGTCTTTGGCTCTAGTGGCATTTCACTCCTCAACAATTGGAATTCTGACAATGGCAACAGCCAGAAGTACAAGAATTTTGTGACCAGAAACGAGGTCTACAACAATCAAATGTTAGTTCCCTGGATTCAGAACGGAAAGTACCAAGACGGTAATGGTATAATTGTTGATCGTTCAAGAAATAATGCGCCTGGTTCGACATTGAATGCGTATCAAGGACGTACTTTGATTGCTGACAATATCTCATATAAAAATGGTGGTTCGGGCATTCATACCTATGAAAGTGATCATGTTGATATTATCAACAACACAACTTATCTGAATAACCAGACTGCGGGAATTCTGTACGGGCAAATCATGAGTAATTATTCAGCTGATATTCAGGTTGTCAATAACATCCTTTATTCTGCGCCTAACAAACCTATAAACCTGAAGAATAAAAGTACCAACGTTACTTTTAACTACAACCTCTACAACAACAATGGTTATAGTGTAAATGTTGTTGGACCTAACGATATTATGGCAGATCCACAGTTTATTAATGCCTCGATTGGTGACTTTAGACTGAAGCGCACGAGTCGGGCAATCGATAGTGGTTATAAGTCGAATTATATGTCAAATAATTTGAAAACCGATTTTCTAGGCAACCCTCGTTTTTCTGCTTCAGGAATCGATAGAGGGGCATACGAAATGCAAAATTAGTTAAAAATGACCTTCGCCAATTTACGAAGATTGGTAAAGGTGAGTTAATAGTATTGTATCGGGTTGTATGGCAAAATAATGATTTATATAGAGTTTTTGTCTACAACCCATTCTTGTAACCCACATTCCGAATCTGATAATGTTAATTGCTATCTAAAAATAAAAGTTACGTTTTCCCATAACAGATATTAACAATTCAAAATTAAATACATTTAAGTCGGGGATTACCCCGACTTAAACTGATTCTACATATATATGTAGGGGTCTTAAACCCTTGGATTTTGGATAAACCAATTACCTAGATGCTTGTGCGATAATGTCTTTTCTGGAGTAAATGGTTTATTGATATCTCTTCAAGTAGTCCCTAAACTTTGGAGGGTTTATTTTTTTGCCAGTCCCTTAAGCTCTTTTCTTAACTCCCTTGGTTTAAAATACTCGTGATCATGATATAAATAACTACTAGATTCATTTTTATGAATGATTCCATTCACAACTAAACCTAAGACGTTGTAATTAGATTTCTCTAACATCTCTTGAGCAGCCTTAGCACTGTTAGAATCAATTACGCCAGGTCGGGCTACTAACAAAATCCCATCAGTCATTTGGCTTAAAGCCAAAGCATCGGCTGCCAAAAGGAGGGGAGGAGCATCAATAATTACAAAATCATAGTTATGTTGAGATGAGAAGTTTTCAATTAATGATGCCATCCGTTTTGAGTCAAGCAAAGCAAGTGGGTTGATAGGTCTATCTCCAGCAGTTAAGACATCAAGATTATCCATTACTTTAGATACAGCAATGTTAAATTCAACCTGACCTACAAGAACCTCACTCAAACCAACTCCATTACTTAGTTGCCAGAGTTCATGCTGAGAAGGAATTCGCATATCTGCATCAATTAGTAAAACTTGACGTCCTAGTTGAGCGATCGCAGCTGCCAAATTAGCTGAAACTGTAGACTTGCCTTCTTTCGGAACTGCACTAGTTACCACAATAGTTTTGAGCGCTTTATCTGAACTCAGGAATTTCAGATTGGCTTGAATCATTCGGTACATTTCGCTAGTCAAAGAGTAAGGCGTATCTCTAACAGCAATTACTTGAGTCGTTGATTCTAGACTGGAATAACGGGAGCGAGGCTTGGCTTTAATGGACAAAGGAACAATTCCTAGCAAAGTATATTTAAATACATCTCTGACTTCTTTAAGTGTTTTTAGAGATGTATCTCTCAGTCCGAGAAAGAGAACAGTTGTGGTGGCTAAAAATAAACCGAGCATTACTCCTAACACCAAAACGATAATTTTCTTGAGCAATACTGGATCTTTGGGCACTGAAGCCTGAGCAATAATTCGGGAACTCGCTGTATTTGTATTCTCCGCTAACTGTAATTCTTGAACCTTTTTTAATAAAGTTTGATATGTCGATTCTGCAACGTCAACTTTCCGTTCTAACTCACGCTGATTTTGTGCCAGTTGTGGTATGAGTTTCACCCGCTTTTCGTAGTTGTAACGTGAATTATACAGAGAGGAAAGTCTTTTAGTTAAGCCAAAGCGCTGTATTTCTGACTGCAGAAAACTTTGTATCAGGCTTTGTCTTAGTTGTCCAATCTGCAATAGGTTCTCTGAAACCTGTGTTTGATTGCCAACAGTTTGACCAATTTGCTGTTGCAGGAGAGATTTTAAATTAGCTTTTTTTGCTTCTAGGTTCATGACTACGGGGTTGTCATCTAGGAAACGGCTGCGCTCAACCGCTAACTGCCTGTCAGTGTCTTGAAGTTGTGTCAGAACTCCCTGTACGGCAGGTGACTGACTGAGGGCACTCACTGCCATCGCTTCCTGAGAATTTAGCTCTACTTTTTGGCGCAGTTCATTGGTTTGGGCATTTACCTCATCCAACTGAGCCTTAACAGTATTCATCTCATTATCTAGATTTCCAATAGTCGCAACGGCTGTTTTTGTCTCCTCTGATAAATCTGCAATCTGATTCTTTTGTTTAAATATACGTAGTGCTACTTCCGCATTATCAACAGCAGCTTGAGTTTTAGGAAGTTGCTTGGCCATAAATTGACGAGTTGCTCCTGCCTCAGAGCGATTTGTCAGAATATCATTTTCTAAATACAAATTCATTATTGTGTTAACCACTGCCGCTGCTTCTTCGGGGTCATGGCTGGTATAGCTAATTCGTACTACATCTGTGCCACTAACAATTTTCACGATCAGAAGTTTTCGTAGCTTTTCTACTTCTAGAGGTTTACCTTCATTATCTTTAAGTCCTACTTTGTCTATTGTTTTCTGCAATAAAGTAGGTGAGGAAATAACTTCTACTTGAGTGTTTATAGGATTTTGAGTTGCTAGCAGGGATTTTAAATCTCCTGCATCTTGTGCTTCACTGTTAGTAGGTAAAAGTTCAGATCCTACTAGTTTAAAAGAAGGAATTCTAAATAACAGTTTTCCTTCGGCTTCATAGGATGGCTTCATGAATTGTACAGCTATCACACTGAGGATAACTGTAGCTGCAAATATACTGGTAGCAGGTAGCCACCATCGTTTCAATATCAATAAGTAACGACTAAGGTCTAAATCAATAGATTCTCTAGATTCCATAGATTTTTCTGACATAAATCTTCAAAAGTATATGTTTTAAGCAAAAAACTAAAAATTGACTTAGATCACTCACAAACCAGTACAATTGACAAGCAAGACTGATATGATTTTACAATATAAGTTACAAATTTAGTTCACATTTGGGCACAATTCTACCACAGTGTTCTATTTCCTTCTATTGAGCAAAAACTTTGGTATCTTTTGGATTCCAGGTGAATTAAGGGTGTTCTAATTATACTGCAATAGCATAAATGAACACTTTAGCACTCACTTAATAGTGATTCTTAAATTTGAAGTAGCTAACTAGCTTTGCCAAATTTTATCATAAGCCTCTAACAGTTTCGGAGCTTGATATTGCCACTCAAGGATCTCCTCCATTCTGCGTCGCCCCTCGGCTCCTATCTTTTCTCTACGTTCAGGAGCATCTAGAAGCTCCAAAATTTTCTCCGCAAATTCGACCTCATCATTAGGCTTGGCATAAAGAGATGCCTCCTGTGCAGAACGTCTTCCCTCTCGCAAATCAAACTGGACAATTGCTTTTCCCATCGCCATGTATTCGAGGATTTTATTCATGGTGCAGTTTTCGTTATAAGCAGATGTTGGAGAGGGTTCTACACAGACGTCGCAACTTGAAAGCCGCTCTAGAAGTTCTTCCCCTTGCTTAAACCCTGTAAATTCCACGAACTCAGTCACTTCTAACTCTTTAGATAATGCCTTGAGTTTTTCAGCCGCAGGTCCACTACCAATTAGCATAAAGTGAATATCAGAGCGATTTTTTTTCTTGACAATGTAATATACCATTCTCAGAAGATAATCGATTCCCTCTGGTTCCCCCATGACACCCATATACCCGATCAAATAGTTTCTACCTCTACGGTAATTAGGGTTCGGGGGCATTCGGTGGAAGCGCGAAAGGTCAGGCGCACTACGAACTACAAAAACCTTCTCTGCTTTCTTGTGCCCACGCTTAAGAGCGACTTCTCGGTGTGACTCGTTCGTTGAAATTACTATGTCTGCTGTGGCATAGGTCAAGCGTTCAGCCCAGCGTAATCCATGATAAAAAATATCGCGCCGTTGATACTTAGCTTCATACATCTCCGGACTCAGGTCATGATGATCAAAGATAACCCATCTGCCATGAAATAATTTAAACCATCCTGCTACTAAGAAAAGTAAATCTGGCGGATTACAAATATGTATAACATCAAAACCACGCTCTCGCCATACCCTTTGAGCTAGACGAAATTGCCAGTTAATAGCCCAACTGTACTCTCGGAGATAGCCAATGACTGAACTTTCTTCCGGTGGTAGAGGATGACGGTAGATGTGAATCTGCTCAATAACTTCATAGTCTTTTTCAAAACCATTACCTGTCGGTGAAATGACGCTAACTTCATACCCAGCTTTTTGTAAAGTAGTTGCTTCCATCCATACCCGCCGATCAAACGGAACTGGCAGATTTTCAACGATAATTAGTACTTTCTTCGGTGATGCCATCATAATCCCAATTTTTAATTAGTTTAGTAAAACACTCACTTGTCAATTCTAAAATCTACCTTCATTGGGTAACTTCTAGTCATACCTGGTGTGGGGTTAATAAGGTACATATCTGCATCTTCATAGCTTACAGTCTTCTAGTTATTGGCTGTTTACACTCACATTATCATCTCTATTTAAGACTGAACGATATAAATCAAGGAAAGAAACCCAATGATTTTTTATATCTAGAGGAAAAACACTTGTTCTAGCCTTCGTTCCTAGAGAAAGCCTCAAAGCCTCATTTTCAATCAAAGACTTAATAGCATCTGATAACTGCTGAACACTACCTTGATTAACGATTAATCCATTTTCAGATTGAGTAACTATCTCAGGTATACCTCCTACTGGTGTAACTATGACTGGTAACTCCCAAGCCATTGCTTCTAGCATTGCTAATGGAAGACCTTCGTTGTAAGAGGGTAAGACAAAAACATCTGCTTGACTTAGAAGAATATCACGTTCATCTGACCCGATCCAGCCAGGCAATTTTATATAATCTTCTAAATTCAAATTCGTAATTAAATTACGTGCTTTTTCTATATCTCCATCTCCTGCCATAATAATATTTGATCTAGTTTTACATTCAGTAGGCAAAAGAGAAAAGGCTTTGATCAAATCAAATGCTCCTTTGCGTTCACCAATTCGACCTAGAAAAAGTAAGTTCACTTTGATGGAGACTGAACGATGTGGAACTTCGGCAGGAATTTTTACTGGATTATAAAAAACTACAACTTGTTCGGGCTTCAGACCAAGATTTTCTATATAGAAGCTTTTCCAGCTTTCGGATAATACAATTAACCGTTGACACTTGCAAAATACCCAACTTAGCAGCTTCTGTATCCAATTAGCAAGCCCAGCGTAAAAAAGATGAAATTGACTACCATGAGCATGTATAACTATTGGCTTGCGAAATAACCAAGCTAAAAATGTCATAATTGCTTGTCGTAAAACACTGCCACGCTGTGAAATTTCAAGTTGAACAATATCAACTTCTTCCATTATTAACATCGACAGAAACTTCGCCACAGCTTTCAAAAACACCATGATTTTGAGTGCTATGGCTCCTTCTTCGTGAGTAATAATGTGAGATATTTGTACTTCAGAAGGAGCATACTCCAAAAAAAGTTTCTCGTAACCAGAAATACCACCCTGCTGGAGTAAGCTAGGACCTAACATGATAATTTTCAGAGTATTAGTTCGATACATAAGCTGTACTTTTTCAACAATTGGTCTATTTTGATTAATATACCAGTAGAAGAATCAAAATTTATCGTTTAAATTTACAAGAGTCAAACCTATGCTTGCCTTTTTTTAGTTGGCTTGCATCTTTTCCACAATATACAGGAAATCTATTGATTCTATATTTCACAAATTTGCACGTGTAGAAAGTTTACTTGATAATACTGCTGATACATAAAGTACCCATTCAAGATTATTTTGCTCTAACAATGAAGTTTCAGTTAGATTTGAAAGGATAGTAAAGGTAAAATAAACTAAAAGCCATACATTTTCAGATTTTCCATTCCACCTGATTAAATATATAGCCCTTAAGAAATTAATAACGAATCCAATTATAAAAACCAAGATTCCTAGTATACCCAGCGCTAGCCAGAGATCCAGAAAACCATTGTGAGCATTAGGAACATCCCATTGTACCGCTTGTAAAACAATAGAATACTCACTATTCCCCTCTGTCCAGAAAGCTTTATAGCCATATCCTAACCACGGTTTTTTCGCAATCATCTGTAACACAACAGGCCATAATTCCGAACGTCCAGTGAGCGTTGTGTCTTTACCTACTGAGCCTAAAATTGTATCAGCTTCTGAGATAAACCAGGCATAAAAAGCTATGCCAATGGTTGACAGGAACGTCAAAATAGGTATCATTACTTGATACTTTAAATTTAATATTCGATAATATATAAGAAACGCTGCTGTAATGATTATCAAATTACCTACAGATGTTGTTGATTTCGATAATAAGACAAGTACTCCAGAAGTAAGATAGCCAAGCCATGAAACCCACCGATTTTCTTTAGTAGTCATAGCAAGGAAGAAAAATATTGCTGCACCAAGTACAAATGTCTTGCCAAGAACATTTTTGGTTGGGTATATTCCTCGCCAAGAACTATCATTCATACCATAGTGTGGTAGGAGTATAGCAAACAAGAAACACATTACTGCTGAGATGCCAAGCATACATGCACAGAGCTTTAGTTGCTCCTTTAAGGTGTAGCGTGAAGCTAAATAAAGTCCAAAAATACTTGTCCCTAACAGAGCAATAACCCGACGTACAGTAGTGTCTGGATCTGAAGACCAAAAACTAGAAAGCGCACAAACTCCAATCAATGCCCAAGTAGACTTATCTTTGCTAAAAACGTAAGTAGCCTTCTTCCAGCGTAGAGCAATCAATGAAAGGCTCACTATATAGGTAATAGTATAAAGTAATCTAAATATAGTTCTATCACCCTCTTTTACAGTAAAGCCATCTGTCAGAAAAGGGTCTAATGGAGTTCCTGAATAGAGCATCAAGCAAGTGAACGCAAGTATTAGTTCGGCAGAAACTAAAATTTTCCTCATTTTTTATAATATGTATCATTATGTGTACATATAGAAAATAGATTCAGCAAGTCAGGCATTCGTGGTTGTTAGTCTAAGTTTATTTTGGCAAATAGTTTATTTCTTGGATTTGTAATTATGATGTTTTTTAAATGCCAAAGTAGTGAGTTAAATTGTATTAATTTCTCGTTTTTATGGTTTTTTGATAAACTTCTACAGTTTGAGCCGCAATATTTGACCAATTTAAATCTTGCTGACAACGAGCCAGTGCCGCAGTTTGCATCCGTTGTTGCAAACTGCGATCGCTTAACAAACAAATTATCGCATCAGCTAGGGTTCGAGCATCACAGGGTGGAACTAGCAACCCATCTTTTTTATGCTGAACTATCTCACTCAATCCCCCTACCTCAGAAGCTACAACCAGGGTTCCCATTCCATAAGACAAAGCTGCTACACCACTTTGAGAGGCTTCGATGTATGGTAGAACTGTTACTGTGCTGCGTTGAAATAGATTACCTACTTCTTCAGTGGGAATAAAGTCGTTGATAATCTCATAGCGTTTTTCATCATAACCATTAGGAAAATACTGCCTTACGCTTTCTCCCCTTCCAGCAATAATGAGCTTGACTTCAGGTATACATTCAGCAATTAAGGGCATAGCTTCAAGCAAATATTTCAATCCCTTATAGGGCAATATGCGTCCAAAAAATAGCAATGTATATGGCTCACGGGCTTGAATATTCTGATTAACTCGACGCCGATACAAACTACCAAGTTCCCCATGAGGTAAAACATTGACTTGCTCTTGAGATATACGAAATTGTTCAATTAGAATATTTTTTAGTTGTTGAGTATGGACAATCAATTGTTGGGAACGGTAGAAGCCAATACGTCTAGTATACTCTGAACCAAATGCAGTGATGTTATCCCCTGGGTGACGGAATACATCGTGGATAGTTGTCACCAATGGTGGCATCTTATTGAGTAACAAAGTCCAATCGTACCAAGGATCGTTAGTTTCTTGTACATGTAAAACATCTGGCTGTATGTCTTTGATGATATTCATCATAGTGACCATAGACAATAGGTTGCGGGGGTCACGAATCCGTGGTTTTTTAAAGCTAATGACGCGGATACTTGAATCAAGGACATTGCTACAGTTATGTGAGATTTTTTCTGGATGAATAAGCGTTAAATCAACATATTTAACTAGACTGTTTGCTAATTCAATGGTGTAGTCTTCAAAACAAAAATGTAAGAGAGCGACTTTAATCATAATTAAAATAAAGTTATATTCTCATTGGAATCATTTATTCAACCAATTTTGATGCCTTACTGGTAGTATTTCATTTCAAACAATTACTGCTCTCTCAAAAGCTTCATCCACAAAAAACGGAACCCACCAAAGGCACGAATGCCCATATAAATCACAAATAAAACATAAGCACAAGTTGAAATAATTAGAGTTAATATAAAGTCTAAGCTAATTTTTTGCAATAAGATGAATACAGGTAGCATAAAGATACTTATTAGTAAGGGCCGCCGCATAATTCGCCATAAATTTAATGAAAATAGGCGAGTATAGGTGAAATAAATAAACTGGCTAAAACCAAGGATAGCCATTAATAATGCCATTAAAGCTGCACCTACTAAATGATATTGCGAAACTAATGCCACACCTAACAAGCTCCCTAATGAAGTGGTTATTACCACCTCACGTAGGTTTACTATTTCAAAACCATTGGCTACAAGTAGATAAGAAAGTGAGCGTGAGAACGGCAAGAAAATGAGTGACGCAGCAGTTAAGCTAAGGGCCATATTTGCGTCAGCAAAGCTCTTATCATAAATAAAAATTAGTAAATCTTTCCCAAACAATAACAGTCCAAGGAATAATGGTAATGATATTATTAGTAGGACTTCAATAATATTTTCAGTTATCTGCCTCTGCTTGTCCCGTCCTTGCTCTACTGCCTTTGAAAATCTGGGAAATATTGCTAAAATTATACTGTTACAAATAATCAAAAATGGTTGTAGTAATTGTATTATTCCGCCAAAGAGGCCTACTAACAACTCACTTCCTAGCAATGAAAGAACCAGGATTTGAATTCTGCCACTGATTACAGCTAGTGCTTCAATAGCAAAAAATGTACGCGCACTTTTGATTGTCTTAAATACAAAACTTCCATCAATCTGCCATTGTATTTTAACTAACGGGATGATAAAGATCCATTCAATTATCAGAATTAGTGTTTCTGAAAAACATAGGATCGCCCCCAAATATTCAATTCCATATTTAAGTTGCATCGCCCAAATCATTATTATTAGGCGCAAGATATAAATTGGAACTGTAGAGAGAGCAATCAGATGCATCTTTTCTTTTGCTTGAAAAATTGCCTCTGTGATGTTGGAAAGGGCAAAGGGAATGATCGTTAAGCCCATGATATAGCAAACAGTCGAGGTTTTGGAACTATAGGGAAGTAAAAACACTACAATCACCAACGCCCCGTAACTGAAGAAACTAAATATTAACTGTAACCAGGTGCCACTGATCAAATAAACTGGTGTTTTTTCCGGATCACGGGCTAGTTCTCTGGTAAACAATGTCTTTAGACCCTGTGAAGCAATACCCACAAAGATAAAGTAGTAGCTATACGCTAGTAGATACTGTCCTAAAGCCTCAGCTCCGAGACTACGAGCAATAGCAGCGGTTAATACAAAAGTTGTAATGCTTTGCGCTAACCGATTGAGTATCATTGAGAGGGAATTACTCAGGAATTTGTACTTGTCTACCATTTTTAAATTCTTAATTCAGCTTAATTCGTTCATTTTGATTGAATCACCAATATCGATAAATCTCATAACTTATCTTTTCTGATGCATAGTCAGAAGTTTTTCTAAGTGTTCAATACTTACAATCAATTAACACGAGTCCAGCAGAATAATGCAATGAAAATGCATTGTTGTTTGGCTTCTATCATCGCACGCTTGAGTGTACCGATATCACAATATTTTCTTAATTAACAAATACTTTGAGTAGTGAATGCTAAAGTTTTTATCGCAATTAAGCAGGTAGTTAATCACTCAGCCATTTGTATTTTTTCTAACAGAGAAAGCTAAATTTAATGCCGCAAAAATTCCATTTAAAAGTGCAATACTCGTATAAATACGTAAACAACATAATTATTGCTGTCCAGTAGATATGATTGATTTTGTTTTGATCAACCTAGTATGCACCTTCTTTTTTCAAAACTACCATAACTGTTTTGAGCAGAATTTCAAAGTCTAATCCCAGGGACCAATTTTCAATGTAGTTAAGATCAAGATTTATTACTTGTTCAAAATCTAAAATATCTGAGCGACCTGAGACTTGCCAAAGACCTGTAATACCAGGTAAAACTTCATGTCTAATAAAATGATGTTCAGAAAATTTATCTACATCTCTAGTAGGTAAAGGGCGAGGTCCTACTATACTCATTTGTCCAAGGATAACATTAAAAAGTTGAGGTAATTCGTCTAAGCTGTAACGACGTAGAAACTTCCCAACACGGGTAACGCGAGGATCATCTTTAATTTTAAAGATAATTCCATCTTTAGTTTCATTTAAAGCTTCTAATTCTTTCTGTAATTTTTCTGCATCAGACCTCATGGTTCTGAATTTCCATACTTTAAACTGTTGACCATGCAAACCTATACGTGTTTGCCTGTAAAATACTGTGCCGGGAGAATCGATTTTTATAGCTATAGCTATAGCTATGTAAATAGGGAATGATAACATTACAAATAAAGTTGCGAAACAAAAATCACAACTACGCTTTACCCAAAAATCCTTACCTGTAATTATCGGACAATCCAAACTAAGACAAGGCATTCCCCCTATTTTATTAAATTCTACGTTTTTATAAATTGGTTTTAATTCCATAGGCAAAATATGTACTTGGATGCCAGATGCTTGAAATAACCAGCATAAAAACATTCTATTTTTTAGAGCATCCCAAGATATAAAAACTTCTGTTACGCCTAATTCATTAAGTTGATTTAATGTTTGCTGACGTTTATATCTGTCTAATGAACTAGCATTTGCCGTTCCAGATACAATGTAATGCTTTTCTTTTTTTATAAAGCTCGCAATCTGGTCATGATCTTGAGGATCACAAATAATAAATACAGAAGAGCGAACTATTTTTTTCTGCTTACGCAAATATTCAAGAGCAATGTTGACACCATATCTACCAGTACAAATAAATAATACACTTAGGAGCCAAGATAATAATATTAATCTTTGGTGTGTAATATCAACAACTGGTTTATACAAAAAACAAACAAGGATTATTAATCCATGAGCAAAAGTTAGGGATTTGATAATATTGAAATAGTCATAGCGGTTTTGACCTTCTCGATAAATACCTTCTAGAGCTAATGATCCTATTTGAATCCCAATAGTTATTAAAATCGGTAAATAATGACTCTGTATATACCAAGTAAAATCCCCATAGGAAGACTCATATCCAGCTAAAACCCAAGCTAAGGATAAAAGAATATAGTCTACTAAAAACAATGTTGTTAATCTTAACCACCACGATCCCTTGCGTACAATGACAGACGCAGATGCACGTAAATCTGAAGGCACTTCACTCAACTTATTTGTTGCAATGCTCTGATTACTCATAGTTAGTAACACTTGGTGTAGTTAAAATTTGATGAAAACCTATATAATTAGGATGTCTGACATTTTTCTCTCAAAGGAATCTGTCCTTTATAGTCTACTATTAACCATTATCTCTAGACTAAACTTCAAGTTCTTGATCAAAAGCATATTTAAAGATTATTTTGAGTGTTGCTACTACCCGAATGCTTAAATTTTATTGAAGGGTAGCATCCAATTTAGTCGGGATATTTCGAGCTTTGATCCCAAGTAAAGGATTTGTTGGTGAGTTAAGTTAATAAATTCCTGACATTAATAATCAAGGAGGTCAGGTAAACAAACAATATTATGTATGCTTTATCATCTGTGTAATAAATAACCTAACTCGGTTATTAAAGTTCCATTGCAGATTTATACTAAATGGTATATCTTCGACAATAACTGTACCATATTTAGCTAGAGTAATTCGGTTTTGCTTAGAAGTTATTTTGTTTGTTTACGCATAATTACTGATTAACAAAACTTACACAAACAACATATAACGAAATGAATCAAAAGTTTGATTATTGTTACAAAACTTTACATAGCCGAATATCGTGGTTGAAGTTGAGTCAGCTTGATGGGCATCTCTAGAAAATTCGTCACCGATTAATGAATATAAATTCTAATCTCTGATTTCTATGAGTACTGTCATATCAGCGTTGTAGACATTTTTACCTCATGAGAGAGTCACGTCGCTTCTCTACGAGACGCTCCGCGAACGCTCCAAATTCAAAATTCAATAATTTTTGATCCCCATAAATAAATTTAGTTGCTCTGTAAACGGACTTCGTATTTCTTGCGCTGTGCGACTCGTTATACATACATTTTTTTGCTTCTCCATAAATAAATTTAGGGGCTTGTATCATGAGTCGTTTTCGCTCAGTTTTTATGTAAATAAAGATCAACGAGGCTAAAATGTTCTTTTTTCATACTTCTTGCCTTATTCCAATGACAAATCTTTATGCGGACTTGACTTGAAAATGCTGCTAGCGATAGTGGGGCGTTTAGTCCGTGTTCAGTAAAAATACCAGTGCTAAACCCCAGTTTAATACGGTCGTGGATATTAAAATTTATACAGTTTATCGTTGCTACTTAATTATTTAAGCAAATTATAATTACGCCTTTACATGATTTTTATATATAAAGAGACACAATGAAGATTTGGTAATAATTATTTTTTCCTTCAGCAAATTTACTTGAAAAAGGATAAGATTTTCCAGTGTTGTGTTTGTAGCTGAATCTAGTTAGGTAAAGAAAAAAACCTTTACTTGTCAACTTAAAGGTAAAGCTGCAAATCAAATGGTTGTTATTGGCTAGTACCTTAAAAAAGGCAATCACTCATTTTTTGGCTTAGATTTTATTTTAAAGTTGTACCTAAAAGCAATATGCTCGGTAAAACATCGTTACTATTATGTTAAGTATAAATCGATTATTTAGAGCCTTACATACCAATTCTGTTGGAAAAGCAAAAGTCGTAACCCTTTGGGGGAAGGGAGTTACGGTCAGTTTCTAGTTATCAAGACTAGCTAGCCTTTGTTTCTGTAGCCCCAGACTTCTATCCTAAGGGTGTTAATGTGCAGCCTCATATAAAATTTGGTACATAACTGTACATAGAATAAATTAAAAAATGGCATTTCCTGATGGAGTTGATATATATTAAAATGCAGATAAATAGCCAGACTTCTGAGTGTGATCAAAATATTCCGTTAAGTACCTTAACTAACATCATCGGCACTCAACTTCTACAAAAATGGAATGGCACTGACGCAGGGGATCATCAGGAACTGTGCATCCATGAAATGTTTGAGATGCAAGTAGAGCGATCGCCCCAAGCAATTGCGGTAGTATTTGAAAATACACAACTTACCTATCAGCAGTTAAACCAACGGGCGAATCAACTAGCTGACTACTTACGTGGTTTAGGCGTTGGGCCTGAGGTACTTGTGGGAATTTGCCTAGAGCGTTCCTTGGAGATGATCGTCGGACTACTGGGAATTCTGAAAGCTGGAGGTGCCTATGTGCCTTTAGATCCAGCATATCCCTCAGAACGTTTAGCCTTCATCTTGGAAGACACTCAGACACCAGTATTGTTAACCGTAGAAAAATTTGTTAGCAGCTTACCAGCGCATCAGGCACAGGTGGTTTGTTTAGACTCAGACTGGCAAGGGAACATTCACAACAGCCAAGAAAATCCTGTAAAGGAAACGACGGTTGATAATCTGATCTACGTAATCTACACATCTGGTTCTACAGGACAGCCCAAGGGTGTAATGATCCCTCATCGTGGGATTTGCAATCAACTCCACTGGAAGCAAACAACCTTTGGATTAACTCAGCAAGACAAAGTTTTACTGACTATTTCTTTTAGCTTCGACCCCTCAGTGTGGCAGATATTCTGGCCATTGTGCTTTGGGGGGCAATTGATCATGGCTCGTCCTGGTGGTCATCAAGATACTGCCTACCTTGTGAAGGTGATTACTGAGGAGCAAATCACGGTTTTGGCCTTAGTACCTTCCATACTCCGTGTTTTACTGGAAGAGAAAGGAATTGAAAATTGCCGATTTGTCAGGCATATTACCTGCGGTGGTGAGGCTTTACCTGGCGAACTCATAGAACGCTTTTTTGCCAAATTAAATTTGGACAATGTTCTGCATAATTGCTATGGTCCGACAGAAGCTTCCATTGATACCACTTTCTGGAGTTGTCAGCGCGGCACCAATTATGCCATTGCTCCCATTGGTCGCCCCATTACCAATGCAGAGATTCACATCCTGGATGAAAATTTGCAGGCTGTGCCTGTTGGGGAATCAGGTGAACTGCACATTGGCGGTATTGCTCTAGCGCGAGGTTATCTTAACCGTCCAGAATTGACCAGAGAAAAGTTCATTCTCGACCCTTTTAGCTTTGAAAGAGGGGCACGCCTTTACAAAACTGGGGACTTAGCACGTTACTTGAGCGACGGGAATATCGAGTTCCTTGGTCGCATTGACCACCAAGTGAAAATACGTGGCTTCCGAATTGAATTAGGAGAAATTGAAGCCATATTAGGTCAACATCCGGCACTGATACAGAATCTAGTTATAGCCAGAGAGGATGTTCCTGGGGACAAGCAACTCGTGGCATATATTGTGGCCAGTCCAGAGCAAATCCCTAGCCAGGTTGAATTGCGTCGCTTTTTGGAAACTCGGCTACCTGAATACATGGTGCCTAGTTTCTTTGTATTTTTGGACACCCTACCATTAAATCCCAACGGTAAAATAGATCGTCGCGCCTTACCTGCACCGGATACATCTAATATTAAGCTGTCAACTAACTTTGTTGCACCTCAGAATTGGAGAGAAGAAGTCTTAGCTAGCATCTGGGCGAAAGTTTTGCGTCTGGAACAAGTAGGTATCCACGACAATTTTTTTGAATTGGGAGGTCATTCCCTGCTGGCGACTCAAGTAATGTCTCGGGTTCGCCAAGCTTTTCGGATAGAAATACCGTTGCAACTCTTATTTGAGAATCCCACGATCGCTACTTTAGCTCAAGCGTTCGCCCAAAAGGAGAGTCAAGAAAATGATCCTCAGAATCAGACTATTCCCCAAATAGCCAACCGAGAGTTAGCCCCTTTATCTTTTGCCCAGCAGCGAGTGTGGTTTTTGCAGCAGTTGCAACCCGATAGCCGAGCATATATCCTCTCCAATGCAAAACGCTTAACGGGCAAGTTAAATGTGGATGTATTGCAACAGTCACTAGATGCGATCGTTGTCCATCATGAGGCACTGCGAACAAACTTTATGACATCACTTGATGGTAGCCCCATACAAGTAATTGGCACACCTCGGTCAGTGGAACTCAAGGTAATTGAGGTAACACAAGAGCAAGTAGAATCTCTCCTAAATCAAGAGGCGCAACGCCCCTTCAACTTAGAAACTGACTTGATGCTGCGAGCTACTTTGCTCCAGGTAGACGAACAGGAGCATATATTACTGTTGGTGATGCACCACATCGCTTCAGATGGCTGGTCAATAGGCATTTTCTGGCAGCAGTTAGCAGAACTTTATCAAGCCTTTTTGAGCGGTAAACCTTCGCCCCTGGTAAAATTGCCTATTCAGTATGCCGATTTCGGTGTCTGGCAACACCAATGGTTATCGGGTGAAATACTCTCAGGCCAAATCAACTACTGGAAAACTCAGTTAGCAGCCGCTAATACTGTATTAGAATTACCAACCGACCGACCACGGCCAGCAGTCCAAACTTACCAGGGATCAGTGCAATCCCTGGTGCTACCCCAGAGCCTGAGTGCATCGCTAAAAGAACTCTCCCATCAGCATGGTGTCACCCTATTTATGACATTACTGGCGGCTTTTGGCACAATATTGCACCGCTACACTGGGCAAGAAGACATTCTCATCGGTTCTCCCATTGCTGGTCGCAACCAAGTTGAAACCGAAGGGTTGATTGGGTTTTTTGTCAATACCCTAGCCATACGCACTAATCTTTCAGGCAACCCAAGTTTCCGGCAGTTACTTAGTCAAGTTCGAGAAGCAACACTAGGAGCATACTCCCACCAAGACTTGCCCTTCGAGAAGCTAGTAGGAGAACTACAGCCAGAGAGGGATCTGAGCCACTCACCGTTGTTTCAGGTAATGTTTGCCTTTCACAATACCCCAAGGGAACTCTGGGAACTTCCGGGATTGACCATTACCCCTGTAGAAGTCCATAGCGGCGCAGCAAAGTTCGAGCTTACCCTCGATTTAGAAGAAACTTCAGAGGGGATCAAAGGTGGAATTGAATATAACACAGACTTATTCGATGAGACAACGATCGCTCGAATGGTAGGGCATTTCCAAACTTTACTTGAAGGTATCGTTGCCAACGCCGAACAGCATATTTCCGATTTACCTCTATTAACAGCAGCCGAGCGGGATCAGCTACTTTTAGAGTGGAATAATACCCAAACTGACTACGATTTATCTGAATGTCTGCACCACTTATTTGAAGCGCAGGTAGAGAAAACACCAGATGCGATCGCTGTAAAATTTGCAGACAAGCACCTTACCTACAGTCAGCTAAATAGTCGCGCCAATCAACTAGCAAACTACTTGCAAACTTGTGGAGTCCAGCCAAATGTACTCGTAGCCATTTGTGTTGAGCGTTCCTTAGAAATGGTAGTGGGGTTATTAGGGATTATCAAAGCTGGTGGCGCTTATGTACCGATTGATCCCGAATATCCTCAAGAGCGCATAGCATATATGCTAGGCGATTGTCAAGCCGCAGTGCTATTAACCCAAAGGAGTTTAGTTGATCATCTGCCTACAAGTAGCCAAAAAGTTTGTCTGGATACCGATTGGGAAACAATCTCCCAACAAAGTAATCGTAATCCCAATTCCCGCGTTAAGCCTCTAGATTTAGCTTATGTAATTTACACCTCTGGTTCTACTGGCAAACCAAAGGGCGCAATGAATACCCATAAAGGAATTTGCAATCGCTTACTATGGATGCAAGATGCTTACAAACTAACTGAAACTGATCGCGTTCTGCAAAAAACCCCTTTTAGTTTCGACGTTTCAGTTTGGGAGTTTTTCTGGCCGCTATTGACAGGGGCGCGTTTAGTCATGGCTCAACCAGGCGGACAGCGAGATGCGACTTACTTAATTAACACCATTGTTCAAGAGGAAATTACAACACTGCATTTTGTCCCCTCGATGTTGCAGATATTTCTAGAAACCAAAGGACTAGAACGTTGCAAATCTCTCAAACGGGTGTTTTGTAGTGGAGAAGCCTTACCAATTGACCTCCAAGAGCGGTTTTTTGAAGGGATGGAATGTGAACTACACAATCTTTACGGCCCTACCGAAGCGGCAATTGATGTGACATTTTGGCAGTGTCAAAGAGAGAGTAACTTAAAAAGTGTACCAATTGGGAGAGCGATCGCTAACACTCAACTTTATATCCTCGACTCCCATCTCCAACCAGTTCCCTTAGGTGCCAACGGCGAACTTTATATTGGTGGTGTGGGAGTTGCTAAAGGCTATCTCAACCGTCCAGACTTAACAGCCGAGCGATTTATTTCCCATCCCTTTAACCAAGGCGAAAAACTTTACAAAACTGGAGACTTAGCCCGCTATCTTCCCGATGGCAACATTGAATACATCGGTAGAATCGATCACCAGGTAAAAATTCGTGGTTTCCGCATCGAACTTGGAGAAATTGAAGCTTTATTAGCACAACACCCCGCCATACAGCAAACTATTGTTACAGCGAGAGTTGATAATTCAGGAAACCAGCGACTAGTCGCCTACATCGTTCCTCACCCAGAACAGACACCAAATATTGAGGAACTGCGCCACTTCCTCAAACAGCAACTACCAGAATATATGGTGCCGAGTGCTTTCGTTTTACTAGACACCTTACCCCTAACCCCCAACGGCAAAATCGACCGCCGCGCCTTACCAGCACCAGACTCAACAAGGCTTGATTCTGAAAACACCTATATAGCTCCCCGTGATGAATTAGAATTCCAACTAACCAAGATTTGGGAACAAATTTTAGGTGTCGGGCCTATCGGTGTCAGGGACAACTTTTTTGAGCTAGGAGGACACTCGATATTAGCAGTAAAACTGTTTTGGCAAATTGAGAAGGCATTTAGTAAAAATCTGCCTCTAGCGATTCTGTTCCAGTCAGGTACTGTAGAGGCTCTAGCCAAAATTATCTCCGAAGAAGATATAGCAGCAACAAACAAGACTTTAGTAAATACCTTAGAGAAATCAAAATCTAGCTGTTTATCCCTGGTAGAAATTCAACCCAACGGTTCCAAGCCACCTTTTTACTGTATTCACGGACTAGGTGGAGAAGTCTTGGGTTTCCGTGAATTGGCATTGCATCTGGGATCAGACCAACCATTCTACGGACTACAGCCACAAGGGTTAGATGGACAACACCCCTTCCATACGCGAGTTGAAGACATGGCAACTCACTATATTCAAGAAATCAAGACTCTTCAGCCCAATGGCCCTTATTTTCTGGGAGGTTATTCTTTTGGAGGTGTAGTTGCTTTCGAGATGGCTAAACAACTCCAAGAGCAAGGCGAACAAGTTGGTATTCTGGTTCTATTTGATAGTTGTCGTTTAGGTTATAGCTGGCGAGCGCCATTTATCAAGCGACTTTATTTGCATTTAAATAATATCGTTCAAGAAGGGCCTGCCTACCTTTGGAAAAAGACTGTGAGATGGAGCTATTGGCGTAAGCAGCATTTCCAAAATACATATAACCGTTACTTGGAAGAGGTAGTTAATTTACCTGAAACTGACAAGCATTTAAAGAGCATAGATGCTAATATTCAAGCGGGTAGAGAATATATTTTTTCACCTTACCTTGGTCGAGCTGTCCTCTTGCGAACAGAGGATAAAAATCGGGACGAAGCTATAGGCACAAAATACGATCCTCAATTCGGCTGGGGCGACCTAGTGGCTGGAGGATTGGATATCCATTATATTCCTGGATCTCACCTTGACCTACTTAATGAACCCAACGTACAAGTGTTAGCCGAAATATTGAAAAATTGCTTAACCCAGGCGCAGTCCCCAAAGAATTAATTTGAACTTTTCCCTTAGTTCAGATTTCGACAGCAATGGTCATGGGGATTGGGGATTGGGGATTGGGGATTGGGGATTAGGGCGTGTTTTCAAAGTCTTAGATCCCCCCCAACCCCCCTTTTTAAGGGGGGCGAAGAGTCTGTTAAAATTCCCCTTAAAAAGGGGAGCCACTGCGGTCTTGGGGTCTCCCCAAGTAGAGCAAGTGGCGTAGATTTGGGGGGATCTAAAAAGTTAGAAGGCTAAACAAATAGTTGGAAAACACGCCCTAGGGATTGGGGACTATTAAGATAAGTATGTGGATTCAGACCCCAACCAAAACAATCAAGGAAGTTCTTGCCCAGTACCCAGTACCCAGTACCCAGTACCCAGTACCCAGTACCCAGTACCCTTTTAAGATTTGAAGTTGGTAAGCAATCCACAATCTAGTAATGCTATATAGACGATTTGGACGTACAGAATTACAAATGCCCGTGTTTTCGTGCGGGGGCATGAGATATCAGTTCAAATGGCAGGATGTTCCCAATCATGAAATTCCTGCTGATAACCAGGCGAATCTCGAAGCGACTATTAAAAGGGCTGTGGAAGTTGGGATTAATCATATTGAAACTGCCCGTGGTTATGGCACTTCCGAAATGCAATTGGGGAGAATATTGCCCAAGTTTCCCCGTGACAAATTGATTGTTCAGACTAAAATCAGCCCAACGGCAGATGCGAAAGAATTCCGTCAGACATTTGAACAATCATTGAAAAATCTTCAGCTAGATTATGTTGACCTTTTAGGGTTGCACGGCATCAATCATGCTGAGTCCTTAGATGATAGCATCCGTCCCGGTGGTTGTTTGGAAGTAGCCCAGCAGTTGCAAGCAGAGGGGAAAGTTAGATTTATTGGCTTTTCCACACACGGCTCAACAGATATGATTGTGCAGACAATTAATACTAATCAATTTGATTATGTGAATCTGCATTGGTACTATATTAATCAATGGAATTGGGCGGCAATTGAAGCAGCTAAACGCCACGATATGGGGGTGTTTATTATTAGTCCATCTAATAAAGGAGGTTTGTTGTATGAACCTCCACAAAAATTAGTAAATCTTTGCGCTCCTTTGAGTCCAATGGTGTTTAATGATTTGTTTTGTTTGAGTCATCAAGAGGTGCATACCCTGAGTGTGGGAGCAGCAAAACCAGAAGATTTTGATGAACACCTGAAGACTTTAGAGTTAGTAGACCGAGCATCATCAATTTTGCCACCGATTTTAGCAAAGTTGGAGTCAGAAGCGATCGCTACTTTGGGAGAAGATTGGGTAAAAAACTGGCAAACAAATCTACCAACCTTTGACCAAACCCCTGGTGAGGTAAATATTCGGGTGATTTTGTGGTTGCGGAATTTAGCGATCGCCTACGACCTGTTAGAGTACGCTAAAATGCGCTACAACCTCCTTGGTAATGGCAATCACTGGTTTCCTGGCAACAAAGCTGATCGGCTAGACGAATTAGACTTGCTACAATACCTCGCCCGCAATCCCCACGCCGATAAAATACCAAAAATTTTGGCACAAGCCCATCAGATGTTGGCGGGTGCAGAGGTGAAACGATTGTCTCAGAGTTGATCTTTAGTCACTTAGAATATTTGATGATATACTAAGTGACTAAATCTCAATAGTTAGTTAATCAAGTTGGCTAACAAAAATGAAATCTGTATTTTCGCCAAAATCCAAACAAATAGAATTACCTTTACAGTTAGTAACTTATCAAAATAAATTCGCTTTCATCGATTTATTTGCTGGTATTGGTGGATTTAGAATTGCTTTACAAAAACTAGGTGGTCAATGTTTAGGCTATTCTGAAATAGACAAACAAGCTATAAAAATTTATCAACAAAATTTCATCAGCTACTTAAACAAAGATGAAATTGAATTAGGAGATATAACAAAGATTAATGACCTTCCTTCTGATGTTGACATAGTGGTTGGTGGTGTTCCGTGTCAACCTTGGTCAGTCGCAGGTCGTTTAAAGGGATTTGAAGACCCAAGAGGAAAGTTATGGTTTGATGTAATTAGACTAGTCAATAAAAATAAACCTAAAGCCTTTATATTTGAAAATGTCAGTGGATTAGCAAGCCCTAAAAACGTCGAGAGTTTGGAACTAATTGTACATGAATTAGAAAGCATCGGATATTGTGTTAAGTGGAAAGTCCTCAATGCTTATGATTTTGGTTTACCTCAAAATAGAGAGAGAGTTTTTATTGTTGGAATTAGAAATGATCTGGAAAAATGCCAAGAGTATAAATTTCCTATTCCTTTGAACATTCATCCAAAAGTTTTCGATATATTAGATGATATTAAATCTGCAAAAATTATTGAAAAAGTCAAGTTATATCATGTCCGTATAAATAGTTATGATTCCCATAGTCATTGCACCCCACCCCCAACCCCTAAGAGCTTGCGGGGAGGGGAGACAAAGTGTAGCTTTGGCGGTGTGGGGTTCTTCGGGTTTAATAAGTAATCAAGCGGACATGATATTAGATCGACATACCTTATTTAAAGGTATGATTCCACCATCAAGAACGAGATTTCAAAAAGATGATGAATTAAATGATTTCTTCATTTTTTCTGATTTAAGAAATGGACATACAACAATTCACTCTTGGGATATTATAGAAACCAGTGATAGAGAAAAAATGATTTGCTTAACTCTTCTAAAACATAGAAGAAGTAAAAAATATGGAGAGAAAGATGGTAATCCCTTATCTTTTGATAATTTTAAAGAAATAATATGTGATATAGAGATAAATGAATTAAATAAACTAGTTCAAAAAGGAATCTTCCGATTAACTGCTGATAATAAGCATGAATTTGTTAATTCTAAAAATATGACAGGTATTAATGATATTTATAGAATTATTTTACCTACTGCTGATATTATGCCAACTTTAACTGCTACTGGTGCTAAAGACTATATAGCAACAGTATCAATTCATGCTAGCGATCCAGATGAGTATAAAAATATTTTCTTAGAAAAAATTTATACACAGAAAAATTTTATCCCAATACAGCGCTTCCCGCTATTATGCAATACAGTTTTCTCCTTGCCCCTCTTTTAGCATAGCTTTCAGCTTTGAGGATGTACCTCATAGCTGCCGTAAGTGCTGTAACGGCGAAACACGCTTGTAAATTACAAGGGTTCCCGAAAAATTTTGAATATCACGAAAAAGATGATATTGCTAGAAAACAGTTTGGTAATGCTGTTCCTGTACCTGTTGTTGAGTATGTAGCTAAAGAATTGCTGAGTATTCTTCATATTTAAACTAATTTTGGTAAAAAATATCATTAAATTCTGCGGCAAAGTTTTCTTGTCCTAACTCAACAAAAAGTGCCTTTAATTGCTCAAATGTATTTTCAGTTCCAGAACAAAAATCCCAAAATTTATTTTCAACCCATATATCTTGAGCGATATCTAGAGGAGAACTAGATAACTTACCTTTTTGTATTTCATACCAAGATTTTGAAAAAGGATTAAAAGGAATAGCAATACGAGCTTTTAACTTAGCATTTGTATCTTTAGCAAGTCGATAAGCATACCACTGTAGCATTTGTTTGTTAAACTTTTGAAAATCACCTTGATTTGGCTGTGCAGTTTTTATATCAAAAAGATATTCAATTCCGTCCTTAAATAAATGAATATCAACTCCAGTTCCCGATGGAGGAGATTTATAGATGTAGGCGGCGATATCTTGGGGATTGGTTTTTGCCGCAACGTTTTTTAGCCTGTCTATACATTCCTCTGTTGAAACTCTCCTGTTATTAGGCTTATTTTCACGTTCATAAACTAATTTATCCAGTTCATTCTGCAAAGCTGGAGGAAACGGAGTTGGGACTAATATCTTATCTTGGATAATTTCAAATCCATTTATTTCAGCTAATATTTTAGATATAGGTTCCCAAAAAGTTGTTCCTAGACTTGTTTCTAATCCACCGATGAGAGAACGTATTCGTCTTTCTTTAGGAAAAATATCATCTAATACTTGGTACTTTTTGTCTTTTGTCTTCTTAAAAAGTTTCCTAATTGAAGTTTTCAGATTTTCCTTGATTCTTTCTTTAAGATAGTCATCCATAATTCAATTGTTTGATGTTCATTAGGGTGGGCAACAGGGCAAACGCATCTAAATATTGAGAGCCTGAATCAGGGTGAAATACACCAAGACTCAAACTACATAAAGCTTTGAGGAAATGAAATCTCACTC
>NZ_JBALEA010000076.1:0-230660 GCF_036917135.1 Nostoc sp. | reverse complement strand
TAATGAGTAATGAGTAATGAGTAATGAGTAATGAGTAATGAGTAATGAGTAATGAGTAATGAGTAATGAGTAATGAGTAATGAGTAATGAGTAAAATTTCTTACTTATTACTTATTACTTATTACTTATTACTTCACCCGCGAAGGGAGCAGGGGAGCTTGTGAGAAATGCGGGTATAGCGGTTCCCATTCAGATGCAGTACAAGGTTACATCACGAGGTGTAGGGGCACGGCAATGCCGTGCCCCTACGGGTGTACCTCACGTAAATGATAACTGCTATAGTCCTGTGGTTTTCAAAGCCTCTCCCCCGTGGGGTAGAGGTTTGGAGAGGGGTAAAAAGCCATGCAACACAACGAGAAATCAAGGCTGTTGATTACTGAATCGATGCTCTAGTGCCATTGGTCTGGGCACTCTTTAGAAGTGGTAATTTGACTGTAAAGGTCGCTCCTTGTTCTTTACCTGGACTATCTGCGTGGACAGTACCGCCATGTAATTCTACTAAATGACGGACGATCGCTAATCCTAGTCCTAATCCGCCGTATGTTCTAGTGTTGGAACTATCAGCTTGACGAAAGCGATCAAAAACGTAAGGAAGAAAGTCAGAACTGATGCCAATGCCTGTATCAATCACCTGAATTTGAGCATATTTATCTGTTGTCTGGTGTTTTTCTTGGCCACTGACTACTGACAACTGCACCTTTACTCGTCCTCCAACGGGTGTAAATTTGATGGCATTAGATAATAGATTCCAGATGATTTGCTGCAAGCGCTCGAAATCACCGGAAACTTCTGAAGATTCTAGATTTTCGCCATTGATTCCTAATGCCCAACCTGAATTTGACGTTTCTTTTGAGGGAATTAGGGAAAATCTCAAATCGATTTCCTTGGAGTGGGCGGCGAAACTAACAGTTTCGATGGCTGACTCAATGATGGGAACCACATTACAAGTATCGACATTGAGGCGTAACTTGCCTCTAATCATCCGCGATATATCTAGCAGATCTTCAATTAGCTGGCATTGCGCTTTGGCATTGCGCTCAATTGTCTCTGTAGCCCTAGCCATTTGGGCTTCACTGAGCTTGGTTCGTTGCAGTAATTGCGCCCAGCCAAGGATGGCATTAAGGGGCGATCGCAATTCATGAGATAATATTCCCAGAAACTCATCCTTCATGCGGTTAGCCTCTTGCAACTGCTCAGTTTGTTGTTGCAAAGAAGCAATTAAACTAGCCCGTTCCATTGCGATCGCTATTTGGTCGCATACTGCTTGCATCATCCCCTTTTGATTGTCAGTGAAGCTTAACAGAGTGCGGCTACCAAAAGAAAGAGTACCTAACAGCCGTCCTTGGGCAATCAATGGGTATGCATAATAAGCAGTAATGCCTAAAGAGCAAAGCAATTTTGTTTTCGGGTCAATTGATTGCTGCACATTCTCTACAGCTATTGCACAACGCTCCTGGGCTACAGTACCGCAAACTGCTTCACCAAATGGCAACGACTCAATTTCCTTTGCCTTCTCCTCGGAAATGCCACTGTAAGAATCTAGCCGCATTATCTGAGAGTTATTTTCAACTAAATAGTTGAAATAAACATCTAAACCAATTTGGTCTCTTAGTTTGCGGTAGACGCTATCAATTAGTACTACTGGTTGTTGACTCGATAGTAAATCGTTAGCTGTGTCGAATAGTAGCTTTAGCCTTTTGTAACTTAAGGAGAGGGCTTTTTGTGCCTCCTTGAGGTTGCTAATTTCTTGAAACACCAAGATACAGGTAGCGGGATGACCGTGCATTGCTGGCAAGGTATCAGCAAATATTAGTAGAGAGCGCACACCAGAGGGAGTGTGCCAGTCCACCTCCAATCCATTCAGGCGTTCGCCAAGGGCAACCCGCACTCCTGGCATTTGTTCGTTGGGGATGCGATCGCCATCTGCATCTGTGTAGTGGTAAACTGTGTGATACTCTGTTGCGGGTATACCTTTAGGAAATTCGCCCCCAGCTAATTCGTTAGCAGAGCGATTGGCAAAAGTTACCCGCGCCGTTCCTGGTTCGATAAACAATAGCGGTCTCGGCATCAGATTTAACACATCTTCCAGCCATTTTTGCTGATTTAGAACTACTTCCTCTGTCTGCTTGCGTTCCGTAATATCGACAAATGCCCCAACGCTTCCTCTGGTTTTACCCTCTTCGTCAAACAGGGGTGCAACGGACTCCAACAGGTTAACGATTTTTCCATTGTCATGGACTATATCAACTTCAAAATCCAGAACTTCAACACCATAAGCAGCAGAGTACTGCATGGGGAGTTCCTCTGCTGACAGTTCCCTTCCTTGGCGATAGATTTTAAAGCTGGTTGGTTTTTCATCCAAAGGAGCGTTAAGGGAAGCATTTATATCTGAGGATATCCCCAACTGTTTGGCAAAAGCCGGGTTTACCTTGATATTTTGGCATTGTGGATCTTCGGCAATGCCAATTCCAATGGGAATTACTTCCAACAAAGTTTGTAACTCAGTAATGCGGCGCTGTAGATCCCTATTTAGTTGTAATATTTGTTCCTTGGACTGTTTTTGCTCGCTGATGTTGCGAGTCACAGTTGCTAAGGCAATTGGCTGACCTGTATTCTTGTCTGTAACAGTGAAGATGTTGTAATCAATTGGTATCGGTTGACCTGTTTGGAGATGTCGGAAGCAAAATTCTCCCTGCCAGCGCCCTTGTAATCGCACAGTCGGCAGAATATATTCTTGAAAATAGGCTTTATCTTTGGGCATGAAGTAATCTAATACTGCTTTTTGCCTGACTTCATCGGCGCTAGCCAGCCCTACCAGCTTTTGACCTGCATCGTTGATGTAGAGTAATTGACCCTCAAGGGTAGCGATACTAATAAAGTCAGAGCTATTTTCTACCAGCGATACTAATTTTTGTTGCTCTGCTTGTGCTTGCTTGCGTTCGCTTAAGTCGAGAATAAATGCTACTGACTCTTCGTGGTTTTCTCCTAACAGGACGTAACCAACTAAAACTGGGATGCGGCTACCATCTTTACGAATGTATTCTTTCTCGTAAGGCGTACAAGCAGCATTGGCGCTGACTTCTGCTTCGGCGACACCTCGCTCATCCAAGTATAAATACTCTGGTGGGGTGATATTGATCCAACTAACCTTACCCGCTAACAAATCCTCCCGCGTGTAACCAATCATCCTGAGAAATTCGTCGTTTGCCTGCTGGATACCGCCATACACATCGCCAAACATAATACCGATGACGTTAGCATCGACGAAACTCCCCAATTTATCTTTGTAGGTTCTCAGTGCTTCTTGGGCGAGGTCGCGTTGTTGGCTGAGGCGTTCAATAACTGCCGCACTTTGCCAAATCAAAACAGTAAAAATTACAATTAGGACGATGGCAAACACTGATACTGCAAAGGCCGGATCGTATTGTCCAGCCCGTTGACCGACAACAATTATCCACCCCAATATAAAAGGTACTGCGATCGCGGCAACTAATAAACGACGTGCAAGTAAGCCGCCGTAAGTATCACTTGTAACTAGCCTCATTAACCCCTGTTCTGCCTGCGCCCACAAAATACTTATACTTAGTAAGCTGAACAACAACGCTGTGTGTAACGCCATTGATGTTGTAAAAGGAGCAAGTCCATAGAGAACTTTCACTTTGTAGGCATAGCCCATGAGCGCCTGAAAGGAAATTAAAGTAGCTATCAGAGCCAGAATCTGAGCATACCAATAACTGCGGTAGTTTTTTGGATGAATCAGAATTTGTAGAGCTGCACTGACAAGCATAAAGTTCAGTGCTGTGTTTACCCCCATTCGCCCCGGATGCGATGTCGTCAAACTGGTTGGTAAATCAGGGAATAGCAGTTCGTCAATACCAAAATTCCAGCCAAACACATATTGCCAGAGTGTGAGCGTAGCAATTGTAGTGACAGCTATTGCACAAACCCTAGAAATTAGCAGAGTGGGGAATAATTTTGAATTTTGAATTTTGAATTTTGAATTGTTGTCCCTTCCTTTTAAAAATAACCACAGCGACACACCACACAGCACAAAACACAGCGCTGTATTGACTTTCATTGTGGCAGGACTACCAGGAAAACCGCACTTGAGAACTTCAATGTCAAGCCACCAGCCAATTAGTACTAAACTGCCAACCAAAATGGGGATTGCACTTGCGACTTTTGCCACAAGTGTATTTGCAGGGATTTTAAATATATCTTGCAGCCGCAAGCGGTTAACATTTAACATTGAGTGTTCTCTAACCGCATCTATCTAGCGTCATCAGCTTCGGTATTTCTTACGGATTAATCATTTAGCTCACTTGTATTTTAGACTCCTCATTGACTTACTTTTCATCTACCTCTATGCATATTTTTTCTGGAATATTTTAGAGTAAGAAATAACGGTAGCTCAAAAAACCACCTTTGCTATCTCCTTTTAGGCTACGGTGTACACACAAGTTTCAAATAGCTGATATAACCTAGGTTTTACCCCACCCTAACCTTCCCCGATATATTGGGGAGGGAACTAGATTTCTTGTTTCCCCCCTTTACAAGGGAGGTAATTACCGTATTCAGGGCGCTGATGTTGCCATTGGTGTCAACTTAACGTCAAAGCCAGCCTAGAACAACCTTTTAGAGATTATCTCGTTTCCAGCCTCTGGCTGGAAACGAGGTTTTAAAGGGATTTTATCTTAACTTGACACCAATGACAGGATGCCCACCCCAGAAGATGGATAATTTATTTCTGGGAAGTTCCGAGAGGGGTTTGTTGGGTAACGCTTACGCTCAACCCAACCTACGAATATTCAAAACCTACGCAGTATTGAGAAGAGATGTTGTCTAGACATGGGTAGAAATTAGCGAAGAGTTTCTAACCCTAGCTTCTGCTTCCAGAAATTCAGCCACTTGAGCCTCAATTTCATCCCGGACAATCTGGCGATACTCCACAAAATGCTCAATTTGGGCACAAACAGCTAAGTAGCTACTCACCCCACCCGGATTATGCTGATACATACTCCACAGGTTGCGCCAAAATTGCCAGCGCGTCTGACGACGTACACCTTGGCGCCAGCAAATCACCAGCAACGCCCGAAGTACTTTCCAATTCAATGGTTTCTTGGCAGCTTTGCCCTTTTTCGGATAGGTTGCTTCGCCCAAAAGACGGAAGTGTTTGTATGTCCGCTCCAAAAATCGCTCCGGCTCATACAAATCCCAGAATGCTTGCACATATTCGTGAGCGATGTCTTCTAAGGGTCGAGTTGGCACAAAATTCATCAACGTGGTTTGGTTGATGTTGGCTGATTTGCTGCGGAGTCGTCCTTCCTTTTCTAATCTATGCCAAAGGGCTGTATCTGGAAGGGCTTGCAGCATACTAAATAAGGCTGTGGGAATTGCTGTTTGCTCGACAAATTTGACAATTCGTGCGCCTGCTCCCACCTTCTCACCATCAAACCCAATAATAAAGCCAGCCATGACTCGCAGCCCTGAGAGGGTAATCTTATTCACCGCTTCGCTGAGGGAGTCTCTGGTATTCTGGTATTTCTGAGTGAAAGCGAGACTTTCTTCGTCGGGGGTTTCAATTCCCAGAAAAACGGCTCCAAAATTACAAGCTACCATCAAATCCATCAGTTCTTGGTCTTGGGCTAAATCAACTGAAGCTTCTGTAGCAAAGGAAAAGGGATAGTTATGTTCCACCATCCAGGGCAGAAGGGACTTCAAAAATAATTTGACATTCCGCTTATTACCGATGAAGTTGTCATCCACCATAAAAATACTCCGCCGCCAACCCAATTTATAGAGGTAATCAAGTTCTGATAAAAGTTGAACTGGGTCTTTAGTGCGGGGTTTGCGACCGTATAGCACAATAATGTCACAAAATTCACACTGAAAGGGACATCCCCGGGAAAATTGCACCGACATCTCCGCATAAGCATCAAACTCTAGCAATTCGAAGCGAGGAATGGGAGTATTGGTAACATCTGGTTTTTCACCGTCAGAACGGAAGATGCCTGTGCGATCGCCACGTGCGATCGCTGCTACAAATAAGGGTAGGGTAATTTCTCCTTCGTCTAATATCAAATAGTCAGCTCCGGCAGATGTCATTTCATTGGGTAGCGCTGTCGGGAAAGGCCCACCCACAGCAACCCGCTTACCTCTCTGTTTTGCCTCCAATATCTGAGAGAGCAAATCCTCTTTCTGCACAATCATCGCCGACATAATCACCAAATCTGCCCAAGCCCATTCTGCTTCTGTACAGACGCGAACATTTCGATCTACTAGCTTGAAATCCCATTCCTGGGGTAAAATCGCGGCAACAGTCACCAAGCCTAAAGGCGGTAACATGGCTTTACGGTCTAATAAAGCCAGTGTTTTTTCAAAAGACCAAAAACTTTTGGGAAACCGGGGATATAGAAGTAAAACGTTCATATTTGATGTTTATAAACCTTGATTTTTGTTGCAGGGTAAGGCTGAACCAGTCTTGACACCACATTAGACGAGCTTCTGTATCCAGTAGCTTCACCCTCTACTATGACTGATTCAGACAAAGCAATATCAGTTCCTTTTATAACTTGGCAAATTGGCAACTCTTAGAAAATTAACTGTGTTATTTTCAGTCTTATACAAGGTGTATTTGCACTTTCAAGCTATTTAGACGGGCTGCAACCCGTCTTTATTTATTAAACCCGGAGAACCCCACCCCACTAAAGCTGTGCTTTGTCTCCCCTCACCTTAGCAACTACGGTGTACACCACACACAAGTCTGAAATAGCTGATTAACCTAGGTTTTACCCCACGCTAACCCTCCCCTTTATAAGGCAATACAGTTCAGTTAAGTAATTTTTTCCTCCTCCTTCCTCTCTCTCCGTGTCCTCTGCGCCTCTGCGGTACCCTGCGGGAAGCCGTACCACTTCGTGGAAGCAAGCTACGCGTAGCGTCTCGTAGAGAAGCGTCTACGTTAAAAAAATGACTTTGACTCATAGTACTAGCCTTAACCCAAGCGTATTGAAATATAAGGCTACGGTGTACACACAAGTATTCTAAAGTTGTCTCACAGGCTTTTGATCCCCCCAACCCCCCTTAAAAAGGGGGGCAAAAACTTCTTAAAGTCCCCCTTTTTAAGAGGGATTTAGGGGGATCTAAACGTTTTGCTAGCAAGAAGATGACTTTTCAAACAACCTCTAAGGGCAATTCATGAATTGTCCCGACTTTTACTCTCGTTTTCAAGTGCTTTGAGAACTTTGAGATATAACTTTTCTACTCTTTTCGTTTGAACTTCACCAAATGATGCATAGTGAGTTAAACTAGGAGCGCCATTGACTTCAATGATCGTATAATCTCCCATTGGTGATGTTATATCACTAGTAAGAATATCTACACCTGCTAATCTTAATTCCATATCTTTTGTAATACTTACGGCTAATTTTTGAAAATCAGGATGGATATTTTCAGTGAAGTCTACTGCCTCGCCCCCAGTCGATAAATTTGCATTGTCTAAAAGATAGATTATATTATTTTTGGGTATAACAGTATTAAAATTTAGCTTCCGTCTTCGCAAGTTTTTTTTTATTCTGTAATCTTCAAAATCTATAATTTCTTTTCTACCATTTTTGATAAAAGTTTCCTGCTTCTGTTGCATAAGTTCCAAAATAGTAGCTTGAGCATCTCCTACTATAAATAAGGGAATTCTTTGATATGCCGAAACTATCTCATCATCAAGTACTACAATTCTATAGTCATTACCACTATAAAATCGCTCAACAATAAATCCTGAGGTTTTTTGCAAGATTTTCTTGGCCGCTTGATAGTATTCTTGCTTGTTGTGAACCTTTGTAACAAATATTCCTTGACTGAGATTAATCGGCTTGACAATTACGGGAAATCCCAACTCTTTAGCATAATAAAATCCTGCATCTATATTCCTGGTATTAGCTGTTTCTTCGCATAACTCTTCACTAAAAAATGTTTTTCCTTCAGTAACCTTGTAGCCGAATTTATTCAGAAAAAAGTTTGAAACCCCTTTGTCTTTAGCTATTGCTACTGAGCCAGAAGAATTAATACTAAATCTGCTACTACGAAAAAAAGTTTTATTACCGTTTTTAAATATAATCAGTCCCACAAAGGGGCATTCTGGATCTAATAAAACTATCGCTCCTATTTCCTCTGCTACTTTTTGAAGTATTGATGTTACAAATGGTGTTTCCATTATCATAACTATAATTTTACCGGGAGAATTTTACCTATTTTATAGCAATTAGTCAAGATACTTTAAATTAAAAAATCCCACTTTATATTTTCCCAAAAGCTCTATTAAAAGCCTGATGAAAAATTCATTTTCTAATATATAAAGAAACGATTAAAATTTAATTACAGCAGATTTCAGGCAAATGAAATACATAGATAAAACCCAAAACCTTGTAGAGACGTAGCAGTGCTACGTCTCTACGTGTATTCGATTAGAGCGTAATCTGCTGTATTCTAAACTAACTATAAAAAACGTAAGTGCCCACAAGACATAGGAGTGAAAATGGCGTAGGCACAATTCATGAATTGTGCCTACCAAGGATTTCGAGCAACGCAGAATTAATTTTCACTCCTATCTCTACAATATAGCTTTACCGTAGGCGTGTAGCCCAACCTAGGCATCGCACTAGAGAAAAATTAAGAGTTTGTCCCCGCCCATTAATTCTCCACACGTTATTGTTCATTTTCTGGTGAGTTTTTAAGAGTTCTTTTTCAGACATTAATGCTCATCTTCTTACTGATTCGGACTTTACTTATGTGTGTCCATACAAATAATGCAAACCCAATAATTGCCAAACTTTCTGGTTGAGCATTGTTGTGTCCTGGAAACAATTGCAAATTAAGGATTTGAGATTCATTATCACCTGAAAATTCCAACTGAGTTGGTCTAAAATAGAGCGCTAAGTGTTGACAATTTATAAATAATCGAATAACAAGGTGGCAGCAGCATTAAAAAAAAGCGTTAGTGCATTCCTACCTAGAAACTAATTAACGCCCCTCATTAAACTTCATACGGATAACATCATTATGCCAGAAAATACGGATAACAAAGCTTCCAAATCAGACAATCAGCCTATTGCCTATAAAGAACGCCTCAATTCTTGGGCGATCGCTCGTCTACTTCCTAATACGCAACGGGAAATTGTTGCTCGTTTCCGCAGCCGTTCTGATGCCGATGGCTATATGCGCCATCTCCCTCAGGAAATACCAAATGCTTCTTATATGGTTGTTTTTGATTGTCAACGCCAAGAAGCTGTGATTTAACTTACTTTGGTTTATTTTCGCCTACTTACTTAGACCTTCACGCTTCACTTCAAAATTCTGGATGTTGATAGCAATCCTATTTGATTTGCCCTCCACCAAGAAGCTCAGAACCCCAACTTCTTCAAGAAGTTGGGGTTCTTTTTGTTCGTGGTACCTTCTACCATCTCAATCAACCAGACAAGGGGAATTCGTAAACTTTTGCCACAGTGTACTAAGCTGTTGCACATTTAAGTTGCATAATTAGGGCGCTCATGTTGCCCACCCACAGGACTTATAGCGGTTACCACTCAGATGCGGTACAAAATTAGATCGCAAAGTGTAGGGGCAATTCATGAATTGCCCCTACGGGTGTACCTCACGTGAACGAGAGCCGCTATATATGAAGAATTAGGGAGAGTGATGTGCCCAGAATTGCCACCTTCGTCAGATATTCTCCAGTCAGGGCAAAACCAGACATTCAAAAGCGCCAAAATTGATGCCAAAATTCTCCAATCCTTGCGGGATATGGTCAGAGGAGATCGTGTGGCATTTGCTGAAATAATTGAGTGTTATCTTACAGAGACACTAAGATTAGTGCAACAGATTAGCGCCGCGATCGCAACTCAGGATATCGAGACTATATGGCAGACAGCCCACCAACTTAAGTCTAGCAGTGCTTCTGTTGGTGCGATCGCCTTGGCGCAGCTTTGCAAGGCGTTAGAAGCACAGGGACGCAGGAGTAAATTAGAAAACAGTCTAGAATTACTTCCACAACTATATGAGGAATATGAACAAGTTAAAACTGCCTTAGAAAAAGAACTTGTGAAGGAAGCATGATGAAAGCCACTGCTCAAGAAAGCCAATCTTTAGTTCTAATTGTTGATGATGAACCTTTTATTCGCCTGATACTGCGGCATTTCTTGGAGCGGGAAGGCTATCAAATAGCGGAAGCTCAAAATGGCATAGAGGCAATAAAAGCTTTTAAGCAACTGCACCCTGATATCGTACTTCTTGATGCCATAATGCCGGATATGGATGGATTCGAGTTTTGCAAGCAGTTGGAGCTTTTGCATTGTAGCAAGCACACTCCAGTTTTAATGATTACAGGACTTGAAGATCAAGAGTCAGTTGACCATGCATTTGCAGTGGGGGCAATGGATTATGTTACCAAACCGATTCACTGGCCAGTTTTGCGACAACGGATAAAACGCTTGATTGAACAATCTCAGTTACAGCAAAAATTAGAAGCTGTGAATGTGGAATTGCAACGATTAGTTACCATCGATGGGTTAACTCAAGTAGCTAACCGCCGACGGTTTGAAGAGTATTTGAAGCAAGAGTGGCAGAGGATGAAACGGGATCAACAGTCTCTTTCCCTGATTCTTTGCGATGTTGATTTCTTCAAATTATATAATGATACCTATGGTCATCGGGTAGGCGATCGCTGTCTTCAAGAAATTGCTCAAGCGATCAAAGATATTATCAAACGTCCTGGAGATTTAGTTGCCCGTTATGGTGGGGAAGAATTTGCTGTGATTTTACCTAACACAGACACCGAGGGGGCGACTAATATTGCCGAGAAAATTTGTCATGCTGTGCGGACACTGGCAATTCCTCATCAAAATTCTCAGGTTAGTCCTCATGTAACCATTAGTGCCGGGTTTACGACAGAAATCCCTCAGCCAGATTCTGACTTAGAAGAAATGATTGCGGCAGCAGATCGGGCATTGTATCAAGCAAAAGCAGCAGGACGCGATCGCTTTGTGCAAAATATTTTACTACCCGGAAGTAAAAATTCCTGCTAGTTGTCCACTCCTTTAAGCGGTTTTCTTCTTCTATCCTTGCCAAAGCTGCACGATATTGAGCTTCATATCTAAGCCAGAATGCTGCTGTACCACCCATAACCCGTTCTAGCTTCAGGGCTATTTCTTCATTGATCGGTACTTTACCATTGATGAGTAGACTGATCTGTTTCGTAGTGTAGCCTAATCGCTCTGCTAACTGTACTTGTGTCCAATCACGCTCTGACAATAAATCAGCGATGGCATCACCGGGAGAAGATACCCAATCTGGAGTGAATGTTCGGGTTGTCTCAGTCATGGTAATCTCCAATAAAAACAATACAAACAGCAGTAACATTTGACCAATCAATGCTTCCATCCTCGGTAAGGGGGATGGGGTCGTTGTCTGGCTTAAATACAAGCCGCTTACCACCTTCTAGGTCTACTGCAAACTCACCTGCACGATCTCCTTTTAAAGGATGTGGACGACCTGCAAATAATTCCGTGACACAACTAGCAGCACCAAGAATAGCCAATCGGGTTGTCAATTTCTTTGCACATTTTGTACCCAATTTTCTTTGCGCTAAGTCTTGTTGTTAGCATAGGTTTTGCAGTTTGCGGTCAGCGAAGGTGATTTCCATGCGTTACTAGACTAATATTAGGTTTACCATTTTGGTATCCTTATGTTCTTAGAGAAACTAGGATATCAATTTATCAGCAACGCCTAAAAATCTACCCCTCGTTTAAGTTCTACACCTTGATTGGCATAGTGTTTGTGGCAGTAAACCTCTGAGTGGACGCTAGCTAAGTCGAAGTATGCGGGGGGATTTTGGCAGCGGCCAGTGATAATGATTTCGGTGTCGCGGGGTTTGCGGAGTAAAGCTTGGACAATGGGTTCAACGGGGAGTAGTTCTAAATCAACGGTGGGATTTAGTTCATCGAGGATAATAGTTTTATACAATCCAGAAGCGATCGCAACTTTGGCAATTTCCCAACCCCGTTCGGCTTCTACATAATCTAATTCTTGCCGAGAATTTCGCCAGACGATGGCATCTCCACCGCAACGCTGATGATCTACCACTTCTGGATATGATTGCTGTAAGGCAGCGATCGCTGCGTCTTCTGTGTAGCCGCTACCACCTTTCAGCCACTGCATAATCAACACACGGGTAGACCCTGGATGATTAATTCCCCTACCAATTGCCTGCAAAGCTTTGCCCAAAGCACTTGTAGACTTACCTTTACCAGCACCAGTATAAATTTCAATCCCTTCAAGTAAGAGGGCTTTGGCTGTTGGGTGGTGATGAGGTTTCATTTCTGAGTGCAAATCTGCAATATCAAGCAACTTTTGCGGTGCAGCCCGTCCAGTCGCAATAATTTCTAACTCTTGGGGTTTAGATTTTAATGTCCGTACCACTTCATCCACTGGTAGCAAACCTAAATCTAGAACCGGGTTAAGTTCATCTAAGACGACAACTGAATATAAACCACTAGCGATCGCACCTTTGGCGACATCCCAACCCCGCGTTGCTTCCTCTCGGTCAAAGGTGGTAATTTCTTCTGGGCCAAAAAATTCGGCTCTCCCAGTGCGAACTTGGTCAATTAAATGGGGAAACCCGCGTTGCAAAGCTGCGATCGCGCCATCTTCATCATAATCACGTTCCGGGCCTTTTAAAAACCGCAGTAGTAAAACCCGGTTAGAATTGCTAGGCGTATTTATCCCCAAGCCAATGGAGCGCAAAACCACCCCTAAAGCCGCTTGGGACTTACCTTTACCCACGCCATCGTAGACGTGAATTTGACCAATGAGCCGTTCCTGACGCACTTGCGCCGTGCGAATACCGATACCGTTCCTTGTCATGTCTCAAAAGGCTATAACGTGGCAGTCTTTAATCTTACCTAACGTCTTGCCCTTCTAACGTCTCCGTATAATGGTCAGCTTGATGTATTAACAATATCAATCTAAGAATACTCTCACACCAGCATAGTAAAGGACAAGAACAATGAGATAATTTCCCCCATCACCCTCACTATCCCAGTTATACTCACTACAGTTAACTCTTACCCTTGACTATTTATGCCTGAAAATTGGATGCTTCCCAGGATTTTTCCCATTGGTGGAATTCTGTTTGACCTTTTGTTTGTAATGATTGCCATCCCCGTCGAAGCTTATGTTTTGCACTATCGACTAAAATTTGACAAAAAAACTAGCACTTTTTATGCCATTTCTATCAATCTGTTTTCTAGTGTAATTGGTTGGTTCATCTTTTTTGTATCGGAACCACTGTTGCCAATAGAGGTGAAATCAGAATTAATTAACTATATGTTTTTTAATGGTTTCAAATCACCAAATACCCAAACTGTAATCATCTTAACTGCCTGTATAATTTTCTTTGCTACTTTTCTGATGAAATTTTTTATTTTAAGGGGTTTGCTACTATCATTAAATGAAACATTTGCTAAAAAGGAAGAAGAGCCTCAAACATCTCACAGACAGAAAAGGCTTCGTCTGAGCAGCGTTAACTTCCAAAATACTAATTTAGTTACTACTATATTAATAGCGAATTCTCTGAGTTATAGTGCTATAACTGTTATTTTATTATTTCGCTCAAAATAGCAAAAAGTTACTTGTTTAATTCCGAGGAAAATTAGTGATTGATTAATCAGGTGTAGAGAATAATATGAATACGCTACTTAAAGATGTATTTGGGATTTTTAAATTTGCAGAAGGGCTTTATGCGGGAATTAGAAAAGTATTAGTTCCACCCAAAGCTTATTCGTGGCAGACATTTATATATATGAGTGTTTTTTCTTGGGGACTCTCATATCTTGCCACAGGTTATATCAAAGATATCATTGCCTTTTTCGGTTGGTTATTTTTAATTGCCGGCACAGCTTGGTATACAACTGAAGATCCTTTGAGGGTTCCTGGTACTTTCATGCCAGTGGGGGCAGTAATTACTGGGTTTTTAGTGAGTGTTTTTGCATTTGGAAATCAACGGGATGTAATTACACCAAGAATAATTGTTTTTTGGCCGACAATTTCAGCACTAATTACGGCAATACCTGAGTTTATTGAAGGAAACGATACCGATGCTAAAGCTCGCATTCCTAAGCCACAAGACCGCCAAAGAATCATAATTTTAGTTGCTAGTAGTATGCTGCTAAGTTGCTGGATTCAGTTTTACTTTGTGATGGATAATTGGTTTCAACAATATCCCAGTTTGCAGGCAGATACTTTTAAAAATAGTACCTTTGTTGTCAGAACAGAAGAACGAGTAAAAATCCCCCAAAACGGTGTTGTCATTTTAGAGAAACTTCAACCAATAGTAGTAGAACAAATAGCTGCAAGACCTTGGTCGGAAGCAGAAAAATGGTTGCTAGATGCGAAACAGAAAGTAGGAACTTTGGGTAGAGAAATAATCCAAAAGAACCTGGCTAAATATGAAGAGAAGGAACTATGGCACGTTGAGCCGCGTGTAGCTAATACTAAATCTGGATATATATTAGATTTATTAAGTATTTGGATTGGACCGAGTTCTAATCCACGGGGCTATTATTTAAAGAAATCTTGTCGCATTGAACCAGTTGCACCAGCCAATAATTTAGGGAATAAGATTACAGTTGCAGAAATTGAATGCGATCGCGCCAGTAAATTGATTCCTGGCTCACCGCCTCCGCAGCAGTGAAGGTTGAGAGTGGGGAGTTGAGAGTTGAGAGTTAGGAGTTAGGAGTTAGGAGTTCTGAATGCGAGAGAATAACCAATGCCCAATGCCCAATGCCCAATCTGACTTTTCACGGTATCTGGAAAACCTCTCTCTAAATCTCTCTCCTTGTAGGAGAGAGACTTTGAATTTTCCCCCTTCCCGTGTCGGGAAGGGGGCTAGGGGGTTAGGTCTTCATGGGGTTTTCCACATGACGTGAAAAGTCAGATGCCCAATACCCAAAAAAAAATGCCCAATGCCCAAAAAAAATGACAATTAATAGAATTTTTGTATTGGCAAAAAATGTGTTTCAGGAAGTGGTACGCGATCGCATCCTATATATTATTGGTTTTTATGCGCTAATACTCGCCACTGCCTTCCGCGTCCTTCCTGAATTTGCAGCTACGACTGAAGACAAAATGTTTTTAGACTTTGGGATGGCGGCGATGAATGCCATCGGGTTAATTGTGACGATATTTGTTGGTACGGGACTGGTTAATAAAGAAATTGAAAAACGCACTATCTTGATGTTAATTGCTAAACCTGTCAGCCGCAGCGAAATTATCGTCGGCAAATACTTGGGTTTATCGGCAGTATTAGCCGTACTCGTCGCTACGATGACAGCAATTTATCTGGTATTTCTGCAATTTGGTAACATTCCTCATCCAACAGCGAGTATTATAATTGCTGCAATTTTCTTATTTTTGCAGTTGTCATTAATCACCTCTGTAGCTATTACCTTCGGTGTTTTTACCGCTTCTCTGCTAGCGACTGTTTTAACCTTTGCAGTATATTTAATCGGAAATATTACTCAAGATTTAGTACAACTTGGTCGTCTTAGCCACAACCCTGGTATGGAACGTCTAACTCAAGGTTTGTTTCTCATTTTGCCAGATTTATCTCGATTAGATTTGAAAAATAATGCCGTTTATGGTCTGCAAGCACTACCTGACACAACTGCACTGATTACAAATGCTGGCTATGGCTTACTTTATAGTGTCATGTTGTTAGCGATCGCTACTTTTATTTTTTCACAACGCGAATTTTAAGCATTGGGTACAGCTTAAGCCTTACTTATAGCGGTTCCCGCATAAGGTAATATCAAGTTCGGATAATTAGTTATGATTCCCACAGTCATTGCACCCAATACCATCATCCCCTCCACATCATGCTAGAGCCACGGCTGATTGCTGCCAGCGTCCCACGGCTTTACCAATTACTGCTAATTCTTGCATCAAGTGATCGAAACGGTCTGGTGTCAGAGATTGAGGCCCGTCGGATAAAGCTTTGGCAGGGTTGGGGTGAACTTCTATCATCAGGGAATCTGTGCCAGCTGCGATCGCTGCCATTGCCATTGAAGGCACAAACTCAGACCAACCAGTACCGTGGCTGGGGTCAATCATGATTGGCAGGTGAGTTAGCTTTCGCAACACTGGCACTACTGATATATCCAGCGTATTTCGCGTATACTGGCGGTCAAAGGTGCGTATTCCCCTTTCACACAAAATTACATTGGGATTGCCAGATGCCAAAATATACTCAGCTGCCATCAACCAATCTTCAATCGTAGCTGCCATTCCCCGCTTCAAGAGAACTGGTTTCGGCTGCGCTCCGACTTTTTTGAGCAACGAGAAATTCTGCATATTTCTTGCCCCCACCTGGATTACGTCAGCAACTTCGACAATTTTATCTAGATCAGCCGCATCCATCACTTCTGTAATAATACCTAGTCCACTGACTTCCCGTGCCTTTGCCAACAAATCCAAAGCACTCTCGCCGTGTCCTTGGAAAGCGTAAGGTGAAGTCCGGGGTTTGTATGCCCCACCGCGCAAAAATTTCGCTCCAGCCGTCTTGACGCGCTGCGCCGTTTCCACAATCATTTCTTCATTTTCTACGGAGCAGGGGCCGGCAACAACTACCAAAGGCTGGTGTTCACCAAATAGCACTGTTCCATTGGGAGTATTAACCACCACTTCCGAAGCTTCGCCGTGGCGGTACTGGCGACTGGCTCGTTTGTAAGGCTGTTCTACCCGCAAAACCTGCTCAATCCAGGGGCTAAGTTCCTGAATTTGTAGTGGATCTAAGCTGGCGGTTTCACCTACTAGACCAATGACTACTTTGTGTTGACCAACAATTTTTTCTGGAGTTAGCCCCCAACTAGTTAATTCCTCATCAATGCGGTTTATTTCCGCCTCTGGGGAACCACTTTTCATTACTATAATCATGTGAAAGTTCCTGATTAATTGAGTAAAATTTTTATGTAAATGGGCTAATTTTCTTTATTGTTGCCTATTGATTGGCCTAATTACGAGTAGTTCAAAATAAAATTTGTTTACAAAATAAATAGACAAAACATAGCGCTCAGTCAGTAGTTTTACTACTAAATAACTGGATATGGGGTATCAAAAAGATTATATGATTTTAATTAGCAATGTTGAAGTTATGAGATTTCAACTTCAACATTTATTTCTTCATTTACCCAATACCACAGTTACCTGATACCTGAGCGCCGTTCATTATAAGTTTTTTTGCCGAGTTTCGCGCCAAACTTCCACCATTCGTCCCCAATTGGTGTTAAATTCACCCAAACCCAGCAAACTGCCGACTTTTTCTTCATCCCAAGAGGCAGAGAGAACGCCATAAGTTATCCCTAAGACCCCCAAACCAAATAATCCCATATTCACCAATAACACGGCGATGGGAGGTAATTGGATGTCGGAGTAGATAGCAAGCAGATAGCTAACAACCAGGGCGCTAATGCCCAAAGCTGTTGGTACACCACAGAACACAGCTACCCGTCGGATCATCCGTTGGCTGATTACTTGGGGAATTGCCATCTCTTTTTTAGTGTAAGACGGCTTTCTTTCGGTCTGTTTGGCTGATTCTTGTGGCTGTGCTGCTGGTTTACTTTGAGTTTTTGCGGGTTTTTGGCGCTTTTTGTTTGGTTCAAAGGGCAAGGGACTGCGTTCAGATTCTTCACCAGACATAAGCGGTAATCCTATCCACGAATACCGAGGCGAGCAATCAAAGCTAGATACTTTTCCCGGCTTTCTTGCGATATATAAGCTAGAAGACGCTTGCGCTGACCAATTAGCTTCAACAGTCCCCGGCGGGAAGAATGGTCTTTTTTATTTGCCTGGAGATGTTCGCTAAGGCGGTTAATGCGCTCAGTGAGCATGGCAACTTGGACATCGGCCGAGCCAGTGTCGGTTTCATGAACTTGGTAGGTGGAAATTATTTCTTGTTTCCGCAGTTGCGTCAGGGCCATGATCGATTCAGTTTCTAGTTTTTCTAAATGTATGTAGCAGTCTCCCATAATATCACAGCCCTCAAGCTGGATGTGGAATCATCTGGAACTGCCTTTAGGGGTTCTACACTATTTAACTGCTGAGAAATTGTAATTCCCAAAACTTCCGAGAATGGATGAGAATGACCCACCTATCCGCAAGACTGCTCCAGTCTGTGAAAGGTTTCCCTCATAGTATTGAATAGTCGTACCGTTGCTGTTTATACGTGAAAATCCAATATTGCCACTGAAAGGACAATAGAACCCTTGAATTGAATCTGTTACAAAAATTGTCCCGTTGATGGGTCGGCAATTTAAAGTGCTGCTCGGCTGATTGATTACCAAAGTCCCGGCAGACTGATTTGCTGCCACAGACCAAGTTCCTGCTACGCTGATTGGCCAACCATCCGCACGCGCTGCACTAGTCCAACAAAGTGTACTCAGACAGGCAGCGATCGCAGCACTATTTTTCAAGTTAAAATTCATCAGATTCTTCCCAAGAAAATTCTTTATTTAATTTGGTTTTTCTACCAATCTAAGTAAGATAGATCAACTGGTAATTCAGCGATAGACTTAGCATCTTCGCTGCAACAAATCTTGAGGAATTAAACTCCACATTAGCGCTATTTTATATCTCTGAAGAGAGGAAAATAAGATGCTGACCTTGAATCTTTTTCAAGGCCTTGCTTTATTAGTAAACTCAACAAATTCTTGCTTGGAATCAAGCGCGGATCTGACTTTTCACGGGATCAGAAAAACCTCTCTCTAAATCTCTCTCCTAGAAGGAGAGAGACTTTGAATTTTCCCCTTCCCGGGACGCGACGAGTTGGGGGTTATGGGGTTAGGTCAATCGTTAGCTTTTCCACATAACGTGAAAAGTCAGACCCCGGATAAACTAGGGTTTAAATATTATCTAAGAGGACGTTTGAAAAGTCCTCCTATCGGTAGCAAAAAGTTTTAGATCCCCCTAAATCCCCCTTAAAAAGGGGGACTTTGATTCTTCCCCCTTTTTAAGGGGGGTTAGGGGGGATCAGTAAGTGCGTAAAATTACAGCCAACCACTTTTCAAACAACCTCTAATGAGAGTAATAAAAGAGCTTGGTTTTAAAAATCGCGTTTCAATCCCTAATAGGGATTTTAGTTGATTGCAATGCAATTCAGATATTCGGGAAGATGGGCAGTAACAAGTTTCAATCCCTAATAGGGATTTTAGTTGATTGCAATGCACCTTACGTTATTGTTTTGGATGAATGGAATGAGTTTCAATCCCTAATAGGGATTTTAGTTGATTGCAATGGCTGGCGTCCGAAAGCCGTGTGTTATTTGGTTTTCAAGGTTCAATAGCGCGAATGCGAAAATCATAACATAGGGAGTGGCAATTGTGCCATCTGTAAATAGCTGAAAGTCAGTCTACATAAGGTGCGCGGATGGTTTAAAGAAGCTACAGCCCTGAAATCCTTGTAAATAGGGCAATCTAACCATTTTTGTAGTCACCCATTTTTCAACACCTACCCATTCGCGCACTTGGCAAAAAACTAGTCTGATGACTTAAAGTTTTTCCTTAGCAGCTAACATCTGTAAAATCTTTTCTACATGATCCAACTCTCCAACGATTCGGCGAATTGGGTGAGGCCAAACTTTGACAAGGGTGGGAGTTGCAGAAACCTGATTGAGTTCTGCTTGTTCTGGATGACTTAAAACATCAATCACTTTTAGAGTATAAGGGTGTCCGAGCGATCGCTCTAACAATTCGTGTAGATTCTGAAGGATGTGTTCGGTAGTACTGCTATGTCCTGCAACAAACAAGCGGAGTACATAGCCTTGTAAGATTGCTTCCTTTTTTTGGACTATAACTGGCTGATGGTATTTTGGCACAGGTTCAGAAAGGTCTAGACGGACAATTAAATCGTGATCCTCCCAAAGCTGCGGGAATGACGAACGATAAGTTGTTAACACCATGCGATCGCACAAACCCTCTTGCCAAGGAGCTGCTTGCCATACTAACTCCCCTGTGCCAAAAATGGCATTAAGCAAAGCTTGATGTCTAATTACAGCCGGATAAGCTTCAGCAAAAGTTCGCACTTGTTGAGTACGCGGATCTAACCAGTTGTCAATAGTCGCAGTATAACAAGGCACTAAAAAGTGCGGTGGCTCTGGCAAATCTAAGATTTCTTGCAAAGCCGAACACAAATGCAAATGCCATCGCCCTTGCTTGCTAGGGTCGATGCAATAAATTAAATCTCCTCCAGGTGTAAATAGCGCAATGCCTTTAAACAACTGGGGTGTAGATAGTTTGTTTGTCGTCAAGTTATTCACAAGGTTAGGAAGCTAAAAGTAAAAAATTCTCTCTTTATACCTTTTACCTTAGCTATAACCACAACCAGGATGAGCTAGAAAATTGAGAATCCATTCAAAATCTCGTAAATCTCATAAAGGCTGCCAATTCTTTTTCAGGAGGGCTAAAAATGTGGCGTATCCTTCGGAAAAACCAGGCGGATCAGGTAGAACATATTGTGGAAGCTCTTTATACGATCGCCAAGGTTCCGAAGCATTATGCCGCAAATGTAAAGCACATTCTGAGGAACCTGGTAGTCGCCAAGTCAAGCAGAAGGGTGTGGGGGGTAGGGTGTAGGGTGTGGGGAAGACGGCATTGGTCGGGGCTTGAACCCCCACCAATGCGTTCGTCATTGAAGGACGGGGCTTGAACACAAGAGGTTGTTGGGGCTTATTTCTCTCACTACACCCCACACCCCAATACCTGCAACCCCACCCCAACGGGGCTGGTCATTTGACCAGTTTGTGTATCAGTCACAAATGCCTCCCTATCGGAAAAAAGTTGCTTTTTTCTTCCAGATTTTGGCAGATTAACCGGATATTTTTGTCAAATTTAAGGTAAAATAAGAGACTACCTAATTGCTGAAATAGGTTTGATCACAATATTCCAAACAAAGCCACACCGCTATTGTGGCAACAAGTCTTCTAAAGCAGCTCCGACAACTCGGTGATCCTCATCTTGTCTGAGTTGGTTCAGGGCTGCTTTGGCTTCCGGCTCGTCAAATCGTTTCAGAGCATAGCTAACTCGCACGCGCATCCGCCAAGATTCAACATTCACCAAGGTTAGTATTTGCGATAATGCCGCAGGATGTTGGTTAGAACTAGCTAGGGCGCCGAGTCCATCAACAGAGGATTCCTGAACTGTAAAATCTTCATCTTTTAAACCCTGAACGCAGATATCAAATAGTTCTTCAGGGCAATCCATTTCGGCGATCGCAGCCAAAATACTCCGTCGCACTAGCCAGTGGTCATCCTGATAAAATGCCAGAACTAGATGAGAAACTGCGACTCTGCCAAATAGCGATAAAGAATTTGCCGCTTCAGCCCGCACGTTGGGGGTATCATCAAATTTCATAATTTGCATCAAAGCAGCAAAAGATTCTGCTGATTGTTGATTACCCAAACCCCTTGCAACAAAAGAACGCACCAAAAATTCTGAGTCATGAAGTTTACTTGCTAGTAAAGGAACAGCAACTTCTGACTCATAATTATCGAGGGCTGCGATCGCCTTCAGACGATATTGAAAATCTGGGTTCTTCAGTTCAGCTTGGATTTGATGGATTTCCATAGGTGCATTTGGTACAGCTATTCTTTACTTTATTTTACAGATGTCACCAAATAGCGATCGCATTCTCAGAATATTGGGGATTGGGGACTTGTACTGAGCGACTTGTGCCGAGCATCTCGACTTCGCTCGATGGAGCCGGAGCCGAGGTAAGCCGAAGTATTGGGGATTGGTTATTCTCCTCATCTTCCTCATCCCCCTCATCTCATTTAACAAAATTTAACAACTATGGTTTCGGCATCGTATCAGAATATGTAAAGGTAAACGATACAAAAACTTAAAATCATCAAGGCTAATAAGAATTTAAAGTCTTTATGTCCTCTCCTTTGTCACAATGATGTTGTAGTGAAGGAGGCTAGCATATAGACTAAGAGAATAACATTGTAGCCAAGCTATCTCTTGGATTTTAAGCTACTTTTTAAGAATCACTTTTCTAATGGAAATTACTGAATTTTTTGAACTTTCAATTGGACGATGGCGATCGCAGCGTAGCGGTCATCATTTAGCGTTTGCCCACTTTGAACAAGTGCTGTCTAACATTGATATTGAGTCTCTATCCACCGACGATCCGGCGGTACTAGCAATCTGTCAATTGTATGACACTGACCGCGCCAGTATCACCCACCCATTTCGGATGACTTGGGAAGGTGAGTCAGACTGGGATGATAAACCAATCTCAGGTAGTACTGTGCTGGTGCCAATTCCCGATATCAAAAATCCTTCTAGAGGTAAACTGCTGCGAGACAAGGGATATGCCGAAACAATCCCAGCAGTGGCTAAATATCATCTGAGTGACGATGGTATTTTTACCCTGCTTACAGAGTATGAACTCGCTGCTGCTGAAGAGCGAATTTGGTTTGCTACCCGAAATCTGCGATTTCGGGTAGCGACGATTAAAACCAGTGATGGTAAAGGCGTGACAACAGCTTCCTTTTCTTCAGAGATTCGCTCTTTGTCAAGTTCAACCATGTGAACTACTCAGACCTGCCTACGGAACCGAGTCGTAGCTCTCCCAATTCATCGGGAACAGCCTCAAAAACTCCGCAGTTTTTTTGGTCTGACATTCCCTCCAAGGGCAGGAGTCCTGGTTCCCAAGACCCAAATCTTTTACCCTGAGCGAAGCCGAAGGGTTTTCTTGCAACATATACCTATTAGCTTGGTTTTCGCTTATGGCATTGATGGTCAAGACATTGAGTATCTTACCAGAAAATCCTGGGGATTCGTCATCCATCCAGAATTTGTTTTTACTTGGTAAAAACAAATTCTGGATGCAATCCTCAACCCCCGCTATTCATCCCCATCCTATGAGTACATTGAGGGTGGGGACTTTCGCGTACCGTTAACAATATCAATTTTGAATTTTGAATTCGGAGTGAAGCGACGTGACGATAGCGCCCAGCGAATCTAGCACCAACGCTAGCGATCTGCTCACCTTAGCCGGTTGGATGGCAGGAGATTTTAGCAACTACAAGCAATCTTTTGCAAATCCGCAACTTTACGCCCACATTCACATTTATTTTCGTCCTTTACCGGTTGAATTTTTTTCTGCCATCGGTTTTTATTCTGAACAAGTCTACGATCACGATTTATGGACACCCTATCGCCAGGGAGTACATAGACTAGTCGATTGTGGCGATCGCATTTATATCGAAAATTACAGCTTAAAAGACCAAATGCTTTATGCAGGTGCCGCTCGTGAATTAGATATCCTCAAAACCATCACCCCAGAAAGCATCCAACGACGTTATCACTGTTCAATGGTTTTCCAACGAGAAGGTGAAATGTTTCGAGGCAGCGTAGAACCAGGCAATCAATGTCTGATTAAGCGCAATGGATGCCAAACATATCTTGTCAGCGAAGTAGAAATAACCGAGCATACTTGGATAAGTCTAGATCAAGGTATGGATATTGAAACCCACGAGCAAATCTGGGGATCAAAAGCTGGCCCTTTGCGATTTGAAAAACGGAAAAGTTTTGCTGATGAATTACCTGTGGTGAACACATTATGCTGATTCAGCTTGAATCTTTTAAAAACAAAATGTTACCTCCACAGGCTGAAAAAAAAATGCGCTGCTGGATTCGCAGCCGTCACTTGATTTGTTCGGGTAATTTTTTTATATTCGAGACACTCGAATATACGACCATTGAGAGATTTTCTGAATGTGTTGCTTCTTTAGGAGGAACAGTAATATCCGTTGACCCCATTAATAAAATTTGGATGGGCGATCATCGCCAAGTTATTTTATATCAGGCAAAAGCTAGTTTACATACACCTCATCATACTTTGAAACAATACTGGATAAAATACGGTGGTTTCTACACTCGATTTGATGAGCGTGCTTAAGAGTTCCTATCCGGCGGAAATTCTGATGACAAGGGTCTACACTCTAATTCAAAATTGAATTTTGAATTTTAAATACTCCCTAAGGGGGTTGACGGCTAATTGTTAATGTCTAATTGCTAATTTTTGATCATGATTAGCTGTTAGTTATTAACAGTTAGCCGTCTAAGTTTGTTAGAAAATGTAACTAAAAAAGTCCCCACAACTTGATAACTTAATAGAAGACTCATAATTTGATTTTTGAAATACACGTAGTGGCGTGTTATGCCGTAGGCTAACGCACCAAAATATTCCTTTGGTGTGTGACGAAAGCAATAACACAACGCCAGTCCGATCAAGTCGGGAAACCCACCAACGCGGCTGGCTCCCCTACATATATTTAGATTTTTTCAAAAATCAATATCCAGTAATTAGTAAATCTTGAATAGGGTGTGTTATGGCTTTAACCTAACGCACCATATTTATCGCGGTGCGTTTAGCCACTCCTACCCACACTAACCCAAATATGCAGACCTTCATAAACGACGAAACCAGACAACGCCAATATCAAGCATTTCCCCAAACAGAACCCATCGAACTGTGGACTACTGCTTCAGATGATGACATTGAAGTTGTAATTCGAGCAGTTTATCGGCAAGTGTTGGGTAATGCCTACATTATGGAAAGTGAGCGGCTGATTGTTCCAGAATCCCAACTTAAGCAAGGCATAATCGATGTCCGTGAGTTTGTGCGTCAAGTTGCCAAATCAGAGTTGTATCGCTCCAGATTTTTTGATAACATTTACCGCTACCGCGCTATTGAATTAAATTTCAAGCACCTGCTGGGGCGCGCTCCCGATGACTACTCCGAGACGATACAACACAGCAACATTTTAGATGAGTCAGGTTTTGAGGCGGATATTGATTCTTATCTTGATAGCGACGAGTATTTAGATGCCTTTGGGGAGAACATCGTGCCATATTACCGGGGTTATAAAACTCAAACTGGCCAAAAGATATTGGAATTTAGCAATATGCTGCAACTGCTGCGGAGCAATTCTAGCAGCGATAAGAATCTCGCAACGAATAATAAACCTCAACTGGTGCGATCGCTAATTACCAACACTCCTTACGGTAAAATCAAACCCACAGATATTAGTGCATTGCTAGCTCAAGTGTTCCAGCCCAAGGCAGAAGAAGCCGCTCCAGTTAATACATTTATTGCAGTTCGCACAGCAGCCGAACAAGGCTTGCAGCAAAAGATTCAAGAGCAAGAAAGCCAGATTGCAACTTTGCAACAAAAACTAGCAGACTTACGACCCTTTGCCAGCATTGGGACAAGCAAATTTAGTAGTAGTTGGCAGTCTTCCAGTTCCGTTACCACCACAGGCGAATATACATCTTTGCAACAGCAAGTTGACGCCCAAGCAAAACAGATTTCAGCTTTGCAAGAGCAAGTTGGTGATGCTCAACGGTCTGCCACAATTGGAGAAGCCCGGTTGAATAAGTGGCGCAGTCGCGTTTTTAATGGCTAATTTCTCTACAGTTTATAGCGGTTCTCAGTTGAGTGCAATACAGACCTAACCCCCAGCCCCTTCCCTAGAAGGGAAGGGGAGTAATATTCAAAGCCTCTCTCCTTTTAGGAGAGAGGTCAAACTGTATTGCATCCAAGCGAGAACCGCTATAGTTTTGTTGGATGCGTTGGGTAAGCTTAACTCACCCAATAGCGGTTCTCAATTGCATAAAATATAGACCATTTGTAGGGGCAATTCATGAATTGCCCCTACTGTATATTAGACATCTGCTAAAAATGAATGTAGAGACGTAGCAGTGCTACGTCTCTTCTGGATAAGGCATATTGAATTTCTGGAGATGTATACTACATCCAAACGAGAACAGCTATATTTTATTTCCTGATACTTTGTGAGTTAGCTTGAAACAACAAATAATCAGAAAGTCTCTGAATTATTATTGTTTTAATAGACTTGCAACTTATGAAAAAAGCTAGCGTTTATCAATACTGCACTTATGGACTAATTGGGTTAATATCCTTAACCACCGTATTAAGTACAGCAACACCTGCCCTAACACAGTTAGCAGACGATTCCCCAATTAGGCAAACTCCTATCCCTGCTTCTAACTTAATCTGGCCAACTCAAGGGTTTATTTCTCAAGGCTTCCGCAAATATCAACATGAAGGAATTGATATTGCCGGAGCATCTGGAACTCCGATTGTTGCGGCTGCGTCCGGTACAGTTGTCAAAGCGGGTTGGGATGATTGGGGATTAGGAAATGCCATAACTATTAAACATCTCGACGGCAGCATTACAGTTTATGGCCACAATCGCCGTTTGTTGGTGAGCAAGGGTCAAGAGGTCATTCAAGGTCAAATTATTGCCGAGATGGGATCTACAGGCAATAGCACAGCTCCTCATCTGCACTTTGAAGTTCATCCAAATGGTCGAATAGCAGTTGACCCCCTTAGTCTGTTGACATCCTTAACTGCAAGTGTTAACTCTGGTTCGAGAGTTCAGCAAGTGCATAACCCAAACCGCCCAGTAGCAAAGCAAGTTTCACCTTCACAGCCAATTCCAATAGGTTTTGCACATGTAAGCACTGATACTAAATGCAATGGAATTACCATCATTGAAGGTGAAACTACAAGCACTCGGATAAAAGTCTGTGAAGAAAAGGGTCAGTTATTTTATATTGGACAGTTAAAGCAAGATCCAAGTCAGCCGATAAAGATACAAGCTTTGAATATTGGTAAAAGCAGATATCGAGCAGATAATGGTAGTTTTTATTATTTAGTCAGCCCTAAAAAAGTGGAAGTTTGGCGAAATGGTAGTCAGATACGTTCTGACAGTTTTTATACTTCAATCAAATCGCCATAAAGTATTGGGCGAGTAGAAATCCCTACTTTTTAGGGACTTCCAAATAAAAAAATATCCCAAATTTTCTATTTTCTAGTGGGATGGGTGTCCCCACCCGTCCCATATTCAGGGCGGGGTGGGGTTCTCTGGGTTTAATAAGTAATCAAGCAGACATTAGATTTCGATAGTATACCTAGAAGCTCACACTCACCGCTTGCGGTGAGTGTGAGTAATTCACGCAATTTGAGTGACTTGCTGATTCACACGGGGACGGCCAAAGCGCTCCCAAGCACTCCCTCCTCGCAGAAACAGCTCTAGGAAGCGCAATGGCTCTCCTGAATCGCCTCTTGACCAACCAGAACTACCAGGAGCAAAGGCTAAAGTTCCTTCAGACACCTTGAAGCTGCCATCAGAATATACTGCATCACTGACCACATCTCCAATTCGGATTACAATCTTGGTTTGAGGCTCGAAGTTAACTGTATGTGCCCCAATAGTTGTTTTGATGTTGCCGTAGCCATCAATCCAGGCAATTCTATCTGGTGGAACATCTGGGATTTGCTCAGAAAAAAGACTGTCTCCTAAAAGGCTAAAATCTTCGCCCATAATGGCCGCCGCAGCCGGAGGAAACACATCCCGTGAGCGAAACTGCGAGCCACCACGAGAAACGTTGACCACTCGCAACTCCTTTGTATAGTCTTTGATAAAGGAGAGAGTGTAGCCCGCATTCACTCCCACTACTTTTACACCATTGGCTAAAAGGGCATAAGTTAGTCCTTCGCCTTCATTATCCCGACGGGCTTCGGGATCATCCTGACGAGGCGCACAGTTATGATAAATTAAGCGATCGCTAGGGCCTGGGTTAAGTCCCAGTTGGGCAATCCAGAATCCCGTTGCCAAAGTACTAAATGCTGGAACCGAAAGCAAATGAATTTGGGCATCGGGAAAAGCCATCAGCAGACGTTGTGTGACTTCAATAAATGCCGGATCTCCTGTACCGTAGTCTGCAATGACGCAGATAAACATTTTGCTCCTCCTTGCTTAGGGTAGTAATTTGCGGCAATGGGTGGCGTTCAAACTCCCCGGTGAACCTGTCTCATCATCAGTCTAGGTGTGATCTCAACTATATGTAAGATTTCTACATAACATTGAGCGCAATTTTCCAGCAAAAAGATGCTGCAACCATAACTTCACTTTTTAACGAAGAATGCAACTAACTCCAGACAGATTTTCTGCTTAACAGTGACTTAAATATGTAAACTGCTCAAAAGTCAATGATTCAAACAATAGTTGTCTTTCTGATCCTTGGGCTAATTATAAGCGCGATTTTAGTCAATCCTATTTTAGTCAAAAGGCGAAGAAATCGTCTTAAACATCGTCCTTTTCCCCCACTTTGGAATGCCATTATTGAGAATAATCTTCCCATTTATCCCTGTCTTTCTCCCGATGAGATCAGACGACTTCAGGGACATATTCAAGTGTTCTTAGCAGAAAAGCAATTTATTGGCTGTAGAGGATTACAAGTGACGGAGGAAATGAAACTGACCCTTGCTGCTACCGCCTGTTTACTCCTACTGAATGAACGCGGGCAGTACTTTCCCAGACTTCGTTCAATTCTGGTGTATCCCAATGCTTATTTTGTTCAGGAAACGAATTCCATCGGAAATTATGTTGTTGAAGAAAGGCGTGTGGCAAGACTGGGGGAATCGTGGACAACTGACCAAGTAGTAGTGTCTTGGGAACAGGTAAAACAAGACACTACTAACTGGAGGGATGGACGTAACGTTGTGCTTCATGAATTCGCCCATCAGTTAGATCAAGAAGATGGTAAAGCTGAAGGAGTTCCTATACTGCAACGCAACTCAGACTATCTTATTTGGGCGAATGTAATGACAGAAGCATATCAGCAACTTTGTAATGATGTTCTACAAGGTGTAAAAACGGTAATGGATAGCTATGGCGCAACGAATCCCGCAGAATTTTTTGCCGTAGCGACTGAGACATTTTTTGAAAAACCGCACCAATTGCTGTCCAAGCATCCAGCACTTTATGAGCAATTGCAACGTTACTATCAATTAGATCCTGTCCGAATGGCACTAAGTTAAGATACAGCCCTTGCCCTGACTGCTTCCCAGCCTGGAGGGTGGGAATCCATTCCCGGAGGCTCCGCCTTCTCTTTCTTGACCAGAGGCAGAGCCTCTCAGAATTCGTTCCCAGCCTCCAGGCTGGGAACGAGGCGACATAAGTCTTTGGCCTTTCAACTGGGATAAGAAGTAACAATTTTGCAATTTAATGGCAAAATTGTCGGGGCGCAATATGTTTGTTTATTCTGCCCCTATAGATGTGGTCTATTTAATTGAAAACCTTCTTGAAAGTGGATTCATATTTTGATTAAACTTTCACTCAGCTGACCCGACCCAACTATGCTTGAATAATGAAGTCGGAGGCAGTAAGAGTGGGCGCACCAGTCAGTTGTGCAAATTGACCGCCACTGCCCAAACCAGCAGCGCTACCATTTTGATTGTATAGTAACTGCCCAGTTACAGAGTCGTAGACAATCACAGCATTGCTAAGTGCCCCTAAACTGCTGATTTGAAAATCACTGGCGTTACTAAAACCCTTTCCCACAACAGAAGTAATAGCACTAAAGGTATTCTTAGCCAGGATAATCTTGTCACCTTGAGAGTGGTTGAAGTCAGTGATGGTATCAATACCCACAGCAGCGCTAGTAAAGGGAGCATTGGTGTTGTAGAGGAAAGAGTCAGCACCTGTACCACCCACAAGAATATCATTACCTGGTCCACCAATGAGAAGATCATTGCCAGCACCGCCCCGCAGCAGGTCGTCACCACCACTGCCATTGATGGTGTCATTACCCCCTTGACCATTAATCACATCGTTGGAATTGTAATAACCACTGATGTTATTGTTCAAGTTATTCAGGAACGTGACGCTGTTTGCGGTGGAAATATACGTTGGAGTGTAGTTGGCATTAATCACATCAAAGCTTTTGCTAACACTAGCTTCTCCGTCAAATAGGATATTACCGATGGCGGGTCTTGTTGTCGATGCGGCTAAGTTCTCTAAGTTTTCTAAGTTAAAGTTTTGCAGAGTGACTTTGGTATTACCCACACCTTCAAAGGAGACTTCTAAATTGTTGCCATTTTGAGTTAATTGCAGATTTCTTGCAGTCAAGTCCGGCCCAATAAATTGCAAAGTGTCTACTTTGGCAATCACCGCAGCCGAAGGGTTTGAGTTAGTACCTACACCACCAAAGTCAGCGATGCTGTAATTGCCATTGCCTCGTCGAATAGTAAAGGTGTCATTGTGGTCAGTGCCCTTGAGAACTTGGATTGCCGAAGTAGGAGCGGGTTTAAGTATGCCACTAATAGCAAAGTCAAAGGGGTTTTCATTACTGTCGTTGTTGTTTAAACTGAGGCTGCCACTATAGTTGCCAGGTGTAGTAGCACTCAACGCCACTGATATGGTGGTGGAAGCATTGGCAGCCACGCTCGTAGGTACAGTTCCTACCAAACTAAATCCGTTGGGAAGTTTGAGATTACTCAGGTTGAGTGCGGCTGTACCAGTGTTATTGATGGTAAAGGTTTTGGTCAGAATGTCACCAACGGTAGTGTTGCCAAAGTTAATGGCAGTAGTGCTGCCATCTGCAATGTCAACTGTACCATTGAGAACTTGGATTTCTGGAACCGGAACGGGTTTAACTGTCCCACTAATAGCAAAGTCAAAGGGGCTTTCATCACTATCGTTGTTGTTTAAAATGAGGCTGCCACTATAGGTGCCGACTGTAGTGGCATCTAACGCCACTGATATGGTGGTGGAAGCATAAGGAGCCACACTCGTGGGTAGAGTTCCAACTAAACTAAATCCGTCGGGAAGTTGAAGATCACTCAGGTTGAGTGCAGCTGTACCGGTGTTCTTGATGGTAAAGGTTTTGGTCAGGGTATTACCGACAATGATTTCGCCAAAGTTAATTGCAGCACTACTGCCATCTGCAATATTAGCTGTGCCATTGAGAACTTGGATTTCTGGAACCGGAACGGGGTTAACTCTGCCACTAATAACAAAGTCAAAGGGGCTTTCATTAGTATCGTTGTTGTTTAAAATGAGGCTGCCACTATAGGTGCCGACTGTAGTGGCACTCAACGCCACTGATATAGTGGTGGAAGCATTGGGAGCTACGCTCGTCGGAAGAGTTCCAACTAAACTAAATCCGTCGGGAAGTTGAAGATTGCTCAGGTTGAGTGCAGCTGTACCGGTGTTCTTGATCGTAAAGGTTTTGGTCAGGGTATTACCGAGAATGATGTTGCCAAAGTTAATGGCATTAGTGCTGCCATCTACAATGTTAGCTGTGCCATTGAGAACTTGAATTTCTGGAACCGGAACGGGTTTAACTGTGCCACTAATAACAAAATTAAAGGGACTTTCATTAATATCGTTGTTGTTTAAACTGAGGGTGCCACTATAAGTGCCGACTGTAGTGGGGTTGAGTACTATCGATATCGTGGTAGAAGCATTAACAGCGATACTCGTTGGAAGAGTACCAACCAAACTAAATCCATTGGGAAGTTGAAGATTACTCAGGTTGAGTGTGGCTATACCAGTGTTTTTGATGGTAAAGGTTTTCGTCAGGGTATTACCGACAATGATTTCGCCAAAGTTAATAGCAGTAGTGCTGTTATCTACAATGTCAACTGTACCATTGAGAACTTGAATCTCTGGGGTGGCAATGGTGCTGCGGGGTGCTTCGTATGCGCCAATGTCAATCAATGCAGCGCCATTTCCATCACCATCCTGGGGAATGTTCGTACTGATGCCATTGAAAAGACTGGAACCAGCATCAATCGCAGCACTTCCAGGTTTGAGTCTAAAGTCACCATTCGCTGCATCAACAAACAACGGATCTTGGTTTAAAATATTTCCTGATCCTGTGACGTTAAAAACTCCGTTGTAAGCAAGGTTATTCTCGAATGTAAGTAAGTCAGACTTATTGTTGGAAATTACAGACTCTCCCTGGCTTCCATACAGAATATTGTTATAGACTCGAACATTTTTAGCACTGTTAAGGAAAATTTCTCCGTATGTAACTACTTGTGAATTTTGGTAGATTGTATTATTCACAATATCTACAGGGTTTTCGCCTTTTAAAATCTGAATACCTGCCCCACCATTGTTGTAAGTTAAGTTGTTACTGATTAAGACTTTACCAGTGTAAGCAACACCTCCAACATAAGAAGTGTCAAGCATTATTCCATGACCCTCGGTTATTTTTCCTGCTACATACCAAGGAACTAATTGTTTATTATCAAAAGAGGTATTACCTTGAATAATTACCTTGTAATCTGTTGTATTGTTGTCAGAGTTAGCAAGGTTAACCATTGTGATACCTTGTGTACCAAAAGGGGAGTACCAAGAATTTCCAGAAACGACATTGTTTTCTATTGTGATATAGTCTGCTTTTGTTGTTGCAATCCCGCCTCCTGGAAAGTTAGAAACGTTGTTATTCTTAATTGTGATATGAGTTGAAAGTTGATTTTCATTATCATCGCTGTACGTAATGTTAATACCATTTCCAGATGTTGCTGAGTTATTCAAATTGTCTTTTTGCTCAAGGGCGTAAGCTAGTGTAACATTATCACGATTTCCTACCAATGTTAGGCCTTCTATTGTTATGTATGTCGAGCCTGTAATTGATATAGCATTCCAATTGTTTCCCTTTGCTTGTAAAACAGGTGTCTGTCCAGGTAGCGCCATAAATGTGATCGGCGCATCAGCTGTACCCTGCTTATTTGCAATACTCAGGATATGGGCGTAAATTGAGGTGTAAGTACCATTCATGACGTAGACAGTATCACCTGCCTTCACCAAGTCTCCAGCTTGTTGGAGGGTCTGAAATGCAGATCCTTGTTGCAAGCCATTATTTTTATCATTGCCTGTTTCAGAAACGTAGTATGTAGTCATAGGTTTATTCCAAATGTGTGTAAGGGGAATTGGTAGTACACTCTGAGCAAGTTTCTTCAGCTGCTAAGTAGTTATTTGAATAGGTCATTCGTCTGGACTCTTCAAGACAGTCACAGTTGTCCGATCGCAACTTGAAATCGCGTCGGTTATAGAAACACTGTTGTAAAACTGAAAGATTTTCTTCTGTCAACCGTTGATGGTTAAACTAGGGATATGAATACTGTCAATCGTCAGCGTTTTGTTGAGGCTGATCGGACGATTGGCACGTAGACAACGCAGCAGAAAGCCGGAGATGTTTCTTATCTTCTCTGAGCTTGTTGTTAGACATCATAGCGATTGCCATAACGGGAGTCGAATTGAATGGTATCTTCATCTATAGCAACGGCGTCGGCGTAGCCCGCACTTCGGCTCCTTTCGACTTCGCTCAAGGCAAGTCGCTCAGTGGCCGTCGTAGACATCGCTGCTCTTTGTGAGCTAGCTTTACCATCTGCTATATTCAATACAGTGATTATATTTGGCATGGTAATTCCTCTAAACTTTATCCTTTGTCTTAGGTCAGGAGATTGCCAAATTGCATGGTAAAATACACCCCTGGCTAATAACTGGGGACTTAAAGTTACAGTGGTCAAAGTTAAATTTGTTGAAACTTTAGTCGGTTGATCCCTTAACTTAAGGAGACTAATGTAACAACTTAGTCAAACCTGTTATGAGCGGTGTAACTGAGCCTTGTGAACTTAGTCAAAAGTAACCTTTACAAATAGCACTTGATATCAGTAATACCCCGTAATCTAGTAAAATTTTTTACAACAAATTCCAAAAACTTATGGAAGTGTTGTGGTGGAGTCCTGTTAATTTTCAGAGTTCTATGGCAATGGAGAGCGCTTTGTGCGAGGATTTGATGAAGTTTCTCTAAATATTTTGAGGACTAGTACCGCAGGGCGTAAATCCAGCTACCATCTCAATTAACTAGATAAGTAAGGGCAATTCATGAAAAACTCCACCCACTCTTAGGATGGAGTTTGCCGCCGCTTTCAATGAATTCCCCTATTCAATCGCCTTGTTAAAGTTAAGTAAAGTTCCTACTAGTATTTTTTACTCAGCACTGGCTCAAGCCTAGCTATCCGCTAACAGCATTTTTAAGTCAGGTTTGCCGTAAATGTTTGTTGTTGCGAGCAGCCACCAGGGAAGAGGGTTTTAGCCGAATGGCACTAAGAAAACCCCAAAGGCTTGTGTCGCCTTGTTCCCAGCCTCTAGGCTGGGAACGAATTCCGAGAGGCTCTGCCTCTGGTCAAGCCACTGGAGGCGGTAGCCCTCCCAGAATGGGTTCCCAGCCTCTAGGCTGGGAACCAGTGAGGACAAGGGCTGTATTTTAACTTAGTGCCATTCGGTTTTAGCCTAGTTCATCAATATTTGAGATAGTTTGGTTTGATTGCACCAACTTACTTAATCTTCATAATATGAACACTGAAATAAACTCTAGGGTACCTGTTGCTTTAACTATTGCTGGTTCAGATAGCGGTGGCGGTGCAGGAATTCAAGCTGATTTACGCACCTTTGCTTTTCACTGTGTCCACGGTACTAGTGCTATAACTTGCGTTACGGCACAAAACACTCTAGGAGTGAAGAGGGTTGATGCTATGGCAAAAGAGTCTGTTGTGGCGCAAATTCAGGCGGTAGTTGAGGATATTGGCGTACAAGCTGCCAAAACGGGAATGTTGCTCAATCAGGAAATTATTTTTGCTGTTGCCCAGCAGGTAGAAGCTTTACAAATCAATAATCTAGTAGTTGATCCAGTAATGGTGTCACGTACAGGGGCACAATTGATCGATGATGATGCTGTGAAGACTCTGTGCCATGCCCTGATTCCCAAGGCGGTTATTATCACGCCCAATCGGTATGAAGCCCAGATTTTGAGCGGGTTACAAATTAATTCTTTGGAGGATATGCAAGCTGCGGCTGAAATTATTCACAAGAATTCAAAGACGAAGGCTGTTTTAGTCAAGGGTGGAGGTATGCGGGGAGATTTGCGTGGCGTTGATATCTGGTTTGATGGGGATAAGTTGGAAGTTTTGACTTGCCAGCAAGTAGAGACAAAAAATACCCACGGTACTGGTTGTACACTATCGGCTGCGATCGCTGCTAATCTGGCTAAGGGAAAAGACTTGTGGCAATCAGTGCAGCAGGCAAAAGAGTATGTGACTACTGCACTCACTTACGCCCTAGATATTGGCAAAGGGCAAGGTCCCGTGGGACACTTTTTCCCATTGCGGAGACTGGGGACTGGGGACTAGGGACTGGGGACTAGGGACTAGGGACTGGGGACTGGGGACTGGGGACTAGGGACTGGGGACTAGAGAAAAGTTTTCTTAATACCCAATGCCCAATTCCCAATTCCCAATTCCCAATACTTCGACTTACCTCGGCTCCGCTCGGCACAAGTCGCTCAGTACAAGTGCCCAATGCCCAATTCCCAATACCCCAATAAAAAATCTTTGCCCTTTGGGTATTTTTCTATTATTCTTGGGCATAGTTTGAGGGGTGACTATCTCTGTTAGCATCTCTGTACGATCTAAATTATCTTGATTTTTAATACCAAGCCCCGATGCGAACAACCATAGGTTCTGTTCACAGCAATTCGCCAACACCGACTACTCAAGCCTACCCTCCCTCTGTACCACTATCTGTATACAGGGAATTGTCAACGGAGTTGCAAGCAGCACAGGCGAGGCTAAATGCACTCACCACCCAAAATCAGCACCTAGCACAAGAAAACCAACTATTACGCCAAGAAATTACTAAAGTCGTTGAGTCTTTTTCTCGCTTGCAAAATTTTGTGGATTCCCATACGACACCTAGTTATCATCAAGCTACCCAAGCTTCTGATAACGTTCAAAGTGCCGCAAAACAGCCAGTAAAACCAGCACGTCAACCTCAAAAGGTTTCTCGTTCGCGTCAACCCGTGCCCAAAGCGCCACCGGAAAAAAGCCGCCGCCAAGACTTTTCTACGCCTGTAATGGAAATGAATTTTCCGATACCAGAAACAGTTTTTATAGAAGAGCAACAAATAAGTTATTATTCCACTACTGAGCCAGATGCCAAGGGACTCAGTGGCTGGTGGTTAGTAATTACTATGTTGTTAATCATGCTTACTGCCTTTAGTGCTGGATATTTCATTGTGCGTCCCTTGTTTGAACATCAGAAACGTTAGTTGACACTCCCACAGTCAGCAGCAGCAAGCTTTCGAGCTACCGTGCAATTCCTCTGCGATCGCTCTCTAAATATCCGAACAAATCTGCTAAACGGCAAAGTTTATCTATTTTTAGGTTATAAAAGCTACATAAAATGCTACATTGACAGCAACTTCTTTATGTTAGAACCTCAAAGATTATCCAATTAATAAATCCTTGCTGGTTCTCATGTCCGAAACCCTCAAGCAACTTGAAAAAAGTGGTAATTATTACATATCTTTTAGGAAAAGCACTGCTAGTTACAGCTTCAGACAGCGAATCTGGTTAGATATATAAACGAAGCTAGTAGAAGTCAGGAGTTAAGAACATGAAAAAAGTAGAAGCTATTATTCGCCCATTTAAGCTAGATGAGGTAAAAATTGCCTTAGTTAACGCTGGTATTGTTGGTATGACTGTTTCTGAAGTTCGGGGGTTTGGACGGCAGAAAGGCCAAACTGAACGGTATCGCGGTTCTGAGTACACCGTCGAGTTTCTGCAAAAACTCAAAGTAGAGATCGTAGTTGATGATGATCAGGTTGATATGGTGGTAGATAAAATTATTGCTGCTGCCCGCACTGGTGAAATCGGCGATGGTAAAATTTTCATCTCGCCTGTTGAGCAAGTGATTCGGATTCGCACCGGGGAAAAGAACACAGAAGCAGTTTAAAAAAGTTAGGAGTTAGGAGTTAGGAATAAAGATTTAGCATAACTCCTAACTCTTAACTCCAAACTCTTAACTCTTAACTCTCTCCAGTTGCGGAAGTAAAGTTGTAAAAGCCTTACCTCGATGACTAATTGATCCCTTCAACTCCCGTGTCATCTCAGCAAAGGTCAATTGCTTGTCTGGAATATAAAAAATTGGATCGTAGCCGAAACCACTATCACCACGAGGTGCGTGGAGAATTTCGCCACGACAAATACCTTCAGATTGTAATACGATCGCACCATTAGGACGAGCGATCGCTACTGCACAAACAAATTGAGCTTGCCGATTTACCTCGTTGCCTAATTCCCTCAATACCCTAGCAATGCGTTCTGAGTCGGTTTTGGCATAACGTGCAGAATAAACTCCAGGTGCGCCATTTAGGGCATCTACTTGCAAGCCTGAATCATCAGCAATCGCCCAGCTTTCTGTAGCTTTAGCAACTTGTGACGCTTTCAGACAAGCGTTGGCGGCAAAAGTTTCGCCCGTCTCTTCAATTTCCAATTCTTCCGGTTTGAGGGTTAATTCCCAACCAGAATTTCCCAGGTAAGCTTGCATTTCCCGCAACTTCCCCGGATTTCCTGTGGCTACTACAAGTAATTTAGTCATTGGTCATTAGTCATTAGTCACTTGTACTGAGCGACTTGCCTTGAGCGAAGTCGAAAGGAGTCGAAGTATTGGTCATTAGTCATTATTCATTTATCAAGGACTAATGACTAATAATTAATTTTACTCCGCCCAGTGTTTCGCCCAAGCAAGAGTTTGATGCACTTGCTCAATTGTTGGGGCTTCGCAGTACAGGCGTAAAACTGGCTCTGTCCCGCTAAACCGAATCATTAACCAGCTTTGATCGGCGAGGCGATATTTGTAGCCGTCAATTGTTTGGCAATCAATTACTGCTAACCCTGCAATTTCTGTTAAGGGTTGAGTTTGCAGTTGTTGCAAAAGACGCGATCGCACTTGCATATTTGCTAAGGGTAAATCAATGCGATCGTAAGCTGAGTTAAACCCGGTTTGTTTCTGCAAGTAGCGATAATACTCACCTAAATCCAAACCAGATTCTACAATTGCCTCTAGTACATACAATGCTGACAGCAGTGCATCACGTTCGGGAATATGGCTACCATAGCCAATTCCTCCTGATTCTTCACCACCGAGCAACACTTTTGCTACTAACATTCTGTCAGCGATGTATTTATAACCAACTGCTGTCTCAAATATTGAGAGGTTATGTAGTGCTGCTACAAGGGGCATCAAGTCGGAACCACTAACAGTTTTGACGATTTCTCCAGTAAAACCGCGCCGCAGGGTTAAATGGTCGATTAATATCGGGATTAATACTTGAGAACTTAGGAAGTTTGCTTCTCCATCTACTGCTGCAATGCGATCGCAGTCTCCATCAAATACCAACCCCACCGTTAAACCTGATTTATCGGTTTCTCGGTGAGTCTTGATGACTTCAAAAAGCTTTGAAAGGTATTTAGGCAAAGGTTCCGGCGCACCGCCACCAAATAGGGGATCGCGTTCTGAGTTGATTTCTTTGACTTGATTGCCTAGTAGTCTTGCCAATCCACTAGCAGCAGCGCCATGCATGACATCGGCAAATAATGTCAATTTGCCAGATGCGATCGCTTCTCGAAGTTTGGCGATATCAACTTTACGTTCTAGTGCTTGGGTATAACTGGGCCAAGGATCGAACTTCTCTTGCTTACCTGGGGTAGCTGCTAGTGGTACCTCTACCACCAACTGATCTTCGATTTCTTTTGTGACTTCTGGCGGTACCGATCCACCAAAATAGCCTTTGACTTTTAAACCCAAATATTTACCAGGGTTATGGCTGGCTGTAATTACCAGCGCCCCTAAAGCATTGAGTTCTTTTGCTGCCCAACTATAAGCTGGGGTTGGGGCATAGCTCTCGCTCAGTAGCACATCAAATCCGACAGCACTGACAGTATCGGCAACAGCACGAGCAAAGTCTTCAGCCATGAATCGGCGATCGTAACCAACAATTATTGTTCGGCTACCAACCGTAGAAAAATATGTATCATATAATACTTTTGCGGCAACTGGTGCGACCAGGGCTAGGCGTTCAAAGGTGAACTCGTCACCAATAATGCCCCGCCAGCCGTCTGTACCAAACTTAATTGAGTTAGCTACAACTGGCATCTAGGTATCCTAACTGTCTACTTGAGGATTCTAGCATTTATACAGTGTATAAAGTAAAAAAAGAATCTAGTAATAATATGTACTAATAATATTCAATACAAAGGCGAGCAAATTTTGTCCTTTCACAATCAATAATATTTAGTGTAAGAATTAGCCATGATGTTTATCTAATTAAGAGTTAGCCAAAATTTGTTTGTAAATTAGGCTTTGGCATCAAATAACTAGAATAGTTAAACAGGGATTGCTCTGATGATTCACTAGTATGAGCGATCGCCCTACCGACAGAAATCTATTTTTATAAGTATCTAGGCATAAATAAATTTAAAGTTTGTAGTAAGGACTTTAGTCCTGATAATCCTTGCTCTGAGCGATAAATCGCTCACTACAAACTAGGAGTTTATTTTATATTTAATTATATCTACCTACTTATATAAACATTAATAATCCTTAATAGAATTAACTATTAAGGATTGTTAACATGAGCAAAAACTGCTCACAAACCTGATTTTTCCTTAAAAATCATCGAGAAACTGACTAAGGCGACTGATTACGGGGTCAACCTCTTGAGGAGGGGTAGCAACAGCATAAGAAGTATTATTTACTACTTCTAATTGACTTGGAGACGGAATGAACGATCGATCATTGACTATGAGCGCCAGTTGTGCAACTTGTTGAGAAAGTTGCAGTAGATGATGTTCCATCGCCTCCAAACGATTAGATCCCTTGGCAAAAAAACGTTCCTCAAGTCCAGCCACTTGACGTTGCAGTTCACCGATTTGTTGTTCAATCGGTGTTCTTGCTGCTGTTTGTGGAGCAGGTTGTACAGGTTCCGGTACACATAAAGATTGCCATAAGGCTTCTTTACAGAGGTCGCTGAAAGTCTTGTCTGGTTGTTTTTCCAAATAACTTTCTACTTGCGCTAACAAGCTTTCATCAGCAAGCTCTGGGTTGAACGTGACGGATTTAACTACCTTTTTTGACCATTGGAACATCAGCTTTATGCCCTAGCAGCGCGATTGGAGGATAATTGTGCCTCTCCATAAATATACTGCCCCAAAGCATTCGCCTGACGGGAAGGTGCTGCTAAATGAGCATTAATCTTTGCTTCCTTGAGCAGACGTTGAACGTCGTCCCAGAAGAACTCACCACCCCCGCCAGTCAGAATTACATCGGTGACGCGTTCTGGCAACCAGGCTAGCACACGGCTACAGATTTCGCGCGAAAACATCTCTGTAAGGTTGGGAAGAAAATCATCTAGGTTAGTGGGCTTGCTAGCGCCTTTAGGACGGTAATAACGTTCACCTCTGGGTTTGTTCACGGCGGAAATCAGGGCTAGAGATTGACTATCTGCTCCCTCGATTTCGGCGGACACCAATTCATAAAACTTATTCATCCCGAAGTCTTCGCTCTTAGAAGCACCTCTGGCGAAACGGAAGTTATCTACCATCAAAAGATCGACGGTTTGATGTCCAATATCGACGATCGCCACCGATATTTTTGTAAAATCGGGACTGCCAGGGCTTTTCTTCGGTTGAGCTTCAGACCACAGCAGACTGCCGTAGCCTTCTGGCATTACCCAAACTTTATTGACGTTCAGCGATACAGATTCGCCTCGGAAGTTCAACACATGAGGCCCACCGACTTGGCTAATCAACTGGGCTTTTTCCTTTTCAAATTGCTCTAAAGAAAGAAAAGGTAGACCCAGTACCACTGAGATATCATTTTTGAGTTTGAAGTAGCCAGCACTTGCTAACACTTTTACCAGTGCAGCCTCTACCTTAGATTGGCCGACTCCTAGATTTGCCCCAAAATCGGCTGCCAGTTGACCAACAGCATATCCATTGCCTTGATACTCCAGCCACAAATCCATTAAGGGGTCGGTAGCGCGGGCTTCAAAAACACCGCCGCGTACTTGTTCTATTGACATCTGCTTGACGTTGGCAGGTACGAACACCACGTTACCGGGTTCACGACTCACACAAGTTTTTGTGGAAGTTCTGCCTAAATCAACACTGAGAATAGTTTTCCCTGGAACATTGCCGGCACCTGGGTTGGGATTATTAACAGGATTTGCATTTATGGGAACTGCCGCTCTATTCATGGGTATAGCAGCAGCATTGATGGGGGTAGCGGCGGAAGGTTGGTCTGTCATGAAAGCTCCTAGTTCAAACTTAACTGTAAAAAGTTGTCATGCTCATCTTACAAAAATGCGAGCAACCAGAAATTCTAGGTTGCGTCAAGTGTAGCTAGAAATACGCCAAAAATTAATTCCGGCCATATCTCTGATAAGCTCATGCCAACGCACATCTAGTATTATTTGGCATAGTGTAGGCGAATTTTGGCCAGATGTAACCCTTACTTTCACTGCTTTCAAACCAAAAGCGTCCGTGTTTCATCTTCTAGTGCGTCTTAACTGGCGCTTGAATATCCAGAAAACAAATGCTAGAACCAAACCGCCAAGTACGATTTTGGATACAGGAGCAAGGTACTTGTCCACAAGTTCATACTGACTACCCAACGCGTATCCTGAGTATGTTAGCAAACCCACCCAAGCAGCGCTACCTAATGTTGTGTAAAACAAAAATGGTAGCAAGGGCATATTGGTTATCCCTGCGGGAACAGAAATCAAGGTGCGGATTCCTGGCACAAGGCGACCAATGAAAACTGCTTTGCTACCTTGAGAGTTAAACCAGCGCGTTGCCTTATCGATATCTTTGCTCGATATAGTCAGCCACTTGCCATACTTGTCAGCGATCGCTTTCAACCGGATTTCACCCAAAAACTTACCTGGATAGTACCAAACAAGTGCGCCCAATACAGAACCCAAAAGTCCTGCGAAAAACACACCAATGATATTTAGCTTTGCCCCTCCTGGTTGATATGGACTTGCTGTAAATCCAGCTAGTGGCATAATCAATTCTGAAGGAATGGGGGGAAAAAGGTTCTCTAGGAACATTAGTAGGGCAATTCCCCAATGACCAAAATAGTTAATAGTATTAGTTATCCATTCAAGCATTGAGCCAATTCCTAAAATTGCTGTACTAGTTTTGTGACCAAGATTCAGCCCTAGCTTTTTATTTAGAAGGTAATTATCCCAGCTTGCCAGAGTCAAGGCAACTTGGTTGGACTAAATAAAAGTTGGCATTGCAAGTGGAAGCTAGGGATCTGCTTCATTAATTTTGCGGGGCTGCGAGATCCCCGACAACTTCCGCGAAGTCGGGGATCTGACCACCCTCACGATTTTATTTTCTAATTTTTTAGATCCCCCTTAGTCGGTTTTTTCAAAAGACTAGGGAGGATCTAAAGATTTCATGGCAAATTTCAAAACAGATTTTAGGTGCAACTGTGCGGAAGCAGAGACACAGAAGGGAGAAAATTTTACCTTGTCCCCCTCATCCCTCTCATCTCCCTTATCCCCCTCATCTCCCTCATCCCATCTTCTAGGCTGTCGGAGTCAATGATTGTACCCTTGGTTCCGATTGCCAGTCTAAGGGATTCCAAACTCGATCTTCCAGCGCCATCTGCTCAATCAAACTTGCCAGTCTCAGGGCTTTGAGAGCTTGTTCACCACCTACTGAGGGTTGATTGCCACCATGTACACAGTTGACAAAATGTTCTAATTCTGCGCTTAGGGGTTGAATATTGGTGGTGTAGACTTTTTCAATCACACCATCTTGCCTATAAAGTACTTGTCGGTGGTCGGTGAGAGAATTGGCAGTGGTTTGTCGGTGAATCAAAATTTCATTCTTGAGAAAATCAGCCTCAGTGAATGAACTTTTGCAATGGGCGACAATCCGACGAATTTTGCGGTGGGTGACTTTACTGGCAGTCAGAGTAGCAACAATACCATTGGCAAACCCCAAGGTGGCGGTTACATAATCTAAATAACCAGAGTCTAGGGAGCGAGTACCGCTAGCAGTCAATTTCGTGACTGGGGAAGCAGCTAATTCCAAAAGTAGGTCGATATCATGGATCATTAAATCCAGGACAACTGAAACATCGTTTGCCCGGTCTGAGTAAGGACTCATTCTATGGGCTTCTAGCGCCAGCAATTCCTCTGTTTTTAGAACTTGGCTCAGTTCTTTAAAAGCTGGGTTGAAACGCTCAATATGGCCTACTTGCAGGATACACCCAGACTCAGCTGCGGCATTCACTAAAGACTCTGCCTCAGAAATACTGGCTGCGATCGGTTTTTCAATCAAAACATGAATTCCCGCTAACAGACAGCTAATACCCACGGCATAATGCAGACGGGTGGGGACAGCTACACAAACTGCTTCCACAAGGGGTAGTAGGTCACAGTAATCTTCAAAAAAACGCACCTTGTAATTGCTGGCAGTTTCTAATCCTCGCTCGACGTTAATATCTGCCACTCCGACTAGTTCAACATCTTTCATTGAACTCAGCACGCGAGCGTGGTGTTGTCCCATGTTACCCACTCCAATCACGCCTATGCGGATCGGTCGTGGCTGGTTGCGCTGTGTATATGGATTCGATTCTGCCACTGACATGCTATCTTGCACTATTATTCTCTCCTCAACCACCAAATTTAGAGACGCTACGGCCGTTGGCGTTTATACTCGAAATGCCAGTTACGATCCGTCTAAAACCATCCAGATGGTAACATAGAGCCTATGTTTATGAAGAATTTCAAAGTTTGTGATCGGTTCCCGTAATCCAAATATCTTTTGTATAGATATTTCGGCTTTGTTTTGGATTTTGCACTTTCTACAAAAAAATATGTCTTTTGATTAAGTTTAAAAAATTTAGCAAGACCTAAGTATAAATTATCCTTGGCATTGCTTTCTGGCATCTTGTTAAGGTTTGATTTGGCGATTTGAAATCCAAAATTTATAACCGAGATGAAAGCTGTAATTCTGTTATCTGGGGGATTGGACTCTTCCACAATTTTGTATAAAGCTAAAGCTGATGGCTTGGAATGTCATGCTATTTCCTTTGATTACCAGCAGCGACACCGACGAGAGTTACAGTCAGCCTTCAGTGTTGCTCAAGAAGCTGCGATCGCCAAACATCAGGTGGTTAATTTTGATTTACGACAATGGGGTGGTTCGGCGCTTACCGATGACGCGATTGATTTACCCCAGGAGCGATCGCTGGATGAAATGTCTCAAAATATTCCTGTGACTTATGTTCCGGCTCGTAATACCATCTTTTTAAGCTTTGCTCTTGGTTACGCCGAAGCGATCGCCGCAGAGCGTGTCTATATCGGCGTTAATGCCCTAGATTACTCAGGATATCCTGATTGTCGCCCCGACTATATCCAAGCAATGCAAGAAGTTTTTCGCCTGGGAACCAAACAAGGGCGTGAGGGACAACCAATTCAGATTGTTGCACCCCTAATCAACCTGAAAAAAACCGAAATCATCCAACTGGGGAACCAATTGGGAGTTCCTTGGGAGCTAACTTGGTCTTGCTATGCCGGTGATGATGTCGCCTGCGGCGTGTGTGATTCTTGTCGCTTACGGCTAGCAGCTTTTGCCGAATTGGGACTCGTTGATCCAGTGGTGTATGCTTAGTTGGGCATGGGGCATTTAGGGACTTCAAAATAAAAAAATGTCCTAAAACTGACCCAAAAACCCTCTCTATTTCTCCTTTCTCTGTGTTCTTTGTTTCTCTGTGGTAGCCTGCGGCAAGCCGCTATCGCGTCTACGTTTATTTGGATAATTTATTTCTTGTCAGTCCCTTACCCCCTGCTTCCCCTGCTCCCTCATCCGCCTCCTTACCCCTCCTCCTCTAGGCGTAGCAGTTGAATCTGATGCAGGCGTGGCCCAACAATTGATACCACAGTGAATTCGAGATTTTGATAACAGAAGGTTTCGCCAATGGTCGGAATTTTCTGTAACTGATACAGCAAAAAGCCTCCCAGTGTTTGGTATTCTCTTGTCAGGGGTAAATTGAGATGCAAAACTTCGTTGAGGTCTTCGAGGTTGATTTGTGCCTGCACCAAAAATTTATGCTCACCTAACATCTGAATCAGTAAGTCGTCGCTGTTTTCCGGTTCGCTGGGGTCGCCAATGATTTCGGCAATGACATCTTTGATTGTCACTAGTCCCACAGTAGAGCCAAATTCATTCACTACCATGACCATAGCGGGTTTCTCTTGCTGCATCATAGGCAAAAGCTCACTTAAAGACGTATGTTCTGGAACAAATCGGGCGGGACGCATCCAAGGTTGGATCTGTGTGTCTAAACTGAGTTTTCCGATAGCTAAAGGTTGCGCCAAATCTTTAAAATAAACAATGCCGCGAACATCGTCCAAAGATTCACCAATCACGGGATAGCGAGAGTAGCCAGTAGAAGCCATTTCTCTGAGTAATGTCTGGAAGGTAGCATCTTTTGGCAGCGTGATAATACTGGTGCGGGGGATCATCACATCTTGGGCTATGACATCCCCAAACTCAAAGACATTATTGAGCAATTCTCGCTCTGCACGCTGTAAACCAGTAGATCCCCATTCTGTAGAGATAATCAGTTGCAATTCTTCGGGAGTTACAGGCGGTCTCCAGCCTTGACCTGTGTATTGGATGCCAAAAATCCGCAATAAAAAACGAGTTGATTGGTTGAGAATCCAGATAAAGGGGCTAAAAAAACGCACGATCGCTTTTACCGAAGGCCCCAAAAACCTCGCTAGCTGTTCTGAGTAGAGCATGGCTAAGGATTTGGGACATAGTTCGCCGATCACAATTTGCAAATAGGCAATCAAGAAAAAGGCGATGGGAATTGATAGGGAATGGGCGAGAAAGGTAGTCATCCCACTGGGTAAAGGCCAGGATTTTAACCATGCATTCACTAGCCCGACAATGGTACTTTCGCCAATCCATCCCAGTGCCAAACTAGAGAGGGTAATGCCTAACTGGGTGGTAGATAGCAGTCGGTCAATACTGCGTTGTAGCATTTCCACTGCGATCGCTGGAATATCCCCAGCCTTAACTAGCTGGTGAATACGCGATCGCCGCACGCTCACCATCGAAAATTCCGCCGTCACAAAAAAGGCATTTATGACAATCAGTAGTAACACTGACAACAACCGCAGCGCCACCTCTGTCAAAGTTAAATTAGGAAAAGCACTCACCGCCAAAGCTCGTGTAAAACTCACGCCCTCCATTTAGGTGGAATAGGGAATGGGGAATGGGGATTGGGGAATGGGGAATGGGGAATGGGGAATGGGGAATGGGGAATAGGGAATAGGGAATAGTAAAAAAATAGATAATCACCAATGCCCAATACTTCGGCTACGCTCAGTACAAGTGCCCAATGCCCAATACAACTCTTGGAGAGGCTGCGCCAACGGCTTCTCTACGAGACGCTACGCGAACGCGGTAGTTGAGCGTAGTCGAAACTCAGTACAAGTGCCCAATACCCAATACCCAATACCCAATACCCAATACCCAATACCCAATACCCAATACCCAATACCCAGTCCCCAGTCCCCAGTCCCAATCTACCTTTCTACAGGAATATTCGATGCCTCTAACTTCAATTGTTGAGCAGGATAATCAGTTAGAGCAAGTGATATCTTCTTAACATCATCAAGTAAAGCTGTGGGAATGCTCACTGTACCTGAAAATGCTGGACCATTTGCAGGCAATTCTGTTGGTAAACCATCTGTACTCGCACTCAGGGTTCGTCCTTTGTCATCGGTAACATCTAAAAAACTATACAGGAAGCGCACAGAATCCTTACCTTTGTTCTGCATTTTCACTTTCAGTAGCAAATCACCACCAGAGTAGCGGGCAGATTGCACAATCATAGTTACACCTTCACTCTGGGCAGTAACCGGAAAACCTGGCAGGGGTTTTTCTTCAACCACTTCTGGGGGTTTTTCCTCTGGCTTCTGCTTGCTGTTATTGGTTTCTTCATCATCTTCCTCTAGCTTTTCCGATTTAGCCGCCTTGGTCTTACCATCAATTCGCGCCTTGACAATTTTCAGGATTTCTTCCTCTTTTAATAGCACTAACCCTCCCTGTTGGGAGTTATTTGTCTTATTGCTGGCAAATTTGGTTGTGGGACGCCCATCTGGTGTGGTAACGCCTTTCAGTGCTGAACTACCCAGTTCAAAGCCCAAAAACCCGCTCACAGAACCTGCTCCCATCATCAGAATTAACAAAATCAAAGTAAGAAGTACAGTAGAATTTATTTTCATCGCTGACAAGCTATCACAATAGAATGCTGGTCTATTTAAGAATAGTGAAGCTTTTGACCTCAATCCTTAAAGGAACTTAATCAATATTAGTTTGCACTATATTCATAATCAAATTATGTAGTATAAAAATCTGGTAAACTCTTGTCCAGTATTCACAAGCAGTAAATTTATGCTATATTCATGGAATTGGCTAAACTCAGTGCATGAGGTATTTTCCTCATTAATTAGCAAATAAGGTTGATCTAAGAGTTGAAGTAATTGACTCGTAGCAACCCGAAACCCAACAAAACAAGCGCCTTTGGCCGATTGGGGAGGCAGCGAACTCATAATTCGCCTTCAGGCTGGTTCGATTCCAGCAGGGCGCACTGAATCATCAAAAATGGGCATGGGGCATGGGGCATGGGTTATTCCCCTCATCTCCCCACTCCCCACTCCCCACTCTTACCGAGATGGTAAAGTTTCAAACCTGAATTCAGTTCCCACTTTGAGTTTGCTGCTATTGAAGCGAGGAGACATCATCAGCGATGTGTCATAGGGATTTGGTAAATCAGGAGTGCGAATATAAGGATCGTTGCCAACTTGCTGAGTCATGACATCATGATATAAACTGTTAACCAATTCAGCATCGTGGGCAATTTCATTTTCTGGGAAGGAACCACCGAAACTGGAACCAGATCCGAGAAGTGAGTCTAGCTGACGCTTAAGGCTGCCATTTTCGTAGAAATTGCGATCGTGACTAAAATAAGCTCTTTCAAATACATCACTCGTAGTTTCATAATTGGGTGTTGCAGTTTGGGCAGATGCAACAGAGGGAAAAGCAATACTAGCAGCAAGCAGTATTAATAAACCACCAAAGGGTTTTAATTTTATACCCACGTTCCTTACTCCTCAAATTTTTAGGCAATCTTAATTTATGCTTAAGTTCAGAACTCTCATGAGTTCAACCTTTGGTGTAGCACAACTTTTAATGTTTTGTAATGACGTATTCTACTGAAACTCTTACCCACTCAGATATTTGGGCAACCACTTCTGATTTGACTACCTTGCGCCATAAGTTACTAGATTTATTTTGCCAACTTGCTTATCAAGAGGGTGATTTTCTCCTTTCTTCTGGGCTGCGTAGTTCTTATTATGTCAATAAAATGCAGGTAACACTCCATCCTCAAGGCGCTTTGGCAGTTGGAAGATTACTATTTCCTTTATTACCCGTGGATACACAGGCTGTGGGTGGTTTAACAATGGGGGCTGATCCAATGGTGACAGCAGTGAGTATAGTTTCTGTTTATGAAAACCGCCCGATACCAGCGCTGATTATTCGCAAGGAAGCCAAGGGTTATGGAACGAGAGCTTATATAGAAGGCCCCACTTTACCTGAAGGTGCAAAAGTAGTAGTTTTGGAAGATGTCGTTACAACTGGGCAATCTGCTTTAAAAGCAGTTGAGCGTCTTAAAGATGCAGGTTATACCGTAAATCAAATAATATCACTGGTAGACCGACAACAAGGCGGAGGTGAGTTGTACAAGTCAGCAGGGTTGAAGTTTGAAACCTTGTTTTCGATTCAGGAAGTTCAGGAACGCTACCAACAACTTGCAAATTCATAAGTGTCGCCTGTCAAATTGTTTGACAGTTTGACATATTTGTGCGATTGAAAATATTACTCTTAAAACCCTTACTAGGGTTTTATTATTTTAGGCTCAAAATAGTTATCTATGCTCAGACTCGTTCGGCTTTGAAGCGCAAAGGAAGACCAATTCCGATGAATGATGTTTGGATTGCAGCCCATTGTCTGGAAGATGGTTGGGTGCTTGTGACCGATGATTCAGATTTTGATTATGTGGATGGATTGGTTATAGAGCATTGGTAATGATGGCTATTATGTTTTGCGATCGCCTTTTCCCATCATCTGAGCGCAATCGCAAAAGGGAGCAATATTCAACAGCGATCGCAATCAACTTTTACCATACTCCTGTACGAAAAAAATCTGTCCGACTGCTTTTATAAGCTCAAAATCTTTTAATTTGCATCCTCAAAAAAATGAATCTCTTGTGGGGTGGGCAACATGAGCGCCCTTGTTGTGCAATCTTATTTGCGCGACAGCTTATTTTGCTTCATAACCCGCAACAAACGATTCTCTAAGGTTCGACTATCCTCATCCAAAAAATCAATTATTGCCTTGACTTTCCCAGCATGATTTAGTGCAGTGCGATGTAGATCGATAAAATCTTGGCGATTTTCCGTAATCAAAATGCGACCTGTCGCTGTGGCATACTGCAAAACAACATCGTCAGGAATCCCTTGATTTGGTTGACCTGCTTCGTAGGAAGTTAATACATCGTGTCCCTCCGATCTGAGTAAGTTTACCATTGCGATGGGAAAATTTTCATTGGAGTAAAATTGTAATGCCATTAAACTAAATCATCTTGGGCAATTTCTCGATCGATTTGTTCAAGATTTTGTTCGTAGTAATACCAAGCTGCACTTAAATCTTCCGCAGTCAATCCAGGATAATTTACCAATAATTCTTCATCCGGGGCACCTTGTTGACGATATGCTACCAAAGTCCATAGGGGAATTCGTGTATTTCTAATTCGCGCTTGTCCACCGCAAAGTCTTGGTGTAATCTGAATCGGATTTTGCAACATTTGCACGTAATTTAATGCTTGGTCAACTAATTACTCTGGTAAAGCTGCAATTACTTCGAGCAGTTGAGTCCTCTTATTCATGACAACAAAATCTCTCTCGCTTATTTCATCCTAACTTGAAATTTTATAGTAATTATCCTAGCGACTATTTTGAAGCCCAATCTCAATTTCGGATAAGCGATCGCTAACACTAAAACTGAGCTAATAATAAATGAAATTCGCTCTGTCTGAATCTCCCCCAGGGATAGAACCAACCAAAATATCCGAACAGTTCCATTCCGGCTATCAGTGAGCATCAACACGAGCCAAAGAATCTTAATACTACTCGTTTAAGGAAATAAAGTAGGCTGAAACCCTTGCAATATCGTTGTCTATAATGCTCAAAAGAGGCAAAACCTACGCAGTATTGGGCTGGAACCTTCTCTCTGTAAGTTGTCCCGCCTTAAGTTGATACACGTCCAAACCCGCCAATTAATTGGACTTTAGACAAAAAACACTTATTCGCGTACAAAGTCAAGTGATGGTGGCATAGCCAAAATTTTACTAAATAAAATCTTTTTTTCGGAATGAACGGAAAGTTATGTGTAGAAACTCTTGTTCATTCTCATAGAAAAAGGTAATTAAATTATGTCAAAGGAGATGGTGGATACATAAACTGGGCTTACATAAGTGAATTTTCACGGGACGGAGGTACTATCAGAGCCTAACCGTTCACGCACGGAGTACGAAGTTGATCGGGTTTGAAGCATGATTAAACTCGCTCAAGCATTCTCTAATTTCGACCGCACTTTAATCCTCAAATAGGTATGACTTAAGTCGCATAATTAGACTTTTTTCAATGTGTAACTTCTAGGAAGTAAATATGAATTTTTCTGATTTTGTTTTCTCAGCAACAGAAATTGGGGCTTTTGATTTCAATAAACAAACAAAACGCATTTGGGAAGCAACAAACAATCGCCCAGACAGTCCACAAACTTGGCAATTTCGCTATGATCCGCTTTTTATTCCAGAAATCAGCAATAATCAGCTATTAGTCAAAAGTGAGCAATGGAATGAAAGTTCTTGGAGAACTAGTCTAACAATACTGTTAGACACAGACCAATCTAGAAAACTTGCATACCAAGCTGTATGTAATCTGTATCCAGAACAAGCGCGAAAAATTCAACGTTCAAGCATTTTCGCTCTGCAAATTCCCTATATTAAAATTAATATTCCTGATCTAAAAGAGGTGACACCAGAAGCGAAAATTATCAAAGATCATTTTGAATTTGCTCAACAATCACAAGAATTTACCATCAAAATCGAATCTCCATCTCGAGATACTGCTCTTAAAATCGAAAAGAGCTTATCTGCGATCACTCTTGAGTATGAATTCTCGGTTTCTGCTCGAAAATCACAGCAAAATACAGTCAAATTCTCGCTCCAGAAACTAAAAAACAGCAAACTATATGCAGAATTACATGGTTTGGGCAATTTAGCTTATGTACATCGAGATGACTTAAGAAAGTTACTAGAGGGAATTCACACAGAAATTGCTTTTGATGCTGTTATTGAGAAACCAGAACATTTTGAAGCTGGACTATTAGAGAAACTATTAACTTATTGGCATCAATCTGAATCTTCCAAGAACTTTGATGAGACTAAATGGCAATCAACATATAATCAGGATGATTTAAAACCTGACGTTTTAACCAAAGAACTCAATAAGATTATTACTAAAGATGAGAGTGAGAATCACTGGAAATTTAATCCTGCTGCTGATATCAGTGCTGACGCAGGGGCTTTGACACAAATTAAAGGCAAGATAGCTGGTAAGTTATCTTTATCAAATGATGATCTCAAGAAGTTGCTACGAGAGCAAAATATTGAAGCAGAGATACAAGGTACAAAAATAGAAGTTAAGTCTATTGAATTGCGCCAAGTTAATTTAGCTGATTTTAACGATCAAACTGAATTAATTAGTGTTGTGACATTTGTAGAACCAATTGAAGCTAACACCAGTAAAGGTTCTGTAGAGTTTTCTCGGCTACTTTCAAGCACGGTATTTGAGGTAAAAGATAAGATAATAGCCCTGTTTGGCAAAACCTCTGTTGGTAAGTCGGCAATTCTCAATTCATTGATTGGTGCTGATATAGCTGAAACTTTTGAACCAGGTAATTTACTTACTCTTTGTTTCCAATCACCTTTTATTTTCGTTGATTTGCCTGGAATAATTGGTAACAATGATTATGATAAACTGACAATTAAAAAGGCACAAAAAGCTGATGTACAGATTTTTGTGATTGATGATGAGCCTTATGAATATGAAATGGAATTGTTCAATTTAGTCCATCAAAATTCACCTGACATTCCTAAGATTGTATTTGTGAACAAGTGGTATATGATTGAAAAAAATAAACCCAAGAAAGAACAAGAGATTATCCGCTCTCGGATCTCAGAAAAGATGAGCAAATTTGTGAAGTCTCCAGAGGATATTGTTTATGGTAATGCCATATTTTTTGACGAAAAGCGTGATGAAATGATCAGACAGGAATTACCTCAATTAATTAATAAAATAAAGGAGATTTTTTAGAATATGGTTAGCAATCAAGAAATTCGTGATGAAATTTCTCAAGTTCAAACTGAACTACAGGAAGCACTGGGAAATCTTAAGGGGCAATTTGGTAAAAAACTTAATAACAAGGAGCGTCAAGAGATTGAAAACGAATTCAAGGAAATCAACGAACTTCTAGAACGTTTAAAAACTGGCTTAATTTGGGTAGCCCTGTTTGGCAAAACCTCTGTTGGTAAGTCGGCAATTATTAATTCATTAATGAATACTGATATTGCTGAAGTTGGGGTTGAACATGATAAAACTACTATACCAACTCCTTATACAAAAGAACCTTGGAATATAGTAGATGTGCCTGGGGTAATGGGTGAAGCCGTGAACGAAGAATTAGCAGTTGAAGAGGCAAAGAAAGCTCATGGACATATTTTTGTGATTGATGGTGAGCCTTATCAAGATGAAATAGAATTGTTCAATTTAGTCCATCAGAATTCACCTGATATTCCCAAGATTGTATTTGTTAACAAGTGGGATATGGTTGAAAACAATCAACCCAAGAAAGATCAAGAGACTATACGCTATCGGATTTCAGAAAAGATGGGCAAATTTGTGAAGTCTCAAGAGGATATTGTTTATGGTAGTGCCATGCTTTATGACCAAAAGTGTGATGAAATGATCCGACAGGAATTACCTCAACTGGTTGATCGCTTACATGAGAGTGCTGGGACTTTGGGTGCATTAATGAATATTCTAGATCCAGCCCAACGTGCCGTTTCATTGGCTGATAGCATTAACAATCGTATTTTTGATACTAGGTTAAAATTTGCACGGAGGTTCATCGGTGTCTTCAGTAGTGTTGCTGCATTGTCTGGAGCAGTACCATTTGCCACGTTTCTCGTTCATCCCCCACTCCTGATAAGTATGGTGTTTACGATCTGTGTCATTATGGGAAAAAAACAAAGCAAATCCGAGGCAATAAAAATAACCAAAAACGTTTTTGGGACTTGTGGTAAGGTAATCGGTGCAAATTTTATAGCTGCAATTGGGTTCACCATTTTAGCAGATACGGCCTCAACCGTACTGACTCCTTTTGGGGGAGTTGGCGTACTTGTGGGATTTCTGGCAGACATAGGTGGTGTAGGATATCTTAATTACAAGTACACTGCTACATTAGGTGAAGTAACAATAGAGTATATTCGCAATAACTTCTCTTGGGGAGAAGAAGGGGAAGCAAAAATTATTAAGCGCTGTCAAGAGCGAGTGAAAGATATCTATCTGAAGCTCAAACCCATCTAAAACTCCAATGCGATCGCCTTTCCATTGTGCTGGTACAAATCACCAAAACTTCAATGGGTAGGCGTAGCCCGCCGCAGGCATCGCCATAATCAGTACTTGGACTTTAGTTAATGCGTTACTTGAGATTGATTTTTCCATTTAACCTAAAATTTATACAGGAAAAAACTGGTTTACAATACAGCTAAAACCAGGCAATAAAGGAGAAATTATCATATCGCTACTAAATAGGGTTGCTACCAACTTAAGTTGATTGTCTTCGCGTCGATAGACCTCTATTTTACGCGATCGCCAATCAGCAATCCAATATTCTTTTACTCCTCTGGAAGAATAAAGTTTAAGTTTAGCTTCTTTATCTCGTCTTAGGTCTTCGTTGCTAGCAGACAAAACTTCGACTACTAAATCTGGTGCGCCAGTTAAATGTCCTGCTTCATCCAATGTTAGTGCTAAGGTTTCCTTAGTAGCCCAAACTACATCAGGAATTACATTATCTGATTCTGAAAACAAAACGCCGGGATTGATTACAGCTTCTCCTAAACCAGTAGACTCAGACCAAATGTTAAGCTGTTGGAAAATTCTGCCACAAGTTTGCTGATGTTTAAAGTGAGGTGCCCTGGTCATAAATAATTCTCCATCAACTATCTCGTAGCGCGTCCCTTCATTTTCTGGTAATAATTCCACATCCTGACTTGTCCAACGCACTCCTGTATTAAGCATCTGACTCATCAGTTAACTCCTTTAATCTTGCTCTTGTATTTTAATCATAAAAGGATGTTTGAAAATTCACAGAGTATACTCAACAGGCCTATCTTTTTTCTAGACATAAACCGCCCATAAAAGCTTAGACATCCATATAGGGGTACATTCGGAACAAGTTAAGAGGATATTTGTAAAGTCTCAATTCATACTAGCCCTGGCGAATAGAATTCGCGGCTATACAGACAAAACCCACCTCCGTGGGTTTAAAACCTTGACTTTCTTTTAGTCCACGTTCGCGTAGCGTTCCGCAGGAAAGATGGACTTTGCTTGTGTAGCCGCGAATTCTATTCGCCTTATACTATACTTTGAAAACATCCTCTAAAATTTAATTTTCATTTGCGATTTTCCCGCCGCCACTTACCTCGTACTAAACGAATTTCATCAAAAGTGTAGCTTTCACCGAGTTGTTCTTTGATAGGAGTGAGGGAAATATCACCGAGTACTTCTAAAACTTGCCAAATTTTTTGTTGATGTTCTAAAGGGACTAATTGATTTAAATCAACTGGCTGATTTTTCGCAATTAATTTTTCTAGATGACTGCTAACTGTTGCCGGACTAAGGTTGCGTTTTTGGGCAATTTGAGCAATATTTAAACCTTGTTGATGTAATTGTAATGTCTGTAATTCTGTGTAAGAAGATGAGTTAGAAGATGATACGGAAGCGGAAGTAACAGATTTATTTTGCAACCCTTTTTCTTGGCGGTAGGCGCGAATTTCTGTAATAAACTTTTCGCCATATTGAGCGAGTTTGTGACTACCTACACCAGAAAGTTTGGCAAATTCAACTAAGTTTTGGGGTTGCACCTGCACCATCACTTTTAAAGTGGAATCATGGAAGATTACGTAAGGTGGTACAGATTGTTCATCAGCTAATTGTTTACGTAGCGATCGCAACTTCTGTAATAATACTTCTGCCTCTTCAGCTTTTTCACTCCCCTGTTCCCAAGTAATCTTTTGGACTGTGGTTATAGCTAGGGAAACTGTGCGTTGTTTTCGCATTACTTCCCAACTTAAGGCATTTAGTTTTAAAACTGAGTAACCATCGCTACTTTGTTCTATTAACCCTTGATGTAAAAGCGATCGCCCCAACATTCGCCATTCATCTAGAGTTCTATCTTTACCGATACCATAGGTAGAAAGTTTATCGTGTTCGTACTGGATAATTTTGTCTTTTTTTGCTCCTCGCAACACATCAATTATGTATGCCATCCCAAACCTTTCTTTGCAACGCGCCACACAAGATAAAAACTTCATAGCTTCAATCGTCCAATCTTGCATCGGTTTGGGATGACGACAATTGTCACAGTTACCGCAATTTCCAGGAAACCTTTCGCCAAAATAACCCAGTTGAATCGTTCGCCGACAATCAGTACCTTCAGAGTAATCGATCATCTGTCGCAGTTGTTGTTTGGCAATCAACTGTTCTTGAGGGTCAGTTTTTTGATCGATACTCCATTCAATTGTTTTAACATCACCAAAACTGAAAAATATTGTACACCGAGATGGTTCTCCATCTCTACCTGCCCTACCCGATTCTTGATAATAACTTTCGATATTTCTGGGCATATCAAAGTGAACTACCAACCGCACATCGGGTTTATTAATTCCCATCCCAAAGGCGACTGTTGCCACCATCACCCGGACATCATCTCGAATAAATCGCGTTTGATTACTACTACGTTCCTCATCAGTTAATCCGGCGTGATAAGGTAGAACAACAACTTGATCATTTTGTAATTTAAAAGTTAGTTCATCAACTTTTTTACGAGTTAAAGAATAAATAATTGTCGAACCTTCAGTTTCTCGAATTAGTTCCAACAATTCAGCATAAGCATATTTAGTTTTAGGACGAACTTCGTAATAAAGATTTTCTCGGTTAAAACTGGCAAGATGGATGCTAGGTTGCTTTAGTCCTAATTGTTGAATGATATCACTACGAACGCGATCCGTTGCTGTGGCGGTGAGGGCGACAGTAGGAACATCAGGATAGCGTTTTCTCAGAGATTTTAACTGACGATATTCTGGACGAAAATCGTGTCCCCATTCCGAAACACAGTGCGCTTCATCAATAGCAAAGCTAGAAATACCGATTTTTTCTTTAACTAAATCGAGAAACGGGAGAAACCTTTCACTGAGGAGACGTTCAGGGGCGACGTAGAGTAATTTTACTTTACCGGTGAGGATGGCTTCTTCCCGCGATCGCACCTGATAAGCATTCAAACTGCTATTGAGAAATGTGGCGTTAATATTATTATTTCGCAGTGCTTCTACTTGGTCTTGCATCAAAGCAATTAACGGCGACACCACCACAGTTAGTCCATTTTTTAACAACGCTGGTAGCTGAAAGCACAGAGATTTTCCCCCACCAGTCGGCATCACAACCATTAAATCTCGGTTTTGCAGCGCATCTTCGATAATTTGCCGTTGTCCAGGGCGGAATTGGTCGTAACCGAAGTGATATTTTAGCGCTTGTTCGAGATGGGGATACTGAAGCATAGCGATCGCTTTTTTCGGGGCTGTTCTGCGTGAGTGGTGATTGAATATATCAGGATTTTAACTCACATCATCGGCAGCTTTGGTCAGACCTGGGTTTCTGTTGGCGATGTCTACGACGGGCGTAGCTGCGGCACCCTCATCAACGATAAGATGTGAGCGATCGCCCTATTACCCTGCCGTTCCTCTCAATAAATGCTATAATTACCACAAATTTCTAACTTTAGGAATGCACGTAATCAGCAAAGTAAAATTGCGTGAATTCTGGATTCAACACGCTGATTCTGAAGATGCTCTCAATGACTGGTACAAGTTTGCATCCATTGCGAACTTGTCTAATTTGGTGGATGTTCAGAAAAGATATCCAAAAGCAGAAGCCGTTGGTAACTTTACAGTCTTTAACATCAAAGGTAATAACTATCGTTTGATAGTAGACATTAGATATTCCAGCCAGACAATTTTTATTAAATACGTTCTTACCCATCCTGAATACGATAAAGAAAGGTGGAAAGATGACCCCTACTTCTAGTCAAAAAACCTACACTGACTTATTGATTCAGTATCAGCCTAAGCCAATTAAAACAGAACAGGAGTATAACAGAGCCTTAACAGCAGTAGAGGGGATGATGTCTAGGGAGTTGACAGAAGCGGAAACTGCACTTTTTGAGTTGTTGGTTCTTCTGATTGAGAATTACGAAGAACGTCATTATTCGATGGGTGAATCAAAACCTGTGGCTACTTTGGAATCCCTCATGCATGAGTTTGATATAGAGCCAACTTCTTTAGTCGGGGTTTTTGGCTCTGTTGAGATTGTTAGGGAAGTGCTTAATGGTCAACGTAAAGTTAGCCAAACTCAAGCTGAGTCCCTAGCTAAGTTTTTTAATGACCATTATTCTGAGTTTTCCCTAACGGCTCTTGACTTTGGACAGTGAAAAGGGGGGTTATAAACTGCACACCAGTCCCATCAACAGGGGGAACCCCCGCACAACGCTGGCTCCTCTACACGAGGTAAAACCCACCGATCTAGGTTTGAAACCCTCAATTTTTCCTTAGTCCGCGCAGGCGGACGAGAGTTTGTGTAGCCGCGTTCGCCCCTGGCGTGCCGGAGGCATTATTCTATTGCCAGGGCTAATGATGGCTCCCTGGTGTGAGATCCTAGAGATAGTCAATGGAGTGCGAACACAATGGAACAACATCAGAAGCCAACGGTTATAATTACAGGTACATCTTCGGGGGTGGGTTTGTATGCGGCAAAAGCTCTTGCCCAAAAGGGATGGTTTGTGGTACTGGCCTGTCGGGATTTAGCGAAAGCCCAAAAAGCTGCCCAAGCTGTGGAAATGCCCTACAACAGTTATACCAGCATACATATCGACCTTGGCTCCTTGGAAAGCGTTCGAGAGTTTGTGAAGAACTTCCGAGCAACTGGAAAGTCTCTAGACGCTTTGGTGTGCAACGCCGCAATTTATATGCCTTTAATCAAGGAGCCGTTACGCAGTCCCGAAGGTTACGAGTTAACTGTCACCACAAATCATCTGGGACATTTCCTATTGTGCAACCTGATGTTAGAGGATCTGAAGAAGTCATCTTTAGAGCCAAGGCTCGTAATTTTAGGAACCGTCACTCACAATCCAGACGAGCTGGGTGGGAAGATTCCACCGCGTCCCGACTTGGGCGATTTGCAAGGCTTTGCAGAAGGATTTAAAGAGCCGATCGCAATGATTGATGGCAAGAAATTTGAACCAGTCAAAGCTTACAAAGACAGCAAGGTTTGCAACGTGCTAACTATGCGGGAACTCCATGAACGTTATCACGAGTCAACCGGTATCGTCTTCAATTCTCTCTATCCGGGATGTGTTGCAGAAACGCCACTATTTAGAAACCACTATCCCCTGTTTCAGAAAATCTTCCCATTATTCCAAAAGTACATCACTGGGGGATATGTGTCTCAGGAGTTGGCGGGAGAACGGGTTGCTACGGTAGTTGCCGATCCCGAGTATAATCAATCCGGTGTTTATTGGAGTTGGGGAAATCGCCAGAAGAAAGATGGCAAATCCTTTGTGCAGAAGGTATCTCCTCAAGCCCGCGATGATGACAAAGGCGATCGCTTATGGCAACTCAGCGCCAAGTTAGTTGGACTTGCTTGATGGAACAGGAGGTGGCATTAACCTTGTGCATGATTCATCGATTCATTTTTTTGAATGAATTGGCATTATGTGCAGGTAAGTAATAGTTGAGGTGATTATTACTTACCTCTGACTTTAGTAAAGTTGTAGACAAAGGAAATGATATGGCGCTTAACGATTTCACAGCAGTATTTCTTCCTTACTTTAGCCAATAGGGTGCGTTACGTTTTAACGCACCGATGTTAATGTCAAGATATGCGAGAAATTCTCTAACCATTCTTTATACAAACTGCCATGTCTTCCCTAAAGGCGCATTCCCAAACGCTATATGAAACTGATTACTTGCAATGGCTAGAAACGACTGTAGAAAAATTGCAAAGTCACAGATGATGAGTTTTTACCACAGTAAGCACTGAATCAGTCTCTCCATTCCCTACTCTCTTGACTTATACTTGGAAAACATGTATAATGACGATCGCATAGAAGGGGAGTAGCTGCTGGCTAAAAAATAAAAAGCCAGTACATCTGAATCAACATACTGGGCGATAAAGCCCTGGTTCAGGTGGCAAGTAATCAATATTTGAAAGCGAGACCTTCACTAAGTTCACACCGAAAAGTGTGAAACTTGGTGAGGTCTTTTGGTTCTCATCAAGCTTCACATCGGTAAACGATTCTTCAGGAGCTTGAGAGAGTGTTAACAGCTTTTACCGCAGCTTTATTACTAATTACAGTTTCAGAACTAGGCGATAAAACATTTTTTATTGCTGTGATTTTGGCAATGCACCACCCACGGCGGTTGGTATATATCGGTGTGACAGCTGCTTTAGCTGCGATGACAATCCTTTCGGTGCTATTTGGACAAGCGGTATCTTTGTTGCCAAAAGTTTATATTCATTACGCCGAAATAGCTTTATTTATTGCCTTTGGTATCAAGCTGCTGTATGACGCTAGTAAGATGTCTTCTGCTGCCTCTGGTACAGAAGTTGTAGAAGAAGCCGAAGCAGCCGTGAAACAAGCAGATTCGCAGTTACCCAAGCGAAAGACTTCCTTTGCAATTGTCATAGAAGCCTTTGTGTTGACATTTATGGGAGAGTTGGGCGATCGCACCCAAATTGCCACCATTGCCCTAGCAGCAGGTAATAATCCCATTGGAGTGACAATAGGTGCAATTTTAGGACATGCAATTTGTGCTGCGATCGCAGTTATCGGCGGCAAAATGATTGCCGGACATATTTCTGAGCGTCAAATCACCTTTATTGGCGGATGCCTGTTTTTAGTCTTTGGCTTCGTTGCTGCCATTGAGGGAGCGTGAGGGGAGCAGAGGAGGCAGGGGAGGCAGGGGAGGCAGGAGAAGAATAACAAACAATGCCCAATACAACTCTTGGAGAGGCTGCGCCAACGACTTCTCTACGAGACGCTACGCGAACGCGGTAGTTGAGCGTAGCGATGCACTGAGCGTAGCCGAAGTGTCGAAACTCAGTACAAGTGCCCCATGCCCAATGCCCATTATTTCGGCTTACTTTCTGGTGAAGGCACGGGAGAGACAGCAGATTTAGGAATGGGGGAAACCGTTCCTGCCTTCTTAATTTCGTCTCTGTACTGAGCAGGTGCTAAAGCTGCGGCACTATCAAACAAAGGTTTGGCCTCTGCGTCTTTGCCCTGTTGTTTCAGCAGCATTGCTTTTGCGACAACGGGGCGAAAATCTTTGGGATCTTTCTTAATTGCCTGGTCATATACAGAGCTAGCTTGAGCATAGCGTTTCTGGGAAGCGTGAACAGAACCTAACAACACCTGCACGGCTACTGTATCTACACTTCCAGGCTGAATTGTATTTGCTTGGGTTGCCTTAGAGAGGGTTTCTTGCAACAAACCAATGGCTGCTTCGGGGCGTTGCTGACTCATCAACAGAGCCACCATTCCTTGCAAAGCCTTCAAATCGCCTGGTTTTGTAGATAAAATCGAGCGATAAGCTTGAGCTGCTCCTTCGCGATCGCCAATTTGCTGTTTGGCTTGAGCCAGTAGCACCGAATATTCAGACTGTTCGGGATTCAGCTTCGCTAGTTTTTCTAGGGGTTCAATCACAACTTGGATATCAGCTGCTTTAACCTCACTTTTTTCTTTTTGACTCAGTAGTTGCAGCCGCGCCTGTAAGAGACCCTTAAGCGCCGCCTGATTTTCTGGTTCCCTTTGTAAAACCAGTTCATAACCCCGCACTTCGTCTTCCAGTTTTGATTTTTGGTCAGAGGAGGGCAAACTACCTCTGGTGCTAGCGGTATTCTGGCTTGCAGGTGGCGTATTGTTAAATGCTCCAATTATGGGAATCACCGAAACACCCACAAAAGCAAGAATTGCCAGCGCCAAGATGACTTGAACTATCCAGCGATTGCGTGTTTGAGCCACAGTTTTGTCTTTCTCCTGAACTTTAATGACATTATCATTTACACAAATCGTAAAGTTAAAAATTTCCAAAACTTTGCGGAATACCGCCAATTGCCTGTGAATTTTATAACAATTAACTATTTACACTGCTAAAGTAAGTGATGACTTTAGGAGGAGCCGTCAGAATTGTAGCTATGATATGCTTCCGAAACTAGTGTGTGGGCGCTAGATTAGACTTTTAGTGTTTACACACTAAATTTAGCGCCTTTAGGATTGTCTAGAGTAACCTAGTGTGACTTTGTGAAAAGTAAATATACTTTCATCAGCCGCACAAATGCTCTTTCCAGCTGCCTTTGTAAAATCCCACAATGGGATATGTCTCCGCCGCAAGGAGTTTTTATGAATTCCGACCTGATGCCGTTGCCTGAATCTTCCAATTCTTCTGCCTCTAACCAAGGCCCAATTAAAATAGAGGCAGCCGCTAATGTTCATATAGCAGCCCACTCCTCTAAACCTGAAAATTTGCCTGTCAACCCCATTGAGACCGACTCAAATGGGAACTTAGTCAATCGACAGCAACCGATTCCGCCTCCCAGTGAGCCGATGCAGTATCGAGCCATCGGGTTAGTCCGGGGTCGGTATCATGCTAGCAGCGAACAATTTACTCAAGGTACGCTGCTGACTACAGATGGTGTAGAACTCAATGCCGTCCTCCTAGGCCGGATTATGAGCTTAGTCAAGAATCACCTAGACTTAGAAAAAGAACACCTGTGGGTAGTATATCCACGTACACGACAAGAAAATGATACCTTGCACATCCAAATCGTTGGAGTTTGGGAGCCAGAAAATCTCGCTAAAAACTCAACAGATGAGGACGAATCAGATTTGGAGTTGCAAGAGTTACAGACACCCGATGATGGCTTATCCGAAAACTCTGAACTAAGTACAACTGCCGTAATACCCTCATCAGAAGTTACTGATGGTGGTTTTTCTGTTCGTGGTGAAGTAGTATACCAGTCTTTTGATGCTAAAAGTTTGGTAGTCAAAATTAGGCAGGCTCCACGCAAATCAACTGATAAACCCAAGTATTTTAAGTTGAAATTGAGGGGTGTGCTGACCACCAAAGCAGTAGGAAAATTCTGGGACTTCCAAGCCAAGCGGGAAGCTGACGTTTTGGTAGTAGAAAAAGCTGAGGCGATCGCTGACTTGCCCAAAAAACGCAGACCACCATTCAAAGGTGGCCCTCGTGCTGGCGGTGGTGGTGGTGGTGGTGGTGTTGGTGTTAGAAAACCATTCCCCCCCAGACGCAGTGGCGAAACCCCTCGTCCCATCAAAAAAACAAGTACAGGCGGCGACCCCTCTGTGGTGTCAAAACCTATACCAAAAACACCCGCTCCTAAACCCATCAAGCGACCGAAACCGACTCAAGAGTAGGGATTAGGGATTAGGGATTGGGGATTAGGTATTGAGGATTAGATTAAATATAAGGGTTCAACTAATTTTTTCAGTCCCCAGTCCCCAGTCCCCAGTCCCCAGTCCCCACCCAGTACCCAGTACCCAGTCCCCAAGATTAAAAATCTGTCCGACGATCTTGGGGTAGAAAAGATCGGTCCATCGGAATTGGAGAAACTGGTTCTGTAAGAGTAAACGTACCTGCTTCGATCCACTTTTTCAGTTCTAGGGCGACTTGCCTAGAAAAAAACAAACTCGCTAAGGGGGCAGAGCGTACTGCTTTGCCCTCGATGGTGATCCGCCCAGATTTGAGTTGGGCGTAACTCACTAAGCCAAAGGTGGGACGGACGCGCCGGGGAATGGAAAAATCCACTATTGGGGCTACCAAGTCTTGATCTTGCACCGCACAGTGTTCAACGACTTGTTCATTTAATACCGGTAGTGGTACACCAACGCCCAACATCAATGAGGGACCATAACTTTTGAAGTAACACCCTCGCACCCAATGAGCATCCATTTGTTTGGCATCACCAATTAAAGCTAAAGTGGCAGAAGGCCCAATCGGTGTCCGATTAGCTAAACGCTTTTGTAAAGGGAAGTGCTGAGTGCCTTCCCAGGCGACATAACCAACACCACCGCCTAAAAAAATTCGAGTACCTATACCAACGAGTTGCAAATCGGGATCGTTGAATAAAGGGGAAATAGCACCGGGGTTAGAGTAAACGGCATTCCCCAAACGCGGTTGTAAGGGACCGAGATAGGTGAAAAGGGGGCGATCGCCACCATTGACACCAACAATAAAATTTTGATAAAGATTGCGCGGATTGAATAAATAAAACTGATTAATTGTTTCACTGGTAATTGTAGTTTCAAAAGTGGCTCTGGGGTAACAATCTGTTACTTGTCCTTGCGCTTTTACGTGTATGGGTTTACCAGCAATCAAATCTTCGATGACATGACCACCACCACGTTCTCGGACTTCTTCACCATCCGTCGTCTCCACAGCAGAACTCGCACCTAAATATAAATCTACTGCCCCAAAACCAGAGTATGCTGGTACGCCATCTAACCAGCAACGGCGAATTTTTATCGGGGGATCAGTGTGTCCCAGATTGATAATTGCACCACTTGATTCCATCGGCTCAAAGGTGCCAGTGGTAATTACATCAACTTCTTTGGCAGCTTTAGTAACACCGATTTCTAGAACTCGTGCTTTTAATTCTTCAGTTGTCAACACTACCGCACGTTGGCGGCTGATTTTCTCGTTAATTTCTGCAATTGTTCGCATCTTATCAGTGTTAGCGCTTCCTAGTGAATGGGGAGTAGGGAAAAGAAATTTTCATTACTTCTTGTGAGCGTACCTCATGGAGACTCTTGTATAATTCAATCTCAAAATAGTTGTCACCATTGTCTGTGGGAAGGCTTACAGCATTTTTCATGTATTTGAACCACAGTAGGTAACATTGCTGCACCCCTAACACGTGTTCTATTAGACTTCTTGCATAAATCAAAAAAAAGTCAAGAATTAGAAAACTTGCCAGCAACTACCGTGATGAGCGAAATATTACACGACCTGGAGATTCTTCTTGATTAATTCGCGCATATACCCGAAGACAAGTTAATACTTCGCCAGGAATACCACCACAGTCTAGTTGTAAGTCATCTTTAGATAAAGCACAGATATCTGCATAAAGTCCCGATAATTGGCGAATTCTGACTTCATTACCTGCATTATTCGCTTGATCGATCACTTTCTTCAGAATACGTCGTGATTCGTGTTGTAGCTTCCCCCACCAAGAATAGCGTTCAGCCGGTGGTACGAATACAAGTGAATGTATTGCTTCATCCATGTCAATCCAGGCACGTAGAATTGATAGAGGATCAGTATTTTTCTCTGCTTTTTGGGTGCGTTGGAAGCGATCGCTTAAAGCCTCAATATATTGATCGCGCTGTTCTGGTTTAGAGTGTAAAGAGATAACATCGAAGCTAAAAACGCTCTTTAAAGCATGATGTAAATCTGGGTCTATTTCGATAAAATTCATATATAAAAATAGGAATGCAGCTGGTAAATCGGATGCATTACCTTCGGGAACTTGAGAACTTGAAAGTGCTTGTTGATACAAGGTCAATCCCTGAGTTTTAACAGTACCACTAAGACCGGGATAGATAATTTCATCGCGGATAAAGGGAAGTTGATAGAGATTAGAATTATCTGCGATCGCACCAACTTCTTGAGCCAAATCCAAGGTACGCTGTTGCCAAGATGCAGCTAAATCCTCTGGAACTCGCAGCAGTTTACGTTGAATCTCATTCCACAAATCTGAGTCTGTTTGGCTTTGCAGTTGGGAATTCCCCAGATAATAACTAAGTTCTGAATCAGAATCGAAAGCTTCTCGGAGATGACTTAGTTTTAATTCATCTGGCGCATCTTCCCAACCAGCATTTTGCTGTGGGGGTTCAGGTTGCAACAGCCGATGAAGTTCTTGCAGCACATCATCACATAGCTTGGCTCCTGGATCTAGTGGAAATTCTGCGCGAGCCTGATTTAGAGTAGACTCCAATCCATACAGACTAAACCGCAGTAACCGGGCTAACTCTGAGTTTTCTATTTCTAATAGCTGATGCAAGTGCTGCATGAATATCACCTCCAAATATTACCTATATGTGATTCATAGCGAATTAAATTTGGCAAAACTCTGCGCCCCTACCCTGCGCGAAGGCGTACTACTTCCCTGCGGGACGCTACGCGAACGTGGAAGCAAGCTACGCGTAGCGTCTCGTAGAGAAGCACCTATGCATTTAAAAATATTAATTTTTCAACGCAGAGGTTTAATCCAAGAGTTAATGTATACCGCAAAAGGGATCGCGTTCTTTATCAACTTCATTAGGTTGCAACTCTAATTCAGCAAGATAAACACATCCTTCTTCCTTTAGGCATTCTTGATTTTGTGATGTCCAGTAAGGCACTTCCCCAGCGTGCATCCGCAAAATTCCTTGATCGTCAACAGTAACACGATATTGGCAAGGGTAATCTGTAGTCACATCTGGTTTACTAAGTGCGCCAATTCTGATCCATTTTTTGCTGTTGGTTTCGGCATCTGTTTGATAAACATAGAAAGTGTGCTGGCCACTTTGCGGGAAGGGAGGTAAGGGATTACTAATTAACCCAATTCCTGGTTGTGTCACCCCATCGCGCAAATAGTGGAATTTTTGAATCGTTCTACTACCATCATTTCCTACTTCAAATACAAGATGATAGGCATCTGGTTGATTAACGGTTGCTGACTCGATAACGTTGACGGCAATATCACCATCATTTAAGTCTTTATTGAAGCATTCTATAGCAATATTCCAGTTCAATTTACCATCAGAAAATAGTGCTGATGTTTCTGAAACTACTGATTCTAAATCAATGCCAGGAATGTCAATCAAATAATGGGGATTTCCCTGACAAAGCAATACGTTATATTCGAGGGTTTGGTCAATTTCAAACTGGACTTTGATTTTTTTCAGAAACTCTGCTTCTGGCATTTCCAGTTGATTCATCAGGTTTTTGCCGTCAAAGCTTCCCCATAGTCGTAAATCTCCCTCTTCGTAATCTTGACGGTAGATAATGTTAGTTAATTGTATGCCTTGCCACGCAGTACGAACTTTGGCGACAGTTTCCCAAGGCGCGAGTTGATAGAGTTCTTGTCCGGCTTTGAATATAGTCAACAAATCGTTGCTTTGGGTTTTGCGTTTGAAGTTGCAGGGCAAATAATAAAATAGGTTTTTGACATCAATTTCTAGCTGGTTGGCTCCCTTACGCAGCAAGCTTTTAGACTCTTCTGGATCGAATCTTAATCTTCGCAGTTTTTCGGCATAGCAAGCACCGGCTGAGGTGGCTAATTTAGTAAATTCCAACACAAAGGTAATCCGTTCTGGATTCCAGACAAAATATGGAGACTTACTAAATTCTTGGTAGATTTGGCGCTGCACTATGTCTAAATTGCAAGTTTTACCAGACAAGATTAACCAATCAACTTTTTGGGAATTCCAAGAATCTTTGGTGATATCATCGGGACGCAGACGACTTTCCATTAATCCTTTGGCAATTCCGATCGCTTCTTTAATTCCTGAAGCGGCGGCTCGTTCAAATTGCTGGTTGTCTAGGGTGATGCAGATGTTATTTGGATCTTTGACTTGCAATTTAACGGCGTTTTGGGTGAGCAATTCGGAAATTTGCTGTTCAGAAAGTGTAAAGGTTGATAGAGAATTCTCTACTGCTGGCTTTTGCCCAAGTTTAAGTTTAGCTGCTTCTGCATGATCCCAGAGAAGATAAAAGGATTGCAAACGTTGGGGTGCTTGTTGCCAACGGGTGGGTAATACTTTCTCGGCAGTATCTAGGGCATCTTTGTAAGCAATATCGCCTTCGGGATTCTCTCTATCCAGACATTTTAAAAGACTGCCATTTTTGAATTTGCCTTGTTCTAAGAAGCGCTCGTTTAACTCAGAGCTAATTAAATCTTCTAGCTTTTCGTTTTCTAGATCACCTGTTGTTACTGCCGCCAATAAAAAGTCTGCGATCGCAACTTTTAATAATCTAAAAATTCGCAGTGTAATTAACTCACCACCTAGCTGTAAATGACCAGATGATCCTAATAGTTTGGGGGTAAGTTTATAGTAACGTCCTCCTAAACCTCGGTCTTCATAATCAGCAAAAGCTGGGGTTTTATCTTCTAAAGTCAGTTCAATTAAAGCTAAGTCTGTAGTTCCGCCGCCAATATCCAAGACGAGAACATTTTGTGACCATTTATTTCCTGCTTGATGACAACGGGTTTTAAATGACTCAATACCAATGTTGAGATTACCACCAAATTCTCGCCATAAAAAGAATATTGCCACAGAAACGGCTTCATCATAAGCAGTTTGCACATCGTCGATTCCCAACTGCTCAACTAATTCCCTAATTTCCTTACGAACAACTGGTGGGGCGACAGTGGGGTAGGTGACAACTGCTGTCAAAAAATCTCCTTCCGAAAACCTGCGTCGGGCGCGTTGGCGATAATCTTCAGTTAACTCGATTAAATGCGCCCAAGCTGATTGGATTAGTTGGTTGGCGGTAATTGTCTCTTCTTCACCATCCAAAATAACTGAAAACGATCGCTCCTGACCAAAATAGCGTTTGGGTGAATGGTGAAATCTGCTGATAATTTCCTTTAAAGAACCGCTTGTACCTTGAGCGATCGCTTTTTTCCGGTTATCTCTAGCTTCCCTACCCATGCGTAGTTGTAAGTTTCCTAAGTGCGAAATTTCCGACTCGCTGGGAATTTCCGTATCGCGGCGATCGATATCCAGCACAACTGGGATCAGATTTTGCGACTCTAGGGTAGGAACGCGGAACACCTCATGATAAATTTGGTAAAGTTTTTTGCTGACAGCACGGCGGAACCTCTCGCTGTTTCCTAAAGAAAGTTCAATTTGGCGAATTGCTTCCAAAAATCGCTCTTTATTATCACTTTCAAAAACTTCACTCAAGTTTTCTGGTTCTATCTCCAGATTTTTGCTAATTTCTGTGATAAACTTTGCCCAATCGTCAGCGCTGACATCTGGTAAAGCGACTGAGGCGGGAGAACTTAGCCATTGTGATAAGCGATCGCGCAACCGCATTTCTTGTTCTTTTGGTAAAATTTCTGCGATCGGTACTTCAATTGGATCGAAAAGTGTGACTGTCGAATTGGATGTACCAAAATCTAAAGCAAACCATCCCGGAAATCTTTTTTGTTGTTTCTCACTTGGTTCTTGATCACTATATTTGTTCAATTTGAAAGGGTTCATTATAGTATCACTTTCTGTTATTTGTTTTATAGCTAGCTAAAAACTGTGGTATTATACCATAACATGACAAATTTAGATAATCCTTGTAATAAAGACTTTTAATCTAAAATCTCAAATTTAGCTGAAACAAAAAGAAGCCCCACATCTGACCGTCGATAAATGATCGCCACAATCCCAAAGGCATCACGCATAGCCTTAAGGTGAAATAAGCTATCCCTGAAAATTTGCTAGACTTCACGATTCTTAACTATGCCAGCTTCCTCTGGTAACTCAAAGAAGTCTTACAATCCAATAGGCTGATTTTAAAGCCGTAATCTTTTACAAAGCTCGTCTGCTGAAAAAGATAGGCTTTTTTGCTTGCCCAACACTCTCGATAATTATGTGTAAAATATTGCTTACTCTCCATCATCATTTAGTCGTTAATAACTAGCTATTAATACAGAAAATGCCTCTTAAAATCGTTCAGAACTTTGATGGTAGTTTCACTCTTGAAACACAAGCTCAAGAAACTCTATTCAATTTATTGACTGGTGAAGCTTTCCTAAACCAAATTTGTCAACAGTTGGGGTGTGAGCAACTTAAATTTACAGAATTACTTTTCCAGCCAGTTCCTTACAGCTTAACTACCACTAAAGGAATGCCAGCAGAATTTGAAAAGTATCATGAATCTGATGAATATGCCATCATCAACGTACCACCAAATTTCATGTTTAGTGCTAAGATTTTTAAACCCAGTCGCCTTTGTGCAATTTACCAAAAATTGGGTAATGGGTAATTTTTAAGATAATTTTTCTCTAATTAGCAATTCTCAAGTCTGAACGCAAACAGCAAGTTTGATATTTGATGTATGGCTCTTGAAACGAATCTTTCTTCTTTAGCAACTCTGGAATACATTCCTTATATTGACGATCGCGGTCAACTACCCGAACAATTTCAGGGTAAAATCGGAGTATATGCTATATTTGACCAAGAAAAAGTGCTGCAATTTGTAGGATACTCCCGTGATGTTTATCTCAGCCTCAAGCAGCATTTAGTCCGTCAGCCACAGCAATGCTATTGGGTAAAAGTTCAAACTATTGAACGCCCTAGTCGCACAGTTTTAGAAAATATTGAAAATGCTTGGATTGCTGAAAATGGCAGTGTGCCCTGGGGAAATGGGGATAGCAAGGAAAAATGGACTCATCCTATTGATGTCAAAGTAGTAATGACACCTGAAGAACAGGCAAAATATCAAAATCCAGCTAATGATGAATTAGCACAAATAAAAGTTCTTAAAAACGTGGCGCGGAGAGTAGAAGCAGAAATTTCAACGCAATTACTAGAAGTGCGTGGTTTGCAAATGCAAATTCGCTTTAATCCTAAATTGAAAGAAGAAGGTTTACTAGATTTGAAATGAAGGTAGTTTTGGAGAAAGCTATCTTAGAGGTTGTTTGAAAAGTTTTTTGTATACGCCTAACCCTTGGAGATCCCAAGTCGAGCGACTGGCGTGGGTTAGGGGGGATCAACAAGTGCCTAAAATCACAGCTAATACCATTTCTTTGTGAGGCTGCGCCAAACCCTTTTAACTTCTTTCTTTCTTTCTTTCTTTCTTTCTTTCTTTCTTTGTGTCCTTTGCGGACTTTGCGGTTCGTTTTTCTTTCTTGTACTTAAATATGGTTTAGCGCATCTTCATACAGAATTGGTATAACTACTTTTCAAACAACCTCTTAAAATGAATATCGCTTGTAATCTCCTATGACAATACAGCTGCTGAACGATCGCTATCAAGTTATCCGCACACTGGGCGCTGGTGGGTTTGGTGAAACCTATTTAGCTGAAGATACCTATATGCCCTCAAAGCGGCCTTGTGTGGTTAAACAGCTAAGACCGATTCATAACAATCCCCAAATTTACCAGTTAGTGCAAGAGAGGTTTCAACGGGAAGCAGCGATTTTAGAAGAACTTGGTGGCGCAAATGACCAAATTCCGGCATTGTATGCTTACTTCTCCTCAGGCGGGCAATTTTACTTAGTTCAAGAATGGGTTGAAGGTGATACCTTAACTGGAAAAGTCCAGAAGCAGGGGCTATTTAGTGAAGGCGCTGTCCAGGAATTATTCATGAATTTATTACCTGTCCTGGATTACGTTCACTCTAAGCATATCGTTCACCGCGATATTAAACCCGATAACATCATTGTGCGTCATCGGGACGGTAAACCAGTGCTGATTGATTTTGGCGCTGTACGGGAGTCAATGGGAACAGTAGTAAATTCTCAAGGCAATCCTACTAGTTCCATTGTGATTGGTACACCTGGCTATATGCCGAGTGAACAAGCCGCAGGTAGACCAGTTTTTTCTAGTGATTTATACAGTTTAGGAATGACGGTAATTTATTTGCTGACTGGTAAACAGGCGCAACAACTAGAAACCGATTCCCAGACGGGTGAAATTGTCTGGCGACAGTATGCCAGTCATATTAGTCCAATTATGGCAAGAGTAATTGATCAGGCGATCGCTTATCATCCGCGCGATCGCTACCCCACAGCTAGAGCAATGCTGGATACCTTGCAGAGCATAGCAAATCCAATTCCACCGACGCAACCCCTCTTGACTCAACCAACTATAGTCTCTGCACCGCCACCTCAGACAGTACCTGTTAAACTACAGCCTAGCCCTCAAAGTAGTAATAGTCAGAATAATATCCTGATCGGCAGTTTGATTGCAGGTGGGCTTATCGGTGCATCTGTGATTATTAGCCAACTGTTAACAAAATCTTCTCAACCCATAACGGTATTAGCTTCAGAAACACCATCAACTGTCACCAGCCCGGTGATAGAAAGTCCGAAATTTACACCAACTACTCAATCTGCACCTTCCTCAACATCAGTACCGCCAGTTGATCCCACGGCTGTCAACAATTACTTCTGGCTTTCTCAAAGACTTGTAACTGATGCAGATTTGGATGGTAAAAACGGTTTGGAACTAGATATTATGCGAAATTCGATTTTTGCTGTTCACGGTCGCCGTTTTGACACTGCTGAATTACAAAATTACTTTAATAACCAATCTTGGTATAGTTCTATATATTCACCAGACACATTTCCACCTAAATTGCTGTCAAAATTAGAGCAACAGAATGTAGAGTATATCAACAAATATCAAGACCGTAACGGCTTGAGATATTTTAAGAAATAAGTTTTTCATAATCGGGGAGTGGCGACTGAGGAGAATAACCAATGCCCTTGCCTAAGTCGTAATTATTGCTACTTATTTAGATAATATCTAGGTTAACTTATGTAGTATATCAGACAAATCTATGTATATTCAATACCCTAAAATCGAGATATATTAAGGGCTAATCCTAGCGAAATGTAACTGGGGTTAGAACAGAACGGTCTTTGTGTGCCATAAACTACATCAGGCAGTTTCAAGACCAGGCATTTATATTTAGTATATATAAGATTTCTATCTTCAATATTAGTAATCCATAAGTTAAAGGAATGCCATTTTTATATTTTCTTTGTTATTTTGTATTTAACGGGACAGTTCTTCAGGATTTGGTGGGTTTAAATAACAATTAGTTAAACAATTTCTCCTCAAAGATGGATGTAAATTATTGGCATTCTGCTTACTTTGCTTGTTAACTTACAAGCGGAATGCAAATTGACTAGACAGATTACATGGTAATATTCCCAATCGGCAAATAGTTCATCTACACAAGGAAAACCTTGCCTATCACTATGCTTAAAACAAATAATCGGCGTATTTTTCTGACTGCTTTTATTAAACCTTTAGAAGAAAACAATCAAAAAGGTAGTGAAAAGCAATTTCCTCAACCTAAATTAGATTTACTGCAACCATTACGTCAATGGCTGGACAAAATTGAGATTCAGAATCGGAAATTAGCCAAATTTATTGCTAAACTGATTCCTGCTCAGTGTCCATTCGAGCGTGATATCATGCTTTTTGGTCGCAAAATAGGACACATTCCGCCAATGTGCAAGCTGAATCCGCTTTATAACGAACTTGTATACTTGCGTTTTCGCGCTTTGTGTTATCTAGTAGATCAGTGTGGAGAGGATATTCAATCCTACTGCTGAAGATAACTAGAGAAGGCATTATATGGAAATTAAAATTGAGCATCAACTCACAGAAGAACGTCTCAATGAATTGGGTGTCTATAAATGGGAAATTTGGAAAAAGCAAGTCTCCAAATTCCCTTGGACTTATGATTCTCAAGAAACTTGCTACTTTTTGGAAGGTGACGTAGTTGTTACTCCTGATGGTGGACAGCCAGTGCAAATGGGTGAAGGCGATTTGGTGATTTTCCCGGCTGGGATGTCTTGCATCTGGGAAATTACAAGGGACGTGAAAAAACATTATTACTTTGATTAGTCAATAGATAAGAGTGATCCCCTTTGTCTACTTGATGATCCACAAGGCGAATATCTCACAACATCTCATAACTTCATTTAAATTTCTATTCTGCGGAGGTTCGCAGCGAGTCTCGGAGGATAAAGTGGCAGAATCGGTAAATTGCTGATATCCATATCTACCGAAACTCGTTGCGACTCCATAGCGTAATATTCCTAGAAATAGATAGTCTCATTTTTACCAAATATGGCAGTGAAGATAGATCCCCACTTCTTAAAGAAGTCGGGGATCTTGTGCGATCGCTACCACAAAAAATCCAGAGAGTTCATAATCGTATTAGTGGGAGTTTAGCAGAAAAAGGTTTCGTCCCACCGCAATTTTATTGAGGAAAAGCATCAAAATGTTACTGCATTTAAGTACTTGGCAAGAAGTCGAAGCTTATTTACAGCAGTCAAAGGGGATTATTTTCCCTATTGGTTCCACAGAACAACATGGGCCAACGGGATTAATTGGCACTGATGCCATTTGTGCAGAAGCGATCGCAGCTGGTGTAGGTGATGTAACTCAAGCGATCGTTGGCCCGACAATCAATGTGGGGATGGCACTGCATCATACTGCTTTTCCTGGCTCAATCAGTCTGCGCCCCAGCACTTTAATTCAAGTAGTGCGAGATTATGTAACCTCTTTAGCCAAAGCTGGTTTTAGCAAATTCTACTTTATTAACGGACACGGCGGTAACATCGCCACCCTGAAAGCTGCTTTTTCAGAAACTTACGCTCATTTAGAAGATTTGCACATTAATAATGCTCAACAGGTGCAATGTCAAGTGGCAAACTGGTTTATGTGCGGTTCTGTATATAAGCTAGCTAAAGAATTATATGGGGATCAAGAAGGATCTCATGCAACACCAAGTGAAGTAGCCCTCACCCAGTACGTTTATCCAGAGGCGATTAAGCAAGCACCCCTTTCAGCAGAAGTTGCAAGTGGACATAAAATTTATAGCGCTGCTGACTTTCGAGTGCGTTATCCAGATGGACGTATGGGATCAAATCCGGGTTTAGCAACGCCTGAACACGGTAAGCAATTTTATGATTTGGCGGTGAAAGAACTTAGCAATGGATATTTGGAATTTTTGAACGCTGATTGAAGGGGATTGGGGACTTGTACTGAGTTTCGACACTTCGGCTACGCTCAGTGCATCGCTACGCTCAACTACCGCGAAGTCGAAGTATTGGGCATTGGGGAAGAAAATATGAGTACGATTTGGGCGGGTTTCCCGACTTGTAGTGCCGTCTCATCACCTCCCTATCGGGTAGGTGAGAGGCTTCTACTGTTTAAGCTAAAGATTGTGATCTATGGTATAGAAATGTATAGAATCTTGTAAAGATATAAAATATAGTTGTTAAATGCACACATTTCTAGCTTCTTCCTCAATGCAGCTGTCTGTACCGCCAAATCACTTTCAGCCTATGAAGATTGTCGCACTGGGGGACAGCTTAATTTATGGATTCGGTGATCCCGAAAAAGGAGGGTGGATCGAGCAACTACGGCGATGGTGGATGTTGCCGGATAGCGCCGGTCATATTCTTTATAATTTAGGGGTCAGAGGCGATCGCACGCAACAAGTAGCACAAAGACTAGAAGTTGAATTTCGCCATCGAGGTGAACTGCGAAATCGTGTTCCCGACTTGATTATTTTATCCGTAGGGGTGAACGACTCAGCGCGGTTAGCGCGTCTTGATGGTCGAAGTTACACAGATTTTACATTGTTTGAAAAGGAAATTGCTTCTTTGCTAGATTTAGCACAGCAACTCTGTCCTGTATTATTTGTGGGCATGGTACCGGTAGATGAAGCCAAGATGCCATTTCTAGATTGTTTTTACTATAATCATACCGACCAATATCGCTACAAAGAAGCAACTCGCATTGCTTGCACCAAACGGCAGATTCCCTATTTGGACATTTTTGAGCAATGGATGGAACGCGGTGAAACTTGGCGGCTTAAACGCTTAAGTGAAGATGGTCTTCATCCCAATACACTAGGTTATCAAGCTTTGTTAGAAGATGTAATCAAATGGGATGCTATACCTTCTTTACGTGACACTACGCAAACAGTGGACTTTGCCAATGCCGTTTACCGTTCTAATTTTGATTATCACCTTAAACCATCGTAATAATAAAAATCATAGTATCATGTCTGGTGAAAGACTTATCATTTAGAGGATGTCAGAGAAGTATCAAATATTTGTTGATCCCCTTAAAAACGGAGAAATAAAAGTCTCAAAGTCCCCCTTTTTAAGGGGAGCCACTGCGGTCTTGGGATCTCCCCAAGTAGAGCAAGTGGCATGGATTTAGGGGGATCTCCAAGGGTTAAGTGTATATAAAAAACTTTTCAGACATCCTCTTAGGCTGACGTGGGGACGCAAAGAAATTTTAATGATAAGTGATTAGCCAGACTTAATATAACTGCAAACTCCTAACTCCTAACTCCTAACTCCCCACCCCGATGACACCAACTTTATTTGGTCGCTGGCAAACTCGATTATTATTACTTGCAACTGTAGGTGTACTTGTCTCTTTGCCTTTTGCAATGGGTTGGATTGGCCCTAGTGCTAACTCAGTTTATTTTTGGATACTTAGTTATATCGCCATCTTTGGCTTAGGCTGGGATGTGCTTTATGACTATCTGCAAAAATCCCGATGGGATAGAGATTGGCCGGCAGTTTATCAACTTTTAGCTGGGATATGGGAATTGGTATTTGTTTTCTGTGGAATCAAACTATTTGGCTTTTTACCAATACCTTTACCTAAGGAAGAACTGTCGCCAGGAGCTTTTTTATTGCACTATAGCATTGTGTGGCTAGCAGTTTTTATTACTTCCCAAAGCCTAATGCGAATTATTTTTCCCCGTTGGCGTTTCCGGGGTGGGGAGTGGTTTTAACAATTCAAAATTCAAAATTCACGCATTCAAAATTAAAGACATTTCAGACGAACGCGAGTGCGTCTCCAAGAGTTGAGAAGTGCCAAGTGATAAGTTAAGAGTGTTGTGGCAACTGACGCTCCTCCGTCGCTAACGGGGGATTTAAACCCCGATGGTTCCTGAGCGAAGCCGTTGGCGCAGCCTCTCGTAGAGAAGGGCTGAAATGGTTGCTATATGTAGATTGCAGGTTCTTAAACCCTTTATATTTACGATAAAACCTCAAGTACTTAAAACTAATTTAATCAAAAAATTACAGCCATTTTTAGATAATTAAACTGTAACTTAGGGTAGTACAGATATAGGCATCAGGGCGAACGCATCTAAACTAATCTCAATCGCAAACAAGATTAAGAACCAACAGTAAACCAAAAAGTTTTTCCGCATAGCAATGCCTAGGTTGGGTTGGGCTGCGCTACGCTAATGACGCTTTTTCCTGGCTGTCCAAGTAGGTAAATAATAATGATAATCGTTTGGAGGTTTGTATATATGGCGGTTTGAGTTTGGATGCAATATGTTGTATTGACATTAAAAACAGCTATCTGATGTTTGCAAAATTGGCACTTGTGCTGATGTAGTAGTCATAGATGAGAAAAACAGGACAAGTTTTGCAGTCTGGGGAAATTCTGCAATGCAGAGACGCAAATTAAGGAAGTGCAATGTCAAATTTTGATCTGGTTATTCAGTTATTTCTGCAACTCACAGTTATTTTAGCTACTTGTCGCATCGTTACGATTTTAGGACGCCGCTATCTTGGCCAAACCGATGTTGTTTGCGAAATGATCGCAGGTGTAATGCTCGGTCCATCACTTTTGGGCTTGATTGCACCGGATTTTCAGCAATGGTTATTTCCAAAGCTTCCCATCATCACTGCTGTCGGACTCAAGATTCCCAACCCTTCGATGTCGATTTTATATGCTATCAGCCAAATTGGGTTGGTGATTTATATGTTTTTGATTGGTTTGGAGTTCAACACCAAACTCTTAAAACATCATATCAAAAGTGCAAGTTTGCTATCTGCTGCCGGAATTCTCACTCCTTTTATCTTAGGAGCGATCGCATCTTTTTGGTTTTATCACAATGGCGATTTCTTTCAACCAAAGGTAACGCCTTGGTCTGCCGCCTTGTATCTAGGTGCGTCGATGACAATTACAGCTTTTCCCATGTTAGCTCGCATTCTTTACGAACGCGGTCTTGCACAAACCCGTTTCGGTACTTTGGCTTTAGGTGCAGCATCGGTAGATGATGGCGTTGCTTGGTGTTTGCTGGCGATCGTCCTTGCTAGCGTCAAAAATTCTCTGAGTATTGCTATCTTAGCAATTGGTGGTGGCATTTGCTATGTGCTATTTGCAATTTTTCTCGCCCAACCTCTACTGAGAGTGTTCACACGCATGACAAAACGCGATGCAGGTGTGAACAGACAAACCCTAACTTTAATGTTGATAATTTTGATGTTTTGTGCATGGTTTACCGATGCCACCGGCATCTATGCAATATTTGGTGCTTTTGTACTGGGAGCAGTGACACCACGCGGAGAATTTGCCCAACAAATTCGCCAATATACGGAGTTTTTAACTACTTCTTTTTTGCTACCGATGTTTTTTGTCTTCTCTGGACTGAACACTCAAATCGGATTGGTAAATACGCCTATTTTATGGGGAATTACGCTGTTAATTATTGCGATCGCAATTCTTGGTAAAGGGGTTGCTTGTATGTTGGCTGCAAAATTGGCTGGGGAAAATTGGCGTGAATCTGCAACTATCGGCGCTTTGATGAATGCTCGTGGTTTGATGGAGTTAATCATCCTCAACATTGGTCTGGAACAAGGTATAATTACCCCAACTTTATTCACTATAATGGTTATTATGGCAGTCATTACTACCCTGATGGCATCGCCACTGATTACCTTTTTCTTGCAGGGTACAAACTATGATAAATCTTCTGCTTAAGCCAATTTAATTATCAAATTAATTACCTAGCAATGGGGCAAAATTCTCTGTTTTGACTCTGGCTCTAGCAATCCTAAATAATTTATGAACATAAAGATTCGCGACTTCTTCAAGAAGTCGCGGATCTGAACCTCTCGGTTCTTGGAGATATAGCTCCTAAAATCATCAGAATTAATGTTTTACGGCTGCAACTGCATCGTAACAATAATTCACATGAAAATCACGCACAAATTACTCTTGGTTGGATCTATAGCGGTTCCCATTCAGATGCAGTACAACGTTACATCACGAGGTGTAGGGGCACGGCATTGCCGTGCCCCTACGGGTGTACCTCACGTAAACGATAACTGCTATAACAAGCTTGACATTTCCCAGTCTTTTAAAGAATTATCTTAGGGAAACCAGATAGTTAATTGTGAGGAAACCATGCACATAGTTGTTCTCGTTCTGGTTGAGGTGCTGATTGTTATTGGACTTTCACGGCTAGTAGGGCTAGGATTCCGTTCCATTAAGCAACCGTTGGTAATTGGTGAGATTGTCGCCGGCATTATGCTCGGTCCATCTTTATTTGGTTTAGTTGCTCCCCATCTAGCAGTTACCTTGTTTCCACCAGAAACTTTTCCTTTTCTCAATGTTTTGTCTCAGGTGGGACTAATATTTTTCATGTTTCTGATTGGGCTAGAACTAAATCCCAAATACCTCGGTGGACAATTAGAAGTTGCAGTTTTAACTTCTCATGTCAGCATTTTAGTGCCGTTTTCTCTCGGAACATTGCTAGCGGTGCTACTTTATCCTCTAGTTTCCAATGCAAGTGTATCATTCACCGCCTTTGCTTTGTTTTTGGGGGCGGCGATGTCGATTACTGCCTTTCCAGTGTTGGCCCGAATTATTACTGAAAACAATTTACAAGGAACGCGTTTAGGAACCTTGGCGTTAACTTGTGCAGCCGTAGATGATGTAACAGCTTGGTGTCTCTTGGCAGTTGCGATCGCAGTTGCTCGGACTGGTGACTTCGCTGGTGCCATACCCACAATTATCGCCAGTATAGTCTACATCGGCTTGATGTTGACGGTGGGACGCTGGTTTCTCCAACGCCTAGCCAAACACTACCTCCGTGCAGGAAGACTCAGCCAATTGCTGCTGGCTGGGATTTATATGGGCGTGGTTGCGTCGGCATTAATCACCGAACTAATTGGGATTCACTTAATTTTTGGAGCATTTTTGCTGGGAGCAGCTATGCCCAAAAATGAAGATTTAGTGCGGGAATTGGCAGTAAAAACCGAAGATTTTGTGCTGATTTTCTTGCTACCAATATTTTTTGCTTACAGTGGCTTAAAGACGCAGATTGGCTTACTCAACCGTCCCGAATTGTGGCTTTTGTGTGCGTTGGTTTTAGGAGTGGCGATCGCAGGTAAATATGTTGGTACTTATGTAGCGGCTCGTGTCAGTGGCATTAATAAACGGGAAGCCTCAGCACTCGGTTGGTTAATGAATACTCGCGGCTTGACTGAACTGATAGTGCTAAATATTGGTCTAGAGTTAGGGGTAATTTCTCCCTTAATATTTACCATGCTGGTAATTATGGCATTGGTAACTACATTCATGACCTCGCCACTGCTGGAATGGACATATCCGAAGAGGCTGATCAGGTTAGATGTGGTGGAACCGGAGTTGGAAGCAGAAACAGCTACAAGCGGTACTGATGCCGAAACTTACATTCGTCCCTACCGAATTTTGGTGCCAGTGGCGAATCCCAGTACCCAAAAAGGTTTGGTACAGTTGGCAACAAGCATCGCTCTCAACTACCGACATCCCGCCGTTGTCAACCCTCTAAGTTTGATTGAATTTGAAGAAGATTATGCCTTTGAAAGTACGCCAGTTGAAGCAGACCGATTAATTGCCCAGCGCCGTCAGCAGCTAGAAGAATTGATTAATACTCTCGAACCGCCAGAAACACGCTCTCATGTGCATCCCATCGTTCGCATATCTAGTAATGTCGCACGGGAAACAGCACAGATTGCCGCACTCAAACAAGTTGATTTAATTCTGGTGGGATGGCATCGCCCAGCTTTTAGTAGCAACCGCTTAGGTGGAAGAGTCGGTCAAATGCTCACCACTGCGCCAGTAGATGTTGCAGTATTTGTGGACAAAGGAGGCGATCGCTTACAAAGCTTGTTGGTGCCTTATTCGGCAAATATTCATGATGATTTGGCATTAATACTGGCTTTGAGACTGTTAATTAACCATGAGACTTGTATGTTACAAGTTTTACAGGTTGTACCCGAAAATCACGTCAAGGATGAATTAACTTACGAGTTACATACAATGATGCAGCAATTACCGAGCAGTGTCCGCGATCGCATAGAAATCAAAATTGTCCCAGTTCCAGAGGCAATCCAAACAGTAGTCGAAGCCTCAAAAAATGTAGACCTAACAATTGCAGGCACCAGCCGCACTTGGGGTATCGAGCGTCAAACCTTGGGAAGATATACAGATCAACTAGCTATGCAATGTTGCTCCTCCCTACTGATTACCCGCCGCTACAGTCAAGTCACCGCTCATCTGGCTTTCGTGCTTTCTGAAGCTAGTAGTCAAGAGCCAACATTCAGGAGTTGAGAACATGAATCATTTCAACTTCAAATCTTTAGGTTTTTACGGAGTAGCAATAGTTTCAGTGCTGGTATTGTTTAAAACTGTCAGCGTTTACGGAGAAAACAATCTCAAGGCTCCTCCAACCGTTAACGGTCGGTATCGTCTAACCCTAGCGGAAAATTTGCCGAACTGTGAAAAATCGGATACCCTAACTTTAAACATTGAGCAGTCGGGAATTTACTTAAATGCCTCTGTATTACCCGCAAACGCTAACGCCGATACTGACGAAAAGCACTCTCTGGCAGGAATCTTGAAAAATCAACAATTAAATTTATCTGGAAAAGTTGGTAGATCAATCCTTTGTAATATTCCTCAACCCCAAAACGATCCTTTGAACTCAGTCACAATTCAAATGCAACTTGTGGATAAAGGTAGTATTACAGGTGAATTAACCGTAAATGGCATTCCCCAAACTCTGAAATTTACGGCTGTGCCTCAAAAAGCTCATTGAATTGGGGATTGGGGACTGGGAAGATTTAGATGGGGATTCAGACCCCAACCAAATCTTAAAGCGCGAAGTAAATAGCAATGTGAGATAAAAAGAATGGATCATGCACTAAAGACTAGGCAATTTTGCCAATGGCGCAAGCAGCTATTTAGTATCAGTCTACTAGGCTTTTATGCAGCGATCGCCCTCGAAAATAGCACTACTGCTGCTACACCACCAGCAAAGCTAGATAAGTGGAGTTTTTCCCCCAAGACACAGCAACTAGAAATCACCCTCTCAGCAGGTACAACCCCCCATTATTTCTACCTAGCCCAACCCTCTCGGCTAGTTGTAGATTTACCGAATACTAAATTGGGCAAAGTTACCACACAACAAAATTATTCTGGAGCAATTAAAAGCATCCGCCTTTCTCAACTGAACGCAAAGGACACACGCATTGTCTTAGATTTAGCTCCAGGGACTGTTTTAAATCCCAAACAAGTACAACTGCAACCCGTTTCCCGAAAAAACTCCACTCGCTGGGTATTACGTCCGGTTATTTCTGGTAAAACTACTGCCGTAAAACCAGCAAACTCTCTATCTTCAACTAAGAAACAAACTCAAACACTGTATAAGTACTCACAGCCGCCGATTAACCTACCCGTAACCACTACTAATCTACAACCGTCTTCCCTCACAGTTCCGCCTCCATCCAATGAACTGCCCACAACAATTACTAATAACTCAGGGCAGCCTTTTGTCACCGTACCTCCCCTAACTACGAATACATCTTCAGAACAACCTGCTTTGATTCTTCCCCCTCCTTCTTTCCCAAGTCAACCTGGTAAATTGAATAACATTCCTGCTTTCGGTATGTCCCAATTTCCAGTTCCAACAATCCCCAATTTTCCCGATCCCCAGGTGATCGAGTTTGGTCAACCTCTTCCTAAAAGTAGATAGGGGGATGAGGGAGAAATCAATTCAAAATTCAAAATTCAAAATTAAAGAATTTATTTCTGCCTCCTGCCTCCTGCCTCCTCTTTCCTAATGCCCAAATAAATCTAAAATCTATCCGTTTCCTGAGGTGTTCCGACTGCTCCGGGTTGAGCCGTGAAGAAGTTTTGAGCAGCTTCATTCTGATATATGCATCTAATATCAGGTTTATCACTGTCCAAGTTACCTGTAAAGCCAAAGGTGTTGAGGCGATTTTTGCACTCATTTACCTGCTCAGATGTCACCAGTTTTCGTTGCTCTAAAAGCGCCCAGTTGTTTTGTCTAATCACACATCCAGGACGCATACTCGGCTGGGCAACATAGACATTGAAGGGGTTGAGAGTTACGAACAGTCTAGCGTCCATCACCATCGCGCTAGCTCCGTACTGCACACAAATTTCCGGGTTTGGTGCTTTCAAATCAATGAATTCACGGGAAGCCACATTTGATGGAGCTAAGGTGGCTGTGGAACTAAAAGCAATGCCAATGCCAATTCCCAAAATCAACACCCCTCCCATAATTGCGATGGTGAAGAGGTTAAACATCGGGGATTGGAAAAAAGAGGGTTTAGAAGTAGTAGCCGATTTACCAGTGGGTTTACGTCTCATTGTTGCTTAATCACCTTCACGCCGTTTCGCAGGGAGTGGTCTAAAATTTTCTCCGATACAAAAATACTAACAATTACTAACAATTGTCCGCTTTTTCTTCCTGTTTCTTCCTGGCAGTGTCGGCACAATCCAATCCACAGGCTCTCTACAACAATTTTATAGAAAAGACTCGGTAAGCGTAAAACTCAGTTCCTTTATGGGTGTAAGTTGGACAAAGATCACAACGCTGCTATTAATATCCTTAACTCAGGATTGCAATAGGGATACGGTCACTTTCGGACTAGATCCGAGCAACGCTTGTCGAGAAGACACCTCTACTTTTGCTGGAGTAATCCTGCATCAGCAAGTGACTTCATTGAATCAAGAATCTCAGCGTCTAAAGACGCTGAGAGCGTCAAAGTCTATCCTTGCAAATAGATACATCAAATATGATACTATTTGCTTGACTTTACAAATACTCTGTATGAGTATACACCATGCTATTCATTTCATGCCCTGATTAGTCGCTTAAAGATACCTTCGTACATTTACTTAGTAACTTGCAAGAAAAAATACTTGCAGGGTTACCTGATGGGTTTAATCTTTATGCGTAACCTTTCTTGGACAGCATTAACTGCTTATGAATGGACAGCCTTTAATTTTGGTTGTAGAACATAGTCTACATGATTTAGAGCTACTTAATTCTCATTTAGGAATATTAAATTTATCATGCATTTGTACCAAACAAGGGGTGAGGGCTGTGATATTGGCACAAACTCATCAACCAGATTTAATCCTGCTAGATTTGATGCTATCTAATTTGAGTGCGAACCAAGTAATTGATGACCTCAAACACGACTCAAAAACTGCTACTATCCCAATAATTGCAATAACATCTCTAACAATGTCAGAAGATCAGGACTCAACTTTACTGATAGGATTTGATGGTTGCATCACTAAACCCTATGATTTTAATCAATTAGAAGTGGTAATCAATCGCCACATCAGTCAGCTAAATTCTTGAAATTTCCCTTGGGAATAAATTCGGGATTACGAACCTCAGGTAATTGATTGAAAACCACATTAACAATTCAAAATTCAAAAGTCTGGGGTCTCCCCAAGAGGAGCAACTCCGGGGGATTTAAACCCCGATGGTTCCTGAGCGTAGCCGTTGGCGCAGCCTCTCGTAGAGAAGGACTGAAATGGGTGCTACAACATATAGATTGCAGGTTCTTAAACCCTTTGATTTACGATAATTCCAGTACGGCCTGTTGCTAAATTTGTGTTTGTCATGAGTTCGAGGCCAGGTTTACCAATAATTTCCTCAAGCAAACTTTTTAATTCTAGTTTAATTATTTTCTCTAAATGTAAATGTAATCGTACTTGTTCAGCTAAACTATCATAACCTCCCCACAGGCAGCTTCATACAGCAGATTGCGCTCTAATCGAATAGACCTAGAGACGTAGTATTTCTACGTCTCCACAAGGTTTTGGGTTTTATGTACTTCATTTACCTGAAATCTGCTGTATTGAATTGATATTAGCTCACAGTTAAGGGTGAATTTCATTCGCACAAAGACGACCCTGTTCAACATCAGTAATATTAGCAAAAGTTGTTTCTGCAATATTGTAGAGAGCTTCTGCGGTAAAAAAGGCTTGATGTCCGGTAATCAATACATTGGGGAACGTTGTTAGACGCTGAAAAATATCATCTTGAATAATTTCGCCAGACAAATCCTCAAAAAACAATTCCGATTCTTGTTCGTAAACATCCACACCAAGATAGCCAATTTTACCAGACTTCAATCCCTCAATCACTGCTTGGGTATCAATCAGCGCTCCTCGGCTAGTATTAATTAGCATCACACCTGGCTTAATCTGTTCTATGGACTCAGTATTAATCAAGTGATGGGTTTCGGGAGTTAGGGGACAATGGAGAGAGATAATATCGGAGTTGGCAAATAGCTCAGGTAGTTCTACATACTTTCCACCTAGCGCCTCCAATTCGGGATTGCGATAAACGTCATAAGCGAGTAGGTGACAGCCAAATCCCTTCATAATCTGCCCTAAAATCAGACCGATTTTGCCGGTGCCGATAATCCCCACTGTGCGCTCATGCAAATTAAATCCCAACAGTCCATCTAGGGAAAAATTGCCTTCTCGGACACGGTTATAGGCACGATGAATTTTGCGATTTAGGCTCAAAATCAATCCTACGGCGTGTTCTGCTACCCCATAAGGCGAATAGGCAGGAACACGAACAACGGTAATTCCTAAGTCTGCTGCGGCTTTTAAGTCTACATTGTTAAACCCTGCACAACGAAGAACAACCAGGCGATTTCCCTGAGAGGCGAGAAGTTCCAAGGTTGGGGCATCAACCTGATCATGCACAAATACGCAAACCGCCGGAAATCCAGCAGCAAGGATAGCTGTATCCCGATTTAAACGGGGTTCAAAAAACACTAACTCGTGTTGGGTGGGAGAATTTGCAGCTGACAAAAACTGCCGATCATAGGCTTTTGTACTGAAAACTGCTACTTTCATGCAAAACCTCAGATTGTATGCTGCACGGTGTTCGAGTACATAATACCTTGACGTTAAGAGGAGCGATGTCTACAACGAGCGTAGTTGGGACACCTTTGAACATTGTCAATCTTAGAGATTGGTATTTTTGCAAGCGATTTCAGAACTAAAGCAAAAATTTATAATTTTTAGGACTTACGCATTAGACATCTACAGAAATTAAATATGCGTTACCCAGAACCTTTGTTTTGACGTAGCAGTGCTACGTCAAAACAATTCTTTTTGGGAGTCTATTGATAATAAATACCAAATATAGATAAAGGTAAAAAGCACATTTTTCGTACTGTCAAGTTAGTTTTGAGGGTTTGTAGTAAGCAGGGCAAACGCATCTAAATATTGACGAGCTTGAATCAAGATAAAATACACCAAGACTCAAACTACATAAGGCTTTGAGGAAATTAAATCTCAATAAATATGAAAATAATAATCATTATGATGGGGAGTTAGAGGCAGCCGACGGCTGCCTGAATTTTCACGGTCACTTCCCCACTTAATAGCGTAGGTTTTCTCACAGTCTGATTCTCAATAGTTTTAGATGAATGACTAGGAATTACAAGAAGATCAGCCCAAAGAAAAACTCAATTTATGCGATCGCTACCAAGAAGGGCGGTTACGCCATCGAAAACTCTTCAAAGTGACTTATTACAGATGGCGTGAAAAGTCAGGACGGCTGCTTGTCAGAGAACATGGTATTCTCACATTTATCAGAAAGAAGAATTACATTCTCCCAGTTCTTAAGATGAAGCTCAAACCAAAAATCACGATTGCTGACCATTTTTGGGGAATAGAAGACCCACGAATTGACCGCACTAAACGACACAATTTAATTGATATCATGACCATTGCTGTATCTGCTGTGATTTGTGGAGCGGATGGTTGGAAAAGAAGAACTAAGGCAACCTTTATGATGAAGTTGAAAAACTATTCTCTTCAGGCATAGCTACAGGGTTTGAGGGGATTGCACATAGCACATATAAAACAGAAGAAACAGGGCATGGTCGTCATGAAATCCGCAATTACGTAATGTTAATGGAACCTCGGCTTAATCCAGATTCAGTTTGGTCAAAATTTAATCGTGTTGGAATGGTAGAATCCGTCCGTTCATTAAATGGTGAAACAACGGTTGAAACCCATTATTTTATCAGTAGCCTGGAATCAAATGCTAAACAGTTTGGTAATTCTATTCGCAGTCATTGGGGAATTGAGAATTCATTACATTGGAGAGGCAGCGCGTTGCGGGGGTTCCCCCCGTTGTAGCGACTGCCGTTATTAGATGTCGCCTTGAAGGAAGATGACTGTCGCATTAGAAAAGATAATCCTCCACAGAATTTTGCAATTCTCAGACATATTGCAGTCAATCTTTTAGGTCAAGAGAAGCGTGTCAAACGTGGAATAAAAAATAAATAGTTTCTCCCTGGGCTGGATAACAATTATTTATCAAGAGTCTTAGAGCTAGCTTAAACTCACATATCAAAATTTGAATTTGGCTTTTTAGGGAAAATTTCATTTTTCCTTTAGATAAACATACTTTTATAGACTCAAATATTGAATTATTTTAGTATTTATAAATAATGATTTAGCATTAGATAAGCTGAATCATACCTTTCAGAGAGAATTTATTCATTTTATTGATCATTTTATCGATTTTTACAATTATCTATGTCATTTTTAAATCTCTCTTAGATTTTATTAGTAAATAAGGTGCGTTTCCCCTAGAGTTACAACACAGAGAAACCTGTAAGGATAAGACTTTAGGCAGAGAAGAGGACAAAAAAATTGGATTACAGTTGAAGCTAGATGTAAATGAGGTCAACTTGCCCATGACTCCACCTGAAGAAATTCGCTCAAGAGCAATAACACTGCTGGAACAATTATCGGGAGAATCTTTACTAAAAGCAGTTAAATTTTTAGAATCCCTTTCTCAAGAGTCTTTACCGCTAAGTCAAAACAAGTTTGAACATAGCAACGGTGTTGCGAAGAATATTACGCTCAATTAAACTAAAAAGATTTTTCAACAACCATAAAAATAACCTCTCGAAGCGATCGCACCTTTAATTGGTACAATAGTATACTTTAGAGGATGTTTGAAAAGTCCTATTGCCGGTATAAAAAGTTTTATATCCCCCTAAATCCCCCTTAAAGAAGGGGGACTTTGATTCCGGTTCCCCCCTTTTTTAAGGGGGGTTAGGGGGGATCTAGAAGTACCTAAAGTCACAGCCAACCACTTTTCAAACATCCTCTTAGAGGTTATTGTTCAATCGAATTATTAATTGTTGATCTGATCCTAACTTGCGTCATCTCAGAAATGCCAGCATATACCTTAATATAGAAGCAAATACGACATCTTGTTATGGAAACTTGAAATGGATGCTTTAGTCCAAGAACTCGACACAAAACTACGTCAATGGCAACCTGACATTGCTCAACAAGTGCGACAATGCCTTGCAGAGATTATTGAACTGGCAGATCAGGATGCTTTAGATATTCTTCGTTCCAGAGTGGTTGAACAAGAAGTATTGGATTTGATTGATGAACCCGAAACCTGGTGAAGTGTGGCTAGTCGATTTAGGACTTGCAGCCAAGACGCGTCCTGTTATCGTTGTGTCTCGCTATGATCCCACTCCACCCCGCGCTTTAGTTCTGTATGTACCAGTAACTATGCAAAATAGGGGTAGCGCATACGAAGTTGAACTGCCTACACTGCTGTTTTTACGACAAGGTTCTGTCGCTAATATTCAAGGTTTAGGTTCAATCCCTGCTGTAAGACTGGAACGTAAACTCGGCAAATTGCCAGATGAAACACTACTAAAAATCAAACAAGCTTTGATATTTGCTCTGGATTTGGAAATTGAGGAAGAGCAGGGTGATTCCAAAGATGTGGATAGTACTTTATGATAAATGCGATTGATTTTGGGCGCGATCGCCTCACCAATAGACCTCAAATCACTACGGCAAACTTAGTAATATTCTCCCATCAGCAGTAGGTTGAGCAGCCGCGTCAGCACATAATTATACTTTTGTGCTGTTTGTTAAATATATTTTATTTAAGTAATTTACACTTTTGACTTAACTGCTGGCTGTGATGTTTGTAAAGTCTGGGGTAAACTCCAGTCGGGACGCAAGCTGGCGGCGTTGCGTAAATAAATATGATGAATTGAGGCGGAGGCTGGCAGATAAGCGTGGATTAAGAACCGAATACAGCGCTGTAAGCTGCCTTCAACGTGCATTTGCTGCACATCCAACATGGCCACATTATCCCAACCAGGACGCGATCTCGCGATCGCAGCTGGAAAAATAGCATCCAAATCGCGTGTCACCGAAAAAGTCACACTAATCATGTCCCTCGGCTGGAATTGATTCCGGTTTTCCAGTTCATTTAGTAGTTCTGTAACCACCTCTTGCATTACCTCAACAGTATTTTCTGAAGCGGTTGTTGCTCCGCGAATCGCCCGCATTTGCCAGTCCACGCCAAAATCCTCCTTAAAACACAAGAGTGAGGAATTAGGAGTTGAGAATGAGAAGTTAAGATTTTTAACTCCTAACTCCTCACTCATAAACGCCAGTTGCTCCACTTGGGGAAACCCCAAGACCGCACTGGCTCCTCCTAACTCATATTAGGGTCGATATAACCACAACGGTAAACCACTAGTAGACATTTCAAATTCGAGCCAATCAATGCCGGCTCCAATTCCTGATGAAAACTGACGACTCCCTGGTAGAACGCGACTCAATAAGGGTTTACGTTCTTCTAGGGTATAGCAGAGAGTTTTTTCTGGGTCAAGACCAACCAGTTCGGCTGTCCAGCGACGGGCATCTTCTTCTGTGCCCAGTCGGTCTACAACACCCAATTCTAGGGCTTGCTGTCCAGTAAAAATCCGACCATCGGCGAAACTTTTTACAGCTTCTACTGTTAAAGAACGGCCATCAGCTACCGTTTGCACAAACTGCTGATAACTTGTATCAATTAACTCTTGCAGGATGATTTCTTCTGGTTGAGTAAGTTGCCGATCAAAAGCCAAAATGTCTTTGAAAGGGCCAGACTTAATTACCTGGAAGGAAACACCAATTTTTTCTAGCAAGCGTTCCAAGTTATTCCCGCGCAGAATCACACCAATACTACCTGTAATCGTCCCAGGGTTGGCGACGATGTGTTCGGCTCCCATACCGATGTAGACTCCTCCAGAAGCCGAAATATTCCCAAAGCTAGCGACGATTTTGATTTTTTCGCGCAAACGCTTCAGGGCGCTGTAGATTTCTTGGGAATCTCCGACTGTACCGCCAGGGCTATCGATACGGAGCAATAATGCCGGAAACTTTTTTTCTTCTACAGTTTTCAGGGCTTCTAGGACGCGTTTGCGAGTAGCACCGGCGATCGCACCAGTAATTTCAATCCGCGCAATTTGTTTTTTAAACTTGGGCTTAAACGGCCAAACCATGAGCTCTCAACATACCTCGTAATAAATTCAATACTAAGATGCCCAACGGTCAGACGACCTGCTTTTCTCTGTTAAGAAACATGAGCAGGTATCGTCCTCATCAGGATTTTAAGGAAATTTTTATATTTTTCAGCGCGTTTTATTTGATATTGTCGATGAATGCTAGCCAAGTCCTTAAAGATTGCAGCTAACATCAAATGCCAAACTCTAGTCTAGCGTCCAACGTGATGAGTTAGCACAGAATATTTTAGCTATTTTGCGGCATTCAAAATTCCCAAACCCTTGGTCTGATAACTTTTTGACTTTTTTAAGATTGGTTTACTACGATCGCGCACCCGCACTAGTTGTCAGTAATTAATCACTATTAGACAAAAACTGAAACGAAGATGCCTGTCGCGTCGCATTGCTTTTTGACAGTGCCGATATGGAAGCGATCGCCAATGTTCAGTTCTTCTTCTCTGAGTCCAGTAGTCGTGAAATTTTCACCAAAGATGCCTAGAGGCAGTTCTATATCAGGCAATTCACCTTGCCAGTAATTGTAATGCTCGAAGGGATAGACATAGACTGCTTTGTCTGCTCCTCCATGAACGGTTAGATCGGCTTGCCCATCACCGTCTAAATTGAGCGTTGGCTACGCCCCCCGAAGGCATCGCAGCATCACCCGTTTGCTAACTGGTTCTTTAAAAATTCCAGTGCTAACTGTTTTCCCTTTCCAGTTCACTTCAGGCGGCAGTCCGAAGTCCGACGTTTACAGAGATGAGTTTCATGAGAATTTTAAAAAATGATTATCATTACCATGTGAGTGAATATTTAATTTCCTGAAAGTCTTATCTGATTAGAGTTTTGCTAAATTTCACTATGATTCCGACTCGTCAATATTTAGATGCCTTTGCCCTGCCATCACGCTCGCTGAACGATATTGCTTATTTGCTGCGACAGGCGATCGCAGGCAATGGTACTAGTTTCCCTTGCAGCAACAGTCGTACTGTTCGCAGAGCAATACTGCCAATCACGATATTTGCGCCAAGGGACTTCCAAAGAATAAATTTTCCAAGAAAAACAAGAGACAGGTTTTCTCAAGAATGATAATCATTTTAAGGGGGAGAAAAGGGGTTGCCCTCGGCAACCCCTTTTCTCCCCCTCATCTATGCATGAAGAATCTATACACTGTGTGTCTGCTTTGAAGTTAAACAGTGTAAGATTAGTATGTTTTGTAGCTAAATAAATGCTGTTATTAAAATCAAATAACTTTTGTTTTACTACAACAAATATCAATAAAGCAATTACCTAAATTTGGGAAAACTTCATGAGTAGAATCGGTTAGCCGCTCAATCTGTTTTTCAATTTGAGCCATAGCTTTTTTTGTAAGCTTTACCCCATTATCATAAGTTTTGTATACTAGCTTAACTACTGGATGAGAACCTTTCCATTTCATAGTACTAGCAAACTTTAAAGCCGTCTCCACTTCATCTAAAATGCTGCCATTCCAATGATTCTCTAGTATTGCCCATGTCCTTTCTATCGGATTATATTTACTAAGTAGGTAGGCACAATTAAACCGAACTACGTAAACTTATGTAAAGCACCAGAAACGCTTTGAATGTAAGCTTTTAAGCGATTTACATTTCTTAATCTAGTTGTGTTTTTTAGCGCCCACCTACTTATGATAGGGCGGATAGTAAGCTAAATTTACGCTTTGCTGCACCTTTTACAGCGCTTCCGGCTATTATGCAATACAGTTTTTCTCCTTGCCCTCTCCTATCAAAGCTTTCAGATTTGAGGATGTACCTCATAGCTGCTGGAAGTGCTGTAATTGACATGCAGTTTTAATTAACAACTTTTTGAGAGAATCAGTTAATACTATAGCCACCAGTTACCACACTCAAAAACTCTGTCATTATTCAAATTACTACAAAAGGGGGATGAAGGCGCAGCCCCTTCATCCCTCATTTAAAATGATTATCATTCTTGCTGATGGAATAGTTTATTTTCTGGAAGTCCCTAAGTACTCAAAAACCTACCTTTTTCTGGATTGAAAGCAACAAATGGGAAGTCCCTAATTATACGGTTAGAATTTCGTAATTCGTAATTTCTAATTCGCCTTTCAATACATTTCGGATCAAAAAGAGCCATTATTATGCAGAATAACTCATCACCCAAACCAACAATTGAATACTGGCACGTCTGGACTGACAACGACGGTATAAGTCACCAATCCCGTTGTCAAATTGAATACTTCATCGAAAAAGGCATAGCCCCGGATACCTCACCGCAGTGGCTTTCTAATTTGAAGCAGTCCGGTGCTACAACCACCTTTTTCGACGACAATCTTCATTATGTCCAATCGCCTTTAACAAATCGTCTGTGATAGCATATATGGAAATTATTTCGTTTAGCATATAGTCCTTCTCATTTTCTCTTCTTGGAGGGCATTTTATTGCTTAACTGTCCCCAAGTGAGTGTCTATAAGAGTCACTAGCAACTTGCGTTATTAGTAACTGGCTTTAATTACGAATTACGATTTATCAAGTATGAATGATTGAAGAATCTTCCGATTAATAATCAAATCACTGATTTGTCGAGATTTTATTGTCTATACAATATAGTATAAGTACTATATTGTATATGTTTAGAAAAACCTTTGTCCCTCAATATGTTGGAAGTGATCGCCTTTGTTTGCTTTAATCTCATGTTTTGCCGTTTCTTCCATCATGAGCTTACCCTCTTTGTTTGATACACGCAAGGGGTTTATGGGGTCAGGAGTCACATTCACTACTGTTCCCAAAATCGAAGCACCACTGCGTTGTAAATCATCAATCATTTGCTGTGCGATCGCTTTAGGCGTAAAGTCAGGGCGCACAACTAACACAACTCCATCCGTCTCACCACTTAAGGTCATCGCATCCGTGTACTCCCGTAAAGGTGAAGTGCAAATAATTACTAAATCATAAAGGGTCATTGCAGTCGCAATCAATTTTTTCATCGCCGTCGCTTCTATAACTTGGGCATGACGATTGGGGAATCCGCCATATGTCAATACATCAAGACCCTCGATCTCAGTGTGTTGTACCACAGACAGCAGCGATGCTTCTTCACATACAGCATCAGTCAAACCAGGCTGAGCCGACAAGTTAAAAAAGTAGTGCTGTAATGGATTAGTCAAATCAGCATCAATCAGCAGTGTTCTTTTAGACAACATTGTTGCTACACTTGCTAAATAGACAGAGACACTCGATTTTCCCTCGCCACTGATACTACTACTGATGAGAATAGACTTCAGCTGGTTTTTGTTATTGAGTTGTAACTTTTTGAGCAACCGACGATAAGGTTCAACTGCTTTTGGATTGTTCAAAAAGCGGTCTAACTGACCCGGTTGTATTGGTAATCGCTCGGTAAGATTTCCCAACACTGGTAGCTTAATCTGATCTTCTACTTCCTCTGCGCTGCCAATCTTTGTATTTAGCATTTCACCCAAAAGAATTACACCGATCGCTAACACTAAACCTGCTGTTGTTCCTAACAGCAAAATAACCATTGGCTTCGGGTTTGCAGGCGAAGTCGGAACGGAAGCCAGCCCGACAATATGAATATTACTGACGAGTTGCGCTTCCGCGATCCGTGCTTCTTCTAACTTATTTTGTAGTAACTTGAGAGTTGTGGCTTCCTGTTCGTGCCTACGCACTAAAGCAGAGAGAATTCGTTGTTTAGCAGGTAACTCAGTCACGCGCGATTCCAAAGCAGCTTTTTGGCTTCTGATAACTTTTAGCTTATCTATTAATGCGTTGTAGTCAATATTACCTGTAATATACGTAGAGATCAAGCTACGGCTCAAGTCATCAGATGCAACTTCGTTTGCAGGAATCGATGATTCAACAGGAACAATCCGCCTAAGACTTTGATTATATAGAGCGCGGATCTCATCTCGCTTTTGAAGCAAGTTAATCACCGATGGATGTTGATCGGAGAAACGACTCCGAGCCTCACTAATTTGCAAGTCTAGTTCAGCAAGCCTAGCTCGCAAACCTTTAAGTTCGTCATCTTGACCAGCACGTGATGCTGTATAAGCACTTTGAATATTTTTGCTGCCAATAACTTTTTGAAGTTGTTCACTTTTTCGTTGTGCTTCTTGAAGTTGTGCCATCAATGTGCGTTCTTGATCTTCCAAAGTGGTTAAGCTGTTAGTCAAACTGGTATCTTGAGTTTCCAGAGAAACAATGCTGTTAGCTTGTTTGAACCGACTTTCAGCCGTTTCCGCACGCACTAGCTTTTCTTGCTGCTCCGGGATTCGCCCCTCAATAAACTTCCGAACTGATGAAGCTTGTTGACGAATGGACTCTCCATTTTCTTGCACCATTGCGTTAGATATCGCGTTTAGCATAGCTGCAACTAACTCAGGATCTGAATCCTTGTATCGCAATTCCAGAATATTGGTAGCGGGCACAATTTTTACTCTGAGTCTAGAACCAACTTTATCAATTGAGGTAATTTTATGAGATAATTTTTTATGAGATAGAATCTCCAATGCTCGTTTTAAAACGCGCTTCGAGGAAACTAATTCCGCTTGAGTTGCAATCGGGTTTGCATTTCCTGAGGTTGTATTTGCCGCTAACGCTTGTCCCAGATCAGAAACGCTAACTCTTCGATCATCAAGAATCAACCGAGCTGAACCTTCGTAAACTGGTGGGGTCATTTTTAAGTATAAATATGATCCGACGAGCACTGAGGCAAAGGAAGCAAGCGCACTCCAAAAATTGCGTTTTAGTGAGAACGCTAACACTGGCATACTTTTCATGAAATCTTTCCTGTTATGAGAAATATTTTTCGTGCTATCGAAGCTATTAATCGGCTGGATTGAGGATTGCATTGTTGTCGCTTCCAGCTTTTATTCTCCAATATTCATAGCTTTTGAGAGAAATAGTCAAGGCTATAAATTGTAGAAGAGTGTCTATTTTTAATGCTGTGTTGACTTCACCAAATGTGGATATCTTCACTAATTTAGATTAGCTGTCTGCTTCCAAATACTTCGTACCGAGTCCTGACTCCATTAATGTAGCAGATTTTACCTGATCTGTATATAGTGAGGCTAGTGTCGAAGTAGGAACAGTAAGTGGTTTTGTTAAGATTCTATTGTACAGATCAATAAACTTGTTTGTAATTTGCTCCCAGTTATAGTTCGCGCTGACATAAATTTTTGCTTGTTCAGCGAATTTTTGAATTTCTTGAGTGTTATGGATTGCCCAATCTAGCTTCTCAATACATGAATCAACATCTCCTTTCCGGAAAAGTACGCCTCGATTTTGTCCGAGAAGTTGCCTATGAGGCAAAATATCGCTGGCAATAATTGGAACACCCTCTGCCATAGCTTCTAGCATTGCCATCGGTAATCCTTCAATATCTGAAGGTAGCACAAACAACCCCGAACCTCTGACAATTTCCGCCAGGTAAGCACCCAAGAGTGGACCAGTAAAAAGAATATTTGGATTATTGTTAGCTAAACTGAGCAACTTTGCTTTAAAGGTGGGAGAATCATCTCCTCCGACTAAAACCAGTTTCCAACCTGATTTTTGAAGTGATTGAAATGCTTTTATCAACAGATCAGGACACTTTTCAGGAACTAGCCGGCCTAAGAACACCATGTACCGTCCTCGCTCCAAACCCAACGAGGAAGTCCAAGTAAATTTAGTATCAGAAGCAGGATAGCTGGCTGGGGCGTTAGGAATATAGGCAGAGTCTCGACTGTAGTTGTTAATAAAGTATGATTGCAATGCACCAGACACTACAACCATTTCATGGGCACTGGAAACAGCAATTTTTTCACCCAGCAAGATAGACAACCGCGCCAGTTTTCCCCATTTCGCACGTTGCCAGTCTAAACCGTGGCAAGTGACCACAACCTTAGCTGGTGAGATCATGCGCGTTAACCAACTGAATAACGATGGTCCTAAAGCATGAAAGTGAACAATGTCATAATCTCCAGCTGTTAGCATAGCGCCGAATGCTGAACTAATGATTACATCTGAACCGCCCACTTTGGGACACGGTAGAGAAATCACTCGAACCCCTTTGAAATCATATTGTCTAAATGCAGGCATTCTTGTGTAAAAAGAGCGAGCAAAGAGGTCTACCGAGTGACCCTGAGCAACCATACGTGGATAAATTTCTGCACAATGATGTTCGATACCGCCTTCTTCTGGGGGCAACCCTTTTGCACCGATAACTGCAATCTTCATGTTCTATTCAGGTAAATGGGACTTTTGGAAAATAATACTAATCCGCACTTAAATTAGACCAATTCAAAAAATAAATTGGACTCAAAAAAGTATTATGGGATAAGTTATTGATTCTATATATCTTAGAAATATGCTTTTATTTCTCGATCTAAAAAAGCAAATAAATTTTGCTCGTAAAGAATCTTATTGCGAGCTTCTAAGATAGCAGGAAGGCGTTTTTCATATTCACCAGATTCAATAATCTCTTTAATTTTTTCCGAGCAGTTTGGATCGTGAATATCAATGGGAATATAGCACTCTTCGGGTAAATACTTGTTGATATTTGGGCTGCCATAATATAGCGGTAGCGAGAAAGAAAGCAGACAGTCTGCAATTTTTTCAGTCCAGTAAAAAGGAACAATACTGTTTTCGACAACAATCGAGTATTTACAAGGAGAAAGGACTTCCCATTTTGTTGGTGCAATTCCCCGATAATTTGAATATTTATTGAATTGATTGCTTCTTCCCCAAAGGGAGAACTCTAAATTGCTAGAAACTAAGCGTTCAATAAAGTCCAACCGCGCTTTATGCCCTTCTAGAGTTTTGAGACCCGAAGAAATCATACACAGCGTTTCCGTCTTTTGAGGTAAGGAAGCTTTCGCAAGAAAGTCCCAACTACGATCAACATGCATCAAAACGTAGGGTGGGGAAGGCACATATTTAGTTGGGTCTTGTTCGTATAAATCTGGGCAGTTGGTATAAAAACGGGAAATTTTGTCATGTTCATTCGGTTGATCCAAGTGAAACAGTTTTACATAGTCCGGTGGTTCCATGTGTAAGCCCCACACTTTATCTGGCGTAGGTAAGTCAATCACAGGTAAAGGGTTTCCGGCATAATCGTGCGTACTCGTATTTAAGATTACGTATATATCTGCCTCTCCTTCTCCCAAAAACAATGTGTTTCCCCACTGACAAGATCCTTTGGGAGTTTGATCGGTGATTCTTTCCCAAAGTGTTGGAAAGTTAGAAATCAAGCGAACTGTGACTTCAATTCCTCGTTTTTGCTTGTCCCTGGCAGACAATCCTAAAACCTTACGCTTTTGAATAGCATGAGCTAACTTTTCTAGCTTGGCTGTGAGCTGAACTTGCATGGTGATGAAAGACTTAAAGAATAGTAAAAAGAAAATCTATTGAATAGAAACAATGCGGCTTTGCATAAATGCGGGATGAATTTGCGGTTGAAACCATTGAAAATTCGTGACAAACTTGGCGAAATCATCCCATGATTTCGCAACGCCAGACAATGCTATTCAAGCCTGAGTTAAATCAGCAGTTTTAGACAGACAATCGTTCGTGTACTTGGCGTGCCTGCCAACGCTGCATCATTCTGGCACAAACATCTTTGACGATCGCGCTGGCGTGAAAAGGTTTAGCCGCATCAGTACAGGCTTGTACTGGAAAATTTTGCGGGCAGGCAAGCACTTGCTTGATAGCAGCAGCCAGCGCTTCAGATGTTCGCTCCTTGCAAACTACGCCAGATTGAGGCGTCAGCAAGTTGGGCGTTTCACCGCAATGAGTTGTGACGATGGGTGTACCACTAGAGAGCGCTTCTAATACTACGACTGGTAAGCCTTCATAGACGCTTGACAGTACAAAGATACTGGCAACACGCTGTAGTTTTGCTAATTCGCTGTGTGCTAGTGCTCCTAGCATCGTGATGCGATCGCTCAAGTTGAGGCGGGCAATTTCGGCGCGAATCGGGTTTTCCAGATCGCCTTCTCCAGCAATCAGTAAGTGAGCGTTGGCATCGGCAAGTATTGCCATTGCTTGGATTAGTAACAAAGGATCTTTCTGGGCGTGCAGTCTACCCGCAAAGAGAATGAATCGAGTCTGCTCTTTAAGACCAAGCGATCGCGCGATCGCTCGTTGAGCTTGTACACGCTCGGTCGCAGACAGTGCAAAGAACACATCATCATCAACCGTATTTCGCAAATATTGCACGCGATCGGCATACATCGGATAGCGCTCTTTGTAAAAGGCTGCCGAAGCAGTGTTGCAAGAAAAAATTTCGGTAAACTGAGGCACAACTTGACGTTCAATCGCAAAATAAGCAGATGGAAAATACTGCCAAAGGATACTGCCTTTCTGGGTAGAAGTTTGGATCTGTTGTTGAATATCGTTGTGAATAAACAGGGTTTTGTCTCCTGACCAGTGCCGCGTTGCTAACGTCGGTTCTAGCCGATGAAAGTGCATAAAATCCGACGCGAGGGAACGACGAAACAATGCAGCAGTATAGCGAACCGAGTCTGGAATCAAACTTTTGCCGTTTTCTTTCGGCTGTGTAAATAAAGGCATGAACTGAATATTTCGACCCATCAAATTCATTTTTTGCCAGATTCCGGGTTCAACCCGCTTCTCTACTTGGGTTCCGACTAGCCGCACCTCAAAAGTGTCAGGTGCATACTTGATGAAAGAACGAATAACAGTCTGGATACCACCTAAGCTCTTACTCCACGGGTCAAACTGATAAAAAACTGTTACAACAGGTCTACGCATGAGTCTCTGATATGAAGAATTATTATGGTGTATCGTGATAACTAAATATTACTTTTGAAGGATAAAAACATGGTTTTTTCGCCTACCTTAACAAAGCCAGTATCTATAGGCAAATAGAACTGTTTAAAGTAGATTACTATTTTGATTTCTATAGAGCGTTATGCGATCATTTTAATTAAGCCTGACTTCATTAAATAGGTTATAGTTCTCGGGCGGATCAAATCTGACCAGGAATCATATGGTGTGTTTCCATAAGAATTAATTAGTTGAGGATTAATGTAAATTTTCCCTCCATTTTTTCTAATTTGTCTATGAAATTCAACATGTTCACAAACTTCATTATTTTCATTTCCGCCGCTATATCTACAACCTAAAATTGAGTTCATCTTATAAAGTGCAAATCCACCAAATGCAGATTCAACTTCGATAGGTGGTGTCTCTTTAGGAATAAATATTTGCCGTCTTTTAATAAATAACTTCTCACAAGGGATATATCCAAATATATCTTTGCAAGCGTTAATTTCAGTCCAGCAATCTCCTGGGCACCATTCTGGATGTCTCAAAGCCCAAATATCATAATAGTTTATGAGTTGGTTTGCAGTCATGACATCCCAATCATCATATTGAAAGCAACTGAAAACACTTTTAGGGCTAAGAAGGTTATTAATCCCATCCATATCAAAAACGCCCAGGTAATCAAAGGCTCTTAACTTATGACAACTCTCGATTATTTCTAAAAACTTATTCCTACAATAGGCAATTCTATGTGTTCTTAATGGTAAATCCTTCAATAAAGAGCCTAAAGAAACTATCATGATATTTGGATTTTTTCTTTGATAACCCTTTAACATCTCTACAGTTTTATCGTTAGAATCACTCTCAATAATTATAAATTGGCATTGATCGAATAATACTGAGATTTTATCTAAAGTTTTAAATGTTTTGTGTAAACTTTTTTCACAGTTGCGAACTGTGCCAGCGATAACAATTTTCTTTGCCATTTTTTTAATGATTAACTACATGAAAGAATTCAATTTATATTCATTTAACTAGTAGTCTCATTGAGTAGTTTACATTCCCTTAAGCTATTTCTCATAAATCTGCTATCTAGGTTTTAACAAGAGGAGTAACCAGAGGTAGCAATACTGCTTGGTTAAGGAATGAAACAAAATTATTAGATCCACCAAAGCCGCTTTTTTAAGGGGCTTTAGTTCCTTCCTTAGAGGTTGTAACCGACAAGTGTTGCCAGAGGTCTTACAATTTTAACTAACCTCGCCACAGTAACTGGATACCAATAAGATTTTTATGTCCATGTTGAAGATAGGCTGCAAGACGAGCGATGTGTGTAGACCGTAGGACTGCGGTGAGGGTGGGGTAAAAGCGTACTGCATCCAAATGAGAAATGCTATAGTCTAGAACTGAGGCACGGGCGGAGGCGTAATACCCACAAAATCTTTGGGTCCGGTGTAATTGGTAAATATTTGCCAATCAGTGGTAACTGGCTTAAATCTCCCTGAGCTTACTCCACCGTGAGTTGCAAATCCATTAAAGGGACTTGTAGTGGTTGCCCAAGAATCAATACCGACATTCGCGATGTACCCCAATTTGTTGCAATCGCTTAAGTCAGTACCCTGATGGGGAATACAACGCATGGCTTGAGAAACGACCACAGCCTTGACGTCTGACCAGCGAATATTAAACCTATAGGCGAAGCCATGGAAGTTATAGCCAACTGAACCATCCTGTACAAAACGACCAGTGGTACCTCCAGCGTTACCAGCAGCATTGCCAATCCCAGACCGCACAGAGTTATGCTCTTGTGCTTCGGCTCTGTAATCAGCTCCGGTGGACTCATTATTTATAAAGTCTTCGGTAAAGGCAGAACCACTTACAGCCTGTTTGACTGCCCTGACCCATGTATTTTGGCTGATTGAATAATAGTCTACAACAATGTCAGTCAACTCGATTCGAGCATTAGGCATAGATTTACGAGTATTGGGACCAGTACACGCATTGTATACTTGGTCATAACCAGCGCCTGCTAATTGCAGCCCCCTTCCTGCAACAAGGACCCCAACATTTTCATTACTGCTAATCCCAAACTTCCATCCGTTGCCATTAGGTACTCCGCAGGGATATCCTGCACTGGGTAAAGAAGGATTGGACTGGAATTTGCCATTTTCCCCCGCAAAATCCCAATTTATAGCTTCATTATATTGGGCTTGAGTGAAACTAAGTTTACCTGAAAGGGAGGCATTTGCTGTATTAACCGTTATCAAGGGCGAGTTTTGAGCGAAACAGCTGCCCAGCACAACCATTGAGGCAACAAATGTAATTCGGGCGATCGCAGATTGCATTGTCTTATTTATAGATAAGTGCATAATACAGTGAGTGGAGAATTCAATGGAACACGAAATTAAGCACAAGAGTAAGACTGTTATTGTAGGTTAGATGTCCAATAACTTATACCCTTTTGGATTTTGGATTGGGAATCGGCTTCTAGAGGAATCCCATTGTATTTTTGAAAAAAGACCTATTCATTTTCCTCTTTAAAATTGGCATTAAATTTGTTCTTTACTACTTAAAAAGAAAACAAAAAGGAAACCCAAATCTATGGGTTTATGATGACATCGGTATAGATTGCACGTTATGAAAAGACCAGTAAACGCCGCGATTGTTGAACAGTTGATCGTGAGTGCCCGCCTCAACGATTTCACCGTTCTTCATAACGATGATCCAATCTGCATTGCGGATCGTAGACAAGCGGTGGGCAATGACAATGACGGTTCGATTTTGGCGTAAGCGCTCAATGGCTTCTTGGACAAGCCGTTCAGACTGAGAATCTAGTGCGCTGGTTGCTTCATCAAGAATGAGAATTTCTGGGTCTCGTAGAATTGCGCGTGCGATTGAGAGACGTTGACGCTGACCACCCGAAAGCTGTACACCGCGATCGCCGATTAAGGTATCATAACCACGCGGTAATTGCTGAATGAATTCATCCGCATTGGCTAAAGAAGCAGCCTTGAGGATCGCATCATCGCTTACCGTTTCGAGACCATAGCCAATGTTATCGCGAATCGAAGCATTGAAAATGTATGTGTCTTGGCTGACGATTCCGAATTGCCGCCGTAACGACGCGACATCATAATTCCGAATATCTTCGCCATCAATATAAATCGTACCTCTTGTCACGTCATAAAAACGTGGTAAAAGTGCTGCCACCGTTGACTTACCGGCTCCAGACGAGCCAACCAACGCTATAGTCTGACCGCAGGGAATGTCTAAATCAATATTTTTAAGAATGGTTGTGTGATCATTGTAACCAAAGCTGACTTTGCGAAACTGAACTCCCTCGCGCAGATGAGAAAAATTGCGTAAGCCTGACTGAGGTTGCTCAGATTGCGTAGAAAACAGTGCGTCACACACAATACTCACCGAAGGTAGATATTGATGAATTGCGCCGCGCGCGGTATTAATCCGTTTTGTGACTGGCACAACTTTGATCAGCGTCAGCATGAATGCCATTAGTTCGGAGGTTGACAGCAACCCTCGTGAAATCAGCAGTACATAGCTGACGATTAAAATCACCATAGCTACTGCCATAGTGGAAAATTCAGTCAACGGCTCGACTAGTCCAACTTTTTTAGCAACTAGTATGCTAGTGTCTGTGACTTCATTGGAGATGCGTTCAAAGCGATCTAACTCGTAGCGTTCTGCTGCGTAAGATTTTACAACGCGGATGCCCGCCAAGGTATCGAGAATGCGAATGTTAAGATCATGTCGCGCATTAACTACTGCTTTACCAAACTTTCTAATTCGACGCAGCAGTTGGTTTAACCCTAAGCCCACACTGCCAATTAGCAGGACAATTAGTAGCGTCAGTTGCCACGAAACCAGCACCATAGTTCCGAGATAGGCCATTAAAATAAAACCAGCAGTGATCAATGAAATCAGAAATGACAGCATAATGTTAATGCTAATCACTTCTCCTAGGGTGCTTGACAACGTGCCTAACTTTTGGTTGTCAAAGAATGCGATCGGCGCGTTGATATATTTCTCGTAAAGGCGCATTCTAAATAAAGCGATGAGTTTCTCGCGATAAACGCTAGTTAAAACCTCAGCCATGTAGCTAAAGTAGCTTTTTAGGGCAAGGGATACTAGCATCGTCAACACCAAAAGTTCGATCAGCGTTGCTTTAGGCTGTTGACTTACCCAGAGATCAACACCTGGCAAAATCCCCGCAGGCAAGTGAATGCCATTTCCCTCATTGAGCAGCAGCCGCAAAAAGGGAATTGTGAGACCGATGCCTAAGCCGTCTAGCAGCGCCGCTAAGATCATTGCGATCATTCCCAAGTAAAGACGCTGGCGAGGAACGTTCATACCCATCTGCACCAGGCGTTCCATGCTTTGCCAGTGGGAATTCACTGGGAAATTCCATCGGATTTTTTTGCGGTGTTGGCGGCGACCCAATCGAAGGCTTCTAATTTTCACAATAAATTCTTAAACTGGATGAATGGTTAAACTGACAATAGTTGCTTAGTCAGTAAGCAGTCAAAATCATCTGTGACAATGAACGCTAAACAATTTAATCAGCGATCGCTCAAGTAGAAGGAGGCAACCAAGTTTCTACAAAATATCCCCAACGCAGGGATAACTCCATCTTTAGCGGAATACGGATTTGCAAAGCTGACTCAAACGGGTTGATAAGTTTCCAAGAATCAAGCAACGCTAGCAGGAGTCTCCACAAACTACTGATTTGCTGTCGAATTCTCGATTTACCCAACATATTTTCGATCAATGCAACTGAGCGCCCTTGCCAAAAGTTGCGCCGCACTAACCATTCGGGATCAATGCGTTCTTTAGGAATCCAATGCTCGATCGCGGCTTCGGGATGGTAATAGAAACCCCCTCCCTGATTCTGGAGAGTAGCATTGAGTAAATATTCTTCGCCGGAAAGTAGACTCTTACCTCTGCGCCCTAGCTTCTCGTGAAAGCCGCCGATTTTCAAGAGCGCATCACGCTGGTAAGCTACATTTGCACCCCAAGGAAATTCATTGGGGCGGAACCAGCGAGGCTGATCGCCGCCATCGAGGATCGTAAATAGACTCTCCATCGTGGGATGAACCCAATCCGGTTTAGGTAACTCCCAAAGTGGGCGGATCAATCCACCCACACAAACAGGCTCAGGCTGCACAGTTTGAAATGCGTGCAGTAACGAAGCCAACCAAGCAGGACAAGGAATGGCATCATCATCAAGAAAAGCAATGTAAGAACTCTTCACTTCCTGGAGAGCAGTATTGCGTGCTTTTGATAACCCCTGAATCGGCTCAAAAACATAGCGTAAATGGGGCAGAGATGTCTCAAAGGCTTGGCAGACGCTGTGGGTGCTATCCGTTGAGGCATTGTCTATTACCAAAATCTCAAACCGAGATGCTTCTAAGGTTTGATGGCATAAGGCTTCTAGGGCAAGTTGCAGGCGATCGGCGCGGTTATAGGTGCAAATTGCCACCGAAATACAGGGAACTTTTTCACTAGGCGATACTGCAAGTAGATTGTAGGTTTGAGATTTCATATGTCCGTGGAACTTACAGATTTCCTTTACGGGACTGGTCTAAAATGTAATCGCAAGCACGAACTGTCAAAGCCATAATCGTTAACGTTGGATTCTGGCAGCCTTGTGAGGGAAAGCAGGAACCATCGGTAATAAATAAATTCGATATATCCCAGCTTTGATTAAAGCGATTCAGCACAGAGGTCTTTGGGTCGTTTCCCATACGTGCCGTTCCAACTTCATGAAAAGCGGTGCCAGGAGGAGCTAATGTACGGCTTTCTGATTCCACTAAAAACCCAGTCTCCTCTGCCATTTCTTTGAGGGTTTGTAGCTGGTCTTGAGCCATTGCAACTTCGTTGTCTGAAAAGGCACAAGAAATATGAGCAACAGGAATTCCCCAAGCATCTTTGTGATCAGGGTCTAGTGTGACATAGTTTTCAAATCGAGGTAGCATTTCGCCAAAAGCAGTCATAGTGAAGGGGACTCGATCAGAGTCTTCAGGAACTTCGCGCGCAGCCGAACCTTGTATTCCGTAACCGCGAATAAAGTTAGGATGTCGATCACCAATGTTGCGAAACTGGGGAACGTAAAACCCACCTGTCGGCTGGTTGCGTGCAAAGGATTCTGGGTTGGGAATGATGCCACTGACTAGCATGGAATTGAGATGATCCATCAGATAATGACCCAGCACACCTGAAGAATTGCCTAACCCGTTTGGATGCTGACGAGTTGTAGAATTGAGCAGTAGACGGGTCGATTCAATCGATGAGGCAGATAGAATCACGACTTTGGCATAGATTTCGTAACTCTTGTGAGTATAACGATCAATGACTGCCACTCCCTTGGCCTTACCTGTATCAGAATCGACTATGATTTGGCTGGCAATAGTGTTTGAGCGCAGCTTCAGTCGCCCGGTTTTTTGAGCGATTGGGACAGTAGATGGTGGCGGTGCAAAGCGCCCAGGAATAACTCGGCGATCGCTCCATCGACTTTCGACAGCAATTTTGAAAAGTTCTTCGCCATCGCTCAATACTCTATGGGGAAGAACGACTGAATCAGGAAGGTGGGGAATTCCTTCGAGAGTTCCTCGCACACCCACCCAGCGTTCGACGCGAGCATAGTAAGGAGCCAGGTCTTGATGACTGATTGGCCAATTTTCTCCATATCCATCACGACTGGCTGCTTTGAAGTCGTAGTCTGAGAGCCGATAAAGTTGTCGCCCATGAGCTTTAACAACCATGCGCCCACCAACTTGTCGGCTGCGTAGCCAGATAAACGCTTTATCCTCTGGGGTGGTGTAGGGATTGTCGATATCATCGACAAAATTTTCATAATTCCATTCCCAAGCGAATGTTTTGGATTGAATCGGTTGGCGTTGGAGCGAGAGCGATCGCTGATCAACCTTACCTCGATACTTCAATTTACGTAAAATATCTTGCTTGAAAATCAACCATTCTTTCTGGCGGGGTGTTTCACCTGCATCAAGCAAGCAAACCTCCATTCCTCCTTCAGTAAGTTGTTTCGCAGCCCAACCACCACTGGCTCCTGCACCAACGACGATAGCATCATAAACTTTTTGCTTTCCCATAACTATAACAACCCTATTGAGCGTGAAGTCTTAATAGTTAACTAAGTTTTTCAAACTGTTTTTTAGAACGATAATCTGGAATCCGTTCAATCAATCTATTGACCTTGTGATTGCTCTGATACTCTAGCCCCCAATGAATCAGATTGTTAATGATGAAATAAAGTTTATCTTTGGAAAAACAAAACTGAGGATAGGTCAAAAGGGCGCGCCAGAAAAAGTAACTTGCTTGACGATAGTTATTGCTTTTTTGAGCTAGGGAAGCCATGTAAAGATATCCCCGACCATAGGCTCGGCGTTTTTTCCACTGGAATTGTAGTGGCACAGATTCAAACAGATCTTCGATCGCTTTAATTATGTTTGAAACCATTAACTCCAGATTGCGACTGGTACTGTGAGGATGCTGTCTATAGTGAACTAAGGGTTCGCAAATTATCTTAAATGGATAGTGAGCCGCAATCCGCGTCCACATATGCCAGTCTTCAGGCCCTTTAATGGTTTGATTAAAGTATCCAACAGTTTCAAAGCATTCACGGCGAACCATCGGAGAACTACCACACATTACCAAATTCAATTCCAGCATTTGTAGCCAAACATTACCTTCGTCATAATAAATTTCGGTTTTGGAGAGAATGTTATCTTGCTCATCAACTACAAATACCCAAGTATCAACTAATCCGAGTTCAGGATTATTAATAAAAGCAGATACTTGTTTTTCGAGTTTAGTCGGTTCCCATAAATCATCGGCATCTAGAAAGGCGATGTACTCACTCTGACTCAATCGAATTCCATTATTGCGTGCTACTGACTGTCCTTGATTAGCTTGAGATATGAGCTTAACATTTGGATGTGTGATTTCAGCAGCCCAAGTTGCAATATTGTCTGAACTTCCATCATCAATAATTAGAACTTCAAAATCTTGAAAAGTTTGATTGAAGAGAGTATCTAACGCCTGGGGCAGAAAACTCATTGCATTGTAAGCAGGAATGATAACTGAAACTTTGGGCGTAGGTTCCATTCTAATGAAGGCGATTTTGCGATCGCGATCGGAGTAATGTGAAAAGGTGAGATCAAATCAAAACTGGTATTTTGTCCATGATTGAATCCTAAAAATTTAGCGATCGCTAAATTTTTACGTGTTGATAAACGGGTAGAGCCACACTGGAATCATCTGGATCGACCTGCATTTTTTGAATTTGCTTCGCCGCCAGGTCTTGAGCTTGTTTGGTTGCTTTCAAAAACCTGCGATCGCGTGGACTCATCAGCCAAGAGGAGAGGAAATAGCGGACTTTTGTACGCCAAGAAAGTTGAGCTTGTGGTCTGTTTCTTAAAAAATCCATGATCGCTCTAGAATAAACGATTCCTTTGACCAACTTGAGCAAATAGCCCTCACTCAGACGCTCGATCGGCATGATGTGGACGAGTTTTAAGCGTGAAAACCGACCTAATCCTAGCTCCACATCTAACGCAGCTAAAGCAATATCAAAATCTTCGCAGCGCAGCAATAATTCACCGCGTTGCCCTAAACTCAAGCGACGCGGATCTGACTGTACTAAATCAATGTACTTTTGCGCCACCGGCTTCCGAATACACATACCCGCCCCTACAGGCATGGTTTCGGTTAAATCTAGGTTTGACCAAGCGTCTTTGTCAAACTGAATGATTGCCAGTAATGGCCACATCGGATGAGTCCAGTCTTCTGGTGTTCCACCTTGAAAATCGGCAGTTGATTGTCCGCCCCAAACACCTAAATGCGGATGATTCTCGGAAATTTTGAGCGCATGGTGCAAGTAACTTGGGTCTAAAACATTGTCATCATCCACAAATATTGAAATAGCTCCTTGACTTTCTTTTAAACCCCGGAAGCGAGCAAAGACTGTCCCTAACTGGGGTTCAAGAATGTGTCTAGCATGAGGATGCCAACTGAGGTCGATGGAGTCTGCCAAGGGCAAAAGACTTGCGTTATCAACTAAGAGCAGCTCCCATTGTGTTCGAGGAAGTGTCTGAACTTTGAGCGCTTCTATAACTCGGTCGAGATAGGCAGGCTGAGGATTGTGACTGCAAATCACGATACTAATGACAGGATTCATAAGATACTTATTTCCCTGATTTCTATAACTATCCAATGTTCGGCGTTTTCTATATCTGGTGGTAATCTCAACATGATTAATTAACGAAGTAGGCGTGGCGCTTGTCGTCCTTGATAAGCTAGTTTTGCTGTCCAAGTGCCCACAAAGTGATGCCACAACACAGCCAGGCGGAGCAAATCTTGTGGTAATTCCCATCTGGGCGATCGCTTAATCGGAGCGATAATCACGCGAGCGATCGTTGTCCAAGGATAAACGGCTAAACCAATTAAAAACTTGATGAAGTACTTTAGTGGTTGTGGAACTGGAGCCATTTGGGGATGACTTGCAGTTAGAAAAAACCAGCCATAGGCATCTCGTTCTAAAACGTAAGTAAAATCTTTCAGTTGTGTGCGGTAGGAGTGCTCCACGACTGCCTGACCTTCTTCGCAAATCTTTAGCGTATAGTGTCCTGATTGCACTACCCGCCAACTCATCTCAACATCTGGCCCAGAAAAATTTTCTTGATCAAACAGTCCGAGTTCATCGAAAACCGCTTTGCGATACATAACATTAGCCGTCACCACATAGGGCTGAATCCGAGCCGTTCCTCGGCTATGATTTGGGCTTTTGAAAACGCATCCTTCAAAGTAATTGACATAGTTGGTAATCGTGCGTGGTACTAAACTACCCCCGACAGCACCAACCTGGGCGTTATCAAATGCTTGCCAAAGTTCTAGTAACCAATTAGGACTGACAATGCAATCGGCATCGGTAAGGGCGATAAACTCTCCTTTAGCTTGGCGGATAGCTGTGTTGCGCGCTGCATAAGGACCAGGTACTGGCTCTTGCAGCACTGTAATTGGATAAGTGTGTAGAATACTCAAACTTTGATCGCTTGAATTGTTATCAACGCCCAAAATCTCTAAGCGATCGGGCGGCCAGTTGAGCGCCATCAGCGAATCCAGCAGGTTAGTAAGTTCTTGTTCCTCGTTATAAATCGGGACAACAACAGAAATTAAAGGCAGGTCAGTATTCATAGCGCTTTGGCAGAAATCAGAAGATTGCGGGGACGATGTAACCATTTGCGTGTCAGACGTTCAACAATAAATTCCGGAATTGCTCGGTAGCCTTGTTTGAGCGATTCCCAAGCCAGTTGCTTTTTACCTGAGCGGAAGTAAGCCCAAGCCACATCTACTTGGCGACGAGCGATCGCTAGATTGATTGCGGCCTTAGCGCTGGGATTGTCACTTTGAACGCCTTGTTTCATCACCAAGAGTTCATCGAGGGCAATCTGGAGATAATCGACGGTGAGACTACTCGGACGCTTGCGGTAAATGGTGAGAGCATCAGCAATAAAACTAACTTCCCATCCATCTTGAGCAATTTCTAACCAGAGTTGATAATCTTCACCTGTGCGAAACCGAGCATCAAAACCCCGTTTACCTTTGAGACAATCGGCACGAATTACAACTGTGCTGCTGGTTCCTGTCCAGTTACGGATGAGAAAATCTTGCCATTGCAGGGTAGATTTAGTCGGTGGTGCAAACCAAGGCATCAAGCGATCGCCTTCTGGACGATCATAGAAAACTTCAAACCAGTTGAAACTCAAGCCAATTTTGCCATTCGTCTGCATTCGCTCAAAATGAGCTTCAAGTTTGCGAGGATGCCATAGATCATCTGCATCTAAAAAGGCAATCAACTCTCCTTTTGCTAGTTGTAAGCCTGTATTGCGAGCCGCAGCAGGTCCTGCATTGCTTTGATAGACATAACGCAGCGACTGATGATGGGAGAACTTGTGTACTCGATCAACCGTATCGTCGGTTGAACCATCATCAACAACAATTACTTCAAAATCACCATAGCTTTGAGCAAAAACTGAAGCCAAAGACTGCTCAATATAAGCGCTGGCATTGTAAACCGGGATGATAATAGTAAAATTAGGCATGACTACAAAGACAAAGGCTGATAGGCTGGCTTTTGTAAAGGGCGAATCAAACGAGCAGGCACTCCACCTACCAAAGTGTAAGGCGCGACATCGGAAGTTACCACTGCACCTGCTGCAACTACGGCTCCGCGTCCAATTGTGACACCTTTAAGCACGATCGCTCTTGTCGCAATCCACACATCTTCTTCAATCCGAATCGGTTCCGCCGGGGAAGGACTATGCCGATCTTCTAATCCATGAAAGTCGCTGTCTAGAATCGATACGCCATTGGCAATTTGGACGCGATCGCCAATTATGACCTCAACTTTGGCTGAAATCGTGGTGCCGGTGTTGATAAAAACGTGATTGCCAATTTGCAACACACCATCAGCACCAACCTCCAGTTGACTACGATTCAAATGTGACCAGATACTGAAGTCATCACCAATGATTAGCTGTCCAGCATTTTGGATTAGGGGAATCCCCCAACATTTTGGCGCAGTACCAACCGAACTACAACCTCGCAATGCCCATCGAGTTACAAGCGTATTTTTTTGCTGACGAAGCCAAGTAAACATAGAATCTTATTGTTGCCTCAACCTGCTAGAAAATCAAAGCGAAAAAAGTCGCGGGTGCCAAATCTTTCTTTGAAAATGGCAATTCGCTCATCAAGGCGAATCTGGAAGATCCGATCGTTGTTGTAGTAGTTCAACTCCTTACTAGAAGCGATGTAGCGCTCCCAGTTCATATCCATATCCAGTGATAAATAGTGGATGAAATTATGTGGGTTAACATCCCTGGCAGATCGGCGTGTCTTCAACCGCAATTGTATTTGCTCCGGATCGCGATATTGATAGTGGCAATTAGGAATTTTATAAGAACACTTTTTAAGTTTTTTCTGTCCTTTCGGAGCCATATAGCCGTGGGGATTACCTGCATCGCTCTGTTCAGTCCACGTTAAATCTGCGTCGATCTTAAACAAGCGTTGCTCAATATTGGTAAAGCGGTAGTATCGGCGTCGCTGGGTAATTGGTGTTTCCCGCGACTCTAATCCTTTTTGATATCTTTGCCAATCTACTTCAGTAAAGTGGAAGTTGTATTGAATCGTATTAATTTGCTGGGCACCTTCTTGTTCTGCAATGCGAATTGCTTGACGTGGGTCTTTTGCCAGAAACTCATCAGCATCAAGAATATATAACCAGTCGCCGATCGTAAAGTTATCGCGCACTGCATTAAAAACTTGAGCGCGTAGACCATCAGAAAACGGGACACTTTCTTGTCGGAATGGAACAACTACGTTATTAGCAGCTTTTTGAACTTGCTGCCAGGTATCATCTATGCTTCCCGTATCAAAAACGTAGATTTTATGGCAGAAGTTGCTAGCAAACTGCAAAGTCTCAGCGATCACGTCGCCTTCGTTTTTAGCTAAACAGATAGCATGGATGCGTGTCATAATAAATGTTCTGTAACAGCCGTTCGATTATGTTCTAAAAGTAACGATGGAAATTAGCGAAAAAGCCTTCGGGGGAAAGCCACTCTAACCAGAGTTTCCGACATTCAATTTGAAGGTCTTGAAATTGTTGCGGTGTCAATCGAGCGTGAAACTCGCGGATGCGATCGCCTAGATAGGGCAAATCGGCTTCTTCAACCCATACGCAATAGCGCTTCCAATCAATATATTGCTCAAATGGTAGTTCGCAGTCAGTATTGATGAAGACCGGAATTCGACCACAACTAAGGGTCTCGTAGAAACGATAGGAAAAATTGCCGCCGCCTCTAGTACAGAGAATATAGTCACTGTTGAGCATGTTATCGACAAATTGCTCACGTTGAGGCAGAGTCAGTTTTTCGGTGTGATGAAGCACATCGTGAATTCTAAAGTTGCATTGCAAGCCTCGACTCTTAGAAAGAATGAACAATGCTTGCTCCCTAATCCGCGAACCATATAGCCAGGGTAAGTCGTGTTTTACAAGTTCAATTCCAAATTTCGATACAATGTCAGCTGCTTTCGGAGTTGCGCCAAGTTGCAAACGTAGCTGATTTATGATCGGATTCCTCGGCTGCACAAGTGAGCCATAACCGCAATAGCCCACAATTGGCTGACTAGACTTGCTCCGCAATGGTATTTTTCCCTGACAGTAGTTTTCTACAAAATCTTCACTCCAAGCGGGAATGACGAACTCGTTGTGCAGACGAGTTGAACGATTGATAGATGTGCGAAAGACTAAAGCATTGTCGAGTTTAACAGATGTGGTCGCATCGTCCAAGTAAAAAACAACGAGCGGAATACCTCGGCTCATTGTTTCTTGAGACATTTGTTGAACAATCTTTAAAGACTCAGGATGAGTGGTAAATTTTGACCAATCAAAAGGCAGCAGTGCTATTTGAGCGTTTTCTAGCTGAGTCAGCTTGAATAAATGAGAAGCAGCATCAATGTAGGTGTTGTAGCGACGGCTCATGGGATTCAATGAGACTTCATCGCTTTTGCCCCAAAAGGGATACAACATAGGAATATGTTGTATCCCTTCAGGCAAATAACATCGATCCGAGTAAATGTGCAATTGCTTTGCAACTACTACTTCTTGTTTTTCATATCTATTTATCATGTCCAAATTTGTTTAAAGTTTTTCAATTGCCTAGTGCTGGAAACACCAAAATACTTGTTTAGATAAGTTTAAATAACCAATAATTTTTGTTACACGAATTCTGTCATTCGACCTCCTTTTTTCAGCAAAAACGCAAAAAAATTGAAGGTTACGTTGGAGAAACTGAGATCAAAATGACCATCAAAGCTCACTCCTAAGCATCAAGATATGCTTAATTTATGATAAATTTTTCAACAATGAGGTTTTGTGAATCCAATTTCAACAAAGCTTGGTTTTCTCTCTCACTCTACTAGTTCCTAACATCTCTGCTAAACTAACTTTTTTATTTTAGTATTTGTGCAATCCAATTTAAATCATCTGCTATTTTTCAAATATTCAGCCATCTACCTTTAATCTGGTTATTTCTGCGAAACATCAACAGATATAACCTTTGATTAGGGTTTTTTCTGACTCACGAGTGCGAAACAACCTTAAATGAGCATCTATATTGTACGCAGCTTCGGGAATTAGAATCTAAGTATTCCTGGGTAGATATAATCTATACTGTTTATCTAGCTTTACATAATTTCGTGTTTACCCCGATTTAACTTATGAGCCTTGCTTTCCCATAATCTAACATCTCTGGTTAGGCGATACATGTATTTTACAGTATCTTTACTTAAGTAGTTAAAGATATTTATATTCCATCAGGTTAGTAGTTTTTATCACTTACTTAGGAATGAGGATTAAATAAAGTGCAAAACTGGTGACAGAGCATAGTAGATTGAATTCGTGGGTTTGGTGGGTGCAGTATTGTGATGAGAACTGGTTGACTTATTCCTTACTCTTAAACTATTAATTTATCTTGTCTTTTCAAAATATCGGAATATACTGCCATGTATGAATTGTTTGTAAAGTTATTCAATTAAGTCTTTTTACATAATATGATGTTGAATATTAGATTACTAATCAATATTTGCATCAGTAATAACACCAAAGTAAGTTAACCAAACAATGGAGAGCCTCTAAACAAGGGATAAAATTGTGAGTAATCGTGTTTTTGCTGTCAGGATAATATCAAGCAATTTCAGTTGATTTTGCGACTGATAAAACTATTAGTTTGCTTGAGATATTGAACAACCTCAACAAAAAGGCATTAGCTGCTGACAATTAACGCAAATATGTACGAGCCAAAAGTAGACTACAGCGCTACTGCCAGGAAAATACTGAGAAAAATCTGCTGTAATTAAATAGTGTTTTTTTCCAAAATTTATATATATTATGACAATGGAATTTCTCCCCAACTTTGAAGAAGTAAATATTCAGAAATACTTAGAACTTATTGATCCGGCTCTGACTGCCAAAATCGTCAATGAAGTTATCGACAGTGGGTGTAAAAAAGTAAATAGATTGTAGATGCCGATGGCGCGTAGCATCATCGTAATTTCTTCCTTAACCTTTGTTTATATAATCTTGCTTATTTATTTCCACCCATTTAATACTGTTAAATAGCCCATTCCAAGTTCTGTGGAGTAAAATCGAATGCAGCAAAGATGTGATCTCAACCGGAAACGTTCAAAACGACGCAAAATCAACTGCTCAATCGATGGTTCTTATTTAGATAGCGTTAGCCAAAAATATCTCTTATTTGCCGATCTCTCGGTTCAGCTTCAACAACGTGGAGTTAGTCGCAAGACTGCTTTATTGTTGCTATCGAAGAAGTCCACTGTCCCTCTGAAGGACGAGTGGTTAGAAGCTTTTTGGTGCAAAATATGTAATAAAACTCAATGGTATCATGTTCGCAAAACAGGAAAGCAGACGTATGATCTTTCGATCGCACAGCAAGAAATGTGGCAACAGGTACAGGGTGTAGTGAATCCAGATGGTAATCAGTCAGTTAGTGAGTTTACCCGACGGCAGTCGCGGACATTGGGAAGTTTAGCAATAAAAGACTTTAATTTCATTAAATAGTAAACCACAACTGCTCAAAAACTGCTTAGGCCAATCAGAAAAATACAAATGGCATATTCAAGGTATTGGATTGGATTAATTGGCATATTGATGGGAATTGTGGCCGGCTTTCTCATTGGAGTTAACCCTCTCTATGTCGGTCTAATTCTATTTGTTATTGCATTTATTATCTTCTTTTTCAAAAACTTTGAGCTGACTGTTATTGGGCTTTTAATTCTACGAAGTACGCTTGATCCTTTTTCAGATCAAGGACTGACTGGTGCATTTGCGATTGGAATTTCAGCCTTGACGCTAATCTATGTGATTGTTCGCCTTTTATCCAAACAGACTGTACATATCGACAGTTTCTGGTGCTTTTTCGCAGGATGGTTAGTCATTCAAGGAATATGGGTTGTTCTGCTTCCTTTAGATGGCTTAGGATTGGGTAGCGCATATTTGTCAGATGCGGTTCGTGAGTGGGTGCGAGTTTTGTCTTGGTTGATGTCTTACCTACTGACACTTCAGTTGAAAGAACGGTTGCATCCGGAGCAAATCGTTAACAGTCTCTTTCTCGCGCTGGTTATCCCACTCTCAACAGCCTTTCTGCAACTTGTCGTTCCTGGCCAGTTTCTGCCATCGTTTCTTGCGGTTAATCCTAATCAGCATGATTTTCGCATTAATGGAACATTAGGTTTAGCAAACACATTTGTAACCTTTTTAATTTTTTTCATCGGCTTAGTTTACTGGAAACTTAGCATTGCCCAAAAACGCCTTCCTTGGTTTATTTTGCTTGGTATACTCGTGTTTTATTTGGTGACTACTAAGGTATTAGTAGGCATTGCGATGCTGGTAGTTTTGATTGCTACACTGGTCATTCCTCGCCTAAATTTTGCCAAAATATTTGGAGGAATTTTATTGCTTGCTGTCATGGTTGGGTTATTTGCAAGTACCGATTACGGCAGAGAACGCCTAACTTCTATTACACAAACTCCATTGCTCAATCCAGATATTGATGTATCGCGTGCCGTCTTGCTTGCTGCGTCCGATGACAATAGCTTTAATTGGAGAATTGCTCAATGGAGTTCACTCGTCGGGCACTGGCAACATTTTCCCCTGCTTGGCTATGGACTCCAAACAACAAATGCTTTTGGACCTATGTTTGCTTGGGCACATAATGATTATGTTCGGGCACTAGTTGAGGAAGGAATTGTAGGTCTGGTTTTATTTCTTTTGTTTCTGGGAGTACAACTACTGCGACTGCTAAAAATTATTCGCTCTCCCTTGAGCGATCCTTCACAAAAACAGTTTTGTTCAGTTTTATTCGCTTTTCTTTTAGCAGCAATGGTTGGAATGCTGACCGAAAATATCTGGAGTCATACAGCACTTTTCTTCTACTGGTTTTCAATGTTAGCGATCGCTTCTTGGGATTGGAGCAAGTTTCCACTTAGGTCAGATTCAAGCACAGCATTACGTTCAGCGCACTCTCAGTAAGTAGGTGGTTACAATTAAATATAAGATAGAGAAAGTCTAAAAAACAGGTACTAAGCTGTTACGTATACAACTTGCATGATCAAGGGCGGGCAGGATGCCCACCCCACAATCATCTTGAAAAAATATTAGTGCAAATTAAAGGCGCTAGGACTTACGCATCCGTGAGAGGTTAAGGTAATTACCTGACGGGGCGACGAAATAGCCTAAAAAGCTTATGAGGTAAAGAATGCAGTAATTTATGGTAGAAAAAGATAGGTCTACTTTTGTCAAGAAGACCAATAAGATTGATAATTTTACCTAAATTCTACCAAACACATCTCAAAAGTCAACTGAGTACTGCCGAATATCTCTCGCTGCAAATTTTGATAACTGTGCTGCAATCGATTAAAAAAGTCAGTTTTATTGTCATCTGGAGAAGGATTTAAAGTTTAGTCAATTAATGAAGTACATATATAAAACCCAAAACCTTGTAGAGACGTAGCACTGCTACGTCTCTACGTTTATTCGATTAGAGCGCAGCTGTATTGACTCGCCGCAGTACATAGCTGCCACGAAATCTCTGTGCAGTTCCATTTGTGGCGATCGCAGTCACAGTAACCGGAATCTCAATGTAAATTGAGCCTGCACCTGGGTCTGGTATACCAGGTTTTCCAACCTATACAGCAACAGATGTGGTGTTAGCAAGCCCCTGCTTGAACTGCTCAAACGACTGCTTGCTAGCAGCGCCATTTCTCTCCCAAACCGAGTAAGCTTGTTTATAGTCAAGATGTGCGATCGCACTGTAATAGTCACCAATGACTTGAACTGCTCGTCTTTTCAGGCGATTTGGTATGAGCAGCATTTTTTGTGGTCGAGGCTGGTGCTGGGGTTGGACTAGACACAATGAGATTTGCAACCGATAAAGTATTCGCAGTAGGTTGTTGTGATTTGGCAGAGTTATTACAGTCTGCGATCGCTCAATACTTATGGCATAAATCTTCTGATAGAGACACCATAACAAGATGAAATTGTATTCTATTAACAATGTCATTTTGAGGAAAATGCCGATAAAAAAGTGGTTTTCTATAAAAAATTGAAATGTGGATTGGGCATTGGGGAATAGGGATTGGTGACTGGGAAGATTTGGATGCGGATTCAGACCCGAACCAAAACAATCAAGGAATTTATTGCTCAGTACCCAGCCCCCAATACTTCGGCTTCGCTCAGTACAAGTCCCCAGTCCGAGATCGTCTAGTATTCCCCAATTTTTCTACGAGACGCATTTATGAACAGGGCAGCAAGTTGGGCAATCGTGGGTGCGACCTGTTGAATTCTAGAGAATTACTCAATATTAATTATTACTCAACAAAAACAGAATGGAGTAAACAGATGAGGTTTGTCCTAAGACGCCGCAAGTTAGGTCAATTGATGATTATCAGCACAGTAACAGCGACGATCAGTAATTTTGTAGAGAAAACTGTAGCACAAACTCAAGCCAAAAAAACTATTCCCATATTGAAAACTTCGACACCTGAGACGATGCAAGTGACGTTGCAAGTGAACGGAACAGCACATAGTTTGCAGATTGAACCACGTGTTACTTTACTTGATGCGCTTCGGGAATACATCGGACTAATTGGGACTAAAAAAGGTTGCGATCATGGACAATGCGGTGCTTGCACAGTGCTGATTGATGGAAAACGGATTAATTCATGCCTGACATTTGCGATTATGCACACCGACGCAAAAATTGCAACTATTGAAGGGTTGGAACAAGGAAACAATCTGCACCCGATGCAAGCTGCGTTTCTGTCCCGCGATGCGTTTCAGTGTGGCTACTGCACACCAGGACAGATTTGCTCGGCGGTGGGTTTGGTGAACGAGGGACACGCTAAATCAGATGCCGACATTCGGGAACTAATGAGCGGCAATATCTGCCGTTGCGGTGCTTATCCAAATATCGTGGCTGCTGTCCGCGATGTCTTAGAGGGAAAAAAAGATGCAGCCGTTTAGCTATAAGAAAGCAGGACAAGCAGAAAATGCTGTGGCTTTGGTAGCTCCAGATGCCCAAGCTTCGTATATCGCTGGTGGTACTAGCCTCATCGATTTGATGAAGCTGAATGTGCAGACCCCAAGAGAGTTGGTTGACATTAACCCACTACCGCTAACCAAGATAGAAGTACAGGGTAACGGTGTGCGAATTGGAGCAATGGCAAGCAATAGCGATGTTGCTTATAATCCGATCATTCAAGAGCGTTATCCTGTGCTATCAGAGGCGTTGCTGTCTGGGGCATCACCGCAACTGCGAAATATGGCGACGGTGGGCGGAAATTTGCTGCAACGTACCCGGTGTTACTACTTCCGCGACACTTCGATGCCTTGTAACAAGCGCGTTCCCGGTTCAGGTTGTGCGGCAATTGAGGGCTACAACCGCATTCACGCGATTCTTGGCGGTAGCGATCGCTGTATTGCCACCCATCCTTCTGATATGGCGGTGGCAATGGTGGCACTTGATGCCGTTGTGCAAACACAGGGGCCCAAAGGAGAGCGCAGCATTCCCCTTGTAGATTTTCATCTCGTACCGGGTAATACACCAGAAAGAGAGACGGTTTTAGAACACGGAGAGTTAATTGTTGCTGTTGACTTACCTGCTTCAACCTTTGGGAAGCGATCGCACTATTTAAAAGTCCGCGATCGCGCCTCCTATGCTTTTGCAATGACATCGGTGGCGGCGGCATTAGATATTCAAAATGGCATCATTCGCTCGGCACGCATTGCCCTTGGTGGCGTAGGAACAAAGCCTTGGCGTGCCTTTGAAGCGGAAAAAGCACTTTTGAACAAGCCCGCAAACCAGAAAACATTTCAAGCAGCAGCATTGGCTGCGATCGCCGGAGCTAAACCTCAAAAATACAACGGCTTTAAAGTCGAACTGACTAAACGCACAATTGTGAAAGCGCTCTTCACGGTAGGAGGGATGGCATGAATACAGGGGACACAAATACAGTTGTCGGCAAACCGCTCAATCGAGTTGATGGATACCTGAAGGTAACTGGTGGCGCACGTTACGCGGCTGAGTTTCCGGTAGCAAAAATGACTTATGGCGTGACAATTCAAAGCACGATCGCCAAAGGGAAAATAGCCCAAATCGATACAAAGGCGGCGGAGCGAGTACCAGGTGTGTTAGCAGTTATTACCCACCTCAACGCGCCCAAAGCGTCTGGAGAAAAGGGCGGCGGTCGCAAGCTGCAAGTGTTGCAAGATAACGTTGTCTTGTATAGCGGTCAGCACATAGGTGTTGTAGTTGCTGATACCTTTGAACGAGCTATGTATGCTGCCTCACTGGTGCAAGTTCGTTATGACGAAGAGAAACCAACCATTAATATGCGGGAAAACCTCGCTAAGGCATACTTACCTAAAGGTAAAATCCCCAAAGAGGAGCCGCCCGATTCAGCGCACGGCAATGTCAGCCAGGGACTAGCGGCGGCGGCTGTCCGCGTCGAGCAAACTTATACGACACCGATCGAAAATCACAATCCGATGGAGCCTCATGCCACAACAGCAGTTTGGCAAGGCGATCAACTGCTGCTGTATGACGCAACTCAGGGAATCTTTCAGGTTCAACAAAAAGTTGCGGGGGCATTGGGAATCGATCCCAAGAATGTCCGCATTATGTCTTACTTTGTGGGCGGTGGCTTCGGTTGTAAAGGATCGGCTTGGTCGCACGTGCCACTAGCAGCGATGGCCGCAAAGCAAGTTAATCGCCCAGTAAAATTAGTTTTGGGACGGATACAGATGTATGGGCCTGTCGGCTTCCGACCAGAGACAATTCAACAAGTTTCTCTCGGTGCAACCCGCGAGGGCAAATTGACTGCACTCCGACACGCTGGCACTTCCCAAACTTCAACTTTTGATGAATTTATCGAACCTGTTGGTAAAAGCGCCCGCATGATTTACGCTTGCCCGCAGATCGAAACCAGTCACCGTCTGGTTCAGCTGGATCAGGGTACACCAACCTTTATGCGGGCACCAGGCGAAGCTTCTGGGTCGTTTGCCTTAGAATCGGCAATGGACGAACTAGCTTATGCGCTCAATATCGATCCCATCGAGTTACGTCTGCGTAACTATGCTGAAGTCGATCCTAGTAAAAAACTGCCTTGGTCAAGCAAGTCACTCAGAGAGTGTTACAAATTAGGGGCAGAAAAGTTTGGTTGGCAAAAGCGCAATCCCAAGCCCCGTTCGATGCGAGACGGCAATTATTTAATTGGTTGGGGGATGGCGACAGCTACTTATCCTACCAATCGTTCCCCGGCATCGGCGATCGCTCAGATTATGGCAGACGGTACAGCCGTTGTACAGAGTGGTTCGCAAGATATTGGCACAGGGACTTATACTGTAATGACTCAAGTTGCAGCTGAGGCACTCGGTCTACCAGTTGACAAAGTTCGCTTTGAACTAGGCGATACCAAGATGCCAGAAACCCCCGTTTCTGGTGGTTCGCAAACTGCCGCCAGTGTCAGTTCAGCCGTGCATTTAGCGGGAAATCAAGCTCGCAGTCAGCTTTTGCAACTAGCACTCGCCGATCAAAAATCACCCCTTTATAGTTCCAATCCTGAAGATGTGATTGCCCAAGATGGCAGCTTTTTGTTAAAAAATAAATCGTCTGTAAGCGAAACATATCAGGCTATCTTGGCACGGCATGGAATGAAAATGATCGAAGCCCGTGCAGATGCCAAGTTGGGAGACGAACAAAAAAAGTTCTCAATGCACGCATTTGGGGCACAGTTTGCCGAAGTTCGCGTTGAGCCTGATTTGGGTGAAGTGCGAGTATCGCGTTGGGTGGGAACTTTTGGTGTTGGACGCATCCTCAATGCTAAAACAGCCAACAGTCAGCTGATTGGTGGGATTATTTATGGCATTGGTATGGCGTTAATGGAACATACGGTAATAGACCCGAATCTAGGACGCGTTGTTAATCATGATTTAGCTGAGTATCACGTACCAGTAAATGCAGACGTTCCCGATATTCAGGTGTTGTTTGTCGATGAACACGATCCACATATCAACCCGCTTGGTGTTAAGGGAGTTGGTGAAATTGGGATTACCGGCACTGCGGCAGCGATCGCTAACGCTGTTTATCATGCCACAGGTAAGCGCGTCCGTGATTTGCCAATTACATTAGATAAATTGCTGTAGATATTGCAACGCCAAATACTGCAAATGCCTACGCGTAGCCAGCCGTAGGCATCGCTAATTTTCAAACTCAATTAAGTTGATTAACTTGCGATCGCTTCCAGCAGGCGGTTACGCCATCGCAACTTGCTTTTTACGCGAAGGACGTTTGCGGTCTGATTTTTTCTTCAGTCCTACTGCTTGAGCTTGATCGCTATCTGAGCCATATTGCCCGCGTACAACTTCTTTCATCGCTAATACAGCATTATGAAATTCCCACTCTGCTAATCGGGCAGCATCAGCAGCCGCACGGTATAAAGCTAGTTTCTCGGTTTCGGTTTGCTGAGAAATCAACATCGCCTGATAAACTTCCTGTAAGTTTGCAGCTGAGGCATCAGCACGAGTTGTATTGTAGTTGCTGACGGTTTGTAAACCGTGGAATGAGTCAATATCTTGACTAATGGCTTGAGGACGCAAACGGTTTGTTGTATTTTGGGGAGGCATACATACATACTTAGTAAATTGTACATTTAATGTACCCATTACAACAAAAAAAGTTATCAGTAAGATGAGATTTTCAGATAGGGCAAGGTTACAAAGGATAGTTTAAGATAACAGGTCAATGTATTGGCATAACAGGTCGATGTATTGACATAACAGGTCGATGTATTGGCATAACAGACCGATGTATTAACATAACAGGTCGATGCATTGGCATAACAGACCGATGTATTGGCATAACAGACCAATGTATTGGCATAACAGACCGATGCAATTACAAAACCGTAAGACGACACTAATTAGCAAGTAGCGCGATCGCAATGGCGATCGCTGTTTGAGGTTACAATTGATGGGCGATCGCTATTCCCCTGCTTGTTCTTTGAGCAAATTGACCAAATTATCGGATAACCACAAACCAGCGTCACGCAAAGCTTGAATTCCAGGAGATATGCTTGGGATTATTCCAGGTTTTTTTGCTAATATCAGCAAACCTCCTGTTCCGATAGTAGTAATACCTAAAGCTTGACCACAACGCCGTGCTGCCCTATCGTCAACAATAGCGGCACAGTCTGAAGTTTTTAGTGCCAAACTCAATACTTGTGATTCTCCGTTCCCTAAATCCCAAGCTGCTACAACAGGAGCAATAGTATTAACTTCTACTATTTGTGTCCAAGAAATACTGGGTAATTATGTTGATGCAACATCATCTTTTGTTGTGACTTCTTCAAAAACACCTAATGGAACTAAAACTTCTGTGAATAATTGTGGAATTAAATTTGCTTGTTGACTTTTCAACAGAACAATCAAAGGTGAAGAGTTAATAATTACACGATTAATCGACATTTGCCAGTTCCTGAGCTAACTCTTGGGCAGTATATTGCATAAAATCTACTTGGTAGCGTGATAAGGCATTAATAAATTCAGCACGAGTTAGTCCAGCAATCTCTGCTGCTTTGGCTTGTGAAATGTCACCTAATTCATACCATTTAACTGCTGCTGCAATTCGCATTTCTTGGATAAATTCTTCAGGATTTTTACGAAGTGCTGAAAATACTGTTTCTGGTAATTGAATTGGTACTGTTCGCATAAATTTATCCTCAGTTTATTAGAGAGCATTCCTCTGTTTAGAGTCAAGAGCGCTAAGATTGAACCTTTGAACCTCAAATTTGGTGTTTGGAACTTGAAATGGGTAAGCGATGTCTACAACGGGCTACGCCTACGCTCTATTTTTCACTGTACTTTAGATATCAGGGAGCGATCACCTTTTCAAGTTACAATTGATGGCGATCGCTGCTAAAATTTAAACTACAACTGTTGTGTAGCATCAATTTGGTGTGATTTTGTGAGAAGGGTGCAGATCAGTTAGCGATATGCTTCTCTTAAAAAGATTGCATAATTTTTCCGAACCCCCCTTAATCCCCCCTTATAAAGGGGGGAAACAATAAAATCCGGTTCCCTCCCCTTGATAAGGGGAGGGTTAGGGTGGGGTAAAAAAATATTTGATACCGAGAAGAGGACTTTTCAAACATCCTCTTAGAGGCTGTTTTCCTCCTGCCCTTTCACTCCTATCTTTCTTGATAAAGTTTTAAATTGGGCAAGCTTAAACAAAAGGTAAGCATTCATAATGCATTGACTTGCATTGTGAATACATCGACTTGCATTGTGAATGCATCTTGCGGAGTATGTTTCAAAACACACTTTAGTTAGATTCTCTGAGCCAAATTGCCATGATACTATTTGGCTCATTCCTGTTGTTGCTTGTAGGAGACAATTATGGAAATCAGTAGACGCAGCTTGTTAAAAACTGCTTCTGCTTTTTGGAAGTAAAACACTATGTGAGAACATCATGAGCAAACGCATTGCATATTTAGGACTTGGCATCATGGGCAGTGGTATGGCAACCAACTTGCTCAAAGCTGGTTACGATCTGCGGGTTTGGAATCGCAGCCCAGAGCCTTGTAAGCCTCTAGTCGAACAAGGTGCAACCCAAGCACAAACACCTGCACAAGCTGTAGAAAATGCCGAGGTGATTATGTACTCGCTAGCCAATGATAATGCTGTTGAAGAAGTTGTCTTTGGGCAAGATGGCATTTTATCAAAGGTGCAATCGGGACAAATTGCCATCGACATGAGTACAGTTCATCCTGACACCTCCCGCAAAGAAGCCGCAGCTTATGCCCAAAAGCACGTTGAATTTCTTGATGCCCCTGTTTTCGGCAGTAAAAACGAATCTGCAAATGGGGGATTGTGGATTGTGGTTGGTGGCAAGCGGGAGGTATTTGAGCAAGTCAAACCACTTTTAGAGCCGTTAAGCGAAACGATCCATTACCTGGGTGACACTGGCAAAGGCGCATCAATGAAACTCATTGGTAACTCCATTGTGGCAACCCAAATTGAAGCTTTAGGGGAAGCGCTGATTTTGGCAACCAAAGCCGGACTAAATCCACAAGACGTTCTTGATGTCCTGCATGTGGTAGATTTTCGCTCTCCGATTTTTGACGGTATGGGCAAGATGCTGTTGAATCGAGACTTTACACCGAGTTTTGCTTTAAAGCATCTGCTGAAAGATGCCAATTTAATCGCTCGATTTGCCCAAGATTTAAATTCTCCCACGCCTGCTGCGGCAGTTGTCAGAGAAACAATAAAGACAGCAGTTAATCAAGGATGGGGAGAAGAAAATGCCTCGGCATTAATCAAAGCTTTGGAGTTAGAAGCAGGAGTAACCATTAAATCATAACTGTTTGTTTGTAGCTTACTTAACTGTGCTGATGGCGCTTGTTTTTTATTTTACCTTGCAACATACAACTCTACTTAAGGAAAGCATTGATTATGTCCAAGTTCAAAATATATTCTACTGGGATAGTAGCGATCGCCTTATCTCTGGCGACTGGTTGCACACCAACTACTCCCCATGACCAAAATACATCGGAAGTTCCACCTGCTACAACTCAACCTGTGCAAGCAACTGAGAGTCCATCATCAACTGCATCACCAACTGCATCCCCAACTGGATCAGGGCAAAATAACCTCAGTTCTTCAGACAGACAATTCATCAGATCAGCCGCTCAAGATGGTTTAGCAGAAGTTGAACTAGGACAACTAGCATCACAAAAGGGAGCTAGAGAGGCGGTAAAACAGTTTGGACAGCGCATGGTTCAAGATCACACCGTGGTGAACAATCAACTCAAACAGTTGGCAACTCAAAAAGGTGTGACGCTGCCAACTACTATCGGCAGAACAAATCAGCAAGTCCAGCAACGCTTATCCAAAGCTTCTGGTGCTAACTTCGATCGCCAATATATAAATGTGATGCTTCAAGCTCATAAAAAAGATATCTCCGCATTTCAGAATGAAGCTCAACAGGGAAAAGATTCAGATGTAAAAGCATTTGCGGCTCAAGCGCTACCAACCCTCCAAGATCACCTGCAACACGCTCAGTCTATTGTTAATCCTGGAAGCTCAACTAGCAGCCCAACTTCAACCAGTACCCCGACTTCAACCAGTACCCCGACTCCAACCAGTACCCCGTAAGGCATACTGTTCAGTTGACTGGAGGCTGGGAACACATTCTGGGGGGGCTGGCGTTTCTTCTTTGTTGACAAGAGGTAGAACCTCTCGGAATACATTCCCAGCCTGGAGGCTGGGAACGAGGTGCTTGCAGGTTGATGCATTGGCATTGCAGGGTATCGCCAAATTTAATTTGCAAGGAATTGCTGTACTTAAGTCCAAAATTTGATCATTTCATCATTAAAAAATCACGATGCCTGAATTGTTTAAAGGAGAATTTTCTCGTCGTCAGATTCTGACTACTGCGGGATTAGGAGCCATTTCAGCCGCCGCAATTGGTAGTATGGGCGAAGAAGTTGTTGCTCAACAACCAACTGGGCAAGCCATCCCACGTGGAGGCCAGTTGCCGCCTCAGATTCAGTTTCCGCCCATCTCGCAAAACACCGAAGTTGAGACAGGAGGGCCACCAACTGCATTACCCCCAGAACGACGGTTGGGATTTGCGATCGTCGGACTTGGCAGACTGGCATTAGAAGAAATCATGCCTGCTTTTGCAGAATGTAAATTAGCAAAGCCAACTGCATTAGTTAGTGGCGATGCTGGCAAAGCAAATCAAGTTGCACAGCAGTATGGCATCAAACCGGAGAACGTTTACAACTATCAGAATTACGATAATCTCCGCAACAATTCAGACGTTGATGTAATCTATATTGTATTACCTAACAGTATGCACCGGGAATATACGGTGCGTGGTGCGAAAGCAGGAAAGCACATTCTTTGTGAGAAGCCGATGGCAACCACAGTAGAAGATTGTCAGCAGATGATCGACGCGTGTAAACAAGCCGATCGCAAGCTGATGATTGCTTATCGCTGCCAATACGAACCGCACCATCGCGCCATGATTCAAATGATCCGCAGCAAAGAATTGGGAACTGTGAAGGTAATTCAGGCAGATAACGGGCAAAACCAAGGCGGTGACTTAAACCAGTGGCGATTGAAACGCGCTTTAGCTGGAGGTGGCTCTTTACCAGATGTGGGAATTTATTGCTTGAATGCAACTCGCTATTTGACGGGAGAGGAACCCATCGCAATTAGTGCCCAAATCTTCACCACTCCTGGCGATCCGCGCTTCAAAGAAGTAGAAGAAAGTGTCACCTTCCAGCTGCGGTTTCCCAGTGGGATATTAGGCATTTGCTCCACTAGCTACGGCTTTCACGAAGGGCGGCGGTTTCGCATTTTCGGCTCTGATGCTTGGGCACAACTCGATCCGGCGTTCTCCTACAACGGTTTGCGGATGATGGTTTCGCGTAAATCGCCAACCAATAGCATGGCAGAAAACATCAGCGAAGTGCGGATAGGTGAGAAAAATCAGTTTGCTTTAGAAATCGATCATTTTGCAGATTGTGTGATTCAGAATAAGCAACCCCATACCCCTGGGGAAGAAGGTTTGCAAGACCAAAAACTGATCGCGTTGATTTACGAAGCCGCACAAACAGGCAAAACGATCGCTCTACCTCGTGTGTCAGGATTGGATGTCACTCGTGGCTCTGCTCCCAGAATGGTGAAGTAAATATGTGCATACCGCAGTCATGACAACCTCTGCTTGGAGTCCGCTCCGTAAATCTTTGTTTCGCGATCGCTGGATTGCCTCAATTGTCTCCAACATTGGCGGTTGGATGGAGGACACGGCGGGAGCTTGGTTAATGACTTCTCTCACCACCTCTCCCCTATTGGTGGCACTCATGCAAACAGCCGCAACTTTACCGGTGCTGCTGTTAGGATTACCAGCAGGTGCAACAGCAGATATTTTTGATCGCCGTCGGTTACTAATATTTTGGCAAGTTTGGATGCTGATTGCTGCACTCATGTTGAGTGGATTAATTTTTGCAGGTAGAATTACACCGTGGTCACTATTGGCGCTGACGTTTTTCCTTAACTTGGGAGCGGCAATGAATGGCCCAGCTTGGCAAGCCATTGTCCCAGAATTAGTACCGCGATCGGAACTGATGGCCGCCATTGCTTTAAATAGTGCTGGGTTTAATATTGCAAGAGCCGTTGGGCCTGCGATCGCAGGTTTTATATTAGTGGCAGCCAATGCGGGAGTCGTCTTTTTGATTAATGCCCTCTCTTTTATTGGGGTAATTATCATCCTTTATCGTTGGCAACGCAAACCATTTTACGAAAGTGCCCTCCCCGCAGAGCGAGTATTAGGTTCTATGCGGGCTGGTATACGCTATGTCCGTTTCTCTTCAGCCCTGCAAGCCGTGTTAATTCGAGGGGGTGTTTTAACTAGTTGTACCAGTGCTTTGTTTGCATTGTTGCCTTTAGTGGCACAGCAGGATTTGCGACAAGGAGCAGGTGGCTATGGTTTATTACTCGGTAGTTTTGGATTTGGGGCGATTATCGGGGCGATTTTGATGCCACAAGTGCGTCAACATCTTACAGCCGATGGAGTTGTGATTATAGCAACTCTGGTGTTTGCGATCGCTATATTAATTCTGGCATTCCTTCACAACGTACCTTTGGTGTTGCTAGCTTTGGTGGCGGCTGGAATTGCCTGGACAAGTATGACATCCAGCTTGAATATTACAGTTCAGCTTGCTGTTCCGGCTTGGGTACAGGCGCGGGCGCTAGGAACTTATCAAATGGTATTTCAAGGAGGTTCAGCAATTGGTAGTATTATTTGGGGTGCGGCGGCAGAACATTGGGGAACGCCGAGTGCCTTATTCGTTGCTGCCATCGGCTTAGTCGGGGGAACATTCACAGCGCAGCGTTACCCGTTGCTATCAGGAAAACTTGATTTAGCTCCGGCATTACGGCGGGCAGAACCGCTAGTAGTAATTGAATTGCAACCAGAAGAAGGGCCAGTTTTAGTCACACTTGAATATTGTATTGACCCAGAGCAAGCAGAAGAATTTATAGCAGCAATTCATGTTCTGCGAGTGGTGCGACTACGAGATGGTGCAATTCGCTGGGGCATCTTTCATGATACATCTCAGCCGAATCGCTATTTAGAGACATTTATCGTCGAGTCTTGGGTGGATCATTTACGTCAGTATGAACGGTTTACAGTGGCAGATCGAGAGATTCGTGAAAAGGTTTTTGCCTTTCATCAAGGCGATGAACCCCCAGTTATTTCTCACATGATTTATGCTCACCAATCCTAATACCAATTATGTATGAAGATGCGCTAAACCATATTTAAGTACAAGAAAGAAGAAAGAAAAACGAACCGCAAAGTACGCAAAGGACACAAAGAAAGAAAGAAAGAAACAAAGAAATAAACAAAGAAATTAAAAGGGTTTGGCGCAGCCTTATAAAGAAATGGTATGAGAAGCACGAAATGAGAAAAGACCATTGTTTTCATTGGGACTGCTTGCTCAAACTGACAAACTGCTAGCAACAGAAAAATAAGCAATCAAATGAATGAATTACAAGCAATCTTAGAAAGCTTCGAGTCAAGTCAAAAAAGTGGTGAAATTACTTTCCTGGCCACTGTAGTCAAAACTCAAGGTTCAACCTATCGCCGACCGGGTGCTAAAATGTTGATGACAAATACAGGTCGGATAATCGGAACAATTAGCGCTGGTTGCTTAGAGAACGACGTATTTGAGCATACTCAACAACGAATGTCAGACGGCGAACCAATTGTTGTTACTTACGATAACACCGCCTCGGAAGATATTCTTTGGGGCTTTGGTTTGGGATGCAATGGGATAGTGCAAGTTCTCATCGAACGTCTGGAGAGAGAAAGCACACCAAATGCGATCGCATTTACACAAGAGTGCTTTCATCAAAAACATTTGGGTATTATTGCTACAGTCTTTGCCTTGGAAGGTGCAGTAAATGTCAAAATTGGGTCGCGCTTACTGCTGTATCCTGATGGTAAAATTATCACTGACATCAAAGATACCAATTTAATTCAATCTCTGCTTACAGATAGTCAAGCAGTCTTTGCTAATCAAAAGTCAAGGGTAAATAACTATCAGTTACCTTTAGGTAGTGCGGAAGTTTTCATCGAAGTTATTCAACCACCCATACCTTTACTAATATTTGGTGCAGGTTATGACGCTGTACCCGTAGCCCAGTTTGCTCAAGCATTAGGTTGGCACGTTACTGTAGTCGATTGTCGAGCTAATGAGGCAACTAGAGCGCGATTTCCAATAGCTTGTGATGTCATTCTTAGCCGACGAGAAGTTGTACATAAACAGGTATTTATCGATGCTCACACAGTTGCAGTGGTGATGACGCATAATTACCTTGATGACCTAGAAATTTTGAAAATGTTGTTGCCATCTCCTGCACCATACATAGGGGTTTTAGGGCCAAAATCCCGTACTGAAAGATTGCTTGAAGATTTGCGATTGCAAGAAATATTTTATAATACTGAACAATTAAAAAGATTGCATGGCCCCATTGGCATTGATATTGGTGCAGATACACCTGAAGGAATAGCGATCGCGATTATTGCAGAAATTCAAGCGGTGCTAACAAACCGCAGTGGTAATTTTCTCAAAAATCGCAATCAACCAATTCACCAATGTGATGAAAGCAACTTAAACTTGCAACTTACCACATAATTTTTATCTATTATGGAATTTAACACTGAGCAAATAGACAATGAAAAATCAACCATAGCTATTATGGTTCTTGCTGCTGGTGCATCGACTCGCATGGGTACACCGAAACAACTACTGCTTTACCAAGGACGTAGTTTTTTGCAATATATTACAGAAATGGCGATCGCTTCAGTTTGTCAACCTGTGGTAGTAGTACTGGGAGCCAATGCAGAACAGATTCATCCCGAAATTAAGCAGCTTCCCGTTACAGTAGTTAATAACTCAGATTGGGCTTGTGGAATGAGTGCTTCAATCAAGAGTGGTATTGAATTGTTAAATAATCTTCCTCAACAAATAGAAGCAGTAGTTATTACACTTTGCGATCAGCCATTTGTTTCTCACCAAATTATTAATCAACTGGTTGACGCATATTATTCGACAAAAAAATCGATTATTGTTTGCGAATATGCGGGTACATTAGGTGTACCCGCTCTATTTAGTCAGATATTTTTTTCAGAACTTGCTGCTTTGAAAGAAACTTCAGGAGCAAAAAAAGTTATTAATAATAACCTGAATGAAGTGTTTTCCATTCCGTTTCCTCTAGGGGATATCGATATTGACACACCAAAAGATTATGAACAATTGCTATCAATTACCAGAGCTACTGATTCTACTCGTAGCGTATTGAAGCCTAATGTTCATAAATCTCTAATGGCAAATTATCAGGGTCTTTAAAGAAAGTAAATTTTTTACCTGTAATTTCATCAACTCTGATATTTTCTACTTCTAGTCCTTTTGATTTTAAATAAAAAACAGTTTGTTCAACATCGTCAACTTGAAAAGCAATATGCCTTAAACCACAAGCCTCTGGTTTACTAGGGCGTTCGGGAGGATTGGGGAAAGAGAATAACTCTATTTGAGCATTTCCTGCCACTTTTAAATCTAATTTATAAGAACTTCTTTCGGCGCGAAAAGTCTCTTGAATAATCGAAAAGCCTAAAATTTCTACATAAAAACTTTTGGAGCGATCGTAGTCAGAACAAATAATAGCAATATGATGAATAGCAGTAATTTTCATAAATTGTATCCAGTTTTATTTTAATAAAATATTTTATGATTTTTTATTACTTATTAGTAAGTTTATTTAATAATTGTTTAATCTTCCCACCATCATTAAAAGCATTGACAAGTAAGGCGATAAATGGTATTTGAAAGAAGAGTCTACCCTAGATTTTTGCTACCTAAGCGTGATGAACCCTGTATATTTATAGGACTAGCCCTTTCAAGGTGAGTAAAAATTTTGCTCAAAAAATTCCTCTTTAATCTCTTAACTCTGTGTTCTCTGCGCGGCAGTCGCTCATCGGGGAAACCCCCAAGACCGCGCTGCCTTGTCTCTGCGGTTAAATAAATTACTTTTAAACCGCAGAGGCAATAGAGTTGTCAGTGTGCCCTTGCGGTGACCCGACTTGTACTGCTCCGGGGATCTTGCTACGCGCAGCGCAAAGAGAAAAACAGAGATGTTACGAGTCACCTTGAAAGGGCTGGTCTTAATTTAGTAGTTTTAGCGCCAAATAGCTATTTTTTTAGTATTCAGATGTTCTTCTATACTTGCAGATATATATCAAGATAAACGCTCTGAAGATTTATGTATATAGAAAAATATATTTCTTATATAGCCTAGTTTAAATATCAATTTATACCTTGTATTCTTTCACAAAAAGCTCCATGATTGATTGGGAAAGCCCATAATTATAGGTTAGTTACTTAATAAAGATGCCGATATACTTCATAAACTTTTCCGATTCATAGCAATAAAATATCTGCTCTTAATCTCAAATTTACTCATATTGGAGTTGGATTGACTCATGCTAGAAGGATGGATTCAAATTGGATTAACGCTACTAATTGTGGTAGTAATTACTCCCTTTTTTGGGCGCTATATGGCGCGTGTATTCCTAGAGCAAAGAACTTTTCTCGATGTGATTTTGAATCCCCTTGAGCGATTGCTTTACTCTTTGGTTGGCGTTCAAGCCCAAGAAAATATGACGGGTTGGCAGTATGCGCGAGCAATCCTGTACAGCAATGTAGTCATGATGTTGCTGATTTTCTTCCTGATCGCTAATCAGGAATGGCTACCGCTTAACCCAACTAAGATAGCTGCCCCAACCTGGGATACTATCGTACACACTACCATTTCCTTTATTACCAATACCAACCAGCAGCACTATTCTGGTGAAACCTACTTGAGCTACGGTAGTCAAATGCTGGGGCTAGGCTACCACATGTTCACTTCAGCTGCAACGGGGATTGCAGTAGCGATCGCCTTTATTCGCGGTTTGACTGGTAGATCCTTGGGCAATTTCTACGTAGACCTGATTCGCTCAATTACCCGAATTTTACTGCCCATTAGTATTATCGGCGGCATCGTCTTCATGGCCCTTGGTGTGCCAGAAACCTTGGCGGGGCCAGCAGTGTTTCCCACCTTAGAAGACCCTAACATTAGTCAGGCGATCGCTCTTGGCCCAGTTGCTCATTTTGAAATTATCAAGCAACTAGGAGAAAACGGCGGCGGCTTTTTCGCTATCAACTCAGCACACCCCTTTGAAAATCCCAACGCATTTTCTAACTTAATTCAGATCGTGGCAATGCTTTCAATTCCCACGTCTCTGATTTATACTTATGGGTTATTTGCAAATAACATCAAACAAGCCTGGTTACTCTACGGTATGGTCGGTGTTATTTTTCTGGGATTTTTGATTGTCACCGCCATTGGAGAATACAACGGTAATCCGGCTGTAAATGCGCTTTTGGGCAGTCAGCAACCGAACCTAGAGGGTAAAGAAGTCCGCTTTGGTTGGGCACAATCTGCATTATTTGCGGTAAGTACGACTGGCACCATGTGCGGCGCTGTCAACAGTTTCCACGACTCCTTTATGCCCGCCGGCGGTTTTATATTTCTCTCCAATATGTTCCTGCAAATCATGTGGGGTGGACAGGGTACAGGAACAGCTTACTTGTTTGCCTATAGCATTCTGGCGGTATTCGTCACAGGTTTGATGGTGGGACGCACGCCAGAATTTCTGGGACGCAAGATTGAAAAGCGTGAAGTCGTCCTTGCTAGCTTCCTGATTTTGCTGGTTCACCCCATCGCCATTTTGATACCGGGGGGAATCGCCTTAGCTTTTGCCGATCAACTCTCAGGTATTAGCAATCCTGGCTTTCACGGATTTTCTCAGGTAATCTACGAATATGCCTCAGCTGCTGCTAATAACGGCTCTGGTTTTGAAGGTTTAGGAGATTCACAACCATCTCCCTTAGCGATCGCCACAGGCACAAAAACAACCGTAACCGCCCTATGGTGGAACCTGAGTACCTGCTTCAGTTTACTGGCTGGACGCTATATCCCCATCATCGGTCTGCTGCTCCTAGCCGATAGTATGTCTCGTAAGCAAGCTGTTCCCTACACAACTGGTACATTACGAACCGACACCGGACTATTTACAGGTGTCACCGCAGGTGTAATTTTAATCTTAGGCGCACTAACATTCTTCCCAGTGCTGGCATTGGGCCCCATCGGTGAAGCTTTCTTTATCTCCAAAGGTATCGGCTAGAAAGTGGGGAGTGAGGGAGATGAGGGTGTAAGCAATGCTGACTTTTCACGTTATCTTATCTGGAAAATCCACGAAAAACCTAACCCCCTAACCCCCTTCCCTGCAAGGGAAGGGGGAAAATTCAAAGTCTCTCTCCTTTTAGGAGAGAGATTTAGAGAGAGGTTTTCCAGATACCGTGAAAAGTCAGGTAAGCAATGCCCAATGCCCCATGCCCCAACCCCAATAACCAATCCCCAATCCCCAATCCCCATCCTTTAATGTATGCCAACTACTGCTGATTCTCCTTCACGTATTCCATCTGGAACTCGTGACTCGCGCAGACACACCCCCAAAGCTGATATGCGGGGACTTTACCAGAGAGCAATTCGTGAGTCATTTCTCAAGCTCGATCCTCGAATTACTGTCAGAAACCCAGTTATGTTTGTTGTTTGGGTAGGGACAATTGTCACCTTCCTGGTTACCCTTAACCCAAATCTGTTTGGCACAATTCATGCAGATATCAATCAACAACGTCTGTTAAACGGGTTGATTACCTTCATTCTCTTTTTCACCCTCGTTTTTGCCAACTTTGCCGAAGCCGTAGCTGAAGGACGCGGTAAAGCACAGGCTGATTCACTCAGATCGACGCGATCGGACACGATCGCTAACAAAATCCTCCCCGATGGTTCTATAGTACAAGTCAATTCTACGGAACTGCGACGGGGCGATTTAGTCCAGGTGGTTGCAAATAACATGATTCCCGCCGATGGGGATGTAATTAAAGGTATTGGCTCAGTAGATGAGTCTGCCATTACTGGAGAATCTGCCCCTGTACTGAAGCAACCAGGTACAGATATTGCCAGTTCGGTGACAGGAGGTACACGCCTACTCTCTGACGAGTTGACAATTCGCATTAGTGCTGATCCTGGTCAAGGGTTTATCGATCGCATGATTGCCCTAGTAGAAGGGGCACAACGCACCAAGACTCCCAACGAAATTGCCTTGACGGTATTGCTAGCAGTACTAACACAGGTGTTTTTGATTGTGGTGTCAACAATCCCTCCCTTCGTTGGCTACATTGCCACCTTTATCAGCACAGCCTTTGGCCCTGAGGCAGGAAACAGTTTGCGTGCAGGTGCTAGCGTTGCTATTCTCATCTCGCTACTGGTAGCTTTGATTCCCACAACTATTGGTGGTTTGCTCAGTGCGATCGGCATCGCTGGAATGGACAGAGTTGCCCAATTTAATGTCATCGCTACCTCTGGTCGAGCAGTAGAAGCCTGCGGCGACATCAATACCCTGGTACTGGATAAAACTGGCACGATCACCTTGGGTAATCGCATGGCTGACGAGTTTATTCCCTTGAATAAGCACTCACTAATAGATGTGGCGCGAGTTTCCCTAGCTGCTAGCTTGTTTGACGAAACCCCAGAAGGCAAATCAATTGTCATATTAGCAGAAAAGTCTCAAGCTGGGGTAGACTTCAATATCGACAAAGCCGAAGGTGTGGAATTTTCGGCAAAAACCCGGATGAGCGGCACGAATCTACCTGATGGTAAACAAATTCGCAAAGGAGCGGTAGATGCCATTAAAGGGTTTGTCCGTTCTCGTGGCGGCCAGGTTCCTGATGATATAGACGCAGCTTATGAGCGAGTTTCCCGCTTAGGCGGTACACCCTTAGCTGTCTGCCAAGATGCCGATATTTATGGGGTTATTTACCTCAAAGATATTGTGAAACCTGGACTGCGGGAACGATTTGACCAACTCCGCCGCATGGGTGTTCGCACCGTCATGCTTACAGGTGACAACCGAATTACCGCTTCAGTAATTGCTGAAGAAGCTGGGGTTGATGATTTTATTGCCGAAGCGACTCCAGAAGATAAAATTGAGGTGATTCGCTCCGAACAATCTCAGGGTAAGCTAGTAGCAATGACGGGAGATGGTACTAATGATGCACCTGCCCTCGCTCAAGCAAACGTAGGTGTGGCAATGAACTCTGGGACGCAAGCTGCCAAAGAAGCTGCTAACATGGTGGATTTAGACTCTGACCCCACGAAGCTAATTGACTTAGTAACCATAGGTAAACAGTTGCTAATTACCCGTGGAGCATTGACAACATTCTCCATCGCTAACGATATCGCCAAATATTTTGCCATCATTCCCACGATCTTTGCAGCTGCTGGCATCGGCGCACTGAATATTATGGGATTAAAGAGTGCCCAATCTGCGATCATCTCGGCGCTGATTTACAACGCCCTGATTATTCCCGCATTAATTCCCCTAGCACTCAAAGGGGTGAAGTTCTTACCTTTAACAGCAGATCAACTGCTACGTCGCAACATCTTAATCTATGGCCTTGGCGGCATCATTGCTCCCTTCATTGCCATCAAACTGATAGATATTATCCTACCTTTGTCTTAAATTGATTATGAAACTCGTTCATCTCCGACGCACGATCGTTGCATCCCAAGTATTAGAAGCAATAACTGAAATCTGGTATCAATGGCGTAGACAAAAGCTACCACTGTATTTGTTCTTGGCGATGTGTTTCAACCTAGTGGTTGCACCTCTAGTCTATGCCGCTACTGGTGAAGAACTTTCTCGCAGTCAATCTTGGGGATTGGGATTGTTAGGACTGACGACGCTAGGGCTTTCCATCTATTTATTTTTTGTCATGTTTGTACCGGAGAAATTTTAATGAGTTTTGCACGCGAAGCTAGTAGAGCTATTCGTTCTACCTTGGTACTCTGGGTAATCGGAGCAATTATTTATCCTTTTGCGATGATTGCCATTGGGCAGACTGTGTTTCCGTTTCAAGCAAATGGTAGTCTACTGAAAAATAGCGCCGGTCAAGTTGTGGGTTCTGCTTTAATTGGTCAACCTTTTACTAGCGATCGCTATTTTAACAGTCGTCCCAGTAGCACCAGCTACAGCACAGCCGATCCCAAAAAAGACGATGGCGGAGTTTTGAAAACTGGAGTTTCTGGTGCTAGTAATTTGGCTCCCAGTAATCCCGCATTACTAGAACGGATCAAAGGTAAAGATGACCCCGATCCCACCAAAAAAATTGAAGGTGACTTGCCTCGTCTGAAAAAAGCAGGTGTGCAGCCCACTGGCGATTTAGTCTACAGTTCTGCTTCCAGCCTTGACCCCCACATTACCCCTGAAGCCGCCGCAGCGCAAATTGCACGAGTAGCTAAGTCCCGGGGAGTTCAGCCGAACCAACTGGAAACTTTGATTTCTCAAAATACCGATGGTCGCTTTCTCGGCATCTTTGGCGAACCTGGAGTTAATGTTTTAAAGCTGAATTTAGCTCTCGATCAGATTAAGAAATAAACCCAGATTACTTATCAATACAATACAGTTCAGTTAAGCTTCTCTTCCTTATCTTTCTTCTCTTACTTTGCGTCCTTTGCGTCCTTTGCGGTTCGTTAAAAAAGGGTCTTAGCCTTAACTGAACCGTATTGGATTACTTTACAGATATTTTCAGTTAAATAGACCACGCGGTAGGGGCACAGCAATGCTGTGCCCCTACAACTGTTCCACATCTAGCAGTCCACCACATCAACATGGTAAAATCCTTCTCTCTTCCTCTGTGTTCTCTGCGCCTCTGCGGTTCGTTATTTAACTAAAACCTGTTGTTCTATATCATAACTATATCTCTAAATATATACCTACTTAACTAATCAATAAACATATATTTTATTCGCTTAATACATTTTATATACCCTTAAAATATATCTCTGGAAAAACATATTTATCTTTAAAATATTGGACAATATTATTAGAGTTAAAATATGTTTCATGCTAGAAAACAAAAAACTTTTAGATCCAAGCCTGTTTGGTGTTTTAATCGAAGACAATAGCGTTTACTGCGGTCTTAATTTAACTGAAATTCACTTACCCGACCGATGCGTTTTTCTAGGGATTTTAAGAGAGAGTCAAGTAATCTCAACGACAGATAATCCGACTATTTTTGCTGGAGACTATATTTTAGCAATAGCAACCCATCCCATGATGATTCCCGCTCTCAAAGTCACTCTCAAGAAAATTCATTCTGTTTACTATTCCCTCAACAATTGCTTACTAGAAGCTGTTTAATTTAGATGAAATTTACGGAATATGACTTCGATTAACTAAAGGTTTTTAATATGCATACTTCGGAGATTTTCCGACTTGATGTATCAGCCCAAAAAAGTGTTAACCAGTCCACTCTCCTAGAAGCGAACCTGGTGAAGATAACACAGAATGACACCAAACCACACAACGGAGACATCCCCTTTGTAGCAATATTTTTGGCTCACATTTCCTTCATGATTGTTTGGGCAATGGTCGTTTATCTTGTTTCATCTTTCTCCAAAGCGCTAGAAAATCCCCCAGGAAATGCAGCACTATATAAAGACGAGATAGTAAGCTCCAAACATTTACAGCAATATCCCTGTGAAAACTGCCAGTTTTTTAACAACAACCGTTATCTAAAGTGTGCAGTACAGCCCGCTATTGCTCTCACGAAACAAGCACTCAATTGCTCTGACTATAGCCCTAAATAGGTGAGTTTATCGCTACACTATAGCGATCGCTTGATGTCATGCTTCTCAATTATGCTCCAAGGTTTTGTGCAAATCTTCCTCACTCTGTTCCTAGTTGTCGTGTCAGTACCAATCGTCGGACACTACCTAGCTGAAGTCTTTTTCATGGAAAGAACTTGTCTCGATGCAGTGATGAACCCATTGGAGCGGTTAATTTATCTGCTTATGGGTATTGAACCACAAGAGAGCATGACTGGAAAAACTTATGCGATCGCTGTTCTACTGAGCAATACAGCAATGGCAGCTTTGGCGCTACTACTGCTGATGTTTCAAAGCTTACTACCATTGAATCCCACCAATTTAGGCATACCCACTTGGGACACAGCGTTACACTCCACCATTTCATTTTTAGTTGCTGCCGATTTGCAACATTATGTGCCAGAAAGCACAATGTCCTATCTGAGCCAGATCACCGCCTTGGGCTTCTTAATGTTTGTTGCACCTGCTACGGGATTAGCGGTGGGAATTGCCTTCATTCGCGGCTTAACAGGTAGACAATTGGGCAACTTTTATGTCGATTTGACTCGCTCGATGACGCGAGTATTGCTACCCTTAGCTATTGTCAGTACAGTGTTGTTGATGTTGGGTGGTGTGCCCGAAACCCTAAACGGGACTGTAAATCTTACCACCTTAGAGGGAGCAACTCAGGCGATCGCTCGTGGCCCCATTGCCCACTTTGAAAGCATCAAAATGCTGGGTGAGAACGGTGGAGCCTTCTTTGGTGGCAACTCGGCTCATCCTTTTGAAAATCCCAATGGCGGTACAAATTTGGTGCAAGTGGTGGCAATGTTACTGGTTCCCACAGCATTACTTCATACCTACGGCATCTTCATCGGGAACTTAAAACAGAGTCGCCGACTATTGTGGATGGTATTTGCCATTTTTGTAGTCTTAATTAGCGTAACTGCGATCGGAGAATATCAGGGCAATCCCGCCGTCAATGCCCTGCTAGGTAGTCAGCAGCCCAATTTGGAAGGTAAAGAAGTCCGGTTGGGTTGGGCAGAAACTGCGTTATTCGCCATCACCACAACAGCAACCATGACTGGTTCGGCTAACGGTGCCTTCGACTCGCTGATGCCCTCAGGTGGATTTTGTGCTTTGCTCAACTTGTTTTTGCAAGTGATTTGGGGAGCGATGGGCACTGGGGCAGCTTCTTTGGTGGTGTATATGTTTTTGGCAGTGTTCCTGACTGGTTTAATTGTGGGACGAACCCCAGAGTTTTTGGGACGAAAAATCGAAAAACGGGAAATTACCCTAGCAAGCGTAATTATTCTGATCCACCCGTTATTGATTTTACTCCCCAGTGCTATTACCCTAGCTTTTCCTGAACAACTTGCAGGTATGAGCAATCCTGGCTTTCATGGTTTTACCCAGGTGATTTATGAGTATGCATCGGCAGCTGCCGGCAACGGTTCCGGTTTTGAAGGCTTGGCAGACACCCAACCTGCGCCGACTGCTTTGTGGTGGAACCTGACAACAGCATTTACCCTCTGGATGGGACGGTTTATTCCGATCGTTGCTTTGTTACTGCTAGCAGATAGCCTGGCGTGCAAACAACCCGTAGCTGCCTCAATTGCCACCCTAAATACAGATACCAAACTATTTACGAGCGTGACTGCTGCCACCATTTTGATTCTAGGAGCATTAACATTTTTTCCTGTTTTGGTATTAGGTCCTGTTGCTGAAGCCTTCCAAATTGCCATAGGAAAATAACCTTTAATTTCTCACTTTTCGACTAGAGTTTGTATTTATGAATCCCCTTTTTCGACTTTTAATTCCGATACCATTTGTCCTGACTCCCTCCTTGGTTAGCCAAGGTAATGATTTGCTTCGACAACATGGAATTCAACAGCTTCAAGAAACAAGAAAATGTTTCAGTTGTAATTTATCGTCCGTGAACTTTTCGGGAGCGAACTTAGAGCGAGTTGACTTGCGATCGGCAAATCTTCAGGGAGCTAACCTGAAAAATGCTAATCTCCGGTATGCAAATTTAGAGTGGGCAGATATTCGGCAAGCAAATCTACAAGGAGCCGATTTAACTGGAGCTATCCTCAAGAATACATTGCTAAGTGATGCTGATTTACAAAAGGCTAACTTGTCAGCATCCAACCTAGAAGGAACCGATTTTAGAAATGCAAATCTTAGTTATGCAAATCTTATCAAAGCTTCAAAAAACAATGATATCCAGGGTTATAATTCTGTCAATCTCTGCGAAACAGTATTACCAAATGGGCTGATATCAAGTCGCTGCCATCGATCAGCAATAGTTAACAACTCCAACTTTTCATCAGGAATAAATTAATGCTACAGCCTAATTATGAAGATAAAAATAGCTTTCTCTACCCGCGCGATCGCTATCACGGTAAATTTGAGCCAAAGAACTTAGTTTTTAATGCCAACCTCCAAGAATTTGCTCAAAGAATTAGCTACATCACTAGTTTAGAGACTGGCGGCAAACTATCTCCAGAAGAAGCTTTAAGTAAAATTGAAGTACTTTGGAAACAGTTGGAGGTGAGTAAAAATAAATTAGGAATTGGTAGCGATTTATCAGTTTAATTTAGTTGACTAATCCTAGATGTAGTCATTGGCTGATCACCTTGAATTTTTGACATGTTACTTGATAAACCTGAACAAATTTTATGAAACAGAAAGAGACAATATTTGTGATTCCAACTCATCGACTGAGAGATGTAGCACAGACCATCGAAAAGTATGATGAGAATTTCTGGGCAAATGGTCATGCTGTAAAAATGATCGTCTTTGATGATTCCAGCATTGCCAACCACGAGAAATATTACCCACTTTTAGAACAGACTAAGACCGTCAATGACTTGTTTTATGTCGGACCCCAAGAGAAAGAGCAGTTTATTACATTTTTAAACGAAAGACTGCGCGATCGCAAGCTAGAATCACTAGTCAAAAACTTATTTCGACCCAGCTATGGAGGAAATCGCAACTTCACGCTGATGTATACCCTTGGACATTTAATGGTTAGTGCCGATGACGATATGCGACCAGATGCATTAATTGAAACTAGCCCAGAATCTTTATCAGGTGATGAAATATGTCGAGGAAAATTAATTAAGTCTAACCAACAAGGTGGCTACGTCCATAAATCTTTTGACTTACTCACAGCTTTTGGTGATGTTCTCGGTCAAAAAGCCAGCCATGTACCAGAAAACTTCGAGGCTGGAGAATTGGTTGTTGATACAGCAATGGATTTAGAAACCAACACCACTAAGGGTTATTTTCGAGAGAACAGCCTGGTATTACAACCAGGAAGAGTATTGAATAATGCCATCGTCAAAATTGCCCAGACCTTTCGCACCGGAACTAATGATATCGATACACTTGATTTTATTCACATGTATCTCAATGATGAAAATCAAATTAGTCCAAATGACCTAAATGATTTTTATATTCTTACTAATTTTAGACCTGTTATTACTAACAAAAACTGGAGAATGGATTGTGGAGTAGCTGGATATGATAACCAGCTAGGTTTACCACCATTTTTCCCAACTAGACTCAGGTTTGAAGATTATATCTATAGAATTTGGATACAGCAAGAGGGGATTGTGGCTGCACACGTTGATGCTGTCCAAAATCATATTAGAAATAACTATATGCGTAACCCTCTCGCTAGTGAACTCTTTAATGAGGAAATATGTAGCCTCCTCAAAAGGAAGATTAAAAGCAGTGTTTATCATCTTGATGACTTGGGAATCAAGTTTGATTATTCTGGCGAGGTAACATTGCAGGACTCTGAGGAAATACTGGAAAAAATCGCTGCTATCCACAGACAGGTAATCAAAGCCTCAATATCTGCCCAGAATGAAGAACGTAAGCTGTCTCTGCAATTATTTGCTGAGAATTTATCGAGAGTATTTTACGGATTTGAACCAGACTTCTTTCAGCAAAATGTTTCCAGAATTATCGATGATGTCATTAGCCAATTTCACGGTTCTCTAGAAATCTGGCCAACTCTAGTAGAAATCTGTTACTTTTACAAAGACAAAAAGGACTTACCACAAATCCGGGTTAAAAACAAGAAGATAAAGTCTAGAAATGGCACAAGATCGAGTGAAATTCTCGTATAAATGTGACTTTTGGCAAACAAGCCATCATTCATGCGGGAAAATTTTCTTAAACCCTTTCTTTTTGAAGATGCGCCTATAGAACTTACGCCAAATCACAATATTAGGACTTATACCATCTCTTTGTGAGGCTCCGCCAAACCCTTTTAACTTCTTTCTTTACTTTGTGTCCTTTGCGGACTTTACGATTCGTTTTCCTTTCTTGTACTTAAGCATGGTTTAGCGCATCTTGATACAGAATTGGTATTACGCAAGAAACTTCTTAAACTCCTATTCCTCCGTGTACTCTGCGTCCTCTGTGGTTCGATTTTCCGTTACCTGTGCGTAAGTCCTGAATATGTAGGGGCAATTCATGAATTGCCCCTACATCAATAAAGCACAGCCTCACATAGAATTGGTATTATCTAGGTGCTATTCTAGATGCAAAAATGTTCTATGTGCTAGATAATTGACTATGTATGCAAACGCTAATTATTGATAACTATGACTCTTATACATTTAATCTTTACCAGATGATTGCCGAGATAAATGGGGAACTACCTCTGGTAATTCGTAACGATCAGCTTAACTGGGATGAATTGAAAGAAATTACATTTGACAACATTGTAATTTCACCTGGCCCCGGTCGTCCAGAAAGATCAGAAGATTTTGGAGTCTGCCGGCAAATAATTGAGAATGTGGATGTGCCATTGCTGGGAGTTTGTCTGGGGCATCAAGGGCTTGGCTATTTACATGGTGGAAGAGTGATTCATGCACCGGAAGTTCGACATGGTAGACTCAGTAAAATTTATCATAATAATTCAAAATTATTCCAAGGCATTCCCAATCAGTTTTCTGTGGTGCGTTATCACTCATTGTTAGTTGCTGATGAACTACCTGAGTGTCTAGAAAAAATTGCTTGGACTGAAGAAGGATTGGTGATGGGATTGCGTCATCGCTATTTACCTTTTTGGGGTGTGCAGTTTCACCCAGAATCTATCTGTACAGAATATGGACAAAAATTACTAGAAAACTTTCGAGATATTACGCTGCAATTTACAGAAAAATTCTCAAGAAGTCCAGAAAAACAGTATCGCATTGGATATGAATCTGTTACTCCTGCTATAGATGAACCCTGCCAAGAACAGGAAGAAAAATTTGAATTATATACGCGTAAATTAGATATCTGCCCAAATACAGAACAAATATTTGTACAACTATTTGAGGATACACCGAATGCTTTTTGGTTAGATAGCAGTCGCGTGGAATTTGGTCTATCTCGCTTTTCATTTATGGGTGATGGAAGCGGGGTAAACAGTCTATTGGTGCGATATCATACCCAAACCCAAGAAATTATCATCACCCAGTCAGATACCGTGACTCGTCGCAGCGAAAGTATTTTTGAGTATTTGAAGCGAGAAATAGACTGCCGATTTTGTCAATCTGATGAGTTACCTTTTGATTTTAATTGTGGGTTTGTTGGCTATTTTGGCTATGAAGTTAAAGCCGAGTGTGGATCGTCAGTGGTGCATTCTTCACCATTACCTGATGCAATTTTCTTACTTGCCGATCGCATGATTGCTATCGATCATCAAGAACAGTGTCTTTATTTGCTGCAATTAATCAAAAAGGGACAAACAGAACAGGTAGAAACTTGGTTTGATACTATCCAACAACAACTCGAAACTTTAAATCCTCTTTCTTCTCTTATACCCCAGGAAAATTGTCAGCCAGTTAAATTCAGTTTGAGTCGCAATTACCAAAATTACATTCAAGATATTCACCAGTGCTTGGATGAAATTCACGAAGGGGAAACCTATCAAGTTTGCCTGACGAATCAGCTTTACACCGATACAATCCCCGATCCATTGACCTTCTATCGCACATTACGTAAAATCAATCCTGCTCCTTACTCTGCATTTTTACGCTTTGGTGAGATTGCGATGCCTGCGGCGAGCGTAGCTATCGCCTGTTCATCTCCAGAAAGGTTTCTACGAATTGATCGTCAAGGATGGATAGAAACTAAGCCCATTAAGGGAACTCTACACCGAGGAGAAACCCCCGAAGCCGATTTCGTCCTCCGTGAGAGGCTACGCAACAGCGAAAAAGATCGGGCTGAAAATCTGATGATTGTCGATTTGTTACGCAATGATTTGGGACGAGTTTGTAAAATTGGTAGTGTCCACGTACCAAAATTAATGGATGTCGAAACATACTCAACAGTACATCAGTTGGTGACAACGGTACGCGGACGGTTACGTTCAGACTTACAAGCGGTAGATTGCATACGGGCTTCATTTCCCGGAGGTTCAATGACTGGTGCGCCCAAAATTCGCACCATGCAAATCATCGATCGCCTCGAACAAGAGGCGCGGGGAGTGTATTCAGGTGCGATCGGCTTTTTGGGTTTGAATGGTTCAGCCGACTTAAATATTGTCATTCGCACTGCTGTTTTAACTCCTGATCAAACTTCCATTGGTATCGGTGGCGGCATCGTAGCACTTTCTGAGCCGGAAATGGAGTTTCAGGAAACGCTGCTTAAAGCCAAAGCCTTAATCGATGCTCTGGTTCTGACGATGCACGGAACATCTGAAGCAGATATGTATTACATTCTGGGATTAGAAACAACAACTGTTGATAGTTATGAAAAATTAACCGCGTAAATCAGGGGGTTAAACAAGGATGGAAATGTGTATCCATACTGCTCGGTTAAGAATATTCGTAGGTTGGGTTTCGTTCCTCAACCGAACCTACACGTTTTTTTTAGGCTTTCTATATCAAGGATTTTGGGCTGAAATGAACGGCATTGATTTATATCCGACATTCCGCAGAGTGGAGGGTCAAAAAAATTAATCATCAATAATTACTAGACATCTCCATAAATTAAATATGTGTTACCCAGAACCCTTGTAGAGACGTAGCAGTGCTACGTCTCTACAATTCTTTTTCGGAGATGTGTATTGATAATTAAAGCCTCATTCATAAACACACTTTATTGATTCAGGAATAATTTAAAGAAAAAAGTTTTTACCACAAATCATGGCTAAAAACAAGAAGATAAAGTCAATAAATGCCAAAAGTTTGAGCTAAAATCCTGTATAACCGTTATCTTTGGCAAACAAGCCTTCTGCAAAACTTTACGATTCTTCATCCGGGAAAATTCTCTTAGATATAGCTGAGGTAACAGCAATCTGATAAGATTTTTAATAAGTAGAATAATCGCTTATTCTCTTTTTCTTCAGCCCACTGATTTCGGGTATTTTTTGGAAAAGGAAAATAAAAAATGTCTTATCTATTGTGGAAAACTCTGGTACTAAGTCCAGTAGTTTTGGGAGTGACAGTGTTGGTTTCCGCTAGAGCTATGGCGACTGAAGTAGCAAGCTCTTCTGAAGATACAAAGGCAAAAATTACTCAAACAGAAGCACCAATAGCTTCTGCTGCTTCAATATTCATTCAAACAGAGCAACCAAAAGTTAATCGCCAGTTGGTTGCCCAAAAGACTGATGATAATAAAGTTTTAGAACAGGTTAACAGCTACAGCAGCGAAGGCAATAACCAGAATTCACTATCTCAAGTCACATCAGTTTCTCAGTTTTCTGATGTACAACCGACTGACTGGGCATTCCAAGCTTTGCAATCCCTGGTTGAACGCTATGGTTGTATCGCAGGATACCCAAATTCCACTTATCGTGGCAATCGGGCACTGACTCGTTATGAGTTTGCCGCAGGTTTGAATGCTTGTTTAGATCGGGTTAATGAACTGATTGCGACAGCAACTTCGGGCTTGGTGACAAAACAGGATTTGTCAACCCTCCAGCGTTTGCAAGAGGAATTTTCGGGAGAACTGGCAACTCTGCGTGGTCGAGTAGATTCTCTAGAAACACGGACTGCTGAACTAGAAGCACATCAATTTTCGACTACAACCAAGCTGGTTGGTGAAGCAATTTTTGCTGTCACCGACAACTTTGGCAACAACGACAACAACAATACTGTTTTCCAAGACAGGGTGCGTTTAGACTTGCAAACCAGCTTTACAGGTAAAGATACTTTGCATACTAGGCTTGCAGCTGGTAACGCAAATCCCTTGGCTTTACGAAATGGCACATTTGAAGGGACTCAAACCTTTAATCTGTCACCTTCCACCAACAACGGTGTTTATATAGACTGGTTATCCTATTACTTCCCCCTTGGCAACTCCCAAATTTATGTAGCTGCTAGTGGAGGTATTCAAAGTGATTACGTTCCTACCGTCAACCCATACTTTGAGGATTATGATGGGGGTAACGGTGCTTTGTCTACCTTTGCTTCTGAAAGCCCCATCTATCGGATTGGCGGCGGTGCTGGTATCGGCGTTAACTTACCCTTTGGTAAAGGGAAAGGTGGCTTCCAACCTTCATTAACCTTTGGTTACTTGGGATCTCAGGCGAATAACCCTGGACTAAATACGGGTTTATTCGATGGTAACTATGCTGCTTTAGGACAGTTGAACTTAAAAATAGGCGATCGCATCACCTTAGCTGCAACCTATGTCCACGGTTATCATAATGCAGGTACTGTTTTATTCGATGCCGGCTCTGCGAGTACAACAACTGGTGTAGTCGGTACTGCACAAGCCAACTTTGTAAATGGTACTAATCCATATTTAAGTGATTCCTACGGTTTTGAGGCTGCTTTTAAACCTAGTGACAAAATCTCTATTAGTGGCTTTGCGGTTTACAGCGACATCACAGGACTTGGTGTGAATAATAATGGTGAAGTTTGGAGTTATGGAGCTGGGGTAGCTCTGCCAGACTTTGGTAAGAAGGGCAATGTTTTAGGAATTTTCGCAGGTGTTGAACCTTATGTTGGAGGTAGCGCTGGTGATAAGCCATACCACTTTGAAGGTTTCTATAAGTATCGCGTGAGCGACAACATTTCTATTACTCCTGGGGTAATTTGGTTAACCAATCCTGGTCAACTTAATGGCAACAACGATGATGCAATCATTGGTACCCTAAGAACTACCTTCACCTTCTAAAGGTTTACAACCATTTGCTGTAAGGTAAGCTAAAACACATCTAACTTGCATATTAAAATTTCCTCAATATCTTGTGGGGTGGGCATCTTGCCCGCCCTGAATATGCAACTTGAATGCCGATTAGCTTAGTACAGTTAGAGACCGTAAATGACTCCCTATATCATGTCCGCATAATTAGTTATGTGGACTATACACAAGTCGAAAAAAGCTTGATTTTCCATTGTTTTTTCGTTTATCTCGTTCCCATGTTCTGCATGGGAATGCCTGATTAGGGGCTGCTGCCTCCTGTCAGACATTGAGTTAGAGTCTCAATGAATGCGTTCCCAGGCTTTGCCTGGGAACGAGGAAAGTCCTATCAGCTTGGTTTTTAGGACTTGTGTATACAGGGTAAAAAATTACCACCCTTCGCCAAGTCGAGGAAAAACTGGGGTTAAGACTGAGTGGTGATAGTCAATTTTTTACCGAAGGGATGGCAGATTTACCAGCTTTAAGTGAAGCAGAGCAGACAAGATTAGAGCATCCAACCCAACGGCGTACTCACAATTCCACATTCTCACGGTGCAACTGAACTCGTTCACTGCACTGACAATCGCCCAGCACCCGCCCTTTCCCCTTAGTTCAGGATTGTCAAGAGCAAGGATTTGGCAGACTTCAGTAATTTGGTAAGTGTTTGATAAGCTAAAACACATCTAATTTGCATATTAAAATTTTTTCAGCATCTTGTGGGGTGAGCATCTTGCCCGCCTTGATTATGTAACTAAACCTAATTATTAGTTTTTCAATTTTTTGGAGGAGAGGAAAATGAAAAAGTTCACCTGTTTCATGATTGTCGGGGCAGTATTGTCCATTAGTGCGCCGGCTGTGGCTGAAAGTCGTGCGGTTAATATCAGTATTGGCAGTATTGGTGGTTCCTTAGATAATGCCGTTTTGCGAACAGTTCGCCAGGTTATCGGGTTTGCAGTCGGCACTAGCACCGTCGATAAATTCATTGTATATAGTCCCAGTGTCGGATCTATTCCCATCGAAGGAGGTTTATCTGCTTGTGCTGAAGCTGGCTTCGGCATAAGCAATACAAGATTTAATGCTTTTATCCAGGAGTTGCGTTCAATTAATCCCAAACCAGGAACTTTCTACAATGTAGAACTTACCACAACCTGCAAACCGAGATAAGAATGTCCTTTGCACTCAAGCGCGGTAGGATGGGCTGAGGTACGAAGCCCATCCATCGAGTTACACTCTACGCGATCAACGCAAAACTGCATATTTTTAAATTGGAGATGTAACAGCATAAAATTATCCTGTTTTCTTGAGTTGAGCTATTTAAAATAGTGTCGCAGCCATGACCACAGTTGATTTTTGAACTGAACAGGCTCTGGTGATGGTGAATAAGTTGATGGTTTTGTTTGAGCAATATTATTCATTGAAAGTACACAAATAGTTAGTTCGCCATCTGTATAATATCTGTCACCTCCTCCGTTACGACCAACCCATGTAGCCCCTATACCTGTGACTTGATATAATTGGGCAATCTGGTGTGTCAAATCAATACTTTTAATTACGTTATCTCTTTCTTCATCAATGTCTGCATTAATATGGTGAGTAATCTGTCCTGTGCGGTGGCTAAGTTCCACGCTTTGGTCAAATGTTGCTGAACCTAACCATAAGGGTCTACTATCAGCATTCAGGTTGTTTGATTGCCACAAGCGAACGTGATGTCTAGTTTTGGCATTGTTTCCTATAGGTAGTTCAAAAGCTAAATCCTGTTTGCGTCCCCACAGATATAAATTACTTACAGGTGCAGTTGGGTAAGAATCCTTGAGGAGAACACTTTTAGCAATTCCAACACTTGAGCGTAAGGTGATCGGGTCTGCCGGATACCAGCCTGCTGCCAGTAGCGTCTGCACCACTTCTGCTGTTGTACCCACAAATCCAATATTCAAAGGATCTCCAGAGATCCCTTCTGCCGTTTGCGTCGTTTTCGGAGAATGTTCCAGGTTGGGGTTATGTTCGTAGTGACGCCACAGCGCTGGTAAAACGATATAACTCACCAGTCCATATAAGCCGAATAAACCAACTAACGTCCCAAAAATATACCAAAACCAATGTCGATGTTTGGGGCGGGCATCACTATTTGAGTTATGGGCTTGTTGCATTTGAATTCGGCGACCAAGCTATATTGACTTTTTCAATTAATCATCGCACTCTTGTCAACAATGTTGTGAAAAAACTTTGCAAGTGTTCATTAGACATTTCCACAAATTAAATATGCGTTACCCAGAACCCTTGTTTTGACGTAGCACTGCTACGTCAAAACAATTCTTTTTCGGAGATGTCTATTGAAGTAATCATACGGCTAACATGGTAACAGATTTAACAGTAGAACAAGTGCAGCAATTACAAGCACAGCTATCTCCAGAAAATTAATCTCAGTACATATTCAGGTATCATCATTAAGGTGTCAATTGTCGTTAGAGTTTTTTCCCTTGAAAAAGCATAAATCTTCTATGACTCGAAAAACCCCACCTTCATCCCACTCGACTGTTACAACTCCACTGGCTCTCTCTCAATTACATATCCGCTTACAGTTTCTAGAAAAATCACACCAATCGCTACTCAAGCAGATTAAGAGAAAACGGACAGAACTGAATAACTTTGTTGAACAGACGCGAATTTTCGCCACAGAAATATTTCATCAAGCTAGTCCCAGCTTTCAAAAAATGGCTGAGTTAGACCAGGATATTCATGCTCTATTTGATGAAATCTTTACTACTAGAAAGTTTGGGAAACAAACTCTAAAAAACATAGAGGCAGTTTACCTCAATCTCCAGTTGACAGGAATCATTAGTCTCAAACCAAATGGCAAACAATTCAATAAAGAGTTAGACGAATTGTTTGACAACCCCGAACCAGAATCAGATTTTTCCAGGGAAACTGCTGAAGGTCGCCATCAACATTGGCAAGCACAAGAATCTGTAGAATCTCAGTCTGTAACTAGAACAGAGGATAAGAGAAAAATTCGTGAAACATTTCTGAGGTTAGCTGAAATCTTCCACCCTGACAAGGTAAAAGACAGCGAGACACAGACAGATCATACAGAAATCATGAAATCAATCAATCAAGCCTACCAAGAAGGCGATTTGGCAAGACTTCTAGAAATTGAGCGACTTCACCAAGTGGGAGAAATTATTGATCTTAATAGCGAAGATGATTTAACTCGTAAATGTCGAACGATAGAACATCAAAATCAAATTCTCCTGACTCAATATGAAAATTTGAAACGCGAACTACGTTTGGTAAAAAATACTCCCGAAGGATCTATGGTTTCTGATTCTCGCAAAGCTGCTAAAAAAGGCATTGACTCAATGGCTATTATGGTAGAAACAATAAACAATCAAATTAACGTTGTTTCTCAGATTCGGGATTTTGTCAAGGACTTTAGAGAACAGAAGATCACTATCAAAGAATTTCTTGGTGGACCACCAACTCTGCACTCCTTAGACGAGGAAATTATGTCAGATATTCTTGAGCAGATGTTGTCAGAATTAATGAGATAGGAATTCATTTTTCTTAACAAGTTTTAGCTTGGTTTGTAGACTTGCCGCTCATCTAATCAAATTCAAAGGATTTTACAGAACTATGTCAATTAAAGAACATATTAATCTTAATCACGGATGTTTCCTTAATTCCACAAATAAAAAGATAGTTGTCAATTTAGCCACGAGTGATATCTTAAATCTAATAACCCAAGAATTAAAAACTCGTTACTCACCAGAAACTCAAAAACAACTAATTGAGGAGAGTTCTCAGTTATTACCTAATTTCGTGCTTCAAGAATTATTAAAGCGCCAAGAGCAGGTAGTAAACGTTAACCCCGATACCTTAATAGTGGTTAACTGTCAAATAGCAGAGACAGAAGCCGATGACTTGGGATTTGATTTAAATGTTGAAGCATATTTTGTCATTGCAGATACAACAGGTCAAAATCATTTTCGGGCTAATAAGATAGTCCTTTGGTCAAATATATGGGGAGATGAACAACAGCTTTTTGATTTAGAAGATGAGCTAGGTGAGCAATTCTGGACAAATTATCAAATTCAGTTGCTTTTTGATGAAAAAGAACAGCAAACAATTGAACTGTCAGTCTCACAAACAGATGATTATGCTGCGAGGTTAGAATTTTACCCATCGCTAAAAAAGTTTTCACCATCCATAGTTCCCTTTATAAATAATGACTTTTAAAATTTTCAAGTCACACCAGAATTAACAGACTCCTTATAGGGAAAACCACAGTAAGGACAGAAGCGGAATTTCACCAATGTAATGTTCACATTAGCGGTGAACGCAAGTCTGAAACTAAAACCGAAAACAATGGCACTACCAAGAGCGAATTCTACTATGGCAAATTCCAACGTGTAATTCCTCTACCTGCTAGGGTTCAAAATACCAATGTCACCGCAGATTATAAAGACGGTATCTTGAATTTGACACTGCCCAAATCCGAGCAAGAAAAGAACAAAGTTGTCAAGGTTAATCTTGAACTTCCTGCTACATAGTCTGAAATTACTCTACCTCCAATGATTGATTGAGATAGCTAAGAGCTTGGTTATGAGATGACCAAGCTCTTTTGTATGCGATGTCTACTTTTTGCGGCTGCGCCTACGCTTTTTTCCTGGCTTGATTGGGTGGGGGCGATCGCAAAGCGAGTAAAAATTCAAATTTTAGTGATGAAGACGAGCTTGGCGCTCACATAATTCACGAGCCTTTTGTTCACGAGCTTTTTGTTCACGAAGCTGCTGTTCATGCAATTGACGCTCACGAATTAGTTTAGCGTTATTAAAAGCAATAGTATTAGTATTTAAATGTTCATTGCGAAAATTCACAACAGAAGCATTAGCATGAGTTGAAAGAGCAGCAATTGAAACAGAAGCTAATAAACCACCAAGAAGAATAGATTTTAAGCGGTTCATATATCCTTTAATCCTTGTTTTACTTAACTTGTATATTGCCAATATATTCTGCATAATCAAGAAAAGATATCTAGCAAATGTCACCAGTTAAACATGACTAAAGTCACTGAGTGCGATTGCTTTTCAGCAGGCAGTTTGCACAATCGCTCATCAATCAGTGCCACTATTTATTTACTACACTTCCTACTTACGTAGCAAGAGGAGCGAAAGCAGGATGTATTGATTTGGTCAGTTTTAAAACAACTGCCTTTGCCCTGTTTAGATCACTTAGGCGCACGGAAACCAGCAAGTTGTGCTGTATTAGTATCTTTAAAACAAATATCCGGTTTTACTTTTTCATAATCTAAGGTTTTAGGAACATGATAAATGTTGCCTCTTTTCTTGGTAATCTTGCCTTTTACCAGTGCATCACTTGGGCAAGTTGTTTCGCTTTGTGGTTTCACCCCTAGATTTTGTGCTGCTGCTAAAACTGGTGTTTTATTCCCCGCCAATGCTGGCTTTTTAGAGCTAGAAGTTGTATTTCCAGGGATAAGACTAGCTGCTGTAGTCGGGACAGGACTAGCTGCTGTATTAGAGGCAGGACTAGCTGGAGCAACAGCAGTTGGTGTTTGAGGTGTAGTACTAGTAGATTCTTCAGGTTTTTTACCACAGCTACCGAGCATCAGTACTGTAAATAACGTCACTACAATGCTCAGGTGACGAGGTTTAAGTTGATTGTTCATGCGGTTAATTCTCTAATTCTAATATTTAATTCCCAATATTTTACCCGATACTGACTTCATTACTCCATTGGTGACAAGTTAAGTAAAAGGGGAAATTGTCAAGCGTGGTATTAGGCGGGGTTAAAAATAGTGTAAAATTCATGAGAGACAAGTAATTGAGCGATCGCTAACCTGTAATTTCTACCGCAGATATTCAAGGGCAGGAGCATTGGTGGCAGAAGTTACGCCAACTATGTCATATATGGAGATTGTTGCTTAATTACTTTATGTCTATTCAAGTCTACGGCATTCCCAACTGCGGCACTTGCAAAAAAGCTTTGACGTGGCTCCAACACAACAACATTGACTATGAGTTCATCAACACCAAAGATACTCCGCCAACCCGTGAGCAGATCCAGAGCTGGGTAAAGTCTTTGGGCTTTGCCCCCATGCGAAATACCTCTGGCCAATCCTACCGGGCTTTAGGAGATGAAAAGAAGATTTGGACTGATGAACAGTGGATTGAGGCATTCAGTCACGACGCCATGCTGCTCAAACGTCCCCTTTTAGTCAAAGATGGAACAGCAGTACTGGTAGGCTTTAGAAATGAAGGAATAGTCCGAGAAAAATTAGATTTAGCGTAAACCACTTACCCAAAGCCTTATCTTTCTTCAACACCGTACTCTGCGATCGCAACCTCAAAAAGAGATTGCAAAAGTCATAAAACCCCCTCCAGCAATAAAAACGGAGGGGAAAACCACCAATCCTGATGCTTTTGATCCCAAACTTTCACTAATCCCAGATGTAACACCAGCACGGTGAACTCTATTTCTGCCCTGCTGTAGTAGCATCATAATCGGGCAGTATGGTTTCTACGTCACGCAAAGTACGAAAAGCATATCCACTTAAGCCAATAAGTAACATACCTAGCGAACAGATGAAGTACAAAACTGCCATACCTGAACCTTTTCCCGTGCCGAATATCCAGCCCAATATAGGTGCAAGACTACCATCTGGCATCATTGCAGGTTCAAAAATGTAGTCGGCAAGTGGCCCAGCTATCAAGTAAGCAACTGCTGAAGCAACCACCGTTACAACCTTTAAAGTCGCAAAAACACGTCCTTGGATCTGAGGATTAACCTTGGTTAGCCAGATAGCATCACAGGAACTGCCAAGTATGGGAAAATTTAGAGATGAACAGAATTGGGCTGGAATCCAAATTAATGGTGTCTTAGCTATACCAAAGACAATTTTGCCCAAACTAACACCAATTATACCAAGTAGCACCCCATCTATACGACGCTTGAAACCACCCCAGGTAGTGGTGAGCAATACCCCAACTATTCCACCAATTCCGGCTGCTGAGGCTAAAGTGCCTAATATCTTAGTGTTATTGCCAGTCAGTGCTAGAACCATCGGTGAAGAGATTGAGAGTCCAAAGTCATAGGCAAATGTAAATGCAAATGCTAACACTAGCATGGCAAACAAACTGGGACGTACAGCAATGTAATGCCAACCCAAGTAAATCTCCTGCTTCCAATTAGTGAAAGTTTGAGTGTTTACTGTTGTCATACTAGGTTGTGGAATATGTACTCCTAAAATTGTGGTGACAGCGAATACAAAAGTTACAATATCGATAAATAATATACCAACAAGCCCGATAACTGAGTAGAGGATGCCTGCCAGTGTTGGCGCGATGATACTAGAACCGTAATCAGCTAAAAATCTCAGACTGCTAACACGACTGTAGTGCTGCTTGGGCATCATCATAGATATGGATGTTGAGTAAGCCAGTTCTTGAACTACCCCAAAAGTACCTTGGATAGCGACAGCTACGTATAAATGCCATAATTGCAGATGACTAGTTGAATAAAGTAGTAAAACAGCGATCGCTAAAATCCCACTCACTGTATCCCCAGCGATCATCAGATATTTACGGTTCCAACGATCTACAATTAACCCAGCTATAGGGGCAATCAACATTTGTGGTAGTTGTGCAAACAAACCAAACAACGTTATTGCTGTAACCTGATGTGTTAGTTCCCATACCCAGATAGTGAATGCGAAGCCAGTCATCCCACTACCAATCAGAGAAACGGTTTGACCAAGCCAAATAATAATGAAGATACGCACTTGTATGAGTCTTAAACTATAGGTTTATCGCGGACAGACTTTTCCTGGTAGCGATGTCGGTACATGACAAAGCCAGTTATAAATAAAATCAATGGTGATAAGCCGACAAATACGTAGAGAATGCGGGTAAATAAACCACCAAATGTACCGTAGTGTAGGGGAATAAAAGAGTTGAGAACGCGATCGCCCAATGACATCTTCAAAGCATTATCAACTCGCAAAACCACACCACTGTACTGGTCGAGATAAACATTACTATTAGCGTCATATGAACTTTCCTGCGGTAGCTTCATGTTAATTCGTAGAGCCTCTTCTGGTTTACTAGGAAAATAAATGCTTTTGGTAACAGCACCAGATAAGGCAGCATCGGCAATTTTAAGTTGTTCTGTCAATCCTAAGGTTGATTTACTAGGAATTGGCTTGGATACTGGCTCGGATAGTTTTTGGGTGAATGTAACAGCGTAAATAATCGGCTCAGTCAAATCGTAGAAGTTCCAGCAAAAGCCTGTAAAGCTAGTAAAGAATAAAAAAACTACAGTGATAATGCCAGCCACTTTGTGAATGTCAAAATTCACCCGCTTGGGATGAGCATCAAACTTGATTTTGAAGCCTGTAATCAATCTGCGCCAACCAGGCCAGAGAACTAAACCTGTGATGGTGAGTATACACATTAAAAAAGCAGCAATGCCAACAATTACAGTTCCCATTTGGCCTGCCATCAAGCTGTAGTGCAAATTCAGTATTAGACCAATTAGGGTTTTATCCGTTATGCGCTCACCGATAATTTTGCCTGTATAAGGGTTGACAAAAACCTCTTTCCTTTGCACATCAGTTGATGACAACTGCCCCACATAGGGAGAAGAAGGACTATCTGGCAAATAAATCCGAAAAAGATGGAAATCACCTCGCGCGGGATACTTCGCCTCAATTGTATTCACTACAGACTCTGCGGATAACTGCACCTGTTGGGGAGTAATGTGTCCATACTGTTGACTAATCATAAGGTGATCCAAATCTTGCTCGAACACTAACAAGCTCCCTGTTACCCCAATGACAATTAGCAATAGTCCAACAAAAAAGCCGATATATCTGTGCAGGTAAAAAACGATAGAGCGTAATTTTTTCCGATTCATAATCGCCACTTTATAAGTTGGATTTTTACCGCTCTCAATCCTTCCGATCATTGGGGGGAAGAATTAGACTCCCTCCTCAACTCCCCAATGCATTGGTAAGGGTTAGGGTGGAATCAAAACTGTACGGAAATTGTCGCCAGAACAGTCAGGGGATCTCCGGGACGCACATAGTAACCTTGAGAATAGTAATATGTGGTGTCGAAAAGATTCTTAAAGTTGAGACCAAATCGCCAATTTTCTTTTTTATAGAAAATAGAGGCATCAGTTCTGACGTAAGAAGGAATAACAACTCCATCATTTGGGAGATTGGCTTCGACATCGCCGACAAAAAACAGTCCTCCACCAAATCCCAATCCTTTGAAGGAACCACTTTGAATTTCATAGGTTGTCCAAAAGCTAGCAGTATTTCTTGGCACACCAACCAATCTATTACCCACAGGCAGTTGATTATCTTGGCTGTTTTGGCTGACATAGGTATCGTTATGGGCAAAGGATGCAATCACATTCCAACCGGGCAAAATTCGCCCAGAAATATCGAATTCAATACCTTGACTCTTGACTTCTCCAGCTGCAATTGAGTAATCAGTATTATTTGGATCGGTTGTAGGTACGTTAGTTTTTCTAATCTCGTATGCTGCAAGTGTTGCCGCAAGCTTACCATCAAATAACTCGGTTTTAATTCCGGCTTCATACTGGGTTCCACGAGCAGGTTTTAATGCAACTTGGCTAGCTGTTCTGGTATTGTTGGGTACAAAAGACTCGCTATAACTGGCGTATAGGGAGATTGGTTTTATCGGTTGGTAAACCAGTCCTAGACGGGGTGAAAAAGCTTCATCGTAAAAGTTATTTGTATAAGCCAGTGCACCATTGTTATTCAAGTCTGTGCCTCTATCGTTGTAGCTGACAAAATCATATCTTCCACCAACCAGTAGCTTCAAATTAGAAAGTAATGTCACCTGATCTTGCAAGTAAATACCTACAGTGTCGGTATAAGACTCTGTTTGCTGAGCTGTATCGACGAAACTGGTTGGCAGTGGCGCACCATATACTGGATTGAAAAGATTAATCCCAGGAGCCGCAGTGCGAAGGTAATCATAAAAAACGTTTTGCCAACCTAACTCTAAACCCAGGAGCAGCTGATGATTAATGGAACCAGTTTTGAACTTGCTGATTAATTCATTTTGCAGATCAAATGTTTGACTGGAACCGGCACCTCCAGCAAGCGTTCGCGATACTGTCTGACCATCCGCTTCCAGTGAGTTTGGTCGGACAACGTTATTATTATCAGAAGTAGTAAGGTATGCTGAAAAGGCACTACGCAGCCGTAAATTTTCGCTGAAGGTATGATCTAAAGTCAAGTAAAATGCATTAGAGTCAACATTGTACTTATCGGCACTTGGTTCTCCTAAAAAACGACTGATGGGAACTTGAAAAGATTCACGAATCGGTAGCAACCCATCATAAAATGTTCGGTTTTGAGCAGTATGCTCATATTCTAAAGTCAAGTTTGTATTATCGCTGATCTTATAGGACAATACCGGCGATATTGATAAATATTGCCCGTGAACAAAATCGATAAAACTCCCAAAATTTTCATAGCCAACATTCAAGCGATATAACAACTTTTGGTCAGGGGTAAGTGGTCCAGAAATATCGATTGAGGATTTGTAATCACTGTGACTTCCCACTGTAAATTCACTTGCATAATAGGGAGTTGCAAGGGGTTGTTTGGTGACATAATTGACCACACCACCTGGTTCAAACTGACCATATAGCACTGAAGCCGGACCTTTGAGAACTTCAACTCGTTCAATGCTGTTAGGATCGATATAGTTATCTCCAGCTTGGAAACCATTTCTCAAACTATTGAACGTTACAAACCCCCGGATAATATAAGCATCTGTGTTAGCACCATAACTACCTTGTAGTGAGACACCACTGACATTGCGTGCAACATCGCTAATCCGGGTGATTTGCTGATCCTTGATAACTTGTTGGGGAATAACTTGAATTGATTGGGGAATGTCACGTTGAGGAGTATCAGTTTTAGTCGCAGTTGTGCTATCTGGTACACTATATCCATCTTGTTCACCCGTTACGACCAACTCAATCGGTTCATCACTCGAAGTTGATGGTTGAGTTTGCTGTGTTTGATTCCCTGGCTTTTGTTGTTCAGGAGTTGGTTGAGTTTGCGGTTGTTGGGCGGACGATGCTGCACTAGCCACAGAGAAGATAAGACCCTCATTCGGACTATCAAACAACTCGACTGTTGGTACACTCCCTTCACCAATCACTGTCACTCGAATAGTATTGGCATCAAAGTTAGTAACTGTTATCTCACTTATACCCGCAATTGGTTTTTCAGAGCGGAATGTGAATGCTTCGCCACTCGCTAAACGCAGTTGAGCATTGGGAATATCAGTGATGAAATTGCTAGCAGCACTGCGATTGACTAGTTGCAACTGTTCCCCTTTGGTTGTCTGCAAAATAATCTCCAGACCTTTAACAGTGGGATTTGCTTTAACTGAGGTAACTTGTATAACTTCAGTTTGTGGTGTGTTTGGTGATGTTGGCGACTGCACTAACAAGGAGGCGTTCTTCGCTGGATGTTCTATCTGACTTACTCCTGCATTTTTGGCAGGATGCACTAGCTCACTGATTCGCTGAATCTCTTTGATTGGTTCGACAGTGAATGGTTGATTGGAATTAGCATCTGTGGGAGTTGACTTGGGATGCTCTGATACACCTATCCCTACTTCTTCACTTCTAGCAGCAGTTGCGATCGATACAGTCAAAGAGCTTGTTAACAACAGGTAGGGAAGCAATTTTGTCAGTTTCATTCCAATTCAGATCCTCACGCTCTACTAGTAGTCTTAGAGCTTAATAAAAATTTTTTCATTTCAAATCTGAAATTAAACTATTTTAGCCATAAAGTAAAGTGAGAATATATCGCAATATATTTGAGAGTTATTATCATTTTTTTCAGTCTCTAAAGCCATAAGACAGATCCTATTCTAAGTACATTTGTTTAAAATGATACGTCTATAAGAGAGATATTTTTAGGCAAAATGCTTTTTATGTAAGCATTTGAAAGACCTTTAAATAATTAACTCGGTAAGAAAAGGTATATTTTATACACTGCAATTGAATATAAAAGTCCGGTTGCAGTGGCAACTATTGGTGTAAAGGCAGTTCATAGCAAACTCAGAGAGCTTCTCTCGTTTCCAATCTCTGACGAGTAATGCCTTTTTAGAGGCGGAAACCTGATCATTTGCTGCGATCGCTGACCAAAAACAGCGTTTATTGAAAATAAAACCTAATTTTTTTGCTTTGATTAATAAGTATTCCCTATCAATTACTAGTTGCATAAAGAGATAGTCTCCTCTAAAGTAAGCAAAGTAGTTGAAAATAGCTCTCAATAAAATTACTCAGATTTTATTGAGTTGAGATTTGCAATAGCGTCTATTATTTCCCTAAAGACTCCCTTGTTTAGGTTCTCCTAAAAGAGGTCAAAAGCCTTAGCTAGTAGAAAGTCCCAATTGTGGGATGAAAACTTACCTGTGAAATGCGATCGATATCCGCGTTCTCATTTTGCCAGGATACAAGTTGAATGTGTTGCAGCAGTGTTTAAGCAAGAGTGCATCTAGTTCTGGAAAGTCAAATGGCTATAGAAATCAAGGACTTCAAAGAAATTAACCGTAACTGTTTCACTGTTGTCGATCTTCTCCATCAAAGAAGCTTGACGCAGCCAGATACAATTGCTTTCACCTTCCTTGAAGATGGAGAAACCCAACAATCAACACTGACTTATGAACAACTCCATCGGCGCTCTTGGGCGATCGCATCTCGACTCCAAGCTTTAAACTTAAATGGAGAACGAGCCTTATTACTTTATCCACCTGGACTAGATTACTTAACTGCTTTTTTTGGTTGTCTATACGCTGGAGTTGTTGCAGTTCCGGCTTATCCACCTCGCAATCAACGCAAAACACCCAGAATAAGCGCTATTACTACAGATGCACAACCTAGCATTGCTCTGACCACAACAGCGATGCTCCCCACATTACAATCCATATTTGCACAAGCAACAAACCTAGAAAGTCTCAAGTGGTTGACTACAGATGATATAGCGCCAGGTGTAGAAGATGTTTGGCAACCAACTAAAATCAATCCAGATACCTTAGGTTTTCTGCAATATACATCTGGTTCTACAGGGAAACCCAAGGGAGTCATGCTCAGTCACGGCAATTTGCTCCACAATGCCGCCATGACTTACCAAATTATGGAACATTCTCCTAGTAGTAAATTTGTTTCTTGGCTACCGGTCTACCATGATATGGGGCTGATTGGTGGCATTTTGCAACCTTTGTATGGGGGATTTCCTTGCATCTTCATGTCCCCCACGGCTTTTTTACAACGGCCTTATCGCTGGTTGCAGGCAATTTCTCGTTACAGAGGTACTACTAGCGGTAGTCCTAACTTTGCTTATGAATTGTGCATTGAAAAGATTACCCCTGAGCAAAAAGAAACCCTTGATTTAAGTAGTTGGAGTGTTGCCTTTAATGGGGCTGAACCGATTCGGCAGGATACTTTAGAACGATTTGCAGAGGCTTTTGCAGAGTGTGGCTTTCGCCCGGAAGCATTTTACCCGTGTTATGGGATGGCGGAAGCAACCCTGATGATTTCTGGCGGGAGCAAGAAAGCTGTACCTCCTTGCAAAACAGTTGTCAAATCTGCACTTTCCAGAAACCGGGTTGTTGAAGCAAATACTGATAGTGAAAATATTCAACGTTTTGTCAGTTGTGGTCAAACTTTACCACAACAACAAATTGCGATCGCCAACCCAGAGACTTTTACCCATTGTCAACCTGACGAAGTTGGAGAAATTTGGGTATCAGGTTCTAGTGTTGGACAAGGTTATTGGCATCGTCAAGAAGAGACAGAGCAAATATTCCACGCCTATCTTCAAGACACAGAAGTTAGCACAGCATCAGGGCCATTTTTACGTACTGGCGACTTAGGGTTTTTGCACAATGGAGAACTCTTCATTACAGGTAGAGCCAAAGATTTAATTATCATCAGAGGTCGTAATCTTTACCCACAAGACATCGAACTAACTACAGAACGCAGTCATTCATCGTTGCGTTTAAGTAGCTGTGCAGCTTTTGCAGTAGAAGTTGCTCATGAAGAACGGCTAGTAGTAGTCCAGGAATTAGAGTTTCGTGCCAAACCGAATTTTGAAGAAGTTACTACAGCAATTCGTCAGGCGGTTGCAGAAGTACATGAGGTGCAAGTATATGCAGTAATCTTAATCAAAGCAGGTAGTATTCCCAAAACTTCTAGCGGTAAAATTCAACGCCGTGCAACAAAAGCAAATTTTTTGGCAAACAAGCTAGAAGTTATCAGCCAGAGTATCTTAGATAGTGCAGATGACTTTGAGAACCAGACGAATCTGAGCCGTGAAGCAATTATGGCAACAGCACCAGAAGCACGCCTACCATTGCTGATATCTTACTTACAAAAACAAATTGCTCAGATATTAAAAGTTGAAGTATCACAAGTCAAGCCAGAGCAACCACTAAATAGTTTGGGACTTGATTCCTTAATAGTCTTCGATTTAAAAAATCGAATTCAAGTAGACTTTGGGGTAACAATATCCGTCGAGGATTTTTTCCATGATGCTAGTGTTGTTCTGCTAGCAATGCAAATTCTGCCTCAATTAACAACAAAAGAACCCTCAGAACCACCACTAAAGCCCATTTCTCGCAATCAAGAATTACCCCTATGTCTTTCTCAAGAGCGCTTGTGGTTTCTTAATCAGTTAGAACCTGATAACCCCTTCTATAACGTTCCCATTGCAGTACGTTTAACTGGGAAGCTTGATCAGACAATATTAGAACAAAGTCTGAACGAAGTCGTGGAGCGTCACGAAGCCTTGCGAACTAGCTTTTTAGCTATCAAAGGGCGACCAGTTCAGGTGATTGCTCCAAACGTGAAGTTGACACTACCAGTCCTGGAATTACCAGAAGCAACCTTAGCTGAGGCTTTGCGCGTCGCCACGGAGTTTGCTCAAAAACCCTTTGATTTATCAGAGTCGCCACTGCTGCGAGTTCAACTTCTGTATTTGAAACCAGAGGAGCATATATTGCTCTTTACCATGCACCACATTATTGCAGATGGTTGGTCTATTGGTATTCTGATTCAAGAACTAGCAGCGATTTACCAAGCTATTTCTGATGGTTTACCCTCATCACTTGCTAAACTTCCTATCCAATACGCAGATTTTGCTGATTGGCAGAGAAAATGGCTGCAAGGAGAGATTCTTCATACCCAACTTGATTACTGGAAACAGCAGTTAAACGGTAATCTATCAGTACTGCAACTGACTACAGACAGACCCCGACCAGCTATACAAACCTTCACTGGGAAAAAACAATTTCTAGCGTTTCCCAAAGCTCTGAGTGAGGCAGTAAAAGAATTAAATCAGCGAGAGGGTGTCACTCAGTTTATGACACTCATCGCAGTATTTAAGACGTTGTTGTACTGTTATACAAATCAACAGGAAATCTTAGTTGGTTCGCCTGTTGCGGGTCGCACTAGAGCAGAAACTCAAGGGCTAATAGGGTTTTTTATCAATACCCTCGTGTTGCGTACCAATCTATCCGGTAATCCGAGTTTTCGGGCGTTGTTAGCGCGGGTACGCGAAGTGGCTTTAGGCGCTTATGCTCACCAAGAATTACCTTTTGAAAAGTTAGTGGAAGAATTGCAACCGGAGCGGGACTTAAGCTACAATCCACTGTTTCAAGTAATGTTTATTCTGCAAAATGCTCCCATTCCATCTATAGAGCTTCCAGATTTGACCTTGCACCCCCTGGAGGTTGATAGCGGCACATCCAAGTTTGATTTGAAATTCAGTATTTGGGAAAGTTCGGAAGGTTTTAATGGCTCATTGGAGTACAAAACAGATTTGTTTGATGCCAAGACAATTAAACGAATGATTGGTCATTTTGAAATATTGCTACGCAATGTTGTTGAACAACCAGATATTAGACTGAGTGAGTTAGCTAAAATCCTTGTTGTATCTGACAGAAAGCAGCAGAAAATTAAAGAGAAACAAATGGAATACACTTCCTTGGAAAAGCTGAAATTCATCAAGCGTAAAGTCATTAAATAATTCGTAATACCTCGACTTCGCTCGGCACAAGTTCGTAATACGTAATTAAATTTTGTATTAGCGAGTAATCGAGCGTCGCGTCTGGGGATTTGAACCCCAAGAAAAAACTTGCCGATTACAGAACTGGGGGATTTAAGCTCATTTAATTAGTTCAAATAAGATAAAAATGCTGCAAAGGTAATTTAAAAATAGGGAGTTAGATCAATGAAATTAATCCAGGTTTTCCAGAATTTACAGCATCATTTAAAAAAATTAATTTACCGCAATAATTTAATAAAATTGTCGTCTCTATATGACGATGCTAAATGGGGTGACAATCATCGATTTGCTCAACATTATCAAAAGCATTTTGCTCCTTTGAGGCTGAAAAAACTAAAGATACTTGAGATTGGTATAGGGGGTTATGATGATCCAGAAGCTGGAGGCGATTCCTTAAGAATGTGGAGAAGCTATTTCCCAAACAGCATGATTTATGGTATTGATATCGTAGAGAAAAAGTCATTAGAGTCCAGTCGGATTCAAATATTTCAAGGTAGTCAAGAGGATAAATATTTCCTCGAAAAAGTTATAGCTAAAACCGGACAAATGGATATTATTATTGTTGATGGTAGCTCAGTAAATGAGCATCGCATAAAAACATTTAATATTCTGTTTCCTTTGCTTAACGATGGTGGTATTTATGCAGAAGAAAATACTCATATATCTTATTGGCCTAGTCTAGGAGAGAAATGGTCAAAACTAAGCGAAAAAAGTGTTTTTTTGGCTAATCATGTGAACGTTGGTGGTAGCCTTGATTTAAATGCTTCTGACACCATAATGGCTATGTACAAAAGACTAGCTGATGGATTAAACTATCAAGAATTTTTGAATCCTGGCTACTCTCCATCCTATTTCGATAAACATATTGTTGCCATGCACTTTTACCATAACTTAGTAATTACTTATAAAGGCAACAATAACGAAGGTAGCAATATTATTGAGAATAATACATTACATCCATTCGTTTTAGAAACACTTGGTGTAAAGTCATTGGACGATTTGGAACTAGAGTTTTCTAAAGTTGAGCAACAAGGAAACAAATGAATATATCCTCATTTTATCGAACAGAATTCAGGAGTCAGAATTCAGTTGGGTATTCTGTACAACTGGCGAGTAATCGAGCGTCGCGTCTGAATAATCGGGTTTAAGCTGTTACGTATATAACTTGCATTCTCAGGGCGGGCAAGATGCCACCCCACAATCATACTGAACAAATATTAATGCAAACAAATTAAAGGCGCAACAGCTTAAGACCCCCACCAAATTTTCAATTTGGTGGTCTAACAATTCAGTCGCGGATGTATTCAGTAACGCCTTATTGCCAATATTAAAAGCTAAAGGGAATTGGTGGAGCAAAATTATGTCAATTTCAGAGTCCCCAAAACTTAGCCTCAACGAATTACGGTCTGTTAAACGAAAATCTGTCAATTTTTCCCAGACAGAACTAATTAAAGCAACACCTTTAGTTTTAGACAGTTTTTTACCTCTGCTGATTGAGCCTGTGGTACAGGGGATAAATTTAATCTCTTGGGCTGCAAATAATCAAGACCTAATTAAAAGTTATTTGCTCAAGCATGGGGGCATTTTATTTCGTAACTTTCATCTTTTAGATTTGGTTGAGTTTGAGAAATTTATTCAGACGGTTTCTGGGGAACTATCGGAATATGTCGATCGCTCTTCTCCTCGTAGTGCAATCCAAGGTAAAATCTATACGTCTACTGACTATCCTGCTGACCAAAGTATCTTTCTGCATAGTGAGAACTCTTATGCTGCTAGCTGGCCTTTAAAAATTTTCTTTCATTGTGTTACACCAGCACAGCAAGGCGGAGAAACTCCTATCGCTGATACGCGGAGACTATTAGAACAGATTAACCCAAAAATTAGCGATCGCTTCATTGAAAAAGGCGTGATGTACGTCCGTAACTTCGGCGATGGTTTTGGCTTACCTTGGCAAACTGTCTTTCAAACCACAAACCCAGTCGAAGTAGAAGAATTTTGCCGTAGCAATAATATTGAATTCGAGTGGAAACAAGGAAATCGCTTGCGAACCCGTACCCATAGACAAGCCGTTGCTATACATCCCAAAACGAATGAAACTGTTTGGTTTAATCATGCTACTTTCTTCCATGTCACAACTTTAGATGCAAAGATTCGCACTGCATTGTTAGCAGAATTTTCCGAAGAAGATTTACCACACAATACCTATTATGGTGATGGTTCACCAATTGAACTGGGAGTTTTAAATGCAATTCGGACAATCTATCAACAAGAAACTGTGATTTTTCCCTGGCAGACTGGAGATATTTTAATGCTCGACAATATGCTCACAGCCCACGGAAGACAGCCATTTATAGGAACAAGAAAAGTGGCGGTTGGTATGTCAGAAGTATTTAGTATTCACAATATTTAGTGCCAATTACGGAGAATTATTCATGTTAGAAGAAATACAAGGCTTTCGCCTCTCGCCTCAGCAAAAATATTTGTGGCAATTACAAGAAATTAATAGCCTTCCTTATCGTTCACAATGTGCTGTTTTAATTGAAGGCATTATAGATATCAAAATCTTGAAGCAAGCCTTAGAGCAGGTTGTGAATCGTCATGAAATACTTCGGACTAATTTTCATTGCTTGCCAGAGATGTCTATCCCATTGCAAGTAATTACAAATAACAATATTACTTGGGGTGAAAATTACGACTTTAGTAGTTGCAGCCATCAACAGCAAGAAGAATTATTATCAAGCTTATTTGAGCAATTTAGCCAAGAAGTATTTAATTTACAACATGATTTTTTGTTGCGCTTATCTTTAGTTACTTTATCTTCAGAAAAGTATATTTTACTTATCTGTTTGCCTGCCCTTTGTGCAGATACAGCATCACTAAATGTTTTGGTGCGAGAAATTAGCCAATCTTATAGAGCATGTTTCGAGGGAACAGAGCTAGATAATGAACCGCTACAATATGCAGATTTAGCTGAATGGCAAAACGAATTGTTAGAGGCAGAAGATACAGAAGTGGGGAGAGATTATTGGCTTAAACAAAATATTGCTGCTTTAGCAACCTTAAAGTTACCTTGTGAACAAGAAACTGCCTTAGAATCAACATTTAAGCCGCAAATACAATCTATCACTATAACTCCAGAACTAGTGGTAGAACTAGAAATACTAGTTCAGAAATATAATACTTCTATCTTTAATGTTTTATTAGCTTGCTGGCAAATTTTCATCTGGCGGATTACCCAGCAATCAAATGTAATTATTGGGATTGGTTGTGATGGACGTAATTACCAAGAATTAGAAGGTGCTATAGGTTTATTTGCTAAATATTTACCACTTAATATTGAGCTAGACAAAGAAAGTAGATTTTTAGAAATTTTATTTAAAAATAACCTGGCTGATACCTTCAAATATCATAATTATTTTAGCTGGGAGAATATAGCATATTTAGCGCCGCTTAATTCACGTTTTTCACCTTTATGCTTTGAATTTTTAGAACAATCAGCTAAGTATGTAAATGCTGATACTAAATTTTCGATTTATCAGCAATACTCTTGTATTGAAAGATTTAATATTAAACTAAGATGTACTCGTCAAAATGACAAATTAATTGCAGAATTTCAGTATAATTCAACCTTATTTAATTCAAAATATATTGAAACTTTAGCTAGACAATATCAAACTTTATTAGCTAGTGCGATCGCTCATCCAGAGTCAGCAATTTCTGATTTAGAAATTATCAGCGATATCGAAAGAAAAAAGCTCCTCTATGATAACAATAATAACCAGCAAGATTATTCTCAAAGTTTATTAATTCACCAACTCTTTGAGGCACAAGTTGAAAAAACACCTCATCAAATTGCCGCAGTCTTTGAAGAAGAAAAACTGACATATCAACAACTGAATCAAAGGGCAAATCAATTAGCTCACTACTTGCAAAAACAAGGAGTTAAACCAGAGGTACTGGTGGGAATTTGCCTAGAGCGTTCTATTGACATGATTGTTGGTATTTTAGGCATTCTCAAAGCTGGTGGAGCATACATACCCTTAGATTCAGAACTACCAGCCAAGAGTTTAGCATCACGTTTACAAGATATCCAAGCTTTATTTTTGATTACTAATACTTGTGTAGCGAATAGACTAGTAGAAGTTGCTAATCAAGAACAACTGCAAGTTATTTGCTTGGATACAATCTGGCAAAGAATTTCTACTGAAAGTGATATTAATCTGAGGAGTAAGGTAAACAATAATCATCTAGCTTATATATTATTTACCTCGGGTTCCACAGGCAAACCCAAAGGAGTTGCCATTGAACATCAGCAAATTCTTAACTATGTCCATGCCATCATTGATAATTTAAAATTACCTACCAATTCTGCTTACAATTTTGCATTAGTTTCCACCCTGGCCGCAGACTTAGGCAACACCGTTCTCTTCCCTGCTCTTTGCACAGGAGGATGTCTACATATCATCTCTTACGATCGCGCTACCGATCCAGTTGCCTTAACAGAATATTGCCACAAATATCCGATAGATTGCCTGAAAATTGTTCCTTCTCACCTTAGCTCTCTTCTACTATCTCCCACACCTCAATCTATCCTGCCTCGTCAACGACTAATTTTAGGTGGTGAAGCTGCTAACTGGCAGTTAATTGAGCAAATTCGCCATTATGCACCCAATTGCCAGATATTTAACCATTATGGCCCCACAGAAAGTACTGTTGGTGTCATGACCTATTTAATTACAGAAGTAAATTTAAAAACTAAAACAGTTCCTCTTGGTAAATCAATTGCTAACACACAAGTTTATATTCTAGACAATAACTTACAGTTAACTCCTATTGGAATCAAGGGCGAAATATATATTGGTGGTACAGGGTTAGCCCGATGCTATATGCAGCATCCTGAACTAACTGCTCAGAGATTTATTCCTAATTCTTTTAGCCACGAACCAGGAGCAAGACTGTATAAAACAGGTGATTTAGGACGTTATTTACCAGATGGGACAATAGAATTTATTGGACGTAGTGATTATCAAGTTAAAATTCGTGGTTTTCGGATTGAATTATCAGAAATTGAAGCAGTATTAACTGAATATGCACAGGTGCGAGAAGCTGTAGTCATAGCGCAAGAAAATGAACACGGTGATAAACATTTAGTTGCTTATTTAGTTGCACATCAAACCACAAATTTAAAATTAAGTGATTTAAATAACTTCCTGAAAAATCATCTCCCTAACTATATGCTACCTTCTAGCTTTATAACGCTAGAAGCTTTACCCTTAACGCCAAATGGTAAGGTAAACCGAAATTTATTACCGACACTTCAACAAGGAAGAGACCATTTAGAGACAAAATTTGTCGCCCCTCGTAATCAGATAGAAGAGGTAATAGCAGGAATTTGGCAAGAGTTATTGAATGTGCAAAAAGTAGGGATTTACGATAATTTTTTTGAATTGGGTGGTCACTCGCTATTAGCAACTCAGGTAATTTATCAGATGCGGGAAGCATTGCAAATAGAATTACCTTTGCGGAGTTTATTTGATAGTCCTACTGTAGCTGGCATAGCAGAACATATTGCTAACACTCAGGATCGGATTGATAGTGTACTTCACCTATCAATCGTACCCAATCTAGAAGAACGTTACCAATCTTTCTCCCTCACAGACATTCAACAAGCATATTGGATTGGGAGGAATGGGGCTTTTGATTTGAGCAATGTTGCCACTCATGCTTATAGAGAAATTGACTGTTTAAATTTAGACTTAGATAGATTTAACACAGCTTGGCAGCGACTAATTGAACGTCATGATATGCTGCGGGCAATAGTGCAACCTAATGGGCAACAGCGAATTTTACCGCAAGTGCCAGATTATGAAATCAAAGTTTTAGATTTGCGGGGAGAAAGCGAGGAAATCAGAGAATTTCGATTGACAGAAATCCGCGATCGCATGTCGCATCAAGTCCTACCTGCTGACAAATGGCCTCTATTCGAGATTTGTGCTACTAGACTCCCTGAAAACAAGATTAGACTGTACTTAAGTTTTGATTTATTGATTGGTGATGCTTGGAGTTACCAAATTATCGGTCGAGAATTGGCTGAACTAGTACAAAACCCAGATACACCTTTAAAGGCGCTAGAAATTTCATTTAGAGATTACGTATTAGGTGAAATTGCTTTGCGTAATACCGAACTTTATAGCCGCGCCTTAGAGTATTGGCAAAGTCGAATTCTCACATTACCATCATCTCCCGAATTACCTTTGGCAAAGAATTTAGTTGCTATTAACAACCCTCGTTTTCAGCGTCGCACAGGAAAATTAGCAGCCGATGCTTGGCTAAGATTGCAAAATAAAGCAAGGCAAATTGGTGTCACACCTTCAATAATTTTGTTAGCTGCCTATGCGGAAATATTGACAATGTGGAGTAAAAGCCCACAATTTACTATCAATTTAACCCTGTTTAATCGTCTGCCATTACATCCCCAAATTAATCAAATTGTCGGTGATTTCACAACATTAAATCTGCTAGCAGTAGATAATTCAGAAATCAATTCTTTTACAGTTCGAGCGCAACGCATTCAACAACAGCTTTGGGATGATTTAGATCATCGTTATGTCAGTGGTGTGCAAGTTTTGCGGGAATTGGTACAGATACAAGAAAGAAGTTTAAGGGCAATAATGCCAGTAGTCTTTACAAGTACTCTATCTCAAGATGCTCAGAGTGATTCAACCTCACCCTTAGATTGGCTGGGAGAATGTGTGTACAGCAGCAGCCAAACACCGCAAGTTTACTTAGATCATGTAGTTTCAGAAGTTGCAGGTGAGTTAGTTTTTTACTGGAATGCCGTCGAAGAAATCTTCCCATCTGGATTATTGGATGATGCTTTTTCTATATATTGCAATTTTGTGATCGGTTTGGCTAATGAGGAGGAAATCTGGCACACCAAGACAAGGCAATTGTTGCCAGCAAAACAGCAGGAACTAATTCTCAGAATTAATGATACTGATGCAGTAATTGAAAAGACTCCTGCACTACACAACTTATTTTTTGATCGAGTTCGTGTATATGCAGACAAAGCTGCTGCGATCGCTGGCGATCGCACTCTGAGTTATCAGGAATTAAGCGATCGCTCTTTACATATAGCCCAAAAATTACGTCAATTAGGGGTTTGTCCTGAGCAACAAGTAGCGATCGTTATGGATAAAGGCTGGGAACAAATTGTTGCTGCTTTGGGCATCTTGGCGGCTGGTGCAGCTTATGTACCTATCGATCCCAAACTGCCTGCAGAGCGCCGTTGCTACCTTCTTCAAGAAGCAGAAATTGAGCAGGTAATTACTCAATCATGGCTTGACTCTACTTTAGACTGGCCAAACAACATCAACCGCATCTGTGCAGACATCTTAGAACCCTCTGTTGCTGATTTTCCACCTCCCTTTATCCCTTCTCCTACCTCCTTAGCTTATATTATTTACACTTCCGGCTCTACAGGATTGCCTAAAGGGGTGATGATTGACCATCAAGGCGCTGTAAACACCATTGTTGACATTAACCGCCGTTTTCATGTCACCTCTACAGACCGGATACTTGCCCTTTCATCTCTGAGTTTTGACCTGTCGATGTATGACATTTTTGGTACTTTAGCAGCTGGAGCAACAATCATCATTCCTGATGCTGATGCAGCCAAGAACCCAGAACATTGGGTCAAATTGCTGGTGCAACATCAAGTTACCATCTGGAACTCTGTCCCCGCTTTGATGCAGATGCTATTGGAGTATGTAGGCGATCGCCAAACATTGTTAGATTCTTGCTTACGCCTAGTTTTACTTAGTGGGGACTGGCTACCTCTGAATTTACCTGCTCAAATTCGGATGATTTGGGAAAATGCTCAAGTTATTAGTTTGGGTGGGGCAACAGAAGCCTCAATCTGGTCAATTATTTATCCGATTACGACAGTTGATCCGACCTGGAAAAGCATTCCCTACGGTCGGCCAATGGTTAATCAGCGTTTTTATGTACTTGATGCCGCCTTTGAACTGCGTCCTGTCTGGGTTCCGGGACAACTTTACATTGGTGGGATTGGATTAGCTCAAGGTTACTGGAAAAATCCAGATAAGACCAATGCCAGCTTTATTATTCATCCCGATACTCAAGAGCGTTTATATAAAACTGGGGACTTGGGACGATATTTACCCGATGGCAATATTGAGTTTTTAGGACGTGAAGATTTTCAAGTCAAAGTCAACGGCTACCGCATTGAACTAGGAGAAATTGAAAGCGCCATACAGCAATATCCAGCCATCAAAGATGTAGTAGTTAATACCGTGGGTAAATCTCAAGATCATAAGCAATTGGTAGCTTATATTGTCCTGAATTCTCCAGAGGCTTTACCTGCTGATGGTGATTTGTCTTCCCGATTAGGCAACTTTTTACAGCAGAAGCTCCCAGAGTATATGCTACCTGCTGCGTATATGCTTCTAAATGCCTTACCATTAACCTCTAATGGTAAAGTAGACCGCCGCTCCTTACCTGCGCCCGAAAATCTGCGTCACCAAGTGCAGACTAGTGATGCTGTACCGGCAACCGAGACTGAGAGAGCGATCGCCCATATCTGGCAAGATTTGCTGGCCGTAGAAGAAGTGAGTCGGGAAGATAACTTATTTCAATTGGGTGGTAATTCACTCACGGCCATGCAACTAGTAGTCAGAATCCGCACCAGTTTTAATATAGATTTACCTCTACCAAAACTCTTCACATCTCCCACTGTTAAAAGCTTGGCGAAGATTGTTGAAGCCATGATCAGCGCTCCATCTCAACAACAGCAAATTATTCCCAAGCGATCGCAACTAAATCACGTTCCTCTTTCCTTTTCTCAACAGCGTCTTTGGTTCCTTGAACAGTTACAACCTGGTAGTACAATCTACAACTTCCCGGTGGTGTTGCGTCTCAATGGACAGCTAAATGTCGAAGCACTAGAGAAAAGCATTAACGAAATCATCAAACGTCATGAAGTTTTACGCACTACCTTTAATATCCTAGATGGGCAACCAGTCCAAATTATTGCTCCTAGCTGGAATTTGCAATTATCTTTAGTAGATTTAAGTTCTTCTCCAACTTCAGCAGAGGAATTAGTTCCTAAGTTTATCTTAGAAGAACAAGCTCAACCATTTGACTTGAGTAATGGGCCTCTAATGCGAGCTAGTTTACTGCAATTGGCAGAAACAGAACACATTTTGTTATTCACAATGCACCACATCATTACTGATGGTTGGTCAATGGGGCTACTAATGATCGAAATTGCACCTTTATACGCAGCTTTTACCACCGGAGAAACCGTCAAATTACCAGAATTACCCATCCAATATGCAGACTTTGCAGTTTGGCAACGTCAAGACTTGCAAGGTGAAAGACGAGAAGCTTTACTTAGTTACTGGAAGCAGCAATTAGCAAACTTACCTGTACTGCAACTACCCACAATCTGTCCCCGTGCAGAAGTGAAAACTAACCGGGGTGCTAGTTATAGTTTTGTGATACCTGCGTCAGTGGTGCAAGAAGTGCAGTCGATTGCCCAGCAAGAAAATGTAACCTTATTTATGACATTGCTGGCAAGCTTTAAAATTTTACTGCAACGCTATAGCAGTCAAGATGATATTGTTGTTGGTACTGATGTGGCCAACCGCAACCAAGCAGAAATTGAACCATTAATTGGCTTTTTCATTAATTTATTAGTTCTACGCACTGACTTAAGTTATAATCCCACTTTCCTAGAGTTATTGCAACGTGTCCGTACCCAGACATTATCAGCTTATACTCATCAAGATTTACCCTTTGATGAATTAGTTAGAGAATTACAACCTGAGCGTCATTTAAATAACACTATTCCCTTCTTCCAGGTATTATTTGTCCTGCAAAATACACCGATAGCAGCTTTAAAATTACCAGGAATTAGCTTAAATGTACTAGAACTAGAAACCCGATATGCCAGATTCGATTTAGCCTTATTTATCACAGAAACTGAGCAAGGTATAGTAGGTAAATGGCAATATAATGCTGATTTATTTGCCGCAGATACTATCACTCTATTTACAAATAGTTGGCAAACATTAATCAATAGTATTATCAGTCAACCTCAAAGCCACATCAATACATTAGAAATGCTTACAGAAGCAGAGAAGGCACAACAAACTATGCAACAACAGGAGCGTAAAGCTGCTAAAAGACAAAAATTAATGAGCGTTGTTCCCAAAGCCGTTAGTTTAAAAGCAGAGCAATTAATAAAAACATCTTACCTACAATCAGGACAAAATTTTCCTCTTGTAATTCAACCAAATATCACAGAAGTCGACTTACTATCTTGGTTAGAGAATAATCGAGAATATCTCGAAACAGAGTTATTAAAACACGGAGCGATTTTATTTAGAGGTTTTAATCTAAGATCGGTTTCAGAGTTTGAAAACTTCGCTCAAACAATTTGTCCCAATTTATTTGCTGAATATGGCGACTTACCCCGCACTGGTGAAGGTGGTAAAGTTTATGGTTCCACTCCTTATCCACCTGATAAAGCAATCCTTTTTCATAATGAAAGCTCTCATTTAGATCAGTGGCCTCTGAAAATTTGGTTTTTCTGCATCCAACCAGCAGAACAAGGTGGAGAAACGCCGATTATCGACTGTCGTAAAGCTTACAATATCATCAATCCTAAGCTGCGAGAAAGATTAGCTAAAAAACAATTAATGTATGTCCGTCACTACACTAATGGTCTAGATGTAAGCTGGCAAAATTTCTTTCGTACCAATGACAAATCTCCCGTAGAAAATTATTGTTATCATGCTAATATTGATTTTGAATGGTATGATAATAACAGTCTAATTACGCGCCAAGTTCGTCCAGCTTTAGCAATACATCCAAAAACGAGTGAACCTGTATTTTTTAATCAAATTCAGTTACACCATATAGCCTATTTAGATGCAGAAGTTCGAGAATCTTTATTGTCTACATTTGGAGATAAAAAGCTACCACGTAATGTTTATTACGGAGATGGTACTCCCATAGAAGACTCAGCTATTGCAGAAATAAATGAAGTTTATCAGCAGTCTCAGACTAGCTTTACTTGGCAACAAAACGATATTTTGATGTTAGATAATATGCTGACTGCTCACGGGCGAAATCCATATATAGGTGATCGCAAACTTGTTGTAGCAATGGCAGAAATGATTCAGAAATCAAAATTTTAGAAATAGAAATAAATTCCATTAACAAGGAGGGTAAATACTTGATATCTTCAAAAGAACGCAATACTAATCATGATGCGATCGCTTCCATGTACGACTTGAAAAGTCTACTAGAACGCCACGACATGGCGCTGGAGTGTATAGACAAATTAATCCTCAAAAATATTCCCGGAGGAGCGCATATTTTTGACCTTGGTTGTGGGACAGGACAAATTGCCCAACGGCTCCTAAAAAGAGGTTATCAAGTAACTGGGCTTGATAGCTCTGAAGGAATGCTTAATGTTGCTCGTGAGAATGCGCCAGATGCTAAATTTATTCTAGATGATGTCCGCTTTTTTAAATTACCGCCAACTTTTCATGCAATTATTTCGACAGATGGTGTTTTGAATTATGTCCTCAACACTGAAGAATTACAGGAGGCATTGCAAAATGTTTATAATGCTTTATTGGAAAACGGTATTTTTGCTTTTGAATTGTATATAAAAGAATTTGGTGAATCAAGTTGGAAAAATAGTGAGTCTGCTGGAGGTGTCAATGATGATAATGTCTGGGTTGATATTTTAAGCTACGATATAGAAAATAAAATAGGTCGGAAAGACACTACCAGATTACAATTGATAAATGGCATCTGGGAACGTTCGGATAAAAGTTTTTACTTAAAACTGCATTCAGAAGCAGAGGTTAAATCGGCTCTGGAAAATGCAGGATTTACAGAAATTAACATCTATGATATAAACCGTGATTTGGGAGTAGATAAAGCATCTGAAACTACCTGCTTCGTTTGTCGTAAACCGCTAAATAAGTAGGTATAGCAGGGGACTGGGGACACTTCTCTACGAGAGGCTGCGCCAACAGCTCAGTGCATCGCTGGGGACTAGGGACTGGGTTGAAAGTCTTTTTATATGGTTTTATCATCAGTTAATGTCCTAACCTCCTTGTCCATTGCTATATAAGCTAATCGGCATTTAAGTTGCATAAAAGCAGAGCTAGAGCCGTTTACTACAAGCGAATCATTGTGGAAAAATGAATGGCGATTAGCTTAACTCAGCGAGATAGTGTTTTCTTGGTAAAGAATAATGATAAATATATGCCAAATCAAATAATTCAGGGTTTTCGGCTTTCCCCTCAACAGAAGCGTATTTGGTCATTACAGCAATATAGTTCAGCTTATTTTGCTCAATGTGCCATTCTTATTGAAGGCAATCTCAAACAAGAAGTATTAAAAGCTGCTTTACAACAAGTCATGATTCGACATGGAATTTTGCGTACAAATTTTCATTGTCTACCTGGAATGAAAATTCCTGTGATGGATGTAAAAAATAGTAGTATTCTATCGTGGGATAACATCAATCTTAGTCATTGTGAACCCAAAGAAATCTCAAGCAAAATTGTAGATATTTTCCAAGCAGCAGCCCTTAATTTTAACTTTGAGCAAGGAACACTGTTGCATATATCTCTACTGACGCTATCAGTAGAAAAGTATATTTTACTTATTAGTCTACCTTCACTTTGTGCTGATGCTTGGACACTCAAGAATCTGGTAACTGAAATCAGCAATTCATATCCTGCCTGTTTAGAAGGTGAGAGAGTATCAGAAGAAGTTGTACAATATCTGCAATTCTCAGAATGGCAGAATCAATTACTCTTAGATGAGGATGCAGAAACAGCTAAAAAATACTGGCATCAGCAAAAGCTTTCTCCACTCGCTTCCTTGAAGTTACCTTTTGAAAGCCAGCCATTACAGCCATCAAAGTTTGAGGTAAACTGCTATGGATTAGATATTACCCCTGATGTGACAGCCAAAATTGCCAACTTAGCTCAAAAATATGATACTTCCACTGCTATCATCTTACTAGCTTGCTGGCAAACACTGATTTGGCGACTGACAGGACAGCCAGATATCGTTATTGGGATGGCTAGCGATCGCAGAGACTATGAAGAACTATACAACTTATTAGGACTCGTTGCTACTTGGTTGCCAATTAACAGCCATTTGACACCAGATTTGCGCTTTCAAGAAGTTGTAGAACTAGCCAATCAGACTATAGAAGCTGGTGCAGAATGGCAAGATTATTTTGTGCCAAAACCGATAGAAAATCACGAGCAACTAGCTTTTCCTATCGGTTTCGAGTTTGAGCAACTACCAGAAAAACTCGTTGCTGGCAATGTATCATTTTCTCTTGAGAAATATTACAGTTGTATTGAACAATTTAAAATAAAACTCACTTGTACTCAACGCGAGCATTATTTAACTACAGAGTTTTACTACGATATCAATTACTTTGCAGCCGATACTATTGAACGTATAGCCAGACAATTTCAAACTTTATTAACGAGCGTAACGGCTAATCCCCAAGAGAAAATTAGCCGATTAGAGATTCTGAACTTTAGCGATCGCCAGCAATTACTACTAGAATTTAACCAAACACATCTTGACAATTTACAAGACAAATGCATTCACCAAATATTTGAAGCCCAAGTACAAAAAACACCAAATAAAATTGCCGTTGTCTTTGAAGATCAGCAACTAACTTATGCAGAGTTGAACAGCAAAGCCAATCAACTTGCTAATTATTTACAGCAACGCGGAGTCAAACCGGAAGTTTTAGTCGGACTTTGCACAGAGCGATCGCTCTTGATGATTATTGGACTTTTGGGCATCCTGAAAGCTGGTGGAGCCTATCTACCGCTAGATCCAACCTTACCCAAAGAAGGTTTTGCTAGCCGATTGCAGGATATGGAAATACCAGTGATCTTGACACAACAGCGATTAGTCGATAACCTGCCAACAGATGTAGGGCAAATAGTCTGCTTAGATACAGATTGGGATATCATTGGCGATCGCCAAGATGAAAATCCCATCAGTGAAGTCACAACCCAGAATTTAGTTTATGTCTTGTTCACCTCCGGCTCTACTGGTAAACCGAAAGGAGTTGCGATCGAACACCGACAACTGCTGAATTACCTTCACGGAATTACACAGAGGTTAGACTTATCAACAACAACTAACTTCGCCACTGTTTCCACCTTAGCTGCTGACTTGGGTAACACCGGAATCTTTACTGCTCTTTGTACTGGCGGATGTCTGCACATCTTATCTATCGAGTGTGCTACTGACTCAGCAACCTTGGCAAAATACTGCCGCACCCATCCCATCGACTGTCTTAAAATTGTCCCCTCCCATCTTGCCACTCTTCTTGCCTCTGCACCATCCGATTCCATCTTGCCGCGCCAGCAGCTAATTTTGGGTGGCGAAGCTGCAAATTGGCAACTTATTGAGCAGATTCGGCAGCAAGCGCCATCCAACTTAATTTTCAATCACTACGGCCCTACAGAAGCCACCGTGGGGGTTACTACCTTTGCAGTTGAAAATCAGCAAATTAATACACAGACAGTACCCCTTGGTCGTCCACTTGCCAATACGCAGATTTATTTGCTGGATCAGCAACTGCAACCAGTACCCATTGGCGTAACTGGTGAACTGTACATCGGCGGTGCGGCATTAGCTAGGGGTTATCTGAATCGGCCTGATATAACGGCAGAAAAGTTTATTCCTAATCCTTTTGCAGAGATGGGTTCGCGTTTATACAAAACTGGTGACATCGCTCGTTACTTACCTGACGGCAATATTGAATTCATTGGGCGAGTTGATCACCAGGTAAAAATTAGGGGCTTCCGCATTGAACTTGGAGAAATTGAAAGCGTACTGTGTCAACATCTGCAAGTGCAACAGGCTGTAGTTTCTGTTCGAGAAGACAATGAGAACAAATCCTTAATAGCCTATGTTGTTCCTAAACAAACACTCAGTGTTAGCGAACTGCAAAGATTCCTCAGAGAGAAACTGCCAGAATACATGATGCCCTCAACTTTCGTCATCTTGAAGACTTTGCCACTAACATCTAATGGTAAAGTTAATCGTAATGCACTCCCAGAATCAAATAGCGATCGCCCAGAATTGGCAACAACTTATGAACCACCACAAACTGAGGTAGAGCGAGCGATCGCTAATATCTGGCAACAGATGCTTCCTGTTGAGAAAGTGGGCATTTATGATAACTTCTTTGATATCGGTGGTCATTCATTACTGCTTGTTCAAGCTCACGCCAAACTCCGAGAAATTTTCTGCAACAATATATCTGTAATTAATTTATTTGAATATCCAACTATTAACTCTTTAGCTAAATATTTAACGCGAAAGCAGACTAAAATATCTTCTTTTGAAGAAAGCACTCAACGCGCCGAGAGCCGAACTGCTTCCAGGCAGTCAAGAGCGCAATCCAGGTAATGAGTAATGAGTAATGAGTAATGAGTAAGAATATTCACTTATTACTTATTACTTATTACTCATTACTTTAAAGCCGTGCTAGAAGCACGTAGCTCTAAACCCATTTTTTCGGTAAAATTATTTGACGAAGTACTGAAACCAATGAAAAATGAAGACTTTAATGAGAATCAAATAAGCGATTTAGATATAGCTATTATCGGTATGTCTGGGCGCTTTCCTAAAGCTAGTAACTTGGACAGATTTTGGCAGAATCTCAAAGATGGTTTGGAAGCAATTTCATTTTTTTCAGACCAAGAGCTAGAATCTATAGGGGTAGATGCAACTACACTGAATAACCCAAATTATGTCAAAGCAAATGCTGTATTGGAAGATATAGAACTATTTGATGCTGCATTTTTTGATTATTCTCCTAAAACAGCAGAAATAATAGACCCACAGCAGCGCCTATTTTTGGAAACAGCTTGGGAGGCTTTGGAAAGTGCTGGCTATGATTCTAAAACTTATCAAGGTCGAATTAGCGTTTATGGTAGTGCCAGTATTAGTAGTTACTTTTTATTCAATCTTTTTTCTAATCCCGAATTAATAAACTTAATTGGTCTTGACCAAATTAGACATCATAATCGTACAGATAATTTGACTACGCGAGTTGCTTATAAATTAGATTTAAAGGGTTCAGCTATCACTGTCCAAACTGGATGCTCTAGTTCATTAGTTGCGGTTCATTTAGCCTGCCAAAGCTTAATAGATCGTGAATGTGATTTAGTCTTAGCAGGTGGAGTTTCTATAACTAACTTAAAAAAGACTGGCTATGCTTATCAAGAGGGGGGAATTTTGTCACCCGATGGACATTGCCGCGCCTTTGATGCCAAGGCACAAGGAACTGTTAACGGTGATGGTGTCGGTATAGTCATTTTAAAACGATTAGCCGATGCGATCGCTAATGGAGATCATATTCATGCTGTAATTAAAGGTTCTGCCATTAATAATGATGGTTCTGCCAAAATTGGCTATACAGCTCCTAGTATCGATGGTCAAGCCAAAGTCATTGCTGAAGCTCTTGCCATCAGCAGAATTGAACCCGATATGGTCAGTTATGTAGAGGCTCATGGCACCGGCACAGTTTTAGGAGATCCCATTGAAATTGCCGCGTTAACTAAATCTTTTCGCGCCAGAACTCAGAAAAAGAATTTCTGCGCCATTGGTTCGGTAAAAACGAATATCGGCCACCTAGATACCGCATCTGGTGTAGCAGGTTTAATCAAGACAGTTCTTGCACTTAAACACAAGCAAATACCACCAAGTCTGCACTTTCAAAAGCCTAATCCCCAGATTGATTTTGCTAACAGTCCCTTTTACGTTAACGACAAGCTTTCAGAATGGAAATCAAACGGACATCCCAGGCGTGCAGGGGTTAGTTCCTTTGGTATTGGCGGCACTAATGCTCATGTAATTTTAGAAGAAGCCCCGGTAGTGGAGCAGGGGGTGCAGGGAAGGAAATATCATCTGTTAGTTGTTTCTGCGAAAACGGAATCAGCATTAGAGGCAGCTACGGCAAATCTGGCTAATCACCTCAAACAGCATCCCGATTTAAACTTAGCTGATGTTGCTTACACTCTTAAAGTAGGTCGTCGAGCTTTTGATTATCGTCGGATGGTAGTTTGTCAAGATATTGATGATGCAATCAAAGTTTTAGAGACAAAAGACCCGCAACGAGTTTTCACGCACTATCAAGAACCAGCTGAACCAGAAGTTGTGTTTATGTTTCCCGGTCAAGGATCTCAGTATGTAAATATGGGTCGAGAATTGTACCAAACTGAGCCAATTTTCCGGAAAAAAGTTGATGATTGCTGTGAACAACTCAAAGCTATTTTAGGGTTAGACTTACGTACTATTCTCTATCCCAGCCAAGAACAAACTCAATGGGCGACACAGCAGTTGACACAAACTTATATTACCCAGTCGGCATTGTTCGTAATTGAATATGCTTTAGCAGAGTTGTGGTTATCGAGGGGAGTGTGTCCTAGTGCAATGATTGGTCACAGTATAGGAGAATATGTTGCCGCTTGTTTAGCTGGAGTATTTTCTTTAGCAGATGTATTGATGCTAGTTGCTACTCGTGGGCAACTGATGCAGCAACTACCTTCAGGCAAAATGCTGGCTGTAGCGCTACCCGAAAAAAAAGTTATGCAAATGCTAGGTGAGCAACTTTCCTTAGCAGCAATTAACGCACCAGAGCGTTGTGTAGTTTCTGGCCCAAGCACAGAGATTGAAGATTTGCAAAACCGCTTAACTGAGCAAGGGATTGATTGCCGTTCTCTCCATACCTCCCACGCCTTTCATTCTCAAATGATGGACTCTATTATTGAGCCGTTTACCAAATTCTTAGCAAAAGTCAATCTTAATCACCCAAAAATTCCTTTTTTATCTAACGTAACTGGCACTTGGATTACTCCAGAGGAGGCAACAGATAACAGTTATTGGGCTAAACATTTGCGGTCATCAGTACGCTTTGCTGATGGTATTAGTGAATTGTGCAAACAGCCAAATCGGATTTTTTTAGAAGTTGGCTCTGGTCATACTTTAAGTACTTTAACTAAGCAAAAATTCCAGGGAAAGTTGGTACTTGGCTCTATAGGTCATCCTCATGAGCAACAATCTGATGTTGCATTCTTATTAAATACTCTGGGACATTTATGGCTGTATGGAATACAAGTGGATTGGTCAGGATTTTATGCCAATCAAAAACGTCACCGAATTCCTTTACCAACTTACCCTTTTGAACGAAAAAAATACTGGGTTGAGTCTGCTAAAACTAATGATTTAAATCGATTGAATGCAAAAAATTCTCATAATCACCAAAAGTTAGACAATGAACAAATTAGTAGTCAGCCAAATTATTTGGGAGAGAAATCACAACATTTGCTTGTTGAATCTCAGCAAAATAATATCCTCAATCTAAGTAAAAAAAATGAACACCGGGATCATCCTGCCAAAAAAATAATAACTAGTCAAATCTCTATTATGTTTCAACAGCTAGAACTATTAGAAAAAGATATGTAGTTTCATATAACCCAATACAGTTCAGTTAAGCAATTTTTTCCTCCTCCTCTCTCTGTGTCCTCTGCGCCTCTGCGGTACCCTGCGGGAAGCCGTTCGCGTAGCGTCTCGTAGAGAAGCGTCTACGTTAAAAAAATGACCTTGACTCATAGTACTAGCCTTAACCCAACCGTATTGTCATATAAGAGTTATTTATTTTTTAGCTAGCAATAATTTCAATAAATGTAAAATATTATGAATAAAGATTCTCAATATAAAAAATTAGTATCAAGACTTAAATCCATTGTTAGTGAGTCATTGGGAGTGAAATCATCTGGAATTGATATTTATACTCCTTTTCTCCAAATGGGTGTTGACTCACTAATTTTATTGCAAATTAACCGGGCGATTCAACAAGATTTAGGTATTGATGTTCCTTTTCGCTTATTACTTGAAGATTTATCAACAATTCATGCCTTAGTAACTCATATAGTTCAAAAACTACCTTCCGAAAATCTGATTCTAGAGCCTTTTCCCTATGAACAAACACTTGATATAAAGACTTCAGATAGACAAAAATTGCAGCAAGAAGGTGAAAAATCTGTAACAGGTACAGTACTCGAACAGGTAATCGAACAGCAGCTTCAGTTGATGTCCAAACAGCTAGAGATTTTGCAAAAAGCAGGTTCATCTAAAAAGATATTATCTTTACAAAAAGCAATCCTATCTCCCCCTGTTGAGCATGAGGTAAGACAAGTTGCTCAATCTTTAATTAATAACTCTGGTTTTCCAGAAAGTTCATCAGCGATTCCGGCTGAGTCTAATCAACAACTCATACACCAAAGAATTGAGCCTCTTCAGTTACAATCAAAGACTCTGTTAACTCCCCCTCAACAAAAACATTTAGATGCTTTAATTGCACGTTTTGTCAAGCTTACTCCCGAATCTAAACGACTTACTCAAGCTTATCGTTCCTACCATGCCAATAGCAGGGCAATAACAGGCTTCCTACCCTCCATTAAAGAGATGTTGTATCCCATTCATGGACAGCGTGGTGAGGGAGCGAGGCTCTGGGATGTTGATGGCCAAGAGTATGTAGACATTTCTATGGGGTTTGGTGCGCTTTTATTTGGTCATTCACCATCTTTTGTCATCGAAGCTATTCAAGAACAAATAAAACAAGGTATATTACACGGCCCACAATCGCGTCTTGCCGGTCAGGTTGCAGAGTTAATTTGTGAGTTGACAGGCGCGGAACGGGCAGCTTTTTGTAACGATGGCACAGAAGCAGTTATGGGAGCAATCCGCCTAGCACGGGCTACCACAAGACGCTCTAAGATTGCTTTATTTGCTGGTTCTTATCACGGTATCTATGATGGGATTTTGGTAAGAGGAGTAACAACTAGCGAAGGAAAGCGGCGTTCTATCCCCAGAGCTATAGGTATTCCATCAGACATTGCTGATGATGTCATTGTACTTGACTATGGGCAGCCTGAATCCCTAGAGATTCTGAAAACTCATGCTCACGAACTGGCGGCAGTTTTGGTGGAACCGATACAAAGCAGTCGCCCAGATTTGCAACCTCAAGAGTTTCTGCTTGAACTTAGACAATTAACTCAAGTAACCGGAACCGTATTAATTTTTGACGAAGTGATTACCGGCTTTCGGATGCATCCAGGTGGGATTCAGGGATTGTGGAATATTCAAGCAGATTTGACTACTTATGGTAAAACCGTTGCGGCTGGGATGCCAATAGGAGTCATAGCTGGTAAGGCAGCTTTGATGGATACCCTTGACGGTGGAATGTGGAACTATGGAGATGAATCTTATCCTCAAGCGGAAACCACAGTATTTGCAGGTACTTTTTTCAAACATCCTTTGGTAATGGCTGCGGCTTGGGCTGCACTCAATCATATTAAAAACAGTGGCCCGAAATTACAGCAGGAATTATCTGAAAAAACAACGAAATTAGCCCAGACTCTTAATAGTTACTTTCAACAAAGGCAAGTTCCAATTAAAGTAGTCCATTTTGGTTCGCTGTTTCGTTTCATCGCCTCATCTCCCCTCAAGTTTGGTCAGTTGTTTTTCTACCATTTACTGGAAAAAGGCGTTTATGTCTGGGAAGGACGTACATTTTATCTGTCTACGGCGCATACCGATGCAGATATTGAACACGTAATTAGGGCTGTCAAAGAAAGTGTAGTAGAAATGCAACAAGGAGAATTATTACCACCTGCGCCGATTTCAACAGCGCTCAAAATTCCCCTAACGGCAGCACAAAAAGAATTGTGGTTTTTAGCACAGATGGGAGATGAAGTTTCGCGCGCCTATAACGAATCCAGGTCTATCCATCTGCGAGGGACTGGGAATTTATTGGCAGTCCGTCAGGCTGTTCAGGAAATTATCAATCGTCACGAAGCACTGCGAACTACTTTTAGCCCAGAGGGGGATAATCAATTAATTCATTCCACTTTGACTATAGACATTCCTCTCAGTGATTTTTCCACTTTAGATAAAAGTCAACGAGAAGCAGAGCTATCGGATTTATTAGTACGAGAAGCTCAACAAATTTTCCATTTAGAAAAAGGGCCATTACTGAACTGCCATATAGTTAAGTTGCAGGAAGATCATCATCTTGTAATTTTGACAAATCATCACATTGTTGCTGATGGTTGGTCAATTAGTATTTTGTTACGAGAACTAGCAGCAATTTATTCAGCAGAGTGCCTAGGTGTTGCTAGCCAACTTCCACAACCGATGAAATGGAGTGAGTATGCTCTGTGGCAAGTAGAAATGCAGCAAAGTCCAGAAATGGCTAAAGCTGAAGTTTATTGGCTGAATCAATTTGCCAATTCAGTGCCTATATTGGAATTACCAACCGACCATCCTCGACCAGCGATATTTACCTACACTGGAGCGCGAGAAAATCTTATCCTTGATTCCACCCTGTATAATGCTTTGAAAAGCTTAAGTTTACAACGTGGTTATACTTTATTTACGATTCTTTTAACAGCATTTATAACTTTATTACAACGATTGACGAATCAACAAGATATCGTTGTTGGGATTGCTTCGGCTGGACAATCTGCGATCGCAGATGAATATCTGGTTGGTCACTGTGTTAATCTATTACCCATACGCAGCCAAGTTATTGGTAATCCCGGATTTGCAGACTATTTGAGTTCAATCCAGCAGGTCTTGCTAGATGCTTACGAGTATCAAATTTATCCTTTTATTAAACTAATTGAAAATTTAAAGTTACCACGAGACCCTAGCCGCACCCCTCTTTTTACCACAGGGTTTAATTTGGACAAAGCTCAATTGGAGTCCAAATCTTTAAAACAAGAGTTTGAAGTAGCTAAAAATGCTACCAGTGCTACTAAGCTAGATATTAATTTAAATATTCTTCAGACAGACAGTGAACTAGTAATAGAACTGGAGTATAATACCGATTTATTTGATACCCAAACAATTCAGCGCTGGCTCGGACATTACGTAACCTTGTTAGAAGGTGTTGTCGCCAACCCAGAGCAACCCCTTGCAGAATTGCCTATATTGACACAAACTCAACAGCATCAGTTGTTGGTGGAATGGAACAATACTCAAACTGACTATCCTGGAGAGTATTGTATTCATGAGTTATTTGAGGCTCAAGTAGAGCGATCGCCTGATGCAATTGCTGTAACCTTTGAAGACCAACACCTCACCTATCGAGAGCTAAATCACCGCGCAAATCAATTGGCGCATTACCTACAACAACTTGGGGTCAAACCAGAGGTATTGGTAGGGATTTGTGTGGAGCGATCGCTCGAAATGGTCATAGGAATTTTAGGTATTCTCAAAGCTGGTGGCGCTTATGTGCCACTCGATCCAGCATATCCCCCCGAAAGATTAGTTTTCATATTGCAGGACGCACAGATAGCAATACTGCTGACCCAGCAGTGCTTGATAGAGAATTTGCCGAAAAATCACACCAGGGTTGTCTGTCTAGATACAGATTGGGAAAGTAGAGTTCAGGAAAGTCAACAAAATTTAATTAGTAATTATAGAAGTGATAACCTAGCTTATATAATCTACACATCAGGCTCAACAGGCCAGCCTAAAGGTGTCTTAGTCAATCATGCCAATGTTGTACGTCTATTGGCAGCAACTGAGTCCTGGTATCATTTCAACCAAGAGGATGTATTTTCACTTTTTCATTCAATTGCCTTTGATTTTTCAGTTTGGGAACTCTGGGGTGCCCTGTTGTTTGGTGGACAGTTAGTTATAGTACCGTACTCGTTAAGTCGTTCACCTGAAGATTTCTACAAATTCTTGTCAACCCAGCAAGTGACAGTACTCAACCAGACACCCTCAGCTTTCCGTCAACTCATACAAGCAGAGGAATTGTTGGGAGATAGCAAAAAGTTGAGCCTACGACTGGTCATTTTCGGTGGAGAAGCTCTAGAACTTCAAAGCTTAAGACCTTGGTTTGAACGACATGGCGATCGGTTTCCACAGTTAGTCAATATGTACGGTATTACAGAAACAACTGTGCATGTGACATATCGTCCATTGACGATGGCAGACTTAGAAATTGCTCCACGGAGTGTTATTGGGTGTCCAATTCCTGACTTGCAAATTTACTTGTTGGATCAACATGGACAGCCAGTACCTATTGGAGTTACGGGTGAAATGTACATTGGTGGTGCTGGTGTGGCACGAGGTTATTTAAATCGACCAGAACTCACCGCCATTAGGTTTATCCCACATTCCTTTAGTGATAAACCAAACGCACGCCTTTATAAATCAGGCGACTTAGCCCGCTATCTACCCAATGGAGATATTGAATACTTAGGACGCATTGACCATCAGGTTAAAATCCGTGGTTTCCGCATTGAACTAGGGGAGATTGAGGCGATGCTAGCTCAACACCCAGGTGTGCGGGAGACTGTGGTAGTGGCTCAGGAAACCCAACCTGGTGACAAGAACTTGGTGGTCTATGTTGTTCCCTGCAACAAGCAAACACTGACAACCAGTGAACTACGTAACTTCCTTTTAAAGCATCTGCCAGAGTATATGGTGCCATCGGTCTTTATGATGCTGGAGGTGCTACCACTGACATCGAACGGCAAGGTAAACCGCCAAGCTTTGCCAGCACCAGAAACTCTCCGCCCAGAGCTAGAAGCTGCTTATGTGATGCCACAAACTGAGATAGAACAAGCGATCGCTACAATTTGGCAAAAAGTTCTCAATATCGAGAATATCGGCATTCACGACAACTTTTTTGAACTCGGGGGTCATTCATTACTTATGGTTAAAGTTAATAGCCAATTACGCGAAATATTCAAAACCGATTTATCAATGCTCGATATGTTTAGATATCCAACTATAAGCTCTTTAGCAGAATATTTGAACACAATCAAAAATCAAAAAACGTCCTTTCAAAAAACTGATATTCAAGTTGATAAGCTCAAAGATGGTAAAGCTAATCAAAAAAAACGCCTGCAAAAAATGAAGTCAATTAGCAAGAGTTTAGGATTTAATGAATAATTTTTAAAAATTATTATTAAGTCCAAGCTTATAAATAGCAAATTTAGGTAACAACTGATGATTTTTAATGAAGTTATATGACTATACAATCACCGATTTATTTATCTAATCTAATTTTGTTTAGTTTGATGCTTGTGACATTGTTTTTTAGCACACGTTTAATTATATATGTGCTGAAAAGAATGTGGCGTAAGAACAAATACAAGTTGATATGGACGCCAATTTCTTCTGTTGAGCGTCGCAGCAATCTCTCCTATGAAGAGTTTGTTCGAGATTATGCAAATATTGGCAAACCTGTCATCATAACTGACTCGATGAAAAATTGGAAAGCCATGACAAAGTGGACTATAGATTTTTTTAGGTCAGAGTACAGTTCAACCAATTTTCTTGTGACAGATGTTAGGAATCAGACTCAGGTAGACATGACTGTTGCTCAGTATTTAGATCAGATGAGTGCTGATGCTTGTGATAACTTTTTGTATCTACGAAGCTTGAGGATTTCTTCTAATCCTAAGCTTTATGAGGATTACAAAATTCCTGTTTACTTTCCTGATTGGTTACAAAAACTACCACAAAAGCTTTTAATAAAATATCGCCTGGATTTGTATGATCTCTATATAGGAGGTAAAGATACATCGATAGGTCTTCACTCTGATATCTTAGATTCCCCTGCATGGGTGGCACTAATTGATGGACGAAAAAAAATTGTATTGTTTACACCAGACTTAATACCAGATCAAAAGGATATTTTATCCTATGGAAAAGATGAAACCTTTAACGGGGATGTAGAAAATTTTCCCCTTTATGCTAACGCCAACCCAGTAGAAGTTATACTAGAACCGGGAGAAATAATTTACATACCACCAAAGTGGTGGCATCATGTAAAAAACCTTGAAAATAGCATCTCCATGAACGCCAACATGATAAATGAGTGGAGTTCAGAAATAGTTTACTCCTGTATTAATCAAGAATATTCAACAAAAGGTAAAATCCTACCATTGATTTTGGAGTTCCCATGGTTAGGCAGAGCTTTATTTGCTATGGGTTTACTTTAAAAAAGCATTTACCAAGTTTCATGCTCAGTGATGTCAGAGCCTTACTGTCAACAAAATATTATCTTTTCGTGAGCATAATATTCAAACTAGAAAAGTCATACCTGGTAAAGCTCACCCAAAAAAGCGTTTGCTAAAAATGAAATGAATCTGAAATATTAAAGGTTTTAAAAAATCATGAATGCTCAGACAGTATCTGCTCATAGAACTGGTTCCGAAATAGCGATTATTGGCATGTCAGGGCGGTTTCCTGGGGCTAAAAATGTTGATGACTTTTGGCAAAATCTCCAAAATGGTACAGAGTCAATTTCAGTTTTTACTGATGAAGAACTATTAGCTTATGGGCTAGATGCAGCTACACTTAATAACCCCAAGTTTGTGAAAGCACGGGCTGTATTAGAAGATGTAGAACTTTTTGATGCTGCATTTTTTGGCTTTAATCCTAGAGAAGCTGAAATTACCGATCCACAACATCGTTTATTTTTAGAATGTGCATATATTGCCCTTGAAGATGCTGGCTATGACTCAGAAAATTATCAAGGTTCTATTGGAGTTTACGCCGGGGCTAGCTTCAGTGGATACTTACTGAATGTTTATTTAAACAAAGATATCATTGGATCTATAGATAATCATCAACTGGCGATCGCAGGTGATAAAGATTATTTAACTACCCGCGTTTCTTACAAACTGAATCTACAGGGGCCGAGTTTCACTGTCCAAACCGCCTGCTCTACCTCATTAGTTGCTGTGCATTTAGCCACTCAAAGCTTACTAAATGGAGAATGCGATCTGGCTTTGGCAGGTGGCGTTTCCATCAGTTCTTTTAGAAAAACTGGCTATCTTTATAAAGAAGGGGGAATTAGTTCGCCTGACGGACATTGCCGCGCTTTTGATGCTCAAGCCCAGGGGACTGTCGGTGGCGAAGGTGTAGGCATCGTAGTTTTGAAAAGATTAGAGGATGCTCTAGCAGATGGAGATACCATTCATGCCCTCATCAAAGGTTCCGCTATTAACAATGATGGATCTTTCAAAGTTAGCTACACAGCACCACGAATAGACGGTCAAGCCAAGGTAATTCAAACTGCTCAAGTTGTTGCCGAGGTTGAACCTGAAACGATTACCTATATTGAAGCTCATGGCACAGGAACATCATTAGGAGATCCCATTGAAATCGCGGCATTAACGCAAGCTTTCCGAGCCAGCACTGAAAAGAAAGGCTTCTGCGCTATTGGCTCAGTCAAAACTAACATTGGACATTTAGATGCTGCTGCTGGGGTAACAGGTCTAATCAAAACCGTCCTAGCCCTGAAGCATCAACAAATACCGCCTAGTTTGCACTTTCAAGAACCTAATCCGCAGATTGATTTTGCCAACAGTCCTTTTTATGTCAACACCAAACTTGCCCAATGGACAACAAACGGGATTCCTCGCCGTGCCGGAGTCAGTTCTTTTGGGATTGGCGGCACCAACGCCCATGTAATTTTGGAAGAAGCACCTGTGGAGGAGCAGCAGGAGAGGCAGGGGAGGAAATATCATCTCTTAGTTCTTTCTGCAAAAACGGAATCGGCACTAGAAACAGCTACGGCGAATCTGGCTCATCATCTCAAACAGCATTCTAATATTAACTTAGCTGATGTGGCTCATACCCTTGGTGTCGGTCGTCGAGCTTTTGAGCATCGCCGGATGGTGGTATGCCAAGACATCAATGATGCGGTACAGGTGCTTTCTACTTTAGATACACAACGAGTTTTCACTCAATATCAACAGCCTTGCAATCGTCCTATAGTGTTTATGTTTTCTGGGCAAGGAACACAGTATGTGAATATGGGTAGAGAACTCTACGAAAGTGAGCCAACTTTTACACTTGCAGTTGATCGTTGCTGTGAATTGCTGAAACCACATCTAGGTTTTGATTTACGCCATATACTGTATCCAAATGAGGCAACCAAGGCAACAGAGCAACTCAAGCAGACATCTGTCGCCCAGCCAGCATTATTTGTCATCGAGTACGCCCTAGCTCAATTGTGGATGACATGGGGTGTACACCCAGAGGCGATGATTGGTCACAGTATCGGAGAGTATGTAGCGGCTACTTTAGCTGGAGTTTTCTCGCTGGAAGATGCTCTAATGCTAGTCGCAATTCGAGGAAAACTGATGCAGCAACTTCCTACTGGGGAAATGCTTTCTGTCCAACTTCCCGAATCAGAGATACAACCATTACTAAATAGGGAATTGTCTTTAGCTGCAAGTAATGGGCCTTCATACTGCGTAGTTTCTGGTGTAAGTGAAGCGATCGCACAATTCCAACAACAGCTAGAAGCCAAAGGTGTAGCCTGTCGGAAGTTGCATACTTCTCATGCCTTTCATTCTCCTATGATGGAGCCAATTCTCCAGCCATTTACAGAGCAGTTACAAAAACTCCAACTTCATCCCCCGAAGGTTGAGTTTATCTCCAACGTCAGTGGCACTTGGATCACTGTAGCCGAAGCAACAGATCCCAAATATTGGGTCAAGCATTTACGGCAAACAGTGCGCTTTAGCCAAGGGATAACTGAGTTAGTCAAAACACAGGAGCGGATCTTTTTAGAGGTTGGGCCAGGAAGAACTTTAAGTACTTTTGTCAAGCAACACCATCAAGATCAACTGGTGGTACTAACTTCAATCCGCCATCCGCAAGAGCAACAGTCAGATGTAACATTTTTACTCAACTCCTTGGGGCGACTCTGGCTTTGTGGTGTCAAAATAGACTGGTCTAGTTTTTATGCTCATGAACAACGCGATCGTATTTCCTTGCCGACCTATCCGTTTGAACGCCAGCGTTACTGGATTGAAGCCCAAAAACAGCCAAAACAAACGGCAGTTGAGTTAGGTAAATCTCTCGTAGAGGCTTGTAAAATCCAGGCTCGTGCTAGCATCACCGCACTGGATGAGCAAACTTATTTGCTAAAAAAACAATACTTAGATAGTTTGTGTACTGCTTATATAAACCTCACCCTCCAGCGTCTAGGTGCTTTTAGCAACCTTAATGAACGATATTCTTTTGAGGCGCTGTATGAGCAATTTAAAATTATTCCTCGTTATCGGCAATTGTTGTATCGCTTTTTAGATGTACTCGTAGAACAAGGTCAATTACAACAAGAAAAGGATTTATTTACAAACCTTGTTCCCTGTTCTACAGACTTTATTAATAGTCTGATAGAAGAAGTTAAACTCAGATACGTAGATACACCCCATGAGCTAAATATCGTCCGGGAATGTGGCGAGAATCTGCCGGCTGTACTAATTGGTGAAAAAGAACCCTTAGAGTTGTACTTTGCAGTAAAAGACAACAAATCAGAAATTGCCAATTCTGAATTGCCTCTGTATACCCATTTAAAAGGGATCATGCGGACAGCTGTGGAACATCTGGTAAAGTTATTACCGCCAGATGTCAACTTGAGAATTCTAGAAATTGGTGGCGGAGGAGGTATTGCGACAACAGAATTGCTGCCTGTGTTGCCATCTGAGGGCACCAACTACACTTTTACAGATGTCGGTGGTTTGTTTTTGAATAAAGCCAGACAGAGGTTTAGCGCTTATCCATTTGTTGAGTATCGTTTTCTAGATATTGAAAAACCTCCGGTTGAACAAGGGTTCAATAACCACAGTTTTGATGTGGTGGTAGCTGTGAATGTGTTGCACGTAACCCGGAATATGGCAAAAACTCTGGAGAACGTGCGATCGCTATTAGCTCCTGGAGGATTTCTGCTATTGTGGGAAATAACTCAACCACAATTAGACTTTGATCTCACCGATGGTCTGCTGATGAATCCTTTAGAGGATGAAGGACGCAGCCGTGGTAATCCATTTTTATCACAAAAGCAATGGCAGGAAGCACTACGTTCTCATGGGTTCGTTGAGGTAGTGGCTGTCTCGGAAACTGAAGCTTTCGGCGAACAGGTTTTGGTGGCTCAGATTGCTGCATCGGTAACTGACTCAGCAACTACAGCATTTACCATCACGAAGCAAAAACAGAACCAAGATTTATTGGCTAAAAAGTCACATATTGCTGACTGGTTTTACATTCCTTCTTGGAAACGTACCATGCCACCGCAGTCTTTTCAACCTGGACTTGAGGGAAAATCAGGATGCTGGTTAGTGTTTGTGGATGAGTGCGGCTTGGGTGAAAGCTTGGTAAAACGGCTATTACTTGAGAATCAAGATGTTATTACTGTCAAAGTTGGAGAGCAATTTCAACAGAGTAGCGAATATCCTCAACGCACATATACGATTAATCCTGAAAAAGATGATGACTATAACACCCTGCTCAAAGAACTTCGGAGTTTGGGTAAGATTCCCAAAAGGATTGTTCATCTGTGGAGTGTGACACCAAATAGTTACACCAACTCAGCAATTGAAGCTTTAGGCTGGTCGAGTCTATTGTTTTTAGCACAAGCTATTACAGAAAATAATCAAACAGATGCTTTAGAAATTAGTATTCTCTCCAACAATTTGCAGGAAGTAACAGGTTCAGAAATACTGTGTCCAGAAAAGGCGCTGGTTCTTGGAACTTGCAAAGTTATGCCGCTAGAGTACCCAAATATAAACTGTCGTAGTATTGATGTTGTAGTTCCTGTAGAAAGTGGCCAAGAAGAACTCATCCAAACCCTAATAGCGGAACTTACGACTCCTACATCTGACCAAATTATTGCTTACCGTGGACGTAATCGCTGGGTACAAGATTTTGAACCTGTTCAATTAGATGAAACCATTACTGAAAATCTTCGCCTCAGAAAACAGGGAGTGTATCTCATCACTGGTGGATTAGGAGGTGTTGGTCTGCTGCTGGCAGAATATTTAGCACAGACTGTGCAAGCAAAATTAATATTATTGGGGCGTTCAGCTTTTCCCGACCAAGAAAATTGGTCTGAATGGTTATCGACTCATAACCAGCAAGATAGCATTAGCCAAAAGATCCAAAAATTGCAGGCGATGAAAGCATTAGGTGCAGAGGTAATGGTAGTTAGTGCCGATGTTACCAACCTTGAGCAGATGTCAGCAGTGCTTAACAAAAGTAATCAGCAATTTGGTGAGATTCATGGAGTAATTCATTCCGCCGCAGTTTCCGGTGGGGGAATGATGCAACTCACAACAAAAGAAACTGTAGCCAAAGCTTTAGCCCCAAAAGTGCAAGGAACACGAATACTTGAAACTCTATTTAAGGAGAATAACCTGGATTTCTTTGTACTCTGTTCATCACTAAATTCATTTATTGGCACATCTGGAATGGCAGATTATACAGCTGCAAATGCCTTCCTTGACTCCTTTGCTCACTACAGCGCCTCTAAATATGTAACATGGAAATTTATTAAATCTATTAACTGGGATAGATGGAACAGTGTCGGAATGGCAATTGCTGTTGAAGCCCGCCATCAAGAAATCACGGGGGAAAATTTAACAGCAGGAATAGTTGATTTTGAGGGCATAGAGGCATTTAAACGTATTCTGAGTACTAGCACATTTCCTCAAATCATTGTATCAACACAATATTTTACCAGCTTAATTAAGGCAAAAGAATCTGCTAAATCTTTGGAAGAGAAATTAGCCCAGCTTCGTCAATCCAAACCTAATCACCCCCGCCCTAACTTGGCGAATGCTTATATCGCTCCTAGTAATGAAATTGAGCGAACCCTTGCTGACATTTGGCAACAACTTCTAGGTATTGAAAAAGTCGGGATTCACGACAACTTCTTTGAGTTAGGAGGAGACTCTTTATTTGCTACTCAATTAGTTTCTGAACTGTGTAAAACTTTTCAAATAGAACTTTCTTACAAAGGCTTCTTTAATAGCCCGAATATAGCTGACTTAGCTGAAGTTATTATCCAAAAACTGGCGGAACAGACAAATTTAGAGGAATTAGCTCAAGCTTTAGCAGATATTGAACAACTATCACAAGATGAGGTACAGGCATTAATTGCTTTGCAAAAGTAAGTAATGAATTTTTTTAAATCTCTTTAATTGGCAAATATGAATGAACTTTCGCAACGGATTGCGCGTCTTTCTCCAGAGAAACTTCAGCTTCTTACACAACACATTCAGAAGAAAAAAGAGATTGTTTTTTCAGGATCAAAAATATGCTCTCAAAGTCGAGATTCCAACTTATTCCCTCTATCTTTTGCCCAGCAAAGATTGTGGTTCATCGACCAATTACAACCTGGTAGCAGCGCTTATAATATCTCTCAGCCCATGCATATTGTCGGAGCGCTAAATGTGGCGGCGCTGGAGCAAAGCTTTGATGAAGTTGTGAGACGGCACGAAGTTTTAAGAACTACATTCACAGTAGTTGATGGACAACCTCTACAAGTTATTGCTCCTAATTTGAGCTTCAAACTACCAATATTAGATTTACAAAAACTTTCTCAAAAGCATAGAGATGCTGAAGTTTTGAGACTGGCGAGTGAGGAAGCCCAACAGCCTTTCAACCTAAGCAAAGAGCCTTTATTGCGAGTTACTTTACTGCAATTAGCGGCGGCAGAATATGCATTATTGTTGACTATGCATCACATTGTTGCTGATGGCTGGGCTATAGGTGTGTTGATTCAGGAAATCGCAACTTTGTACAAAGCTTTTTCTGTTGGCAAACTATCACCGCTTTCGGAACTATCCATCCAGTATGCAGACTTTGCTGTGTGGCAAAGACAGTGGTTACAGGGAGAACGATTAGAAACTCAACTTGCTTACTGGCAAAGAAAATTAGGCGGTAAACTACCTGTTCTGGAACTCCCTAGCGTTTCGGAGCGTCCCGGAGCTTCTCTCCGAGACGCTCCGCAAACGCCTAGCCAGACTTTCTCAGGAGGCAGGGAAGCTCTGGTTCTACCCAAAACATTATCTGAGAAGCTGAAGACTCTAAATCAGCGCCAAGGCATCACACTGTTTATGATTCTGCTAGCAGCTTTTCAGACTTTGCTGCATTGGTACACCAATCAAGAAGATATTGTTGTCGGTACTGATATTGCCAACCGCAATCAAGCCGAGACTAAAGAATTGATCGGATTTTTTGTTAATCAATTAGTATTGCGTACAGATTTATCAGGAAATCCTACTTTTCTAGAGTTATTAGAACGAGTCCGCGAAATGACTTTGGAAGCTTATGCTCACCAAGATTTGCCCTTCGATAAATTGGTAGATGTTCTGAATCCAAAACGGGAGTTGAACCGTACACCGTTATTTCAAGTCAAGATTGTTTTGGAAAATACTCAAACCCCGTCTTTGGAACTTCCAGGTTTAACTATCACATCTTTTAAGGTGGAAAACAAAACAGTGCAGTTTGACTTATTATTGGAGTTAAACGAAACAGATCAGGGACTATTTGGTGTATGGGAATATAACACTGATTTATTTGATCGTGGCAGAATTGTTAGGTTATCGAATAATTTTGCAACCCTTCTCAATAAGATTGCAACGCATCCAGAAACTAAATTAAGTGACTTAAAAATAATTCTTAATGAAGTAGAGAAGAATCAGCATCTCGCTAGAGAAGAAGTTTATCAAAATACTATCGAGCAGAAATTAATCAACGTTAAACGTAGAGCAAATAACAGATAATAAAAATCATGACAAAGATTGAATCTCTAGGTTATGTGAGACGAAAAGCTGTTAATATATCCACAGAAGAGTTAATCAAAACTGAATTTCTCAAGCCAGATACTAATTTTCCTTTAGTAATTAAGCCTAGTGTAAAGGGAGTTAATCTGCAAAACTGGGCTAATAATAATCGGGAATATTTGAAAGCTGAATTATTAAAATATGGAGCAATACTTTTTCGTGATTTCAAAGTTAATTCCATAGAAGAATTTGAGCAAATTATTGCAGCAATTTGTGGAGAAGCGATGGAATATCGTTATCGGGCATCTCCGCGAACTCAAGTAGGTGGGAGAATTTATACTTCAACTGACTACCCAGCCGATCAAAGTATTTTTCCTCACAATGAACACGCTTACTCGCCTACCTTTCCGTTGAAAATCTTCTTTTTTTGTATGAGTCCAGCGCCGGAGGGAGGGGAAACCCCGATTGGTAGCTGTCGAAAGGTTTTTGAGCGAATTGATCCAATTATCCGCGATCGCTTCATCCAAAAGCAAGTTATGTATATGCGTAACTTTGGCGATGGATTTGGTCTTCCTTGGCAAACTGTATTTCAAACAACAGACAAAATTAAGGTAGAAGAGTATTGCAAAAACAATGGAATTGAGGTTGAATGGAAAGTAGGCGATGCCTATGGCAACCCCTCCGGTTTACGCTTAAGAACTCGACAAGTTGGGCCAGCCATTCTCAAACATCCTCAAACAGGTGAAATGGTCTGGTTCAATCACGCAACTTTTTTTCATGTTTCCACATTGGAACCAACGATACGCGAATCGTTATTGAAAAATTTGCCAGAAGAAGATTTACCAACTAACACATATTACGGGGATGGTTCTGCAATTGAGCCATCAGTCTTAGCGAGTTTGCGAACTGCTTATCAAGAAGAAATGGTCACTTTTTCTTGGCAGAAAGGAGATGTATTGATGCTAGATAATATGTTATCAATCCATGCTCGTAAGCCATTTGTTCCCCCCAGAAAAGTTTTAGTGGGGATGGCCGAACCTTATACACCAATACCCTTGGGTTGAAGGTCGTGAAACCCAACAAACCACCGAAAATGTTGGGTTTCGTTCCTCAAACGCCACTTGCTTTAAGTCGGGAAACCTGTTCAACGCATTGGCTCCCCAAGCGTATTGCCTTATACACCCCAAAGCATTTATAGTAATACCAAGGTAGAAATATGCAAGTAGAAAATATCGAGGGTTTTAGACTTTCACCTCAACAAGAGCATTTATGGTTGCTACAACAAATTGATCAAACTTGGGCTTATCGTAGCGATTGTATAATTTTGATTGAAGGAAATATTAATGTCAATAATTTAGAATTGGCATTGCAAGATATTGTCAATCGCTATGAGATTCTCCGCACCAATTTTATTTGTCTACCTGGAATGACTATTCCAGTACAGGTAATTACAGATAGGAAGGTTATATTAGATAAGAAATGCAATATTAGTAATTTTACAGTTCCAGAACAAGAGGCGAAAATCAAATTAATATTTCATGAATTTGAACAACAAAAATTTGAGATTGAACAAGGTTTAGTTTTACATACATCCCTAGTAAATATTTCACCAGAACGGCATTTATTGTTTATTAGTTTACCTGCTCTCTGTGCAGACAGAGTAACCTTTAATTGTTTAGTACGGGAACTAGCTACTTCTTATTTAGGAAAATTCGATGAAGAATTATCTAAAGAACCACTCCAGTATGCAGACTTTTCAGAATGGCAAAATCAAATACTAGAAGCAGAAGAAACGAAAATAGGCAGAGAATATTGGCAACAGCAAGACTTCTCTACTCTTGACACTTTCCAGCTTCCTTTTGAAAACCGGCTCTCTGAAAAACATAAATTTCAGCCAAAATTAGTAAATTCAATCATTACCCCGGAACTGGTAGCTAATATCGAAATATTAGCTCACAAGTATAATACTTCTGTTTCTACCTTTTATCTAACCTGCTGGATGATTTTACTTCAACGACTAAATGGACAATCAAAAATGCTCGTTGCCAGGGAATTTAATGGCAGAAAATATGATGAACTTAAAGGAGCATTAGGACTATTTGCTAAATATTTACCAGTTTATTGTCATTTAGAAGATAATTTCAAATTTAGTCAATTTTTGCAGCAAGTTCATGAGTCTGTAGAATCTATCCACAAATGGCAAGAGTGCTTTAATTGGGAACAAATATCAGATATTTTGCCTTTTTGTCCTGTGGGTTTTGATTTTACAGAAGAAGATCCAAAACATTGTGCAGATAATATATTATTTTCTATTTACAAGCTTGATAGCTGTACTGAGCGTTTCAAAATTAAGCTTTCTTGTAGACAGAAGAATGATTATTTAAATACAGAATTTCATTATGACTGTAATCTATTTTCTTCAGAGGATATTGCAGGTTTAGCAGAGCAATTTCAGAATTTATTAGAAAGTGCTGTACATCATCCCGAAACTGCAATATGGGAATTAGAAATTTTAAGCGATCGCACACTAAATAAACTTCTCTTAGAGTTCAATCAAACTAATGCAGATTATCCCCAAAATAAGTGCATTCACGATTTATTTACAGAACAAGTAGAACGCACACCAAACAATATTGCTGTGGCATTTAACAATCAGCAAATAACTTATGCTGAACTTAATACACGGGCAAATCAATTAGCTCATTATCTCCAATATTTGGGTGTAAGTGCAGAAGTATTAGTGGGAATTTGTGTCGAGCGTTCGCTCGACATGATTGTTGGTATTTTGGGCATTCTTAAAGCTGGTGGTGCTTATGTTCCCCTCGATCCGCACTATCCCCAAGAGCGTTTAGCTTTCATGCTAGAAGATACTCAGGTATCTATATTATTGACTCAGCAGCATTTACTGGAAGGCTTACCCAACCACAATGCACAGATAATTTGCTTAGATACCGATTGGGAAGCGATGTCTACGACGGTCACTGAGCGCAGCCGAAGTGCGGGCTACGCCTACACGCGCGAAAGTCAGGAAAACCCCCTGATAACAGTAGATGCTGAAAACTTAGCTTATATAATTTATACTTCTGGCTCTACGGGTAAACCGAAAGGAGTTGCGATCGCACATCGGAACTTAGTCAATTCAACAACTGCACGTATTACCTACTATCAACAACCTGTCAGCAACTTCTTGTTACTCTCATCCTTTGCATTTGATAGCTCTGTTGCGGGTATTTTCTGGACACTTTGTTGTGGCGGAACTCTACACTTACCAGAAGAAGGTATGCAACGGGAAGTACCTAAACTCATAGAGCTAATTTTCCAAAATCTGATTTCCCATTTATTAAGCCTTCCTTCTCTGTATGATCTAATTTTGCAACAAGCAAAACCAGAACATTTAAATTCTCTTAGTGCTGTCATAGTTGCTGGTGAATCTTGTCCGTTAGAATTGGTACAACATCATTCTCAGTTACAATCAGAAGCATCTTTATTTAACGAATACGGACCGACAGAAGCAACTGTTTGGAGTAGTGTATATTATTGTCATACCCCAGAAAGAGAAACTCAAATATCTATTGGTTGTCCCATAAACAATACACAAATATATATACTTGATTCTCATTTACATCCGGTTCCTGTTGGTATTCCTGGCGAAATTTATATTAGTGGTGAAGGTTTAGCTAGAGGTTATTTAAATCAATCTGCAATTACATCTGAGAAATTTATTCCCCATCCCTTTAGTGAAAAACCAGGAATGCGCCTATATAAAACTGGGGATTTAGCAAAATATCTCACTGATGGTAATATTGAGTTTGTGGGACGTATTGATAACCAAGTAAAAATTCGTGGCTTCCGAATTGAGTTAGGCGATATTGAGACAGCACTAAATCAATATCCTGGAGTGCAAGAAACAGCAGTTATTGCTCGTGAAGATGTACCAGGAAACAAACGCTTAGTTGCTTATGTAGTTCCCCAGCCAAAATCAGCCATTACAGTTAATGAACTACGCAACTTTTTAAAAGAAAAATTACCAGAATTCATGATACCATCGGCTATAGTGCTGTTAAAAGAATTACCTCTAAGTGCCAATGGTAAAGTTGATAGAAAAGCCCTACCCGCACCAGAGCAAATTAGAGCAGACTTGATCGGAGATTTTGTTTCTCCTCGCACCCCTGTAGAAGAAATGCTGACTCAAATCTGGGCTGAAGTCTTAAAAGTTGAGAAAGTTAGTATTTACGATAACTTCTTTGAATTGGGTGGACATTCTTTATTAACAACTCAACTACTTAGCAAAGTTAAACAAGCTTTCAACTTAGATATATCTTTACGCAGTTTGTTAGAAAAACCGACTGTAGCGGGTTTAGCGGAGAATATTGATCGAGTTTGTCAAACAGAAATTGATTACCCACTTTTGGATCTCAAAGCTGAAGCTGTTTTAGATTCAACAATTCATCCCCAAAATGTCTTTAAGTTTATCCTTGAACCCAGTGCTGTTCTATTGACTGGAGCCACAGGTTTTTTAGGAGTATTTTTACTAGCTGAACTTTTACAGCAAACCAAAGCAGATATTTATTGCTTAGTTCGTTCCAAAAACCTTCAGGATAGTCATAAAAAGCTACAAATTAACCTAGAATCTTATGGAATTTGGAACAAACTTTGGAGTTCCCGAATTATTCTGATTTCTGGCGATTTGTCAAAGCCACTTTTGGGATTAGAAACTGAAAAATTCCAACAATTGGCAAGCACTATTGATGTGATCTACCATAATGGTGCTTGGGTACATCATATTTATCCCTACTCTATCCTGAAATCTACAAACGTATTGGGTACACAAGAAATTCTGAAATTAGCTAGTAAAATTAAAACTAAACCAGTACATTTTATTTCTAGTTCTGGTGTTGTATCTGCAAAACTTGAATCGGGAATTAAATTAGCTAGAGAACAGGATAGTCTGAATGAAAAGGAATTTCCTAATAACGGATATTGTCAAACTAAATGGGTAGCTGAGAAGTTAGTACAAACGGCGGCTGAAAGAGGAATTCCCATCTCTATTTATCGACCATCACGTATATCGGGACATAGCCAGATAGGGGTCTTTAATAGTAATGACTTTCTGTATAAACTGATAATCGGTTGTGTGCAATTGGGAAGTGCGCCAGATATAGATATTAGAGAAAATATAGTTCCTGTAGATTATGTCAGCAAAGCAATAGTTCATTTATCGAAACAGGAAGAATCTTTAGGGAAAACCTTTCACTTAGTTCATCCTCAAACCCTCCACTCAAATACACTTATCGACCATATTCGCTCATTGGGTTATTCAATTGATCAAGATTCTTATGAGCAATGGCGAGAAAAATTACTCAATATTACTGAAGGTTCATTAGAGCATCCTTTATATCCACTTGTTTCATTCTTTCCTGCAAGAGAGTCAGAGAAGCAAACATCTAACTCAGGGATTCTACAATTTGACTCCAAAAATACAATTAATGGTCTTTCTAGTTCGTCTATCATTTGCCCAGAAATTGATGAGCAGTTATTGAAGATTTACTTTTTATATTTAATTGAAAATGGTTATTTAACAGCTAAATAAATAAAAATGCAATAGCTGTGAGTTAATTGCTCTAAAAAAACACATACATAATACAGAAAGGAAAATGATTTTATGTCTTCTACAAACCGTTATGTTGGTTACGATCCTATTGCCAGACTATATAACGAGGACTGGGCACCTTCACTTGGTGAGAAAGCACTGCTATGCACAGAAAAATTATTTCTACCATATTTACCAAAGGGAGCGCATATTCTTGACTTAGGTTGCGGTACAGGACAGCTAACAAAACAGCTACTTCTAAAGGAATATAAAGTAACTGCACTCGATGGCTCCGAGTCGATGTTACATTATGCTCAAGAGAATGCCCCTGGTGGCAAATTCATACTTGGTGATGCACGCTCATTTGAAATGCCATCTATGTTTGATGGCGTTGTTTCAGCAACTTGTGTCGTCAATTATATGATGAATATTGAGGAATTAATAGGTGTCTTTGATAATGTATATAAAGCACTATTAGCAAACGGAATTTTTATCTTTGATTTAGATACGGAAGAGCAGTATAAACACTTCTTACAAGGTTCTCTATCAGGCAATGTCAAAGATGAATTTGCTTGGGCTGCACTAAGAACTTATGACCTAGAAGAAAAAACTAGTCAAGTCAAATTTACAATATTTAGTTTAGTAGAAAACAAAAATTGGCGGCGTTTTGACCATACTGTAATAGAAAAATGTTACTCGAAGGAAGACGTGATTTCTGCTCTGTCAAGTGTGGGATTCGTCGAAATTAATTTTTATGATGCAGAACGTGATTTTGGAAGAACTGGAGAAGCTGGTACTACCTATTTTGTTTGCCGTAAGCACTGATAGAAATCTCTAAAATCAAAAAATGTGCTTTGGTAAACCCCTCATTCTTTGAAAGCAATTTACAAGTCGTTTTAAATACAATTTGTAGGTCCATAAAAATTAACCTAAAATACGAAATAATTGCATGAATACACAACCAGTTACATTACATCAAAAATCAGACATTTTAACCGAATTGTTAGCGAAAGCAGGACTTACTAATCAGCAGCAAAAGTATTTACAATATTTTATCAATCGCTATAGCGATCGCACCAAAACATCAAAACATCTTTCCCAATCTTATCGCCCAGTTCTCTCTGATGATAAAAACTTAGGAGAGTTCAATTTACTCTTCAAGGAAATGTATTACCCCATTGTTGCTAATCGCTCTCTGGGTTCCAAAATCTGGGATGTAGATGGAAATGAATACGTAGATTTAATGATGGGGTTGGGAATAAATCTCTTTGGTCATAACCCCCCCTTTATTAAAGAAGCCTTAATCGCCCAACTTGATAAAGGAATTCAAATTGGCCCTCAATCAGAAATTGTTGGCGAGGTAGCTGAGTTAATTTCTCAACTTACAGGAATGGAGCGGGTTTGTTTTAGTAATACTGGTACTGAAGCAGTAATGACCGCTATCCGCATTGCTAGAGCCGTTACAGAACGTCAGAAAGTTGTCATATTTTCAGGTTCTTATCATGGTCATTTTGATGGCACTTTAGTTAAAAAAAATAAGGCAGAAGATAATCAATATGCTATACCCTTAGCACCTGGAGTATTACAAAACTTTGTCAATGATGTTTTAGTTTTAGATTATGGCAATCCTCAATCATTAGAAGTTATTAAAGCACATAAGCAAGAATTAGCAGCAGTTTTAGTAGTTCCTGTACAAACTGCTAGACCGGCTTTACAACCAAGAGAATTTCTTCAGGAATTGAGGAAAATAACACAAGAATCTGGAATTACCTTAATCTTTGATGAAATGGTAACAGGGTTTCGGATTCATCCTGGTGGCGCCCAAGCTTATTTTGATGTACAAGCAGACATAGCCACCTATGGAAAAATTGTTGGCGGTGGGATACCAATTGGGGTGATTGCTGGTAAAAATATTTATATGGATGCAATTGATGGAGGTATGTGGAATTATGGCGATGCTTCTTATCCTCTGGTAAAAAAGACGTTTTTTGCAGGTACTTTTTGTAAGCATCCGTTAGCGCTGGCTGCTGCAAAAGCTGTACTAATATATATGCAAAATTCGGGGTCTTCTCTCCAACAGAATTTGAATGAACGGACAACGCAATTTGTTACAGCTTTGAATAATTATTTTGCAGCTGATGGAATACCGCTACAGATGGCGAATTTTGGCTCACTATTTGGTTCTGCATCTTTAGAGCTTTCTGAGGGAAATTCTGCTGCTTCTGTAGCAATGAGCTTGTTAAAATATCATCTTCTCGACAGAGGAGTCCACCTATTAGGTGTAAGCGGTTATTTATCAACAGCCCATACAGATGAAGATATTAACTACATTATTCAAGTCGTTAAAGATAGCGTCAGTAATCTGCGGGAAGGTGGCTTTATATAATTTTAAGCTGGGATATTGTAATTTTAGAGTTATCAATACTTGAACTAACAGTTTTGGTGGTATTTAAAATATGGCAACTATTGCATTCTGTATTTTCAATTATCAAGGTGAATTAAATAGTATTAAGAGGTATTTTATTTATAGAATGCTGGTTTAATATAGATTTTCAGGTTTTAAGAGAACATAAATAATCAATTACCAGGCAATAAAAATGTATCAGAACGAAACAGAAGACATGACAATTTACAAAGTTGTCGTAAATCACGAAGAACAATATTCAATCTGGCTTGCTAACCGAGAAAACCCCCTGGGCTGGAGAGACGCAGGCAAAACTGGTCTTAAGCAAGAATGCCTTGAATATATTAAGGAAGTATGGACAGATATGAGACCTTTAAGCCTCAAGAAGAAAATGGAAGAATCTGCTCATCAGACTTAGGCGTTGTTTGAAGCGGCTATAAGTTATTACCTCTTTTTTAGCCTATCTAGAGAAATTGGCAGTCTAAATTATTGGGGATTATTCAACAATCCCCATTCATTAACTCTAATGTTTATTAGCAAAATACAGTTGTTTGGTTTTATAGGTTTAAAGTCGAATGGCAATAAACACTATATCTTGAGAGTTTTACCATTTTTACTCGCCCTCATGTTTGTTTTGGTAGTAGGAAACCAAAGCTTTAGTTCTTCGCCAAAAACAACTGAAATACTTTGGGATACTTATGGTGTGCCGCATATTTATGGCAAGGATAACCAAAGTGCCTTTCAAGCTTTTGGTTGGGCACAGATGCAGAGTCATGGCAACCTGCTTTTGCATCTCTACGGTCAAGCACGGGGACGTGCTGCCGAATATTGGGGAGAAAAGTATTTAGAATCAGATCGTTGGGTACAAACTATGGGAGTACCAGAACGATCGCATTCTTGGTACTTAGCACAAAATCCCAAGTTCCGGCGTTATCTTGATGCTTTTGCCACTGGAATTAATACTTATGCTGAGAAACATCAGGATTTGATTGCTGATGAAGTTGAAATTGTGCTACCAGTTAAAGGCGAAGACGTGCTGGCTCACCTGATGCGGGTAATGAATTTTACTTTTATTGTCAATCCAGAAGAAGCCGCAGGTGTCACAAAAAATCAGTCACAAGCAGGGTCTAATGGTTGGGCGATCGCACCATCACATTCTGAAAATGGTCATGCTATGCTGCTGGCTAATCCCCACCTGCCTTGGTCAGATTTATTTCTGTGGTATGAAGCACAAATTACTGCACCGGGAATTGATGCTTACGGAGCTACACTGGTGGGAATTCCCGTTTTAGCGATCGCCTTTAATGATAATTTGGGTTGGACTCATACAGTAAATACCCTTGATGGCTGGGATGCCTACGAACTAAAACTAGCTGATGGTGGTTATCGCTTCGATGGTCAAGTCCGAGCTTTTAAGACCAAAACCCTGTCTTTGAAAGTGAAACAAAAAGACGGTACGCTACGCTCAAAAAAACTTGTAGTGGAAAGTTCTATCCACGGGCCAGTCAGCTCACGGAAAGATGGTAAAACTGTGGCACTGCGCGTAGTGGGTCTTGACCAACCAGGTGTACTACAACAGTGGTGGGATATGGCACGTTCCCAAAACCTCACCCAGTTTCAAGCTGTACTGCAACGATTACAACTGCCGATGTTCACAGTGATGTATGCAGACAGGGAAGGGCATATTATGCACCTGTTTAATGGTCAAGTGCCAATTCGTCAACAAGGCGATTTTGAATACTGGCAAGGTTTAATTCCTGGCGACACATCTAAAACCTTATGGACAAAAACTCATCCATATCAGGATCTACCGCGCGTAATTGATCCCAAAAGCGGCTGGTTACAAAATACAAATGACCCACCTTGGACAACAACCTTTCCCCAGGTTCTCAACCCAGATAATTATCCCCCTTATATGGCACCGCGCGGGCCAATGGAATTGCGATCGCAACGTTCGGTGCGGATGCTAGCAGAGGATGACAAAATCTCTTTTGCTGAAATGGTTTCCGATAAACATTCAACACGTCTGGAACTGGCAGATCGGCTTTTGGATGACTTAATTCCAGCCGCCCGAAAGTACGGAGGCGAATTAGCTCATCGAACTGCTGATGTACTATCAGCTTGGGATCGACAAACCAATGCAGATAGCCGAGGTGCAGTACTATTCGCAGCTTGGGTGGATGCGATAGACTTCGATAGTGTATTTAGCAAACCCTGGAGTGAAGACGCTCCACGGACTACACCTGATGGCTTGGCTAATCCTCAAAGTGCAGTCACAACACTCTTAACTGTTGCAGCTAAAGTGGAAAAAACTTATGGAAGCCTAGATGTAGCCTGGGGAGATGTTTTTCGGCTACAGTCTGGTGATGTCGATTTGCCTGCAAATGGTGGTGATGGCGGACTTGGTATTTTCCGCGTCCTCAACTTTGTTCCACTGTCAGACGGGCGCTTCAAATCTGTTTCTGGTGATTCTTATGTTGCGGCGATTGAATTTTCTCAACCTGTAAAAGCGATGGCGCTTACCAGTTACGGTAATGCAACTCAACCAGGTTCACCCCATGTTAGCGACCAGTTGAAATTTTTAGCCCGCAAGCAGTTGCGACAAGTTTGGCGATCGCACCAGGATATTCTATCCCATTTAGCTGAACGCAAGATATTCTAAAATCCAATCTGGTTCAGTTAGTGTTGACACTCTCAGCACTAAAAGTGACTGAGATTCTTGAAAAGTAATGAGTAATGAGTAATAAGTAATGAGTAGATGAAAAACTTATTACTCATTATTACTCATTACTTGTTACTTATTACTCATTACTTATTACTTATTACTCATTACTTAGTCATTGTGGCCAATATCAAATTCTGATATTATCGTCTCCCTGCTGATTAATAACTAATCGCAAAATTGACAACCCTAAAATTATCAAAAATAGCACTAGTCCAATTGTGCAAGCATAGCTAATTTCCAAATTGTTGAAGGCTTGCTCATATAGATAATAAACAATCGTTTTCGAGCTATTGAGTGGTCCTCCTTGAGTCATAATGTATACTTCTTCAAACACTTTGGTCGCAGAAATAGCCGAAATCACCGCCACTAATGCTAAATATGGTTTCATCAAAGGTATGGTGATATCCCAGTGTTTGTTAATACCATCCGAGCCATCAATGGCTGCGGCTTCGTACACATCAGAGGGAATTGATTGCAACCCCGCTAAATAAATCACCATATAGTAGCCTAGTCCCTTCCACACGGTGACAGCCATCACGCTGGCTAGAGAAATTGGTACAATACCAAGAATTTTTGTTGGACTAGTTAGCCAAGGGATACCTTCTGGAAAAATACCTAAAACTTTTAGCAACTGATTCAGTAATCCGTTTTCTGCATACAGCCATTTCCAAGCTATTCCCGCAACCACCATTGAAATTACTACTGGGGTATAGTATGCTGCTCTAAACCAATTCATCCCCCGTAGTTTCTGATTTACCAAAATTGCCAGTACTAAAGGAGCAATTACTAAAATTGGGACTACACCCACAAGATATAGAAAAGTGTTTTCTAAGGTTTTCCAAAAAACTGCATCTTTCCAAAGCTTGAGGAAGTTGGCGAAACCTATCCATTGCGGCGGTTGAGCAATATCTTCGTAGCTGGTAAAGCTGAGGTAAAACGCTTGCAATGCAGGCCAAAAGACAGTTAACCCCAAAAGAACTAAGGCAGGTAGCAAAAATAAATAAGGGGTTAGTCTTTGTTGGATGAACATCAAATTTTTAGGTGTAAATTGATTCATAGGAAGTTTAATAGTTGTTTTGGCTTTGTCAGAACAAGGATAGGACTTACGCAAAATATCTCTCAAACTCTGATTTCTCTGTGTCCTCTGTGCCTCTGCGGTTCGTTATTCCATAACTCTTGCGTAAGTCCTAAAGAATTTGGAAATGTGAGTAGATTTAAGCTTCAATATTTTAAGGGCATATATTTGCTTTGCGATCGCTAATTTATAACTCGGAGATCAACTGCGATGGAAACTCAGCACAACGCGCCAATTGAACATCAAAATGTCCCCATAAACCACCGTGGACTACATGAATTTTTGTACAGTTCTGAGGATGAACACGCCGCCATTGAGGTGAGTATAACTCCTGAACTGCCAAACAATAGCGCTGAAATCATTGACCTTGAAGCTTGGTGTGCGGCTGCTGAGAATGCAAAAATTGCAGGTGTTTACGCAGTATTGGACGTAGAACGCCTCACCCAGTACATTGGCTATTCTCGAAATGTGTTGCTTTCGCTAAACAGTCATGTCACCCAAAATGGTGAGCAAAAGTGTACTTTTGTGCGTGTGCAAGCATTCAAGTTCCCCAAGCGTCAAGAAATGGAGGATTTGCGAGATGCGTGGATAGCAGAACTCCAAAGTACGCCACCTGGTAACGCAACCGATTGCGAAATGTGGGCTAGCACAGTAGGCGAAGCTACTAAGGCAGTAATGTCAGAAGCCCAACTTCAAGCCTACGAGGAGAAAAAGCTAAAACTGCGGAAAGCAATGGCTGACACAACCCTTTCTAAAGAGTCAGAAACAGCAGATGCGAGTATAGCCGAACGTCAGCGTCTACTTGAAGCGGCTGTGAAAAACGATGACTGGAGTATAATTATTGACGCACAGACACAGGAAACTAAGTCTTAGGATAAGTGTTGAGTTTTCGCGTTATTTCCCAACTTGGATACTCCATCTCTTTACAGGATGGGGTATCCAAGAGTTTTTTATGATGAAAACTTTAGCAGACTAGAATCTTAAACAGCAGAAATAGCACAAACTTGTAATCCCACAGGCGTCTGAATAATCACTGATTCTACACCGAAAACTTGAACGATCGCACTTGGTGTCAGAACTTGTTCAGGTGTACCAACTTCCCAAATACGACCCTGTTTTAATAGTGCAATGCGAGAACTATACCGAGCTGCTAAATTCAGTTCGTGTAAAACTGTGACAATAGTTAATTCCTGTTGCTGATTCAGTTCTTTAAGCAGTTCTAATAGTTGCAATTGATAGTTGATATCTAAAAAAGTTGTCGGTTCATCTAATAGTAAAACTTTTGGTTCTTGCGCCAATGCTAAAGCTAAAAAAGCCCGTTGTCTTTCACCACCTGAGAGTTGTTCTACTAAGCGATCACTTAATTTTTCTAGTTGCGTTTTTTTAATTGCAGCTTCCACTTTGATCCAATCTTGGGCTTTTAATTCCCATTGCCACCAAGATTGATGTGGCGTGCGTCCTAAACTTACTAATTGTCGCACCGTTAAGCCAACGGGAACCGTTTGTTGTTGCGGTAATAATGCCAATTTCTGTGCAACTAGATTTGGCGGTTGAGAGTGAATTGCTTTGCCATCAAGTAGCACTGTTCCCTGTTGGGGCGATAAAATACGACTCAGCAATTTGAGTAAAGTAGATTTACCTGAGCCATTAGCACCAACTAAACTCAACCATTCTCCTGTTTGCAGCGTGAGGTTAATGTCTTGGACAATTGGCACTAAGGCATAACCGCCTGTGAGATTTTGTAGTTCTAATGGCATTTCCAAAATTCCCAAATGAGAAACTTCATCTTACAAGATTTGGGTGGATTATTTAACACTCTTTAGGACTTACGCATTGACAAAGTACTAGTGTAACTCGTACATCTGCTTATGTTTAACTAAAAGCTCTTGATATTTATCATTTGTCTTTGCTAATATCCACTTGGCTTTAAATATTGCTGCTGATTCTGCTTTTACTGGGTCTACTTCATCAGGAAGAATCTCTTTTTTGGAATCGGAAGTTTCCGAATTGTGTTTATATTTTCTACCACTTTTATGATTAGCATAACGTCGAGAGCGAGTATAACCCATTTGGATAAACTTTCGTGCCATATCTGCGCCAACAAAATCATCTTGTTCTAGGTAAACAAGGAACATATAGTAGATTTTTTCACTTGACTCTTTAGCAATATCAGGAGTTTTGAACCGCCAATAGGGAAGAATTTCTGATTTGTATGGTTCAACCAAAAGTACACCCTGCTCACCCTTACCAACCCGATAGAGTTCAGGATGTTGGCGAAAATCAATATTTTTAAAATCTAAAGAATAATCAAATGGCATGATAGATTTTTATTAGGAATAATAAACTTTAAGAAAAAAGTTCAACTTCTATCTTAGTAAAAAAAGTTGGTTCTACTATGCTATCTAGCACCCAATCTGTGAACAGTGTCCTTGCACCAGGAAATCTGCGTAAAGTGCATCATATCGCCCTCAACGTCCAGGATATGCAAGCTTCCCGCTACTTTTATGGCACAATCTTAGGTTTGCATGAACTTACAGGCGAGGAAGTACCCACAACCCTGCTGGAACTTGTCGCATCCGGGAAAGTAGCCAACTTCATCACCCCAGATGGGACGATATTGGATTTATTTGGGTCACCCGATTTAACACCACCAAATCCAGACCCAGAAAAGACTTTCACCAGAGCCTACCATCTAGCCTTTGACATAGATCCGCAGTTATTCGATCGCGCGGTGACAGTGATCAGAGAAAATAAAATAGCGATCGCTCATGGCCCAGTCACTCGTCCTACTGGTAGAGGTGTGTATTTTTACGATCCAGATGGCTTTATGATTGAAATTCGTTGCGATCCAGATGTTCATTAAATAATTATTTGTCAGCAAAAAACGGGAAGTACTTCTATGACAGCACTGACATTAAACCTTAATTCTATTCTTAAAATGTTTGAAAATGCTTGGATAAAACACACGATAGGGTAGAATGTCACTTAACTGAAACTGGATTTAGATCCCCGACTTATTTAAGAAGTCGGGGATCTAGGCAACAACAAAGGACAATAGTTAATCTACTATGAGCGTTAAACTCATGCAAATATTTAAAGTCATCGAAGAGACAATTACAAAACCGCCAATTCCACACGAAGCATACAAGCAATCATTGAAAGCTTGGGCGATGTATTGTTTACGAGACAAAGGTTTTAAAGTCGTTTATGCCCAAAATGCCGACTTTGCCATTGAAACTAAAGGCGCAGAGAAGCTGTATTTTAAAGTTTCAAATAGCGCCGATGATTTAGATAATTCTATTAATTGGATTGTTTGGGATAGTGCAACTAAAAATGCCAGTCTCATTATTCAAAAATAGACTGATGCCAAAATAAATAGCTAGGCCTAAATAAATTCAAGTTTGTAGTCAGGACTAAAGTCCTGATAATCCTTGCTTTGAGTGATTCATCACTCACTACGAACTAGGATTTTATAAACCTCTCGGTAAGCGTAAAACTGAGTGTCTTTAGACCTGAGATATAAGCGACTCGTGCGGCTTTAGTCGCCTGCGTTTTTCTTGATTAATTTATAATCTTATGAGACCATAGATATGGTAAAAAAAATACAAACTATGGTCAAAATTAAGCCCTTAATGGGAGTTCAACAAGTCCTATTATCCCCTGATAAAGATACTAAAGCGATATTGGAGTATCTTTGTCAACAATCAGGGAAACTCTATAATTCCGGGGTCTATTTTGCTAGACAAACACTCTTCAAAACTGGTAAGTTACTCACTGGTAAATTCGACCTAATATATGAGTCAACTGTTAGCAAGACCAGATTAGCAAGCTCACTACCTTCGGTAGTTGCTCAACAAACACTAATGTCAGTGAGTGAGGCTTTTAGATCCTTCAAAGAATTAAAAAACTATTTTTTGAAAGGTGAGTTGCTTTTTAAACCTAAGCCTCCTAGTTATCTCGAAGGATCTAAACTTTTTAAAGTTGCGTTTCCCAACACTGGCGCGGGTAAGCCAACTCTTGAAAATAATCAAATTAGATTTCCTTTAGGTTTGACAGTAAAAAGATGGTTTGGGATATCTGAATTCTTTCTCCAGATGCCAATTAACTTAGATTTCTCAAAGGTCAAAGAGTTTACTATTTTATGCAAAAATCGGGCTTTTTACCTGGAATTATCTTATTTGGTTGAGCAAAAAATTGCTGATTTCACTTTTAGTGAAGCCCTATCGATTGACTTGGGAACTGCTGATAATTTAGCAGCCTGTGTAGACACTTTAGGAAATTCGTTTTTAATTGACTCAAGAAAACTAAAAGCTGACAATCAACTCTGGAATAAAAGAGTATCTACTAAAAAAGAAGGTAAATCAAGTGACTACTGGGACAGTTGGTTAGATCGAGTTACCAGAAAACGAAACCATCAAATGAGAGATGGGATCAACAAAAGTGCAAAGTTGATTATTGACCACTGCCTCAAAAATCAAAAAGGAGGAATTCGCTGCTTGAGTGATAGGTTGACCATGATTTTCTGCTCTGCCAAAGAGTCTTACTTCATTATCCCTTGGTGCATATTTTTCTACACATCTACCACCCAAAAGGTTACTCTCCTGACAGCAACAAAAGTTTTTCCGCTTCCCTCTCCTCGTAGGAGCTATGGTGTACACACAAGTCTTCTAACATTACTCCACAAGCTTATGATCCCCCCAACCCCCCTTAAAAAAGGGGGCAAAAACCTCTCAAAGTCCCCCTTTTTAAGGGGAGCCACTGCGGTCTTGGGGTCTCCCCAAGTAGAGCAAGTGGCATGGATTTAGGGGGATCTCTAACGATTTTGATTTGGAACAGAGATGTGTATACACGGTAGCCTCGTAGGAGAGGGTTAGGGAGAGGTAGGGAAGGGGTGGGGATTAGGTATGTATTGAACTCAACTAAGAACTGCTAATAACTTTCCGCCTTTGCTTTTTTATCCGAAATCATTTTCAGATTTACTTGTTAGGCTGAGGAGTTAGCCGCAGATAGGGTTTAACTTCCTTGTAACCTTTGGGAAATTTCTCTTTGAGTACTTCTGGATCTTTGAGTGAGGGGACAATTACGACATCCTCTCCATCTTTCCAGTCAGCTGGTGTGGCCACGCTATAATTATCAGTCAATTGCAGAGAATCAATCACCCGTAAAAGTTCATCAAAGTTGCGTCCCGTGCTGGGAGGGTAGGTGAAAGTCAGACGGAGTTTCTTCTTGGGGTCAATCACAAAAACCGATCGCACTGTCACAGCCGCATTAGCATTGGGGTGGATCATGTCGTAAAGGTTAGAAACCTTGCGATCGCCATCTGCCAAAATTGGGTAGTTAAGGGTGGTGCTTTGAGTTTCTTCAATGTCTCCCACCCAGCCTTTGTGAGATTCTACATCATCAACGCTGAGTGCGATCGCTTTGACATTGCGCTTGTCAAATTCTGGTTTGAGCTTGGCAACTGTGCCGAGTTCTGTTGTGCAAACAGGTGTAAAATCAGCAGGGTGAGAGAACAGCACAATCCAGCTGTCACCTGCCCATTCGTAAAAATCGATGTCGCCGTGTGTTGAGGCTTGCGTAAAGTTGGGTACTGTGTCACCTAGACGGAGAGCCATGTGAGATTCCCTGTAGTTAGAAAAGCATATATATTCTAGTATGCAATCATGACACAAAACCCCTATTCCCCAATCGGGCTTTAGCGGTTAGAAACAAAATGTTAGGTTGTCAGCACTCTCGGATATTAGGGATCGAGGTGGTAAAAATTAATAAAAGGTAATGGGACTCTTTATCGCGCGGATGAATTCGTCAGAATTTTCTGGTAGGCTTGAATTGTTTGCTTTGCGATCGCATCCCAGCTAAAATTTTCTAATGCATATCTTTGGGCGTTTAATCCCCGTCTTTGGCGTTCTGCGGGATTTTGCAAAGCTTCTTGCAGTAACTCTACCAGCACTTGCACATCTGTTGCGCCCACCCAACCCGACTCACTATCACGTATCTGTTGACAAATATGCACTTGGTCAGAAATGACTACGGGTACACCTGCTACCATCGCTTCAGCTACAGCAATCCCAAAATTTTCGTAGTAGGAAGGCAAGACAAATAAATCAGCAGCTTGTAGTAAACTAACTTTGAGTTCACCAGTGACAAAGCCAGTAATTGTAGTGTGCGATCGCAGTGGTGAATTTTGAATTTGAGATCCGATCTTTTGTTCGTAATCTGGATCTTGGGGATTAGTCCCAGCTAAGACAAAACGAAACTTATAACCAACCGCTAACAGCTTCTCTAGCGCCGGAATCAACAAATTTAACCCTTTTTTCGGGTCAATTCTTGACATAAACAGCACCAACGGTACATCCTCTGGTATTTCCAACTGACTACATATATTTTTAAGACGAGATTGAGGGGGAATCACACCCAAGGGAATTACCAAATCTGGCGTAGATACTCCAAAGCGTTCTGATATTTTAGCTTCTTGATCGGTGGTAAAATGAATAGCCGCCGCACCAGCTAAATTTTCACGTTCTATCATTGCGACATAAAGCTGTTTTAATTGCTTTTTCTTCCGTAAATCAGCCGGATCGAGAGTACCCAAAGGACGGAAAATATAAGGTAACTTTTGCTGACGACACACAATAGCAGCAGCACTAATTATTGGTGAGAATAGAGCATGAATATGTGCTATATCAAACTCGTGAGCATGAAGTTTTAGCCAATTTAATAAATCTAGGGAAAATTTGTAGCGACGAAAGGGGGCGCAACGAAAGTAAATTATTTCATAGCCATCTTGTTTAATTGGGCGATTTAAAGGAACATCCAGAGGTGTTTGGCCATTATCACCATTACTGTCAGTTGTGAGAATTGTCACTTCCACTCCCTCTTTTACCAACGCGGGAGCTAATCCTAGTACCATTTGACTGGGGCCGCCGTAAATCAGAGAAATTGAGGGGACAATTTGTAATATTTTCATTTTTTTGTCATTAATCAAGGGCTTTTAACCCACTCAGGTGGGTTTTGTCTGTGTAGCCGTGACTTCTAAGCGCCATTTTCAAACATCCTCTTAATGACTATTAACCAATTCTCGATAAAACTCTAATTGCTGTTTAGCTAAAGCTTTATTTGTGTATTTAATCATTGCTTTTTGATGACCCATTTCACCGAGAGTGTGAGCATAATAGGGTTTATCTATTAATTGAACTAAGCAATTAGCAAGAGCTTGAACATCACCTTCGGGAAATATTAAACCAGCATCACCAATTACATAGGGAATTTCACCAGAATCAGAACCAATTACAGGCACTTGGCAAGCCATCGCCTCAATTAGCACATGACCAAATTGTTCTTTCCAACCAACAGAAGTTAAGGTTTTAAACTTGTCAGTTGTTTCTGAAGGCAGTACTAAAGTACTCATTAAATTGATATAGTTTGCAACCTCGTCATGAGGGACACTTTCTACCAAAATTAACCGTTCTTTAATATTGTTTTCTGCCGCTATTTTGATTAATTCGCTTTGTAATTCTCCTCTACCCAGTAATAGTAATTTCCAAGGTTTATTTTTCAAAGTGATTAATGCTTGCAAAAGTGTTAGCAACCCCTTTTCTTGCACAAAACGCCCCACGAAACCTACAACGAAATCTCCTTTTTTAATGCCCAACTTAGCTGCTAGTTCTGGTTGAGCTTTGGGAGTAAATAGACTTTCATCTACACCCAGTTGTGGCATGACTTTAATTGCCCCTTGATATCCTTGTTGTCGCAAAACTTCTGCTCCATCCTGATTGCCAGAAATAATGCCGTGGCTATGGTTGAGGTTATATTTTTCTAATAAAGAAACTGGTAGTTTCAGACTATATGGGAGGTTCCACCAGGTAAAAAACAAATTTTTTGCCTTCAGTCCTAAGAGTTTATTCAAGGCAATCATTTGAGTATAAGCTAATGCTCTAGAGCCTTGTTCTACCTGGATGATTTGGGGACGAAATTGTTTTAACAAAGATATTAAATCAGCACCAAAGGTAAGAAGTCCTTGATGATTTTGACTGAAATTAGAAACTGGAACTATTCTAAATGTGCCTTCATCGCGGTATTCCGTTTCAATAATTTTGTTTTGTACACCACCTGGTTTCCAACGCTTTGGAACTACAACCGTCACTTCAACTCCCGGTTCCAGTTGAGATAAAGCGCGTAATTTTTCACAGTTGAGGTCTACGATATAAGTGTGACTAGCAACTAAAATTTTCATTTTTCATTTATTCTTTGTTATTCACTAATGACTAATGACCAATGACAAATGCCTAAACTTGTTCATCCAATCGACTGTAAATTTGCCCATCATTCCATATTGATTGGATAACAGTACCCAAGGCTTTGAAAAAACCCAAAGTGTAGAAAATAGCGCGAGTAGCAATTTTGATGGGGGAACCGCTTTTGTGACAAGGTGGGCGTCCCAGTACGTGACAGTCAAATAAACGGGCGTATAGGCGTAAAGCTTGAGTCGCAGTGAGGTTTTTCAGCCCCAGTAAGAAATGATTGTGGTAAAAGGTGACTTGATATTTTAGCGATCGCATACTAATATCATGACAACCCCCGGTTTCTTCCCCTAAATGCACCAAATGGGCTTCGGGGTCGTACCAAATTTTATACCCTGTCTGTCGCACCCGCAAACAAAAATCTGACTCTTCGCGCACTGCACTACCGCGAAACCTCTCATCAAACCTCAGCCCGTACTTAGTAAAAATTTCGCTACGAAAAGACATATTGCAACCCCTTGTTGTCAACACTTGCTGGGGTTTGGTGGTATGTACTAAATCAATATGATACCAAGCAATTCCTGGGTCCATAGCTTCGGGAGGCAGATATTCAATCTCTAAATCTCCTCCAGAATCACCTAATTTCATTCTGTCAAATACCCGTCCAGCCACAGCCCCCACTTCTGGATTTTGCAAATAGTTTTTCACATGGGCTGCTAACAATCCAGGGGTTAGCTGAACATCATCATCAATGAATAATATTATTTCACCAGATGAGCGGCGAACAGCATAATTCCGCGCCCCTGGCAAACTCGCCCAATCTAAGCGCAACCATTTAATTTTACCTGCATCCGCCATTTCCTCTAGGTAAGCTTGAATTTCTGGTTGGTGTTTTGCGGTTTGGTCTACAACTAAAACTTCAAAATTTGGATAGTCCTGTTTTAGAACATCCACAATACTATCTCGTAGCGCTTCCTCCCGCCCGTAAGTCGGGATTACTACAGTAATTAATGGCCAATTATTCATGATTTTTATTAAGTAATTTTACTACTTCTATAATAGCCTTGTAAAAATTAATTTTCATCCAATTCAGTAAGCTGCCATTGCTTTAATTTACATTTTTTGACTTTTCACGGGTTCTGGAAAACCTCACTTCCATTCCCCGGCTTTTGGCAAGCTAGTTTTGATAGTTTGTAGTCAGGACTTTAGTGCTTAGAAAATCAGGACTAAAGTCCTGACTACGAACTTGTTTACACTGCTGCTGCATAGAGATTATCAAATAACTCATTTTGCTTTTCAGAGTTATGGACAATTTGCGCTTGAGCTAATGCTCCTGCACTTAAAAATTCATAATGTTCTCGTTTATCGCTTCTATCAAGAAATTGGATGATTTGTTGCAATGCTTGCTCTGCTAAATAATCGTAGGTGCTATTCAAAATTTCCCAATATTCATTACTCTTAGTTTTCTCTCCATGTAGCCAATTACTCCAGTGCCTAATTTCATTAATTGGTAATTCTAAAATATAGCCATTTTCCCCGTGATGAACAAACTCTGGTAAAGCGCAGACATTCGTCGTAATTGCAGGAGTGGCAACAGAAAATCCTTCGATGATACTATAGCCATAAGTATCATGTAATGTCGCCATTAATTGAAAATGACTTTGCGATAATAACTCAATAACTTTTTCATTAGAAATATTCTTATGAAAGACAACGTTATTTAGATTAAGTAACTTTAAATCCTCTATGTATTTGGTCTCATCGGGAAAATCCGTCGGTACTCCTGAACCACGTCCCAGCCCCGAAATTATATGTAGAGTAATAGGCAAACCTAATTTTTCTGCTTTTTTAGCGAGTCTTAAAGCAACAATCCCCCCTTTACGGGCAATGTGATTGCCGATAAATATAAGCTGGAGTTTTTGCTGTTCTTGATAAAGTTTCGATTGGTTAACTCTGACTGGAAAGTTGGGATGTATTACATCCACTTTCTTACTTACTTTTTCTTCTATCTTCCAACCTACTATTCGGTTAATTAATCTCAACTTGGCATAATCAGAGATAGCGATAATTTTTTGGCAGTTTTCTAATGCCAAACGATTATTTAATAACTCATAAATTGCCGCTTCACCTTGATTTTGAGGATTTCTATATAAAATACGATGATCCTCAAAGGTGAGAAACCAAGGTTTATTTGTGTATAAAATCTTGTTGAAAGAATGAATTGCTTGGTATCTTACCCATACAGGTTGCCACGCAATAAAGCTGCCTAAAGGATACCAAATTTTTTCTATCGGATATCTGCCTGCGGGAAAAGGCTTGGGGTGGATGAGTGTATGCCGAGAATTACGAGGTAAGTTTGGAATGCTGAGGTGTTTTTGACCTCCGATGATAACTTTTGCCATTTGATTTTATTTAAATTGTTTTTAGACGTTTTTTCTGGTTTTTGGGCTGAGGGTCGGCATCTTCCTTATCTTGTTTCTCCAGTTCTGGCAATTTAAAAAGAACTCCCGCAAAAAACCAATAATAGACAGCAACTGGATCGACATCCAGAGGATAGTAGTAGGTGTTGTAGCTAATAAACAATATAAACACCCACAAAGCTGCTCCGTAACTGCGGAAATTACGGTTCTTTATGGAGCGATAGGTTTTAAAGCCCATAATTGTTAAACTTGTTACCAAACCCAAAAAAGCGAGTACTCCAAGAATTCCCACTTCAAAAAGTACTTTGGGGTAATAGGTTTCCACAAGCTTAGTTTGACCCATTGCACGGGCAGAGTTCGTTGCTCGTCCTAAGCCACTTCCCAACGGACCGTCTACGTTTTTCCAATTTTCTGCAAATTGCTGGATGATAAAATCTTGAGGTGGTGAAGCATCCCAGCGACTGGTAAAACTCTCGGTTCTCTCTTGCACGAGAACAGGGTTAGTCACCATTGCAATTCCCAAAATCAAGGCAAGTCCTACACCTATGGGGATAAATCGTTTCAGGTTGCCAATTTGACCAGTAAGCAATAGCAAAATCACGAAGCAGGTTGGTACTAAAGCTAAGGCAATTCTTTGTCCAGAGATTACAGCATTGATAAAGACTGTAACTAAAGAACCTAAGCCGACCACCCGCCATATTAGGGAGGGATCGGTGAAGCCCGTGGCAAAGGTAAAAAAGGTGCTGGAAATTAAGAACCATGCCCACTGCCAAGGGGCTACAAATGTCCCTGGTAGGCGAACAACTCCTTCTTCGGGACTATATAAGAGCGCTCCACCAAAATAACACCGGGCATCTAGTGATGTGACAAATAGGGCATTTCCTTCAAGACCTCTAGTGCCATGACATACACCAGTTATTAGTAACAGGTATTGAATCAATCCCAGCACACAGCAAATCAGCGTCAGGGCAATCTGAAGACGGGATAAAAATAGAAAATCCCGCTTATCGCGAATTAGATAGTAGGCACAACCAATCAGGGGGACATAGCCTAAAAATACTTTCAGTCCCAGAATTCCCATTCCTAAGGGTATTTCTTTCTCTGCTTTTTCTAATAATCCGACGCTAGGCGGGTTAAACTGTTGGCCACCATTAACAAACAATAGTGTTAGCAGACTGCAACCCAATACAATGTAAAGTGGGATTTTAATGCCTTGGGGAATAATTATGGGTAGTCCCTGTTTTCGGCAAGTCTGCCAAAGTCCAATTAGGGCTGGAACATAAAAGGCATCCTTAGCTAATTGGAGTATGGGACTATTGCCCAAGTAGTAGGTGATAGTACCCCCAATAGGTACGTAAACGATGAAGGCATATAGGGCTTGGCGCGGGTATTTGTAGGAAAGGGAAATCACGAGTATCCCCAAGGCAGCAGGAACTGCTGCTTTAATTCCAGCGACGAAAAAAAGCAGAACACCAACGAAGACAGCAACAAAGCTGGCGGTGGTGAGTAAACTAGTGAGTTGTTTACGCCCTTGGGCTGCTTTGCGCTTTTGGGCTAACTGTTCTTTCAGGCTAAGGGTAGAAGTTTCCTTTTTAGCCTGCTTTTTCGAGTTTTTAGATTGCTGAGATTTTGATTTGAATTTTGGCATACTGGCACTGTAGCCGATCATTCTCAGAGAATCTATTATAGTTGACAAATTTCTTTGGATTGCTGTAGATTGTATAATCCGAATTCATCTCTAACTGATTGATTTAGTAATTTGCGATTAAAAATACTAAATCTCAATCTTTTTGAGTTATCAAAAAGATTCTCACCTGTTTCCAAAATATAAACTGCTCCGGGAAATGGTAATGATTTAATGTCTTGTGCTTTGTTCTTTAAAATATCTCTGACTTTGGCGTGGTCTATGTAATATCTATAGTATCCGTAGCCACGATTATATTCACCGATTTCGGGTAAATCATTCAAATCATATCTAAGAATGTTACAACTGCCGCACATTTTATAGAAGTTGCTTCTTTTTATATATATGTAATTACTACCTTCCTGATATTTATAACCTTTATTTATAAACCATCCATTAGAATCAGGGTGTTGTTGAATAAATTTAGCTAAGTTTTGACTCACACAATCGTCAGCATCAACTGTCATTGTGTGAGTAGGAGAAAATTGACGAGCATAAATCAATCCTTTTAACATTTTACGCCCTTTATCCGTGTCCCCCTTTGCTACAGGGTCAGTCTCATTGGCAGGGGAAAAATCAACTGTAATATATGTGATGTGAGAATGAGTGAATTCTATTCTGGGCTTTTCGTGACAAACAACAATAACGCGAAAGTTAGGTGAGGTTTGATTACAAACTGATTTAATGCATCTTTCAAATAATTGCGTAACACGCTCCCAGGAATTGGAAGCCTTTGCACTTTTGAGTGGGATAACAAAAACAAGCACTGTATTATACAAATAGCTAAGAATATCGAGGTAGATAATAACACATTACGAGTGACGCTAGGACTTGCCAATAAGAATGCACCAGTTGGCGATTGGCCTAATTGTTTTTACCTTTATCAAACAGAATTCAGGAGTCAGGAGTCAGGAGTAAGAATTCAGTTGGGTATTTTGACCGAAAAAGCGGATGAATAATCGGCGTTGTTGCACCCCCACCAAATCGTAGATTTGGTGGTGCAATAATTCAGTCGCGGGTCTAAATCCCTGACTGATAGCGAAGGTGAGAGCGTCTCTAAGAGGATGTCTGAAAAGTTTTTTCTATACAGCGAATGCTTAGAGATCCCCCTAAATCCTCCTTAAAAAGGGGGACTTTGAGACTCTTATTCCCCCCTTTTTTAAGGGGGGTTAGGGGGGATCAGCAAATATTTGATACTTCTCAGACATCCTCTAATACCAATTCTGTATGAAGATGCGCCAAACTACATGAGGAATGAACCGCAAAGGGCGCATACTCCTAGGTCGAAGCAAGCTACGCGCAGCGTCTCGTAAGAGTTGGACACAAAGAAAGAAAATTTGGCGCAGCCTCACAAAGAAATGGTATAAGAGTTGCGGTAGCGAGTCATCTGCCTACAACCCTTCTCCGAAAGGAGACGCTACGCGAACGGGCATCCTACGGTAGGCGCCTCCCTTTGCGAGAAGGGGAGACGCTTTACAGCAGATTGCGCTCTAATCGAATACACGTAGAGACGTAGCAGTGCTACGTCTCTACAAGGTTTTGGGTTTTATATATGTACTTCATTTACCTGAAATCTGCTTTAGCGCAACGAGCGTCTTGATTCTGACGCCTTGGCGGAGCGTCTCCGGCTCCCCTCGTGAATTCAGAATAGCTGAATTCTTCTTCAATATGACGAAAGACAAAAGCAAAAAAGGAGAACAACCCAAGTGGCTCTCCAGATCATCAAGGTGCATTTACTGAAATTATTTCTAATAATTTTATGAAGTTATCCGTAAATACCACAGAAATAAAATAAAAAAGAGAGCCACTTAAGCAGCTCTCCAGATCATCAGGGTGCATCTACTTACCACAGCATATCATTTTAGGTATGAGGGTTGTCACCAGTTTTTATATAAAGATTTTGTGAAGAAAGACCGGGAAAATACTTACTTGGGGGATTGGGCAAAATATTTAGGAGGATCTAGAACGCTTTGGTACTGAGAAGAGGGCTTTTCAAACATCCTCTAGCATATTTCTGCAAATATTAGCCCATACATATAAATAGAGACGCAATCATTACGTCTCTACAAACCACCTATTTAGCCTTATTAGGTGTCAATGCACCCAGCAAAACATCGTTGTTAACGCGTTGCTAATTAAATTATTCCTGGCCCTCTACCGCGCTTGTCCCCGTTTTGTGTCAACTTGCCTTCCTCGTCCTGATTAATTTCTCCAAGTTCTTCAACACGTTCCGCCGTATCTTCTGCTGCTTGTTCGCGTGCATCACCCGGTTCTTCATAGTACATTTCCGGTTCAACTGCATAGTTGTTTAACAAACCTTCTTTGTCTACGGTATAGCCGTCAGTGGTGCGGATACTTTCTGGATCGGTTTGGTCATTAGTAGATGCATCTGACTCCCCTTCTTCTGTGGGGAGTGTTTTATACCTATCTCCTTCTCTTTCCATTCGAGCAGCTGTTTCTGCTGGGATAATGCCGCGATCATAGGTATCTACTTCCGCTCGGTCAGATGAATCTATACCTTTATTAACTGCTTCATTAGCCATAATTTATGTCCTCGTTAAAGAATGTATTAAATAACTTCAAAACTAGATTAGGCTGTTTTTTATCTCTGAGCTACTATCTTTAGAAGTGACTTAAATTAAAATATAATGTGATGTTCTCTATCTTTTGATGTATCTAAAATAAGAATATTAATTCAGGTGATAGCGATTCTCATTTTTAGGGGCGAACAACTGTTCGCCTCTACTCAGAATTTGGTTGCTTAACAGACTAAGCTAATCGGCATTTTAACTTGCATAATCAAGGTGGGCAAGATGCCCACCCCACAAGATGTTGAGAAAATTTTAATATGCAGATTAGATGTGTTTTAGCTTACTAGTTTAACGGGCAGGAAATTTATTCGCCCACAAATTGATTTTTCAGGAATTGAATTTCATCAGCTAATTCTTGTCGAGTTGAAGCCTTCAGTAGATAACGAGAAATAAACCAAGTAGCGTAACCAATTCCAACTAACTCAAAGAGCGGTGATAGTAGTGGAATATCATTAATTGCATCTAGTACTGCTAGTACTATCTTAGCTGTAACAATGGCCGCCAAAATTAAAGCAACGGTTATTAGAGGCTGCTTGTAGTCTTGAAAAAAGCTACTTAAGTATTCGGGCAGTTGCTGCAAAAATTGAGAAATTTGTCTGCTAATTTGCTGCCATTGAGATTCAGGTTCAGAGGCTGGTGGTAACTTTGGCAAGTTTACAGTATCAGTACCTTCCAGTGCTAGCATACCTTGTGATAAGGAAGGGTTAATGGATTCACGTTGCTGTTGTTCGGTTTCCATAGTTTTTATTTTCGGCCACTACAAGAGTTTGTATAACTGAACATCAATAAATATAATTATTGATGTCGTCAGTTTTTAATTATGAGTAGTCAGTTATAAGTATAACTAACCACTAATATTGAGTAAGAGCATCTAAATTTATTTATGCTTACCTACTCGGTTTGATTTGTTGTTAGCTGCCTTAGCTTTTTGGTGGGGCAATAGTTGCTTTGACAACTACAATTTTGACACCTTTAATTTGCTTAGATAAAGGTTCAATTTTAGCTAACTCCTTCGCATTATTCACAGTTCCGCCAACGGTGATAGTCCCATCATCTGCGGCATTAACTGTTAGTTGACTCTTGGGTATGTTTGCCTCTAACTTGGAGCGAACTTCACTTGCTAGATCACCTTTAGCTCTCGTTGTATCGCCACCAGTGGTATTATTGCGCTGTTCTCGGGCGCGAATATCAGCATCCAGTTGTTTTCTACGGACTTCACTTTGTGCGTCTTGTTGAGATGCTTGTGTTACTTGTGCTGTGGGTGTTTGGGGAGCATCATTAGCATTATTGGGTGCAGATTCACTTGTTTTAGAAGCGTTATCACAAGCAGCGACACCAAAAACCAAAAGACCGCTAATTAAGAAGGGGGTTAGCTTTTGCATAGGTTTAATTCTGAATCGGAAAGTGAAATTTGTTGATATTTGCGGCAGAGGTGAGGAGCAAAGTTTCCAACTTATTGCTTCGGCAATTTTGGAGAATTAATCTGAGTTAAAACTACTTTGGGTTAAAGTATTTCATCACGACGGTCAACAATAACTACAGCAGGATCGTTTAGATCAGGCTCTGTTGAGTAATTGGTGCGATCGCTATTATGGGTTATTCGGTCGAAACCTGGGCGATGTTCACTGATCTCAGTAGCATCATAGATCGCAAATTCTTCAATGCCTCGATGTTTGAGAATCGCTTCCGCTTGGTGGATTTCAGCTTCCGTACCATCGATAATTACTAAGTAGTCGCCTCTTTGGAAGCGATCGCTATATACTCGCGCTCTATCTTCAGGAATTCCCAAGCCAACCAGTGCGCCAACAATACTCCCAGCTGCTGCACCGATGGCACCACCAGCCAATGTTGTCGCCAAAGCTGTGGCGACTGCGCCACCTGCAATCACCGGTCCGATTCCAGGAATTGCTAAAGTTCCAAGTCCAACTAATAAGCCAGTCAAGCCGCCTACAACTCCGCCTGTAGCTGCTCCAGCTTTTGCACCGTCGTCTGCTTTATTACCAGTACCAACGTTTCTGTCTACATCTATACCAGCGATCCCTTGACCGTTTGTATCTTTGGCAATGATGGAGACTCTATTTAAGGGAAAACCCGCATCTCGTAATTCTGTAATTGCTGCTTCTGCATCTCGACGATGAGAAAATACCCCGATCGCACGTTTAGTAACAGCACCATAAACAGGGGTTGGAGTGACATAATCAGCATTTACATTGCTCGCATCTGGGTTGTCGAAAATGCCAAACTCTTCCACACCCTGCTGATGTAAAATTGCTTCTGCTCTAACTATTTCTGTATCTGTGCCATCGAGGATGACTAAATAGTGTCCGCGCCTTACACGTTCGTCGTAAACTCTGGCTCGTTCTTCGGGAATTCCTAAACCAATTAATGCACCAAGCAAACTACCGGCGACTGCGCCAATACCTGCGCCAGCGAGGGTGGTAGCTATGGTAGTTGCTGCGGCTCCAGCCAGCATAATTGGCCCGATTCCCGGAATTGCCAAAGTGCCAAGACCAACTAATAAGCCAGTCAATCCGCCTAAAGCACCGCCTGTAGCTGCTCCGACTCTAGCGCCATCGTCAGATTTATCACCGACGCGATCGCGCACTTCAGCCCCAGCAATATCATCTTTGTCTCCATCCTGGGTAATGACAGAGACTCGGTTCATGTCAAAGCCGACTTTTTTCAATTCATGTAGCGCATGTTCTACATCTCGACGATTAGAAAATACGCCTACGCCACGTTTATGTAAACCTACAACCATTATCTTCTCTCCTCAGCCAAAATAAATTATTCACTAATCTATAGCTCCTAATAACCCTTATTAATACATATTTCTATTTAACTTTCATCAATCGCTTGGAAGAATTTTTATCTCTATCATTAGACATAGGTGTTTTTATCTAAATGAGTAAATTCATCTCAAGTCTACAATTTAATTCGGTTTACAAAAATATTTAGATATAAGTGATTCTACCCTTGAAGATTTTAGCGGTAATTTCACACCCAAAAGTATCGCTTTATATCTTCCAAATACCAACAGACAAAGATCCCCGACTTCTTGAAGAAGTCGGGGATCTTTTGATTTGTCACTCAGTTAGTTTCTAAATACGACTTTTGGCCAATAAACTTATTACCTAAGAAAGTGTCAGCTTATATCACTAATAATTAAGCTAAAAAATAAGCCATTTTCTAAATGGGTTTTTAATTGAGTGCAAGTGAGAAAGTCCTATGTTTCAAAGTTTTTTAAGTATTTTGGGATGGAACTGGTTGCCTTTTGGATTAGCGCCGATAACTTTAGCTCAAGAAGCACTAACTCCAGAAGAAACATCACTTCTTTTTTCTGGCCCTAAATTCTTGGTAGCATTACTGGCTGGGGTTTTGATGGCATTGGCCTTTCAATTGTTATTGACAAACTTTTCTCTCGCTATCGGAATTTCATCTTGGGAGATTGACTCAGATTCTAATGATGAATCAGAAGGTTTGGGTAAGACAATTCGGAAGGTTCAAGATAAAGCTGGTGCTTGGGCGTTGATAACCGCTAGTATTGCATTATTTATTGCTTGTTTTCTAGCAGTAAAACTTAGCTTAATTGAAAGTGCATTTTTAGGAGCAATTATCGGTGTAGTCATTTGGTCTGCCTATTTCTCACTGGTAATATGGTTGGGTTCATCGGCGGTAGGTTCTTTTATTGGTTCTATTGCTAATACTGTTACTTCTGGTTTTCAAGCTCTGATGGGTACAGCAACTGCTGGTATCGGTGCTAATGCTGCGAAAAAACAATTAGTTTCTACTGCTGAAGATATTACAGCCGCAGTACGGCGGGAATTTACTTCAGGTTTTGATACTGAAGGTATTACAAATACGCTCAAAAGTTCTTTAGGTTCTCTGCAACTACCAAAGCTGGATATCAAAGAAATTCGCAATCAATTTGACCAGCTTCTTAAAGATACAGATTTACAATCTGTTGGGAATAGTGATTTATTGCAAAACATTAACCGCCAAACCTTTATTGATTTAATCAGTAATCGGACAGATTTATCGAAAGAAGATATTAATGGCATTGCTGACCAATTTCAAGGTGCTTGGGAACAAGCTTTAAATCGCAAAAATCCCACAGAACAAGTAATTAATTTGCTTAAGTCTGCCACTCCCGAAGAACTGAATTCAGAGCAATTAGGTGAACGGCTTCAAGAACTGGTTACAGTCGGAGGTGGCAATGGTGTGATTAAACAAGCGATTCGATATGGCTTGAGTGCTGCTGCACCAGCAGTTCTGGAGCGAGTCAACCTTTCTAATATCGATGTGAACAAAATTACAACTCAGTTGCAAAAGCTGAAAGAAAAAGTTCAAGATGTCGATGTTGACCAAATTACAGAACAATTCAAAAAGTTTAGAGAGGAAGCAACTGAGCAAGTATCTGCGAAATTGCCAATATCACTTGAAAACGCGATTAAAGCAGATGTAGAAGAGTACATATTGAATTCCTTTCCTTGGCACTTTAACCGAATTACCCTAGTAGATGAATTTAAAGAAGTCATCTATGACGTAAACGCAGATCCGACAACTGTGAGACGGGAGTTGGAAGAATTAAATCAAGAATATTTTACCAACTTGCTGAAGCAACGGGGTGATATCAGCGAAGCCAGGGTGAAAGAAATTGCCGAACAAATGGAAAGCGATCGCTCGGAAGTTTTGGAAACTGTAAAACAGGCTCAAACGCGCGAAAAAGGGGAAGATTTCCGCAGCCGCATCGAAGATTATCTACGTTCAACGGGGAAAGAAGAACTTAATCCTGAAGGGATTGAACGAGATTTTGCCAAGTTGCTGGAAGATCCCAAAGCTGGGTTTGAAGATTTAAGTAGCCGCTTCGGGCAATTTGACCGCGATACTTTTGTCCAATTGCTCCAACAGCGTCAAGATATCAGCGAAGAGGAAGCTAATAATATTGTTAGTCAACTGGAACGCAACCGCGATAATCTCTTGAATAGTGCCAGAGAATTGCAAGAACAAGCAAAGGCGAAAGCTGATGAACTGCGCCAAAGGGTTGAAGAATATCTGCGGAACACTAACAAAGACGAACTGAATCCCGAAGCGATCAAACGTGAGTTTAGAGTTTTGCTAGACGATCCGCAAGCGGGAATTAGCCTTTTGACTTCGCGCCTATCCCAATTTGACCGCGATACATTGGTACAATTGCTCAGTCAGCGTCAAGACTTGAGCGAAGAACAGGTAAACCAAACTCTCGATCAGCTCGAAGCAGTCCGAGATAGTATTTTACAAGCACCGCAGCAAGCGAAAGAACAGTACGAAAAAACCACCAAAGCGATCGCCCAATATCTCCGCAATACCAACTTGGAAGAACTTGATCCAGAAGGGATCAAAGGCGATTTGGAAAAACTACTCGATGATCCCAAAGGTGGAGCCTTAGCACTGCGCGATCGCTTATCTCATGTTGATCGAGAAACCTTGGTTAAACTCGTAAGTCAGCGAGGAGACTTGAGCCAAGAGCAAGTTAATCAGATCATCGATCGCGCTCAAGATGCCATTGGTGATATTCTGAGAGCGCCACGACGGTTGGCAAAGCGTACTGCTCAACAAGCTGTAGATTTTGAAGGCAATCTCGAAGAATACTTACGTAATACCAATAAAGAAGAACTCAACCCAGAAGGAATCAAACGCGATTTGCAATTACTCCTATCTTCTCCCCGCGCTGGAATTGGGAATTTAAGCGATCGCGCCTCGAAATTTGATCGTTCTACAATTGTGGCGCTATTATCCCAACGAGAGGATATTTCAGAAGAGGAAGCTAACCGGATTGTGGATCAAATTGAGTCTGTTCGTAGTTCCATCGTCGAACAATTCCAGCAGATCCAGCAGAGAGTGCAATCAGTGCTAGATGGGGTTTTTACCAAAGTTCGTAACTATCTCAACTCGCTGGATCGTTCAGAACTCAACTATGAAGGAATTAAGCAAGACTTTGCGAAAGTGTTCGACGATCCACAAGCTGGATTTGAAGCATTGCGCGATCGCCTCAGTCAATTCGATCGTGACACCTTAGTTGCTGTCATCAGTTCTCGTGAGGATATTTCTGAGGAAGATGCTAACAGGATCATCAACCAAATAGAAGCGGCGCGGGATGGTGTACTGCAACGAGCCGAACGCATCCAGCAAGAAACCCAAAAACGCCTGAAAGCAATCCAAGAGCAAGCTAAAAAGCAAGCCGAAGAAACCAAAAAAACCGTTGCCAATGCTGCTTGGTGGATATTTGGGACAGCGATAACTTCCCTTTGTGCCAGTGTAATAGCAGGTGCGATCGCTGTCACTGGCATAACTCTACCTGGCTAAAATATCTCCCTCATCGGAAATTTTGAGAAAATATAAAGTGGTATTCAGTCTTTACAAACGAATGCCACTTTTTTTTATAAAGAAAATAAATCATCCCCAACGATATAACCTAAATATAGGCACAATTTTGATGCTTAAAACTGTTTCCTTTGCCCCTTTGGGAAAAGGAAATTTATACTTTTAATCAGCAACGTAGTTTTCTGATGATCAAGTCATGATAAAGTAATCATGAAGTGATCACTTTATGGTCATAAGGTGATCATGAAGTGATCATGAAGCGATCATGAAGTGATCATGAAGTGGTTTTTTTAACCTCTAAGTTTAGGAGAAACTCATTAATGGCACTCACAATAGATTTATTCGGCATTAGCAGCTTGAACATTAGCGGCAGTTCCAGTTCTTCTGCTTCTAGTAGTAGCAATGGCAATACTACTACTAGTACTACTACTACTACTGTTAATGGCAATACTATTTACGTTAAGACTATTAATGGCAACAGTACCCTTGTTGGTGGTAATAGCAACGATGTCCTTAACGCTGGTAATGGCAACGATAGCCTCGTTGGTGGTAATGGCAACGATGTCCTGACTGGCGGTAATGGCAAAGATACCCTTATTGGCGGAAATGGCAACGATGTCCTGACTGGCGGTAATGGCAACGATGTCCTCATTGGCGGTAATGGCAACGATGTCCTCATTGGTGGTAGTGGCAACGATGTCCTCACCGGAGGATCAGGTAACGATGTTTTCAAGTACAACTCAGTTTCAGATAGTACTCCTGTTTCACGGGATATTATCACTGACTTTGTTGGAAAGAGTAAGTTCGGAGGTGACAAAATCGATCTATCTGCGATTGACGCTAACTCCATTAAAGTGGGCAATCAAGCCTTCACTTTTATCGGGTCAAAAGCATTCACCGGAGCTGGTCAAGTCCGTTATGAAGGAGGCATCCTCGAAGCTAATATCAATGCCAATCTTGGCGCTGATTTTCAAGTTCGGCTTCTAGGAGCGCCACAACTAGTGGCAAGTGACCTTATCCTTTAATAGATAGACCTGCCTTGAAAATAAGGCAGGAGCCAGGAGGCAGGAGAGAATGAAAATATGTCTTTCCCGCTTCCTATTCCTCAGTCCCCAGTCCCTATTTTCAAGGCAAGTTCAGCATTGAAGAAGAATTCAGGTGCAAAGCTGGAGACACTACAACCGTAATCAGAATCAATTAGTGGGGGATGAGCGCACAAAAATGGCAAGTTTTATGGCGGGGATTTAGACCCCCGCCACAAAACTTAATTACGTTGGCTCATGCTTTTTCCTGTCCGCGTACTATTGGGGAAAAGCAAGCTACCCCCAGCGTCTCGTTGAGAGGGGCATTACAAATTATTCTAATAACCATATTTTTTCACATTTCAATTTGCATTGGTTTCATCGCGGCATCTATGCATGAAAAAACCAGGTAATAAAACAAACTACCCTAGGCAATACTATCACGATCTTGTAATTCCCATATAGATTAAAAAACTTTATCTGAACAAAGGTTTCGGATAGGTTCTGCCGATAGGAATAAAAGAAATTTACTTATTATTTCTTATAAGAAGAAAAAAATACTACTAAATGTAGTATCATACCATTGTTATTCTGAATACTGCAAAAATGTCCTAAAATATATGCAATTTTCTAGGAGAGAATCTGCTTGTTACCTAGCAGCCTAGTATTGGAACCTGTGAAGATTAAAGCACAAGGATCTAACATGACTATTGGCACAATATATATTGATGATGTTGGCATCAATATATATATCTAGTGCGTCTCAAATCTTCAGACTTAACAGCAAAGACCTATTCAAATCAGGTCTAGTTCAGTTATATCTTCCCACCCGTTATTTCTCGGCGTTGCTGAATAAAAGTGTGAAATTAAAAAATTCAATGCTTGAAACTGTTTCATTCTTAACTGACGTGTATTACAGGAGTATTTTATGAGCAGTGGAACATTTGGTTCGGCATTTGTCGCAAATAATAGTTTTAATGTCAACGGTGGCGGATGGACTAGCTTTGATCGCTTTCCTCGACAGGTTGCTGATGTCAACGGAGATGGTTTAGCTGATATTATCGGTTTTGGTCAGGATGCTGTCTTTGTATCTCTAGGTCAAAGCAATGGAACATTTGGTTCGGCATTTGTCGCAAGTAATAGTTTTAATGTCAACGGTGGCGGATGGACTAGCTTTGATCGCTTTCCTCGACAGGTTGCTGATGTCAACGGAGATGGTTTAGCTGATATTA
>NZ_JBALEA010000075.1:0-29877 GCF_036917135.1 Nostoc sp. | reverse complement strand
CACATTTAAAGTGGATATTTGAGTGGTTTATTAGACACACTACCTTTGATTTTGACACTCTACAGATGTACGGAGCTTATTCAAAAATCAAATAGAATTCCTATATCAATTTTAAGTAAGTCGGCGTTAAAAAATCAATCTATGTAAGGAAGTCTAAACTTATTCAAGAGCTTAGAAATGAATTGTTCCAGGGTTTTTACAAATAATTGCTGATAATCTAAATGATTTATTGGATGATTTCCTCTCCGTTACTCAAAATTTCTACTTGAATTGTTTGACCTATTAGGTCTACTATTCCTTGCGATCGCACATCCTACCTAGTTAGCTAAATTGTGTCTAGTATATTGTTCTGCCAGTCTAACGTAGTAGGATTGTTCAAGTAAAAGGGGACGAGTAGCCATCGATCGCTAGTAGACACCCTAAAATGAGAACAAAAGACGATTCCTAAAACAAGCACATTCCATGCGTATTTCTCTAAATTGGCTGCGCGAACTAGTAGAGATAAAACTTAGTCCAGAAGAATTAGCCGAAACCCTGACAATGGCGGGGTTTGAGGTTGAAGATATTGAAGACCGCCGCACTTGGGCAAATGGTGTGGTGATCGGGAAAGTGCTTGAGCGTCAACCCCATCCCAACGCCGATAAATTGAGTGTTTGCCAGGTGGATATCGGTGCAGGTGAAACTTTAAATATTGTCTGTGGTGCTGCCAATGTGAAGGCAGATATCTATGTACCAGTGGCAACTACGGGTACTTACTTACCAAATATCGATTTAAAAATTAAACCAGCAAAACTACGTGGTGTCCCTTCTCAGGGCATGATTTGTTCTTTAAAGGAACTCGGTTTGCCCACTGATGTAGACGGAATTCATATTTTTACCCAGGAAAATTTACCATTGGGTAGTGACGTGCGTCCGTTGTTGGGTTTAGATGATGTAATTTTAGACCTCACGGCAACTGCTAATCGCGCTGATGCTTTGAGTATGGTAGGCGTAGCAAGGGAAGTAGCAGCTTTGACGGGTGGAAAGTTGAGCATTCCTGAACCGGGTGAAGTTTCTATTACCAAAAGTGCCGGAAATTTAGCTTTAAAAATTGCCGATAGCCAAGCTTGTCCTGCATACATCGGTACGGTAATTGCACAGGTGAAAATTGCTCCGTCTCCCCAATGGCTGCAACAGCGTTTGCGGGCGGCTGGGGTACGTCCCATCAGTAATGTTGTGGATATTACTAATTACGTTTTGTTGGAATGGGGACAACCACTACACGCCTTTGACTGCGATCGCCTACAATCTGTTGCAAGTAGCGAAAATCTAACCATCGGCGTTCGCTTCGCCAATAATGGAGAATTTCTCAAAACCCTGGATGGACAAACTCGCACCCTAGCAACCCAAAATTTGTTAATTACCGCTAACGACAGACCCGTTGCACTGGCGGGAGTCATGGGTGGAGAAGAAACAGAAGTCCATCAAGGGACTCAAAGCCTAGTTTTAGAAGCAGCTTTATTTGATTCCGTGGCAATTCGCCGTTCTTCCCGCAGTGTTGGGTTAAGAAGTGAGGCTTCTGGCAGATATGAACGGGGAGTTAACCGCGCTGAGTTGGAAATAGCTAATCGCCGCGCCTTATCTTTAATTAGCGAATTAGCGAGTGGAATTATAGTCCAGCAGGAAATTACCGACACCCGCCCCGATCCTTCTACCTGGAGTCGTTCCATCGCCCTGCGTTTAGATCGAGTTAATCAAATACTCGGGCCAATCGAATTGGAAGAGGACGCAGGTGAACTCCAAGAACAAGATGTTGAGCGCATCCTGACTGCATTGGGATGTAAATTAACTCCTTCAGGAGAAGATACTAACCATCAACCTACATGGTCTGTCTCTGTCCCACCCTATCGTTACCGCGACTTAGAGCGGGAAATTGATTTAATTGAAGAAATTGCCCGTCTCTATGGCTACAACAAATTCTGTGATACTTTACCAGAAAAAGCCGAAGCCGGTTATCTGCCTTTAGATGAAGAACTAATTCGCAAATTACGAGCTTTCTTCCGGGCTGAAGGATTGACAGAATTAATCCACTATTCTTTAGTCAAACCAGGAGAAGACAGAAACATAGTACTGTCAAACCCCTTATTTGTAGAATATTCAGCCCTGCGAACCGATTTGATATCTGGGCTGATTGATGCCTTTCAATACAATTTAGAGCAGGGTAATGGTGCCCTTAACGGTTTTGAAATTGGGCAGATTTTCTGGCGAGAAGAAGAGGGTTTGCAAGAAACAGAAGCCCTGGCGGGCATTGTGGGAGGCGATCGCACTGTTGGCAAATGGTCAAAAAGTGGACGCGAAGAACCCATCACCTGGTTTGAAGCCAAAGGCATTTTAGAAAGTGTATTTCGGCAACTTGCTTTGGAGGTAGAATTTCAACCCGATTGTCGAGATCATCGCTTACATCCAGGGCGCACCGCTTCTCTGTGGATTAGGGGTACCCGGCTGGGAATTTTTGGACAACTCCATCCGCAATTGCGACGAGACAAAGGTTTACCAGATTCCGTTTATGTTTTTCAGTTGGATCTAGATGTGCTTTTAGAATCTCTAGGACAAGATGAAATTCTCGTTCCCACATTCAGTCCTTATTCTACCTATCCAGCTAGCGATCGCGACATCGCCTTTTTCGCACCCGTGAAAATCTCAGTTTCCGAAATTGAAAAAGTAATTACCAAAGCGGGTAAAGATTTGCTCGAATCAGTGGAATTATTTGATGAATATCGTGGCGAAAACGTCCCCGAAGGACAGAGAAGTTTGGCATTCCGTCTAGTTTATCGGGCTAGCGATCGCACTTTGACTGAGGCTGAAGTTGAACCAGTACATAATAAAGTCCGCGAAGCCTTGGTGGAAAAATTCGGCGTGAACCTCAGAAGTTAGGAGTTAGGAGTTAGGAGTTTGGAGTTATACCAATTCACGAAAACCTTGACACACATAGATTTATCGTAGGGGCATGGCATTGCCATGCCCTTACTAGGGTATTTGTATCATTTTTAAAGTGAAATGGTATTAGGAGTTCTTTGGTCTAGTTCCCAGGTTGAACCTGGGAATACTTTACTTGAGGCTCTGCCTCATATTCTTTTGTAAAGACTAGCCAAAAATTTTCAACTCTACATCGGCGCATATTATGAACACGCTGGAAATAACTCAACAAACTCAGCAGACGCAATCACAGATGTCTCTCACACTTGATAGTCCTAAATCAGTCAAACTACAGGTTAAGCAAATTTCTCTATTACAAAAGCAACTCAGAGCGCTCAAAAAGGAGGTTAATGTAAATATACGTAATATTAATCAGGAAGCAAGTCAATCTGGTACAGATAGTGTTGTATCCCTTGGTTTAGATATTTTTGGGAAACACAAGTGGGCTGGAAGGTTGAGGGCAGAAACTCGACGTGCAATTGAACGAGAAAAGAAATTCTCTCGTCAGCCATACCTTGAAATCAAAGAAGCCATTGAGAATCTCATTTTAGAAGGAGATCGACTCAAGCTTTTGGCAGAGCAATATCTTATTAACCAGCAGGAGTAACAAGCAATTATGCCTAAATATGTAGTCTGGGGAACTTATTGCGAAGACGTTCTCGAAAAACGCGTCCCCCACCGTCAAGCTCATTTAGACGGATTAGCAAAACAGAAAGAATCCGGTGTGCTGATTACTATCGGCCCCACAAAGGATGTCACAAAAGTTTTTGGGATTTACGAAGCCGAAGACGAAGCGATCGTCCGCCAGTTAATTGAAAACGATCCCTACTGGAAAAATGGTATCTGGACTGAATATTCAGTCAAAGAATGGATTCAGGCTTTTTGAATTAAGTATGGAGCATGGGGAATATAGCGGTTCTCGTTTACGTGAGGTACACCCGTAGGGGCACGGCATGCCGTGCCCCTACACCTTGCGATATAATGTTGTACCGCATCTGAGTGGGAACCGCTATAAGGAACGAGTCTTTGATACTCGTGAACGAGTCTTTGAACTCCACTCTTCTGCATCCTCACTCCCCACAAATATGAAAATTTGGCAAGCTGATTTTTATCGTCGTCCATTAGCAGATGCATCTGGACAAGTTTTATGGGAGTTGTTGATTTGTGACGCAACTCGCAGCTTTGAGTATGAAGCTACCTGTCTCCAGTCAGCAGCAAATTCTAATTGGGTTTCTACTCAACTTGAGCTAGCTGCTGGTGAAAAATTGCCGGATGTGATTCAGGTGTTTCGTCCGCAGTCACTCAGTTTAATTGAGGCGGCGGGACGCAATTTAAGTATAAATGTCGAACCTACCCGTCACACTTTGGCGTTAAAGCAGTGGTTGCAAGAAAAGCAATATCCCTCAACGCTGGATAAACCACCCCCAGCACCATTACCAGAAAACCTCTGGGGAGAACAATGGCGTTTTGCAAGTTTAGCTGCTAGTGATGTAGAAACGAGATTTAGCGATCGCCCCATTCCCATTTTGCACATCCCAGAACACCTCAAACCCATCAATTTGGGTTTAGCGTCAACTGTCCCCGTCCCTGGTGTGGTAATTTATGGTGGACGGCAATCAATGCGCCTAGCGCGGTGGTTGCAGCAAGCCCGTGTCGTAAGTTTGAACTACATTTCTGGCGCACCGGATGGCTTAATATTAGAAGCTGGTTTAGTGGATAGATGGATTGTTGCCACATTTGAAGATCCAGAAGTTACAACAGCTGCCCAAGCATTTCAACAACGGAAAAAGCATTGCCGAGGATTACATTTTTTGTTAGTGCAACCCGATGATTCTGGGATGACTTATAGCGGCTTTTGGTTATTGCAGACAGAAGATTGATATTAATTGACACAAATATTGTTCCGTTTCTTCTTGCCTATTTTTTCGGTAAATAAAGCGAAGGTAGTAAAGTTTGTAAATACTTATAATAAACTCAAACTTTATACCCTCAGATTATACATCTCAAACCTTGGCAAGACTTAACATCAAGCAGATATCTGTAATGCTGCATAAATACAGATTGAGCGCTGATGGCAGCAATTTGGTCTGAGCAACGTTTATCAACGGTGCAAACCCGTTTGGGAGAAGAACATCTCTCTGTTGCCACCAGCCTGAAGGAGCTAGCAGAACTCTACTATTATCAAGGACGCTATGAGCAAGCTGAACCGCGAAGTGCTGTATCTGCAAGCTTCAGGACAGAGAAAATGGGTGCTGGGAGAACAACATTCTTCTGTTGCGACTACCCTGAAAATCCTAGCAGGACTCTACTATTATCAAGGACGCTATGACCAAGCTGAAGAGTTGTTAGTGGAAGCTTTAGAACACAGAAAAAGGCTGCTGGAAGAAAAACATCCTTTTGTCCCCACCAGTCTGAAGAAGTTAGCAGGACTTTACTATTATCAAGGATGCTATGACCAAGCCGAAGAGTTGTTAGTGGAAGCTTTAGAACAGAGAAAACGGCTGCTGGAAGAAAAACATCCTTTTGTCCCCACCAGTCTGAAGAAGTTAGCAGGACTTTACTATTATCAAGGACGCTATGACCAAGCCGAAGAGTTGTTAGTGGAAGCTTTAGGACAGAGAAAACTGCTGCTAGGAGAAGAACATCCTTCTGTCGTCACCAGCCTGAACAACCTAGCGTCACTTTATGATTCTCAAGGACGCCATGATCAAGCCGAGCCGCTTTATCTGCAAGCTTTAGAAGTATTTCAGCACCTGCTGGATACTTATCCAGAATATTAATTTAGAGGTTGTTTAAAAAATCCTTTTGTTGGTAGCAAAACGTTTTAGATCCCCCTAAATCCCCCGATAAATTGGTTTACTGTTAATTCCGGTTCCCCCCTTTTTTTTTGGGGGTTAGGTGCTGACTTTTCACGTCATGTGGAAAAGCTCTAACGATTAACCTAACCCCCTAACCCCATTCCCTTGTAGGGAATGGGGAAGATTCAAAGTCTCTCTCCTTGTAGGAGAGAGATTTAGAGAGAGGTTTTCCAGATCCCGTGAAAAGTCAGGGGTTAGGTGGGATCAAGAAGTGCCTAAAATCACAGCTAAAAATTTTTTCAACAACCTCTTAGTCGTAACCGCTCACAGTTTTTTTTAGCTACTGCAAAAATACAGGTATACATATTGGCTTATAAACATTGGCTAAGTAGTTGCATCAAGGCCATCACGGCTTTCGGATCGCTATACACAAATATTGCGTTGAGAGAGTTGATACCAAAGGCACTTACTTTCCCCAGTTCTGCACGACTGTTGGTAGTCAATCAAGAACTAGAGCGGAAAATCAGCGATGTATACGAGGAGCTTCGCTTACTCAAGCAAGCAGAAATTGCGATCGCACAAAGCGAGATTCGCTACCGTGCCATTGTAGAAGATCAGACTGAAGTGATTGCCCGATATTTACCAGACGGCACACTCACGTTTTTCAACCAAGCTTTTGCGCTTTATTTTGGGCGATCGCCAGAGGAAATCATCAGTAGCCCCGATCAACCCATTATCTTGGAGGCAGATCGGCAGCGAGTTGCTGAATTTGTAGCTTTAATTAGTGCTGATAATCCTGTTGTCATCATTGAAAATCGCGTTCTTCAGGGAGATCGGGTGTGTTGGACTAAGTGGCTTAACCGAATGATATTTGACGAGCAAGGATGCTTTCTGGAATTTCAATCGGTGGGATACGATATCACAGACTTCAAGCAAATCGAAGAAACACTTTTTCAAGAAAAAGAATTAGCTGAGGTGACATTGCAATCCATCGGAGATGCAGTTCTGACCACAGATGCCTTGGGCAAAATTGAATATCTCAATCCCATTGCACAATTTCTGCTTGGATGTAGTGAAGTATCTGCAAAAGGGTTGCAGTTAGGAGAACTCTTTGAAATTGTGCATGAAATGACAGGGGAGAAAGTTAATAACCCAATTGAGCAAGCGTTACAGGAAAATCGAACTGTGAGTCTAGCAAACCATACCGTTTTAATTAATCAGAATAATCAAGAAATTGCGATTCAAGATTCAGCCTCCCCCATTCGCAATCGTGAGGGAAAAGTTATTGGCGGGGTTATGGTGTTTCGTGACGTGACTCAGAACCGCGAGTTTTCACGTCAGCTATTCTGGCAGGCAAGCCATGATGCCTTAACCGGATTGGTGAATCGCCAGGAGTTTGAGCAGCGGATTGAACAAGCATTACGTTTTACCAAATTAGACTACGAGGTTCATGCATTGTGCTATTTGGATCTCGATCACTTCAAAATTGTAAATGATACCTGTGGTCATGTGGCTGGAGACAAATTATTGCGTCAAATTACTGTCATATTGCAGGATAAAATTCGGAAAACTGACACACTGGCACGGTTAGGGGGCGATGAATTTGGCCTATTGCTCAATCAGTGTACACTGGAGCAAGCTTTACTAGTTGCCCATGAGCTGCTTTCGTGTGTTCAAGACTTCCGGTTTGTTTGGCAAGAGCAGGTATTTTCAATTGGAGCAAGTATCGGCTTAGTCAGTATCGACGCGAATAGCGAGAGCATTGCAGAAATTCTCAGCAGGGCTGACGCAGCTTGCTATACCGCAAAAAACCAGGGGCGCAATCGCGTGTACGTTGCTCAGACTGACGACCAGGATCGAATGCAACAGCGCGGGGAGATGCAGTGGGCTAGCCGCATTTCTCAAGCCTTGGAAAGTGATTGGTTTTGTCTCTATGTTCAACCCATTGCTGCTATCACCCCGGCGGCTGAAAACGGTGACCATTATGAAGTACTGCTGCGGCTCCGGGATGAACAGGGAAATTTAGTGTTGCCGATGAGGTTTATTCCAGCAGCAGAACGCTACGACTTGATGCACCTGGTCGATCGCTGGGTAATTCGGACTCTGTTCAGGAATTGGACAAAGGTTGCTGGCGATAAACAAATCATGTATGCAATTAACCTTTCTGGCTCTAGCATCAACGACGATCAGTTCATTCACTTTCTGTATGAGCAGTTTAGCCTATACTCTATCTCACCCTACTGCATTTGCTTTGAGATTACCGAAACTGTGGCGATCGCCAACTTGAGCAAAGCCAAGCAGTTCATTGAGTCACTTCAACGGATGGGCTGTAGCTTCGCGTTAGACGATTTTGGGGTGGGGATGTCGTCCTTTGCCTATCTCAAGTCTCTGCCTGTGGATTACCTCAAAATTGACGGGAGCTTTATTCGTAACATTATCGATAATCCTGTGGATAATGCGATCGTGACAGCAATGACGCACATTAGCAGTGTGATGGGTATTAAGACGATTGCTGAGTTTGTAGAGAATGACGCGATTTTAGAGCGAATTAGAGCATTAGGAATTGATTACGCACAGGGAAATGGCATTGCACTACCTCGCCCATTGGGGTCAGGAACATAATTTAAAGATTGAGCAAGTGTAAGCTGAGATTTATCTATTCTTTCTGGAGAAGAATAGAAGGTTTTTATAATCACTTCCTGAGCCACAGCTTTGACTACATTAATACTCACAGAATTTCCCAGTTGATAATAAGCCTTATCATCATGAGGATGAAGTATAAAGCTGTCAGGAAAACCTTGCAATCTTGCAGCTTCTCGCGGAGTTAGTCGCCGCACTCTCTGATTGTGATAAACTCCCAATCTATTGGCATCACTAGCAACCAACGTTACCGAAATCTTATTTGGATCTACAAATTTATAAACTTCAAATGAAAAGTTACCCGATAGAGGTTTGTATTTATCATTAATAAGGTTTAGATACTTTTTTGTAACTAGTGAATTTAAAATTTCCCCTAAATTGGGATGTTCAAAAAAGCTAGCGATTTGCTCCTGAGTTAATAATTTACCATCTTGTTCTTGCCCAAACTTATTATTCCGTCTCTTTAATATGAAACGGTTCATCAGTTCAATTTCCTCAGCACTACACTCACCACGCAATCCTAAATCCCAGGAATGAATAGAGTTTCCACCTCGGTAATCAATCAGCCTGATCCCATGTAAACGATTTAAATCATTATTAAATATTCGTTTCAACGCATTGACAAACTTTGGTGAACAATCATACTTTTCATCTGGATTATCTTCCAAAATATCCGCGACAGCCACAATTTTTTTTGGTGGGTAAAACAAAGATAACTGCTGAGGGTTATATGAATGCGAATCTTTTGGCCCCACATCAGAAATCAATTCAAAAGTGGGAGAAGCATCTAAAATTCCTACCAGATAAATGCGGACACGATTTTGCGGTAAGCCAAAGTTTGCGCTGTTGAGTAAAAAAGCATGAAAACTATAACCTCTTTTTTGAATTTCATGCTTAATTGTTGCTAAGGTTCGCCCTTGATCGTGACTATAAAGCCCTCGAACGTTCTCAAAAATAAAAGCTTGCGGTTTATAGGTATCAAGTAATCTTGTTATTTCAAAAAATAGCGTACCTCGTGTATCGACAAACCCTTCTTTTTTGCCAGCATGAGAAAAAGATTGACAAGGAAATCCAGCTAATAAAAATTCATGTTCTGGTAGTTGATCAATTAATCGGATGTCACCTAAAGCTTTTTGACCAAAGTTTTTTTCATAAACTAATTGAGCATCTGTATTAATTTCACTGCTTAAAACGCATTCACTTTCTATATTTAAAGAATTAGCCGCTTGTTCAAAGGCTAATCTAATTCCCCCTATTCCTGAAAATAAATCTACAAACCGAATTTTATGCATAGATATAAAAGTAATTTTCAAGTGCGTGCAATCAGTAAGTAGGCATAATTAAACATCAAATAAAATCTTAGAGGATGTTTTAAAAGTCCTCTTGTCGGTAGCAAAACCTTCTAGATCCCCCTAAATCCATGCCACGTGCAACAAGAGTGGCTCCCCTTCAAAAGGGGGACTTTGATTCTTCCCCCTTTTTTAAGGCTTGCTCGGGGGGATCATTAAGTGCCTAAAATCACCCTAAAACACTTTTAAAACATCCTCTTAGTTCGTAGTGAGCGATTCATCGCTCAAAACAAGGATCATTAGGACTAAAGTCCTTACTACAAACTTTAATTTATTTACGCCTAGCTACTTAAGAGAAATCTTTAGACATGGTGAGATTGAAAGTGAGCAATAGCTTAAATTCTAAGTTAACAACGTGGATGAAATTTGCTGATTTTCTTTTTGAGCGCTAAAAACCATGCATTTTACCACAGAATCATCATAAGATATTTTTATTAATGGGAGAATAATTAAATTAAAATAAAAGTTATTCAGTATTTTTACCTTTCATTGCGGAATGCAAACAGCTTAAACTGTAGCAGAAGTATTAGCCAAAACTATTGCAGCTAAGAGACAATGAGCGAAATTAGCCCCAGACGAATTGTAATTGGGGATGTGCATGGACACTATGAAGGTTTAATGACATTGCTGGAGGCGATCGCCCCCACATCAGAAGATCAAGTCTATTTTCTGGGAGACTTAATCGATCGCGGTCCCCATAGCGCACAAGTAGTTAATTTTGTCAAGCGAAATAACTACCCATGTTTGCTGGGAAATCATGAGCAGATGTTATTAAGCATTCTGACCAATGAAAAGACTTCCTCCTCCACCATGCAAGCATGGCTATATAGTGGCGGAGAAGCGACCGTAGCCAGTTACCAAGAGGCTCCAATTCCTGACGACCATCTGGATTGGTTAAAAACTTTGCCTACATACCTTGACTTGGGGGATATTTGGTTAACTCATGCTGGTGTTGACCCTTCGATGTCGGTGACAGAACAAACTGCCGATGAACTGTGCTGGATACGAGAAGAATTTCACAGCATTGAAAAACCCTACTTCCCAGATAAGCAAATTATCATCGGTCATACCATTACCTTTACCTTGCCGGGTGTTTCTCCTGGGAAACTGGCACAAGGACAGGGATGGCTAGACATAGATACTGGCGCTTATCATCCCCGGAGTGGCTGGTTGACTGGACTGGATGTTACAAATCAATTGGTTTATCAAGTTAACATCTTTAAAAACCATATCCGTACCCTGCCTTTAGAAGAGATTGTAATTACCATTGATCCAGCCAAAATCAAAGTTGATCGCCGGAATAGGAATTGAGGAGGAGTGGGGAGTGGGGAGAAATCAATTCAAAATTCAAAATTCAAAATTAAAGAACTTCTGCCTTCTGCCTCCTCTTTCCCAATGCCCAATACTTCTCTACGAGAGGCTACGCCAACGGCTTACCTCGGCTTCGCTCGGCACAAGTCGCTCAGTAGAAGTGGCCAATGCCCCATATTGTCAAGACCTCGCTAATGCTCGAACATTGGCTTTATAACTAGCTTTATCCAAGCCATATTTTCCATTACTAGGTTGAGAGTTAATTGCACTTCTTAGGGCATCAATGCGATCGCTGGTTCCGGGGTGCGTACTCAAAAATGTCGGCGCAGAACCACCCTTTTTCAGCAGCTTTTGCATAAAAGAAACCATTGCAGACTGGGCATAACCAGTACGTGTCAAGGTTCGTAGTCCTCTTTGATCAGCCTCAAATTCATTTTTCCGACTGCGTGGCAAGTCTCGTGCTAACTGTACACCAATTTGTACTGCTGAATTTCGATCTAAGCCAGCTGCTGTTAATAGACCACTTTCGAGGGCTTTTTGCTGCATCTGTTTGACTACGTGTTTCCCGCCAATGTGACCAATTTCATGGGCAAGTACACTTGCCAATTCCGCTTCATTGTCTGCGGTTTTGAGCAAACCCGTGTGGACATATACATAGCCGCCCAAGGTAGCAAAGGCGTTAATAGAGTCATCCTGAACTATCTGGAAAGTATAGGGGAGATCGGGGCGATCGCTATTCGCTGCTAAACGCCTACCAACTTGCTCTACATAACGATTAACTTCGGGATTGTGGTAAAGCCGGACTTGACTACCCACTAATTCCTGATTAATCTGCTTACCAAGATCAACTTCTTGATTAGGGGATATATTAGAAAGCTGAAATGCCTGAACTCCTTGGAGTAGAAGAGGTAAGAAGTCTAAAGCTCTTCCAGGCAAGGGTGTACTTAGGCAGACACTCAGGGCGACTACCACTGAAATGAGGGGATAAAACCAGCCACGCCGCCACACACGGTAATTTGTCACAAAACCTTTCCAGTTGAACATAATATACTCTGAAGATTATTTCAGGAGAACATAAAATAATGAGATAAATTGTGAGACGGATTTAGAGTATTCTAAGTTGCATTCTTAACTCCAGACCAAAGGAGTTGTTATACAGATAATTCTGACGCAAATCTACCTAACTGCCGGGGACTAGGGATTGCCTCTAGAGATAGGCTTAAACACTAGATTTTACTTTCTAGGTACGTTCAGTTTTAACAACTCAAAACTTGAAGGTTAGCTGCCACTCCTCGGAAATTACGAACTCGTGATAAACTGTCGCATAACTGCAACCCCTAGATGCTTTGAGCTATTAGCAAATAGGGAAAATTGCCGTTTCCATTCAAAACCTTCTTGCTACAATCAATTACTTCGCTATTACCTTGGAAAACTTTTTATGGCTATTTTAGATTCAAAAGGTCGCTTGTTCGGCAAAATAAACCTCCTAGATTTAGGTGCTGCCCTCGTAATTCTCTTAGTTATATTTGGCATCTTTTTCTTTCCTGGCACTTCTGGCTCAGTTGCCCAAGTCGGTGCAAAAACAGTACCTATAGAAGTAGACTTAGTAGTTCGTGGTTTGAATGTACGTGACCCGCAAAAATTAATCGATAACGGTTTAAAAAAAGGCGGGAAAACTAATGTCATCATCCGCAATCAGCCCTATGGAGAAATTGAAATTAAATCTGTTCAACAGCTACCCAGAACAATAAATATTCCCCAACCTGATGGTACTGTTAAAGAACTACCAGATCCAAAAACCAACAATTATAGTACAGATTTGATTTTGACTTTAGATGGCAAAGCCCAAGTCACTGAAAGTGGGCCAGTTCTGGGTAATAGTAAGGTGAAAATTGGGATGCCATTTGAGTTAGAAGGCTTTAACTACAACTTTAATGCAACTGTCATTGATATCAGATTGAAAGACAAATAGTATTCTCACTTTTGTTGATAATAGCAACGCGCAGATCCCCGACTTCTTAAGGAAGTCGGGGATCTTGTTTCTCAGAAACCACAAAGGCAGTTTTTTATGTTAATTAAGCAAAGGTAAAAATTTGCGAATTAAGCCAATTGTCACTGCTGGTAATTCCAACTGCGGTGTTAACCCGACATTTTCCAACTGTTGAAAAAATCGGATCGCTTGGGGATTCATTTCGGCAAGGCGGCGACCAATTGATGGCCCCGTAAATTCCGATTTTTGTCCCCAAATAATCGCAGTGGGAGTTGTTAGTTGTTGAATATAAAGAGATAAATCAAAGCACAAATCGCCACGTACAAAAGACAATGCTGCATACTCAGCATTAGGCTGTTGGGCGGATTGTAGATAAGCTTCTACAATTTCTTCGTACACTCGATTGCCTTGAGCAAATTGCCGTTGCTCTAAGAAGCTGCGAATACCCCCACTTGTCGCAATTCCAGTGCTATAAAGTAAACGGTCAACAACGGGAACGCTAACTATCTGGGCAAAAAAGCTCCGAGAATAGTCTTCGCCAAAGTCGGAAATTCCGGCGGGGGTAGTCAGAATTAAAGACTTGAATAAATCAGGATGATCTGATGCTACCCGAATTGTAAATGCTGCGGTCAAAGAAGAAGCGATCGCTACTACTGGCCGAGTACAAGTCTGCTCGATAAACTCCCCAATCGTTGTCAAATAATCTTCAATCTTATAACTCCGTGGTGGATGCTCAGACCGACCCCAACCGATCAAATCGGGCGCAATGACCCGATATTCAGCCGCAAAAGCTGGATAAACTTTTGACCACTCATAAGCAGAAGATCCACCACCAAAGCCGTGCAGAAACACCAAAGTTTCCCGATCATCTTTGCCAGTCACATTTTCCTGCCAAGGTGAACCATTGGCAGTATAATATACCATTCTACCTAGTGAGGTATTTATGGAGCGTTGTTCAAATCCTAGTGGTTGAAACATAAGTATTTTTTTTGACTGTAGTGATAGTTGACATAAGTTAAAAAAGAGACCTGGACACCGTGACACCGAGACAGTACTTGATAACTTTCGTTTTTCTCTTTAATTAGGACTTACGTACAACATGCCCTTGCTCTGAGCGGTTTAAAATGGTATCTTTATTTGCGCCGTGCTGTACTAGTCTACTATCCGTGCATAAAACTAGGGATCTTGTAGTTTGAGCCTTAATCCTTTCTTCATCCATAGTAAAACTTATACAATAGTTAATTTCGTAATCAAGTAGGTAAACACTGTGGCACAGGCTTCGTCTTCTTGGCAGCAATTAATCAACCAGATCCCCAACTGGAACTGGTTGCTGACAAAATTCAAGACAAAGGGAGCCATAAAGCAGCAAACATTTAAGCGCTTCTCTGGACCTGGGGGCTTTCTTGGGTTCTTGACAATCGTTGTTGCTATGTTGTTGTGGAACTGGAAACTGCTATTGGCTCTCTTAATCGGCATTGGGGTAATGGTATTGGTTTACTCAATGCAGGAGTGGGACTGGCAATTGCGCTGGTCTAAAATAAGTAATTTCTTAAACAGTTCAAATCGTCGGTTAGCTTTGGCAGTCGTCAGTGGTGGTCTTGCTACTGTCAGCACTTACATGGCGGCAGCAATTTGGGTTGACTCTCATAGTCACTGGATTGCTGCTGGTGCTATTGTGCAAGCTGTGGGAACCCTGTTAACTTTAATTTTATTGGGATGGCAAATTGTTAACTTCTATGAAAATCGAGAAGAAGACCATCTTGATCAGTTATTGGTAAATTTAACAGAAAAAGATCCATTGAAGCGGTTGATTGCCCTACGTCAACTAAATAAATTAATCAGCCGTAAGCAAGTTGGTTTTTCAGTGCAGCAAGATGTTGTCGAATGCTTGCAACTCCTACTCAGTCGAGAGGAAGAAGTTGTAGTTCGAGAGGCAGCTTTTAAAAGTTTACAAGCTTGCGATCGCCTACAAGTTCTACCCCCCAAAACAGCAACAATTTTCAAACCCGTATCAGCAAAACTCAAGCATCATGTTTATTAGTCATTTGTCATTGGTCATTTGTCATTGGTTAAATGATGAGTGCTAATTAATGCCCAATACTTATTTTCGAGACAGCTTTCCATTGCGAACTTGCACTACTGGATGATTGCACCGCCGCACCAATTGTTCATCATGGGTAGTAACAATTACCGTAGCCCCAAAGGAATTTAACTTCTGGAGAATCTGGATCACTTGCCAGGAATTATCTGGATCGAGATTTCCAGTAGGTTCATCTGCCAACAGCAGTGGTGGTGTACCAACGATCGCACGGGCAATACTCACCCGTTGTTGCTCTCCCCCAGACAGTTGATCTGGAAAACAGTCAGCTTTATTCAGCAAACCTACCAGTTTCAAGGTTGGTTCTAAGCGCCGTTGAATTTCTTTACGGGTATACCCTTGAGCTTGCAACACAAAAGTCACATTTTCTGCCACTGTTCGTTGGGTAATCAATTTGTAGTCTTGAAACACAATGCCAATCCGTCGCCGCAATAATGACAAGCGATCGCCCCGTAAACCCGCTACATTACATTCATCAACAATTACATCTCCCTGTGTAGGCAACTCCTGGCCATACAGCAGTTTCAACAGCGTTGATTTACCAGAACCACTTGGCCCCGTGATAAACAAAAATTCTCCCTTTTTTACCTCCAGGTTCGCACTCAACAAGGCGTGAGTGCCGTTAGCATAAGTCTTGGTTACAGATTGCAATTGCACCTTGGCAGTAGTATTGCTACCGCGCTGTTGAGTTTCACAGTCGTCTCTATAAACGGATTTTTCTGTCTTAACTTGAGTTGTTAATACTGCCATTGTTAAATTTTCCTCATACCCACAACCAAGCACTTTGGTGGCTTAGATGTGACATTCCTCTCAAAATAAGGATTCCCAGGTTTCCCCTGAGAATTTAAATTCAACAAAGAAAATTTAAAACTTTTTGAAGACCATAATCCCAACTAAGTAATAACACTCCCCACTCCCCACTCTTAGAGGATGTTTGAAAAGTCCTCTTCTCGGTAAAAAAACGTTTAGATCCCCCTAAATCCACGCCACTTGCTCTACTTGGGGAGACCCCAAGACCGCAGTGGCTCCCCTTAAAAAGGGGGACTTTGACTCCGGTTCCCCCCTGTTTTTAAGGGGGGTTAGGGGGGATCTAATGAGTGCAAAGATACAGCCAACTACTTTTCAAACAACCTCTTAGGGACTTCCAAATAAAAAAATATTCCAAAACTGACGCAAAAACCCTCTTAATCTCTCCTCTCTCTGTGTTCTCTGCGCGGCAGTCGCTCATGGGGGAAACCCCCAAGACCGCGCTGCCTTGTCTCTGTGGTTCGTTTGTTGGGATAATTTATTCCTTGGAAATCCCTTAACTAATTGCACCCCTGGCTGTCAAACGATAAACAAAGGCTTTCACAGCAAACTGTGGCAAAGCCAACATTCGCCGCCAACGCCAAGGTTCTTGATAAAGGCGATACAACCATTCCAAATTATTATTTCCTAAGCAGGCGGGAGCGCGAGTTTTAGTTCCCGACCAAATATCAAAACTGCCACCAACACCAATCCAAATAGCTTTGGGACACAAATGGCGATTTTCGGCAATCCATAACTCTTGACGTGGCACTCCCAAGCCGACAAAAATCACTTGTGGCTGCAATTGAACAAGAGTTTGTCGCAATTGTGCTTCCTCTTCTGGGGAATGGTAGCCTGAGTGAGTGCCTACTATACTCAAATCTGGAATTTGCTGATGCCAAAAATCTGCAACTTTTGCGGACACACCAGGCGCTGCTCCATAAAAAAATATCTTTGCCCCTGTCTTCTGTTGCCCAAGTTCTTGCAAAAGTTTTTCTGCTAATTCAATCCCCGGAAAACGCTGCACTTTTTGCCATAATAGCCACCGCAAATACAGAACAACCCCGGCTCCATCTGGAATCACTAGCTCTGCATTTTTAATGACTTGAGCTAATGATTGATTTCGCTCTGCTTGCATAGTCATTTCTGCATTGAGCGTTACTACATGAGTTCCTTTGCCTGAGTGCAGGCATTCTAACAACCAGCCTGGATAGTTAGCCATCACATGCACTGGTATTCCCAATACTGAAAACGCTTGATTGCCGTTAGACATAGCCTATTCTTGAGTAATCTTCACACCAGATTTTCCTTGAATGTTAAGCTTATCAAATTTTTTTATATTAGAACTTAGGTAGGTATAGATTCCCCATTGCCCTACAACAATAGAAACTAAACCACATCTATTTTGAGAACCATAGTTTTTAAAAGTAGTGGGAGCATCTTGCTCCCTGCTGATAATAGCGGGCAAAGATGCCCCCACTACTCATCTGTTTCAAAATGGACGAAATTTAAACTAATTAGTCTTGGGCGCTTGTACTTGGGCTGAACCAGTCCAACTTTTATTGTTAAGGTGTAATATTAACTCAGTATAAAACGCTCAACTCGCAACTCTGGTTCCGGGAACAAAAGCCAGCACTATACTGCTTGCAGTTAGTGTAGGAGTGTGTCACGAAACTCGACTTTATGGTTAAGGTAGTGTAACGGGCTGAAGTTGGCTATGAGTAAAATTCGTATCGCTCTGATTGAAGATCATGACCTAACTCGTGTGGGTATTCGGACAGCACTACAGCAAAAGGATGAAATTGAAGTTGTAGGTGAAGCTGCCAATGCTGCTGAGGGGCTAAAAATGTTAAAAATGCTACGACCAGATATTGCCATTGTAGATATTGGTTTACCAGATAAGGATGGCATTGAGTTAACACGGGAGGTAAAATCTATTACTAATGGGCAGCAGCTACTGACAAAGGTGTTAATTTTGACCCTGCGGGATAACAAAGAAGCGGTGTTGGCAGCTTTTGCGGCGGGCGCAGACTCTTACTGCATGAAGGATATCAAATTTGATAATTTGCTGGAAGCAGTGCGAGTAACTTACAATGGCAACGCCTGGATCGATCCGGCGATCGCTCGGATTGTATTACAACAAGCGCAACAAAACCCCCAAAAGTTGGAATCGACAAAAGCCGATTTCAAGACTATTGCCCCTAACTCTGATTTTCTTGAGAATCTGGAAGGAATTCAGCCTTACACACTGACAGAAAGGGAGTTAGAAGTGTTACAGTTGATCGTCGAAGGTTGTAGTAATGCAGTAATAGCGGAAAGACTTTATATCACTGTTGGAACTGTTAAAACTCACGTTCGCAATATTTTGAATAAGCTATGTGCCGATGACCGTACCCAAGCCGCAGTCCGCGCCTTGCGTTCTGGGTTGGTTGGATAAAGTTAATTTTTGTGTACATCAATTGAGGATGATCAAGGGAAACTTACAACTTTGAGAAAGTTATATTTTCAAAGTGAATGGCTTCTCTGGTTTTTTGTTACTTATCAGGTGGGATAAACATCATGTTATCTCGCCATTCAAATATGTGAAAACTAAAGTCAAATATGGCTGAAATTGGGGTGGACAAACTTAAGCTCATGGTGGTAGATGATGAGCCAGATAACTTAGACTTACTCTACCGCACTTTTAGGCGAGATTTCCAAGTATATAAAGCCAATCATGCCTTTGCTGCTCTGGAAATTTTGGATAAATTTGGCGAAATGGCGGTGATTATTTCTGACCAAAGAATGCCAGAAATGAATGGCACCGAATTTTTTAGTCGCATCGTAGAACGCTTTCCTGATACGATTCGGATTTTGTTAACTGGTTTTACTGATGTCGAAGATTTGGTGGATGCGATTAACTCCGGTCAGGTATTCAAGTACATTACCAAACCCTGGAATCCTGAACGCCTGAGAGGGTTAGTTGAGCAAGCCACTGATACATATCGCCTAGTTAAGAAGCGTACCCAAGAGTTGCGTCGATCCCTACGGCGAGAATCTTTGGTTAATGCGGTAACAACGGCAATTCGGGAATCTTTAGACTACGACAGTATGCTGCAAAAGATTGTGGCAACTATTGGAGAAACATTTGAAGCTACCAGTTGCTTGCTCAGACCAGTAGAAGGCGATCGCCTTCTACAAGACCAGTTTTTTTACCACGATCCTGAATCCTCTGTATCAGATTGCTTCTTCGACCCCAGTGTTTTAATTGAAAAAGTGCTGGAAACCCGTCATTATCAACTTGCTGAAGATGTATATAACGGTAATCCTCGTCACCAACTGGTTGTACCACTTAGCTATCAGCAACATCTGTTGGCAGTGCTAGCGCTGAACCAATGGGGACGCGATCGCCCTTGGGAAGATGAAGATATTCAACTGATTGCAGGTGTTGCTGAACAAGCAGCTTTAGCCCTCTCCCAAGCAAAACTCTACCAGCGCCTCCAAGAAAAACAACAGCAGATTCACAATGAGTTGGAGGTGGCTCGCCAAATTCAATACAATCTGCTACGCCAAACTTTACCTGATATCAAAGGTGTGAAGGTGCAAGCCTGCTGCTATCCTGCACGAGAAGTAGGAGGCGATTTTTTTGAGGTTTTTGTCCATCCTAAAGGCGATTTGTGGTTGGCAGTGGGTGATGTTTCTGGCAAGGGCGTTCCAGCTGCTTTATTTATGGCTAGTATTATTTCCGTTTTGCGCCGGGAATTATCTCAAGAAGCGCCAGCCGAACCGAATGTGGTCATGCAAAACCTCAACCACGCTCTCAGTGAAGATTTAATTAGCAACAATTATTTCATTACTCTTGTGTTAGCTTGTTATACCCCTACCACAAAAGAACTCGTCTACACTAATGCCGGTCATATCTATCCACTGCTATGGTCACGCCAAGACGCTTTAGCCGACAATCCCAATTACCTCAAAGTTCGTAGCGTTCCTTTGGGGATCTTACCTAAGTGGCAGGCACAGTCTGGTCGTTTGGTTCTCGCTAGTGGAGACACATTGTTACTAGCCAGTGATGGTATTACAGAAGCAACGATATCAAATGATTCTGATTTAACACTAAAAAACGGGTCTAGTGCTGAGGCAGTTAACCGTTCTATGCTGAACCAAGATGGTCTTTGGCAACTGTTACAACAAGAAGAACAACCGCTTTCTCTCAACCATTTACTAGCTCGCATCCAGGCAGATAACCACGTTCAAGAAGACGATCAAACTATACTTTCGCTGGAGATTTTGTAAGTCGTGAAAAGTGAGCTTCATGTACCAAGTGACTTGAATTTTCTTAATATTGTCGAAAACTGGTTGCTGGGATGTTTGAAAATCCAGTTAGGAGAATCTGTGGATTGGTCGCGGCAATCAAGTCGTTTGAGACTGGCTTTAGTGGAAGCCTACTCAAATGCAGTCCGTCATGCCCACAAGGACAAACCAAATTTACCGATTTTACTACGTTTGGAAGTGAAAGACCGGAATTTTGCCCTAGAAATTTGGGACTACGGCGAAGGTTTTGATATGTCTAACTACTACGCTCCCAACCCTATGGAAAAACAAGAAGGTGGTTATGGTTGGCTAATTATGAATCGTCTCATGGATAAAGTAGATTACAAGTTACAGATTAATGGTGCTAACTGTCTGAAGTTAGAAGCTACTTTACCAGAATTAGTCCAATAGACAACAGTTACTATTTTTCAAGTCATGTTATTCATGAAGAATAATTCCGAACTCAGGTGGTCACTGAGTTTACGGTGAGCGTAGTCGAACTGCGTAGTCGAAGTGAGTGAGAATGAAGCCATGATTTTTGTATGACTGGGTGATAGCGTAGCGGTAGCGAGTCCGCTAGCGTGTGAATATTTGTTTAAAACTTTGCCCTTTCTGGGCAAAATTAAGTATTAAATATTCTTCCTTATATTTGATTTTTAAAATACACGCAGGGTGCGTTAACCTAGGGCATAACACAAAGTTGGTTGCTATAGCCATCCTAAATCACTCGTGAACAACGAGATCCCCGACTTCTTAGAGAAGTCGGGGATCTGAGTCTTGTGATTTTCAGAAATCAAATCAGATTGCTATATAGCTACTTACTTTTCACGACGTAAAGAAATCAACTCTTTGGGGGAAGCTAAAAGTTTGATTCTAGTATATAAAATTTCCCGTTCTTGGTTGAGGATAAATAGCCACAAGATATTCACACTACACCACGAAGTTTGTGCTTTGCCTGTTACCTGGATTTGGATGTCACCGTTTTCTAAAGTCTCGGTTATTCCTACATTGGGGTAAGCTTTAATGTTTTGGCCTTCTTGTTTTAAGTAGGCTGCGATCGCATCTTTCCCCGCAATATCAGATTCAAATGGTGGACGCATCACACCATTTACTGCAAATAGGGCAGTAGTTGCCTCAAATTCTCCTGCATTTAAGGTTTGAAAATAACGCAGTACACTTGGTTCTGTAATTCCCTCAATCTGGAATTCTTCTTTAAATTGCGCTGGGGACACAAATTCAGCAGAGGTCATAGAATTATCTGTATCATGCATACTAACTAAATATTAATTTCAATACAAAAATAGGTAAGAAGAAAGCCTCTATTGAGATAGATTGCTACATATTGGTAAATCTTCCTGACGATGGATGTAAAGACGTTGCATTTCAAAGTCTTTACATTGGTGTTGCAATAAAATATGTCGGTTAAGTAACAAATCTTAATCAAAGATATTGACTACATAATGTACAATTAAAGCGCCTTTATTTAGGCAAAATCCAAATAAAAAAATGAATCAGTATTCCGTAACAAACAGCAGTCTGGTGAAAGAAAAAGCCATCGAGTTGGGCTTTCACAAAGTTGGAATTGCTGCTGTAGATAGGTTAGATGCCACAGAAGCGCAGAGGTTACAAGGATGGATTGAACTGGGTTATCACGCCGATATGAAATGGATGACTAACCCAAAACGTCAGGATATCCGCTTAGTGATGCCTGAAGTGCGATCGCTAGTGTGTGTGGTGCTGAATTACTACACACCACATCAACGTCCTGTTCGCGTAGCGTCTCCGTCAGGAGAAGGCGAGGAATACGCCAAAATCTCCCGTTATGCCTGGGGAAGGGATTATCACAAGGTGATGCATAAAAAACTCAAGCAGCTAGCCACATGGCTAGAATCACTTGATGCAGGCGTTCGAGCCATTTACTATGCAGACACTGGACCAGTACCGGATAAAGTGTTGGCTCAACTTGCCGGAATTGGTTGGATTGCCAAGAATGGTAATGTGATTACACGGGAATATGGCTCTTGGGTATTTTTGGGAGAAGTTTTGACTAATTTGGAACTAGAGAGCGATCGCCCGCATACAGAACACTGCGGTACTTGCACTCGTTGTCTTCAGGCTTGTCCTACAGGTGCAATTACTCAGCCTTTTGTCGTAGACGCTAATCGTTGCATTGCTTATCATACCATTGAAAATCGGGCAGAGCGATTGCCAGAGACAATCACACCTCATTTGCAAGGTTGGGTTGCTGGTTGTGATATTTGCCAAGATGTTTGTCCTTGGAACCAACGTTTTGCCAGGACAACTGATATTGCAGAGTTTGGGCCTTATCCTGAAAATATTGCTCCCAAGCTGCTAGAATTAGCCCAAATCTCAGATCAGGAGTGGGATAAACGATTTCCAGTATCTGCCTTGCGGCGGATTAAGCCAGAAATGTTACGACGCAACGCCCTAGCTAATCTTGACGCATCCCGGCAAAGAATGACCCCGAAAGTAATTATTTTTGATTTTGATGGCACTATTGCTGATACAGTAGATGCTCTTGTCAGCATTGCTAATCGTCTAGCTGTAGACTTTGGTTATAGACACATAAGTCCAGAGCAATTAGCCCTTCTTAAGAACTTAACATCTAGGGAAATCATTAAGTACTCTGGAGTTTCTCTATTTAAGATACCTTTTCTAGTTAAAAAAGTTAAAGGAGAATTAAAAAACAAAATTCCCGAATTAAAGCCTATTCCGGGAATTAAAGAAGCATTAATAGAACTACAAAAGCAAGGATATAAACTCGGCATTATCACTTCTAATTCTAAAGAAAATGTGACACAATTTCTTACAATCAATGATTTAAATCACCTATTTGATTTTATATATTCAGGAATTACAATTTTTGGCAAAACAACGATCATCAATAACGTCTTGAGGCAGAAGCAACTCCAACCTCAAGACGTTATTTATGTCGGAGATGAAACCAGAGATATAGAAGCATCAAAGAAAGCAAATATCCAAGTGATTGCAGTGACTTGGGGCTTTAACTCAGCAGAAGCACTAGCCAAACAAAATCCAGATTATTTAATTGAACGGCCTAGTGAACTGCTAGAAGTGATGAAGTAAGAATTCAGAATTCAGAAGTCAGTTGCTTAAGCAAGATTTAGAACCCGACTTCTTGAAGAAGTCGGGGTTCTTGGAAGCATCGATTGATTATTGGTGGCTGGTGAAAAGTTACTTTTGGGGTTGACCCTTTTCCAAAGCTTGTTGTACTAGTTCATCACTGACATTAGTTACACCTTCAGTTTTAGAATTCCCAACTTCCTTTGCTAACTCTACATAATCATCAGGATTACCAGTTGACTGTGCTTGAGTTTTTGTCTCTTCTGGCTTAGAGGTTTTGTATTTAGGTGCGGTGGCTGCTTCGGCGGCGGCGGCACCTTTACCTGTGCGATCAACTTCACTCACGCTAAATTGCTGTGCAGCTGCATAATCAGCATCAAAATCAACCTTTGGTGCTTTTTCCTCACCACTAGCTATGCTTTCGGCAGCTAATTGAGCATCATGGGTGGGAGCTTCATTTAAATTGGGCTTTATTTCATCAGGCATAATTAAAACCTTAGGTAAATTTTTTATTGCTTACTTGAGAAATCATAGCAAAGCAATTCGCTGATTTCTTGCTTCCTTGAGAGAGACTTTCACCTCTATTAAAAGGTAGATTAAAGCTGTAGTTCCTAATTAATTTAACTCTTTCTATTGATAGTAGAATCTGATTCAGAAACTCTGGTAACACTTAGTTTGGGCTGTTAAATTACTTTGGAGACAAATAATAATGACTGCAAGTTACGACAAAACTATTTCTCAAGCTCAGAGCAATGAAACTCAAAAATTGGTGGACGCGTTTAACGCCTTAGATACCGATGCAAAATTAGCTTGGTTCTATTTTGTTTATGAAAAAATGGGTGATTCCGTCACGCCAGCCGCTCCAGCTGCGGCTGAACCAGAATTAGCACCAATTCTGCTAGGAGATTATTTTGAATTATCAGATGAGCAGCAACTAGATATTATGCGGGATATTGTGAACCGCAAAGACACAGAATATTCTCGTGCTTATGGGGCGATCAAAGAAAACAATCAGTTGTTAGTTTGGTATGCTTGGGCAGTAGCTATGGGTAATAAAGTGGTTGACTTACCAGCTAGCTACCAGCCCAGTAAAGCAATTAATGATCTGGTTTCTCAAATTGAAGGACTAGATTTTGATGAGCAAATTTCAGTGTTTCGGACAATAGCTGGTGAGATTGGTTACACCGATGTCAAACCGATCGCAACGCAAGCTGAAACAGGGAAAACGCCGAGTTTGTAATTAGATCAAAACCGCATTTATCAGCCCTGGCGAATAGAAGTCGCGGCTACACAAACGTTCGCGTAGCGTCTCGCAGAGAAGTCCGCCTTTGCGGACTTTAACTAAATTTATGACACAGCCAGCTGACTCAAGTCAGATGGAGTCAGATTAGAGTGTACTACTTGACCATCACGAAACCAAACAATGCGCTGGGTTTGACGAGCAACTTCTGGCTCATGTGTTACCATGACTACGGTGATTCCACTGGCATTGAGTTCGCCAAAAATATCTAAGACTTCTTGGGTTGTGTGCGAATCAAGTGCGCCTGTAGGTTCATCAGCTAGGAGTACTACAGGACGATTGACGATCGCCCGAGCGATCGCTACTCTTTGTTGTTGTCCACCAGATAGTTGAGTTGGTTTGTTGTTGAGGCGATTTGCTAAACCGACTCGTGTGAGTGCAACTGTGGCGCGATCGCTTCTTTCTTTGGGATTGACACTAGCATACACCATTGGCAGCATCACATTTTCTAATGCTGATAGTTGGGGCAATAAATGGAATTGTTGGAAGACAAACCCCAGTTTTTTGTTACGGATGTGGGCTAAGTCTGTGTCATTCATTTGTGCGACATCAACATTATCTAAATAATAATGTCCCGCAGTTGGGCGATCTAAACAGCCGATAATATTCATGGCTGTGGATTTACCTGAACCAGAAGGCCCCATAATTGAACAATATTCGCCCTCGTGGATAGTCAAATTCACGTCGTTGAGCGCTTTGACTTCAGTTTCGCCACTGCCGTAGACTTTAAAGATATCTTCTAAACGAATAATTGTTGATTTAGGTACGGCATTAGGAACTAGAGAATCGGTTATTGAAATAGTGTTTGCCATAAGGATTTGGTTATTAGTTATTAGTTATTAATTTTTTCTTCCTTGTCCTTTATTTATCCACCACCAACCCAAGGCGATAAACAACAATGTAGCAACAATACTCAAAAGCAAAGAGGCGTAAAAGGGATGTGGTGGGTTGTTGGGAGATATCGCGGTTAGAGGTTGGTTGATTTTGTCAATGTGTGTTGTGACTACACCAGAGGCGATCGCACCACCGCCAAATCCTATACCTAATATTTGAATTGTGTTTTCTAGGGAGCGATCGCGCTCGGCTTGTTCTATTTCTACTATGCCGCGAATTGAGTCTATTGCTCTACCCAATAACTCCGAACCATGACGGAAATAACCTAAGTCCGCGTTTATTTGTTGTTGGAAGTAAGGGCAATTCTTTTCGCTAAATGTTTCTAAAAAGTTTATATTCTCACATATTATAGCATGAATCTTTTGTAATCTTTCCTCATAATTATAAGCATTAATGGCGATTGTATTTTGATAATCTTCTAAGTTTCGTAGCAGACGAGTATATCTTAGTGCTAACTGGGGTAAAGCTTTTAACTGGTTTTTTAAGTCAGTTAAATTTGCTGCAAACATAGATTGTTCATCACCTAATTTGGGTACTTTATCAAGCTCTGCTTCTATTTGAAGATAAGCTGCATCTAGTTGTTTATAAATTTCTCTACTGTCTTTATAAGCTTTGACAACTTTGGTACGAAAGAAAAATAAATCTAATAATTCTTGAGTGCATTGGTTAAATTTATTATCAGCTTGTTCATCTGCAAATAACCAAATCAGTACATGGTGATATTTAGATATTTGGCTAAATAAACCATATTCAAAAATCGGACTCCCAAATAACTCGCCTTGGCGATTGAATGGCAATTGTTTCTGGCTATCTGGAAAAACTGCTGTTAAACATTCTTCGGCTATTTGTTTGACAACTTTTTTGTCCTTTGCGCCTGTTAACCAAGCAGTAATCAGTAGAGTTTCTCCGAGAAAAAGAGGATGTTCTTTGAAAGTCAGACAATTATTTTGATTGAACCGACTTAAAAAAGTAATATCTACATCTGCTGTTGGCTGATCATCTTCTTGTTCGGGACGACGCAAATTCAACCACAGACTGTAGCTGTCATAAATCCGCAATGGATGAGCAAAACCTTTAATTAGTACATCTTGAGTTTGGTTTAGGGGAACTTTACCTGCAAATGATAGTGCATAATTATTATCAATAACTTCTGCATCTTTGAGCAAATCTACACGGGGATTATCAGGTTCCTTGTTTACGTCTATACGTTGGCACAGATGCAAGTCTTGATGTAAGGTTGTGTGAACTATTTCATCACCAGTTTTCCAGATAAAGTTTTTATTAACCGATGGTTCATTTGAGTTTTTGTCAAGTTGAAAGGCAAACAGATGGACGTTAGGCGCATATACTTTCATGTTGGTTTGGTTGAGGTGCTATTTCTTTCTATCTTGCAACTTTTGTAGTTCATCGTGCAAAACTCGGTAGCGATTTACTTGGGTGTTTTCTTGAGTTTCTGGCTTCGTTTTACTGACTTTATCAATTTCTCTTTCTTCAAGTAATACAGCATCTCTGACATCTTCGTGATTGATATACCAGTTGCGAATTGCTTCTGCTAGTTCCTGCGGCGGTTGGGTTTCAAATTCGGCAATAGTTTCTTGCAGTGCAGGTATAGTGACTATGGCTTCGGGTGAGAACACATAATCTTGATTTTTCACAACTTGGGTAAATGCTTGGATGAGTTTATCGGCTTCCATCAGTTTATTTTTGTGTTGGTTGAATGTTATTTTACCCTACCCTCACCCTCCCCGTATGTATTGGGGCTACGGTGTACACACATCTCTATACACTATGCAAAACATCGTAAGATCCCCCTAAATCCCCCTTAAAAAGGGGGACTTTGAGAATTTTTTGCCCCCCTTTTTAAGGGGGGTTGGGGGGATCAAAAGGCTATGGGGCAACTTTCCAAGACTTGTGTGTACACCGTAGTTAACGATTTAGGTGCGTTATGGCGTAGCCTAACGCACCCTACAGATACTTAGATTTTTTCAGGAATCAAATCGCACTCCTATAGATTGCTATAAACAGGAGATATGGCACAAAAAGCTGCCCAGAATTCTGGTCTTTTAAATGGTTGCTCCTCTGGCTTATAGTTTGATAAATAATTTATAATTTTCTGCTTCTGTTCTCCTTCTATCTCTGCTTTACTTTCAATCCATTCCATTATTTGTGTTTGCGTTGCTTGGCGTAACCATTGCTGGGCTGTGTTGAGAGCTAGCACTACATTATTTGGGTTAGTTTTTAGTATCTCATAAAGTTTAATCATTAATAAAGATGTGTGAAAGTCGCTGACTGCCCATAAACTACTAATAATGTTGGCTGCACCTGCACGGATAAATCCACTGGCTAAACCAATATATTCATCGCTATTCTTGCTGATGTCAACTAAGCCTGTTTCACAAGCTGAAAGACAGACTAGACGACAGTTGCGTAAGTTTAATAAAAAGATATCTTCTAGGGTGAGGCATTGATTTAAATCAATGGATGTTTCATTATCAACTCGCACATAGCGCGATGATGCAGTATTAGCGGGAATTTGAGCCTCTGCTAACTGTAACCCAGATTTCAGAGGTGAGTTGAAATCGAAATATCCATGACAAGAAAAGTGCAACCATTGAGCATTTTGGAAATTATCATTGATTGATGATTCTGCTAAAGCTGCTTTGGTGGCTTGGCTATGTTTGAGGATTTGGTGAGGTTGAAAGTCTGCTGCTATTGTTTCGACTTCGATATCTGTAAATTCTAAGTCGTTTGTGGGGTTTTGAATAGCAAATAGGTGTCCCAGTTGTAAATTTAACCCCACCCCAACCCTCCCCGCAAGGGAGGAGGGAGCAGGATTTGTAGGTGTTTGAGGCGATGAGTCTAAGTTTTGCGTTTTGAGTTGAGCGAAACGCAAAAGTTGACAACTAGGTGCATAACTTACACCATCTGGAAATTTATCAATGAGATACTCTGGTGTTGGGGAGTCGCTAGCAGATAGGGGTACGGCATGGAGAGGTAATAGGTGCAGGTAAAGATGGGGAATTAAAATCAGTTTTTGGCAATGAGATGGGACTAGCGAAACTATTTCATTGAGGTGGAGAATTTGCGTTAGTTGAGTAAGTTGATTATTAAGCTCATATCGCCATTGTTTTTTATCTTCGCGGTAAAGCTGGAGATATTCATTAGTCCAATTTCTGAAGTTGTCTAAGTCTTGTTTGTGAGAATGCCAGATTGCTGGTTGATCGTTGTCGCTGGTGATGATAAAAGCGCGAAAACAATCATTAAAAATGTACCACTGGATAATTGCAGTTTTGTTGTCTAGAAGGTTTTGAATTTGTGCAAAGTGGATGCTGCTATCAATTGAAGGGAGATTTGCTTCACCGCCTACTGGTGCTTTAGCTATTTGGGCAAGTTGTTGATTTTTGGCTAGCAGTTCTACTAAGTTGCGGGTTTTGCTCTGCTCGATATATTCTATTGCTTCCGTATCTCTTTTTAATTGTAGGCAAACTTGCACCATGCTTTGATAAAGGTTATTCCATTCTTCTGCTTGTTTATGCTTTGCTTCATCGCCAGAAACAATTTCTCCCCACAATGATTTGACTGTAGCAATGGCAGAGGCAAAGGTATTGTAAGCTAAGTCAAATTGTTCTGTGTCTTGGTAGACAAGACCAAGATTGAATAAAGTTTCTGCATGGTTTTGAGGAAAGGCGCTGCGGGTTCTAACTTCGAGTGCTTGATTATAAGCTGCGATCGCTAATTCAATATTCTCGGCTCGTTCTCCTAATATTCTCTGATAATAAGCATTCCCCAGATTATTTTGCGTCATTGCCCAATTTTCAGGAAAGGCGCTGCGGGTACATACTTCGAGTACTTGATTATAAGCAGCGATCGCTAATTCAATATTCTCGGCTCGTTCTCCTAATATTCTGTTACGGTAAGCATTCCCCAGATTATTTTGCGTCATTACCCAATTTTTAGGAAAGGCGCTGCGGGTGTAAACTTCGAGTGCTTGATTATAAGCAGTGATCGCTAATTCAATATTCTCGGCTCGTTCTTCTAATATTCTCTGATAATAAGCATTCCCCAGATTATTTTGCGTACCTGCCCAATCAACAGGAAAGGCGCTGCGGGTTCTAACTTCGAGTGCTTGATTATAAGCAGCGATCGCTAATTCAATATTCTCGGCTCGTTCTCCTAATATTCTGTCTTTGTAAGCAATCCCCAGATTATTTTGCGTCATTGCCCAATCTACAGGAAAGGCGCTGCGGGTACATACTTCCAGTGCTTGATTATAAGCAGCGATCGCTAATTCAATATTCTCGGCTCGTTCTCCTAATATTCTGTTACGGTAAGCATTCCCCAGATTATTTTGCGTCATT
>NZ_JBALEA010000074.1:0-104477 GCF_036917135.1 Nostoc sp. | reverse complement strand
TCCGCCACTAAATCCCGAAAGATTCCGTTCGACTTGCATGTGTTAAGCATACCGCCAGCGTTCATCCTGAGCCAGGATCAAACTCTCCGTTTTGTTGTGTTTCGAGTTTGTGGCTCTGAAAAAAATATTTTCCAGAATCCTATTGACAATTTCGATTATCTTTTTGGGAAATCCCAAAACTAAAATCTTTTGACGAGGATTGGTTTTTTTCTTAAGCTTTCAAAGTATTATGTTTTTTAGGTTCAGCGGTCGTTTGCGTTCTTTCGCTTCCCGACTTAACTAGAGTAACTAGTCATCCCCTAGTTTGTCAAGGGGTAAATTTATTTTTTTTTCTAAAAGGGCAAATCCCTTGACTGGCACTACTTTCAAGTCAATGGCTTGAGCAACGGGAGGGAGGCAAAAATAAAGTGGCTAAACTTGACTGTGTGAATAATGCACGTTGCTTGTCCATAAATGGGATCTGATGCAGGTTGAGTGATTATCGAGAAAGTCAGGAGGTGGCCTTCCTTGAGGGATTTATCCTGAATCCAAATGCTCAAACTAACTATATATAAGAGCATAATTGTTGCGGAGCTTGCGGTTTAAGACTTCCATCCCATAGGTGGAGCTTATATGGACATTTACGCGATCGCCACCTGTGCATTTCTAGAGCGTTCGGAATGGAAGATAGGCGTTACAGTGAGTCTAGCGCTGTAGAGGGGCTTCAAAATTTATCATGAATTTTTGAGAAAAAGCTAAAAACTAGACTAGGCAATAAATACAGATGATCCGACCGCGCAAGGTCTTTGCTCAACATTGGCTCAAAAGTGAAAAGGCGCTCAACGCAATTATTCAAGCAGCAGAGTGTACGGAAAGCGATGGCTCCGCCAACGCCAAAGGCGATCGCATCCTGGAAATTGGCCCCGGAACCGGGATTCTGACTCGTCGTTTATTACCCTTGGTGCAATCTCTGATTGCAGTTGAAATAGACCGCGATTTATGCCAACTGTTGTCAAAGCAGCTTGGTAAGACTAAAAATTTTTTACTGCTGCAAGGCGATTTTCTCAGTCTAGATTTACCATCTTATCTGGCAGCCTTTCCCAATTTCCAAAAGCCAAATAAGGTAGTAGCCAATATTCCCTACAATATTACGGGGCCAATCATTGAGAAACTACTGGGTACGATCGCTAACCCCAACCCCGAACCATTTGACTCTATTGTATTGCTGGTACAAAAAGAAGTAGCAGAAAGGTTGTATGCTAAAGCAGGATCAAGAGCTTTCGGAGCGTTGAGTGTGCGGGTACAGTATTTGGCTGAGTGTGAGTTAATCTGCACAGTTCCAGCGGCCGCATTTCAGCCACCGCCAAAAGTTGATTCAGCAGTGGTGCGATTGCGCCCCCGAAAAATCGAAATACCAGCACTTAATCCCCGACAGTTAGAGAATTTCTTAAAGTTGGGGTTTGGTGCCAAGCGCAAAATGTTACGAAATAATTTGCAATCAGTTATAGAACGCGATCGCTTGAGCCACTTACTGGAACAATTAAAAATAAATCCCCAAGCTAGAGCCGAAGACCTCAGCGTTCAGCAATGGGTAATTTTAGCGAATGAGTTAGGAGTTAAGAGTGAGGAGTGAGGAGTTAAGAGTGAATATGTAGATGATTGCTTTGATTCAAAACCCAAAATTCATCCATTCATAACTAGCAACCCATAGCTTCTACCTTTCAAAATGCGTTCCTACAGCCTAATTGCCCCTGCTAAAATAAATTTGTATCTGGAAATCATTGGCGATGCCTCTGGCGGGCTACGCCAACGCTCCGATGGCTATCATGAGTTAGCCATGATACTTCAAAGTATTGGACTTACAGACCATATTGATGTGCGTTCCATCAGCACTGAGAATATCTGTGTTCACTGCAACCACCCACAAGTACCGACGGATAAAACTAATCTGGCATACCGCGCAGCCGAATTAATGGCGAGGCAATTTCCTGAAGCCTTTGCTAAATATGGGGGCGTGGAGATTACTATTAACAAGCAGATTCCTGTCGCTGCTGGGTTAGCTGGGGGTTCGACGAATGCAGCAGCTGTGTTGGTGGGGATAGATTTACTGTGGAAATTGGGGCTAACTCAGTCAGAATTAGAGGAGTTGGGAGGTACACTCGGTTCAGATGTACCATTTTGTGTAGCGGGTGGAACTGCGATCGCCACAGGTAAAGGTGAGCAGCTTTCTCCCCTGCCAAGTTTGGATAGTATATATATAGTCTTAGCAAAATACCGCAGTCTGGAAGTTTCTACCGCTTGGGCATACAAAACCTATCGACAGCAGTTTGGTCATTCTTATATTAGAGATAGCGGCAACTTGGAAGCGCGTGCTAATGCAGTTCATTCAGGAGCAATAGTGAAAGCTATCCTGGATAAAGATGTGGGAGAAATTGCCCAAAAACTGCACAATGATTTAGAGCGGGTGGTATTGCCAGTCTATCCCCAAGTTTTGCAACTGCGAGAAGTGTTTGCAAATCAAGAAGGTGTTTTAGGAACTATGATGTCTGGTTCTGGACCAACTGTATTTGCTCTTTTTAAGTCTCAACAGGAGGCTGAACAGGTTAAGCTGCAAGTCAGAGAAGCAATTATTGATGAAGACTTAGAATTGTTTGTGACTCGGACAATTACACATGGGATTCAGGTAGCATCTTCGGTTTAAATAAATTTTTCTCGTTAATGGAGTATAAGGAATAAGCTGATGAGTTTTTAAGTTGCATAATTCAAATCGCTAGTAAAGATGCAGAAATGCAATTTGAATGACGGTTACCTGATGACAGTAATTATTCTTAATACTTCAATTCCAAATCTAAAATGTTATGAATGACCAAAATCTAACGCCACAAACAGATACTAAAGAACAGGTTACAGCGAGTCCGTTACGCTGTTTTGCTGGGGCGGTGATTTCGGGAGGAATGGGATTTGCAGTGTATTCGCTGATGATTGCGATCGCAACAAATTTTGCTACTAAACCTATTCATTCAATTAATCCATTGGTGGTGAAGATTTCTTCTGCTGTCCGTACTCTGGTTGTTGGTGTATTTGCTTTAGGAAGCGTGATATTTGGTATAGTGGCAATTGGTTTGTTGGCTTTGGGAGTGCAATTATTAGTGCAGCAATTGATCAAGCAAAAAAGTAGTGAAAACTAGTAATTTGCTTTAGAGTAAACAACCTAAAGGCATAACTAGGCGATCGCAACTACAAAGCTTGGGCATTATCGTCGTTAGTAAGTCTGACTTTTTTACACACACTTATTTATACCTTGTAGTTAAAGCTGGTATATATGCCATTATACTTGGTGAGTCTCTCTGTATAGTATTATCCTTGACTTTAACAGATTTGGGGTTGACACTTTATAGACTGGCTCAATATTCAAAAATTTATGCGGAATTGATACCAGCGACACTGAAATTGATAGCAGCAACATTATTTATAAGCAAAAATTATGAACACAACCAAGAAATATTTTTTACCTCTTATTTTTGTGATAATGGTCGTCAGCCTAGGCAGTTGTAGTTCTAACCCCATCGCTCGTAATATTGATAGCGGAACGCCATCGCCTGCCACAACACCGCCGAATAGCTTATCATCTCAGACTCCCAGCCAAATTCCTAGCATAGCTCAGTTGAGAGAAAAATCTCCTAATCAAAAATCTCCTAAGGAAAATACGCCCTCGCCATCAACTTCTGAAGCTACCATTAGCAAAACTACCAGTGTCACACTATACACAAGTGATACTCAATGTCAAAAACTAATTCCAGAAAAGGTTTCAGTACCAGCTGAGGAACCAGTGACAAATGTAGTGAGTAAAATTTTAGAAAAACGAGATACAAGCGACTTTAGCCTGTCTGGGTATCGTGTCAACATCAAAAATGGCATTGCTACAGTTGATTTGCGAATATCTCCTGAGTCAAAGCGGCAAATAGCTTCTCTTTCTAGTTGTGAACAGTTTGCTCTGTTTGGCAGTCTTCGTAAAACCCTAACGAGTAATGCCCAATGGAATATTAAAGAGGTTCGCTTTACCGAGCGAGGAGAGGACATTGTTCTTTAGTTAAATATGGTAGTAAGTGCCGTCATCAGATAGCTAAAAAGATTTCCCAATCTGAACACACTGACAGAACTCATACATCAGCAGTTGCCCCATCAGGTATGTTGTAGCCAATTGAAAACATCTGTAAATAGTGGTATGGTTAACTTTAATGCTAAGTTTATGGCAGCAATTAGCGGGTGTAATTCAGTGGTAGAATGTCACCTTCCCATGGTGAACGTCGTGGGTTCGAGTCCCATCTCCCGCTTTAAAATCTACGTGGTATTTATTACTCGAAATCGAGTTTAGTGGAACTTGCAGCTTATATTAGCATCCGCTTTAAAATCTACGTAGTATTTATAGGAATCATATTTGATTTCTGAAAAAATCTCAGTAGTCTTGTAGTGTTACGGCTGACCTAACGCACCATCCGAAGGTTTTGGTGCGTTAGCCTACGGCATAACACACCCTACGTATATTTCAAAAATCAAATACTAGTCCTATATTACTCCAAATCGAGTTTAGTGGAACTTGCAGCTTATATTAGCATTCCCGCAAAACCCAGTAGGTGCGAACATCTTTGCATTGGTTCCAACTTCGAGCCAGGGTGAAGGTCATTCTCGGCTACGCAAACGGAGCTTTCCTCCGTGGGCTAAGAGAAAATTAAGGTTTTTTAACCCAGGGGGGTGGGTTTCGCCTGTGTAGACGAGCCAGTGGGTTGGCTGGCTCCGCCGATTTGTTCGCGTAGCCTCTCTTTTTGGGAGAAGCAATTGGCGTTCGGTTTCTAAACGCCCTTTTAACGTTAAGTTGACACCTATGAGAGATGTACGCCCCTACGAAGTGAAGTATCCATGCAATTAAAATCTGAGGATTTTATTGAAATGCATCTATCCTATAGAGGATTTTCTAAGAAGTATAAATAAATATTTATATAGTTATTTAAAGATAATGTAATCTCAGCATTCAAACGCGACGCTGTAAATCTCATAACTCAACGCATTACCATCTTTCAGAGGTAGCAAAACCAAAGGAGGAATGTCATGATTATGAGATGTACCTTTGGGCAATGATGTCAAGTAGGTGAAATATTTATTAATATTATTAATAGGAAGTGTAAATTCAGCGTCAGGAGTCCGAGAAAATTCCTAATGGCAGGTATTTCGCATCAATCACCAGATTCTTCACTAACGGAGCAGAAGATCATGAACGACCAGCAACCATCAGACTCTAATAAATTCGTCGGAAATCTCAAGAATGGGATTTGGCTGTTTGGGCTGTCATCCTGGGTATTTGGCATTACCGATCGCAGTATTGCTTCATTTGCGGATGGCTATCTATCTGCTTTGGATTTGACGCAACTATTCACGGCGGCGACGTTCTTTGTGGCGTGGCTATTTTTGAAACCGACATCCAGAGTTTAAGATCGGCGACTGGTTGAGTATCCAGTCACTTTTGACGATAGTCTTAGTAAAGAATTTAGAAAGTTATCTATTTGATCGCCATAAGGGGTGCGGCACAGAATGCATAGATTCTTTTGCATTGATTACAATCAGGGTAATTCGTGAAATCTCCGAATTACCCTGATTTCTAGTTTTACCGAGAGAGAATCAGGATCTATACCAAGTTTGGGCAACCTGAAAATTTTTCTAATTTTCCGAAATTGATTATCCTCAAGTGGTAGTCTCTATTAGACTAACGATTTATACTGAAACTCTATAACGAACCTTCGGGGAATATAACCCCATTTTGGATTAAAAGCCCAGTCTTTATGGCTGGGCTTTTGACAAGGAACTTAAAATAATTCGTAATTCGTAATTCGTAATTACGTTTTGTTACGGGGATTTAGCTTAGGCGTTCAATTCGCGCTGCCTTTAGAGACAGGGGACTTAAACCCCCAAAGTTCCTTAAAAAAATTGGGATAACTCTGGGAAATCCCAGAATCACCCCGAATTTTAAAAGTTAGAAGTTAGGAATTTTTTTAACTCATCACTTCTGATTGAATTAGGCAAAGGCGGCGGTTGTCACATCGTTATTCGAGAGAATTTCTTGCAATTCCTCGGCATCTACTGTTTCTTTATCAACCAACATTTGCGCTATCTGATCTAAAATGTGGCGGTTACGCACCAAAACTTCTTTAGCACGTGTATAGGCTACATCTACAAGTTTGCGGACTTCTTCATCAATGGCGGCGGCGGTTTCTTCAGAAAAATCACGCTCTGACATGATATCTCGTCCGAGGAACATATTACCTTGTTGACGACCAAGGGCGACTGGTCCTAAGCGATCGCTCATGCCAAATCGGGTGATCATCTGACGGGCAACCCGGGCTACTTGTTGGAGGTCGTTAGAAGCACCTGTGGTAACTTCTTCTTCACCAAAGATTAATTCTTCAGCAATCCGACCACCCAAAGCCACAGCCATCTGATTTTCTAGATAAGCACGGCTGTATAAACCAGTGTCCATCCGGTCTTCGCTGGGGGTAAACCAAGTTAAACCACCTGCACGACCCCGAGGGATGATACTAATCTTCTGCACAGGATCGTAGTCTGGCATTAAAGCACCAACTAAGGCGTGACCAGCTTCGTGATAAGCTACCAAGGTTTTGCGCTTTTCGCTCATTACTCGGTCTTTCTTCTCTGGCCCAGCTAATACGCGATCGATCGCGTCATTGATTTCATCCATCGAAATTTCAGTCAAATTCCGGCGGGCTGCCAGAATTGCGGCTTCATTCAACAGGTTGGATAAATCTGCGCCAGTAAATCCAGGGGTACGACGGGCGATTTTATCCAAGTCCACATCTTTAGCCAAGGTTTTGCCACGGGCATGAACCTTGAGAATTTCGCTGCGTCCGGCATAGTCGGGACGGTCTACCACAACTTGACGGTCAAAGCGACCAGGACGCAACAGGGCTGCATCTAGGACATCAGGACGGTTGGTAGCGGCAATAATGATGATGCCAGTGTTGCCTTCAAAGCCGTCCATTTCTGTGAGCAACTGGTTGAGGGTTTGTTCCCGCTCATCGTTACCACCACCTAAACCTGCACCTCGTTGACGACCTACAGCGTCAATTTCATCGATGAAGACGATACAAGGAGCATTGGTTTTAGCTTGTTCAAACAAATCGCGGACGCGGGATGCACCCACACCGACGAACATTTCCACAAATTCCGAACCGGAGATGGAGAAGAAGGGTACACCAGCTTCACCAGCAACAGCACGCGCGAGGAGGGTTTTACCGGTACCAGGAGGGCCAACTAACAACACACCTTTAGGAATTTTTGCACCAACGGCGGTAAAGCGATCAGCGTTTTTCAGAAAGTCTACGACTTCGTTTAATTCCAACTTGGCTTGGTCGATACCAGCGACATCGCCAAATGTCACTTGAGTTTGTGGTTCCATTTGGACTCTGGCTTTGGATTTGCCAAAGTTCATCGCTTGGCTACCGGGGCCACTTTGAGCGCGACGTAGTAAGAAGAATAAGCCAACCAAAAGCAATACAGGGAAAAATAAGCTGCTCAGTGCCTTAAACCAAAAGCCTTCATCGGTTTGGGGCAAAACAGAAATATCAACGCCATTTGAAGACAGAGTATTGATCAGGTCTGGATCGTTAACTAAGGTGACAATCCGTTTCGCTGGGTCATATTTGGGTGTAACCAGTGCTGTAGAACGATCTGCACTCAAACTGACTTTTTCGACTTTGCCTTGTTGAACTTCTTGAATAAACTTACTGTATCGCCATGTCTCTCTGCTTTGGGGTTGTTTGTCAAAAAATGCTGTTCCCAGCGCAATGACGACAATAAACAGCAGCGCGTACAGCCCTGCATTTCTCCATTTTTTATTCACTAAAGTCTATCCTCCTGTATTTTTCGCGCCATCGCTTACCGTCTCTGCTCGGAAAGGTCATTATTAAGAATTATGTTAACTTATCTTAAGTGTAACAAGTTGCCGTGGCTGTCATCCGACAAAAAGCTCCCTGATTTGCCCAAAGCTAGGATGGTAGGGATTATATTGTAGCGACCCGGAAGGCTGATGCACGGTATGAATGGGAATAATTTCCACGACACTATTAGTGTAGGCGATCGCTTCAAATCTCTGGACTAACTTGACGCTCCAAGTTTCTTCTTGCACAGGCTGCTGCTGGTTTTGCAACCAGTTTACAAGTTGCGATCGCATAATTCCCGGTAAAATTCCTGCCTTTTTTGGCGGCGTGTACCAACTGCGATCGCACCACCCCCAAAGGTTGCCTGTGCTGGTTTCTAGCCAATTTCCTTGAACATCCACTAATATTGCTTCTTGAGCATCTAAACTAGTTTTTGCCAACCAAGCACTCAAATAGTTTCCAGTTTTATGAGAGGGGAGAGCGCGAGAAAATTCTGAACTAGCAACGGCGCATATTATACCACCTTTTTGTTTTTCTGTCAAATTATCTGGTAAGAATCTGCCTGTTATCCATTCCCGTCCATCAGGAAAGATGGTAATTCTGAGAACGGGGAAGTGTGTGAGGAGAATTTGGGCACCTTGACGCAGACGGTTCCAATCTGGTTGCTGCCAACCAAAAGATTGTACTGAGAAGAGTAAGCGATCGCAATGTGCTTGCCAATTCGTTAAATTACTATCTAGCGAGTTCTGATAAACCCGCAATGTTGTAAAAACAGTTGCCCCATAAAGTAAACCCGGATCGTTAATATCTAATTCTAGAGTTTGAGAGTGAACTAATTTACCGTCATACCAAAAAATATTATTTTTCACAACATGATTGTTTCTCGCTACAACTCTATTGAAAAGTGATGACTTGTAATGCTCATACGCTGTATGAGATAAAACCTGTGAGCGGCAAATCGCTGAACACCAGAATCAAGACTCAGGTGTTTACATTCATGATTTCTGGCATATTCAATTAGCCACTGAAATAACTGTTGACCGTAGCCATGTGACCGCTTAAACTCATCAACAACCAAATCATCAATATATAAAAACCTCCCTGATGATAAACAATTATAAATGCGAAATCCAGCGATCGCTACGGCTTCTTTTTCTACTTCCAAGAATACAAGTTGATATCCTTCTTTCATTTGATATCGAACTTGTTCTACAAACTTAGACTGGATAATCTGAGGGCGTAGCTGGGAAATAACTGGAAAACACCCTAATATTTGAAAGTCCGATTCTGCCAATTGGATTGACACTAGCATTACTCCAGAAATTACGAATTATTCTAATCCTTTTGGGGAAATAAAATTTTATGAGCGCCTTCAGGAGTTGTAATTACTTTTCCTCCCAAAGCTTCAATTTCCCTAATTGCTCGTTTCCGATTTTTCTCATCAACTTGATTATTTAAAACCATTGACCAGCTAGAAATTTGAGCATATTTACTGTGAGGGTTTCGAGTCAGAAATTCAGCAGTTTTTTGGGAAGTATTAGCGATCATCTGACTCTCTGGATCGGAAAATTTACTAGCCCAGGTTGCCGCCATTGCAAAAGAATGTTGGGCAGCTTTAGCATTGCCTAAAAATAATAACTCATCAACTCCTTTATAACGCCAGACGTAATAAGACTTTTCGGGAACCCAAGGAGATAGTGATTTTAAGCCTTTTTCTGATATTGCGATCGCCCGTTCTGGCATGGCAGCATACAATGAAGTACTGACAGAAAGACTCTGATAGGCTGCTAAAAATCGCGGGTCACGTTCTAGAATAACTTCAAAATATTCTGGACTTAAACTGTAACCTGTTTTATCCCGAACTTCATCGTCTCCGAAATATTGTGAAAAATCAAGATATACTAAATCTGCAATCAAGTTATTATAACCAAAAGTAGGCATTTTTTGGAGAAAATCAAGACGGATATTTTCAGCTTTTATTTCTTTCTCTAGAGTTTCTATAGAGGCAGATTTTTTGCTACTTATCAGTTTTTGCAATTGCGGGAATTGAATCAACCCAACTCCTAATACACAGGCACAAATTACAAAAGGTGTAACAATGGCTTTACGCGATAACAACAACATATTTTTATTGTTTTTCCAGGGATAACGAACTCATTGTATACAATGTACTTATTCTAAAAGTACCGTTTTTGACTGCTAACTAAGTACTTTTTTATACAAAAATATGCACTTATGCTAGTGTATACTTTGCGCCACCTTGTTTGCAATAGTAGATAAATTATTTTCTCTTATGAGATGAAATTAGCTCCGGGAAATCCCAGCTTGATTTTTATTGATAAATACTTTCTTCAATGATTAAGTTGTTGAGATTTTGCTTAGTTTTATTAAGTAAAGACGGGAGAATTTTAAACATCATCTACAATGAGACATTGTTGAGATTTAAACCTTCAGAAAATTATGGTAAATACCGCAAATCCGATAATTACGGATAACTTAGAAAGTAATAGACTAGCTATTAGTACAAAAAATAGTGATTTCAGAACAATAGTTACTAATCTTAATGCTGATAAAAAGGGACTGGATGTTGACCAAATTATTGATGCTATTAAAACAGCAATAGTTGAAGTTGTTGATTTAAAAATTACCACTTGGGTTGTAGATTCATCTGAGCAGTCACAAAATGAGATAACATCGGCAGATCCCAAACCAGGTAATCGAATATATACCCGAATTAATCTTGTTAATGGCGATATCGACAATGAAATTGGTAGTCAATTTACTGATAGTGGTACTTATAAAGAAATTCGGGAATTTCATTTAACTCAAATTAAAGACGGTCGAGAGATCATTCACAAGAACATAGAAAGTGTAGAAAAATTGTATAAACTTTTTATGGAAATTGTGAAAAATCGCAAAAAGTCAGAAATTTAAGTACTAGTTTGGGAATTGCGCCTAATTTTTAGGTTTATTTGCTTCTACCTATCATATAGAAGCCTAAAGCAATCTTGGTCAGAATTATAATAGGGTTACACTATGTCTAATGATATTCAAACTAAAGACCAAAATGGTACTAAACATCCAGATATTCAAACCCAAGCTAGAAGCTTGATCAACAATTTAGTATCATCTGTACAGACATTAGTTTCTGACATCACAGCTTTAGAAGTGAATACGATGGTTGTGGATAGGATTAATGCTTCCAAATTTAATGCTTGGGAGGCATATCAAGAAATTTATTCTATACATGATCCAGATTACTTTGATGCAAAAGATATTCCAGAAGAAGGTTATCAAGCTCAAGAACTACGTAAGCGTTATAGAAGTCTATTCGACCAAATTGAAAGAGAGTATTTTTACCTTCTTCTTGAGGAGGGTTCAGATTTTTATAATCCCCAGGATGAGAGGATAAAACGATATCGTCGGAGGCTTGAATATGCGAAGCAACATCAAGAAAATCTAGTTGAAAGCGATGAAGAAAATGTGAAACTAGCTGAACCAATACTCCCGGCTCCAACTCCCGTTCTTGATGACAAAGATAGTAACAAGCAAGAAGATTGGATTGACAATTTTAAAGAAATTCAAAGGCTTTTAAATAATGCTAGATTTGTTCGTACCCTACGTAAAATGTATGAGCTGAAAGCTGCACTTGATAGTAGTAACGTTAAAAGTACTAAAACTGATATTATTTATGCTCAAACTGTCATGCAGTTAGATGGAGATATTATCACTCGTTACCATAAAGAGCTTTTTAATCTATCTGAAGAAGCAAAGAATTTAATTATTAATACACACCATGAAGGAGTGGTTTCTGGGGAGAAACAGTGGCGTGGAACATTTAGTTTTTTGATTAATTTGATAAAAGGTATCGCAAATTTATCTCAATGATGAACGCCGATATAATAAAAAAAGGTAATAATCAAGCTGATGTTACGCTCTCGATTTCTCTACAAGTTCCTCAGGGCGATCGCTTGGAACTGAAGGTTGAGCAATCACAGTGTAGTTTCTACCTTAATGAGACAGTTGTACAGCAGATTCAGCAAGCACAAAAAACTGGTCTTTCTCTGTACATTCCACCCAAGTTGGTAATTCCTTTCTGGTATTACACTTGCTTCAGCAATAATGATGTACTTGTCAAGAAGAAAGAAACTATTGAAAAGCAGTTTAATCAAGCTTTTTACGTTATTGTTATAGTTAATATTTTAAAATTTTTTCTGATTAAAAACACAACAGGTAAAACAACCTTCCAGCCGGGAATCACCTTTAATTCTTACTATAAGCAAACTCAATCATCTTCAGATAGTTATGAAGAAGAAGACATCATTTTGCAAAGCGCTATCCTTATTCATGGTGATATATTTCACAAAATCAAGTTGGATTTTATGGAAAATTCCAACTGTTCAATAATTGTATCGGCTCATTATTGGCTGACAGAACAAATACTAAGTTCTTTTCGGACTAATCTAAATCTGCTAGTTTGGGAGCTAGCTTCGCTGCTTCCTGCTGCTTTAGTAGTTTACAATCTCTATTTACCAAATTGGGTACTATCAATATTTGCTTGGATAGGCTTCACTGTATTATTTGTGACTACTCGCTATTTTCTTGTCAATCAACTCCAAAAACGCACTTCTATCAACTCTAAATCTATAAATCGGTTGATATGGACGCTGATTTCTTTTATCCCTAGCGTTGTTGTTGGTGCTACTAGTAGCTTTAGTAATATTAATGCCTTATTATTGCCATTTTTGTCACTTCTTTCACCAAAACTTGCGGAGTATATTTTAAATTTTATCGGGCCACGACTGGGGAAACTGATCATTCGCAGATTCGTGTGATTTTGAATATAGCGGTTCTTATTTGGATGCAATACACTTTGACCTCTCTCCTTTTAGGAGAAAGGCTTTGAATCTTACTCCCCAACGCTCGTAGGGAAGGGGCTGGGGGTTAGGTCTGTATTGCAAACCGAGAAGCGCTATATATCAGAACTTAGACAAAATAATGAAAAATAGTTCAGGCAAAGCGTAGTAGAGTAAAGTAATAAATCTCAAGGTGCGTGTAGATATGGAAACCTACCCGCGATAAATTAAACATCACATCACTGTGGTAATGTCAATCATTCCAAAGCAAGATTGTCGCCATGAGCAACTCAACTCCAATGGATGACGATAAAAATCTCCCCAAGAAAAAGGGCAGGGCACTTCCCCCCAAGCTGATCATTTGGCTGGGAAAATTTGTCTGGACGACTATGTGGCAAATAATGATGTCCAAACTTGCTCCTAGCAATCAGTCAGGAGCATATATTCGTCCTAATAGCCAATTTCGGAATTTCATCGGTATAGAGTCAGGGAATCCACACCCACCAGCATCGGGGCGCTACAAACTCTATGTTGGGCTGGGCTGTCCTTGGGCACACCGAACCTTGGTTGTGCGATCGCTAAAAAAACTCGAAGCGGTAATATCAGTATGTATCGTCTCTCCTTCTCCCATTGAAGGCGGTTGGATATTTAACCAAGAAGAAGAAGGTTGCCGCACATTAGCTGAATTTTATCAACGCGCACAACCAGGCTACACGGGACGGGTTACAGTTCCAATTTTATGGGATAACCAAACAAAAACTATTGTTAATAATGAGAGTTCAGAAATTATCGTCATGCTGAACTCTGAATTTAATGAGTTAGCCGACAATCCGACGTTAAATCTTTACCCAGAAGAACTTAAAGAAAAAATTGACTGGTGGAATGAGAAGATTTATCACGCGGTAAACAACGGTGTGTATCGCTGTGGCTTTGCCCAGACTCAAGAAGCATACAATGAAGCTTGTAATGAACTGTTTGCAACTCTCGATGAGATTGACATAGCATTGCAGACTAATCGCTATCTATGCGGAGAAAATCTCACACTCGCAGATGTACGTTTATTCACAACATTATTTCGGTTTGATAGTGCCTACTATGGGTTGTTTAAGTGCAATAAGCAGCGAATTCGAGACTATCAGAATCTCGGAGCTTATCTGCGTGATTTGTATCAGCTTCCAGGTGTGGCTGACACTTGCGACGTAGAAACGGTGAAGCGGGACTATTACGGGAACCTATTCCCACTCAATCCCGGCGGGATTATTCCTAATGGGCCTGATATGTCCTATCTTAATCAACCACACGATCGCGATCGCCTCGGCAAAGTTAATGCTTCATAAAGTACTCGCTGCATTGTAGAGTTGGTGTAATTGTGAACCAGATTAATCGAGTTGCAATTGTTGGCGGAACTCATGGCAATGAATTTACAGGGGCTTACCTGATCCAAAAATTTGCCCAGTTTCCCGATTTAATTACTAGAGCAAGTTTTGAGACAGTCACCCTGTTAGCAAATCCTAATGCTTTTGCAGCAGCGAGGCGATATATAGAGAAGGATTTAAATCGCTGTTTTCTTAAGCAAGACTTACAAGATCCGACTCTGAACAGTTACGAAGAATTGCAAGCTAAATTAATCCAGAACACCCTCGCATCAAATAGGGATAAACAAGCAGATTTCATCTTAGACTTGCACAGCACTACAGCTAACATGGGTCTGACAATTATTATAGACAACGGTCATCCCTTAAACTTAAAATTGGCTGCTTATCTGAGCCATGTCAGTCCTTTAGTGAGGATTTATCGCTGCTCTTTTAAATCAATTGAAGAAAACCCATTTGTAAATTCTCTCTGCGAATTAGGCTTTGCGATCGAAGTTGGCCCCATTGCCCAAGGTGTTTTAAAAGCAACGCTATTTCAGCAAACAGAAGAACTTGTTCATGCGGTTCTGGACTACCTAGAACAGTTTAACCAAAGTGAAATTCCGTCAACTAACGAAACATTGATTGTCTATGACCACTTATCAACAGTGGATTATCCAAAAAAGCCTGATGGTACAATCTTTGGGATGATTCACCCAGAGCTTCAGGATAAAGATTATCAAGCCTTGAATCCAGGAGATCCAGTTTTTATAACTTTTAATTATAAAACAATTGTTTATGAGGGTACATCTACCGTTTGGCCTATTTTTATTAATGAGGCTGCTTACTACGAAAAGGGAATTGCAATGTGTTTGACTCAGAGGCAGCAAATCAATATCTAGGATGTGGAGATTTTTTTATAGTCGCTTTTTATTGAGAGTAATAATATATAGGAATCCGGTTTGATTTCTGAAAAAAATTAAGTATTTGTAGGGTGCGTTATGACTTTAGTCTAACGCACCAAACCCTTGAAAATGGTGCCGTACTCTCGGCGATAACACACCCTACGTGTTGTTCAAAAATCAAATAGTAATCCTATAAATTAGGTGAAAATATCATCTATTACCAATTACAAGAAGCAAATAAATTAGCGACAATCTCAACTAGTTCTCCTGGAGAGACTGGTTTAGATACATGAGTCTGAAAGCCAGCTTCCAAAGCGCGAATCCGATTTTCGCTATCGCTATAAGCAGTTAAGGCAATAGCTGGAACTTGTCCACCCATATCTGGCTTTAGCGCCCGTATTTTTCGGATAAAAGTATAGCCATCTTCACCAGGCATACCTATATCACAAATTAAGACATCAGGTTGCAATTGGGGTAACACTTCCCGTGCTGCTGGCGCTGATGGAACTGCTACAATGGTGGCTCCATCTGCTTCTAATACTGTAGTAATAAAAAAGCGAATATCATCATCATCTTCAACTACAAGAATATTTAAGCCAGCAAGAGGCAGAGAAGGTTGCATAACAAATTACATTTTAATTTTGTCTGACAACAATGCCGACTTAAAGATTTTGTTTTACTCTAGCTGTAATCACAACAATCTTGTAGCTAGCAATAGCTTTCAACAATTTTATATTGTATCTCTATACTCCATTATATAATATTAATATTTGTGTATTTCTAGTTCTTGATAACCTGTTTGTTGGTCAAAAATTCTATTAAAAGTAAATTCCTCACTTGCACCAATAACTATTTCAGCAGTTGTGTAAATAATGCATCCATCGTCGAGATGTCCACCGATAGTTTTGCCTTCTCGATCAGAAATAGCAATATGCAAATGCACACCTGTAGTCGCTATTGTACCGTTGAGAGCGATGATTTCAAATTTTTCGGTTAATACTGTACTCGTATCTTGATTAGCAAAGCGAATTTTTGCTTTTTCTAGACTACCAATGGCACTTAATATAAACCCGGCTTTGATGTCTTCCTGTTTGACAAAGTTCTTTAAGCTTTGTCTTAAATCGTCGTGGGGTTTTAATCGGATCGCGAAAACTTTCATTAGTCAATATTCATTAATTAGTTGTTTAAGTAATATCCAGCAATTAACCAGGATGAAATTATCAGGAATTTTACTGAACCGCCAAGACAATAAATATTACTAATATATACATAATTATTGTCAGGATGCCCAATATGTCAGATTTACCGCCTCAATGCAAAAATTTGAAAGAGCAGGTTGAATCTATATTACAACTTTTGCAACAAGAAACAACGCTGCGTTCTCAAGATATTACACCTGTACAAACTTCCTTAAGTAAGGCGATTTCTCCCAAGTTTGAGATTGTGTTTGCAGGTGCGTTTAGTGCTGGGAAATCAATGTTAATAAATGCACTATTAGAAAGGGAATTACTTTACAGTGCAGAGGGACACGCTACAGGTACAGAATGCAAAATTGAGTATGCAGAAGTAGATAAAGAACGTGTTGTCTTGACGTTTTTAAGTGAAGCAGAAATTCGGGAACAAGCAGTTTCTTTGTGTCAGCAGCTAGGATTTAAGACAGTACCTAATATTAACCAAACTGATGTAATTAACTTGCTACGTGAAGGTTCTGAAGTTATTATTCAGCAGGAGGGTGGTGAGAGTAAATCAGAACGTGCAAAACAGGCGAAGGCGTTAATCTTGTTGCTAGAGGGATATATGGCAAACCGCGATCGCATCAACACGGTTAATAATGCTACATACTCAATGGAACAATTTAACTTTTCCAACCTTAAGGAAGCGGCTGGATATGCCCGTCGTGGTAGTAATAGTGCAGTATTGAAGCGGATAGAATATTACTGTAATCATCCTCTGCTAGAAGATGGAAATGTAATTATTGACACACCTGGCATCGATGCACCAGTAGAGAAAGATGCACAGCTAACTTATGCCAAAATTCAACATCCTGATACCTCGGCGGTGGTGTGTGTGCTAAAACCTGCTGCGGCGGGTGAGATGACAAAAGAAGAAACAGAACTTTTGGAACTCATGCGGGAGAATGGGGGAGTACGCGATCGCGTTTTCTATGTCTTCAACCGCATCGATGAGACTTGGTACAATACCCAGCTACGGCAACGATTAGACGATTTAATTAGTGGGCAATTTCACAATACAAGCAAGGTTTATAAAACTAGTGGATTATTAGGATTTTACGGCAGTCAGATTAAACAGACAAGTGGACAAGATAGATTTGGTTTAGATTCTTTCTTTGCTGAAAGCGTCAAAAGTTTAGACAGTCAAGAAGAAACACCACAATTTGTCTATGCGTTTAACAACTACTGTGTAAATTCAGGGAAACTTGCATCCACTAAATTCCGTGTCTCTGTCAACGGCTTTGAAACCCCAAATCAAAATTATGTGCGGATTCTGGGAGATTGGGGAAATGAACTGATAGAAAAGCTAATTCAAGATAGTGGTACTGAAGAATTTCGCACAGCTATTACTCGCTATCTGACACAAGAAAAACGTCCCCAATTATTTAAAAATCTTGCTGATGATTTGGAAGATGTTTGTATTAAACTGAAGAAACATTATCAGAGTGTCCAACGCAATTTAGATAGTCAGCCTCAAGAAATTGAGACGATGAAGGCGCAAGAGTTGCAACGCCTAAATCAGCAACTTCAGCAAATTGGTAGAGAGTTTAGTGAGCATATCACAGAAGAAGTTAACCAAATAATTAATAATTCCTGTGATGCTTTTGAAGCAGATTTTAAGCAGTTGCAATCACGGATGATTCGCCGTCTAGATGAATTGCTAGATACTTTTTCTGTAGCTGATGCTTATCGACGCGCAACCATTAGCCATCCTCGCAATGCTACAGCACCTTTAATTGCGATTTTAGTAGAGGCATTTTATTATTTAGCAAATCAATTAGAAGATATTCTGATTGAATCTTCTCAGCAAGTAGTTGCAAGTTATTTCCAGCGATTGATTGAAAAGATTCGGAAGTCAGAATATTATCGTCAATTGTATCGTTTATTAGATCATGATGGTGGAATTGAACAAACAATAAAGACTGTCGAAAAAGTAGTTACTCAAGCATTACTGAGTGCTGCTAGTGTAGAGTGCGATCGCTTTGTGCGAGAAAGTCCCAGATTTTACGATGAAGGCACTTTTTCTATATATCAATTTCGCCAGACTTTATCACAAACTTCTCAAGGTTACGACGCTGAAAGTATTGTGGAAGCAGAGCCAGCAATTAGGCAGTTATTGAAGTTAGATTTTGAGCCAAAAGTTTCTCAAACTATTCGTAAATCTTTCCGTCAAACCATTAATCAAACTCTTAAAACTCAGTTGTTGCCAATGGCAGATCAGCAAGCAGATGAAATTTTGCAGCAATACCCACAGGCGCGTGCTTATTTAGAGAAAACATTAGAACAAGAAGCTGAAGAAAAAATTGCGAACAATCGCCGATTATTGAATGTTGTTGAAGAAAATATTGCCGCATATAATTCAGCAGTTTTCAGTATTAATACTTGTTTACAGGCGATGCAATTATATGACAATCTTTTGCCTGTAATTGGTAATACCGATTTATATAGGAATTCAGTTTAGTTTTTGAAAAATATTAAGAGGAAATACGTAGGGTAAAATATGTCTAACAACTGAAAATGTATTTTACCTGCTCCCTACTTTATCTTTGATTTATAAACATTCTGTTTTCTTAAATTTATTAAGAGCAGGTTAAACTTAAAGCTTTTTTATGTGATCATTAGATACACACATAAAATAACACTTTGTTTATGAACTTAAATTTAGAAACATCAAGCAAAACAACTGAGTCAAATAACAACTGGTATAAAAATGATAATTCATCAATGAGTTTCAGCTATCAAGCAGCAGTCAATGCACTAGGACAAAAAGCACTTTCAGGGATTGAATTGTTGTATTTGTTCCAAGACGCAGTTGTTTCAGTAGCTCAAATACTTAACATCAAATATAGTCGAATTTGGCAAATACTTTCAGATAGTAATTCTTTGTGTCAAGTCGCTAGCAATGGGGAAAAACCTTTAGAAACAGACTCTGCTGAGATTAATATCAAAACTAATCAGCAAGTACAAAAATTTTTGGAGAATACTCAGCCAATTATTAAGCGCAACACGCCCTATTGTCACATAGATGATTTCACTATTCCTTCTCCTCCAGATAGCGTTACTGGTTTGAGTGTGCTAATTCCTGGTGCAACTAAACCTTTAGGTTTCCTAGAAGTATATGCTACCGAGGAAAGGAATTTTTCTCCTGACGATATGCATTTTTTGCAATGTGTAACCCATATCTTAGCAACAGCGATTGAACGCAAGCGTTCAGAAGCCTTAATGTACACCCAAAGTAAAATTTTAGAACAAGTGACATTTGGAGTTAACCTATATGAAATTTTTAATAACCTTTGTATTTTGCTAGAGCAAGAATTACCAGGGGCGTATTGCTCAATTTTAGTTGTAGATCAAGAAAATCAACGACTACGGGGAGGAGCCGCACCAACTTTACCACAAGAATATGCTAAGGGTGTTGATGGTTTGATGATTGGTGAATGTTCTGGTTCTTGTGGAACTGCTGCTTATAGAGGAGATTCAGTATTTGTTACTGATATTGCTACTGATGTTTTATGGGCTGATTTTCGAGATTTCGCTTTGAGTTACAATATTAGAGCTTGTTGGTCATCACCTTTTACTTCACAAACTGGTGAAGTTTTAGGGACATTTGCTATATCTCATAAATCCCCTTGTCATCCCACTCCCCATCATCTAGAAATTCTAAAAACAGCCACCCATATTGCTAGTATTGCAACAGAAACTGTCAGAGCCGCAGAAGCTTTGCAAAAGGCTAACAACGAGTTAGAACAAAAAGTTGCAGAACGAACAGCTGAATTAAGAAAGGCTCTGTTTGATTTACAAGAGACACAAGCCCAACTGGTTCATAGTGAAAAAATGTCCAGTTTAGGACAAATGGTAGCAGGGGTTGCCCATGAAATTAACAATCCCATTAGTTTTATTGCTGGGAATCTCGAATATGCAAATCAGTACATCAATGATTTACTAGATTTAATTGCAGTTTATCAAGAGCAATATCCCCAGTTAAATCCGAGCATAGCAGCCAAAATAAAAACTATTGATTTAGAGTACTTGTGTGATGATCTACCTAAGTTAATGACATCTATGAGAGTAGGTAGTGAGCGAATTACAGAAATTGTTTTAGGCTTACGGAACTTCTCACGACTAGATGAAGCAACAATGAAGTCTGTGGATATTCATGAAGGCATAGATAATACCTTGATGATTCTGAATCATCAGTTGACACAACCCAACAATTTACCTGACATCCAGATAGTTAAGGAGTATGGTAAACTACCCAAGTGTAAGTGTTATGCTAACCAGTTGAATCAGGTTTTTATGAATATTCTTAATAACGCGATTTATGCCTTAAAGGACAATATGCAAAATTTGCAGTCGGCAAATCAGATGCCAATTATTCAAATTCAAACTTTCCTTATAGATAAGGAGACGATTTTGATTAGTATCAAAGATAATGGCTCTGGTATGAATTCAGAGGTTCAGGAACACATCTTTGATCCTTTCTTCACTACTAAACCTGTTGGTCAAGGAACTGGCTTAGGGTTATCAATCAGTTATCAGATTGTTGTCGAAAAGCACCAGGGAAAACTTAGTTGTATCTCTGCATTAGGTAAGGGGACTGAGTTTAAAATCGAAATTCCTATTCAGATTTTAAGTAGTCAGCAATAACATCAATATTTTATTCTCTATTAATGCTATTTGATTTTAAAAAATCGAAAGCTTTTGATTCCTGACTTCTTCAATAAGTCAGGAATTTTGTTGTTGTTGAACTCATATTAATAAGACAGTCCCTACTCCCCAACTCAGTGATTATGACTATCAAACGTCGGGAATTTCTCACAACCTGTGGACTTGCTACCTTCGCTACCCAGATACCATCATTTACCGCCCAAGGTAAGCCATCCCCAAACACCATCTGCAAGCCGCCCCGCCTGCAAGTTGGGGATACCGTAGGATTGATTTCCCCTGCGGGTATCGTTGATGCTAAAGACATCGAAGCAGCACAGCAATCAATTGCACAGTTAGGGTTAAAAGTCAAGCTGGGGAAGCATATTTTAGACCGTTACGGCTATTTAGCAGGTAAAGATGCCGATCGCGCCGATGATGTAAACTTGATGTTTAGCGATCGCACCATCAAAGCAATTATTCCCATGCGTGGAGGTTGGGGCTGTAATCGCATTTTACCCCTACTCAACTACTCGCTAATCCGCTCCCATCCGAAAATTATCATCGGTTACAGCGATATTACGACGCTGTTGTTAGCAATTAATGCCCGTAGTCAAATGATTACTTTTCATGGGCCAGTTGCTACGTCTACCTGGAATCAATTTACAGTGGATTACTTCAAGCGCATCCTATTTAATGGTGAAGCAGTAACTATGCAAAATCTCAACCCTAGCGAAGTGCGGGTGGAGATAATAGCACCGGGAAAGGCGAGGGGTAAACTTGTGGGTGGAAACTTGTCAGTGCTATCAGCGATGGTGGGTTCACCTTACCTACCTTCTTGGAATAAAAGCATTCTGTTTGTGGAAGAAGTTGGCGAGGATGTTTATCGTGTAGATAGGATGCTGACGCAGTTAAAAACTGCTGGGATACTTAATCAAATTGCTGGCTTGATCTTTGGGCAATGTACTAAGTGTAGTCTTGGGGATGAACCATCATTTACTTTAATGCAAGTCTTGCAAGACCACATACTTCCTTTAGGTATTCCTGCTTGGCATGGTTCAATGATTGGTCATATTAAGGATAAATTTACTTTACCAATTGGTGGGGAAGTGGAAATAGATGCTGAACTTGGGACAATCCGAATGTTAGAGGCGGCTGTTAAATAATTTTGGATTTTGGATTTTGGATTTTAGATTTATTCACCTAGCTTAATACGCTTGGGTTAATTCATCTCTTGCACCTAGCCCTAGCGATTAGAAATCGCGGCTATACAAACGAAGTCCGCCTACGCGGACTAATAAATTAAGGTTTTCAACCCGCGCAGGCGGGTTTTGCCTGTGTAGCCGCGATTTCTAATCACCTGGTGCAAAATATAAGTTAAGGCTTAACTCCTTGTCAAAGTTAATTTTTTTTAACGAACCGCAAAGGACGCAAAGGAAGAGAAGAAAGAAATCCAAAATTAGCTGATTTTGATTAATATTTTGATAGATAGTATGAATTTCTCCTCGCTATGTTACGACTAACAGAAGTAAAGCTCCCGCTCGATCATCCTGAAGATGAGATCAAGTCTGCCATCCTCAAAAAGCTGCAAATCACAGACGAAGATTTGATCGGCTATTCTATCTTCAAGCGTAGCTATGATGCCCGTAAGAAAGGAGAGATTACCCTTGTTTATATTCTAGATGTAGAAACTACTCAGGAAACTCATCTACTCAAGCGTTTGAAAAAAGATCCTCATGTGATGACTACGCCAGACATGAGTTATCGCCCAGTGGCACAAGCACCGAGCAATTTGAAGATTCGCCCCATCGTGATTGGTACTGGGCCTTGTGGCTTATTTGCGGGTTTGATGCTGGCGCAAATGGGCTTTTGTCCCATCATTTTAGAACGTGGGAAAAAAGTTCGCGATCGCACCGTTGATACTTTTGGCTTTTGGAAGAAAAAATCAGATTTCAACCCAGAATCAAATGCCCAGTTTGGCGAAGGTGGGGCAGGTACATTTTCTGATGGCAAACTCTACAGTCAAGTCAAAGATCCTCAGCATTATGGACGTAAGGTGTTGACCGAATTAGTCAATGCGGGAGCCTCACCAGAAATTCTCTATATTAATAAACCGCACATTGGCACCTTCAAACTAGTCGGAATCGTCCAAAGTATGCGTGCCCAAATCGAATCCCTGGGCGGTGAAATTCGCTTTCAAAGTCGGGTGGAAGATATCAACATCGAAAATGGACAGGTGCGGGGAGTCACCCTTGCCAGTGGGGAATATATCGCCAGCGATTATGTAGTTTTGGCGGTAGGTCACAGTGCCCGCGATACCTTTCAAATGCTATTTGATCGTGGGGTTTACATAGAGGCAAAACCTTTTTCCATCGGCTTTCGGGTCGAACATCCCCAGTCTCTCATCGACCAATGTCGTTTCGGCGCTCAAACTGGTCATAAGCTTTTAGGTGCTGCCGATTACAAACTGGTTCACCACTGCCAAAATGGTCGTTCCGTCTATAGTTTTTGTATGTGTCCGGGGGGCTTGGTGGTTGCAGCCGCATCAGAACCGGGGCGACTTGTCACTAATGGCATGAGCCAATATTCTCGCAATGAGCGTAATGCCAATAGTGCGATCGTTGTGGGCATCACACCCGAAGATTATCCAGGTAATGCCTTGGCGGGAATTGACTTCCAACGGCGCTTGGAAGAACGGGCTTTTGAATTGGGCGGTGGGACTTATGAAGCGCCAGGGCAGTTGGTGGGAGATTTTCTCAACCATCGCCCTTCTACAGCATTGGGCACAGTTAAGCCGTCTTATACACCGGGGGTACATTTGGTTGATTTGAGTCAGAGTTTACCAGATTATGCGATCGCCGCCATCCGTGAAGCCCTTCCCGCTTTTGACAAACAAATTAAAGGTTTTGCGATGAATGATGCCGTGTTGACTGGGGTGGAAACCCGCACATCATCACCGATTCGGATTAAACGCAAAGAAGATTATCAGAGTTTAAATATAGTCGGTCTTTATCCGGCTGGGGAAGGCGCGGGATATGCAGGGGGAATCCTCTCGGCTGGTATCGATGGGATTAAGGTGGCGGAAGCGGTGGCTTTAAGTATTTTGCAAAATTGTGATCGTCAGCCCTAAACCAGAAAAAATCGGTCAGGTGGTTACCACAACATTGCTAACAGTTGTTAACAAAACTGCTGTAATTTAATCAGTAGTCGATTTTTCAACTTAGAATTTTGAATTTATTATGTCTAACCTACCACCACTCAATACAGAAACAATTTGGGCAATTCTTGACGAGAAACTTGATGATGCCACAGTTAACGAATTGCTATGGCATTATTTAGGCTATAGCTTTGATTCCTCAATTGGACAATGGGACACTAGCCAAGTTGCACCAGAATGGCAGAATGAGTACCCACAACCACCAGATTTCATTGAATCTCGTCCCGCAACAGTCAAGTTGACTCGTTCCATTCCTGCTGAAAATAAACAAATGCTAAAAGAAAAACTGGGCTTCAAAGGGTACAAAATTGGTGAATTTGGGCCTCGTCAAACTCGCAGGGCAACGGCGGCGAATTGGTTATTAAGTTATCTGCAACAAACTAACGGCAAAATAGATTAATTTTATCAGGAGATATTTGGCAAAAAATATCCTAGTTTTACCGAATATCTGCTGTATGAGAATTTCATAAAAAACTATTAGTTTATTGCAGTTGTATCCAATGGTATTTAAAAATATTAGTTTTAAGTAGGTAGGCGTAAATAAATTAAAGTTTGTAGTAAGGACTTTAGTCCTGATAATTGTTCTTTTGAGCGATGAATCGCTCACTACGAACTAGGATTTTATTTTATGTTTAATTACAGCAGATTTCAGCTAAATGAAGTACATCTATAAAAGCCAAAACCTTGTAGAGACGTAGCAGTGCTACGTCTCTATGTGTATTCGATTAAAGCGCACTCTGCTGTATGCCTACCTACTTATAGGCAAAATTTACAATATAGCAAATCTATCTATTAGTCAATTAATAAATGCTACAAAAAGCTAAAAACAAAAGAAATACAGTTAATTTTTATAAAGTATTTATCAATTATTCCTGAAGATAGAAGCGCTCGTGATCTAATTATTTCTCTAGAGCGATTTGCAAATTCAATTGACCATCAGAGAATACTTCTATCAACCCTTGATATTACAAACACTTCTATGGCAAAGCCAATTGAATTTAATTTATTTGCACCTTACAACAAAGGAGCCGCATTAATTGGTTCTTTTTCCGATTGGCAAGAAATCCCAATGGAAAGAGGTGATGATGGTTATTTCCGTACAAGTGTTGAACTAGAAGATGGCGTTTATAAATATAAATTCCGCGTCCAGTCAAATTCATGGTTTTTTGAACCAGAACAATGGGTTGAGGTTACAGACCCCTGTGCAACTGATATAGATGAACTGAGTGGAAAAGATGATGGTGTTATCCGGGTCAAAGATGGCGAAAGGATAACTGATACATACCTTTGGCAACATGATGATAAACCTTTACCTGCTGACCACGAATTAGTAATTTATGAATTGCACGTCGGAGACTTTTCTGGTGGTGAAGATGATCCTTATGCACGAGGTAAATACAAACACATCATTGAAAAGTTAGATTATTTGTCTGAACTGGGAATCAACGCTCTTGAATTGATGCCACTTAAAGAATATCCTGGTGATTATAGCTGGGGTTATAATCCACGCCACTTCTTTGCAACAGAATCAAGTTATGGTTCGACTACTGAGTTGAAACAATTGATTGATGAGTGTCACGCCAGAGGTATTCGTATAATTCTTGACGGAATTTATAACCACTCAGAAGCATCTGCTCCCTTAACACAAATTGACCACGATTATTGGTATCATCATGAACCTCGTGACCCTGATAATAACTGGGGGCCTGAGTTTAATTACGAACATTATGACGAAAAATTAAAGATTCATCCAGCGTGGAAATTTACTGGTGAGGCAATCCGTTTTTGGATATCAGAATATCATCTTGATGGTATTCGCTATGATGCAGCACGGCAAATTGCTAACTATGATTTCATGCACTGGATTGTTCAGGAAGCCAAAAAAACTGCTGGTGCGAAGCCTTTTTATAACGTTGCAGAACACATTCCTGAAACTACCAGCATTACCAATGTAGATGGGCCAATGGATGGTTGCTGGCATGACAGTTTTTATCACTGCATTCTAGAACATATATGCGGTGATACATTTGATTTAGAGCGTCTAAAAGATGTCATTGACTGTAAGCGCCAAGGCTTCTTGGGTGCCACCAATGTAGTAAATTACCTTACCAACCACGACCATAACCATGTCATGGTAGAACTGGGGAACCGTGAGATTTTTAACGAAGAAGCCTTTAGGCGGGCTAAGTTAGGAGTAGCCATCCTAATGACTGCTGTTGGCGTACCCTTGATTTGGATGGGAGAAGAATTTGGTGAATATAAACCTAAACAACCTGAATCATCAAAAATCGATTGGACGCTGTTAGGAAATGATTTAAATCGTAGTTTATTTGAATCCTACAAAGGCTTAACTAACCTGCGTAAAAATAATCATGCTCTCTACACAGAAAATATTGACTTTATCCACGAAAATGCCGATACAAAAGTATTAGCTTATACTCGTTGGAATGATCAAGGTTCTCGTGTAGTCGTAATAGCAAATTTCTCAGAAAACTTCTTAGCTGGCTATCATGTTCCTAACTTTCCTAGCCCTGGTACATGGCACGAATGGACAGGCAATTATGATATCGAAGCTGGTGACGATGGCATCATAACTGACTTGGGACCATACGAAGCCAAAGTTTTTGTATGGCAGTAATGATATACACTACCACTGAGTCAGTATAGCAATAGCAAGAAAAAGGGGGAAAATATTTCCCCTTTTTCAGTTATTATTTTATTCAAGTACAGTGTAATTTAGGACTAGCCCTTTCAAGGTCACTCAGAAAATCTCTGATTTCCTCTCTTTGCCTATGTAGTTTAAAAGTAATTTATCTAACCTTATTAGGCGCAGAGAACACAGAGTTAAGAGGGATTCTTTGACAAAATTTTTTACCCATATTGAAAGGGCTACTCCTATAATTATAAACTCGTCAAGCATAAAACAGGTTGTTTTAAAATCTGATAGGTTTGTGTTACACTTCTCATGAAGTGCGTATGTAAAACTGCCAGAGCATCACCATGCACAATAAATTATTTAATAGTAATATCGACAACGCTAACATCGAGAACGATCGCATCTTGTTAACTCCCAATGAGGTCAAATCAAAATTACCTTTAACACCATTAGCCGAACAAAGAGTTTTAGAATATAGGCAAGAAATAGCACATATCCTGGATTTTCAGGATCGCCGAAAATTTATAGTAGTTGGACCATGCTCAATCCACGACCCCAAAGCAGCGCTCGAATATTCTGAAAGATTAAAAATATTGGCCGAGCGAGTTGAAGATAATCTGCTATTAATTATGCGAGTGTACTTTGAAAAACCAAGAACAACCGTAGGCTGGAAAGGGTTAATTAATGATCCAGATATGGATGATTCTTTCCATGTAGAGAAGGGTTTATTAATTGCACGAGATCTGTTATTAAAAATTACAGAATTGGGATTACCTGCTGGCACAGAAGCACTCGATCCAATCATACCTCAATATATTAGTGAACTGATTACTTGGTCAGCAATTGGGGCACGCACGACCGAATCACAAACTCACCGCGAAATGGCAAGCGGACTTTCCATGCCTGTGGGTTTTAAAAACGGTACTGACGGCAATATTCAAGTAGCTTTGAATGCCCTCCAATCAGCGACAAACCCGCATAATTTTCTGGGAATTAATCAAAACGGACAGGTCAGCGTCTTTCAAACTAAAGGAAATGGCTACGGTCACGTAATTTTAAGGGGAGGTACTCAGCCCAACTTTGATGCAGCAAATGTCAAATTGGTAGAAGAGAAATTAAAACAGGCAAATTTACCACCGAGAATTGTTATTGACTGTAGCCACGGCAATACTAATAAAGACTACAAATTACAAGGTGCTGTCTTAGAAAATATTATTCAGCAAGTAGTCGATGGTAATACATCTATAGTTGGCATGATGCTGGAATCCCATTTGTATGAAGGTAGTCAACCAATTACTGGTAAACAAGATGAATTAAAATATGGTGTTTCTGTAACTGACAAATGTATTAGCTGGGAAGAAACCGAAAAAATTATTTTGGCTGCTCACGAAAAACTTAAGTAAAGATCAATGATTAGGTAGTAAAGGTATAATATCCTACCTCAACGCCCCTGAATATACTCGTAACCTCCTGTATCATTTCTACGTTTGTATGTTGACGATTTGCTTGCTTAAGCAAGCAAATCTACTAAGCCTGCAATACCTTAAACCACTTATTCAAAACTGTACTGATGGTTTTCTTAATCTGATGCTTACGACTCCACTTCTGGAATGCCATTTCATACTCTTCGCCTTTGATTTGAAAGGTATTCCAGACATCAAGACCTACAGGCAATACGCAGAACAGTGAAATGTACAGCGACCAAGAAATTCCGCCACCAGTGATGAAATCTACTAGTATTAAAAAGCCATTGAAAATTGCATAATTACCTAGACGCTTCTGAAATTTTCTGATGCGGTAAGCGTCAAAGGCTTTTCGCTGTTGGACTTGTCCCTGTTGTACTAACCAATCGCGTTCTGCTAATTTTAAAGACTCTGGTGAAATTTCTAACTCAGCAGCAATTTCTAATATCTGCTCATAAGAAAATTCTGTGTCTTTGTCATCAGCTTGACGAGCGATCGCTAAGTGCAGTATTTGTTGGACATCTTCTTGGCTATAAGAGCGGATGCTTTGAGTTTCAAAGGCTGTCATAATTCTTTCTCTTATATTACTTTTAATAGAAATTTGCGGCTCGATAGATTTTAAGCAGTTATGCCACTACTATTCCCCTTACCCTTACATTAGCAAATCTAGATGCTGTCCTGCATCTAAATGTATTGGATTTTTAACTTTGGACATGGGGTATTGGGCATGAGGCAGGAGGGAGAAGTTCTTTAATTTGGAATTTGGAATTTGAAATTGATTTCTACCCACTCCCCCTCAATAGACATCTTCAGAAATTAAATATGCGTCACCCAGAACCCTTGTAGAGACGTAGCAGTGCTACGTCAAAACAATTCTTTTTCGGAGATGTCTAATATAAAGACTCTCCAAACATCAGGATATTATCAGATGCGGCAGAGCATAATTAATAACGAAATAACAAGCATTAACAAGGATGTCATTCAATGGTTGAAGAAAATGGATCGATTCGTACCCTATCCGTTGATATTGGCGGTAGTGGCGTTAAGGCTATGGTTTTGGATATTACAGGGAATCCGGTAACGGAAAGAGCGCGTTTAAATACACCCCAACCTGCTACACCAGAGGTTGTAATTAATGCAATTGTTGTGTTGGCAGCCGCTCAAGGTGAATTTCATCGCGTTTCGGTCGGTTTTCCTGGTGTGGTGAGGTGTGGAGTCACAGAAACGGCGGTAAACTTACATCCCGATTGGATCGGATTTGATTTGGAAACAGCATTATTAAAACACTTAAACAAGCCTGTGCGGGTGATTAATGATGCAGATATGCAGGGATTGGGAGCGATCGCAGGTAAAGGTGTAGAATTGGTGATTACTCTGGGTACAGGGTTTGGTTCGGCTTTATTTGTAGATGGTAAACTAGTGCCAAATATGGAAATGGGGCATCATCCATTTCGCAAAGGAGAGACTTTCGAGCAGCAATTGCAGCGTGCAGAGTTAGAAAAAATTGGTGATAAAAGATGGAATAAACGTTTAGAAAAAGCAATCGCATCCTTGCAACATCTGTTTAATTATGATTACCTTTACATTGGCGGCGGGGAAGCTGTGAGAGTAAATCTTCAGCTACCTTTAAATGTCAAACTCATCCCCAATATCACTGGTTTATTAGGTGGTATTGCTTTGTGGCGAGATGAGAAAAGGTAAAAAGTTTTTCAGTATCCTCAACTGGGCGTACTAAGGGATGTCTAAGGGCAGGCTACGCCTAAGCGTATTTTATTAAGGTGCATCCTTTTTCAAAATTATCCTCGTTAGAAAACAATACGCTTGGGTTAAGCAAAGCACAACCCAACAAAGCCTCGATAATGTTCTGACTTTTCACGGCATCTGGAAAACCTCTCTCTAAATCTCTCTCCTTAAAGGAGAGAGACTTTGAATTTTCCCCCTTCCCGGTCAGGAAGGGGGTTAGGGGGTTAGGTTTTTGGTGGACTTTTCCACATAACGTGAAAAGTCAGGATAATGTTGGGTTTCCTTCCTCAAATGCCACATGCTTCTCCCTTGGCGCTAGCCTCTCACGGATGGGAGAAGACCGCGCTGGCTCCCCAGCCTACAGAATTTCAGGTTTTTGACGCGAACCCAAGGGTATTGCGTTATAAAACTTCATTACGAATTATATTAATCATTTTTATTTATGATTTTGAGCAGAAATTATATTAGCTAGTATTGATACTTTCCCTTAAAGTTAAATGAGCAATTTTGAATACACGTATAAGATATTAATCATGGAAAATATTAATCCCATTCCAGAAATACTTGGTGAAACAACCGACGTGGAATCTTGGCTGATTCGAGCTGGGCTAAGATTTTCAGACTTAGGTAACGATGCCGCCAGTATCGCAATCCGCAAGCAATGGCGAGAGTACCAAGCCGCAGTTCAAAGATGCTGTGCAATCCTACACCAACCACCGTCAGGTGTTCAACTAAGCGGTGACTATGCCAACCTGAGAATACCTGGTGGTACATCAACCAATTCTGCAATCAGCTGTCAACTTTTCCCAAGTCCTTAGACTGGGGAAAAGTTGACACTCTCAGCGTCTAAAGACGTTGAGATTCTTGAATCTAAGACATAATTTGCTCAGTTTGGTTGACGCCAAACTGAGTACAGACTTTATCGAACAGAATAAAGGCGTCAGTCGTCAGAATTCAGCAATGAATTCTTTCCGACTGGTGGATGAATAACCGGCGTTTTTGCACCTCCACCAAATTGAAAATTTGGTGGTCAACAAGAAAGTCGCGGGTCTGAATCCCCGACTGATTTATTCTGACCGGAGGCGGAGCGTCTCCGGCTCCGCTCCTGAATTCTGACTTCTGGATTCTTCTTCAATACTCTTTGACTAATTACCCTGTTGCACGCCGTTCACTACTGGCTTAACTTCTGAAAATGGATCAGTACCGCCACCCCAGTTAAAATCACTAATTCTGATGCTGAAGCCGCCTAACTCCAGCACCGGATTGTAACGTAAGGTGATACCATAGCTGCGACGGCTATATTCCAAAATATAGTCGGTGCTAGTTTGTATACCAGTATCCAAGTTAATAGATGTTTGAAAGCCCAAGCGAAAAGGGCCGTAGATTTGCTGTGATATCCCAGCGCTCAACACTTTGTTATCAACGGACCGATCAAACAAAAAGGGTGATAATCCGTTATTTAAGCCTTGAGAATAACTAATATTAAAAGCGGTATAGTCTAAATAGGGTCGAGAAAAATGACCAATTTGACCTTGTAAGCCAATAGTACCAGTTAAGGTGCTTTGGTTATCACCACTGCTGTAATAACTGCTAGTGCCTGTAACACCAGCGATCGCTTGCAAGTAAGGAACTACAGGGTTAGCCGTGTATCGTAATCCCTCAGTGGCAGTGGGTGGTAATGGTTTTCCCCGCCACAGTAAAAACCCGCGACTGAGAGCAACGCTGCCTTGTAAACGACTTAATGAGATGCGATCGTTTTCCCGTACTGGTTTTAGTAAGTCTTGGCGATCGGTGTTGGCATCGATATACTGGGCACTTGCCTGATAGCTAAGGTTGATGCCACTTTTTCCTAAAGGAATTACAGGAGAGGTAATAATGCCACCAAAACTGCTCTGGACAGTTTGAAAGCCAAGACTACCGTTGTAAAGGCGATCGCGGTAGTTATATTGCACATTCAATGTGTGGGGGAGGGAAGTGCCTATTGTCTGACGCAATCCCACATTCAACCGCAAATTGTCTTCGATCTGGTTCAAGTCAAAACTGGTTAACTCCCCAGTCCCCTCAAATAACGTTCGTGGACTCAAAACAGAATTTATTTTTGTCTTCACAGCAAACAGTGCGCCTAAGTCACCCGTGCCATCTTGCACAGCTCTCTGTACTAACAACTGGGGCGTGATCGTCCAGCTAGTCTTGTCTGTAGTGATTACTGGAAAGCCATGCTCAATATACAAACCACCCCGCTTATCTCCATCATAGCCGGGGGAGACTATTGCAGGTGTAACGTCCCGCTCCCGACGATCAATAGTCTGCTCATCCAGTGGAATTGGTAAGGAGAGCTTTTGATCTAATACCAAACGCTGTCGCTGTGTCCTGATGCGGTCTACCAAGGGTGTCTCTCGCGTCAGAGTTACTTTATCTGCGCGTAATTCCAGTTCTGGCGGCGAAAAAGGATCATTGGTGATACGGACATCCTTTGCTTGCCAGCCTTGCGGATAAAAGTCAATGTGTTCAGCTTCAAACCTGAGCCGATTAACTGCACCCCCTGTTTTTGATACCGGGATGTTGCTAGCATCTGCCTGACCACCAAATGCCACATCAAGTCCTCCAGGACTGCTCACACCAGAAACGGGCTGATTTGCTCTAATGCGATCGCTGGGCGGACGTTTTGGAACTCCACCAGCAGTTACATCTGTGGGTAAAAAAGCAAAATCTGTTTGGGTTGAAGGTACATAAATTTCTCCTCTACCATTTTCCAGTTCCCCGCTATCTTGAACAAAGTTATAGGTAAAGCGTTGTCCACGTAGTATCTGATTGCCTCTTGTTAAAGTTACGTTGCCTTCTCCCGCAGCGATCAAGTTATCCAAATTGACTTGCAAGCGATCGGCATCCACTACCGCCCCATCAAATCGCACAACTACATTACCTACAGCTGTAATAATTCGCTGTTGCTCGTCATATTCTTGCCGATCTGAAGTAACTTCCACAGTTCTCGGTCTGGCTGGCTGTGTGGTAGCTGGGGCAGTTGTACCAGAGGGTTGACTTTGTGGCTGATTAGTGGTGCTTCCCTGTGGTGTAGGCGTTGGTTGTTGGACTTGGGACTTGAATTCTACAGTGATGGGCGTTGAGGGTTGGTTTGTCGGGTTACGAGACTTGAATTCTATAAAATTTTGTACTGATTGAGAACTCGGTGCAAGATCAGTAGTAGATACAGAAATATTGTCTCTTTTTGGAGACTCTTGTGTAGTAATATCACCTTGCTGTTTTTCTTGGGTTAACTTCTCAGCGACAATTTCCGCCTTGGACTCGACTAACTTGTGGCTATTTGTGATCGGGGCAATTTCCAGAGGAGGCGGAGATTGGGCGACAAGGGGATTTGGGGAAACTGTATAGCTAAAGATACCAGAATCCACAACGCCTTCCCTTGGGATTTTCCGTTTACGCAGGGCTGAAATTAGGAGAAGTTGCGATCGCTCGATGCCGACGCTCGGACTTGTCTTTGTATTTTCTTGCTCTTGGCCATTAGAGGTTGTAACCTTTTGTGTGGGATAACCAACTACAAGCGGTTGCCCCAAAAATGCAGCACTTCTAGAACCTCTGAGTGGGGAAGTTTCTGGTGGGAAGGTTTCTGGTGAATGAGGTACAGAGGGAGTTTCGGCAACTACCAAGTTATCTTGGGTTGAGTTGAGCAGAGTTCGCAATGGCGGATCACTCTTGGTGTTACCCGCAATTGCCAACTGAGCCAAATTCTTGGGCTGTTTGGATTTGTCTGTCTTTTCGTGTATTCCAGTATCTACACCTGAAAGAAATTTTGTATCACTAGCAGATGAGGCGGGATTTACAGGTTGTAAAGATTCGACGATAGGAGGCGGATCGGGCGGCAGAACTGGATGAAGCATATTTGAGCAAAATCGGGCTAACAAACAGCCAAATGACGGACGGAAGGATAAACATACATTTTGCCTTCCGACTGTCGCCTTCTGCCACTTCTAGCAAGCCACTTATAGGAAGAAACTTACTACGCAAAAGTTTACAGAACTTACGCAAACAATAGTCGAAACCCTGGTTTTCAGATGTAAGAGCAATTCATGAATTGCCCCAAGGCGCGTGTAGTTTTGCGTAAGTCCTAGTTGAGTAAGTATCCGTGGCGTTTAGTATCTTCTGCCTTTCGGAGTCGCGGATGATTTATCGCCCTTTTACTCTAAGTCCCGACGACCGGGGTTACGAGCTGGATCGTTCGACAAAAATCCAAAGATGAAGATAGTTACGAAGAAGGCAACAACAATATAAACAGCGATTTTTAAAGTCAGCATAGAAATATCTCCAACGGGTAAAACAAAGAGAGCTTTTCTTTCAGGATCTGCCATGCAGAAAAGATGGCTACTTTATATTACCCAAATCTCGTCCCTTTTTTAGAGGACTCTGGGGATTAGGGACTGGGGATTAGGGACTGGGGACTGGGGACTGGGGACTGGGGACTGGGTATTAGAGTGTGTGTCTACCCTACTGTTATTGAGAATGGTGCAAGATGTCAGTTGTCTGACTTTTAAATGACCCTAATAAATAACTCAGAGACTATTGACTCTTGTGACGTTGACTGACGACAAAGGTTTCCCAAAAAAAGGTATAGGTTAGAGGTTACAGAAAATAATCCCCAATCCCTAATCCCCAATCCCCTATTTCTCAGCTTGAAGTAATGCTTAAGTCTTTGCCAACTCGGTTTTTGATTACTCGTGCAGGTATGCCTACAGCAACGGAGAAAGGAGGAATATCTCTATTGACAACTGCTCCCGCACCAATAACGCTGCCTTTGCCAATAGTAACGCCATCTAATACCGTTACTCCATGCCCTAACCAACAATCATCCTCGATCGCAATTCCTTTCCGAGTCACGCCTTGGTATTTAATCAGCTCCATCGGATCGGCAAAATTATGATTATTGGCATATATCCCTGAGTGGGCAGCAATCAAGCAGTGTTTACCAATTTTAATGTCTCCTGGCCCCTCAATACACACGTTGGGAGCAATAAATGTGTCTTCATCAATATGTATATACGTATCTTCCAAAGACCCGATATCAACGTTACGCTCAATAGCGACTCTATTTCCTACATGAATTCTATTATTTTTGTGTCCTCTAGCATCCATCCGCACACCTTTAAAAATATAGACTCCACTGCCGATCTCAATACAAGAAGTACCGTTAAATTCAACACCATTCTGAATATACACTTGGCTGCCTATCTGGGCAAAAATACTCCGATATCCCATATTACGCAACTTTGTCCCTAGAAGAAGTGTTGGGATATCTCCTAACACCGTAGTTACTAAAAGTTCTTGCACGCGCTGCAATTTTGAAAAATATTCCTTGTTATGCATGGTTACATATCTCTTCAATCAATTGTTGTTGACAGTGTTAAAAGTTGTTTTGGCTGTATCCTAATCTTCTGCAAATACCAACCGTGTTAGTATTTATTAGCACAGTAATCAAATGGCAGTATTACCTAAATTTCCCAATATTTTAGATGGTTTTTAAACTGTTGAAAAACCAAAGTTTGGCTTCTTTTTTACCAGAGTAATTAACAAAACAATTTCAGTGCATTGCCGGATCAAAGCTCAGACTATAGCGCTAGAGACCTAACCCCCAAGCCCTTCCAGCAAAATTTAAAGCCTCTCTCTTTTCCCTTTATAGGAGAGAGGTTTGGAGAGCTAAAAGTTTGATTGCAAGTTTCATCTAGTCAAAGCTTTTCAAGAGAGAGAGCAGAATGTATTGGATACAAACGAGCATAGACGCGGAGCGGCTTGTCGTCAGACATCGCTATATGAAATTGTCCCATCAGACAATTTACTGTTTTGATTATCCGGCAAATTTGCAAAGCTTGTTATGCAACTAGGTATAGAGTTTTTTGCCTTGAGGCTACTTCTCCTGAGGCGGTTTTAGTCTTTTAAAACAACTCAGTTACCCAAGTTATTTTGCAACAAAAAATACATTTAACTAGACTATTTGAAAGATTTAGATAAATTTTATGCCTAGCATGATAATGTAATTATTGTTGGATTTATCTGGGTATTTTTGCCCAAATAAAATCCAATTAGGGTGGATTATCTCCCACATCAGCCATCACATTGAAGTTAACCATCGGTGCAAACAAGTAAGCGCTTCCCCGACTGCTATGACGACTTTCTTGCAACGAATTTCTAGGGTATGCTGCTCCAATCATGTTGCACACGGATGATTTACAGGCTAACCAATTCACGTTTGTAATTAGGTGAATGGTTTCTAATAACAATTGCTTTTAACGATAACACATTTTATTTTTAGTGGAACACTCTCATTAACAATTCAAAATTCAAAATTCAAAATTCAAAATTAAAGACATTTCAGACGAAGAGGAGCAACTCCAGGGGATTTAAACCCCGACTGAAATGGGTGCTACATATAGATGTAGGGGTCTTAAACCCTTTAATTTACGATAAATAAGTTGATTTGCCGGTTGTTTGTTGATGAGAATTGTGGAAATAAGTTAACTTTTTTACTGGAGCGATGCCTAGGTTGGAGAAAGCCTAAGTTACTATGAAATAATTTTATACACTTAGATAAAATCCCTTGGTTATGAGGAATAAAAAATGCTGTAAGCGGTTAATTGGCATTTTTGTATATATTTCTACCGTTGCTTGTCCAAGTAATTTTATGATTAGGCATTAAACTCAGAATGATATCTACTATACTGATGACACCCTATTCTTGAAAAAGCTAAGATGTTTTTCTTCGCTATAAATTATATCTAAAAATTTGTAAATCACCCATTCGGGTGAGCCAAGCGGGTGATGCGTGCTTGGCACTACTCATTATAAATTTTATTGAAGGAAAGCTAAAACGTAGCTTAATTTTCAGGATAAGCCTACAAAACAAGATCAAATTGCCCAAATTGAGGTATCGGTTTTTAACTCACACACTTGGTTCAAATTATGGCTTTAATTAAAGAAATTGTGCAAGAAGCTCTAACTACTGGCTATCTAAGTGTTGTAGCGGAAGATAAACTGCGATCGCAGCTTCAAAGTAATTATGACTCAGAAGACCTAGATGCCTGGATCATTTTACAGCGAGCTATTGGAGCCGGTGGTGTCAAACAAGAGTCCCGCCGAAAAAAAGCTTCCCTCACTCCTAAAGCCAAGGACGCTTCATCGAGTATCAAACTTGCTTATCAAATGGCGGCGGAAATTGCTTATGCAGCAGCCGTAGCTTTGACAATGACAAAAAATACTAAAGATCAACCTTCACTAGGTGCATAAAATAACACGTTACTAAGTTATTTTCTGCTTTAGTGTCAACATTTAATACCAAGTAGTTAGCGTCGGCGTAGCCCAACCCAGGCATCGCCTTTCCTGGTTAACTGCTTGGTACTGTTTTTACCAAGCCAACGATATATTAAGTGACTCATCACCTTAAACTAACCTTAATCTCACACGGCTTTTTTCCCAGCGTAAATTTATTAAGAAATAGTTAAATTTTTAACCTTCCTGGACACAGCTATGAGGAATTTTCACCCTTAGCCAAGACCTGAGAATTGATCCCCGAAAGCAATACTAAAATAAATATAAATTATTTATTCAAAACTAAATTTTTTTTAGTGATATATGCCAGTAAATGATTAAATCTTAAAATACCAAGTATATGGCTGAGTGTGAGGCATAAAATTAGAAACACCTTGGTGTAAACTTTAGCAACGAGGTTAAAAAGAATTCTCAATGTTTAACAAAGTCATCGCTTTTTCACAAAGTACAGTGTGAAGAATTGGCAACATTGGTAAAGAGAGTAAACAATAACCATAGCTAAACTTGGAGTTTTGCCAACCTATGCAGCCAATTCGCACATTTAACGTATCTCCTTCACTACCGCCGCGACTGGAACCACTACGGCGGCTAGCATATAACTTGCACTGGGATTGGAACGTTGATACTAAAGATTTATTTCGTCGCTTAGACTCCGACCTATGGGAGTCTAGCCATCATAATCCGGTGTTAATGCTGGGTACTATCTCTCAATCGCGGCTTCTGGAAGTTGTCGAAGATGAAGGCTTTCTAGCGCAAATGGATCGAGCTGACCGTCAGTTAGAAGATTATTTGCAAGAGCGCACTTGGTATCAGAAACAACGGGAGCAAAAACCAAAGGAATGCTACGCCTATTTTTCGGCGGAATTTGGACTTGTAGATTGTTTACCCGTCTATTCTGGGGGCTTGGGCGTTTTAGCGGGGGATCACCTGAAATCTGCCAGCGACTTGGGGCTACCCCTTGTAGGTGTAGGTTTACTGTATCAGCAAGGCTACTTTGCTCAGTATCTCAATGCCGACGGCTGGCAGCAAGAACGCTACCTGAGCAATGATTTCTATAATATGCCTTTGCATCTAGAGCGTAATGCCGATGGTTCAGAACTACAGATTGCGGTAGATTATCCAGGACGCAAGGTGTATGCCAGAGTTTGGCGCGTACAGGTAGGAACAGTGCCCCTGTATTTGATGGACACCAACATTGAACCCAACAACACTTACGACCACGACATTACAGATCAGCTGTATGGTGGCGACATCGATATGCGTATCCACCAGGAAATCATGTTGGGGATCGGTGGTGTGCAAATGCTCAAAGCTTTGGGGTTGAAAGTCACCGCCTACCACATGAATGAAGGCCATGCCGCCTTCTCTGCCCTAGAACGCATCCGTTTGCTGATTCAGGAAGAAGGACTGAATTATGCACAAGCTAAACAGGTGGTGGCTTCCAGCAATATATTTACCACCCACACGCCAGTACCAGCCGGAATTGACTTGTTCGCCCCCGACAAAATTTTGTACTACCTCGGGTACTATGCAGAGATATTTGGGTTGCCCAAAGAGCAATTTTTAGGACTGGGGCGCGAGAATACAGGCGATTTATCTGGGCCTTTCAGTATGGCGGTGCTGGCGCTGAAAATGGCAACATTTTCTAACGGTGTCGCCCAACTGCATGGCGTAGTGTCACGGCAAATGTTCCAAGGCTTGTGGCAGAAAGTGCCAGTAGAGGAAGTGCCGATCGCAGCAATTACTAACGGTGTCCATGCTCGGAGTTGTGTGGCGAAATCGACTCAAGAGTTGTACGATCGCTACCTAGGGCCAAACTGGTCATCAGCACCACTAGATAGCCCATTGTGGGAGCGGATGGAGGCCATACCCGATGAGGAGTTGTGGCGCAATCACGAACGCTGCCGCTTAGACATGGTTCTGTATGTGCGCGAGCATTTGGTCAAACATCTGCGCGATCGCGGTGCTTCCGCGTCCGAAATTTTCCAGGCACAAGAAGTTTTAGATCCTTACGCTTTCACCATTGGTTTTGCTCGTCGCTTTGCCACCTACAAACGCGCCACTCTCTGGATGCGTGATTTGGATCGCATTAAACGGCTTTTACTAGCTAACAAAGACCGAAAAGTGCAATTCGTGATTGCTGGTAAGGCACATCCTAAGGATATTCCTGGCAAAGAACTAATCCGCGATATCAATCACTTTATCCGTGAACAACACTTAGAAAAACAGGTAGTGTTTGTTCCCAATTACGACATTCATATTGCCCGATTGATGGTTTCAGGTTGCGATATTTGGTTAAATACACCGCGTCGTCCACGGGAAGCCTCTGGAACCAGTGGCATGAAAGCCGCAATGAATGGATTGCCGAATTTAAGTGTACTAGATGGCTGGTGGGATGAAGCTGATTACGTCCGCACAGGCTGGGCAATTGGACATGGAGAGAATTACGACGATCCTAACTACCAAGATGAAGTAGAAGCAAATGCTCTTTATGAGTTGTTAGAGAAGGAAGTTGTACCGCTATTTTATGAACATCGTGACAGTGATGGCTTGCCCCGTCCGTGGGTTGCCAAAATGAAAGATGCAATTCGGTTGAATTGTCCTTTCTTTAATACAGCGCGGATGGTAGGAGAATATGCTGGGAGAGCTTATTTCCCGGCTAGCGATCGCTATCATACCCTGACTGCTGATCACTATGCTCCAGCTAAAGAACTAGCAGCTTGGAAAGAAAAACTGGGCGAACACTGGTTCGACATCAAGATCAAAGATATTGATGTATCAGCAGTTTCAGACATTGAGGTTAACCAAACCGTTGCGGTCATTGCCAAGCTTGACTTAGCAACTTTGACGAATAATGATGTGCAGGTGGAGCTATATCAAGGTGCGATCGATGCGAATGGTGAGATTGTCAACGCTGTACCAGTGGTGATGGATTACCAAGGTGAGGATGCACAGCAATTGAGTATTTACACAGGTAATATCACCTATACCGCTTCTGGTTTGCAAGGCTTATCTTTGCGTGTATTGCCGAAAAATAAAAATCTGGCTAATCCTTATGAACCAAGATTGATTGCTTGGGCAGAATAAGAGGGCTAAGTAATTTTTGAATACTCAAGACTAGGCGTTGCTGATTTAAGTTTAGCAACGCCTTTTATTTTGCAATGCAGTCATGCCCTACAAATAACTGTTGCTAGAATTACGAAGAGTTATAACCCCAAAATTCTTTCAACGATTGGGTTCGCCCAAAGTGATAAAAGAGAGTTAACTACAAATTCACAACTGAAAGCTACTACAAAAATCGATCCTTAACGACCTGAACAACAATGTTAACGGCTTTGACAACTCCGATGATGTGATCAATGGTCAGGGGGGTAATGACAATATTGTGGGGAGCAGTGGGAACGATATCTCGATGTGGTGAAGTGGGCGCGAGGGAGGGGCTTTGCCCCGTTCCTCTGGACTCCCGGAGCAATGCCAGTTGTTGACCGAGCGCTGTACAAATCCCTTGATGGGGCCAACTAGAGACGGGAGGGGCGCTCAGTCACTGCTTCGCTAGAACTGGCTTGTGTAAGAAAACCAGCTAAGAAACGGCGACTTGGTAAAAGCTGTCAATCGCTTTTGGTAAAGGTTTCAGGTAGCCACGACTGCGAAACTTCCTTGCGCGGTCGCAGCATCTGTTGTTGAGTCAATCCATAGGATTTTGAGTATCCATCAAATGCTAATCGAGTCAACACGTAATTTTCCCATTGACCTATGAGCAATTGCCAAATCCATGCTGCAACGGGTACTTCGCACTTCACAACTTGATAATCGATGCCTATGTGGGACACTATAAATGCAGTACGCCTGACATGGTATGGCGACGTAACAATCAAAGCCGAAGACCAGTGATTCTTAAGCATGATCTTGCTTGCATTGAATAGATTCTGGTAAGTATTTCTTGCCTGTGTGTCTGTCACTAAAACACTTCTAGGAACTCCTATAGAGTGGGCGAAATTTGCCATCACATCGGCTTCAACATAGTGATTATATACGGCTGCACCTGAAAACAAAATGTATTTTGCCCGTCCAGTGTGAAAAAGTTCTACAGCTTTGAGAACTCTTTGCCGCGCAATCTCACCAATACTGCCGTCTGAATTTGCTGGGTTGCCAAGTACAATGATGACATCGAAGGTTTTGCGTTTCGAGTTGACCAAAGGTGCTTGACAGAAAAATAGAGGAACAATATTAATGACAAGCAGTGAAATTGGTATCGTCAACAAAATCAGTATAACGAACCATAGTGCTGCTCGATAAATTATTCTAGATTTCCATCGCATTCTCTTAACTTGCACATTTTAGAACGGTTAAATCAGTCATTTTCTCAAGAATTAAATATAGCTTTGCGTAGTTGTAAATCTTGACGTTGTAGATTGCTTAAACCAGTCCCTACGCCAAGCTGACACTTATCTACTAAAGTTTCTAACCAAATAGTCTCGTTAAGAGTTGCACCTCCTAAATCTGCATTTCTCAAGTCAGCTTTGGTAAAATTTACAAATAAAAGGTCTGCATCGATTAAACTACTACCTTGGAGATTTGCTTCTGATAAGTTTCCTCGAATCAAGTTTACACCATCTAAAATTAAACCAGATAAATCTGCTCCTACAAGATTAGGAAACTTTAACTGACTGGGATATTTAAAAAACCGCATTATACAGATTATATTTGCTTCATTTAACCGTATTTTTGTTAAAAAATCATAACGAGCTATGCCCAGTTGCTTAAGAATTTGTAGACGCTGTGGGGGACTTTGTTCTAAAAAGTGGATGGCTGTATAGCGTAAATCTTGAGTAGGGATATTTAACATTATTCGGAAATTTTAACGATGTTAGATCCCCGACTTCTTTAATAAGTCGGGGATCTATGGATCTAATTTAACGTCCTACTAACAATGCTTTCGTAGCAGATTCGCCCGCTAATCTCACGCGCCTTGCTAACTGGAAGTTTAACAACGCTAGAACACTTAACTCAGCGAGGAATGCCATAAAAATTGTTGTCACCCCAGAGTATTCTATAGCTGCCCAAGGAAAAGTTGAAAATAACCAGACAGTAGGATATTTCGATGGGGCAATGTCAATAAATTGTAGAATCATCGGTGGTAGAAACATTGCTGTACTTAAAGTTCCAATTGCCCAGAAAGAACGCTTGGGAGTTTTTAGCAAAAGTATTAATTGGGCGATGGTAGCGCAAATCATCATTAAGCTGATAGACAAAGCTATAGCTAAAAGTACTTTAAACCTGTCAATATCATTACTCAGCCAAGTTTGGCGATCGCTTGCATCAAAAACAGATGTAAGTGAAATCCAAACTAGCCAGGGGATAGTAACAATCGTCAGATTAATAGCGATCGCCACGAGTGCAGGGCTTTTTTCAGCCGAAATTAGCTCCTGCCATAATTTTTTCCGGCTAGAAACTCCTTGATATCGATATCTTGCCCAATCTTGTACATCTTGACGGTGAGGGGAAAGAACGACAATTAAACTTAAAATCAACAGGCAGTTGTACACTGCCAGCAAAACGAGATTTCCCGCAACCCGTTCATCCCATCTTTCATTATTTAGACTAATTTGTACACTAAATCCCCACATCATCAACTGGCAAAACGCTACTAAAAAATAACTTTGTTCCTTGCTGATTATTGACGCTTGAGGATTAAGGAAACAACGTTTAACAGCTTGGAAAATACCGTAACTACATAATCCAAAGTTCAGCAAGTGAAAACTAACAACACTAACAACACTTGTCCCTAATGGTAAATAGAAAAACTGCAACTTTGTCAAGGGAGAACCATCGGATATATGAAACAAGTTGGGAAAGAGATAATTTGTTACATCCCAAGGATTAAAGAGTCTAAGCCAAGCCGTTGAATTGTTTAAACTGTTGTTATAAGACGATGCAAAAACCATCGTTGTGAACAGAAACAGGAAAACTGCACCACTCCCTAACCAAGGATGAAAACCGCTAAACCAACGACTATGTAAGCCAAATAATAGTGCCGCACTGTAGAAGAAAATACAGCTAGCAGCAAGAATTGCGTAGTAACTTAAAATGTGATCAAAGGCAATTTTGGCAGAAAGCCCAGCCCATAAATGTAAAGGAAGTGTTACTAAGATAATCAGATAAATTAAACTCGGAACTCCTAGTAACTTGCCAGTCAAGATAGTTGTTTCTGATTGGGGACTGAGACGGATGAAATTCAGCGTACCGCGAGTTTCTTCTTTGGCTAAATCGTTGATTAACAAATAGGTTCCGGCAACTAATAGTGTAAATATAAAAATTACACTAAATGTTAGGAAAATATATTCCCAATGGTCTCGCCACCACAACTGGGAATTAATTTGATTTGGGGGGCAAAAATTATTTGATAAGAAATCATTGAAGTCTGCAATTCTAGACTGATCTGATTGCTCGAAAACCTGGTTTTGTTGTTGTTGATAGAGTTGATACGAACTACAGTATGTACCAGTTAGCGAGTATCTATCATCAGGAAACTCTCGTAACTGATATAAAAAAACTACCACTTGCAGTAGCAAAGATGTTGCAACTGCGATCGCTACATTAAAAAACTTCAGCCGTCCTTTGAGTTCCCGGAATAGTTGCGGATTCCAATCGCCGATTTGCTCTATTAAATTGGGCATCATAGAAAAAAATCTCCAAAAATGGGGAGTGATATTTATTGACGTATTAAGATGCTTGTTTGTGACCTAATTTTAAGAAAATACTTTCTAAGTCTTCTTGTGTACAATGAAAATCAGTCAGAGGAATGCCTGCTTTGATGAGCGATCGCAACAACTCAGCACTATCTTCATCTTTGCCCGAAAAATTCACCCGCACGCTATTTTTTCCTGATATTACCTCCCACTCTTCTACTAAAGGATGATGTTTTAGTTCGTTCAAAAGCGTCTCTAGGTTCCCCAAAGTTGACAACACAATTTGTTGATGGGCTAAACGTTGATAAAGTTGCTGTAGGGAAGTACTCTCTACCAAAAAGCCAAGTTCCATAATTCCCACAGAAGTACAGAGTTCAGCTAAATCACTGAGAACGTGGGAAGAAATGATCACAGTCATCCCAGCTTCTTGCAAAGCCTTAATGATTTCCCGAAATTGCATCCTAGCAATGGGGTCAAGCCCAGAAACAGGCTCATCTAGTAATAGTAAAATTGGTTCGTGGATAATGGTTCGCGCTAAACTTAAGCGCTGCTTCATCCCCCGCGACAGAGTAGAAATCTGACTATGGCGTTTATTCCCAAGTTGGATTAGTTCTAAAACCTCATGTAAGCGTTGAGTGCGACGTGGTTCTCGTAAACGATACAGACGCGCAAAATAATCTAGGTAGTCCCAGACTGTTAAATCCTCATATAGCGGGTAGTCATCAGGTAAGTAGCCTAGACGACGCTTGAGTTTGGGGTTACTCTTGTCACGGAGTAGGCGATCGCCATTAATATAAATCTCACCTGTAGTTGGTTCCTCAGCAGTCGCCAACATACGGATGAGAGTTGTTTTACCCGCGCCATTCGGCCCAATTAGTCCATATACTTCCCCCGCCTGAATTTCTAAATCAACATCATTGACAGCAACGTGTCGGTCAAATTGCTTAGTTAATCCACGAGTGCAAATTGCTAATTCTTTTACCATTGCTGCTGGGGTGCGGCTTGAGATTAACACTTAAACTAACCTCTTTCTACAGCTTTTGTCAGTCTGGTTTCAAAAATTGAAACTGAACTTTTGTAAAGTCGCTTTGCGTAATGAGCATTATTTACAGACTTCATCAAAGCTTTAAATAATACCAATATTTAAGTTTTGCTACTGGGAATACTAAAGCTAGAAATCTCTAGGTCTTCTCAGTTAATCAGGTAAAAATTGTATGGATTTTGAATCGATTATGAATATGCCTGTTATCGGGCAAACTATTGCTTATGCTATTGACGATGGTAGGCAATGGGGACTATGTTTTGCCAACAACTTTTATTGGGTAGGTAATAGAGATAACATTGCAAACTTGATGATATTAGAGTCAACCGTTTGGTCAGTAGGCAATGGTATTTTCAGTGGATTCATAGGACTAGCCGGAATACCCACTGATATTGGGATTACTTTGTATTCAAATGTGAAACTAGCATCAGCTCTTTTTACCCTTTATGGCATTGATATAAGAAACGAATCTGCGCGACTACTAGTTTTAGCTGCTGCGGCTGGAGTGAGTGTATCTGAACTGGCTAATCAATTAGGAACTAAAGTAGGCTCACAAGCTATTCAAAAAGCTTTAATGTCTATTCCTGGTAAAACTTTTGCTGAGATAAACAAAGCTTTAGGAATTAAATTAATCTCCAAAGCAGGCGAGAAAACTTTAGTCAACGTAGCAACAATGATGCCTTTTATAGGGTCTGCTGTCAGTGGTACAGTAAATGGTGTAATGATGAATGCTTGCGGATATTCGGTGATTGCCTTCATAAAGGTTTGGAATAGGTCATAAATTAGTAAAAGTAGCAGAGGCAAATGGCACTAAGTTAAGATACAGCCCTTGCCCCTACTGGTTCCCAGCCTCAAGGCTGGGAACCCATTCTGAGAGGCTCCGCCTCCTCTTTCTTGACCGGAGGCAGCAGCCCCTCGGAATACATTCCCAGCCTGGAGGCTGGGAACCAGGCTAATCCGGTTTGATTTGTGAAAAAAATTAATTATTTGTAGGGTGCGTTATGACTTTAGTCTAACGCACCATTTTCAAGGGTTTGGTGCCGTACTCTCGGCGATAACACACCCTACGTGTTGTTCAAAAATCAAATAGTAATCCTATATTTCCGACAGTGCTGGGATAACATTATTAATCCCATTACCAGATGAACCGCTAATTGCATAACGCTATTCGGGAATTTGATACCCAGCCGCAGCAAAGAAAAGTCAAAAGTTAAAAGATAAATTTGTCATGATGGTAAAAATCACCCATCTACTATTAACTCAGCACAGAAGATGACTGAAGCAACAGCAACTCGTCGCCACACCTACATCCAAGAAACCGAGCCAACGATTCATTACCTGGTGGCAATGTCCCAACCAGAAACCCATTTGTTTGAAGTGACTTTACACCTTGTAGATTATCCCTCACCGATTCTCGATTTAAAACTGCCAGTATGGACACCCGGTTCCTACTTAGTCCGGGAATATGCCAAGAACTTACAGGATTTTGTGGCTTTTGCAGAGGATAAGCCTTTACCTTGGCGGAAAATCAGTAAAAATCACTGGCAAGTAGACAAAATAGGTGTTTCAGAATTAACTGTACGTTACCGCATTTTTGCCAATGAGCTATCAGTACGGACAAATCACTTAGATACCAGCCACGGTTATTTTAACGGTGCGGCACTATTTTTTAGAATACCAGGTTGGGAAAAGCAACCCATTCGCGTCACCATCGTACCATCACGCCCAGAATGGCAGATAACTACTGCTTTGCCACCTGTTGATAAAGAAACAAATACTTTCTTAGCTGGCGATTTTGATACTCTTGTTGATACTCCCTTTGAGATTGGTAGCCACCAATTATATAAATTTGAGGTTTTGGGAAAACCCCATGAACTAGCAATCTGGGGACAAGGTAATTTCCAAGCCCAGCAGTTAATTGCTGACATTCAAAAAATCGTCGAGGTACAAGCGCAGATGTTCGGCGGTTTGCCATATCAACGATACGTGTTTCTGCTACATTTATTTAGCCAAGCTTTTGGCGGCTTAGAGCATAAAGATTCTTGCTCTTTGATTTATCACCGTTTTGGGTTTCGCGCTCAGGATAAATACGATCGCTTTCTCCAATTGGTAGCACACGAGTTCTTTCACTTGTGGAACGTCAAGCGAATTCGCCCAAAAGCATTAGAGGTTTTTGATTACGATCAAGAAAACTACACACCATCATTGTGGTTTTGTGAGGGTACTACTAGCTACTATGACTTGTTAATTCCTTTACGGGCAGGAATTTATGATGTTAAGTCGTATTTGAATAACTTGGGCAAGGAAATTACCAGATATGAAACGACACCAGGGCGCAAGGTACAACCCCTTTCCGAGTCGAGTTTTGATACCTGGATAAAACTCTATCGCCCGGATGCCAATAGCGGTAATTCCCAAATGTCCTACTATTTAAAAGGAGAAATGGTATCGTTATTGCTGGATTTACTGATTCGCTCTATTCACGACAATCAGCGATCGCTAGATGACGTAATGCTGAAAATGTGGCAGCAATTTGGTCAAGCTGAAATTGGTTATACCCCAGAACAGTTGCAGGAAGTTATAGAATCTGTTGCCGGCATCGATTTGACTGATTTCTTGAAACGCTACATTGATGGCACTGACGATTTACCCTTTAATCAGTATTTAGAACCCTTTGGCTTGCAGTTGGTAGCTGAACACCCGGAAGAACCTTACTTGGGTGTGAGAATAAATACAGAGAATGGGCGGGAGATGATTAAGTTTGTGGAAACTGCATCACCTGCACAAGTAGGGGGAATTGATGCAGGTGATGAGTTGTTAGCAATTGATGGGATTAAGTTAGCGGCGGGTGGCTTAAGCGATCGCCTGAAAGATTACCAACCAAACAATAAAATTGAAGTTACACTTTTCCACCAAGACGAACTGCGTACTTATTCAGTCATCCTCGCATCACCACATCCCACTCGATATCAAGTAAAACCTGTTGAGCATCCTAACTCCACACAACAGCAAAACTTTGCTGGATGGCTGGGGGTTGCGATCGCAACTGTTTGATTAGTCATTAGTCATTAGTCATTAGTCTGGATAAAGGGCATTGGGCATTGGGCACTTGTACTGCCCTTCTCTACGAGACGCTACGCGTAGCTTGCTTCCACGAAGTGGTACGACTACGCTCAGGAACCGCGACTTGTGCCGAGCGGAGCCGAGGTAAGTCGAAGTATTGGACATTGGTAAATCATTCATAGTTCTTCTCCCTCATCTCCCAGTCCCCAGTCCCCAGTCCCCATTCCCCACTCCTAAGACGTTCTCACCGCCCCAGAATAAATCAAACCCCGTTGCAGATCCAACGTTATAATCGCCCCATCCCGAATCACCTGCGTTGCTTGCTTCACGCCGACAATCACTGGTACACCCAGACGTAAGCCAATCACAGCCCCGTGACTTGTAAGACTTTCATCTTCCGTAATAATCCCGGCAGCTTTCCGAATTGCCTCAACAAAATCAGCGCTAGTGCGTGGTGCAACCAAAATGTCTCCGGGATTAAAGTTACTAACATCCATGCCAGTATTCGCCACTCGTGCGCGACCACTCACTAAACCTTGTCCCAGACCAATTCCGTGACCTAGTACCGCCGTCACAACTTCTACCTTAATCAAATCCGTGGAGCCGGAAATTCCCTGGAGTGTGCCCGCAGTCATCACGACTAAATCTCCTTGTGTCAGTAACTTAAGTTCCTGAGCCACATTGATCGCAGCTTGAAATGTCTGACCAGTGGAAGGTAATCCTAGTACTAACAACGGTTTTACTCCCCACACCATCTGTAGCTGCCGTGCTACATTCACATGGGGTGTCACTGCCAAAATCGGTGTACGCGGACGAAACTTAGAGACATTGCGAGCTGTCGCCCCAGTTTGCGTTAGGGTCATGATGGCTGCTGCATCTAGTTGTTCGGCAATTTGACCGACAGCTTGACTAATGGCATTAGGAATGGAGCGGCGAGCATCTCTCGAAGAACGCAAATTTAAGTGTTGGGCTTCTTCCTGCTCCATCCGCTCGGCAATCCGCGCCATCGTCGCCACTGCTTCTACAGGGAAGCTACCCACTGCGGTTTCATTGGAGAGCATCACCGCGTCCGTACCATCTAAAATCGCATTTGCCACATCCGACACTTCCGCGCGAGTGGGACGGGGATTGCTCACCATGCTGTCTAACATCTGAGTAGCAGTGATGATGGGAATCCCCAAGCGATTAGCTGTGGCAATTAGCCGCTTTTGGAGTACGGGAACATCCTCTGCTGGCAATTCCACCCCTAAGTCGCCTCTGGCAACCATTACGCCATCACACAAAGCTAGAACCGCCTCCATTTGTTCTATAGCCTCGTGCTTTTCAATTTTGGCAATCACTGGCACTTGCTTGCCTGTACTAGAAATTAGTTCTTTAATTTCGATCATGTCCTGGGGATTGCGGACAAAGGAAAGTGCCACCCAATCCACACCTTGATCTAGACCAAACATCAGATCCTCTCGGTCTTTGTCGGTCATTGCCTTAATTGACAGGTAAACACCGGGAAAGTTTACGCCTTTGTTGTTAGAAAGCTTACCAGGTACGGTGATGCGACAATGCAAATCACCTTTGTCTCGGTTAATCTCCTCCACCACCATTTCTACTCGCCCATCATCGAGGAGGATTTTTGCACCAACGGGGACTTCTTCGGCTAAATGATCGTAGGTGACGCAGCTAATTTCCTGCGTACCGACCACCGGGCGATTTGTCAAGGTGAAGCGATCGCCTTTTGCCAAAACTATAGATCCGTTGTCAAATTTCCCCAAGCGAATTTTTGGGCCCTGCAAGTCTTGGAGAATAGCCACTGGCTGATTTAATTCAAAGGCGGTTTGCCGAATTAAGCGAATACTACGCTGATGGTCGGCATGAGTTCCGTGGGAGAAATTTAGCCGCAGCGTCGTGGCTCCCGCTTCAATAATCGCCTTGAGCATTTCAGGACTGCTAGTGGCAGGGCCAATAGTAGCAACAATTTTTGTCCGGCGCAGAGAATCTCTTAGTTGCATAGGGGCTGAAGTTAGGGAGCTATCTGGGAAGTCATCGTAACTTAAGTGGCATCTCCTTTTCAGTTACTGCTATATCAATAGATATAAGCAGTTAGAGAGGGTTTATGGGAGAGTGGGGACTGTGGGATAGACTAGATATACTACATCAATTTTGTATCCATCCTCCCCACGAAGGAGTTTATGCCATAAACTTCTTGCCGATTCTCATACCTCACTTATCAGTAAAGACTAGGCTTCGTCTGGAATCATAGCGTTATTCATCTGCTGATATGCGAAGATGTAGATAAATATTGCTATACAAAACTTTGCAAAAGTTTATTATTCCCTAATATTCATCGTATATTCGTAATGTTTGGTAAAGAAGGAGTTAATGTCAGAAATGATCGCATCGGCGGCACAAAAGCCACTGACAATCCCACCCAAGGAATTTTTAGCGCCTCCTGGTGATTTCAATCCCACACTACTGTTGTTTTCTGTAGCTGTGACAATGCTGGTGTTATCTAACTTTGGTTACTGGCTTTGGGAATGGCCGCACTGGCTGTGCTTTAGCGTTAATACCATTGCCTTGCATTGTGCTGGAACGGTAATTCATGACGCCTGTCACCAATCTGCCCATCGTAACCGGGTGATGAATGCGATGTTAGGACATGGCAGTGCTTTGATGCTAGCTTTTGCTTTTCCAGTATTTACGCGGGTGCATCTACAGCATCATGGCCATGTCAACCATCCTAGAGACGACCCAGATCATTATGTCTCTACTGGTGGACCTCTGTGGCTGATTGCGGTGCGGTTTTTATACCACGAGGTGTTTTTCTTTCAACGGCGATTGTGGCGTAAATATGAGCTATTAGAATGGTTCATCAGCCGCTTGATTGTCGGTGTAATTGTTTATATATCAGTGCAGTACAACTTTTTGGGTTACATTCTGAATTTTTGGTTTATCCCGGCTTTTGTGGTGGGTATAGCCCTGGGATTATTTTTTGACTATTTGCCCCATCGTCCTTTTGCCGAGCGCGATCGCTGGAAAAATGCTCGCGTCTATCCTAACCAAGTTCTCAATATCCTAATTATGGGACAGAATTACCACTTAATTCATCATTTGTGGCCTTCTATTCCTTGGTATAATTACCAGCCTGCATACTATGTCATGAAGCCCCTGTTAGATGAAAAAGGATGTTATCAAACTTCAGGATTGTTGCAGAAAAAAGACTTTTTTGAGTTTGTTTATGACATCTTTCTAGGAATTCGGTTTGATCATCACAAAGAATAGAATTGTTGTATGAAGTTCGCGTCAACAATCTGCTATTTCAACAACCACACCCGGAGCGATCGCTACTACGGCACTGTGAACACTAGGTATCAATGGAAGTAAATCAGGTAGACGATTACTAGACGCTACAAGAACAATGACCGCAACTCCAGCCTGTTGCAAGTTTTGCTGATATCTTAAGTTTTGGTCTGTTGTGAGGAGAATTGTGAAATTCTGCTGCATCATCAGTTGCAACAGTTCACCATTCTTTTTACCTGACCATCCCATCTCCACAACTGTGCGTACTTCATAATCAGTGAGTTCACGCCTCAAAGGTCGTGGAACACACTCATCAAGCCAGGGCAAACGCATTTAAATATTGACGAGCCTGAATCAGGATAAAATACACCAAGACTCAAACTACATAAGGCTTTGAGGAAATTAAATCTCAATAAATATGAAAATAATAATCATTATGATGGGGAGTTAGAGGCAGCCGACGGCTGCCTGAATTTTCACGGTCACTTCCCCACTTAATAGCGTAGGTTTTCTCACAGTCTGATTCTCAATAGTTTTAGATGAATGACTAGGAATTACAAGAAGATCAGCCCAAAGAAAAACTCAATTTATGCGATCGCTACCAAGAAGGGCGGTTACGCCATCGAAAACTCTTCAAAGTGACTTATTACAGATGGCGTGAAAAGTCAGGACGGCTGCTTGTCAGAGAACATGGTATTCTCACATTTATCAGAAAGAAGAATTACATTCTCCCAGTTCTTAAGATGAAGCTCAAACCAAAAATCACGATTGCTGACCATTTTTGGGGAATAGAAGACCCACGAATTGACCGCACTAAACGACACAATTTAATTGATATCATGACCATTGCTGTATCTGCTGTGATTTGTGGAGCGGATGGTTGGAAAAGAAGAACTAAGGCAACCTTTATGATGAAGTTGAAAAACTATTCTCTTCAGGCATAGCTACAGGGTTTGAGGGGATTGCACATAGCACATATAAAACAGAAGAAACAGGGCATGGTCGTCATGAAATCCGCAATTACGTAATGTTAATGGAACCTCGGCTTAATCCAGATTCAGTTTGGTCAAAATTTAATCGTGTTGGAATGGTAGAATCCGTCCGTTCATTAAATGGTGAAACAACGGTTGAAACCCATTATTTTATCAGTAGCCTGGAATCAAATGCTAAACAGTTTGGTAATTCTATTCGCAGTCATTGGGGAATTGAGAATTCATTACATTGGAGAGGCAGCGCGTTGCGGGGGTTCCCCCCGTTGTAGCGACTGCCGTTATTAGATGTCGCCTTGAAGGAAGATGACTGTCGCATTAGAAAAGATAATCCTCCACAGAATTTTGCAATTCTCAGACATATTGCAGTCAATCTTTTAGGTCAAGAGAAGCGTGTCAAACGTGGAATAAAAAATAAATAGTTTCTCCCTGGGCTGGATAACAATTATTTATCAAGAGTCTTAGAGCTAGCTTAAACTCACATATCAAAATTTGAATTTGGCTTTTTAGGGAAAATTTCATTTTTCCTTTAGATAAACATACTTTTATAGACTCAAATATTGAATTATTTTAGTATTTATAAATAATGATTTAGCATTAGATAAGCTGAATCATACCTTTCAGAGAGAATTTATTCATTTTATTGATCATTTTATCGATTTTTACAATTATCCATGTCATTTTTAAATCTCTCTTAGATTTTATTAGTAAATAAGGTGCGTTTCCCCTATTGTAGTAAGCACTTTAGGGCTTAGAAAATAAGGACTAAAGTCCTTACTACGAAATTGTTTACCCATCAATTTAAACTTTACAGACTAGTACTGCCAAGTAGCAAGGATTTGGGGGAATTGATGCTGAAGACATCATACCCAAGCTCTGTCGTATTGAACAGGCCAGAGTTTATCGTGTCCCAGTTGTTTAGCTGCCAGATGTGGCCAGTAAGGATTGCGGAGTAGTTCACGTCCCAACAGCACTATATCAGCTACTTCTGTACGAATAATCTCGTCAGCTTGTTCAGGGGATGTAATTAAGCCCACGGCTCCTGTATGAATATTAGCTTCGCGGCGGATGCGTTCAGCAAACTGAGTTTGATAACCAGGTTTAATTGGGATATTAACGCCCGGTATAATACCACCTGATGAATTGTCGATGAGATCAACTCCCAAAGATTTAAGTTTGTCGCTTAAAGCGATACTTTGCTCAATGTCCCAGCCATTGTCTACCCAATCGGTGGCAGAAATGCGTACCCAGAGTGGATGTGTTTGGGGCCAAACCTCTCGGACTGCTTGAACTACTTCTCTGAGGATACGAGTCCGGTTTTCAAAGCTACCACCATAATCATCTTGACGGTGGTTAGAAAGGGGTGAAAGAAATTGGTGCAGTAGATAACCGTGAGCAGCATGGATTTCAACTACCTTGAAACCAGCTTCTAGAGAACGTTTGGCAGCTTGGGCAAAGGCACCAATAACTTGTTGAATTCCCTCTATACTGAGGGCTTCTGGGACTGGGCTATCTTTGCTAAAAGCGATCGCACTACTCGAAACCAAAGGCCGCCAACCTTCCTGAGATTCATCCAGCGTTTTTCCTCCTTTACTCGGTTTGGCAGTGCTGGCCTTTCTGCCTGCATGAGCAAGTTGAATACCTGCAACAGCCCCAAAGTTATGAATTAATGCCACAGTCTTAGCTAAAGTTTCTATGTGTGCATCTGACCAGATTCCTAAATCTTGCGGGCTAATGCGTCCACCAGGTTCTACGGCTGCTGCTTCTGTGAACACGATCCCGGCACCGCCAACTGCACGAGTAGCTAAATGAATAATGTGCCAATCATTAGCATATCCATTTGTACTCGAATATTGACACATGGGTGAAACGGCAATGCGGTTGCGAAAGGTAACTTCACGAATCTTGAATGGTTCAAAGAGGTGTGCCATTGATATTCATTCCTTTTACTTTTGAGATAAGTCTGAGCCAAGACTTTCTTAAATTACAACTTCGGTGCTTTTGACTTTTGCGTAGCCGTACTAGTACAGCACAACGGAAATAAACCACCGGTTCCAAATCAATGAAACACTGACGCTGGATACCTAGTTTGAATTTTGTTAGCGCAGCGTAAAGCCTTCTCTTCGAGAGGCTTCGCCAACGGCATGGTTTCGCTTAGAACGAGTCCGTGTACCCTTACAGAGAAGCAAGCTAGGCTTTTAGCCTCTGTCTGCGACACGCTGCGCGAAGGTAGAGAGCGCCATTTTGAATTTTGAATTCCGCCTTGCGGTACTAGGCTCTTTGGTCTGTAATTCCCAGATATCGGATTTTATTTGTTCTTGATCTACTAATAACTGTAGATGATCTGGTAATTTAGTTTTTTGCCAAAGTGACCAATTTTCTTCATCCAAACATTCTCTTTCAATTTGTCCTAAAAACATGGCTTTACTCTCCAAGAGTACTCTAGCTTAAGTTTAGTAATTTCTAATTTAGAAAAGACGAAATAAAGTTCAACTTCTGAACTATTCCTTGACTCAGATTGATATGTACTCACGATTTTATATATCTCCTAACTTATTGAGTTGGGAATTGGCATTGGTTATTAATTCATCTCCCTCGTTTCCCGTAGCGTTGCTCAGACATAGCTTTCAATAATCCTTGTAATAGAGGCTAAAAGTTTACTTGGCACTAAATTCTGAATTGATCGGATAAACCACCTAATTTACTTATACTACTATAACTTGACCGATATGCCGTTGTATTTAATTACAAGATTTGCACAGATTATGCTAAAAAACAAGAGTGTATTAAAATTTGTTGACATTATTAAGAAAATGCAGTCTGTAGCGAAAACTTTCTCAAAAAAGTAAAGGGCAAGTATAACTTTTGTCCTCAATGGTTAAAATAACAGATTCTGCGTTGAATAGTTGAATAGGTTAAATAGAAGGGACTGGGGAGTGGAAAAAAGTTTTCCCAGTCCCCAGTCCCCAGCGATGCACTGAGCTTGTCGAAGTGTCCCCAGTCCCCAGTCTCTAATAAAATTAATTATCTGTAGTCGTAGGCCCAGAAAATTGGAAGCGTCCAATACCGAGAGATTGGCCAGCAATTTTCTCACCAGAGGGAAAAGCCTTAACGCCAAATAAATAGACACCATCAGTAAAAGGATTGTAGTAAGTTTGCAGACCAATAGTAACCGTCTTTCCCGGTGGTATAGGAGTGTCGAAGATTACTGTAATACTCTGCTGTTTATCGCCACCTTTCACAGCTTTGAGTGCCAACTTTGAACCTTGGTGATTGCGTGTGCCTTCAAAGGCAAAAGTATCTTTCTGATTGAATGCAATCTCTTCAGTCCCCTGAATCTGGTTAAAAGTAACCTGCTGCAAGGCTTCCCCAGCTGTCGCTGGTACTTCCAGAGTGAAATAGTATGTCGTATTTGGAACACTCGTATTGCTGTATGGAGTACTGGCACTAATTAAACGCGGTGGTTCGACAAAAGCGATCGTGCCATTGCTTAAGGTAACTGCATTGGCTACCGAATGAGGTAGTAAATATAGTCCAGTGCTAACAACAAATAGAGTACTAAAAAAATTAGTAACGTACTTCATAATTTAGATTTTTACCTCAATGATTTTTATCTGGGACTCAAATTATTGAGCCTTGCTTCAAATACCCATATTTAAGCCTGAAGAAATAAATGACTCCAGCCTCTTAAATCAGCAAATACAATCAAGTCTGCCAACTATTTATTAGGTAATTTTGCTGTAATTCTAGCACGCGATTTCAAGTTGTCCATGATTAAAAAACAGATATTTGAATTTAAATTTAACTAGTAATTTTGCCGGAATTTTAATTAGTAAGTTTCCTCAAAAGTCGATGATTTTACCGGGCTTTCACTCCGAGAAAACACCTGTAAATTTATATATTTACCGTAGTTAGATACATCTAAAAATCGATACATTTATCGTAGTAATAAATATTAAATTATCTGATAATTTTACACAGGAGAAAATTTATCAATTAAATTACATATTAATAATGTTATTGAATATGTGAATCTAGGACGACTCAAGTCCGATCCAAGAAGTATTGGAAGTGATATTTGATGGTGCGATCGCTAAGAGGTTGTTTGAAAAGTGGTTGATTGTAACTTTTGGTACTGATTGATCCTCCCTAACACCCCTTGGGGGATTTAGGGGATCTAAAACTTTTTGCTACCGATAATAGGACTTTTCAAACATCCTCTAAACTAGATGATCAGACTTTGAATCCAATGTACATTCTGCTTCTGCATTAGGAATTTTTGATCCCCAATATTTCACCAATTACCATTGTGAAAAAGGGTGTTTTACTAAATTGCTGTTGAAATATCTGGAGTCATCAGAAACTTCTTGTCCAATCCAAGTTGGTAGTTCAATTTGTTGATTTTCATCACTGAGTTCAACTTCTGCTAATATTAGTCCTTTATTAACACCATCAAACTCATCTATTTCCCAAATCAAACCACACCACTCTATTTTATATCTGACTTTTTCTATAAAGGGGCGTTCACACAATATCTCAAGCATTTCTTGAGCATCTTCAATAGGAATAGGATACTCAAACTCTAATCTTGAATATTTAATACTCGGACCTTTAATTGTCAAATAACTTTTTTCTCCGGCTACACGTATACGTACAGTCGCTTTGTCTTGTGTGGCAATGTATCCTTGACGATAGACACTACCTTCAGCTAGTCCTCTCCAACTATCTCCTATAACTAAATATTTCCGCTCTATTTCTTTCGCCATTCTATTTATTTGCTTTTATGTATTAAACAAGAGTATTATTATAGATTAAATACTATAGCAATCTTAAATCATCTATGAGAAAAAATATCCCCGACTTATTAAAGAAGTCGGGGATCTGCCGGTTGCAGTTACCACAAATCAAATAGGATTGCGATATTAACAAGCTGTAACCGCGAATTAAGCCTTGGGAAGGATAACTGATAAAAAATTGAGTCAGTAGTATTGTCTGACATTTCACCTAATAGCCTTGCGACAAAGACTTTTAATCTCCCATCCTCAATGCCCAATTCAAATATTTGATATTTATTTATATATAAGAACTCACCAAATTTTCTTGCTTAAGTTGTTCTTTCGATAAATCTAATAGTTGACGAGCATTCCTAATCCTTATTTCATCTGTAAATTTATCACCAAAATGCTTTAAATAAGCTTCCAGATACTGAATACGTAAGTGTGGATCAGTTGGATTCTGAAGAAAGGGGAGGTCAGCTTCAACCATAAACCGGATAGCCAACAAGGGGATAGGGCTACGAAGTGGACGAAAGTTGGGGTTGTGCAGACCTGGACTTTCATTGCGGTTATGAAATTCTCCTATCATCAATCCTGACTCAACAAACAAAGGTTTCAGTTTTTGTTGGACACTATCTATTACTTTAGGAGCGTCTTCTATATGGACATCAGGAAAGATTAGTAAAAAAGCTTTATTAATTGCTAATTCTTGCTCTGGAACATCCATCTCAATAAACATATCTCGGTAGCGTGCAACAACCTGTTCCAATTGTTCTGGATAGAAATCTTTGGTGTGAACAACTGCCAGACGAACACTGTTTGACCTCAGAGAGGAAGGTACAAAAGGGCAAACTGCGCCGGGTCTTCCTAATTTAGGATGAGGTCTTCCTAAAAAGTTTTTTACCCACTCCATAATTTCAATTAAGTAAGGAAGGTCTTCGTTTTGTTCAAGTTGTTCGATTTCACGAGTTGTATAGAGCTGCATAAGCTTAAGTAAAATGGGATAATTGTTTGATTCTGGATCCAAAATTAGTTTTACAATACATAATGTAGGTTAAACTAATTATTTAAGTAAACAAAACAATCCTGATTTTTTTTATTTTTGGTTCATCTGTGCCTTGTAGCAGATCAAATGGTCTACAAAGTTTTTGTCAACTGAAAGTAGTTTACGTCAATACATACACAAACATATCTCGTATCAAACAACTTGTTCTCATTGATTTGGGACTTGGTTTGTAATATATACGTAGAGTGCTTATGTATAATTATTATTACGCATTTGCTCCTACTTTTTTACACTCCTAAGGTTTTGTTATTTTTAATAAATACATAATGAAGTTTATGCCTAAATAGTTATTTTTACTGTAAAAATTTAGTATGGATTTAACAAAAACTATAAAATTAGCATCAAGTAGTATGATTTAATATAAGTGAATACCCCGACCTAAGTCCAGTTTGATAAGCTATATATTACTTAATGCAAATTTCTGCTCTTTAACTTCCATCTCCAGAAAGATATCTCGGTAGCGTCTAATAACCTGTTCTAAACCACATCTATTTTGAAAACCATACTTTTTAAAAGTAGTGGGAGCATCTTGCTACCGTATTGTACTAGCGGGCAAGATGCCCACACTACTCCAGGTTTCAAAATGGACGAGGTTTTGTTGTTCTAGATACAAATCTTTTGTACCAATAACTGCCAGATGAATACTAGACTTCTTGCATAAATCAAAAAAAGAACCCTACCATCCTAAGAGGTTGTTTGAAAAGTCCTCTTTTCGGTAAAAAAACGTTTAGATCCCCCTAAATCCCCCTTAAAAAGGGGGACTTTGACTCCGGGTTCCCCCCTTTTTAAGGGGGGTTAGGGGGGATCAACAAGTGCCTAAAATCACAGCTAACTACTTTTAAAACAACCTCTAAGAGCCAGCTTTTAGGGAAGGGTGGTTTCATAGGAAAAAAGAAAAATATGGAAGTCTTTACTTCTCGTTTAGAACCATAGATTCTGACCCCACTTACAATTCCTCTCCCCGATGCGGAGAGAGGCTTTGAAACCCGGTTTTAGTTTTTCTCTGGTTGTATGAAACCACCCTGCTAAGAGCCAGCTTTTAGGGGGTGGGGTGTTATGGGACTTTTGCAAGAGGTCTACTGTATAAATTATCTATAAATTCAAAATGAGCGGCGACTTCTGCCCTTCCCCGTACCCCTACAATACAAGCAAGCTACTCACCAAATTGGATATTTGTTTAAGCGGAATCCCCAGAGAGTTACTTCTGAGTTGCTGGGGTTTGTGGCTGTTCACCAGTCGCCGGCTGCTGTACCAAGTAGCCGAGGATTGCGGTAGCGATGCCCCCAATGGTGCCAGCAGTTGAATGATTAATCACCCCAGCACTGCCAAGCAAGCTCGAACCACCAGCAATCAAACCGAAAATTGTCGAAAGTGTATTCAAAGTAGATTTAGACATTTTATTCTTCCTCTGTATTTTCTTCGTATTCTCGAATTGTGTAATCGCCCTTCTTCTGTAAAAAGCGCTGAAGATCCCTTGTGTAAAAAAGTAGCCTTTTAAATTTGTGGGTAATTTTCTGATCAAGCTGCCCAAGGAGCATTTGAATAACATCTTTTCGATTTACATATTCAAGATTATGTAAATCCAAAGTTCTTTCTAGTTGACGGACTTTTTCAGCATTCCGAGCGTGTTCTTTCATCCCTTCCTCAATTTGAGTAATTGAAGAGGAAATTTTATTCATTTTGCTGATAATCTGAACAGCGACGCTGGCAAGGACAGAAACGCTAACCAGTATCCCTAAGAAAATACCTGTGCTTTCTAAAGTTACTGTGATTCCAGTAGTGCTAGAAGAGGTAACAGCTATTGTTGATTTTGTTGGGTTCATTGCGGTAAAAAGCCTTCAATCTTAAGCTTCCAACCTGCGAACGATACAGATGGAAGTTTGCCTACCCACTTTGATGAAAACTGACAAGATATCGACCTGAGATAGTACCCTGCTTCTCTCAACTCATGGGGAACTGGCAACTCATACACAATAATTTCATCACGCACCGGGATGTATAGTCGCTTAGATTTGGTATTTTGTTCATCGGGATATATAAATCGGATATATGCACCGCTTTGGATCTTAGTGCTGTTCCATCCTTGGGTGTCAGTGATCGTAGTAGTAATGCGAAAAGTATCGCTAATGGTGTTGTGTGGAAATAATTGCCAGCTATCTGATACTTGAATTTCTCCGAGCAAATCCCATGAAATGCTCATTAGAAACGCGCTATCACTTCTTTTCCAAACTTCAGGAATACTTCACCATGAGCGCCAAGAACATCACGCTTAGTTCCGTTCGTTTTATTAAACAAGGTTCCAAAATTCGTGATGATCGTTGACAGCGTAAACGCTCCAGTAGCAACGGAGAATGGAATACTGTAGTGAGATTGATTCCCGTTTTTGTCATAGAATTTGACATAACGGTTACGCGTTGCCGTAGCAGGTACAACTACAGGAGTGGCATCACCATAGAACCAACTGATAGTAATTAACTTCCGCTTGTCACCCTTGACTTTTGGAATTGATACTGCACCATCTGCAACAGTTGCTAATAAACCAACAGAAGCCAAACCATCAAGTTTTGTGTAAGCTTCTTTTTTAACTGTTACCGCTAAAATCAATCCTGCTTCCAAAGGATCGCGATAGTAAGCAGTATCATAATCTTCAGCAACTTGTGGTGTATATGGTTTGGGGTTATTGATCAGGTTTTGTCTGCGCTCTGCTTCTCTGGCCTTAGCTTTGTCGGCACGCGCTTGCAATTCTACATAACTTAATCGTTTAGTCATACTTGTGAGTTTTTGTACGTGAGATGGTTGTAGCCGCTAGACTAACATCACCTTTTGGCTATTTTTTTCCATAGGAACCCTATAGGGTTCCATAAGTTTTTGACTCATTCTGATTACAGTAAAATCCTATGTAATTTTTACTAGAGACTTGTGTTTATATGTTGTATCAACTAGGAATACATGGTTGTCGTACCCTGGCACTTCAACAAAAGCATATCTAAAACGCACATTTACAATAGGTCTAAATCGTTTTTTGCGCCTTTCTTTACCGTATGAAAGTTGGACAGAAGTATTTGTGTCACTATTTTTTTCTGGAGTACTAATAGTTAGTTTGTTTTCGTCATAAGTTAAATCTTGAATCTCTAGACATCGCTGTATTATATCTACAATATCTGACTTGGTGTTGCCATAAATTTGCAAGCGATAACCGTGAGTTTCATCTCTATAAAGATGAATATTTTTACCTTTAGTAAAGACTACGCCTTCATTTCCTGTAACAAAGTGCAGTTTGACTTTTTCAGCTATTGTTAAAGCGTTCCCTGGAGTGAATGTTGCTTGTGTCTCAGTCATGAGCCGAAAAGAAATTTCAGCGTCTATGCGTGATTCTCCAGGTGTTATCGATTGTTCATCTTGTGAAAAATATAATGTTACCTTTGGATGTCCTGTTGCTACTGGTGCAAGTCCGTCTTTAGCTCCGTGGTAAATGATTAAATCAGACTTCCCGTATCCGAGTAAATCAAAAAGTAAATGATGCCTTAAATTCATCATTAATTGATTATCAGAATCTTGCATCGTGCAAGCGACACGCAAGCTGCTACGAGCGGTTGCAATATTTGGTTTCCAGTCACTTGGTAAATCTTTAAAGTAAAGCGCTACTACCGCATTGTGCTGTGGAATATACACATTTTGTAAATGCTCAAAGGGATCGAAATCTTCTGGTAAAGAGTCCCCTGGTGGGGAAGCGGGTACAATTGTGTCTGTCATTAGTCATTCGCATTAAAGATGTCGTCTAGTGTTGCCTGGATGATATTCGTACTATCTGCTTTGGCTTGTAGCGCTGCATTAGTAGTCACTTCTGGGGCTGGTTGCTCTAAACCTGGTTTATACTTTATTCGTAAACCTGTTTTTTCATCGAAAATTGGATTCCCATGCTCATCAACAGGGTCTTTTTGGTCAAGTGTTTTCTTTAATTCGACCACACTACTACTCAACTCTGCTGCCGCCGCAGTAATCCCTATTGGTATAGCGATAACCATTGCAATAGCTTGCAGCTTCTCGTTTGAAGTATTTAAGTACTCAAAGAATTTACCTTTCAGATTTGGTTGTGGGTTCATGAAGTTATAAGCCTTTTCGCCAACAACTCCCCAGGTCTTTAAAGCATTCCCAACCTTCCCGACATTCCCTGCTACTACTTCCAACCCTGCGGTAATTAATCCACCAAGGTTTGATATTTGATTAAATACATTACTCGCCGCTTGATATATTCGGTTAGCCTTAGCCCAATCCTCACTCATTGTTTGATAGTTAGCTTCACCAATAGTGTCAGCTATAACTTCGTGCATTGCTTTACCAAGAACACTGCTAAAGCTTATTGGTGTGCCATCAAGTCCTTTTGGCAGGATGAATCCAGTTACTTGGTCAACAATTTGAATGAATGTTTGTCCCAAGTTATTCGATAGCATCAATGCATTATGCACCGTTGCAGCAAATGTGAGTACAGTAAGAGCTTTTTCGATATAAGTGTTCTCGGCGACTGATTTTATTAGCCCAGATATTCCGCCAGTCACCTGAGTACCAAGCTTACTATTAATTGTATTTAGCACTGCTAATTGAGCGGCGTTGCTGACAGTGCTAACTAAAGTTAATATCTGTGTACATATCGCAAATATTGGTGCTAATGCAGCCGAGATTTTAGCTCCTACACCAACTATTAAAAACTTGATCTCTGCATTTTGCTGAACTATCAAAGCTTTTAAGCCCGCATCATTATATGGCACTGCATCTACTCCATCGCGTCCTTTTATTCCCGGTAATCCCCTTTGCCCAATACGTCCTGGTGCGCCTGCTACACCTGCTGCGCCTGTTGCACCCATAGCACCCGGTATTCCCGGTGCGCCTACAGCCCCAGGTGCGCCAGTTGCTCCCCTAGCCCCAGGTGCGCCAGGTATTCCAGGCAGTCCATCTAAACCGCGTATATACTTTATTCCTTGCACTAACGTAAGCGCTGTGGATGCTATGGTTAACGCAATTCCGGCTTTGTTTAGTGCATCGCCGCCTATCCCTATTCCTTTGTCCGCAGCCTTTTGTGCTGCGATCGCAGTTTCGTGGGCAATTATGGCGTTGGCGTTTGCGGTTGCAGCGTTGCGTACAGCACCATCAGCAGTGAGTTGAGCTTGTTTTGCTTCACCCAAAGCAGTATCAGCCGTGTTTTGTGCTGTCCGCGCCGCCCCAATTGCCGCTCCTGCTTTCAGGTCAGCAGCTTCACCGATGCCCTTAGCATCAATCGCTATTCCCCTTACTTGCCCGATCGAGGTTTCGTTGGCAGATAGTCGATTCTGTATCCCTAGGAACCTGCCTAAGATACCAGAAACACTAGACCCTAACGATACCAAACCGTTTTCTACCTCATCAATACGGGAACCAAGAGTTTCAAGCAGTTGAATGGTAGCAACTATATTTGCAATCGTACCAATGAGATTTAGTAATGGTAGTATTTCTGCTGCGAGTGCCCCTACCTTTGAAAGCGCTTCGCCGCCTATGCCTAGCGCGTTGGAAGCAACCTTTAAGGCGTTTGCTATACCTGCCTCTACTGCTGCAAGAGACCCATTTATTACTCCTACTAAGTCTTCTAATGCTGTTAGGCTAGCCCGCAAAGGGTTGATTCCCTGTGCAATGGTTATACCTACGGCTGGAAGGATCAAGTTTTGAGCGCCAAGTATCGATTGTTGTACTATTGCTGGTTGTTGAGAAGTATCAAGTTTTTTTCCTATCTCTGTTCTTAAAGGAGCGACTACACTCTCTGCTACCTGTTGAGCTATCTGCCTTACCTGTAGTTCGGTGAGTATATTTAATCTTCCGACTTGTGAATTTAAGGCTGATATTTGTGCCGATAATTCACTGCAATTATCTGCCATGATTCTTCACCCTCATTGTATTGGTAATGGCTTGTATTTGTGCAGCAGTAGAATTGCAATCGTTGCAGCAATATCCTGGGTAAGCGTCAGTGTGACATTTGCAAGTGCCCAGTGGACAGTCATCCTCGCAAGTGACAACAAATGTTGGTCTACTGTTAAAACCTCGTGTAAAGGCTTTACCTGTTGCATCCGTGACAGACAACGTGTAACCCTTACTTTTTACGAGATAAGAACAATTGCCAGTATTGTCAGGGTAGTAATTATCAAAATCACTGAATATACGATTATCGATAATACTTGGTATCGGACAAGCCCGTGTACCCGCACCGTTCTCGTAAGTTTGCCCGGCAGGTGAAACAGTGACACTTTCTACAGCGAAATCAAATGTTTGGTCTATCGGTGAACCCATTTGATGTGAATAGGATACCGTGTACCGCCCTTCCAATACTTCCACATCAACGGGCGGATTATTTGAAGTGAAAACAATTGTATTGCCATCACCAGAAATGGTAATCTTGGCAGTTTTAGAGCCATCGCAACTTCCCATTTAGCCTACCTTCCATAAATCAATCGAAGCGTATTTTTCTGGCGAGCCATCTGACACACTACCGCCGTAATTATAAATACTTGATACACTTATAGTTTTCGCCCAATACTGTAGCGATATCTGCTGTCCTGCTGCTACTGTAAATTTTCCACTCAAGAATATCGGCAAGGCTACGACACCATCACGATTTACCCATGCATTTAATCCCTGTATTAAGCTTGTATTTGAGGTTTTATTAAACAACCTAAGTTTGGCATCAGCAAAACTAAAAAATGTAGATTTTGCCTCCATGCAATAGATACCACTTGGCAATACAAAAGTATTACTTGAGAGTGTTACGCTACCAGTTTCATCGGTATCTATTAAGTTAATTGGTCTATCAGTCCAACTACCAAAGTTTGCATTCCCACCGTTTACACCCGATGCTAGGGTATGGGTTAATTGGATGAATGGAAGGTTTGAACCAGCACCAGCAATTCCCGACAATAAATTAGCTTTGGTGATACGACGTGTTGCACCATCAGTTTGCTGAATTGGTATCAGATCGCTATCATCTGGTATCGTTTTTTCGGTTCCCAAATCTTTAATTTGTGACATCTAGTGTGTACTCATTAATGATTATTTGATTATTGATGTACTTGGTATTGCTTCTATCGAATTGAAATGGTTGCCAGAGAAACATTTTTAACAGTAAGAATGCTTCTGAATTATCAAAATCAATTGGTTGATTGTTTTCATCGGTAATAGCTTGATTATTCTCATCTGTGATTACTCCCTGAAAAGCAGATAGAGCAGTAATCAATATTCCTACCAATAAACTCTCAGCAGTATTGGTAGACAAAGGAGTTAATCCTAGCAAGGAAGCTTTTTGGATTACCAGCATATTGGCATCCTGGTAAGCTCCCTCACCAAATATTTGAGTAAGGGAGAGTAGCTGCATGATTAATAATTATCAGGGTCAATAATGGATGATGTGTCTAATTTGGCAAGACTCACAGTTAAAGGATCGATGCGATAGGAGTCATTATTTGTGCCGCGAAAAGCAAAGCTAGAGAAGCTACTTTCAACATAAATGCTTTGGTCGATATTGCTATCGAAATTAGTTTTAGAAAGCGCTGGTTGTGCAGTAATTAGAATGCCCGTCAATAGACTTTCGCCAGTGTTCGTAGACGATGCTGTAAGTCGCAGCAAGTCAGCTTTATGGATCGTGAGTGTTGTTGCGTCTTGAGTAGCATTAGCACCAAAAATTTGTTGTAAGGTTAGTTCAGCCATGAATCGGATTTGATGAAGTGAATAAATCCGTTGTATGCCTTAATCAAATTTGTGTAAATGTTCTACTTTTATGTAAAACAAGCACAATCACTGAAGACGCGAAAGCCTTGCAGTGAATAGCATTAAGCCAGGTTTTGTTAATAGCTAAAAATAGAAATATTCCGGTTTAGCCATTGTGCAGGGTTAAACCGGAATAGTTAAGAAGAGAACAGATCGAATGAAAAATGATAGAGAAGGTCAAGCAGCTCTTCTGACTCATGCGGATTGCTCAAAAATTCGTACACAGATCAGGAGCCGCAAATACAAGTTGCTTTTTGATTTAGGTTGTTACACAGGTGAGCGCTGGGGTGCTTTAGTGCAGCTACGAGTGTCCGATGTATACGCTGAAGATGGCGCTCCCAGGGAGTATATCAATTTTCGAGCCAGAACGCGCAAGGCTAAACCCAAAAGTAAGGCACAAGATTCAGCTAAACGCAAAAATCGACAAGTGCCAGTCCATCCAGTTCTTCGGGAGATATTGCTTGGATACAAGCCAGAGTTAGATTCCCCTTGGCTGTTTCCTTGTCGGGAAGGGGACAAACCGATCGGGCTGCGGTGGGCAGACGCAATTCTACGCGCTGCGGTTGAGAAATCCGGGTTGTCAGCTAAGGGAATTAGTACCCACAGCACTCGCCGGACTTTTATCACCAACTTGGCCAAGAAAGGTATTAATTTGGCGACTATCAAAAAAATCACCGGACACACTGATTTAAAAGTGCTTTCAGCATACATCGAGGTGAGTGATGACGACGTGAAGAGCGCGATCGCAACTCTCTAAACTCCATAGTGACAAAGTTTACTCTTGAGGATAAGCTCAACTCGGTAGATGCGTCACAACGCGATCGCACTTCAACTACTGCGGTCGCATTTTTAACTTGGAGAAAATATGAATACTGCAATCAAAGAAATCACAGTTAGCGACCTGATCCAAGAACTACAAAACCTTCCTGGCGATGTACCAGTTACCCTCAAGGACAATTACGCTGAGACATTACTGATCGTTGGCTTTGAGGCTGGATCTGATGGCGTAACTATCTTCATCTCTGACGATAGCGAAAGCGAACCAGCTTAAAATTTGCTAGATTTCACCACTATGGTTTATTTTTGCGATCGCACTAAAGATAGCGCGATCGCTTTTCATTAGTCATTAGTCATTGGGCATTGGGGAATGGGGAGTAGGGAGTGGGGAACGAGGAATGGTAATATTGCCGTGTAACACGGCACTTTATATAAATGCATGGGACGGACTCGGACAACCTGGGAATCACGCAGCACTTGGAACGGTGGTAAAACAACATTAATCCGTGTGCCGATTGTGCTGAAGAATGACGTTTTAGCTTACGCTAGAGCGGTAGATTCCAAGCTGATAACCGACAAATCTAGAAATATCCCCTTACTGCCAGGAGATTTTTTACAAGAATTCACCCTTGGGCTGATTGAGCGGTACATCGAATTTAAACGGCTCAATTATCACCCTAACCAGAATTCAAGAGTTCTGGACACTAGCACCCGTGCATGGGATGAACTACGGAAGTTTCAGAAATTGGTTCAGGAGTCTCCTGAATTATTGGGTTGAACCCCTTGCGGCAAATTTGACAAAACCAGCGCTGCACAACATCGCCGTTGACCAAGGTGTAGCTACCGTGTTTGAAAACGAGGATACTTTCACATTTTGGGCATGGGGGGCGATTCATTCTTCCAGCCTTGGATTAACTGTTTAATCTCCACTGGTAATTTACCATTTGCGATCCAAACTTCCACATCTGCCTTTTTACGTCTGGCAATGATGCTGGTTACACTACCCAAGTAGATGCGGTTTTTCTTCCTGCCTACCATCCAGCAATAGCGGTAGTACCAATATTTATTACCTGACCGCTCTACCCAGTATTTCTCTACCCAGTGGGTATCGTGTTGGGGCGCAACTTTTTGGGTAATGTGTGATACCTGCGCCCCAACACGTATTCTCCACTCAGCCCAAGCAAGCGAATAATCATCCAAGTTTTTATAGTCGTCTGGATCTGGTCGCTCGTCGCTGTCATCAAAGAAAATTGTCAGTTGTCCGTTGTCACTTAACTTGCGGGGTACTTCCCCAAAGTCGGACGGATTCCAGTGATTATCTTCTTGTTGTTGGGGCGCAAGTATTTCATCCCAGTAAGGATCGTGAATGGTAACTCTGGTTTCACTTGTTGGGGTAACAGTGAATAATGCTAATTGCCCTGGCACATCAGAATTATGTTTCATAATGTTTGTGGATTATAAGAATTAGCGGACGTTACAGCGTCCGTTTTTTTATACAAAATCATCAACTAGTAGGGAATAGGAAATAATTCATCCCACTCTGTAGAGTTCCCAAACATTTGAAGTAAAAGATTGTAGTTGCGCGGGAACTCCCACCAACGCTCACGTAAACATCGGCGTATAAAACCTTCTGGATTAAGAATTTTATCTAAACCACCACGGAGATTAAACATTAAGAGTCCTAACTTAATCTCATTAGTTGGACGTTCAAGGACTTCTTTTTCGCTGGAGTCATAATGTATACCCGCTTCTGCCAGAGTCTCTAAGTTGATATCAGAATTAGAATGCTGCTGCTGTATATCAACCGGAACGAGACAACTATCATTTGAAGGGTCTAAAGTGTAACTTAAATTATGGCTTTGTAAGTTTTTTTCTCGCTTCTTTCTCGGTGGCTTCAACCATTCAAGGGGTCTTACAAGTAACTTAAATATCTTCCAAGAGTACTGCTTAACGACTTGGATAACTCTGTTTTCTACTAGCTGGTCAAATATCTGTTTGAGGTAATTATGTGAGTATCCTTTACCTCTTGCTTTGGCTACTGTGGCATTGAATTCTGATAAATCTGGCTCGACTTCTTCAGAGATTACACCCTGCCTCATTAGCCATTGCCAAAGTGATTTAGCGGCGGGGCAAATATGATGTTTGTAGCAGAATGCTTCATGTTCTTCCGTCCAAGGAAGTGCATTTTTAAGTGAATTTTCTGGCATAATACTATTAGTTACTTTTCAGAAAGCCACCACCGACTTCGACAATCTGGGTGGCTTTTTGGTTTTTTTAGACTTTGTGTTCAGTTTATCTATTCATTCAACTGTCCCTTTGGTGGTCCAAAGTCATCAGGTAAATCCTGGATAGTTTTACCCTTTGATCGCAGTAATCGGTCTAAAGATTTCATTTGAGTCACCGTAAAGGTAGGGACACTATCTCCTGCTTCCCAACGGCTAATAGTTCTAGCTGTTGTTCCAATGGCGCGTCCAAACTCGTCTTGAGACATATCTAGCTCAAGCCTCAGACTCCGCAATGGGGATTCTCCTTGTTGTTCGTTTCTACTCGGTCTTTTCTTTATCATGATACACGTTCTAGACACGTTGTCTAGAACGCTTGACAAATATCATGCGTCTAGACATAATGTCTGGTTAGAGGACAATAAAAGACCAGCCAAAAACCTGACTTGGCTAAGAACAGTATTTGGCTGATCTTTTGCTAGTGTCTCATCCAGATGTAAAGCTTCTGTGATCTCGCTCCCCCACGCCTAAACCTTTGCGTGGCAAATATGGAGCAAGCACCCACGCCATTGCCCTAGTGCCCCGGCGCGGAAACACCCTAAAACTGACTCAAAACCCAAGATTAATGGAGGTAAACCCAACTCAAAAAAGCTAAAACCCAGTCATAACAAGCATTTTACAAAAATAACTGGACTGCGATCGCAGTACTAAAGCCCGACTTAAGTGCCACATAAGAGGGACTATAACCCTAGTATTCAGGGACTTAAGTGCCACATAAGAGGGACTATAACCCTAGTATTCAAGGACTTAAGTGCCACATAAGAGGGACTATAACCCTAGTATTCAAGGACTTAAGTGCCACTATAACCCTAGTATTCAAGGACTATGGAAGCACTAGAAGCCACTAGTAATGGCACTAAAACAGGTTCTAAAACCGAAGAGAAGACCGAGGCAAAGCCCAAAAAAGAGAGAGCAAGGCGATACTTGCCATCTTTACCAAGTGCCGCATCTGCCGCAGACATGAACCAAGTTGAGTATTTGGGACTGTGCGATAGAACAGCCGTCGAATGGGATTCCTTGAGAAATTACGAAATGTTCAGTCTTTCACCAGATGGTTCATTTCCGATGATGAAAGTCAGCCGTAGCAAAGCCGTTCGCCTTGCAGATCGTGAGGTGATGATGGTTGGCGGTGGTCGCTGCTTTCGAGTTTCGTTATCTAACCATCCAAATCAAAACAAGCCCCAGTCTTGACCTGGAGCTTGTTTTAAAGAATCATCCGTCTCTACTTAACCAAAACTTACCATGATTAATGACCAACCGTTAACACCCAAAGAACAAAAAGTAGTTGAGGAATTTGAAAAGGCGCGTCCGGGACTGGGTGCGATCGCAGAAACCAACATCCGTAACAATGACAAAACCGGCTGGGCTGACATCATCGCCGACACCCCAGAAGAAGATTTGGTAGCCCGCCAGGGTTCCGCGTCTAATTCCTTCATGTACCGGAGGATCGGCGGATGAAAACACTCTCCGAGCTAATAACTGAAGGCTCATTACTATTGACCCAAATCAGCGATCATCCAGACTACCGAGCTTTAGTAGATGAGGGGTACAGCGCGGATTTAAATATTGCCGATGCTTGTACAGCGCTGGTGTACCTTTCTTGGGTGGTCGATCCGTTAGCAACAGTCCATGAAGTTCTTGAGGCTAAAGGATGAACCAAATTTCTATTCTTATCCTCACCCTAGCAGCGCTAATCATTGGCATCATTGCACTTTGCAAAGAGCAAAGCCAGCACCCTTTTTACTTGAAAATTGAGGTGCAGTATGGGAAATGATCTAATAGATATCAAAGTTTCAGCCCCTCCCAAAACCGCCAACGCGCACACCTGGGTAGAGATGCACCTACCCAATGCCAAAACCCTTGGGCGTTATTGTGCCTGGGGTCTGGGTCGTGTAGTCTTTTCCCTTGGGCTTTTCAGCCTTTACGGTGTCACAGCTGCTTTGAAGCTGGGCATTACCATATGTCAAGCAACAGAAAACGCCGTCAAAAAACTCCTGAAAGTCTACGATGCCTTGCCATACGCGGGGGTTCCCATGTCCCAAGTCATTGAAGCAAGCGCGGCTGTGATTGAGGAACCACTGGAAATCATCACCGATATCATCGCCGCCATTGAAGGTAAGCAGGTGATGATCATCGGCGAGATGGGCACTGGCAAGTCCACCCTTGCCCAGTACCTCGCTTACACCATCGGCGGCGCGGTGAAAGTCTATGAGTGTGAAGGTACTCCAACCGACTGGTCAGGCTTGGAAGTCATTGGCCGCGGCGAAAACTGGGTGGCAATCGACCAAGGAATGCTTGAGGATCTAGACGATTTGAGCAACCAAATGAAGATCCGCAACGAACGCGGGGACGCTGCATTAGCCAGCACCGAGCGCGTAATCATCGTTGAGGAGTACCCCGAACTGGTTTCAAAAGTAGGCAGTTCCGGCGAATGGCTGGAGCGCCACGCCAGGAGGGGAAGAAAAGCGCGGCGCTTCACGATCCTACTCTCGCAGTATGACCGTGTAGCCGCCTGGGGGCTGGAGGGTAAATCAGATTTAGCCGATGCTTTCTTCCGTATTCGCTTGGGTAAAAAGGCTTTAGCCCACGCCAAATCATTGAAAAACGAGCAGCTTATTAACTGGTTAAAACAAGACCAGTCACACTGCTTACTTGACGATCAACCCTTAAAACTCCCGCCATACAGGGAGATGAAAGCCGCAACAGTTCGCGGTGGTTCAACCATAGTCCAACCTTACTATGACAACGCGATCAACCCCCAAAAACGGGTTGAAAATGACCTCAAACCCGCTCTAGAAGCGGATTTAGGGGAAAATTGTTCTGATAACGACCGGGTACTTTGGCGGGTAATTCAACGCCTGGGAGGTGAGAAAAGTGATAGTGCGATCGTGACGGAGGTGCTTGGCTTCACTGGTAAGCGCTATGGCGAGGGGGCAGCGCTGCTGGAGCGGTTGCGGAAACAGTTCGGGGGTTAAATTTGCGATCGCGTCAACACTGACGCGATCGCAATTGATCCAAGCACTTCAAACTTGTACAAGTAAAAAATAGCACACAATCAACCTCATGAACATACAAGAATTTCATGTGCCAGAACCGGGAAACACGCTTGAGGCAATAGAAAAAACTACTCCTGAAATGCCGGCGTGGATAAATGTAGATCATCCTGAATTTCCCCGATATTTCATCATTTCACTTTTGGATAAAAAAGGAGAAGTAACTCACTGGTGGCAAAGCCTCCCTGTTTAACAAATGTATGAATCCTTAAGCATTAATGATTTTCGTCACATTTTATACATCATCAGGGATAACCATAAAAAGCACGATTCACTAACTCACAAACAAATTCGGGTTTATTTGAACTGCATGCACGAGTTATGGTCATCAGAAGAAATGTCATGCATTCCTGATTCCTATTACCTGCCATCCATCAAGTTCCACTTTTATGCAATGTCATGCCAACTTTCTCATGAAAAGCGTTCATTTCTTGCTGAGGAATTAGTCAAGTTGCTTTTGTTGTTAGACAAGCCCAATACCAATAACTCAAAACAACAGGATAACTTAACCCAGGTGGAATCAGAGCCAAAACAAAAGCTGACTGAGGAGGAGCCTGATCCGGATGATATCCCTTTTAAAGCTGGGGATACGAGCAGAAGTAGCCGTGGTATCCCCGACGGGTTTTGACTGAAATTTTTAGGAGATCGTGCCCTCAGTGGAAATGAATAAATACGCTATCAAACAAAGGCGGGAATACATCAAAGAGAAAATCCTTGATGCAAAACCAAACACAGCGATAACACTTGTTTCTCACTACGAAGAGGACGTAATGCTTTTGAGAAAAGCTTTTACCAAGGCGCTCAAGTCCAAAGCTGCGGCGAAAAACTTCACTTTGCATTTTTTACTACATATACCGCCTGATAAATCGCAATTGAAAAATCAATCCATGACTAACGTTGTAAATATCTCTCAACCAGATCCAGATTGGGATTATTACGAAACCTGGCAATCACTACAGACTATCAAAACTAAAATTGAAGCCGGAATAAAACTTATTTCCGGTGAAGAGACGGGAGACACCAGAACTGATAAAAAGCTGAAGGAAATACTAGAACCAGCCTTAGAACAACTTGAATCAGTCATCGAAAATGACTTAACAGACTACTCAGAGGATGCTGATGACTATGAGTGATTTTTCAGAAGATGATTTCATTTGTTTGCCCAAAGATACTTTGATTCTGAATACTTTAGCTATGGGAATAGCTATACAAATACTTGCCAAAATAACTGGGGAAACCATAGAAGCATGGAAGGACTATATAGGGGTAAAAGCTCATGAGCAGCATCGTCAATTATCCACCGAGCAAATTGAGAAAATACTTGGGGAGCTTAAAAACTTATAGAGTGCCTGATGAGGCTACCTGACACAGTAGCCGAAACGGTGGCATTGTTGCCACCGTCGCGGGTTGTGTCCAAAGCAGTTCCGCAAGTTAATTAGTATTGTGCAGCGTTTATATAGAATTGCGCCACTGAACTGCGGCGTTCCCCACTTCATGCGCGACACTTCTCTAATTAATTCCCCGAATGCGTTTACTCCTGAATCGCGCCCCTCAAGTGTGGGGCGTTAGGGTGATTCGTGCGCTATTAAGTTCGGGTAGCTCAAAGGATGCCAGTCCTTGAAACCACCACTTATTTTTCGCTGAACCATGACAATAGAATTAACAATTTTGGGAATTGATGTTAGTAAGTCAAGTGTTACAACTCACATTTTAACACAGTATCCCAAGGGCGGATTACAGGCATATTGGAATAAAACAAGAAATAAAGCATCTACTTTATATCCGGCTTTTTACTCCAATCCTGATGCTAAGAAAAAGCAAAAATCAGCTTTTGACTTTGCTGATTACCTAGCAGAAATCAAGCCAGATTACGCAATCCTAGAACCGACAGGGAATCACTATTCAAGACTGTGGGCATCCATCCTCAATAAGTTAGAAATTAAAATTCTGTGGGTTGGTCACGTCGAATTGCGGCGTTATCGCGGCGGAAAGAATCTACCCAACAAAAGTGATCCGGCTGACGCTTTAGCAATGGCCGCTTACGGACACGATCCAGATCACTGGTTGGAGGCTGGGGACTTAAATCTGAGGTATTTTCTCATGCACCGCCCGGAACCTATAGATGAACTCCGCGGCCTCTGCCAGCAACTTGAACACCTTAATCGGGTGCAATCGCCAATTGTGAATTATGCTAGACAGCTTCTCGCTTGGCAATTCCCAGAAGTTGCCCACACCAAGAGCGCATCTACTAAACCAGGATTTCTCCCGCCGCTCTGGGCATGGTTGGCTAAAAGGCTCGAAATTTCTCCCGCCGGGAAAACCAGGATAGAAAATCGCTATAAAATATCCATTGCCAAAGACTACGGCATTGAAATTGACCCAATTCTAGAATTACACGCCGAATGGATGTGCGATATCTCACTCTATGAGCAGCGCTTGGAAGCAAGAATCACCGAAATGTTGTCTGAGTCAGCATTCAAGCCTTACATGAGCGTGTTTGACAAGTTCGGTTTTGGGCTAAGAGTGCGATCGCGTTTGCTTACCAGAATTTACCCCTTTGAGTCGTTCCTGGGTATCAATGGCAAGCCCATAATTGAGTACGAAGTTAGGGAAGTGAAAAAAACGGAGCGCGATCGCAAAAACGGAGAAACCACCGTGAGGCGGTTAGCAGGTGAGACGAAACGGATTAAACGCAACCGCAGCCGCGACACTTTCAAAATGCGTTTGGGTATGGGCACCGTTCTAGAACAGTCCGGCGATGGTTTAGTTGAGAAACCAAGCGGTTCGTCGCTCTGCCGAATTAGTCTGTGGCAGTATGTCCTAACTGGTGTAGAAACTGGCAGACTACCAGAGAACGAACTGACCAAAGAATTGATTAACTACCGTGACTTACTCAAAGCCAACGTCACCGAACAAGGTGAAAAGCTGTTAGGTGGTAAACACATCCAGGGAAAGCTGATGAGCAAGGTAGTTAACTTACTGTTCCAAGAATTGTGTAAAATAATTCCCGTGGACTGATGCGAAAACCCTTCATCAAAATGAAGGGTTGATAAATCTCTGAAACTTTCAGTTACCCTGAAGTTACTTATTTATCAACAAATTCTTTTACTACTGTCATAGCGTCAGGAGTAATCTGGGTAATTAGGCGAAATGGGAATGCGGAAGTTGAAGCAAACTGGGCGTAATCTGATGTCAGAAAGACAGCGTACTTTTTAGCTTCTGGAGTCATCTGGAAAGCAAAGGCCAAAGCTATAGCTTTAACGTACTTGCGAACATCTGCTGCTTGTTCACCCACAACTTCACCGCCACTAATGGGTGTATTTGGTTTTCCGATCTGATCCAATGTGGTGTTGGGGTCTTTTACACTGAGATGAGTACCCCCAACTATACCAACTAGCCATTTTGGGGATGGGATTTTGGCAAATCCCGCAATCTGTTCAGTTAAAGCTGGGGTGGTTTTATCTGCCGAACTTGCTAGCACTAGGGTAGGAATTTGCACCTTAGTTAACCCAGTTTCGCCAAACATCAGAGAAGTTGTCGGATTGAGAGCGATCGCCTGTTTGATTCTAGTATCCCGTAGTTGATAGCTATTTTCTGGTAGTTTTTGAGCGATGCACTGCATAACTTCTCCCTCACTGAAGATAGTCAAGTTCTTTTGACAGCGTTGTTTGAGTCGTTCTAGTTGTAACTCGGCTCCAGCAATTTCTAAAGCTGTACCACCACCAAAAGAATGGCCAATGACCATCGCGTTATTGGTTGCAAGTTTCCCTTGTAGCGGCTGATTAGCCGTTTGGTTGAGCTTTTCTAATTCGTCGAGAACAAAACTAATATCTTTAGGGCGATCCAAAAACTCCTGAGGCTTCATAACACTGGTTTTGCCTTGTAATGCTGAGTCAGTATTTGTCTGGTTACTACCGGGATGTTCTAAAGCTGCTACTACATAACCGTGGGATGCTAAATGTTCTGCCAGGTAATGCAAGTCTGTGCGGACTGATGAGAAGCCGTGAGAAAGGACAATTAAGGGTTTGTCGGGAGTTACAGCAGTTGACCAATAAATATCAACTGGAATTTGACGATTCCGCTTTTGGTCATTCAGGCTTAAGTTGAGTATTTTTACTTCAGCATTTCCTGGTTGGCTGGGGTCAAAAGGGAAAGCAATCTGCGGTGTTTTGGGGTCAATTTGGGGAGCGATCGCTAGCATAAATTGCTGGGTACGCCAAAAAGCTGTATTTAAACTCCCTGCAACTATAAAAGCTTGTGACAAATTAATTTCTAGGCGTTTACTGGGATAAGCGGTAATAAAACTCAGTATAGAAAGACCCTGCGGTGCAGTAGAGCCTAATACCAATGCTGACCTCAGTGCTTGGACTCCAGCTTCGTCTTTTCGGATTAAGGCTGTGGCGAAATCATTGAGAATACTTGTACCAATCTGAGTATTGAGTAACTTATCAACGGTGACAACATTCATTGGTATATTCATCCCCAGCGCCCCCAAGAGGAAGCGGCGTTGTTGTTCAGATAATCCTTGAGCGTAAGGCTGCAAACTCCCAGACAATTCGCCAGTTTTTGCAGCCTTTTGCAACTCAGCAACAGAGACGGATTCTGTAAATAAACCCAAATGCACAACAACGGTGTCAGCTGCGATCGCCGAAGTATTTGCGCCGAACTGTGTAAGTACAATTGCGCTAAATAAACCCGCAACCGTCTTAAGACTTCTCCAAGTTTTTCTCATAAAAATTTATACCAACTGTTACTTACGGGAATATAACTAATATTTGTGTATTTGACTACCCCATTAATTGCCTAGAAATCAGAGCAGATTTTTTCCTAAACTGGATGGCGATGTATACGAGGTGCTATTGGGCGTCGCCCTGATATCCTCAAAGCATCTGCTGCTGTGAACAGATACCATTTCTTTGTGAGGCTGCGCCAAATTTTCTCTCTTTGTGTCCAACTCTTACGAGAAGCTGCGCGTAGCTTGCTTCGACCTAGGAGTATGCGCCCTTTGCGGTTCGTTCCTCATGTAGTTTGGCGCATCTTCATACAGAATTGGTAAGAGTGAGATCAAAAACATCAGAAAAGCAACGGATTGTAGAATTCATCACAGCTAAAAAATTGAGCATAAATCAGTGTTAACAGCCACAAAAGCCCGATTGTTTCTGGGCTAGGTTTAAGACTGTAACGGAGCTACTAGAACACGCATCTACAATCTGCACTTTTTGAGGGCTGATATCTTAACTACAATTTTTTGGAGAGAAAAGTTTAACCGACCGCTTAATATTTTGTCTTTGCTCTTGACAACCTATTGCAGACATATCGCATGGATAGTCTTACTGCTGTAGCTGCAATATCATTACTCCTCAAATTTTACCAGCCGCATCAACAACTTCTCTTGGCTTTATGCGTCGCAGACTCCGCTATATTTTAATTTTGCTGCTCTCCCTGAGTATTATTACACTGTGGTGGCCTGTGAATGATTCTGATTGCGATTTCGAGGCTTTTCTCGCATCAAAAACTCCAAAATTTCAACTACAGGCTACTAAGGTTGTTGTTCATCCCTGGCGTGGTCGTCACCATGTATATGGAATTTTTATGATTCCTGATCAATACAAACAAGCTCCATTTTTTGTGGTAACAGTCCAAGGTGCTGGCAGCTATTGTGCCAAACAATCTGGTTATCAAAAAAACTTTGATGATATCTTTGCTAAACCAGGAACTTATCTAGTAAGGAAGTTTATTAGAACTCGAGCAGCTCTGCGGCTCATTCTCCAAGGTTTGTACTTTCAGGTCAATGATAAACAGAATTGGACGTTGACTTTCCCAGAACCAAAAGTTAGTCAACCTAATTCGTAATTATAGCCCCATCCTCATTGTTCTGTCCTTGAATTGTTTTGACGTAGCACTGCTAGGTCTCTACAAGGGTTCTGGGTAACGCATATTTAATTTCTGGAGATGTCTATTACAGCAGTTTTCATGTATTTGAACCACATCTGTCGTAGGGGCACAGCATTGCTGTGCCCCTACCGCGTGGCCTATTTACCTGAAAATAGCTGTAATTACGAATTATTCACTCAGCTTGGTGGTTGAGTTTCCAAAACCTCCGTTTTCTCTAATAAGGCAGTAGTAGCATTGACTACAATTTGTGCTGCTCCTGTGAAAAAGGATCGCTCGATAGTTGCTGGAACATCAGTAGGTTGATGATAGTGCGGAGTACGTAAATTTGCGGTATCTGTCACCAGCACAGCGCCCACACCCTGATACCAAAAGGGTGCATGGTCGCTGCGTAGGGTATCGGGTGTCAGTAAACCTTTTAGAGGAATCGGCAGTGTCAGTACTAATGGCAGATTTGATTCTTCTTTATTCAGGGCGGTTGAGGGAATATTTTGTGAGTTTTGAAAGGCATTCAGTAAAGGCAAATGTTCTGTATCACCGACTACTGCCAAAAAGTCGCCCTTGTCGCTAGGTGGTGTAAGAGGCAATCCGGGGGGGTATTTTTGACACCCTGAAGTGTAACAAGCATAACCCACCATATCCATAACGATCGCTCCGCCCAAATTTTGCAAACGTGCTTTCTTGCTCACGAAAGCCTGACTCCCTAAAAGTCCTGCTTCTTCTTTGTCAAAAAAAGCTAGTTGTAATGTCCGTGGTGTAGAACGGGAACCGAGCAACCGGGCAACTTCTAGCACCACAGCTACACCACTGCCGTTATCATCGGCACCAGGGGACAAGAAAACAGTGTCGTAATGCGCTCCTACGAGAATTGCTTTAGCAGCTTTGTTAGTTCCTGGGCGTTCGGCAAAAATATTCACACCTTCAGAGAACTTTTCCAATTTGGGGTTCCAGCCTAATTTTCTCAGTTCAGTTGTGATGTAAGTGCGAGTAAGCGATCGCTCTGTTGTTGTGTAGCGCTGAAAATTTAACTTTTGGATATGGGTTAACAGCTTGTCAGTAGACACTTGCAGGCCAATATTAACTTTTCTTACTTCTGCCCGTGGTTGGGCTGTTTCCAGTGGAATGCGCTCAACAATTGTCGGTGAGGGACGCTGTTCAAAAAACGTGCTACCTCTACTACCCACCACGGCAACTGCCATCAGCGCCAACAGCATCAGCCAAATCCATTTTTTCATGTGATTTATCCTTGGCTCATCGGAGTTGTAGTAAGTTCAATTTGGATATTTCGATTTGTTAGCTGTTTGCGGTGTACACAATACAATTAAAGAGTGTATAGAGATATGATTTTTTCGGGAAAAACTGTGAGTTAATTAGGTTATATTTATTGAGATAATCTACTAGATTAGCTGCAAATTTTGATCCAAAAAATTAGAATGCTCAGTATCTTTTTTGTGCAAAACTTAGTTAATTAAGCAGCTAGCTCGAAGCTTCAGTATATATTATCTATTAGCATAAAACAGAGTTTACGGAGATGCAAAAAATAAAATACCCAGGAGTTTCAAGGATATTTTTAATAAAGCTACAATATTTTAGCGCTTTCGCCAAGAAGGTCAAAAGCTAGGTTCATAGTATTTTATTATTTGTAGACACCTCAAAATTCATTTTATAAAAAGCAGCTTATGAACGTGACCAGCATTTTATCAAACACACAGACAACAGAGAAAATTCGGGTTCTGGTTGTTGAGGATGAGTATATACTCGCCATGAATTTACAAGAAATTTTAGAATTGCTGGGATACACTGTTTCAGATATTACCGATTCGGCAGAAACGGCAATTGATAAAGCTGGTGAACTACTCCCAAACTTGGTTTTGATGGATATCCGGTTGCGGGGTGAGATGGACGGTATTCAGGCGGCGGAGCTAATCTGGAATCGTTTTCAAATCCCTGTCCTCTATATTACCGGACATTCTGACAAAAGCACTGTAGAGCGGGCTAAAATGACATTTGCTTTTGGTTATATCCTCAAACCTGTCAAGGAGCAACAACTTTATGTTGCTATTCAAACAGCACTCAATCGCTATCAACGTGAGAAATTGTCACAATCCCAACGGCTCAACCAGTTGAAAAAGAATTTTTTGGGAACCGCCTCTCATGAAATGCGAATGCCTTTATTGAACATCAAAATGACAATTTCCGTGCTAGAAAATCTTCTGGAGCGAGAGGGCATTTTAAATTCAGAGCTACTTTCTCCATTTGAGTCTGTAGCTAGCTACCTAACTATTCTGCGTCAACAGTCCGAAGAAGGGTTAGATTTAGTGAACAATTTGCTGTCTCTGCAAATGATTGATACAGATACATATCCATTAGAATTAACTTCATTTCAACTTCAAGACTGGCTTCCTCAGACAGCCTTGTATTTTCGAGAACGCGCTCGATCTCAGCAACAAATTTTCCAGGTTAGTATCCCCGAAAATTTACCGCCTATGGTTTCAGACTTAGGTGTTGTTACCAAAATCATCTCCGAATTACTCAATAATGCCTGTAAATATTCTCCTCCTGATGAGGAGATTAGATTAACTGTCAAAATTATCTACATTACAAAAAGTGCAATCAATAAAGATGCTCAATCTGGTATAATTACCAATTCTCAACTGCCCTTCTTTGAAATTACAATTAGCAATTCTGGCGTAATAATCCCCAAAAAAGAGCAATCTCGAATCTTTGAGCCATTTTACCGAATTCCTCACAACGATTTCTGGAAAATTGGCGGGACAGGATTGGGCTTGGCATTAGTTAAGAACCTTGTAGAATATATCCAAGGCACGATAGAAGTTACCAGTATTCAAGATTTGACAATATTCACAGTTTTACTACCGTTAAGCCTGTCAGATTTATCACCTTAAACGAAGATTATATTTATTCATACGTGTATTTTAAAAATCAAATATGAGTGCTACAGACTTTTCTAGAGTAAACATCAAGTTTTACGCTTTGTCTTTTGACAGCGATCGCAACTTAACTTACACTTCCGCACTAGAGGAGTGCTGAGTACTAAGTAAAAAAGAAAAAACTTCTGATTCTGACACTCAGGACTCATGACTCAGAACTCAGGGCTTTTTTATGGTAGATTTATTGCTGATCGCGATCGTGGGGTTCCTGGGGAGTTTTGGACATTGCTTTGGGATGTGTGGCCCTCTAACAGTGGCATTTTCTCTGTCTCATCAGCCGAAACAGACATCACCCTTAGAAAAGTCTGAAAGTTGGCAACAGCAATTAAAATTTCATGTCTTGCTAAACCTAGGGCGGATGTTGAGCTATGCTCTAGTCGGTGGTGGTATTGGGGCGCTAGGTTCAGTATTGCTGCAAGGTGGACAGCTAGCGGGTGTTGGTAGCGACTTCCGGCGCTGGATGGCAATTCTGACTGGTGTGATGCTGATTTGGTTTGGCTTAGGACAAGTAAAACCCGATTTGCTGCCGCGTATTCCCGTGTTACATCCCCTATTGCAAGGTAGTTTACACGATCGCCTCAGCACCGGAATGGTTAAGCTTTCCTTAAAAACCAAATGGTGGACACCAATGCTTTTGGGGATGACTTGGGGTTTAATGCCCTGTGGTTTCCTCTATGCTGCCCAAATTAAAGCTGCTGAAACTGGCAATTTATGGATGGGTGGGGCAACGATGCTAGCTTTTGGCTTGGGAACCCTGCCGACGATGCTAGGTGTCGGCGTTTCCACATCTTTGGTAAGTAAAGACAGGCGCAGTCAGTTATTTCGATTAGGTGGTTGGGTGACACTCACCATTGGCGCTATCACCTTGTTGCGGACTGGTGACACAATGGTAGATTACACCGGACACGCCGCTTTATTTTGCTTAATTTTGGCGTTAATTGCGCGTCCCATTAGTGGCTTGTGGGCTTCACCACTGCGTTACCGCCGCGCCTTGGGAGTGGGATCTTTTGTGCTTTCTGTGGTTCACACCGCCCACATGATAGAACACTCATTGCAATGGAATTTTGCCGCCTTTGATTTTATGCCGCCAGAATTTCAGTGGGGTATGGCTGCGGGTGCTGTAGCATTGGTATTAATGTCCCCCGCCGCTTTTACGAGTTGGGAATCCTTGCAGAAATCTTGGGGTAAGCGTTGGCGACAGATTCATCTATTGGGTGTGCCAGCCTTGCTCTTGAGTGTCATTCATACTGTGTTGATTGGTTCCCATTACTTGGGTTCCTTGCAATCAACTTGGGGAAATAAATTAGCGGTAGTAGTGATGGGAATTATTACCCTCGGTGTCTTGCTAGTACGTTCACGCTTTTTTTGGTCAAAGTTAGCCGTAGAAAAGTTTTATGTTCCCCCAACCAAATCACGGTAAATCATCTTTGTTTTCTGGCTCCATTTCAACGAGTCAAAAACAGAGGAATTACCTATTTAAAGGCATTTCTTGGCAGAGTCAAGGAACAATAAAGTATTTATTATTCCTGAGTTGCTTAGTTATATCAATAACTAATCTTAACCCTGCGTCTGCTCATAAAGTAGAAGTAGCTGGAGATGTCGGCGGCACCCTCCACATTGAACCAAATGATAATCCCCGTGCTGGAGAACCCTCCCAAGCCTGGTTTGCACTTACCCGCAGAGGTGGAAAGGTGATTCCCCTGTCACAGTGTAATTGTCAGTTGGCTGTTTATGCCGAACCATATCCAGCCGGAGAACCTGCATTGCTGGAACCAGAGTTAAAACCTGTGGCAACTGAACGCTATCAAGGTATCCCAGGTGCGGAAATTGTCTTTCCCAAACCAGGTATTTATGAGCTGCAACTAAATGGTAAACCAGTCTCAGGGGCAAGATTCAAACCCTTTAAGTTCAAATTTGAAGTTACTGTGGCAGGAGGATCTACGCAAGATACACAAAACCAGCGAGATGTCAATGGTAATTTAGTAGATGGTGAATCTCAGAAATTACCAACTTGGGCGATCGCACTGCCAATCTTCGGATTTATCGCCATCTTAGTTGTAGTACTGCGAAGTATGGGAGGAGGGAGGGAGTAGGGAGTGGGGAGTGGGGAGAAACAACAGAGCAATTTTTCTCCCTCATCCCCTGGGCTAGTGGTTGAGGTTGTCGAATTGAAACAGTTGTTCAATTCGGGATTGCATTAATAGAAAATTTGCACCCTTACAAACCGGAATCGAATTCAAACATCCCCATTGCTCCCAGGCGAATTGTTAGGAGTTCAACGTCTGTTATGGCTTTGTGGGGTCCCTGGCGAGTGTTACCAGGGGTAAACCAAAATGTTCCCGCAGACGATGTTGTTCCTCCGGTTTCTATTACCCCAGCAAGCACGTAAACATACTCATCACACGAATGGATGTGAATCGGAATTTCAGTGCCAGCACTCATTTTTAAACGATGAATTGACCCCTGTGGAACAGGTTCAGCCAATGGTAAAAACTGAGTTCCTGGAAATTGAGTCAACTCAATCCAGGGCTGATCAATTGTGTTGATAAATATTTGCTCAGGCATAATATGTATCCATGAATAATATTCACTCGCCTCAGATTATCACCACTTGGTTATTTAGAGCAGCTTCGATGTTAATAATACAATGAGTGAAGGGGGCACAATTCCCCCAGCACATATACTTATTTAGTTTTTTTTACTTATGTCGCTTTTGATGCCACTGCCATGCATGAGCGACAATATCTTGGATGGATGGATACTGAGGTTGCCAGCCTAAGATTGTTCTGGCTTTCTCGCTGGTGCCAATGAGAATTGGGGGATCACCAGGACGGCGATCGCGTTCCTCGATTGGTATGCTAAGTCCAGTCAGTTGTTCGGCTGCTGCAATGACTTCTCTGACGGAGAAGCCGCTACCATTGCCCAAATTGAAAACTTCGCTATCGCCACCTTTTAATAAATATTCCAATCCCAAAATGTGGGCATCTGCTAAGTCGTTAACGTGAATATAATCACGAATACAAGTACCATCGGGTGTGGGGTAATCGGTGCCGAAAATTGAGATAGATTCTCGTTTACCTAAAGCTGTCATTAGCACCAAGGGAATCAAATGGGTTTCGGGGTTGTGATCTTCGCCCAGTAAGCCATTGGGATTAGCACCAGCAGCATTGAAATACCGGAAACGCACTGATTGGAAACCGTAAGCAACATCAAAATCAGAAAGAATCCTCTCTACCATTAGCTTTGTAGCGCCATAAGGATTAATCGGATTTTGGGGATGGGTTTCGGGAATGGGTACAAATTCCGGTACCCCGTAGGTGGCACAGGTAGAAGAAAAGACAAATTTCTTCACAGATGCCGTCAGCATTGCTTCTAACAGGGTCAAAGTACCAACAACGTTATTGCGGTAATATTTAGCGGGGTCAGTCACCGATTCTCCTACGTAGGCATAAGCAGAAAAGTGCATGACAGCCGCAATATCGTGGGTTTTAAATAGGTGATCTAGCAAGGCGCGATCGCCTGTATCCCCGACAATCAGTTCTACCTGTAAAACCTTTTCTACCAGGTCACGATGCCCATAAACCAGATTATCAAGTATAACAACGTTATAACCCGCTTGCTTCAAAGCAAGCACCGTATGGGAACCAATATATCCAGCTCCCCCCGTTACCAAAATGCTAGGCTTTTCAGGCGACATAGTTTTTCCTTTTGAGTGGATTACTCAATTAATTTAGTTTACCGGTGCCACATTACTCTTCTGGAAAATTATAAATAATAGACGCAGTGTTAAAAATTTGAACTAAAATCACTACGACGGTAGTCTTTGGGTGTGAGGTTTGAGGTATTTTAAGTCAAACAGTGCGATTACAATTTGACAATAAAATAAATCTATTTCCCGAAACCTCTAGGTTGACCCTTACGGGTGACGCTCCTAGCGTCGCTACAGCTAAGATGTCGCCAGTTGTTTTATACAGGGAAATCATGCAACGCAGTTCCTCCTGGGGAGCCAATGTGTTACCGGGGTTCTCTCGGTTGTTAGCACAAAGGCGATCGCCGGAGAACCAGGTGGCGTCGAAACCCCAATTAAAGCGGACTGCCTCACCACCACACTGGCTCATTGCACCAGAAAATTTGAGAGTTAACCTATGTTTCTATTGTTAAGCCGGGTACTGCTGTGGCTGCTGATTGGCACTATCGTATATTCTCTGTTCCAGCGATTTTATCCCTCTGGAACTTTTGTAGGGCGAACAATCTTAGTCGTTATTTTGGTAATCGTAGCCCTATCATTTCTTAACCCCAGTGAACCAGCTGTGGCCTCGTTATGGAGGATGCTGTCTTTTCCACTTAAGCCTCTAGGAGCCTCTGTTTTGCTGATGATTTTGGCAGCTCAGAAAATCAAAGGAGGTGGGATCGAGAAACCAGGAGGATTCTTGATCGGTTGGGCACTGACAATTTTGCTGTTGGCAAGTACGCCAGCAGTCGCTTATTTCCTTTATAGAGCGCCTTTAGTAGCAATGGCAGGTAATACCCCTGTAGCAACTGCTGCACCAACATCTGAGACACTCGTGGCATTAGGGCAACAAACTACTGCACTGGGTATCTCAGATGTGACTAGCGATCGCATTCTTTCTTATAATTTGAAAGTGCCTCCCTACCTATTACAAGGAAGTTCTCCAGCTATTCGCACAGGCGGTTTACGACTTGAAGACTTTGTACCAAACGCGGATACGTTGCAATTTACAACCAGAACTTGGGAAAGTTATCTCGCTTACCTTTACAACTTCTTGCGGGTTCAACGGTAATAAGGCAAGGCAACTTTAATGAGTTCGTAGCGCTTGAGCGCTCAAACCAAGGACTAAAGTCCTTACCCGTTGGGTGAGGCTCGATGACTCGCTAACGCCCTTAGCGTGTCGTAGACAAGACTCGTCAAGATTGCGCTATTAGGTTAGTCGCTCATGGGGGAAACCCAAGCTCGTGGACTCGCTAACCTACGCTATCGCCAAGGGAGAAGACCGCGCTAACTCACTACGAACTTATTTCTTCATTAAAGTTGCTGTGCTGGACTACTAGTACCGAATGGCAATAACTAACTATCAGTTGAAAGAGGTAACAAAAGCTGGTGTTGCTGAATCGAGGTATGAATTTTAATGTAGAGACGTTGCAATGCAACGTCTCTACAAGGATTTTGAAATAACGCAAAATTATTTTTCATACCGCAATCAGCAACGCCCAAAAGCTGAATTTACAAGGGATATTCCCTCCGCATAGCTGCCTTGTTGGAGTAGCAGTTAATCTAGGATGATAAAGTTGCAAAATTGCTTGAATGGCAAAATCTCGACGACTCGCTAAACTCAGTGCTTACTTACGACCCCATTGGCGGGAGGCGTCTTTAGGCATTCTCGCTTTGTTGTCTGTCAATGCACTGGGCGTTTATATTCCTTGGTTGATTCGTGCTGGTGTTGATAAACTCTCGACAACCTTCAGTTGGAACCAAATACTACATTATGTAGTAATTATTGTCTTGCTCAGTTCGGCGATGTGGCTAATGCGGATGGCATCACGCATTTGGCTATTTGGAGTCGGGCGTCAGGTAGAATTTGATCTGAAACAACGAATTTTTGAACACTTACTCAAGCTGGAGCCGGCTTATTTTGCTAGTAATACTGCTGGCGATTTGATTAGTCGGGCTACCAGTGATGTGGACAATATCAAGCGGTTATTGGGTTTTGCGGTTTTGAGTTTGGCAAATACGGTGTTTGCCTACGCCCTGACACTGCCAGTCATGCTGGCAATTAGTGCGGATCTCACACTAGCAGCTCTGGCAGTGTACCCTTTTATGCTCTTGTTGGTAAGTCTGTTTAGTACTCGCTTACGCAAACAACAAGCAGCAGTCCAAGAGCAACTCTCTGATATCAGCGAACTCATCCAAGAGGATATCAGTGGCATTGCCTTAATTAAAATCTATGCCCAAGAAGCAAACGAGCGTCGAGCCTTCGCCAAGAAAAATCAGCAGCTATTGACTGCTAACTTAGAATTGGCAAAAAGCCGAAATACACTTTTTCCGCTAATTGGCGGGCTAGCTAATATCAGTTCGCTGGTGATCATCTGGCTAGGGGCGGCGCGGATGTCTTCTGGAACCCTTCAGGTTGGTGATTTTTTAGCATTGTTAATTTATGTAGAGCGTCTAGTTTTCCCCACAGCCCTTTTAGGATTCACAATTACTGCCTACCAACGGGGTGAAGTTAGTATTGATAGGCTTGAATCTATTCTCTCTGTCACACCGAAAATTAAAGATCCAGCCGATGCCATGCATCTACCGGTGGCTGAACTTCAAGGGGAAGTGACAGCTAAAAATCTCACGTACACTTACCCTGGTTCCACGACTCCAGCTTTACAAAATGTTAACTTTACCATTGCAGCTGGAGAAACCGTGGCCATTGTTGGGGCAATTGGTTCGGGGAAATCTACTTTGGCCAATGCTTTGCCGCGCTTGTTGGATATTGAATCAGGGCAATTGTTTTTAGATGGACTGGATATTACTAAAATCGCTTTGGCAGATTTACGAGGTGCGATCGCCTATGTTCCTCAAGATAGCTTTTTATTTAGCACCACCATCAAAAATAATATCCGCTACGGTGATCCAGTTAGCGAACAAGAGCAGGTAGAATCTGTTGCTAAACTTGCTCAAATCGAATCAGAAATTCACAATTTTCCGCAGCAATACGAAACTCTTGTTGGTGAACGCGGCATTACTCTTTCTGGCGGTCAACGACAACGCACTGCTTTGGCTAGGGCAATGCTGGTCAATGCTCCAGTGTTAATTTTGGATGATGCCCTCTCTAGTGTAGATAATCAAACAGCCACGCAAATCCTCAAAAATCTCTCCGGTGGTACTGAACGAAAAACAGTGATTTTTATTACGCACCAATTATCGGCGGCGGCGGCTGCTGACCGAATTTTTGTGATCGAAAAGGGAAAAATTGTGCAGATAGGCAAACACTTAGAACTTGTACAACAACAGGGTTTATACAGAACCTTGTGGAGCCAACATCAAGTTGAGGAATTACTGCATTAGTACAACATTGAACATTAAGGACAATTTTCGATCCCGCGTGTATAATTTGCCATTCAATATTTGACAAAATATACACACTGGATAATGTCTGCTGGAATTCAAACAACCTCTAAGAATTACAGTATGCCCGTTCTGCTAATGTGACATCTAGCACTAATGGATTTTCATTACCTTGAAAATTGGCGATCGTAATTCAAACTTTTGCTTGGCGTATACTCCTTAGCTAGTTCTTTAACTAGAGCGACTTTGAATAATTCAGGCAATATAATTGCCGAATCACTTGCAGAAGTGGGTTGCACAACAGGAGGAATGGTGTCAGAGGTGGACTGGTTAGCAGGTAATGTAAACGCTGCAATCACAGGATCGTGGTCGCTGGCCGGTTGACGAAAGCCAACATTGACATGTACAATGTCAATCTGCGGTTGAGCAACACGAGAAAGATTTTCACTGACCAAATAAATGGTCAATAAGTTCAGGATTTCCACGGAATTTGAAACTAAAGCGATCGCTAACAGGTAAACGATCGGTCAGATTTTCCAGAATATTACCCTCCAAGGTCTTCAGAGGTAAAGAATCTGGTAAATCATTTAAATCACCCAGTACAATTACTTTGGCTTGGGGGTCAACTTCTAGTAGTTGCGCTACGAATTCATTAACGATTTCGGCTTGTTTGACTCGTTTAACATCGCTGGGAGAACCTCCAAGCTTGGAAACAAAGTGATTAGCAATAATAAACAGTTTTTGCTCGTTAAAAATAAATTCTGCTGCCAGTGGCTTGCGGCTTTCATCGAAAGCAGGATTCGTGGGGTCAATCCGACCTGGATTAAGCGAGAGATCAAGACCATTTGAACCTTGAGTAATAGCCACAGCATCTAATGAACCGCCTTTTTGGGGCAGTTTTGCGAGAGTTATTCGGCTGGGTTGAAACAAGAAACCGACACGAATATTGCCTCCAGGTTCTCCACCATCTTGATCGTCGCTGGGCGGAATATCAACAAACTCGTATGCTGGACTACCGATATTTGTGAGGGCAGCAATCAGTTTTTGGTAAGTCTGATTGGCGTTAACAACGTCATCATTGATTGGCCCGTTGTTATCCTGAACTTCAATTAAACTGATGACATCTGGTGCGTTCAAATTATTGCCAATAATTTTGGCAATATTATCAAAGCGTTGGTCTTTAGGGTCTAAATTCTCTACATTAAAAGTTGCAACAGTTAATATATCCTGTGACTTTTGCAGAGATGTTGTTTCCCGTTCTGCAACTAAAGGTAAAGGAGTTGGCAATTGAGCTATTGGACTAGCTTGCAATGGACTAATCCATACAAATAAGATGAGAGTAATACTAAGTAGTAGCAATTTGATGAATTTCATTCTCTCTTTCAATGAAGATATTTTCTAGATTAGTCTTCTTCTTGATAGAGTTTAGTTAAGATAAGTTTTAAGTTGGGTAAAGGGGAACATTCCACTTGAGAATAAATACCAAGTTAAAGAATCATTCACAAGTCACAACAAGAAAGTGAGAGATTTAGAGGTGTCACTAATTGTATCTCTTTGGGTAAGCAAGCTACACACTTGGGTCATATTAGCGCAGCTTTTTGTAGAGAAGTGAAGACCACTAAATCTTTTCTGTGAAACACTGTGCGAAGGATTGAATGGGGGTCTTGAACATAGCTTTACATAACTTGATAAATCTAGTGTCAACAAAAGGGTGTAGGGTGTGGGGTGTAAGAAAAATTAGTGGGGGCTTGTACCCACCACTAATTTAAGACCACCAAATCTCCGATTTGGTGGGGGCTTGTACCCTATTGGTTCCGGGGCGGGGTGTACACAAATACCAAGTTTTCTCTTCTTGACACGCAACCCCACACCCCAATACCTGCAACCCTAGTTTTGGTCATCTAGCGTGATTATTTCGTTAGTTTTTTCGGGTATGTGGGTAGTATAAATTACCGAAAAAACTAATTTGGCATATAGCAATGTTCAAGACTAAATTATCAGAATCTCGTGCTTCGGGGGAACTTTATACCTCGAAATTAGTGCATCGCCAGATTGGGGCGATCGCAGCTTTAATTTTAATTAGCTTACTGAGTTCATTGAGTGGAACACCAGATCACCATAGCATCTCTAACGGCTGGGAAGGCTTTCTCTGGGGATTGGCAGATCCAGTAATTAGCTTAAATTGTTTAGTTGGGATTGTTGCGATTGGCTTACTCTCATCTGTGTTTGTCCGTGGCGCTGCGATCGCTGGATGTTTTATCTTCGCAACAGTTTTGGGCATTGTAATTCATTTATTGCAGCTAAATTTACTAGGTGCAGAAATAGCGATCGCTATTTCTACCATTGTTTTTGGTACTATGCTGATGATGCCAAATCAACTAAACTTCCTAGTCCTTACGGTGGTGGGTGTCAGTGCTGGTTTATTTCAGGGTTACGCTGATGCTGAATCTATTATTGGGGCAGAAATGATCCCACTAGTTGCATATATACTAGGCATTGCCTTAACTCTGTTTGCGGTTGCTATGAGTGCCAGAGAAATTGGTGTGGCAATGGGTATGGGAGAAATAAACCGAATTTCACCTTGGAAAATGAGCATTGCTGGCTTTGCTTTGTGTGCGATCGGCATCGTGTTTTTAAGCAATTAAATCATTTTTGAATTCAGTGCAATACATTCATTCCTGGGGGCGCACAGTTAGGTGTACGCCCCCACTGCGTTTTCAGACTGGACAAGCAAGCATTTTAGTGAATAAGTTGATGCACCTCTGCGCTAATCTAGAGGCTATCTATATAAATAAAGGGTTATGACACCTGAAGAAATTGCGGGTACACTCACAGAACTATTTGGCACATCGGCTGTTGGTGCAATCGGTCCTGGATCGTGGCAAATAGATACTTCTACTTTTCGGCTGTTGGTGCTGCTTTCCGAAGATAATGCTTGGCTGCGAGTTTTACTGCCTATTGTGCCCATCCAAGAAGCCCAACCATTTTTAGAACAGTTCCTCGAAGCCAACTTCGATGACACTCAAGAAGTACGTTACGCTTTGTATGAAGGCGGAATTTGGGGGGTATTTCAACATAATAGTCACACTTTAGTGAGTGCAGATTTGTCCAATGCAATCAACCGACTTGTATCTCTTGATCAGGCTGGATTAGATAATGTCTTTAATCGACTAATTGAAAGCCGCATCCGGCAAATTATTCAGGCAGCAAAACAGCAAGGACAATCTCTGCAAGCTACTATGCAAAGCTTAGAACGCTTTTATGCCGAAGGATTGATGGGTGAAATCAATCAAACTTCAGAGGGGCGAGAAGAAGTGCTGACTGCTTGGCGGCGTCAGTTAGAACGTTTATGGAATGAGGGTTAATTTCAACTTTTAATTTTTCAGATTAAACCAATTTACAGATATATTTATCGATCATGGATATTATTGAAATTCTCAAAGAAGACTATCAAAGATTCCCAGTAAATCAAACTTACAGCATTTACGCTCCAGATGTTTTTTTTCAAGACCCGTTGAATAAATTTCGTGGCGTTAAACGTTACAAAGAAATGATTAGTTTTATCGAAACTTGGTTTTTAGATCCCAAGATGGACTTACATCATATTGAACGTTTAGGAGAGACAATAAAAACTGAGTGGACACTCAGTTGGAATACTCCTCTCCCCTGGAAGCCAAGAATATCTATTCCCGGTTGGAGTGAATTAGGTGTTAACTCTGATGGGTTGATTGTATCCCATATTGATTATTGGAACTGTTCACTTTTAGATGTGGTGAAGCAGCATTTTTTCTCTCGAAAAAGTCATGATTAAAAAGATCAGATGATTTAACCGTCAGACGTTAAGGTAATTGGACTTTTGTCAAGAGAGCGAATTAACTCCCGAATCACATCAGTTGCTCCTCTGCCTGTGATTGCACAATATTATTCAAGTTTTTCGTTCTCAGTCGCTGCAAGATTTATGGTGATTCGTTTGACAGCCCATTTTTTATTCATCACTTGTTCTCTTAATCAAATGACAAGATGTATTGAGCCAAAACTACCTGTTAAGCCTGTGGTTTAGTGGTTTTTAGTTGAGAACCAATAAGTTGATGCTTTTTTTAAATCTTCTAATCGATAATCAGCTTTCCAATTACATCTTGAACAACTAAATTCAAAGGTGATATTTGTTATGTATTCAACATACTTCAACTTAACTGAGTGGCAATTTGGACAGAATCCCCCAATTACCAGTAACTCTAATTCTTTATCTTTTTCTGCATTTAACATTTATTGAAAATTGAGTAATTTGCTTGATTAGTTAAAGTCTTAACTTTTACCAATAGTTCATATAACATTACATTTTAATGTTTGAGTTCAAGTCTTACCAAGGTTTGAGATGTATGAGATAACTCCATAAAGTTTGACTTTGTTACAAAAATTAATAAAATTAGAGTAGACTGTTGGATTTTGTATAAGTTTAAGCGTGCAGAATGATAAATAAAAATTTAAGTACTTTGCAATAGACTTCTTGCATAAATCAAAAAAGGAACCGCACCCCGCCTTTGATTTACGTCAAAGTCTCCACTCACCGCCTGTGGTGAGGGGCTATTTTCAGCTAATTAAACCATCGCAGCGACAGCTTGGCACAGTTCTGCTACCTACTGGAGATTGAAACAAAATCCCTGAATACTTTAAAGTGAATAATAAACTTAACTCCCAAGTGCGATCGCAATGACTGATAAAGAACTAAAACATCTCATTGAGGGTAATGCTAAAACAGTCCAAGCTATGTTAGATGAAATGGCGGAAGCACGACAGGAACGCCAAGAACTTCGAGAAGGAATGCTTCAAATTCAGAATGCAGTGGCACAATTAACCAATATCCAAGAGAGAATAACCAGTTTATTAATTTCTCTTGATGGCGATCGCCCCACAATTCTCAAAAAACTCTCAGCACTGGAAACTAAGCTTGATCAGTTGTTGCAGCAAAACCCAACAGAATAGCTAGTGTAAATACTTATAATAATGCCTAGAGGTGTTGAAACGACATTTATTTTCCTTAAACAGTCGATAATAGTAAATAAATGTAAAAATCCTCAGTCAGGACAGAAGCATCTATGCGTGTAATTTTAATGACCGGTAAAGGCGGCGTGGGCAAAACTTCCGTCGCTGCTGCAACTGGACTCCGTTGTGCGGAACTAGGCTATCAGACATTGGTTTTAAGTACAGATCCTGCTCACTCCCTGGCAGACAGTTTTGATCTAGAACTGGGACACGCACCCCAAAAAATCCGCCCAAATCTGTGGGGTGCTGAACTGGATGCGCTGCAAGAACTGGAGGGAAACTGGGGTGCTGTGAAACGTTATATTACCCAAGTTTTACAGGCAAGGGGTTTAGACGGCATACAAGCGGAAGAATTGGCAATTTTACCAGGCATGGATGAGATTTTTGGCTTGGTAAGGATGAAACGCCATTACGATGAAGGGGAATTTGATGTCTTAATTATCGACTCAGCCCCTACGGGTACGGCATTGCGCTTACTGAGTTTACCTGAAGTCGGTGGCTGGTATATGCGCCGTTTTTACAAACCATTTCAAAACATCTCGGTGGCACTTCGGCCTTTAGTTGAACCTTTTTTTAGACCGATTGCTGGTTTTTCCCTACCTGACAAAGAGGTGATGGATGCACCTTATGAATTTTATGAGCAAATTGAAGCTCTGGAAAAAGTATTAACAGACAATACTCAAACCTCAGTGCGTCTAGTCACCAATCCCGAAAAGATGGTGATTAAAGAGTCTCTCCGGGCCCATGCTTATCTGAGTTTGTATAATGTTGCAACAGATTTAGTCGTGGCTAATCGCATTATTCCCAGCGTTGTCCAAGATCCATTTTTCCAACGTTGGAAGGAAAGTCAGGAGCAATATCGCCAGGAAATTCATGACAATTTTCACCCTCTCCCTGTGAAAGAAGTTCCGCTATTTTCTGAAGAAATGTGCGGATTGGCTTCATTAGAACGCCTGAAAGAAACCCTTTATCAAGATGAAGATCCAACTCAGGTTTATTACAAAGAAACAACTCTAAGAGTAGTGCAAGAGGAAAACCAATACAGCTTAGAACTTTACTTACCTGGTATTCCTAAAGACCAAGTTCAACTAAGTAAAACTGGAGACGAATTAAACATTACCATTGGCAACCACCGTCGTAATTTAGTTTTGCCACAAGCCTTAGCAGCACTACAACCAGCAGGGGCAAAGATGGAAGATGACTATCTAAAAATCCGCTTTGCTGACCAGACAAAAGTTTAATTTTATTGAACGTTCCTCGGTCAACAAAAAGTTAAAACGACAAAGCCAGAACTTCTCTTTTAGCTAGTACAGACGCGATTCTTTGAGCGTCTGTTTTTATGATTTTTGGGTGAATTTATCTAAAAGGGAAATAAATATTTTTACTAGTAATTTGACCGTAGTTTTACTGAAGACAAATTCCTCAAATAAATTTCAAAATGTCTATTTAATTATGTCAGTTTGCAAACTACTAATTTATTTTGCTATAAACAATGACCTCCAATCCTGAACAAGATTTACCCTTATGTAGTCATGAAGAAAGTTTACTACGCCGGATTACAAACCGTATCCGACGAAGCTTAGAGTTGGAAGAAATTATCACAGTGACGACGGCAGAAATACGATCGCTCTTAAAAACTGACCGAGTGATAATTTACAAATTTCATCCCGATGGTAGTGGTCAAGTGATTGCTGAGTCAATTTATGAAAATCGCTTACCGTCGCTACTGGGGCTGAATTTCCCTGCTGACGATATTCCCCTCACCGCCCGTGAACTATTTATCAAATCACGGGTGCGTTTTGTTGTGAATGTTGAAACTCAACAAATTGGTCAAAGTTACCTGCGTGATTTGGATAATGGAGAAACGATTTCAGAGGAGATCCGTTACCGCCCTATAGACTCCTGCCATATTGAATATTTGACGGCAATGGGGGTAAAGTTCTCTGTAGTAACCCCTATTCTCTATCAAGATGAACTTTGGGGGCTGCTGGTGTCTCATAATTCCCAAGCGCATTTGATTTCAGAATATGAACTAGAAGCATTACAGATGGTAGTAGATCAGTTGTCAGTGGCGATCGCTCAAAGTACCCTTCTGGCTCAAGTCCGCAAAACAGCCGAACAAGAAGCGATCGTTAACCACATTACGACCCTACTACATTCACTCCCGACGATTGTATTACAACCAGCCCTAGAAACGGCTGTTGCTGCCTTTAATGGTGTTGGTGGTAGACTTTGCATTAGAAATGCAGCTTTTAATTTCGACAATGGCAACCTGAGCAGCTTAACAGAATGCTTAATACCAGGAAATAGTTGTATCAAGCTTTATATCTGTGGACAGCAACCTGTGATGCCAGAAGAAACCATATATCCACTTATAGAGCAATATAATATCTGGCAGGAACACTACAAGTCTAGTAATTACGATGTTTGGGCGATTTCAGATATACATAACACTCCTGGGTTGCGAAGTTTAGAAGTTGCTTTTCAACCAACTAAAATTCGCGGCATATTAATGATCCCACTCCAGTATCGTCAGCAGTTGTTGGGCTACTTAAGTATTTTCCGCAACGAAGTAGATACAGAAATGCTATGGGCGGGGCAGTATGACAGCGATCAAAGGCAGTTGTACCCCCGGAAATCCTTTGAGGCTTGGCGCGAATCTAAAAAAGCACAAGTTCAAAAATGGACGGATGAAGAGATTGAACTGGCTAGAAACCTCGGTAAATACTTTGCTTCGGCAATTCAGCAGTGTGAACTCAATCAACAAGTACAAGTCTTCAATGAAAATTTAGAAAAACAAGTTAAAAGACGCACACTTGAGTTAAAACGGACAGCTGAACAAGAACAGGCTGTGTTTAAAGTTATTGCCGAGATTCGGGAATCTCTGGATACAAATACGATTTTTCAAACCACAACTAAAGAGGTTTGTCAATTAATCAAAGCCGATCGCGTTTCTGTTTATCGTTTTGATGCTAATTGGGGTGGTGAATTTGTCGGGGATTTTGAGGCTGCTAGCCCATACTGGTCGAATGACTCTGAACTAGGTATTAATACAATTTGGAATGACACCTATTTACAAAATACAGAAGGAGGACGCTACCGCAACAATGAAACATTTGCAGTCGATGACATCTACAAAATGGGATTTAATCAGTGTCATATCGACAATCTAGAGCAGTTTCAAATTCACGCTTTTGTGCTTGCGCCGATTTTTATTGGGCAAAAACTTTGGGGTTTGCTGGCAACTTATCAACACACTGGATCTCGGCAATGGAAAGCTTCTGAAGTTAACTTTCTTAGTCAGATTGCAGCTCAAATGGGGGTAGCACTCCAGCAAGCTGAATTACTCACTCAGACACGACAACAGACCTTAGATTTGCAACAAGCAGCAGAACAACAACGGGTATTGTTTGAAGTGGTTGCGAAAGTTAGAGAATCTTTGGACTTAGATGCAATTTTTCAGACAACCACCCAAGAAATCTGTAAATCACTACAAGCGGATCGAGTTGCAGTCTACCGCTTCCAGGCTGATTGGAGTGGTGAATATATTGCTGAGTCTGTGGGCGATCGCTGGGTAAAATTAGTAGGTTCAGATACCAAGACAGTTTGGCAAGATAGCTATTTGCAGGAAACTCAAGGTGGGCGATATCGTCACAATGAAACCTTTGCAGTTGATGACATCTATCAAGTTGGCCACTCTCAATGTCATGTTGCAGTTCTAGAGCAAATTCAAGCCAGGGCTTATGCGATCGCACCCATATTTATTGGACAACAGCTATGGGGCTTGCTAGCAGCTTACCAGAATTCTGCACCCCGTCATTGGGAAGCCTCAGAAATTAAGTTTATTACTCAAATTGCCAATCAGCTGGGAGTTGCACTTCAACAAGCCCAATTACATAATCAAACCAAAGAGCAGACTCAAAAACTAGTTCAAGCTTTGCATGATTTACAACAAACTCAAACCCAACTGATCCAAACTGAGAAAATGTCCTCACTAGGTCAACTCGTAGCTGGTATTGCCCACGAAATTAATAACCCGGTAAACTTCATTTATGGCAACATTAATCATGTCAACGATTACACCCAAGATTTACTTGGTATACTAGACCTCTATTTGCAAAATACCCCTAACCCTAGCCCTGAGATTCGCGATCGCGCATTTGAGATCGACTTAGAATTTCTCATCGAGGATTTGCCCAAAACTTTATCTTCCATGAAAGTGGGAATTGATCGCATCCGGCAAATTGTCTTGGGTTTACGGAATTTCTCGCGCCTTGATGAGGCAGAAAAAAAGCCAGTTGATATTCACGAAGGCATTGATAGCACCTTACTAATTTTGCAGCATCGCTTGAAAGCAAAACCAGAAAGTCCGGCGATTAAATTAGTCAAAGAATACAGTGACCTTCCCTTAGTAGACTGCTATGCAGGACCACTAAATCAGGTATTTATGAATGTTTTAAGCAATGCCATCGATGCTTTAGAAGATTATAGGGAATCTCAATCAAAAACTTATAGCAGTCAAATTAGCATCCGTACTGCTGTCGGAGAACTTGAAGGCAATGTCAAAAGCGTAGTAATTCGCATAAGAGACAATGGCCCGGGAATACCGGAGCTTCTGAAGGCGAGAATCTGCGATCCATTTTTTACAACTAAGCCAGTGGGAAAAGGCACTGGCTTGGGGTTATCAATTAGTTACCAGATTGTCGTTGATAAACACGGTGGAGTTTTGAAATGTGATTCTCAGCCGGGGTTAGGTACAGAATTTTGGATTGAAATTCCCATTAGATAAATCACTAAATCGCACCATTAATATCAAGTCCGCATAATTAGTTATGATTCCCACAGTCATTGCACCCCACCCCCAGCCCGCCGGCGGGCTGGGGTTCTTCGAGTTTGATAAGTAATCAAGCGGACATGATATGAAATGTCTTTAATTTTGAATTTTGTTAGCGCAGCGTTAGCGAGTCCGCGTTCGCTTTTAGCGTCTCGTAGAGAGCGTCATTTTGAATTTTGAATTGTTAATGTGGGGTGGGCGTCTCGCCCGCCCATAGTCCAAGACGCTCATGTTGCCCACCCCACAAGATTGGATAATTTAATTCTTGTCAGTCCCTTATACGCTATTTACCACCGTCTGGAAGTCACGAGGAAATTTGGAGTGCCATTACCACCATGACTACCAACAGCAGGAATTTCCAGTAGACTATCTGTGGCTTTGCCAGTACCATCATTGATCACGTATGTAGAATCACCCGGATGTCCATTTGGAACAAACAGTTGTGGGTGATCAAATGGCGCCTTTTCATAGCGGACTCGCTCATCAGTGAGCGATTTGAGGAAGGTTACCAAGTCATTTTTTTCGGCTTCAGTTAGTCCCAACACGGCAAGGGCGCTTTGCTGGCGGAAGTCTCCGCCACGACTGTATAAGTCTACCACTTGCTGCAAAGTTAAAGAACCACCATTGTGGAAATAAGGGGCAGTCAGTTCGACATTGCGGAGTCCAGGAGTTTTAAAACTACCATCCGCAAGTATTATGTCCTTAGAGCTAACTGTGGTGTTGGATGGGGAACCGAGAAGTTGCTGGAAAGTTCCCAGTAGAGCCAGTCTCGTTTCCGAAAGCGGATTCCCAAATGGGTCATTACCTCCAACACTAACATCTTCTAATGTCGGTCTGATGCCGATATTGAAAAAGCCATTGTCAAAGACGAATCTACTGAAATTAGGGATGTTAAGAATCCCAATCCTTTGTTTCTGCACAGAACTCACAGAAGCACTGCTAAGTTCTGCCCCATTATGACAAAGGTTGCATTGAGCTTTACCCTCGAACAGTTGTTTCCCCCGTTGCTGTTGCCCAGTTAGGGCAGTGGTGTTTCCTTCCAAGAAGCGATCAAGTGGGGTATCGTTAGCGATGAGCGTAGATTCGTACATTTGAATTGCCAGCCCAAAAAATAGCGAGAAGTTGTACTCTATTAACCTGTACTCATTGGTTTCTAAAGAGCGATCCGGTTTATTAACAAAAGTTCTCACACCCTTAGCATCAATTTGAATGAGTTGATTAGACTTCCACCACTCCGGCTTGAAGGCATCTTTAATTAGGCGATCATAGCTTTTATTTCTCAGTCCAGGTTCAGGCCATCTGCTATCTGTACCTAAAACACTGTCCTGTGGATGCACAAGTTGTTTCCCTAACGGTCTCAGAGGAAATAACTTTTTAGCAAGTTTTCTGGGGAGCTTCTTACCCTTGCCAACGCTGGTGGATTTGTGATCAATTGATCCGAACTTATCACCTATTTCTTGAAAGGTAAGACCATCAGAAGATTCCTCGAAGGAGCTAAGTGGTGGATCGACTGCTTGAGAAGCTAAAGACGAATTATTGAGGCTGACTTTGACAAATTTTAGCTGATTTGGAGTCTGTGCTTTGACGACAGAAGCATGAGAATCTCTCAAACCAAAGGAATTCACTCCATTAAAGATGTTTTGCGCTCTACCGTCCCAGAAGTTGCGGAAGTTAAATACTGCATTAATCGCAGTTGGCGCGTTACGTGGCTCGACGCGACGTACATTTATACCTCCCACGTTAAACACGGGATCTGGTTTAAGCGTTACTTGGTCTTCTGCATTGCCAGGTATTACATCAACAAACTTGGTATTGATAACTCCTTGAGAGGAGGCGATATCATTCCGGTCAGACACAACTGTTGTCGGATCATTTGGATTTGACAACTTGTGAAAGGGAAAATCTTCTGGCTTAAGCTGGTAGTTCGGCCCACCGCCGACATTAAAAACCGGATCTGGGTTTTCTGTGCCATCGGCGTTGATCCGCATCAGACCAGGAGATATCTGATTTTTTGATCTGTTGTCGGCTCCGGCATGGAAATGGCAAGTAGCACAGGAGGTTTTTCCATCGCTACCAACTTGCATATCCCAAAAAAGAGCCTTTCCTAACTTAATGGCGGCTACTTTGTCTTTTATAAAGTCTCCAAGATTATCAGGCTCTGGAACCGAAACAGTCTTGAGAGAAGCTAGAGGTGGTAACGTCGTAACCTGAGCAGATACAGTATTTCCAGCTATTACTGCTGCCACAACGATCGCAGCAATTGTGATAGTTTTTGACAGTCTTGATACCAGCCCGTTAGGTTTTAGATAACCAGATTCCCCCTTTTTAGGCTTTAGATCAACTGGAAATTTAGATGATGCTCCACGATACTCTTGGTCATTAAAAGACCATAATTTGAGATTTTTTAGTAAACTCCGAATTCCCTGCTTGATCTGCACTACCATCGATTTGAGCAAAAATCGACCTTTGCCGGTTAGCAGCAAAAACATTGGAAAGGTAGCAAAAAGCAATCCCAAACTGACTATGCGTAAAATTACCATGTTTCCATGTCAGAAAAGAATCAGGTGATTATACGACTTATTTAAAGTTTTCACACACTCCTTTAGGCTGATCTTATTTGATTGATCAAGTTAAAATTACACCAAGTTAGATCAGCTTACCCTGTCCTGACGAACATCCCTCTCCTTACCAAGGCTAGGGTGTACACACAAGTCTTATAACCTAGCCCCACAAAGTTTTGATCCCCCCTAACCCCCCTTAAAAAAGGGGGGAAAAGAATAAACCGTAAATTCTGTTAAGAGAGATAGGACTTACGCACTGTACAAATGCATCGTGATGTGCATTAACTAAAATAGGTTGTTTCAGGCTTTTGTTAATTATCCTGTTATCGTAAATAGACCATGCTGTAGGGGCACAGCATTGCTGTGCCCCTACGAAAGATATGGTTTTTAACCTTTACGCATATTTGGTATTTCTTGTCAATGCGTAAGTCCTAAGAGACTTATGTGTATACAGTAGCTTTTTAAGGAGGGTTAGGGAAGATAAAATCTTAACCCAAGCGTATTGGGTAATAAATCATTTGTTGGGTTTATATCATTCTTTTTAACTTCTAAGTTGCACCGGCATAGCTAAATAGGTCATTTTCAAACCGCCCAGTGGCGTAAAAATCACTGGAGTTAGGCTTTGATTTAAATGCATTTGAATTTCGGAAGATGGTAATTCTTTCAAGCCTTCCATCAAATATTTAATGTTGAAAGCAATTTCAATATTTTCACCAGAAATCTGTGCCGGCATTGACTCTCTACCACTGCCCACATCTTGAGCTTCACATGATAAGGTAATTTCTTGAGCTGCACTATCAATACTTACCTTGACAATATTATTTTTCTGATCGGCTAATACAGCAATCCGTTCTAAAGTACTCACAAATTGTCGGCGTTCAATTGTTACTTGTCGCTCAAATTGGCGCGGGATTAGTTGTCGATATGCAGGATATTGCCCTTCTAATGTGCGACTAGTCAAGCGTTGATTTTGCCATGCAAAGACAACTTGACCTTGATCGAAATATAAAGCTACAGGTTCATCTGATGAGGCGCTATGAGCTAGCATTCTTTGTAGTTCGCGTAATGCTCTAGCTGGTACTGTCACTTCTAGTTGACTAGTTCCACCTAAAGGACGTTCGTTATTAGTTTCTACCACTGCGAGGCGATGTCCGTCGGTAGCTGCAAATTCTAAAGTATCTTGTTTAACTGTTAAATGTACTCCAGTGAGTACTTGCTTAGTTTCATCACCACTGGTAGCAAATAATGAACCGCGTAATCCCTCAATTAATGCGGTGGTGGTGAGATTAATGACTTCGGTATTTTCAATTACAGGTAGTTCAGGAAATTCTTCTGGCCCCATTGCTCGGACTTGATAATGTCCACTCTTGGGTGTGAGTGTAACAATTAAACCTTCTCCACCAGATGTTGCACCTGTGAGGGCTGATTCGTCGTCTAGAGTGATTTCGCCCTCTGGAAGACGAGAGGTGATATCTACAAGTAACTTAGCAGGAAGTGCGATCGCACCACTTTGCCATACCTCTGCGTTAAAGCTGGTGCGGATTCCCAAGCTGAGATCGAAGGCTGTTAAGCTTACTTGGTTAGTTTCAGCATCGGCTTGTAACAGCACATTGGCAAGTACGGGATGAGTTGGTCGTGAGGGTACTGCACGACTAACGAGTGAGAGGTTTGTACTGAGATCGCTTTGGGAGCAAACTAATTTCATAAGTCAGATGCAGCTAGTGAAAGATATCCTAACATCCTTATGTTTATAGGCGATCGCCCACAAAGTTGCTTAAGGGTAAAAAACTCGTTTAAACGGTTGGTTACAATAGCGCCGATAAATATAGCGGTTCTCGCTTGGATGTAATACATTTTGACCTCTCTCCAAACCTCTCTCCTCTTAGGAGAGAGGCTTTGATCTTACTCCCCAACGCTAGTAGGGAAGGGGCTGGGGGTTAGGTCTGTGTTGCACTCAATTGCCTCAATACCAACAGGACTTCATTTATCACGTTAACAGGCTTCGAGCGGCAATTCTATTGTCAGATTTCAGGTAAAAGCGATCGCTGTTTGGGGACTGACAAATAAAAAAAACACTCAGCTACTTCTTGTCAGTTCCTTGTCTAATTAGTACATCAGCATAGCCCATACTCTGGCAAGCTCTGTCACTACCGCAAACATCGCTCCTACGCTTTACAGCAGTTTTCATGTATTTGAACCACATCTGTCGTAGGGGCACAGCATGCTGTACCCCTACCGCGTGGTCTATTTACCTGAAAATAGCTGTAAATTATAAAAATTTAAACCTTTGCAACAAATGCTCGGTGATGTATAAGAGACGCTTAAGTATTTCTGACAAATGTATAATCACTTGCCGCAAATGCTTAATACTTTGCAACAAATGCTCGGTGATGTATAAGAGACGCTTAAGTATTTCTGACAAATGTATAAGCAGTTGCAGCAAACGTTTAATACTTTGCAACAAATGCTCGGTGATATATAAGAAACGCTTAAATCATTGCAGCAATTGTTGCAATGAACTTATGACTTTATTGGCTACCGCAAACATAAAAACAACTACGTGAAACTAACCAAGATATTTGATGTGTAATCGCACCTCAAATATGTTGTATTTTCCCATGACGAGCAAAGATAGTTTGGTATAAAACAGTACTATAAACCTAGTAGCAGAGATGCATTATGGCACGTCGTAAAAGAAATTCCAGCGTTTTAGAACGAGCCAACCGCCGGATTGAAAGTTTACAATCTATCAGTGTAGAACTTGACTTTGGGGCAGGACTGACTATCCAAGCTTATAATCTGACAATTAACGATCTCCGGTCTAAGCTTGCTGCCTACAACACTGCTTTATCCTCCATTGACAAACTCACAGATGACGTGAAGAACGCAGAACAGGTTGTAATCGCAATGTCAGAAAAAATGTTACTAGGAGTTGCCAGCCGTTACGGTAAAACCAGCCAAGAATACGAGATGGCGGGTGGTGCTAGACGAGGTAATACCAAAAAGAAGCGAGGCGTAGTAGACAATTCTCAAGTCACCAATCCTTTAGCAGCTGATTCTGTTCAGGCTTCTTCTGTAAATAGAGCTATGAATGGGGCTTTGGGTGCGTAGGCGTAGCCCGCACTTCGGCTGCGCTCAGTGACCGTCGTAGACATCGCAAATTAGCTAAAATCCAATAGGTTTAGGTCTGTATTGGACTCAACCGAGAAGCCATATATATAGATCGCGAGATCGCGCGGTAGGGGCACAGCAATGCTGTGCCCTTACTTACAATTTTGTAGCCGCGAATTATCTTTGCCTGGTGTAATATCTATAGCTCAAAAAATATTACAATCTACCAGAGATACTGTTAACACCACTGAGACGCTTCATAATGGCAACCATATCTAATGTTCAGGTGACTATTTCCCTGTCGGAACCGGGTTTAGACAAAGAGGAATTGCAAGCAGAAGTGCAAAATTTGCTCCCACAAATTAAAGAAGTGGATGGAGTAGAAGATGCAGATTTATCGCAGTTACAGAAGCCCCCCAAGGTTCAAAGGCTTTCGGGGGTTTTGAATTAGGGACATTAAAAGCTGTAGTCAATCCAGCCCTCATCAAACCTTTGTTTGGGTTTCTGGGCAGAGTATTGGGCAACAAATCAATTAAGGTGGGAATCAAAGCAAAAGAAAAGATGTTCCAGAGCAACCCGAAAATGAAGCTATTGACATTGTGTGGTTCATATCTTGTTCACGCTTGGAGTAACACGTCTATGTGTACAAGGATTGTCAACGCCGCTGCAATTACGTCCGTCCTCTGGGCTGGCGCGCTCGCCAGCGCCGCGCACGCGCAAGCCTGCCAGTGGCTGGTCTCGGACGGCGGCACGTCCAACTTCCGCAAGCTCGCCGTTGGACCGCCACTCGCTGGTCTCAGGTTTGGCGACTTCAACGGTGACGGTGTAACCGACGTCTTCGCGACAGTCCCCAGATCAGACGGCAGTGGCAGCCAG
>NZ_JBALEA010000073.1:0-117892 GCF_036917135.1 Nostoc sp. | reverse complement strand
GACTAGGGACTAGGGACTAGGGACTAGGGACTAGGGACTAGGGACTAGGGACTAGGGACTAGGGACTAGGGACTAGGGACTAGGGACTAGGGACTGGGAAAAAGCTTTCCAAATACTCAATCAATACCCAGTACCCAGTACCCAGTACCCAGTACCCAGTACCCAGCCCCCAGTCCCCAGTCCCCAATACCCAGTACCCAATACTTCTATGCCTTGGTCTCGGATTATTAGTGGAATTGTTGCGATCGCTCTTGCTCTTTCTGTTACCCTTTTGGGGGGTTGGTACTTTACCGTCGTGTTTGCGGTTATCATCTTTTTGGGTCAACAGGAATATTTTAATTTGGTACGAGCCAGAGGCATTGTTCCTGCTGCTAAAACCACAATGTTTGCTAGCCAAGTATTGCTGGTGGTTTGTACGCTAAATGGCAGTTTAGCTGATGCTGTGATGCCAATAGCTGGCACACTTATTTGTTTTTACCTGCTGTTTCAACCCAAATTTGCCACGATCGCTGATGTTTCCGCTTCCATTATGGGGCTATTTTACGTAGGTTATTTACCGAGTTACTGGGTGCGGTTACGAGCAATTGATAGTGCTGTTTTTAGCAATCTCCCTTTTGGAGGTTACTGGCCTACAACTTGGACAGATTTTTGGGAAAAGGCAAATTCCGCTTCTTTACCACAAGGTTTTACAGCAACACTGCTGACTTTTTTGTGTATTTGGGCAGCCGATATCGGTGCTTACATCATTGGCAAATTCTTTGGGAAAACCCGTCTGTCTGAAATTAGTCCGAAAAAAACTGTAGAAGGTGCCGTCTTTGGCATTACTTCAAGTGTTGCCGTCGCCATAGCAGGAGCTTATTATCTACACTTGCCTAGATCCCCATTCACAGGTTTAGCACTAGGTTTGCTGATTGGCATTGCTAGTCTTTTAGGGGATCTTACCGAATCTATGCTCAAGCGGGATGCTGGAGTCAAAGATTCTGGACAGTTAATCCCTGGTCATGGTGGTATTTTAGACCGTACTGATAGTTATATTTTCACGGCTCCTTTGGTTTATTATTTTGTGACATTACTTTTGCCGCTACTATAGGGCATGGGGCATGGGGCATGGGGCATTGGTTATTAACTCATATCCCTCATATCCCTCATATCCCTACTCCCCACTAAACGCGATACCTAAAATAGGGTATTAATATTTTTTATTTCTAATGATTAAGGGTTAACGTTAATCCGCCCACGACACACGAGCTTGCCTGGGATCAGCGTTAATTCTTCGACATCTACATCTGAACCAAGATCCAGATTGTACTCATGATTGTCCTCTAATATATCTCCTTGGTCAGCCTTGATTTGGGTATGTGCCACTTTTAACTCATGCCCACTGAGTAACTGTGAGCTTAGACAAATCTCTAGAGGTGTTGTTTCACTATTGGTTACTCTCATACCTCGCAGTATAATTTGGTTGTTGCCAAGAAGAATTTCTTGCCAATTAATTGGTTGTGACTGCGGGTAATGTGTTGGTAAAACCTTAACCAATAAATCACTCAAAGCAGTCGATAATAGGTTAGAGGAGAGAGAAGCATTAAGATCCTTCTCGTCTACGATTAAATCGCCAACCACTAGTACTGTTTCTAACAGTTGCAGGGGTTTTCCCTTAAGTACGGAGCCAATATTTATCCGAATATTTTCTGCTATTAATTTAATTTGTGTAATCAGTAGACCTTGATAAACTGCATGAGTAGCAAAAATAGATACCAAGGGGATGCGTCCAGAGAGAAGTTGGCGATCGCTGGCTTTAATCTCAACCTCTAATTCCGATATTTGGCTGACTTGCGTTCTCAACCAGAGCTTTACTGCTGTTGTGAGTACCTGCGTAATTATGCGGATTTTATTTGCATTTGTAGTTTGGGAATTTTGCTCTGGCATTTAACCAATCTGTTTATGAGTATTTGTGCAACAACCGAACAGAAATCAAACAAGCCTTAAATGTAACATTTATGCCTACTCGCTACAAAATGCAAATATCATTTAATTGTTGACAATAAATAAGCAATTTCCACATGGAGGTACGGTTACAAAAAATTCTTGCTCAATGGGGCATCGCCTCACGTCGTGAAGCCGAAGAAATGATTAGGAACTCACGCGTGCGGATCAATGGAGTATTGGCACATTTAGGTCAAAAAGTTGATCCCGAAAAAGATGCGATCGCGATCGATGATAAACCCGTATCCGTAAAGCACCGTCCGGCTTTAATATATCTATTGCTGCATAAACCGGCGGGAGTGGTTTCGACTTGTTACGACCCTCACCGAAAACCAACAGTCCTGGATCTACTACCAAAAGAATTACGGGAAGGTTTAGGGATTCATCCAGTTGGGCGTTTAGATGCAGACTCTACAGGAGCATTAATCTTAACCAATGACGGAGAACTGACATTTGGATTAACCCATCCACGCCACAGCATTTCCAAGACATATCGTGTTTTGGTCAAAGGACATCCGCCAGAAGCAGTACTCCAAAGGTGGCGTCAGGGTGTGATGTTAGAGGGTAGAAAAACCAGAGCCGCTAAGGTACATCTCATAGAACGTTATACCGAGCAAAGCCTTTTAGAAATAGTGTTGCAGGAGGGAAGAAATCGTCAAATTCGCCGTATAGCCCAACAGTTAGGATACCCAGTAATTCAGCTGCATCGGACTGCGATCGGCGCAATACAATTACAAACTCAAAAAGAAGCCTTTTTGTCAGAGGGTAAATATCGTTTCCTCAACGATGATGAGATTCACTTTTTGCAAGAGCAGATAACGCAACCTAATTATTGATTCAGCAGAGTTAAGGAGAGTCAGCAGGCATGAAATGGCTAAGAAAGAAGAATAATCACCAGCCATCACTTTCATTAGAGGAACAACGAGCCGAAAGGTTGGCAGAAATGGGCGCTCAACTTTGGGCATTGCGGCAAGAACAAGGTTTATCTCTAGAGCAAGTGGTTGCATTAACCAGAATTCCCCAGCGATTATTGCAGGCGATTGAAGAAGGTAATTTAAAGGATCTGCCGGAACCAGTCTATATTCAGGGTTTGATCAGGCAATTTGCCGAAGCTCTAGGCTTGAATGGAGTAGAATTTTCTGGCACTTTTCCGATCAGTTCTGCACAACTGAACCCCGGAAGTATGGGTAATACTTCACCCCTTGCTCAACTACGTCCGATTCATCTTTATTTTCTTTACATCTTGCTAATTGTATGCTCTGTAAATGGCTTGTCTCAGTTATTAAATAACGCTGTACTACAAGCAAGTAATGGCCAAAACCAGCCATATCCAAAACAAAAGTCCGTTGTCAAACCAGAACTAGCCCAACAAAAAGAGTCAGCAGAAATCCAGCCGATCAGCGATACTCTTAGCGGTGTCCAGCAGAGTCAGGCAGTACAGATTGGTGTCACCTTGAAAGCATCATCTTGGATTCGCGTAGTAGCCGATGGCAAAACCGAGTTTGAGGGTACTTTACCAGAGGGAACTCACCGGATTTGGAAAGCCCAAGAACAACTGACAGTGAAAACTGATAATGCTGGTGGTGTGTTGATGAGCGTCAATCAAGAGAAAGCGAAGGAAATGGGAGAGCCGGGGAAAGAGGAAGAAGTTAGGATTGCTGCCAAGCCTAAGTTTTGAGATGAGGGAGATGAGGGAGATGAGGGAGATGAGGGAGATGAGGAGGATGAGGAGGACAAGGAGGCATTTACTGCTCTCTCTCCCTTATCTCCCCCTGCTCCCTCATCTCCCCATCTTGCCCTACCCCATACCCCACTCACTCCTTACTGGGCTTGCGGGGCGCGTCCATTAAGTTTGGTAAGAACTTTTAAGCGATCGCCTAATTCGTCTCTTAAGGCTCCTGTTTGATAGCGCCACTCCCAGTTACCCTCAGCAATACTGGGAAAATTCATTCGTGCTTCGTTTCCTAATCCCAAAATATCTTGCAAAGGAATAATCGCTTGGTTGGCTATGGAACTTAAAGCTAGGCGAATTAAATCCCAGTGGACACCTTCAGGGCTGATACAACCTAAATAAAGCCATAAGTTTTGCTTTTCGTTGTCATTAGCCGTGTTGAACCAGCCGATGGTTGTGTCATTATCGTGAGTACCAGTATAAACTACAGCATTTCGTGAGTAATTAAATGGTAAAAATGGATTAGCGGGATCAGAACCAAAGGCAAACTGCAAAATTTTCATTCCCGGAAATTCGTATTTGTCTCGCAGTGCTTCTACCCCTGGTGTAATTACCCCCAAGTCTTCTGCCAAGACAGGAAGCTTACCCAACTTCTGCCTAATTGCTTCAAAAAAAGCGTCTCCAGGTGCTTCCACCCATTGGCCATTCATCGCAGTTTCTTCACCTTTGGGTACTGACCAATAAGCCTCGAAGCCCCGGAAGTGGTCAATGCGAATTATATCTACATAATCCAGCATGGCCTCAAAGCGCTGTACCCACCATTTAAAGTCTTGTTTTTGCAATTGCTCCCAGTTATAAACTGGGTTGCCCCACAATTGACCAGTGGCGCTAAAGTAATCTGGTGGGACTCCTGCCATTTGAGCAACTTCTCCCGTCTCTTCGTCTAAGCAAAAGATGTCGGGATGGGCCCACACGTCGGCACTATCATGAGCTACGTAGATGGGGATATCGCCGATAATGTCAATGCCCCGCATATTGGCGTAGTTTTTCAGGTTTGACCACTGCCGGAAAAACTGAAATTGGATGAACTTGTAATAAAAAATATCGACCTTGAGTCGGCTCTCTACCTGAGCTAATGCTTCTGGTTCGCGCTTGACAAATGCCGGTTCCCATGCATTCCAGCTTGCACCATTGTTAGCATCTTTCAGTGCCATAAATAAGGCGTAATTATCTAACCAATAGGCTTTACTGTCGCAAAAACCTTCAAACTCTTTATGCTGGATAGGTGTAGCATTGGTTTTAAAGTTTTCACAGGCTTTTTTGAGTAGCCTAATCTTAATTGGCACAACCTGCTCGAAATTTACCTTTTCTACCGGAAATCCTGGTAAATTAGCAAAGTCTTCTTCAGCTAGCAAACCCTCTTCTAGGAGTTTTTCTGGGCTAATCAGCAGGGGATTTCCTGCCATTGCCGAGTAGCACATATACGGAGAATTTCCGTATCCAGTGGGGCCTAAGGGTAAAACTTGCCAATATTGTTGATGGCTCTCTTTGAGAAAATCAATGAAGCGATAGGCTTCTAAGCCTAAATCCCCAATACCAAATCGACTGGGAAAGGAAGTAGGATGCAGCAAAATGCCACTGGATCTAGGAAAAGGCATATTTAACCTGAGTTATGAGAAAGAGCGATCGCATCGAATTTATCATGCTACGTTCAGCTTTGAAAGCTGGTGGTAGTAGGGAGTGGGGAGTGGGGGGCAAAGAGAATAAGTAATGCCCAATGCCCCATGCCCAATTCCCAATCTTTAATTAATCCAAAATCCAAAATCTAAAATCCAAAATTCCATGTCTTACCGAAATCCTACACCGACAGTTGATATCATCATTGAACTAGTAGATCGACCTCATCGGCCAATAGTGTTAATTGAAAGACATAATTTACCCTTGGGTTGGGCTATTCCTGGTGGTTTTGTAGATTATGGAGAATCTGTAGAAGTGGCGGCGCGGCGAGAAGCTGAGGAAGAGACGGGTTTAAAGGTGGAGTTAGTTGAACAATTACTGGTGTATTCTGACCCCGATCGTGATCCGCGTCAGCATACCATTAGTATTGTGTTTTTGGCGACAGCTACGGGGGAAGTTGTAGCTGGGGATGATGCGAAGGGTGTAGGTATTTTTGAGTCTTGGCGTGTGCCTAGTAATTTATGTTTTGACCACGATCGCATTTTGCGCGATTATTGGCGATATCGGCATTATGGGATACGTCCGAGGTTGGGGTAAGAGGAACGAACCGCAGAGGCGCAGAGAACGCAGAGAGTGGAGGGGAGAGGAATATCTGTAATTCCCCAACATCCAGTTTGGGTAAAGGTTCTGTAGAAATCGGTTGGTGTTGGGAGGATGTCAAAGCCAAGATTCTAACGCTAAGGCTTGCACCTGTTGTCGTCTATTTGGCAACACTTGCCGATGGCGGAGCGCAAGGACTGTTTTTTGCAGAGATACGAAAGTTTGGTAGCCTGATTCAATTACAATGGTAGGTTCACATGGGAAATTTCGCAGTTTTACCACCTATTTACGCAGATAAGCCGATTGAATTAGCACCTGCTAAAATTATTACCTCGTTCCCGATCAATACTTTTTTGGAAAATCTAGCGATAGCTGCGGCGGGCTACTCCTACGCACCAGATGGCACAATCTTTGTAACTAATCACGAAGTTGGCGAGATTGTTCGCATTAGTCCAGATGGCAATCAGCAGATTCACGCCACTGTTGAGGGCAAGGTGAGTGGTCTTGCTTTCACTACTAACGGGGGTTTGGTGGCAACAGGCTGGAATGCTGATTCTATACCAGTGGTTTCGTTAGTTGCCAATGATGGCACTGTGGAAACTTTACTGACACTGCCAGATGCCATATTTCTCAATGGCATCACTCCACTTTCTGACACTCAGTATTTGACAGCAGATTCTTATCGGGGTGCAATTTGGCTGATTGATATTGCTCAACGCCGGGGGTCAATTTGGCTAGAAGATCCAATACTTGCTCGTAGCAATTCGGAAAACGTCACTCCGGCGGCAAATGGTTTGAAGCGCTTTGGTGATTTCCTCTACGTTTCAAATACGGAAAAAATGTTGCTATTGCGGATTCCGATTGATGCTGCAAATCAACCAGGTGAGCCAGAAATATTTGTTGAGCAAACTAATATTGACGACTTCGCCTTTGATGTGGAAGGCAATCTTTACGGAGCGACACACATTTATAACAGTGTGATCCGAATTGCAAAGGATGGAAGTACTACTATTATCGCTCAAGCCGAGGCAGGTGTAATTGGCAGCACAGCCGTAGCTTTTGGTCAAGGTGAGAGCGATCGCACCGCGATTTATGTTGTCACCAATGGTGGAATGTTTTTACCTCCACCTACAGGTGTAGTTCCTGCTAATGTTGTTCGGCTTGAGGTGGGAAAAGCTGGATATCCGAATTTTAGATTTTAAATTTTGGATTTTGAATTGAAAAGCATTCGAGTGAGTTGTACTGAGGTTTGTCGAAGTACAAATCACTCGAAGTCCAAAATTTCAAAATGTTTTACAGCAAGCAAATTGATATTCGCTCCCCAAAAAACAAGCTACGCGAAAAAATCTAAAATCTAAAATCTAAAATTGATTGGTATAACTAATGGAGATGGAACAGGACGATCAATTTGTAACCGTAGTTATTACACAAGTTGTCAAACCAGGATGCGAAACCGCTTATGAAGCTTGGTTAAAAGATATTACCAGGGTTTCGAGAACCTATAGGGGTCATCTGGGAACAAATGTGATTCGTCCGCAGCTTGGGGTACGAAACGAATATGTGATCATCTTTCGGTTTGACGGTTATGACAATTTAAAGGTGTGGATGACATCACGCGATCGCGAATATTGGCTGGATCAAGGTAAACATTTGGTTGAATCTGATCCTGATGTTCAAGAAATCTGTGGATTAGAAGCTTGGTTTTCTCTTCCTGGTCAACCATTAAAAACTCCACCGCGCTATAAAATAGCCTTCCTAACTTGGGCGGCTGTATTTGTGTTAATTAATTTGTTGAATACATTTGTAACGCCTCTGCTTCGCGGTTTACCTCCCTTAATTATTTCCTTGATAATTACGATTACTATGGTTTTGCTATTGACATATATTGTTATGCCTAGAGTTAGCCGTTTGTTTAGTAGGTGGCTATATCCTAAATCACGAAAAACTTAGCCATTGAAATGACTTTAACCCCTACCAAACCTGACTTAAATCCAAAACAAACCCAGGTAGCAACGGTTCACCATAAAGTGTCTTAGGATTATCTAATACCTCAACTGCAATATTAGGACGATAAATAAAAACTCGGCGTTGTTTTCTATCAATTAACCAACCAAGTTGTGTCCCATTATCAATATACTCTTGCATCTTGTCTTGCAAAATTCGTAAATTATCGCTTTCAGAACGCAATTCAATCACAAACTCAGGACAAATCGGTGCAAATTTTTTTCGCAGTTCTGCGGGTATCGCTTCCCAGCGATCGCCTTTTATCCACGCTGCATCAGGCGATCGCACTGCACCATTAGGCAAAGTAAACCCACCACTGGAACCAAACCCTACACCTGTACCATCTTGCTTTGTCCATACCCACAACTGCCCAACTAAGTTAAAGTTGCGTTCATCAGTATCGGAACCAGTAGGGGGCATAATCACTAATTCTCCAAAAGCATTACGTTCAATGCGAAAATCACCGTTTAGCTGACAAAACTCATAAAATTGATCGTCGGTTAGTGCGATCGCAGGTTGCAATTGCAAGACCATTGGTATAATTTCTGTGGCTATAGCTAAGTTAATGGTCATAATTCATATTTTGGGGCTTCACCTGTCTTTAGGATATATCTTGGCAAAATTTTAGGGGTGGTTTCGTAACCACCCCTTTATTCCCCTGAATATTTAGAATTTACTTGCAGCCCCTTAATGGGAAGTTAATTTACTCAGAAATATTAATCGAACTTTCAACTTGAGAATTAGCCAATGTTGGTGCAGAGAAAATCCGCGAGTACAGACTTGATGGTTGCTGATGGGCAACAACTGGCAGAACTTGACGAGCATGGGCGGCTAATTCTACTGCCTTCACATCATAAGTCTGCGTTGCCAACTTGGGATAAAACCCAATACCGATGATTGGCAGCAATAAACAAGCGGTAATAAATATTTCGCGGGGTTTGACATCAGATATTACAGCATCCAAGTGCAATTCTTGACTTTGCTCTCCGTAGAACACTTGACGCAGCATCGATAGTAAATAAATCGGTGTCAAAATCACGCCAACGGCTGACAGTAGCACGACTACAACTTTAAAGCTGGAACTGTAAACATCACTGGTGGCGATACCCAGAAACACCATCAACTCACCCACAAAACCACTCATTCCCGGCAAGGCGAGAGAAGCCATTGAACCAATAGTAAATAGAGCAAAGGTTTTGGGCATTACCTTAGCCATACCGCCCATTTTATCCATCATCAAGGTGTGGGTGCGATCGTAAGTCACGCCAGACAAGAAGAATAAGCTAGCAGCAATCAAGCCGTGGGAAACCATTTGTAGCACTGCACCGCTAATACCCAGTTCTGTGTAAGAGGCAATCCCAATCAATACAAACCCCATGTGGGCAATTGAAGAGTAAGCCAAGCGGCGTTTGAGATTGGTTTGAGCGAAGGCACAGCAAGCACCGTAGACAATGTTCACTACACCCAAAATCGCTAACACTGGGGCAAAAGTCACATGGGCATTTGGCAACATTTCCACATTGAAGCGGATGAGAGCATAACCACCCATTTTTAACAACACACCAGCCAAAATCATTGAACCGGGTGCTGATGCTTCACCGTGGGCATCAGGTAGCCAAGTGTGTAAAGGGAAAATCGCCAACTTCACACCGAAGGCAATTAAGAAACCTGCATAAACCAACAATTCCAAGGTTTTGGGGTATTCTTTCATTCCTAGAGTCGCCATGTCGAAGGTGACGGTATCTCCAGAGAAGGCAAGTGCAAAACCGGCAATTAAGATAAATATTGATGCGGCGGCGGTGTAAAGAATGAATTTAGTAGCGGCATAACGGCGGTTTTGTCCTCCCCAAATGGAAATCAGCAGGTAAACCGGCACTAACTCGATTTCCCACATTAGGAAGAACAACAGCAAATCTTGGGCGACAAATACGCCAAGCTGGGCACTGTACATCACTAACATCAAACCATAAAATAATCGCGGCTTGGTAGTAACTTTCCAAGCCGCGAATATTGCGAGGGTATTTATTAAGCCTGTCAGAAGTAGCAAGGGCATCGATAAACCATCAACCCCCACCGCCCAATGCAAACCCAGTTGCGGTATCCAAGGATAGTTTTCTACAAGTTGGAGTGTTGAACTCTGGAAGTCGTACTTATACCAAAAGGCATAAATCATCAGTGCAAAGTCGGCCAAAGCAACTCCCAAACCATACCAACGGACAGTTCTACCTTCTTTGTCTGGGATTAGGGGGATGGCTAAGGCAGCCACCAATGGTAAGAGGATTATGGCTGTTAGCCAGGGAAATTCAATAGCATTCATCACTTCTGACAATCAATTTGCTTTCTCGCTTTTAGTTACATTATATTAAGAAATTTTGACTTTTGTAACCTTTAATGGAGTCTAAAAGATTAAATTTTTGCTTTTCCATAAGAATATATACTCATCGAATGTCACTTTTCCAGGATAAATAAGAATAAATACTTATCGGATTTTGACGTTTTCTATTTTAAATGTAAACTTTTGCAACGTCAACAAAAAACGGTAGCTAAAGCCACCGTTACATTTTATTGGTTAAGCCCAATTGTTTATTGGATGCAAACGAAAAGACTAAATCATTGAAGAAGAATTCAGAAGTCAGAATTCAGGAGTCAGAATTAATGAGTGGGGGATTCAGACCCACCACTAAATCTCCGATTGAGTGGGGGACTTAAACCCGTTTATTCATCCGCCACTCGCACAGAATTCAATTCTTAATTCTGGCTCCTGACTCCTGAATTCTGTTCGTTAAACAATTCGGTTGACAATTGTCCACACTTCCCCATCTGAGCGGACATAGGGGACGGAGATTGTTTTGAACCCGGTAATGAAAGGCTTGTAATAAATCTGCCAATACATTGGACTGAGTTGATTGGCACAAGCTTTCAGAAAACGGACTTCTGTCGCTAGTTCTCCCGCTAGCTGATTAATGCGTTCAGCATGAACCTGTGCGACTTCTTTCGCTTCCTCTAGCTGCTGTTGTTGAATAAGTTGTTTTGATTGAACTTGCGATCGCACTAATTTACCTTGTTTTTGTTTGATCTTGCCTTCTAACGCTGCGATCGCCGCATCTATGCCTTGGAGTTCAACTGATAATTGGGCATTTTCTCTGGCTTGACGGCGGTAAGCTTCAACCATTGCCTGGGGTGAATCATTCTCGCCAGAAATTACATTATTAATAGTGAGTGCAGCGCGTTCTTCTAAAAGAATCTGAATTTGAGAGTTAAGCGCCACCATTTCAGCCTGAATTTGCTCCATAAATCGAGTTCTAAGTGCTGAGTAAAATATTAAAAGCTTTTTGCGCCTTGGATATCGAGAGAGAGCGATCGCACTTCGGCTGTAATTCCTTCTTCTTGCCAAGCAGCTAACATCGCCGCCTCCACAGCTTTCGAGTTTAGTTTATCTGTCAAAGCTAACAGTGTCGGACCCGCACCACTAATTACCATACCATAAGCACCAGCACTAACAGCTGCGATGTTGACAGCATCATAACCAGGAATCAAAGCTTTCCGATAGGGCTGATGCAATCTATCTTGCAAAGCTGTTTTTAACCATTGTCCGTTACCAGTTTCTAAGCCGCGCAACAATAACCCCAAATGTGCTGTATTGAAAATCGCATCGGCGCGACTTACTTCAGTTGGAAGAACGCCCCGCGCCTCGGAAGTGGAAAGTTCAAAATTAGGAATAGCCACAACTGGTACAATATCTTTATGCCAGGGAACATCACAAATTTCCCAAGTTGCACCACTGGTAGCAGCGAGACGACATCCTCCCAAGAAAGCTGGAACTACATTATCAGGATGTCCTTCCATTGCGATCGCTAACTCCATCAACTGCGACTGACTCATCGGCGTACCCTCAAGTTGATTAGCAGCAACCAACCCACCAACAATTGCTGTGGCGGAACTACCCAAACCCCTCGCCAATGGCACACCTAACTTAATGTCTATTTTTACAGTCGGCGGTGTCTGCTCTATATGTTGATAGAATTTGACAAAGGCTTGGTAAAGGAGATTAGTCTCATCGGTTTGGACTCCTTCAGCTTCCGTACCAGTGACATGAATCGTTAGCCCACCCTCTTCTAGGCGAGTGAACTTGAACTCGTTATACAGCTTTAAAGCTGCGCCGATGCAATCAAAACCAGGCCCCAAATTCGCAGTTGTGGCGGGAACAGTAACGGTGATGGCAGAAACAACAGACATTGGTAAAACTCACGAATCATCAACCAGCATCTCATGTATTGGTAGCATTTCGAGCCAAGTTTTTAATTTACTGTTCCTTAATACATCCTCCGAGCTTTGAGTCGTAGTGGTTGTAGCTCAGGCAAAATTCTACTATGGAAATTTAAATAGTTGGATTGTGCGATCGCTCGAACTTGAACTTGCTGCACGTCGAGGTGGATTCCGTGAGTCGTCACCCAATTTGGGATTTTAGATTGACTCCATGCCTAAAGTAACTTGAAAAGCCAACCAAACCAATGCACCGAGTAACGGAAATCCAGATTATTTCAATATAAATTCAGAGTCATATAGCGGTTCTCGTTTACGTGAGTTACACCCGTAGGGGCACGGCACTGCCGTGCCCTTACACCTTGCGATATAATCTTGTACCGCATCTGAATGGGAACCGCTATAAGGGTTTGAGAGAATGCGATCGCAAAATCCCAAAAATCCTGCTCCCCCGACTCAAATCGTTATACTAACTGTGGGAGGCTGTTTATCCATCCAGCCAGATTCTATAGTTGTGTTTTTTATAGCTTGCTGAACTATGTCCTTATTAAAAACCCCGCTCATTGGTTTAAAAGCTGACTCATTTCGTCATCCATTAGACCTCGAAGCTACCAGAACCCTCAAGCAGATACCTGGCATAGATATGTTAGTGCGAAATTGGCTCGGGCCAATGGCAGAACAGGTTTTCTATGTAGAAAATATTGCCTCCAGTGTTTTGGTGGGTGAAAAGCAACTGCCCAATTTATACAAGCTGTTGTTAGATGCCTGTAAAATCCTAGACATAGATCCTCCCCAGTTGTACGTCCGGCAACATCCGGCTCCCAACGCCTATACTTTTGCTGTGCGGGGTAAGCAGCCCTTCGTTGTGCTACACACTTCCCTGATTGATATGCTCACACCGGAAGAAATACAGGCAGTAATTGCCCACGAGTTGGGGCATCTCAAGTGCGATCATAGTGTTTACTTGACCCCTGTAAATTTACTAATATTAGCTGCGGCCATTGTGCCTAATGTCGGAACCTTCGTTGCCCAAGCCATACAGACACAGCTTTTAGAATGGGTACGTTGTGCTGAGTTTACTTGCGATCGCGCCGCATTACTAGCAACCCAAGATCCCAAAGTTGTCATGTCAGTGTTGATGAAACTAGCTGGTGGTTCCCCCATCTTAGCGCCACAACTTAATCTTGATGCCTTTATTGACCAAGCCCGCGCTTACGATGATATTAGCAAGACAGAACTGGGTGAAATGGTCAAAACTGCTCGTACAGCCCAATTAAGCCATCCAGTACCAGTACTGCGGGCCCGAGAAATTGACCGATGGGCAAGCAGCACAGAATATCAAACTCTGTTACAAAGTCACGGGCTGAAGTCTACTGATAAGGAAGTTGCACCCAAAGGCGGATGGCGCAATTGGTAGAGCTACTAATCACAACCACTTTTTTGTGAATCGCACAGGTACAATTTACCGTAAGTAGTAGGCGAACTCCAGAAAATGCGATCGCACTTCCTGGAATTCCATATCTTGCACCGGGCATCTGGAAGTCACGGCTACACGCGGGTTTCAAACCCTTAATTTTGCCTTAGTCCGCGTAGGCGGACGAAAGTTTGTATAGCCGCGATTTCTAATCGCCAGGGCTAGGTGGAAGATATAAGCTAGGCGATGTCTATAAGAGGCTACACCTACGCACTCATGTAAAATACTGATACAGCCAAAAAAATCAGCTAATGACTAGGTTTCTGTACGACCAGTTTGCAAAAGACTATCTTAAAGAATTGTTACAACCATTGGGAGAAGTAGAAACAAGTCGGAAAGTTCCGGCAGAAATCCGAGAGATTGATGTTTATTTTGTCCCTTCACTCCAATCCACAAGCGATACAATAGAATTAGGGCTGTTAGGAAAACTTGCGGCTGAACCTGCACTAATCGAACCATTTAGAAATGCGGCTACAATTGCAGAAATTCGTAGTTGTATGAATAAGTTATTTGATATTTTCGCGGAATTAAAACGTCAGACTAAAGGTGATAAAAACCGGATTGCAGAATCAGACTTACCACGTTTATGGATTTTTTCACCTACAGCTTCTGAATCTATATTGGCTGGTTTCAGAACTAACCTAGATGAAGAAAATTGGGCAATAGGAGTACATTTTTTAGGGGATTATTTTAGAACAGCAATTGTGGCAATTCACCAATTACCCTGTACAGAAGAAACACTATGGTTGAGAATTTTAGGTAAGGGAAGAGTTCAGCAACAAGCTATAGATGAACTAGAAGCGCTTCCCCAAAATAATCCCTTACGTTCCAAAGCAATTGATTTATTATTGAATTTAAAGACTACCTTAGAATTCAATCAAAATATAGACGAAGAGGATAGAGATTTAATTATGCGCTTATCACCTATTTACGAGCAAAAATTAGCCGAAGCTAAACAGGAAGGAATTCAGGAAGGAATTCAAGAAGGAATTCAAGAAGGAATTCAAGAAGGAATCCAAGAAGAACGTCGTAATGTGATAGAAAATTTATTGCGAGTTCGCTTTGGTTCTTTAGATGCAGAATTAAGAGTAATTATTGAACCTTTATTGGCATTATCTCCAGAAGAATTTACTCCTTTATTACTGCAACTCTCCAGAGAAGAATTATTAGATAGGTTCCTTTAGAATAACTCACTCGGAGATACTGGTGTCTACCTACTTATCCAACAACGATCGCTTTCAACCCATTAACCTTTTTGAGTACGAAAAGTTAGCACAAGAGTGTCTGTCTCAAACGACACTTGACTACTATAGCAGTGGCGCTTGGGACGAAATCACCTTGCGAGATAATCGTGCTGCCTTTGAGCGAATCAAGCTGCGGCCTCGGATATTAGTCGATGTCAGCGATGTCTACGACGGGCGTAGCTGCCGCAATCTAACTACCTCTATTTTAGGACAACCCCTGCAACTACCTTTGTTAATTGCACCAATGGCTTTTCAGTGTCTAGCCCATCCAGACGGAGAAATCGCCACCGCCCTAGCAGCCGCATCAGCTGGTGTGGGCATGGTGTTAAGTACAATGGCAACCAAGAGTATTGAAGAAGTGGCGACAGGATGTAATCAGTTTCCAGATTCTCTGCGCTGGTTCCAGCTTTACATCCATAAAGATCGGGGATTAACTCGTGCTTTGGTAGAAAGAGCCTATAAAGCAGGCTACAAGGCACTTTGTCTGACTGTAGACGCACCTGTTCTCGGACAGCGCGAGAGAGATAAACGTAATGAGTTTGCCTTACCCCTAGACTTACATCTAGCTAATCTTGCCACCATCTCAGGACTAGATATTTCCCATGAAAAAGGCGAATCGGGATTATTTACCTATTTTGCCCAACAGCTAAACCCCGCAGTCACTTGGCAGGATTTGGAATGGTTGCAGTCCTTATCTCCCTTACCTTTAGTCATCAAAGGAGTTTTACGGGGAGATGATGCTGTGCGGGCAGTAGAATATGGAGCCAAAGCAATAGTTGTTTCCAATCATGGTGGCAGACAACTTGATGGTGCGATCGCTTCAATAGAAGCCCTAGCTGAAATCGTCGCCGCAGTGGATGGTAAAGTAGAAGTGCTATTGGATGGAGGCATTCGTAGAGGCACAGACATTCTCAAAGCTCTGGCATTAGGAGCAAAAGCAGTACTAATCGGACGACCGATTTTGTGGGGACTAGCAGTAGCAGGACAAATCGGCGTATCTCATGTCATCTCACTCCTACAAGATGAGTTAAATGTGGCAATGGCACTTAGCGGCTGTGCCAAACTACAGGATATTGACCCTAGTTTATTGACCTTGCCACACCTTTAAACCAGAGAGTTCTTAGATTAACCCTCTTTTATTACTCTCGTCAGATTTTCCTTGTTCCCAGGCGAAACCTGGGAATTCATTCATTGAGCCAGACGCTCAATGTCTGACTGAAGGCAGTAGCCCCTAATTAGTCATTCCCATACAAAGCATTATGAATTCCAGCAAAACTTTCAGAATTAATTTTCAGGCTTGTTACAAAATCACTTAATTAGAGTACAATAGTTAAGATGACATATAAGGGCGGGTGGCGGAATTGGTAGACGCACCACACTCAAAATGTGGCGGCCTTGCGGTCATAGGAGTTCGATTCTCCTCCTGCCCACTACCAAACAACAAATAAAGAGGTTAAAAAGTTATGCGCCTCAAAAGATGGGAATCTCCCCGTAAAGAAGGCAGAAACGATAAAGGTAGAGGTGGTTCTGCGAGGAAACGACAACTCAAAAAGCAAAGGCAAATGTTACGACAAAGACTCAAAGAAAGTAATAAACCAGACAATAACAAAAACGAGAGACAGGGGGAGATAAGTTTATCTTCCCCTTATTTTTTGGGTTTTTATTTCATAAAAAAATAAAATTTAGGGATTTTTTATTGAAGAAGAATTCAGGAGTCAGAATCAAGACGCTCGTTGCGCTAAAGCGTCTCCCCTTGGGAGAAGACTCGCTATCAGTCGGGAATCATCTGTGAGAGGTTAAGGTAATTGCACAAATGTCCGTGAGGGTGCAGGAAAAGGGGATAAATCTAGCCTGGAGACTGGCTTTCGGAGATATTTAACCACGCCTAAGTCTTGATTCTCTCTTTCTGCGAAGTACTTAATCGGGTCATCCGCTTTGCCTTTATCATTTGCGACACTAAAATGGTACAAACCTCGAAAAATCATCTCCAAAGAAATGCGGTCAAAGGGTAGAGATAATTCATCAGCTACCGCATCTCCCAGGTCTACTAAAACTGCATAAAATAGCCAAGTAGCCCACACTTGTAATTTGATACCATTAATAGAACCAGTCCACAAATAAGACAGCCCCAATAAACGTTTTACGGAGTAAAAAGCTTCTTCAATTCTCCATCTTCTTCGATATAAATCTGCGACAACGTAAGGAGGTAATCTGTGGGGGTCGAGGACAGAAGTAATATAATAATAGCTAGTTTTACCAACTTTTATCTCGATGAAACGTCAAGTCAGTACTGGTGCGCCACCACGACCAGTACCAAGTTGAATCAATCGGTCTTTAATAGAATGGTCATAGCTAAAAATCTTTATATATTTAATAGATGCTTTGGCTTTTAAACGAGTAATAAAATGGACTTCTTGATTAATCAGTTGTTGTAAAAACTGGAAATGATAGAAACCTCTGTCGAGTAAAATTAAAGTCTTAGCAGTCACTAAATTGAGTAATGCAGATTCAAAATTTGTGTCTGAAGCAGCAGGATTAGTGTGAAACCAAACTTCGACAGGTAAACGAGTAACTAAGTCAATAACTGTACAAATTTTACCTGCTAGTTGCCCTGTTTTCAAGTCTTCCAGGCTTTTTAACTTACGGAATAAGGCTTCTAGCGTTGAGCCATCAGCAATCCAAATTCGTTCAAAATTACAGAGTGCAAATTTAACACTATCTGGTAATGGTCGCTGAAGCCGTTGTTGCCAATTCAGTTGTAATTGAGGTAGTAAATCTTTAAAGACTCGTTCAAATAATTCCGAAGGAAAAACTAAAAACCTTTCTGAGAGTGATTGTTGGGCAACTTTGGTGACTTGACACCATAAAAACCCTTCTCGTGCTAACAAACGATTTAACTCCTGAACACCAGGAACTTGTCGCCACAATAACGTTAATACTGCTGCCACCATTAACGATAAATTCAGAATCCTGTCTCGACATCCTAACTGCTTATAATACTTTTGTTGTGCAAAAACTGCTGGAGTTAATAAAGCTTCTAAGTGTTTAGCGTAGGCGTAGCCCGCCGAAGGCATCGCTTCGTTATCTATAGTAGGAGTATGATGTCGGTGTGGGTGGTCAGAGTTTTGTTTCGGTCGTTTAGGCATGGTGGTAAACCAAACTTTTCATTACCTCGTTTGAGCATTGAATTTACCTAACAATGTTGCCCACTTTTTACAAAGTTATTCTGTCGTTACAATACTTTTTCATGCCTTATTTAAGCTGTCAAAGACGTTAAAGATAATGATAATCAAATAGAGGGGAAGTATGCGAGCGTCGCTCGCATACTTCCCCTGTCCACCGCACGATTATCATTTTCAAGAAGACTATTTTGAGTATTTTAACTGGTTGACAAAATGCACTTTATCTTAACCTTTCACGGATGGTCGGGAATTCAGACCGCGCAGGAATTGAAGACCATCAAATTGAAAATTTGGTGGTGGTCTTAAACCCGGTTATTCATCCGCCAGTCATACAGAAAACATTGCTGAATTCTGACTCCTGACTCCTGAATTCTGTTCGATAAATTTGAAAACTCATAAGAGAAAATTATTATCGATTCTTTAAAATATACTAATTTGAAAGACTAAAGCTCTTGCTACGAGTCAATTTAATTAATTTTAGATTGCTTAACATAGTTTGATTTTTTATTGCCCACTTACAGCAGATTGCGCTCTAATCGAATAGACGTAGAGACGTAGCACTGCTACGTCTCTACAAAGTTTTGGGTTTTATATATGTACTTCATTTACCTGAAATCTGCTGTATACCATTTCTTTGTGAGGCTACGTCAAACCTCTTTAACTTCTTTCTTTGTGTCCTTCTCTACGAGATGCTGCGCCAATGCGGTTCGTTTTTCTTTCTTGTACTTAAATCCTAATATGGTTTAGCGCCTCTTCATGAATGACTGGTATTACTTAAGTATATACTTCCGTATCGAGAACAGTATACTGAGTGTGTAATCCTTTGGTTTACTGTACGAGTATATGTTATAGATATTGCGTAAGTAATACGTAATCATGGGATTTTGTCCCAATTGTAATGCTTGCATGAACCAATCAAAAATTAATTATGAAGAAAGCATGAATTTTCTGACATGGCTTCTTAAATTCCTAGCTTAAAACAGTAAGCTAGGACACAACAGCAAAAAATTCTAATTCTAGTATTACCGATTAAGCAAAAAGTACACTTAACAAGGCGATTGCACCTCCATGTGTTAACTTCCAACGATGACACAACCCTACAAAAAGTCATGAGTCATCCAATCCGAGTTATTAAATATTCGGAATGGTCTAGGTAATCTATGGATTTTTTTCTTGGACACAGGAGTTATTGATGGTGGCGAGAGTGCTTCTACCTACTAAAAAAGTGCTAGATTTTCCTATTACTGCTTTAAGGTTTGACGACCAGATACAAACAATGCTTAAGTGGGGGAGTAGACATGAGAGTAAAACTGTATACGTAGCCAATGTACACATGCTCATTGAAGCTCATTGGAATCCAGACTTTGCCACAGTATTACGAAATGCAGATATAGTTACTCCTGATGGTATGCCTCTGGTATGGATGATGCGAAAAATGGGAGCTATTTACCAAGATCGTGTGGCAGGGATGGATATCTTATTAGCATTATGTCAGCGAACTCAAACACAAAATCTTAGTATTTTCTTTGTAGGTTCCCAAACAGAAATTCTTTCGAGGATGCGAAAAAGGTTAGAGCAGGAATTTCCGCAGATGAAGATTGCGGCGATGGAACCTCTACCCTTTCGTCCCCTGACTGAAACTGAAGATGAAGCTTTGATTCAAAAAATTAACTCTAGTGGTGCCAGCGCCGTCTTAGTGTCTTTGGGATGTCCCAAACAAGAAAATTGGATAGCTCAACATAAAGGTAAAATACAAGCTGTAATGATTGGACTGGGAGGAGTTTTCCCAGTTTATGCAGGAATTCACAAACGGGCACCTCGCATAGTTCGAGACTTAGGACTTGAATGGCTGTATCGATGGATTCAAGAACCGCGCCGACTTTGCGGACGCTATGCTAGGACCATTCCACTCTTTATATGGCTAGCTACAAAGCAACTACTATCATCAAGTCGTATTGCTGCGGTCTTCCTTCACGAAACTGGGGATTAACGAAAAGGAAATACGGTGAGACCGAATGGCCTGAAAAGAAATGATCTAGCTGCCCCTAGCTTTAAATATCAAAGCTAGGGGCAACTTCTAGGAAAACAGTTGGAACGACATTAGCGACATTAGACTTCTTGCATAAATCAAAAAAAAGAACCCCACTCCGCCTTTAACTTACGTCAAACTCTCCCCTCCCCGCTTGCGGGTGGGGTGTTAGGGACTTTTGCAAGAGGTCTATTAAGGAAACGTGAGTTTGACGATATAGCCAACAAAGATTCAAGGGTTCACCCCAAACTTCTGAAAGAGACTAATTGCAAGGATTCCAAGCAAGCAATGTCCGGCGATAAAACCCATTATCTAAAATCAACCATTAAAGTACTTGACATAAACCCCGGACTAAATGCTATATTAACTAGAGTAAAGTCATTGGGGCGTCGCCAAGTGGTAAGGCAGCGGGTTTTGGTCTCGCCATCCCTGGGTTCGAATCCTAGCGCCCCAGTTAATCTGAAAGACAGGCACAAAAGCCTGTCTTTCAGAGTATTTAATTGCATATTTAAGATGTGTCTCAATGCATTTGAATTCTCTAAATGTTACTTATCAGGCGATTTTAGAGCTTGATCTAGAATCTGCCGAGCCTGTTCTGCTTTAGAACGGGCTTCCTGGTAACGCACATTAGCTTGGGCAAAATTTTTGAGAACTTTAAAACCTTCCTTGAGTCGAGTAATTTCTTCTTCTGTCACGGAATCGTCGGTGAACAGAACATCAACTGCTTTACGAATTTCCAACGCTTCAGATCGTGACTCCTGAACTTTCAGCTTCAGCGTGGCCAGATTACTCAGAACCTGAACAGCTTGTGTAATAGTATCCTCACCACTAGCAGTATCAATAGTTGACTCTTTAACTTCAATCAATTGTTGAGGACCAAATCCTTCTTCCAGTTCCGTGGGTAGCTTACCTGCATCCATCAGTTCCATCAACTGATCCATTGCTTTATCACGAGCTTTGACCGAATCCTTTCCAGAAACAGTAAGGATAATTTCTGGGCTTTGAGCGAGAGTGTATTGAACCATATTTGAGCAGAAAATTTGCTGGTTAACCAAGCTGAGGCAAATAATTATAACACGTTGCGTGTCGGGTCATTTGTGGGGTTATCGCAAATTCAAGGGTTTAAGACCCCCTACATCTTCTATATGTATAGCGCTTCTCGAATGGAAGCAATATACTTTTGACCTCTCTCCTAAAAGGCTATCCATTACCCGGATCTTTCTTAACATTTGTGAGAGTATTGACTCAGGTTTTTATAACCCTTATTGGTTCGTTGTTTATTCTCAATAAAAACGCAGTTTTAGCGAGAATATTAAAAGCGAATTTGTCAAGTATGCCTAACTATTCAGTGTCTAAGACGGTTATAGAGCATAGGTTTCAAGATTGTTAAGAAAGATGTGACTAATGGATAGCTCCCAAAGGGAGAGGCTAGCGCCAAGGGAGAAGGACGCATTCGTGCAGCGTCTCGTAAGAGTTGGACACAAAGAGAGAGAAAGAAGGAAAGAAAATTTGGCGCAGCCTCACAAAGAAATGGTATTAAATCTTGCTCGGTATAGTGACAAGGAAAGCCTTGTATGACAAGCTTCTAGGCAGATTAGTTGTTCAAAAATCAAATAAGAGTCCTATATAACTTGTACTTGTAGGGAGATGTCAAGTCACTCACTCTTTCGCTACAAGTTTAAAGAGAGAGGCTTTACAGGATGGTGTCAAGCAATGGTAGAAAAACCCCAAGAAATAGACGTGAATAAATTAGTTAATTCACCCACAGGAACTTCAGAAGTAGGAATCCAGGCTCAATCATCAGTAGAAAATGAACCGTCTACATTAGAGTCTTTTATTGAAACTATTGCTCACACTGGCCAAGCAATTTTAGGCACAGCAGTATTGGTGGGAGAAGCTACAGCGAAAGAAACACATAAGTTAATTGAGCAAACAACTCAAACGAGCGGCCAGGTTGTGAATCGCCTCAGCGAAAATTGGCTGATTAGAAAACTATCTGGAGTATTAAATCTAAGTTGGCTAATTGGTACTACTAACCTTGTTGATTTGGAAAAAGCAGAGGCGGCGGTAAACAAGCTTAAGCAAAAGTATCCCCATGAATCACCCAGTCAGATTGCTCACCGAATCATGGTGGAAAAAGCAACTCAAGCAGCCACAGTTGGATTAGCCACTAGTATTTTGCCAGGAATAGCAATTGCATTGTTTGCAATTGATTTAACAGCAACAACAAAATTACAGTCAGAAATGCTTTATCAAATTGCATCTGTCTACGGGCTAGATTTAAAAGATCCGGCGCGTAAAGGTGAAGTTTTGGCAATTTTTGGTTTGGCTTTGGGTGGAGAGCGTCTTTTAAAAGCTGCGGGATTAGGCTTGCTGCGAAATGTGCCCTTGGCGGGTGCGGTAATTGGAGCTAGTTCAAATGCGACAATGATCTATTCATTGGGGTATGCTGCTTGTCGATTTTACGAAGCCAAGCAGGATGAATCAACATCTCTGGCATCGCCAGAGACATTGGCAACATTAAAAGCTGAAAGTGAAAAGTATCTGGAAAGTGCGATCGCTCAACAAGCCATCATGGATCAAATCTTAGTTCATATAATCCTTGCTAGTCATCCAGAAAAGACTTGGAAAGAAATTTTACCAGAATTAAAAGCTCTAAACCTAACTCCTACCTCGTTGGATGCCATTGCCCAAAATATCAAATCACCTCAGCCTTTAGATATATTGCTCAATCAACTGAATCGTGATTTTGCTATACCCTTGTTGGCTCAGTGTTACAAAATTGCCCAGCTTGACAATCAGACTACAGCAGTTGAGCAAGAAATAATCGGAGCGATCGCTAAAAAATTTCACATTGACACAAATGCAATTGGGGCATTGAGCAGGATGTAAAATACAGCCTTTCGCCTGACTTTCGCAGACAAGACATCTACAACTTCCCCAATTTGTGAGGGTTTTTAGCCGTCACGATCAAATTACTTGATTACTCAGCATTGGTTGGGATTTTCTAAAGGCAAGCCCAGTTGTTTGCGAAATTCTGGACTATAGCAGGCTCCCTCCCAATTTTCGGCTGCTTTTAACTTTTGAAGAGTTAGGTGACGAGTGCTTTTGAGGTTGGCACCCTTGAGCTTGGCACTTTCAAAGTTAGTACTTTCAAAGTTAGTACCTTCAAGGTTGGCATTTTCAAGGTTGGCATTTTCAAGGTTGGCATTTTCAAGATTGGCATTTTCAAGGTTGGCATTTTCAAGGTTGGCATTTTCAAGGTTGGCGTTGGAGAGCTTGGCACCTTGAAAGTTGGCGTTGGAGAGCTTGGCACTTTGAAAGTTGGCGTTGGAGAGCTTGGCACTTTGAAAGTTGGCACTTTGAAGGTTGGCACTTTGAAAATTGGCACTGGAGAGATTTGCACCGGCAAAATTGACATCAAATAAGTCGGCATCTTCCATTTGGGTACTTTGTTTGAGGCCAACACTCTTGAGGTTGGCACGTTCGAGGTCGGCATGTTCAAAGTTGGCGCGTTCGAGGTCAGCATCTTCAAGGTTGGCACTCTTGAGGTCGGCACTCTTAAGGTCGGCACTGGAGAGATTGACATCTTCAAGGTTGGCATTGCTGAGGTTGGCATTCTTGAGGTCGGCACTGGTTAGCTCGGCACTCTTGAGGTTGGCACTCTTGAGGTTGGCACGTTTGAGCTTGGCACTCTTGAGGTCGGCACTATTGAGGTTGGCACTCTTGAGGTTGCTATCTTCAAGATCGGCACTATTGAGATTGGCACTCTTGAGGTTGGCACCTTCAAGGTTGGTATCATTCAATGAAATATTATTCAGGATGTTGCCAGCCTTAACCAGTTTTTCCAATGCTTTAATTCTTTCCGTACTGTCTTTTTGTCCTTGAAGAGCTTCAACAGTATCCAAAAGTTGTTTTATTTCTATCTTTTTATATATAACATTTCCCACAAATATTACTAAAGCCACGAGGAGAATAGAAGCAAAACCAATTGAGCTAGAGCGATTATTTTTGATTTCCATAATACTTTGCTAAATAAACTGGAAAGCTTCCCTCTTCAGACACAACTTCAACTGCACAAGAAAATTGGTCAGCATTGGGTATGATTTGCTGGAGGTAAGCCTAGTTGTTTGCGAAATTCTGGGTCGTAGCAAGCTCTCTCCCAATTTTTAGCTGCTTTGAGCTTTTCAAGAGTTAGGTTTTGGGCACCTTGAAGGTTGGCATATTGAAGATTGGCACCTTCAAGATTGGCACCTTCAAGATTTGTACTCTTGAGATCGGCATTTTCAAGGTTGGCATCTTGAAGTTTGGTATATTCTAGGTTGGCACTCTTGATGTTGACACCTTGAAGGTTAGCACCTTGAAGGTTAGCACCTTGAAGGCTAGCACTACTGAAATTGGTACTGCTGAGGTTAGCACCTTGAAGGTGGGCATCTCTGAGATTGACACTGGTTAGATTGGCACTACTGAGATTGGCATTGCTGAGGTTGGCATTGCTGAGGTTGGCACTCGTTAGGTCGGCACTGCTGAGGTTGGCACTCTTGAGGTCGGCACTGCTGAGGTCGGCACTCTTGAGGTCGGCATTTTTAAGAATGGCACGTTCTAGCTTAGTACCTTTGAGGTCGGCACTCTTGAGGTCGGTATCTTCAAGGTCGGCATCTTCAAGGTTGACACTAGAGAAATCGACATTATTCGATGGAATATTATTCAGGGTGTTATCAGTCTTAACCAGCTTTTCTAGCGCTTCAATTCTTGCTGTACTGTCTTTTTGTTCTTGAGCAACTTCGACAGTATTCCAAAGTAGTTTTATTTGGATCTTTCTCACTACAAAAAATACCGCAAATATTACTAAAGCCACAAGGGGAATAAAAGCGAAACCAATCGGTCTAAAGCGATTATTTTGTATGTCCATAATACTTGATTGAATAAACTCACAAACTCAACTTGATTCTACTAGGTTTACAGTTTCTTCCTTTAGAAATGCCTTGGCTTCATTTAGCTTTTTCTCTGGAAGCAAATAATCCGTTGATTCATTGGCTTGTATTATAGAAAAGCAAAAACTCTTGAATATGACTTAATCACTTCGGTAATTTTACTATTATCAGTTCTGGATTATCCCACAGACTATTAATGGAAGCAACAGTTTCGTTTTAATTGTGCTGATTTCGATAAATAAAGCCTTTCAAAACTCTTTGTTATAAACGGGTTAGCACGGAAAAACGATATATTCATGGGAAATTAATTAATAAAGCCCCTGGAATACGTGGTGAGGTAATGAGGATAACTTAATGATCAGTAAAAGGCAGGTAATATCACCTGAGAAAAATCAATAAACGCATTGTAGGTAATACTTGCATATCTAATTGACGAAAATATGACGAAATCATGACGAAAGTGTGGCGATATTGATGAGGCTGTAAACATAAAAAGTAACAACTTATTGATTTGTTGTATATAAAATTAATCACATCCTGAATGTTTCTATCTGAATATTGGGAAATACAGCAGATTGCGCTCTAATCGAATACACGTAGAGACGTAGCAGTGCTACGTCTCTACAAGGTTTTGGGTTTTATATATGTACTTCATTTACCTGAAATCGGCTGTGATGATATTATAAAAATGTGGTTAAAGACTTGCAAAAAAGTCTAATCACCAAGTTAAAACCTCTGCAATAATGTCTCTTAAATCAATATTTTTAGTCCTTCCTATTTGTTATAAATGCGAGTAATTTTAAGTACAGACTTACCTGATAAGTCCGTGTAATACAAGAGTAATTAACTGAATTTCTTTGGCGGCATCAGTAACTGGTGTATTTATAGTTCTCAGTATAGACTGCTTGGAATGGTTTTGGATTGACTACCCCATCGGTAAAGAAGACGAATAGGAAGGTTTATTTACACGAGCATGGCGTACCACCCTACGCTGAATATGTTATTAGCACATCAGCTAAAGAAGACAACTCTCCATTAAAAGAAGTGAATATATCTGCTTCCCCAGTCCCCTCACCATGAAACCAGAATTTTGAGCAATACTGGTACAGGAAGGAATATTTACACAAAATCCCAAAATGAAAATTCAACCTAGTGATCAGCCTTTGCTAGAGTGGGCAGGCGATAGTTTGGCAATTGGATTATTTGAAGATGCAGTGGAGTTAACCGGAGAACTGGCGACTTTAGATCAAAAGTTTTCTGGAGTCTTAAAAGAACTGATTGCCGAAGAAGAATTTAAAGGTAAAGCCAACAGCACTATTTTCATCCGTGTAAATGCTGGTAGCCCAGTACGGAAATTGATTTTAGTAGGTTTAGGAAAACCAGAAGCCCTAAACTTAGATTCTCTGCGTCGCGCGGCGGGGGCTGTAGCCAGAGTGGGAAAAAAGCAAAAAAGCAAAATTCTGGGATTTAGTTTTCCATTATGGAATAACGATCCAGCAGCCAGTGCCCAAGCGATCGCAGAAGGTGTGGAATTAGCACTTTACCAAGACATTCGCTTTAAATCAGAACCAGAAGATAAAGGTTCACAAATAGAAACCGTAGATTTAATCGGATTCGGTGGACAAGAAGCCGCCATCACCCGCGCCAATCAAATCGTTTCTGGGGTAAATTTGGCACGTCAGTTAGTAGCAGCGCCAGCCAACGCAGTCACACCAATTACTTTAGCCGAAACTGCTCAAGCGATCGCGAAAGATCACGGTTTACAACTGCAAATTCTGGAACGAGAAGACTGTGAAAAGTTGGGTATGGGTGCTTTTTTGGGAGTAGCCCAAGCTTCTGATTTGCCACCGAAATTTATTCACTTGACTTATAAGCCAGAAGGTACACCTAAAAAGAAACTTGCAATTATTGGTAAAGGTGTAACCTTCGATTCCGGCGGACTCAACATTAAAGGTGCTGGTAGCGGCATCGAAACCATGAAGATTGATATGGGCGGTGCAGCTGCCACCTTGGGCGCAGCCAAAGCAATTGCTCAACTCAAGCCAGATGTTGAAGTTCACTTCATTTCGGCGGCCACTGAAAACATGATTAGCGGTCATGCCATGCACCCTGGAGACGTTCTCACAGCATCAAACGGCAAAACAATCGAAGTGAACAACACTGATGCTGAAGGACGTTTGACCCTAGCAGATGCCTTGGTGTATGCCGACAAACTGGGCTTAGATGCGATCGTTGATTTAGCCACCCTCACAGGTGCCAACGTCATTGCCTTGGGTGAAGATATTGCTGGTTTGTACACTCCCGATGATGGTGTCGCTTCCCAAATCCAGAAAGCGGCTGAAACTTCAGGAGAAAAGATTTGGCGGATGCCAATGGAAGAAAAATATTTTGAAGGGCTAAAGTCTGGTATTGCGGACATGAAAAATACAGGGCCGCGTCCAGGTGGTGCAATTACTGCTGCCCTTTTCCTCAAACAATTCGTCAAAGAAACCCCTTGGGCGCACATAGATATTGCAGGACCTGTGTGGACAGATAAAGAAAATGGCTACAACGGCGCAGGGGCAACTGGCTACGGCGTTAGGACGCTAGTTAATTGGGTAGAGGAGAGTGGGGAATAGGGAGTGGGGAGTGGGGAGTAGGGGGATGAGGGAGATGAGGGAGTGAGGGAGTGAGGGAGTAAATTCTTCCCCATGCCCCATGCCCAATCCCCAATACTTCGGCTTCGCTCAGTACAAGTCCCCAATCCCAAATACTTCGGCTTCGCTCAGTACAAGTCCCCAATCCCCAAATTCGTGCTATGTTGAGCTTGCCAGCAAAACTGTTGCAATAGTAACAGAAGTAATTTGGCGGTCAGAAAGTTAAGCTTTTTTGGCAAAGCCATCTGGTAGAATTTGTAAGGTTTCTAGAAGCTGTGAGCAATGGGATCGACTCGCGTAAGGATCGCAATTGACGCAATGGGTGGGGATCGCGCACCCGGTGAAATCGTTGCTGGCGCATTGCGAGCAAGGGAAGAATTGGGTGTAGATGTATTACTGGTTGGTGATCCCCAACAAATAGAAGCTGCCTTGCCGCCAAAAACAAATTTAGGGCAGGTAGAGATCATTCCTGCTGAGGAAGCGATCGCAATGGATGAGGAGCCTTTAAATGCAGTTAGACGCAAACGCAAGGCTTCCATCAATGTGGCGATGGATTTAGTCAAGCAGCAGAAAGCTGATGCTGTATTTTCTGCCGGACACTCTGGGGCAGCAATGGCATCAGCTTTGCTCCGCTTAGGACGATTGCCGGGAATTGAACGCCCAGCCATCGGGACAGTTTTTCCCACAATTATTGCTGGTAAGCCAGTGCTGGTACTTGATGTCGGCGCAAATGTAGATTGCCGTCCCAAATTTTTAGAACAGTTTGGTGTTATGGGATCGGCTTACAGTCAGTATGTCTTGGGTACAACCGAACCCAAGGTTGGTTTACTGAATATCGGCGAAGAAGACTCTAAGGGCAATGACGCAGCCGTTCGCGCCCACCAAATGCTCCGCGAAAATTCCCAAATTAATTTTATTGGTAATGCCGAAGGGCGTGATGTGCTTTCTGGTCGCTTTGATGTGATTGTCTGCGATGGTTTTGTGGGCAATGTATTATTAAAATTTGCCGAAGCTGTCGGAGAAGTGATTCTGCAAATTCTGCGGGAAGAATTACCCCAAGGATTGCATGGTCAAATTGGTTCAGCACTCTTAAAACCAAACCTGAAGCGGATTAAGCAAAGGATGGATCACGCAGAACATGGTGGTGCCTTGCTCTTAGGTGTGGCAGGAGTCTGTTTGATCGGTCACGGTAGCTCCCAAGCTCCTTCAGTTTTTAATGCAATTCGTATGGCCAAAGAAGCTGTTGATAGCCAGGTAATACAACGAATTCAGTCCCAGTATATTCTTGAGCGCGAGGGCGGTTAGTCATTGGTCATTAGTCATTGGTCATTAGTCATTTGTAAAGGACAACTGACAAAGGACAAAAAGCTGATAGCTTGGGAGATTAGGAGTGCAAAACTTAGGCGTAGCAATTACCGGAAGTGGCTCGGCAGTACCAATAACTTCCTTACATAACCAGACATTGAGTGAACTAGTTGAAACATCAGACGAGTGGATTACCACAAGAACGGGAATTCGTCAACGGCGATTAGCATTGCCATCTGAGTCCTTGAGTGTACTCGCTACTGCCGCCAGCAGTCAGGCGATCGCAACTGCGGGAATTAAACCAGAAGACCTAGACCTGATTCTGCTAGCGACTTCCACCCCTGATGATTTGTTTGGTAGTGCTTGTCAAGTACAGGCACAATTGGGAGCCACCAACGCAGTAGCCTTTGACTTAACTGCTGCCTGCTCCGGCTTTGTGTTTGGTCTGGTTACAGCAGCCCAATACATTAGAACAGGTGTCTACAAAAATGTACTTTTGATCGGAGCAGATATCCTCTCTCGCTGGGTAGATTGGCAGGATCGGGGCACTTGTGTATTGTTCGGTGATGGTGCAGGGGCAGTAGTATTACAGGCTGCCAAAAGCGATCGCTTATTGGGATTTGCCCTTAAAAGTGATGGCACTCAAAACCATCACCTCAATCTTGCATACAGAGGCGCTTCCCAAGAACTGCTCCCCGGTGTAAATATCACTAAAGGCACTTATCAACCGATTACCATGAACGGCAAAGAAGTCTACCGCTTTGCAGTCCAAAAAGTGCCAGAAATCATTGATAAAGCTTTATTTCAAGCCAACCTTAGTGTTGACCAAATAGATTGGCTGGTGTTGCATCAAGCCAATCAACGGATTATTGATGCCGTCGCCCAACGCCTGAACATCCCAGAACATAAAGTTATCAGTAATCTTGCCCAGTATGGCAATACCTCAGCTGCTTCGATCCCCTTAGCTTTAGATGAAGCAGTAAGGCAAGGTAAAATTAAACCCAATGACATCGTTGCTGCATCCGGCTTTGGTGCTGGACTTACCTGGGGCGCGGCAATTTTTAAATGGGGAAGGTGAAGAATTAGGAGTTAAGAGTTAAGAGTTATAAGTTAAGAGTTATGAGTTTTAACTTCTAACTCATCACTTCTAACTCCTCACTTCTAACTCCTCACTCCTAACTCCTAACTTTTCACTTTTATGATCAATGACCAATGACTAAAACTGCATGGGTGTTTCCCGGACAAGGTTCCCAAACACTGGGAATGGGAATGGATTTATTAGATATACCGTCCGCCAAAGATAAGCTTGCCCAAGCTGAGGAAATTTTGGGCTGGTCTGTAACTGAAATTTGTCAAAGCGAAGAAGAAAAGTTATCAAAAACGCTCTATACCCAGCCAAGTCTTTATGTGGTAGAAAGCATTCTTGCTGATCTGCTTCTAGAACGTGGACACCAGCCAGATTTACTTGCGGGCCACAGTTTGGGAGAATATACTGCTCTTTACATTGCGGGTGTCTTTGAGTGGTCGGCTGGTTTATATCTAGTAAAGCGTCGTGCTGAACTCATGGATAGTGCCGTCGGTGGGATGATGGCAGCTTTGATGAACTTTGACCGCGAACAGTTAGAAAAAGTCATTGCCCAAACGCCTGATGTGGTAATAGCAAATGATAATAGTTCGGTTCAGGTGGTAATTTCAGGTTCTACTGAGGCTGTACAAGCGGTGATAACTCAAGTTAAACCAAAGCGTGCTATTCCCCTAAAAGTTTCTGGAGCATTTCATTCACATTTCCTAGCACCGGCGGCGGCACAATTCCAAGAGATTTTAGAATCTGTGGAATTTCAGCCCGCGATTGTGCCAGTGTTGTCTAATGTCGAACCAATTCCGTCTATTGATGCCGAAATTTTAAAGCAACGTCTAAACAAACAAATGACGGGTTCTGTAAGATGGCGAGAAATTTCTCTGCAATTACCAGCCAATGGTATCGAGCGAGTAGTGGAAGTTGGCCCTGGTAAAGTTCTAACTGGCTTGATTAAACGTAGTAGCCCTGATTTAATATTAGAAAATATCCAGAGTGCTGCTAATTTGCCTGCTTAACAAGAAAGAATACAGCAGATTGCACTCTAATAGAATACACGTAGAGACGTAGCAGTGCTACGTCTCTACAAGATTTTGGGTTTTATATATGTACTTCATTTACCTGAAATCTGCTGTAAAGGTGCGGCTGGTGGATCAATAAACGGCTTTAAATACCCCAATTATTGATTCTAACTCCTGATACCAATTTAATGTGAAGTTGCACATATCTTGATCCCCCTAAATCCCCCTTAAAAAGGGGGACTTTGATTCCTTCCCCCCCTTTTTTAAGGGGGGATCAAAAGGTTGTGGGGCTAGGTTATAAGACTTGTGTGTACACCGTAGCCTAAGAGGGAGAGACTTTGAATTTTCCTCCTTCCCGGGACGAGTTGGGGGTTAGGTCAATCGTTAACTTTTCCACATAACGTGAAAAGTCAGATCCTAAACCTGTGCCTTTACCAACAGCTTTCGTAGTAAATAAATGTTTATGAACTTCGTTGACAACTGCTGTTTTACCAATTCCCTATCGATGCCTTCAAACATCTGGTCAGATTGGAATCTCAATAATCAATTCAGTTCCTTTATTTGGGATGCTATCACAGGTTAACTGACCTTTGTGTTTATCTACGACAATCTCATAGCTAATAGATAGCCCTAAGCCTGTACCACTTCCTATCGGCTTAGTAGTAAAAAATGGGTCAAAGATTTTCTGCTGCACCTGTGGTGTCATTCCCGAACCGTTATCAACAAAGCGAACTATTACCGTGTTGTGATCTGTGGGTTCGGTGACAATGCGAATTATCGGATTCTCAGTTGTTTTTTTATTAAGTACTGCATCTTCTAAAGCATCGATCGCATTCAGAATCAGATTCATAAACACCTGGTTCATTTCTCTGGCGTAGCATTCTACCAACGGCAGATCGCCATATTGCTTGACGATTTCAATCGCCGGACGTTCTGCATGGGCATTGAGTCGATGTTGCAAAATCATTAAGGTGTTATCAATGCCTTCATGGAGATTCACAGCCTTGTATTCTGATTCATCCAAGCGCGAAAAGTTACGTAACAATAGAATAATTTGTCGAATCCGTTCCGAACCTACTTTCATCGATTTCAGGATGTTATCTAAATCCTCTTTTAAGAAGTTAAAATCTACAGTTTCTAGTTCTGTTTGCAGAGATTCTGGTGGATGAGGATAGTGAGATTGATAGGTATTTAATAAGCACAATAAGTCTTGTATGTGTTGTCCAACGTAATTTATGTTCCCATAAATAAAACTAATCGGGTTGTTAATTTCGTGAGCAATTCCTGCTACTAGTTGTCCCAAAGCCGACATTTTTTCACTTTGCACCATCTGTGTCTGGGTGCGATGTAATTCTTTTAAAGTCGTTTGCAGTTGGTCATTTTTTTGGTTTAATGCTTGGGTGCGATCGCTAACCCTGTTTTCTAGTTCCATATACAAACAAGCATTCTCTAAGGAGATTGCTACTTGGGACATTAATAGATGCAAAATTTCCAGGCGATCGCGGGTGAACGCTCCTACTGTCAGGCTATTTTCTAGGTATAAAATGCCAATCAATTTGCCTTGGTTGAGAATTGGCGCACAGAGAATACTCTTGGGTGAATGGTGCAGCATATAAGGATCAGCCCCTAGGGTTGAATCGATGACTGCATTCTCAATCACAGCCAAGGTGAGAGTATTTTTGACCCGATTGATCAGGGTGACAGGTACTGTTTGACCATCATCAAAAGCTAGCGATCGCAAGACAACAGCAGGCTGTTCGAGTTGGGAAAGTGCCTCAATTACCCAGCGTAGCCCGTCGTAGACATCGCTTTTTGGCATCAGCAAAGCACATTTATCAGCACCGGCACTTTCGAGTATCACCTGAAGTAGGGTAGAGAGTAATTTCTCCAACTCAATTTCACTGGAGAGCGATTGAGAAGCTTTGAGAATAGTTGCCAGATCGAGGGCTTCTGAGAGGCTATTATTACTAATGGTGAAATTTTGGAGGGTGTTAGAGGAGATCGGAATCATCGTTTCTGTAGATGTGAAAGATGGTTGCTGTTTTTGCCAAATTGTGACGAGGAGTTGGGGATAGCGGGTTTCTAAATCAACCGCTTTCGCTTTTGCTCCCCAACGGGTGTAACAATAATAAGCTTCAGTCATGTAGACTTGAGCGATTTTTTCTTTGCCCCAATAGAGATAGAATTTGGCGGCGAGTTCGTTGGCTAAAGCTTCTTCGTTGAGATATTGATTTTCTTTGGCCAGGGCGATGGCGCGATCGTAGAGAGCGATCGCCTCTGGATATTTCTTCAGTATCCGAAATTGTTCTGCTTCTACTAGTAGAAACTTATGTTCGTGATTACTTGGAGCGTGAAATGCCCATTTCTTCAGTTTTTTCTGATTCCCTTTGACGTGCTTGAGGAGTTGCTGACGTTCTGAAGATGAGACATTTGGATAAACAGCCAACCGTGCCAGGGAGTCGTAAAGGTAATGTACGACTGTGGACAATGTTGATACACAGCTATCATAGTAAAGTTTTGCTACCTTTGCTTTTTCAACGGCTTCAGCATACTCCTCAAACAAGTAATGCAAGTATTGTTGATGAACATAGCTGAAGAACAACCCGGAGTTATCTTTGATAGCTTGTTGCATCGGAATTGCCTCGGCAACCTGATAACTTTCCCCCGACAAGATGCTGGGATTGTGAGTCTGACCTAAAAGATTTAAGGTAGCTTGATGATGGATTTGCAGGTAGATTGAGCCATTTTTCTGATTCAACGGGGCGATGGCCGCCATCAGCGATCGGATTATTTGTTCGGTGTCGCTTAAGTATTTTCCTGTCCAATAGTGGCTGTAAGAATAGATCACCGCCGACCAAGTTGCATACTCGACATCTCCCGTTTCTAGCCCTGTTTGGTGAGCCTCTAACAGCGATGGAATGGTGTCTTTTACAGGTTCGCGCCAATGGCTGATAAAGGTAGAGTTCGTGAAGAGGGTTTGTGCCTGGGAATCAGTGGCGTGAAAACGCTCTAACACTTGCAAAGCCAATTGTCCAAACTCATAACCCCCTTCAATATCAATTAGCACACCGCAAAGAATCATTCCATACCAAGCGTAGGCAACAGCTGAGAGGGCTGTATTCCCGTAGCAAACCGATAAATTAATCCGCTCAAAGACAAATAGCGGCATCAACTGGGGAGCGCAGACATAAGTTGCAGACACCGTACTCGATAAAATTCGCATCACAGCCAGCGCCTTGGGATTGCTCATCTTGGGCAAGTTGATCAACTGTGCTGTTTTTTTATTACCCAAGATCAGCTTAGTTTTCGCTAATCCCAGCAAGACATCGATTTTAGTCGGTTGTTTAGGAAGCTGAATGCCCAACTGCTGTAGCACATCTAGGGCAGTAGAAATAGCATCTTGCATCTGGCTTTGAGCAATGTCAGCCAATATTTTGGTCTCATAGGCACTAACTTTATCGAGTAAGTTTCTAGCATTTTGCAGAATTAAGGCAATTAGTCGATCTGTCTGCTCAAATTGGTTAGATATGTAAGCGACTCCAGCGCCTAAATCATACAGTGCCAAGGTCAAGGGATAGTTATCTTGCCATTTTGTATCTGGCAGTCGGTCAATGCCCTTGCTAACAAAGATGAAAGCAGCATCAAAGGCAGCAGAGGCTTTGGCAGCTTTACCCGCCTGCAAGTTGAGGGTGGCAAATTCATACTGGGCTTGAGGTTCGATAATTAGCTCGGCGGCTAAGTTGAAATGACCGACAATATCAAAAATTCTTTCCTGACGCTGGGTTTCGCTACTGTTGCGAACTAGTAGTGTACCGATTTCTAGATGGGTAATTTGTTTTTGGTCGTCAGGAATTAGGGAATAGGCAGCTTGCTGGATGCGATCGTGTAAAAATCGATAAGTCGGATTGGCTGCGGCATGAGAAACCGATTGAGTGTCAGACTGAATAAAGAACTTATAAATTTCCGTATTGGGAATAATCAGCCCTTCTTGCAAAGCTTTCCATAAATCAGCCGCCGTTGCTTCTAATGATTGTTCTGAAACCATCGCCAGGGTATTTAAATCAAATTGTGCCCCAATACAAGCCGCTAGTTTCAACACATTCTGAGTCTGGTTCGGCAACTTTTGCAATTGCATTGCCATAAACTCCACCACATCATCAGTGAGTGCTAAGGCTCTGACTTGAGCGATATCACACTGCCAATATCGCCTTTTGGAGTCAAAAGTAATCTGTCCATCTTCGTACAATGCTTTCAGAAATTGGGTGGTAAAAAAAGGATTGCCTTTGGTTTTTTTTAACACCAATTCCGTCAACGGTTGAGCTAGGGATAACTCGCAATTCAGCGTATCTGCCACCAACTGATTCAGATCCACTAAACTTAACGATTGCAGTGTAATGGTATTAACCACTGCCCCAGCTTTGACGATTTCATTTACAGTCAGGATGAATGGGTGAGTCGGTGATATTTCATTATCCCGATAAGCACCTAAGATTAATAAATATCTGGTTCCATCCATCAACAATTGCAGCAATTTCAGCGATGCAGAATCTGCCCATTGCAAATCATCTAAAAACATCACTAAGGGATGTTCTCGGCTGGTGAAAATTTGCACAAATTTCTGCATTAGCAGATTGAAGCGATTTTGGGCAGCAGTTCCCGATAGTTCTGTGGCTGGGGGCTGTTTGCCGATAATCTGCTCTAGGAATGGAATGACATCAATTAAGACTTGTCCATTGTCGCCAACAGCTTCGAGAATCTTGGTTTTCCAGGTTTGTAGTTGTGCATCTGATTCTGAAAGGAATTGTCCCATTAAGTCTCGAAAGGCTTGAACAAAGGCGCTAAAGGGGATGTTGCGCTGAAACTGGTCATATTTGCCTTTGATAAAGTAACCACGTTGCCTCACAATGGGTTTATGAACTTCATTCACAATGGCAGTTTTTCCAATACCAGAAAAACCTGCTACTAGCATTATTTCTGTACTACCTGTGCTGACTTGTTCAAAAGCAGCTAATAGTTGAGTAACTTCTTTTTCTCGACCATAGAGTTTTTCTCTGATGGTAAAGCGATCGCTAATATCTCGCTCTCCTAATGTAAAATATTCAATGTTTCCAGTGGCTTGTAATTTACTTAGACAAATCTCTAGATCATGCTTGATTCCCAATGCACTTTGATAGCGGTCTTCGGCATTCTTAGCGATTAATTTACTGATAATTTCAGATAGAACTAACGGAATATTAGGATTTATTTGATGGATTTCAATGGGAGCTTTTGCCAAGTGGCAATGCACCAATTCCATCGGATCATCGGAGATAAATGGTAATTGTCCCGTGAGTAATTCATAAAAGGTGACACCTAATGAGTAGAAGTCACTGCGGTAATCAATTCCCCGATTCATCCTTCCAGTTTGCTCTGGCGAAAGATAGGCAAGTGTGCCTTCTAGAGCATTGGCATTTTGGATATTTTGGGTTTCTCGTGGTAGTAAAGATGCAATACTAAAGTCAATTAATTTAACTTGTTTAGTTTCAGGATTAATTAAAATATTAACGGGTTTAATATCTTTATGAATAATTCGCTCGTGGTAGAGTACATCTAAGGTATTGCACAATGCGATCGCTATTTCTAAAAACTCCATCAAAGATTCTACCTTTCCCCTCACTCCCCACTCCTTTAGAGAAATCCCCTTAAAGTCTTCCATTACCAACGCATAGCCATTTTGGTAGGGTTCCAGGCTGTAGGTTTGGATAATCAGAGGTGAGTTGAGATTTTTGGCAATGGTGTACTGATTGCGAAACTGTAACAATTCGCTGAAATTGGGATAAGGATTTTTCAGCAGTTTAATCACTACAGGTAATGAGTCGATTTCTCGATACCCTCGATAAACCAGAGTTCTGGAACCATTGTAGAGTTCTTCGCTGATGCGATATCCGGGAATATTGACAAGGGTGCTAACCATACAGCTAAATCTGTGAAACTTCCAGATTTAGTATTCCCAAAAAAGATCCCCGACTTCTTAAAGAAGTCGGGGATCTGAAACCCTCGCTGGAGAACAAATCAAAATCGCCAAAAATCATACCGAAATTTCAATGATAAATTCTGTACCCTCACCTAGAATCGAGTTAAAAATCAATTTTCCGCCGTGGGTTTCTTCAACAATTTGCCGAGCGATCGCTAATCCTAATCCCGTTCCTTTACCCACAGCTTTTGTAGTAAATAAGTGGTCAAAAATCTTTTCTTTTACTGATTCACTCATCCCCTTACCATTATCAGCGATTGTAATTTTAACTAGATTATTTTCGACTGAAGTTGTAATTGTAATGCAGTTAGGATTAGCTTTAATTTCTACAAAGCTGCGTTCGGTATTAGATTCTTCTAATGCATCAATGGCATTTGCTAAAAGATTCATAAATACCTGATTTAATTGACCAGGGAAGCATTGAATTTGAGGTAAATCACCATAGTTAGTGACAACTTCAATGGTAGGATGTTGTTCATTCGCCTTAAGACGATGTTTGAGAATTAGGATAGTACTGTCGATACCTTCGTGGATGTTAAATGGTACTTTGTAGTTTTTGTCAGAACGGGAGAAGGTGCGGAGACTGGTGCTGATATTTTTCAGGCGATCGCACGCCATAGACATAGAATCAATCATCTTGGGTAAGTCTTCTAAACTATATTCCAAGTCTATTTTTGACTCGTGGCCTTTGATTTCCTCACTCTTGTTAGGGAAATTTTCTTGATATAATTTTAAGTGTTCGATAATATCACCGAAGGTAGGTTTAGCTTGTTCGAGACTGGCAGAAATAAAACCGAGGGGATTATTCATTTCGTGAGCTACACCAGCAACTAAATTACCCAAGGCAGACATTTTTTCACTTTGCACCATTTGTAATTGGGCGTTTTGCAAATCAGTTAGCGCTTGTTCTAAGTCTTGGGATTTTTCTTGTTCTTGGGCATAAAGTTGGGCATTTTCTAGGGAAATTGCGGCTTGAGCGCAAAGTAAGTTTAGCAGTTCGACGCGATCGCTAGTAAAAGCTCCCGTAACTAAATTGTTTTCTAAGTACAATACGGCAATCAACTTACTTGCATGCAAAATCGGGCTGCACAAGATACTTTTAGGCTGATGTCGGTGAATATACGAGTCATTGATTAATTGTGGATGCAATGTGGCATCAACAATCACGGCAGGTTGTAAGGTGCGTTTGACAGTATGAATTAAGCTAACTGGGACATCAGGTGAGTCTTCAACAGACTGTGGGTTGAGCAACATTGGGTAAAAATCGATTTTGGCAGCCTGTTTCTGTACACCGTTTTGGGAAAGCTGTGCTAACGCCTTAATCAGTAAATTACCTGACTCTGCAAGCATGAACACACACTTATCGGCTCCGGCATTTTCAATGACGATATGTAGTAATACTGAGAGCAGTTTTTCGAGTTCGATTTCTCCAGAAAGAGTTTGAGAAGCTTTGAGAATGGCGGCTAAATCTAAAGCAAGAGAGATGTTGCTACTGCTGCAACTGATGGAGGTGAAATTTCCCAAGGCAGAGATAGTTTCGTAAGTGCAGAACGGAGAACAGGTTTGCTGTAATATCGGAGCAAGCAGTTGGGAATAGCGTTGTTCCAAGTCGGCGACTTTGGCTTTAGCTCCCCAATTAGCGTAACAATAGTAAGCTTCCTGCATATATCCAGCAGCAATTTTTTCTTTGCCCCATTCCAGATAGAATTTGGCAGCCAGTTCGTTAGCTAGTGCCTCTTCATTTACATATCCATTGACTTTAGCTCCAGAAATAGCTCGATCGTAATAGGTGATCGCTTGTAATTTATTGTCCAAGACTCGTTGCTGCTCCGCTACCACTAAATCCCATTTATGTTGAAAATTCATTGGTGCGTGGCTTGCCCATTTCTGCATTTGCTTTTGGTTTTTCTTGATTTGATGCCATCGCTTTTTAGAGGGCAATAGTTTGTCTTGAGAAATAGCAGCTAGGTATATTAATGACTCATAGAAACAAAAAAGCCCCTGAATGTACATTGCCGTACCTGCTGCCCACACTTCTCGACCTTTTTGAATAGCGATCGCAGCTTGGGGAATCTGATCAAACAGATAGTCAAGAATTCCTTGATTTGTATAAGCAAATAATAAACCTGTCTTATTAGCATCTTCCTGTTGCTTTTCCTCCATCTCTGCCAAACAATATAGCTTCCCTGCCAGTTGAGCAGCATTTGCCGATTCTCCTAGCAAGTTCTGTACTGTTTGCTGGAAAATTTGCATATATAAAAACGCTGCATCTTGATTTAGCTTGGCGATCGCTTCACTGTAAATCTGGAAATTTTGCTCAACTTCTGAAAGCTGATTACCAACAAAATAAGCATTCATACAATGGGTCAAAACTGCCCAAGATCCATATTCAATATCACCAGTTTCCAGTCCTATTTGATAGCTTTGCAGTAGAGGCGTAATAGTATCTTTTATATGTATTTTCCAATTAGAGACAAAATTATAAACTCCAAAAAGTACCTTTGCCCTAACTTCCTTAGCATCAAATTTATCGACGATTTTAAGAGCCAATGCACCAAACTCATATCCAGTATCAATATCTTGCACCACTCCACACATAATTAGTCCATACCAAATATAGATAAATGCCGATAGGCTGCTATTACCATGTTGAGCAAACATTTTTACCATGCGGAATACCAAAATCGGCAATAGATTTGGAGAGGCGATATAGCATGAAGATAGCATCTTGGATAAAATTTTTATGATGGCTATCTTATCAATATCCTGCATTGCTGGTAAGTTTTCTAAAGACTGAATTGATTTGCCGAATAATACTAATTTTGTCTCGAATAAACTCAACAGAATTTGGGGATTTTGTGGGTTTTTAGGGAATTTTATCCCAAATTTTTCTACGAAAATCAGGGAAGTCTGTACGGCTTCTAAAGCATGATTTTGAATGACTAAAGCTTGTAGCCTAGTTTCATACACCGTCACCTGATCGTGTAATGAGCGAGCATTGGCAATCACTAAAGAGATAATCTCCTCCATTTTTTGGAAGTCACCGCTCAGGCAAGTTGCTAAGGCTAACTGGTTAGCAATTTCTAGGGCTAATTGATACTGACTTTGCCAAGCATTATCAGCTAACAGTCTTTGCGCTGCCCTGAGATAAGTAACTGCGTCACTATAGGCGGTTGCCGCATTCGCCTTTTTCCCGGCTTTGAGATTAAGATGGGCAATTTTTTCCCCTTCTCTGGGGTCTATAATCAGCATGATTCCTTGATTAAAATGGTTGGCGATCGCAAAAATATTTTCATCACGGTCAGCAAACATGGTGTTGGAAAGTAACAATCTGCCAATTGCCAGATGCAGATTATTTCTTTGATCGTCATAAATCAAGGAATAGGCGGCTTGTTGTGCGCGATCGTGTAAAAAGTGATAGGTCGGATTAGCTGTCGGATCAGAAACCGAAACACTGTCAGACTGACTAAAGAACTTATAGACTTCTGTATTCGGAATAATTAAACCTTCTTGTAATGCTTTCCATAAATCAGCTGCTGCCTCTTCCAGGGATTTTTTGGAAATAATCGCCAAAGTCTGTAAATCAAACTGCGCCCCAATGCAAGCTGCTAGTTTGAGAATATCCTGAGTCTCCACTGGCAATTTCTGCAATTGCAGAGCCATAAATTCCACCACATCATCAGTGATGGCTAAGGCTTTCACTTGAGTAAGATCGCACTGCCACCCCCCTTGTACACCCACGGAAGAGGACTGAGGGAAGGCAAAGCTAATTAGATGGTCATCATGCAAAACTTTGAGAAATTGTGTACCAAAGAAGGGATTACCCTTAGTTTTTTGATGTACCAATTCTGTCAAAGGTTGGGCGAGAGATAATTTGCAATTGAGGGTATCTGCCACCAACTGATTCATATCCCCTACACTCAAGGGTCGCAATGTAATAGTATTAACTACTGCCCCAGTTTTGATCATGTCATCCACTGTCAAAACAAATGGATGCACCGGCGAAACTTCATTATCCCGATATGCACCCAAGATTAATAGATATCCAGTTTCTTCTATCAATAATTGCAGCAATTTTAGTGATGCGGAATCTGCCCATTGTAAGTCATCTAAAAATATCACGAGGGGATGTTCAAGGCTTGTGAAAACTTTGATAAATTTCTGCATCAACAAATTGAAGCGATTTTGTCCGGCACTCCCCGATAGTTCTGTGGCTGGGGGTTGGGGGTCAATAATTTGTTCTAGTTCAGGGATTACATCTATTAAAACTTGTCCATTATCACCCACAGCTTCGAGAATCTTGGTTTTCCAAAGATTTACTTGACTGTCTGATTCTGATAATAGTTGTCCCATCAAATCTCGGAAGGCTTGAACAAAGCCAGAAAAGGGAATATTGCGTTGAAATTGGTCATATTTTCCTTTGATAAAATAACCGCGTTGCCGCACAATCGGTTTATGAACTTCGTTGACAACTGCTGTTTTACCAATGCCAGAAAAACCTGCTACTAGCATCATTTCCGTTGCACCAAGGCTGACTCGCTCAAATGCTTGGAGTAGATTTTCTACCTCGGTTTCTCGTCCGTAGAGTTTTTCAGGGATGATGAAGCGATCGCACACATCCCTACTCGCAATTTCAAAACTCTCAATTTTACCAGAAAGTTGTAGTTGAGACAAACAGTTTTCTAAATCAAATTTCAGTCCCAATGCACTTTGATATCTGGATTCGGCATTTTTTGCCATCAATTTCATGACGATATCACAAATTACTTGGGGAATCTCTTCTCTATTCCCTAAAAGTGGTGGAAGTTTGGCAATATGACAATGTACCAACTCCATTGGATCGTTTGACTGAAATGGTAACTCTCCTGTTAGTAATTCGTAGAAAGTCACACCTAATGAATAAAAATCAGTCCGATAGTCAATCCCCCGATTCATTCGGCCTGTTTGTTCTGGGGAAATATAAGCTAGTGTCCCTTCTAACACATTGGGATTAATTAGTGTTTGGGTTTCTCGTGGTAGTAAAGATGCAATACTAAAGTCAATTAATTTAACTTGTTTTGTTTCGGGATTAATTAAAATATTGGCGGGTTTAATATCTTTATGAATAATCCGCTCTCGATACAATACATCTAAGGTATTGCACAGTGCGATCGCTATTTCTAAAAACTCTTGTAGAGACGCGATATATTGCGTCTGGTCAGAGGTAAAATAATCTTTAAGAGAAATCCCTCCAAAATCTTCCATCACCAACCCATAGCCATTTTGATACGCTTGGAGGCTGTAAGTTTGAATGATTAAGGGTGAATTGAGATTTTTGGCAATGGTATACTGATTGCGAAACGACAAGAGTTCGCTGAAAGTAGGATAAGGGTTTTTCAGCAATTTAATCACTACAAGTAATGAGTCAGCATCTCGATAACCGCGATACACCAAGGTTCGAGAACCGTTGTAGAGTTGTTCGCTAATTTTATATCCAGGAATGCTGACTGTAGTGCTAACCATACTGCTAAATCTGAAAGGTTTCTAGATTTAGTATTCCCAGACGGGTAAAGCAATTTATAATCGGCCTGGCGATCGCTGATCAGAAAAATGCCGAAAACCCTTGATAAGCAAACACATAGTGCCGTAATTCGTACTTTTCCCAAGGGGAGACGCAAGCGCGAACAGTCCCTTGGTTGAAAACTAACAGTAGCCTTTAGGCTACATTCGATATGGTAAAATACTCCAATCAGTACAAGATTTAAGCTAAATTCAGTTTAATTTGAATTATCTTCTGTGGATAAAAAGCGCGAACCGTTTATCAGTCTGGGACTTTACCACGCCTTAAAATGGTCAGTGATCAGCCCCATGTTTCACACTTACTTTCGGGGTAAGATTTATGGTGCAGAAAATGTCCCCCAATCAAGGTCATTGGTGATAGTGAGTAATCACGCCAGTTACTTTGACCCGCCAATTGTTTCCATCTGTGTACGTCGTCCAGTGGCGTATATGGCTAAAGAAGAGTTATTTAATATCCCCATTTTGGCGCAAGGAATTAGATTGTACGGTGCTTACCCGGTAAGTCGGGGAAATGCCGATCGCAGTGCTATCCGTTCTGCCCTAGAATATCTCAATAACGGTTGGGCTGTCGGTATTTTTTTACCAGGTACTCGCACCCCAGATGGTCGAATTACAGACCCCAAAAGAGGCGCATTGCTGCTGGCGGCGAAAGCAAAAGCCCAAATATTACCGGTGAGTGTTTGGGGTACTGAGGAGATTTTACAAAAAGGATCGTCGCTACCTCGCTCAGTTCCCGTCACTGTGAGAATTGGTAACTTGATTGATGCTCCCAGTTCCACTAATAAAGGGGAATTGGAGGCGTTAACACAAAAGTGTGCCAGGGTAATTAACGAAATGCATGATTTGGGACGGTGAAATCAGAAGTTGAGTTAGGAGTTAGGAGTTAGGAGTTAATGAATAGTAATTAATAAACTATTGTGAAAATATTTTAACCGCCAGGGACTTGATTCCCTCGCTAATAGCAAAAGTCCGTTGAAAGAGACTAAAACTACTGTGATTAGTCTGTTTAAAGCTAATTGAGCTATTAGCCAGAAAATAAATTTTCGGGCGGGTGTTCGACTTTTGCAAGAGGTCTAATGTAAAATAGTTTGTTAGCCAAGACAAATTGGGGAATGATGTCGGATTTGAGAGCGGAACTAACAGAAATTTTGGATGAGGCAGAGTGGGAGTGGCTAATTCCTCATGTACAAAGAGATGCAGTAGTTTTGGTGGCACCGGAGTTAAACTTGGTGGATGTTGGAGTAGCGATCGCCAGCGATCACATTCCATCAGTAGAACAATGGATTAATGAGCAATTAATTACCAAACCCACGACAGTACAGGTGGGAGAATGGAACGTTGATCGCAGTAAGCGATTTCATACCCTCATCGTCCAGCCTTACGTTTTGGTGCAGGAAATGGTCAATCCAAAAATGTCAATCTAAAATCCCAAATGGATTGACTATTGACTAAAGCAAAATTTTCTCCTTTAATATTTACCCATCGGGGAGCTATAATTGTTACGATAATTTCAGATTAGATGTTGAAACCTTGATCCAATCTGAAACCTTAGAACTATTAGAATGGCATCGCCTCTGCCAGCATCTTGCCACCTTCGCGGCAACAAAGCTGGGGGCGACAGCTGCGCGTCATCTGAAAATACCCGATTCTCAGACTCAAAGCGAACAGTTGTTAGGGCAAACCAAAGAAATCTACCAACTGGAAACTCGCCTCACCACAGGACTGTCATTTGAGGGAATTCAAGATATTGGCGATTCCTTAGAACGGGCAGAACGCAGTGGAGTTTTGACAGGGGATGAACTGTTAGCGATCGCCACCACCCTCGCTGGTGCCAGAAATTTGCGCCGTGTCATTGACAACCAGGAAGATTTGCCGATATTGACCGGTTTGGTTGCCGATTTGCGGACTTATCCCGAACTAGAACAGGAAATCCACCGTTGTATTGATGAACGCGCCCAGGTAACTGATCGCGCTAGTCAAAAATTGGGAGAAATTCGCACAGATTTACGGCGATTACGCAGCCAAATTACTCAAAAACTGCAAAATATCTTACAGGCAAAATCTGGCGCAGTTCAGGAACAGCTAATTACCCAACGGAGCGATCGCTTTGTCATCCCCGTAAAAGCACCCCAAAAAGATGCCATCCCCGGCATTGTCCACGATACCTCTACCAGTGGTGCTACGCTGTACGTAGAACCGAATTCAGTAGTGCCCTTGGGCAACCAACTACGGCAGATCATCAGGAGAGAACAAGCCGAAGAAGAAACGATTCGCCGCGTTTTGACAGAACTTGTAGCCGCAGTCAAACCAGATTTAGAGAGGTTGTTAGCGATCGCTACCACTTTGGATTTGGCAACCGCTAGATCACGATATAGTTATTGGTTAGGAGCGAACCCCCCACGATTTATCCAGCGCGAAGATCGGGAAATCATTACCTTACGAAATTTACGGCATCCTTTGTTAGTGTGGCAGCAACAGCACGAACAAGGACAACCAGTAGTTCCTGTAGATTTGCTGATTAGTCCGCAAATTCGGGTAGTGACAATTACTGGGCCAAATACTGGCGGTAAAACTGTAACCTTAAAAACTTTGGCATTAGCAGCATTGATGGCGAAAGTGGGTTTATTTGTGCCCGCCCGCGAACCAGTAGAAATACCTTGGTTTGATCAAGTGTTGGCAGACATTGGCGATGAACAATCCTTACAGCAAAGTTTATCCACATTCTCTGGACACATCCGCCGCATTAGTCGGATTTTAGAAGCATTGGGGACTGGGGACTTGGGACTGGGGACTGGGGACTTGGGACTGGGGACTGGGGACTTGGGACTGGGGGCTGGGGACTTGGGACTGGGGACTGGGGAAAAGGAAATTCCTAATCCCCAATCCCTAATCCCTAATCCCCAATCCCTAGTTTTACTCGATGAAGTTGGCGCAGGTACCGATCCAGTAGAAGGTAGCGCCTTAGCGATCGCCTTATTGCAATATCTCGCTAACCATGCCCAGCTAACCATCGCCACCACTCACTTCGGCGAACTCAAAGCCCTAAAATACGAGGACGATCGCTTTGAAAATGCCTCTGTAGAATTTGATGAAAGTACTCTCTCGCCTACTTACCGTCTGCTGTGGGGCATCCCCGGACGTTCTAACGCCTTAACCATTGCCCTGCGCTTGGGATTAAAACCAGAAGTAGTAGAACAGGCAAAAACCCAAGTAGGAGAGGCCACAGATGAAGTTAATCAGGTGATTGCTGGCTTAGAAGCCCAACGCCGCCGCCAAGAAACCAAAGCTGCCGAAGCCCAAAGTTTGTTGCAGCAAGCGGAACGTTTATACAAAGAAGTATCCGCAAAAGCCGCAAGTTTGGAGGAAAGGGAAAGCAGTTTGCGGGCTTCACAAGAAGTAGCAGTGAAACAAGCGATCGCCCAGGCCAAAGGTGAAATTGCTCAAGTAATCCGCCGTTTGCAAAAAGGTACGCCCACAGCCCAAGAAGCTCAACAAGCTACCACTGCTTTGAATCAAATTGGCCAGCAATATCAGCCAGCAACGCCAGCCAAACCAAAAGTTGGATTTATGCCCAAAGTAGGCGATCGCGTCCGTATTCCCAAACTTGGACAGATTGCCGATGTAATTACCGCCCCCGATGAAGATGGAGAGTTAAGCGTTCGGTTTGGGCTAATGAAAATGACTGTGAAATTACAAGACGTAGAATCTCTAGATGGTCAAAAAGCCGAAGCGATCGTCAAAGCCAAACCAGCCCCACCACCAGTAACCCCACCACCGCAAACTGTCCCAGAAATTCGGACTTCCCAAAATACCATCGATTTGCGTGGTAAACGGGTGGCTGATGCCGAATACATTTTAGATAAAGCCATTTCCGAAGCTACAAGCCAACTCTGGATTATTCACGGGTACGGTACTGGTAAGTTGCGGTTAGGTGTCCACGCCTTTTTGCAACAGCATCCCAGAATTAAGAACTACGAACCAGCAGAACAAGCAGATGGGGGCAGTGGTGTTACCGTTGCTCACATCAAATAAAGAGCAGGAATGCGATGTTACTTGAACTCAATCAACTAATTGTTAGAGCCGGTCATCAGTTGTTGATTAAAGATGTCTCCTGGTCGGCATACAAACGCATTTTAGCAGAATTGGGAGACAATCGCAGTTCTAGGATAGGTTACAGTCAAGGGGTGCTGGAAATAATAGCTCCATTACCAGAGCATGAAGTAGCTAAAGTTATTATTGGCGACTTGGTAAAAGTTTTAGGGACTTCCAAATAAAAAAATATTCCAAAACCGACGCAAAAATCCTCTTAATCTCTCCTCCCTCTGTGTTCTCCGCGTCTCTGTGGTTCGTTTTTTGGAATAGAGATGTGTGTACACCGTAGCCTTAGAAAGGGGAGGGTTAGGGTGGGGTATTTTTGTACCCCACCAACTCGCAATCTTCTGTATTTAACCGAACCTGATATTAAGTCTCAAAAGGCTTATTCAGAATGGATTATGGAGAAAAGGCAACATATACAGGGCGTATATTACCAACTAAGTTGGAAAAAGTAATAGGTCAACATCTTCAAACGCTAACTTTATCAAACTTTTAAGTTTGTCCTCAGTTGAATAGAAGCATCAATAGTCCTGATGTTGCCTAGCCTATCCTCAAATAATAGGCTGCACATCAGCGAAAATGGGGTGGGATGATGGAAAGCAGCAATAAGCGCCTTTAGCAAACAGGCAAAAGATTTGTATAGTAATTATGTATACATGAACACCAAGTAATAAACATCAAGAAATTTCAAAATTTAAAGCCGCAAATAAATTAAGAGGTATTCTAAATAATTAGCGTTTAGCATTCAAAACAATAGTTTATTTATACTCTTGTACGGAACTAGCAGCGAAAGTCGGGTAAACCTTAACTAGAATTGATAATTTTCTACTTTGTCCAAAATAAATTTTCATCTAGAGTAGGACAAAGATACCTGCTGTTTACCACATAGAAAATAGGAAACCAAGCTTGATGCTTGAGAGTCTGGTTTCAAAATGGGTAACAGCAACATCCCCTATCAGCTTGATCACCTATGCTAAAAGTTATGCACTCGGCCGCCAACTCAGCCACTCCAAATTCCCAGTGGGAGGATTTAATCAAGCTTCCAGCCCCAAACACAGTTCAATGGGATAACATCAAAACCCAATTAGACTTGGTGCTGTTGGCGCTAGAAACCTTAACTGGCATTGGTTCAGAGGCTATGCTTTCGGCGGCAACTGATCTGAATTTAGAGTCAAGAGTGCCAGACCGCGTAGCTTTATGGCGATTGCGCCAATCAAATCCCCTACGTAAAGGTCAAGGAGGGCGGAAAAAGCTAGATGTCGAAGAAGCGCGATCGCTTGTTCTGATCATCTGCTACCTAGCCAAACAGCACCAGGAATTGATTCGCCGCGCTGTTGGCCTGTTGGAACAAATGGCAGAAAATAACCGGGAACCTCACCAGGCTGCTTTACTTGGAGACTATATTGATGCTTTTTGCAACACCTACCAAGAGCGGATGGAAGAGGACGAGCAAATCTCAACGGATTTACTAACCAACCTGGCACTAAAACTGCTTGTAGATTTACTTTTTTACAGCGCTACTGGTGGGCATCGCCGTCTCTGGCTAGCACTTATAGACCGTTCGACAAAATTTTAAATTTTAGATTTGAAATTCCTCAACCAAAATTCGCTTGTGATTTGTTTGCTAGGTAAGGATTCCCTTTTGATGTTCGCTAGCCCTTGGGCGATGCACTATCAGCACTGCTTCCTCCTTGCACACCAGTTTGGATAAGGGAAGGAACCTGACAAAGTTCTGTTTCAACTTTTCTTTGCAAGCAACTGGCTCAACTTTTTGCAAAATCCCAAATAGTCTTCCTCGCAGTTCCTGCTATGCCTCTATCAAATTCTGTCATTCGTCGCTACACACCCCCGACTTGCACGCTAGAAGTATTCGCCCAAAGCTCACCTCTGTCCCGTTGGATGGGGAAAACTGTCCTTAAACACCTAAGCTTTGAGCTACGTTTTGATGATCCCCGACTACCAGAAGAAAACAGAGTGCCAATTCGAGGCGATCGCGACCAACTCGAAGCTTTATATGATGCTGTCACCAACTATGTACAGCAATTTCTCCAACAGCCTCCAGAAAGCTTTCGGGTCAGTTTCTCCACTCAAGATCAGTCAAGCACAACACTGGATGAACCGGAATTAAAGTCTTCAACAAAAACATTAAATTCCTTTAGTACCCAAATTCCAGGGGCAAGTATCCGCTTAGAACCCAGTGGCTATTTAAATCACAATTTAGTTCTCGGTTCTCTCGCCAACCACTCATCTGGCCCCGTAATTAAACTCAGCCTGCTACAACTATTTGATTTAGCAAGTGCTTTAGATGAATACTCGACTGATGTCATGGCACTCCCAACTCTCAACAGCACGAGTTCCACTCTGAGATTCCCTGCTTGGGCACCTGTTGCCGCAGTATTAGTATTAGGTGTAGGTTTTTTACCAGTTACTTTGCAATATGCTAACAACATTAGGGAAAAGCAACAGCACACAGCCAAAACAGCAGATCCAGCAGCAGTAAAGATTGCTTTAGAACCTTCACCCCCACTAAACTTTCCCACGCCTGAAGCTGGACTCACCACGCCATCAGATAATTTGCTAGGTTCTACCCCTCCACTTCCCACATCCACTTTGCCCCAAGCACCTCTAACAGTCCCCAGTTCTAGTTTCTCTCCATCGCCACCTTTAAATCTAAATAAGGGACTGACAATATCTCAGGGGACGACTTCAACCTTTCCCAAGAATGGTGCGATGCCAACTCTACAAGACGCTCCGCCAAGGGCGAGCTTTTCTAACGCACCATCTAGCAAAATTCCCGGAAAGGAAATTGCCATATTACCAAATCTAGAACAGAACCTTACAGGGTCAACTCCCCAAGTTGGTGATCTCCCTCATCGGCGGAATTTGCCACCCAGACTATCTTCTAACGCAGGCAGCTTACCAACTAATATCTCACCAGTAGCCCCACCTTCTCTTGACACCATACCCAATAATAGTGGTGGACTTAATCAACCCACCCCATTAAACTCACAACAGCTAGACGAAACAATCAATTCCTTACAGCAATCTTCTGCTGGAGAGAAACCGACTTCAAAACTTTCCTCCTCTAGAACTGCGGATAATAATCCCTTTATCGATCAATTAGGGAATGTACGCAAAACTCCCACATCTACAGAAGTGGCTACTGGCACATTATTTGATACACCTCAAGTAGCAGAAGCTAGAGAATACCTAAAAAAACATTGGCAACCTCCCACTGGACTAGCAGAAACATTAGAGTACAGTTTGATGGTCAGTGTTGACGGCACAGTTGAACGAATTTTTCCCCTCAATAAGGCAGCAAGAGAATTCATTGATAGCGCTGGGATGCCTAGAGTTGGTAAACCTTTTGTTTCCCCCAATACACGTGGACAAAATGTCAGAATTCGAGCTGTTCTCAGTCCTGATGGCAAGGTGCAGACTTTTCCAGATTAATAAGTCAATTAATTCGTTTGATGCCACTTGTAAAACTGGTACAAATCTTGTGCCAGTTTCTACTTACTCCAATTGCTCTTAAGCTTGTCTTTCCCAGTCCAGTTACCAAAGTGGTCTGACTATTGATACCAGTAAAGATACCAGTCAATACAATTACTGTTAACACCAATGCGACTTGGTATAAATAACTCATATCAAAAGTAGGAAATATGCAAACAATTGGTACTCAAAAAGACAGTCCAGCTTGGGTTATTCAAACTTGGGCAGCTTTTGTGATTTCTATTTCTATGACCACCTTTGGCATTGTCAACTTACCTGTAAATGGCTGGGTAAAAGGCTTTATCGGTATGGGTATGGCTTTCTCTGTTGGCTCAACTTTTACTTTGGCAAAAACTACTAGAGACTTGCATGAAACTAGGAGATTAACCGCTAGGTTAGACGAGGCAAAAGTAGAAAAATTGCTTTCACAACACGATCCTCTAAATTTCAAATGAATGGAGTTAGGGACTGACAAATAAAAAAATACTCAACTACTTATTGTGGGGTGGGCGTCTCGCCCGCCCTTGTATACGGGCGGGCGAGACGCCCACCCCACAAGATTGGGTAATTTATTTCTTGTCAGTCCCTTATAGCGGTTCTCGTTCACGTGAGGTACACCCGTAGGGGCAATTCATGAATTGCCCCTACACCTTGCGATCTAATTTTGTACCGCATCTGAGTGGGAACCGCCATATACCAATTTTGGATGAACAGGCTTTAGAAAAAAGCTGTTTCAGCAATATAAAACTTGATGTGATCTAGACAATGACGAAAACAAAAGGACTGGATATACCAGTCCTTTATTATATTGATTTAACTTTTTTATCTTAATAACGGGATTTTTTAGTCTTTAATTTTTGCTTTTTACGCCGATGTTCCCCAGCCGCAACTGCCTGTTCTACCGGATAACCCACTACAGGAATTACCTGATATTTGCGCTCTTCTTCTAAATTTTTCAGTTCAGTGTAATTAACCCAATGAATGCAATCAACTGGACAAGTGTCAATTGCTTCTTGGATAATTTCCTCACCGTCCCCATCTTGCCGAACCACCCGCGATCGCCCATAATCTGGTTCAATGTAAAAGGTGTTACGGGCAACATGAGCGCAATGCTTGCAACCGATACAGGTGATTTCGTCAACGTAAACACCATTTTGGCGCAACACACCACCCAATTCCGGCTCTAAACCAGAACGTTCTGGGGCATCCCGTAAAAAACCCCCTAACTCTGGTTCCAAACCGGAACGGTTATCTTCTTGTTCTTCGGGCAACGGCAGAAAATCAGCCATTACGCACTCCAGCGCTGTACTACTAAGCGAATTGAACCATCTTCATTTTTTTGTTGTTCAGAAACTTGAAAGCCAACACGAGCGGTTTCTTTCACAACTGTTTGATAAGCATAACGCTGTGTTACCTGGCGCAAAAATCCGTCTACAGACAGGTCTTGTTGCCAATATTGCAAGTCAGCTACCAATTCATATTCCTTGCCATTCCATCTAAAGCCGATGTCGTAGCCATTTTCCTGCTCAATACTAACTTCCGCAGGATGGGTTTGACCGCGATAGCCACGGACTTCGCGTGGACCGGGTTTCCAGTCTACGCCCAATTCAGTCAAAGCATCTTTCAAAGAATCAAGGTTACGGATTTGAGTCTTAATTTGGCTAAAGTGTGACATGGTGGTTGTGAATTAATAACACTAAACTACTGTGAAAACTTACCAATCGCTGTAAGTGCTGTGTGTATTCGCCACATTAGATTGCTGCACCTTGGCGGCGAAATATTCTGAGGTTGGCTCATGATTAAGTACTTGCCCCAGCTGTGCCTCTATAGCTGCTGTAACTTCAGCGCAAGAATTACCAACAATGCCAGTGACTTTCTCTTGTACCCGACCGTCTGGATAAATTATGAACTCTAATGTCTCCATTCTTTTGGCCAACCAGGATAAGTACGCTTAAATTGTACTGCCTTAGCAGAAGGCTACAAATATAGCCCTAGGAACATTTTTAGATACAAACTTGCCATTTGTTAACTAATGTTCCATGTTTCAACATATATATCTCAGAATCTTTACAAAACTTATCAATATTATAAGCACACGCATCAGTATTTAGTTAGTTTCTCTTAACCTCATTGATTAGTCAAGGTAACTACTGGAGCTAGCTAAGTAAGCTGCAAAAGTCCTAAAAATAAGCATTAGAGGTAGTATAGCCAGCAAGACAATTCACAAAAATATAAAATTTATTGAAAAACTTTATTATTACCGTGCGATTTAGCTTATTATCTTAAGATTTTCCAGGTAGGTTTGATGCAGTGCAGCGTCAGCCTACAGCAAGATAGCGAGGTATACTTACGTAGACATCGCATTAGGTCGAATGGCACTAAGAAAAGATACAGCCTTTGCTCTGACTGGTTCCCTGCCTCTATGCAGGGAACCCATTATGGGAGGCGGAGCCTCCCATAGCTTGACAAGAGGCAGAAGCCCACTTTATATACATTCCCAGCCTGGAGGCTCTTAACAAGACGACACAAGCCTTTGGGCTTTTCTTTGTGTCATTCGCATTAGGTCTTTGATTAATAACTTTAGCTTGCATTGAGTGCGATCGCTGTTGGTGAGATTTATCAACCTCGACTCTAGACAGTTAAATATGTACAAAAATATGTACATATTTGCCCCAGCTTGGGAAAAGGAGCAAATCGTCTTTGGTGCTGCACGACCTGGATATACTGACAATAATGTTCAGGATTGGATAGAATTCATGAAGCGCCAAAATATCAAGCGTGTTTGCTGTCTTCTTGATGAACAACAGCTAGCTTCTTACTCCAATCTTCTAAACATATACAAACAGGAATTTGGGAATCAGGTAGTTTGTTGGGCACAAATTGCAGATTTCCATTTATCTGATTTAGAAACCCTCACACAGAAAATACTTCCTTTCTTAATAGAAGCTGATAAACAAAATGAGAAAGTTGTTGTACAATGTTCTGGTGGAATTGGACGTACTGGACATATTTTAGCGGCATGGCTAGTTAGCGTCCGAGGATTATCAAATCAAGCTGCAATAAATGCTGTCAAAAGAACAGGTAGAAATCCTTATGAAGCTGCGTTAGCGTTGGCGGAGCGTCTCGTAGAGAAGCTTACCGAAGGTATCGCTGCTGTATTTAGAGGTAGAAATCCCTTGACAGTTGCAAAAGAGCTTGACGTGCTTCTGAATGATTGCCGTCTCGCAGTGAATAAAATATTTTGATGCTATAGGACTAGTATTTGATTTTTGAAATATACGTAGGGTGTGTTATGCCGTAGGCTAACGCACCAAAACCTTCGGATGGTGCGTTAGGTCAGCCGTAACACACCCTACAAGACTACTAAGATTTTTTCAGAAATCAAATATGATTCCTATATTATCCTGTTTAATCAGTCTATTGATGAGGTAAATTCTATGGCAATGGTTCTAGATAAAGTAGTTCCTTTTGGGAGGTCAATGGATGAATATATAAAAATATTCAATTTAACAAATGCAGATTTAAATAAAAGAATTGTTGGGATTGGGGATGGGCCAGCAAGCTTTAATGCAGAACTGACACGTCTGGGTAAAAGTCTAGTCTCTGTTGATCCACTATACCAATTTTCTGGTGATGAAATATTGCAAAGATTTAATCAAGTAGTAGATAACATCATTAATCAAGTCAAGGCTACATCGAATGACTGGGTATGGAGCTATCATAAATCTCCAGATGATTTGCGACACAATCGAATCAAAGTTATTCGAGAATTTCTGTCTGATTATGAAAATGGCAAAAATAGTAATAGATACGCAGTCGGTGAATTACCAAAATTAGCTTATGAAAATCAAGAGTTTGATATAGCGCTTTGTTCGCATTTATTATTTTTATATTCAGACCATCTCGATTACGGTTTTCACTTAAATTCAGTAGGTGAGATGTTGCGTATTTCTAAAGAAGTTAGAATATTTCCCCTGATAACTTTAATGTGGAAACATTCACAACATTTAGATGGAATAGTTAAATATTACACTTCAAAAGGTTATAAAATAGATATTGAAAAGGTTGAATACGAACTCCAGCCTGGTGGGAATCAGATGTTGAAAATAACCAGAGATGTTATATAACTCGTAGCCATAAAGAATTGGTATAACCTCAGGTTTATAGAATTATTAGGCATATTATTCAGCAAACATTTCAGCCAAGGTATCTAAAACTGCTTTTGGTTCATCAGAGTCAATCTGACCTAGCTTTTTGACTAATCGAGTTTTGTCAACTGTACGAATTTGATCTAGAACGGTTCACCAATACCACTTTGTTCCAGCAGAAGTTTAGGAATGCGGATATAGGAATCCTACTTGAATCTTGCTCAGTATACTGAGCGAGAAAGCTTTGTATCTCAAGCTTCTAAGCAGCTTAGTTGTTCAAAAATCAAATAGGAGTCCTATACCTTGAGAGTTCCCGATTTTAACAATACGGGTTCTAATTGCTGTTCCCATGAGAATAGGTTTCCTAATTTGTAATTACATTGTGATTACTAACCAGGATTTTGTCAATAATTTTTAATGCGATGCCTATGGCAGTAAACTACGCGCTTTCAAATATATGTGTAATAAAAAACAATAAATAGCTTTGGTGTAGTCTTGAAGTATGCCAACAATTTTAAGAATTTATGCCTACCGGTTCTACTTTTACAGCCATGAACCTAATGAGCCACCCCACATTCATATTGATCGGGATGACTCAACAGCTAAGTTTTGGCTTGAACAGGTCAGTTTATCAAGTAGCATTGGCTTTAGCCCCAAAGAACTGCGAAAATTAGAAGGGTTAGTACAAGAAAATCAAGCAAAACTTTTGGAGGCTTGGGATGGGTATTTTGGCAGTTCGGGCGGACGAGAGAGTTAAAGATGTACGTTTTACTGAAGAGACTATCAGTGTTGACTTGATGGATGGACGAACAATCACAGTGCCATTAGTTTGGTATCCCAGGCTGCTCAATGCTACTCTTGAACAACGATTAAAATGGGAAATCTGCGGGGGTGGCTACGGTATTCATTGGGAAGAAATTGATGAAGACCTAAGCACAGAAGGAATGCTACGTGGCGCACCTGCACCAAGAACCAAAGTGGTAAGTTAAGTGATCGCACTTAAAATTACCAGATGCGATGTCTACGACGGGCTACGCGCACTTTTTTCTTAACTGGGTTTATCAGACTCAAACGGATTCCACAATCTCATTTGTGTAATCCAACGGAAATCATCTGTATTTCTTGTGATCAAAGTTAGTCCATACACCCTTGACGGGTTTTTTGCTGCCAAATAACTGGATCAACATCAGTCAAAGCTTGATTCACAGCAAGTTTTTCTAATATTTCAGCCATTCTTCGTCCCCGTGCTTGTTTATCTATGACTGATTCATTTTCCAGCAATGTAACCTGAACTGGGATTTGTTGCTCTCCCAATGTAGGTATATCATCAATCCACTCTAAACGACTTCCTTTCAACCAAGCTCTGAATGTTTTTAGCATTATTTCGCTCTCTACTTTCTATCTATCTTGGCATTGCTCTGAAAACTACAATATACAATAAGCGATCGCCAGATTGTCTATATTGTCTAGTACGCTCTTATTGCCTCAAATCATAAATTTGACACATTAATTTCTTTATATGTTTTCAAGATACGATCAGCAAGTTGTTTAAATTGTTCTTCAGTACCTATATTAAGAGGAAACAACTTTAGACGCTCTATTATATCAGGCGCATTCCCTATCAAAGCTAATTTGATATAACAAAGATATATAAATGCTACTTCACAAGTAATAAAGCCAAAGTTATTTCTATTGCTTCCACTAATCCATAACACAGCGAATTCTATAATTTGGTCTCTATATTGTTCTAAATCTCTTTTGATTTCCTCAAGAGTAGAGAAACCTGAAAAAAATAGGCGCTCGATTATATCCGATTCAACACCTTGATTGTAGAGAGGTACATTTATTTTAGTAGATATAGTGTTACTTATTTGCTTAACTAAAGCTTCTCTTTGTATAAACTCCTTAATTGACTCTATATCAATTCTTACATTATTCAAATTATTTTGATTTATACTATCTTCTATCTGACCTTTGTACTCCTCAATGTCATTACGAATATGTTTAAATTCTTCATCAGCAAGTTCGAGAAGTCCCGCAAGACGATAAAATCTTCGCTGAATTGGTTGGGGAGGTGAATTTTTGCTTTTGTATCCAAGCTGATGTTCTATCTCAGCCCAAATATGCTGAAGATTTGAACGAATTTGTATTTCAAAACGAAAATCTGAAATTAAAGTATTTTCAGTTAACTGACCTCGATTATCAGACAAAGAAGCTACATAATGAAGTGAAAGATAGCCAAAACTATTGGGTTCTAGAGCTTTTCTTTTATCAATAGAATTTTGCTCATCTATCTTAAATTCAGATTCAATAATTTTTGCAACTTCATCAACAGTATCAGAATAAAGAGTGATGACTCGAAAACCAACAATATCAGTTATATCTCTTAAATAAGAGTACTTGTTTTTACGTTCTATTTTCTTGCTAAGGCTATCCTTTGATTTTATTCTTGAAACTATAGTATGAATATTTGCTTTATTTGGTTCTAAAAGATCATTTAAAAGTTCTTTTACCTTTGTTTCAAGTTTATGGAGTATTATCTGGCTGTTATCATATTCATTGAGAATGTCATTCTGCACGTTATCATTCATCGTTATCACGTTCAGTATAGTAACTTGATCTTTCGGTTCCAATGCTGTGTTAGATGGCTGGTTGCTACCATTTATTGAGGCTTCTAACTTTTGACGAATAGCGACCTGAACCTTTTCATCAAAATCAGGGTCGTTGAGAGATGCAATAATTCTGAGTGGACGTTGGTTAATTCTGTTTAAGTACGCCTGAAATGCTGTTTCATCTTTACGATGTTTGAGAAAATACTCTCTCAACTCGGCATTAGACATTGCATCATAGTTAACGCGGCTCATCAGCAAACTCCCCGTTGGGTAGAATTTGAAACTCCAGTTCTTCGCTATAACCAGCTAATAAATACAGATTCCGAGTGCGATTATCAACACAAACAAGATGTATCGGCTGAAGCATAACATAAGTCAGTTGATAGGCGATGCGGTATAGACTCTCTAGCTGGGCAGCAGTAGGCATTCTGAACATTTCCTCACCTATTAACTATCCTAGCAAGTCTTTGCGCTCAATTTGTCAGTGATACTTCGCCCATCAATAACCTCGCTGCCATTATACTGAGTTTCCTTTTACTCTGATTCAGATTTTTGTAACAAGTCTATTGACTTCAGACAAATATATTGAGAGACTAATAGTTAGCTTAACTAATTAATAAAAGTGCATCAAAGTTGTGACAATACTGACGGGAAAAATAAATCGGTCAGAACCTCCTAGCGAGCCAAAACCGTTGATTTTGGAAACTCAGGGACTCACACGCCGTTTTGGTAAATTAACGGCTGTTAATAACCTGAGCATATCTGTGGAACAGGGTGAAGTATTTGGACTGCTTGGCCCCAATGGAGCAGGGAAAAGTACAGTTATTAAGATGTTGACAACATTACTGCCTCCCAGTTCAGGGACAGCAACTCTGGCTGGCTATGATGTGACTCGTCAATCTAATCCTGTGAGACGGGCGATCGGCTATGTACCCCAGGCGCTCTCTGCTGATGGTAGCCTCACCGGTTACGAAAATCTCTTAATTTTTGCCAAGCTGTATGGAATACCTGCCAAAGGACGCGATCGCCGCATCTATGAAATCTTAGAATACATGGGTTTGCAAGATGCGGCGAAACGCTTGGTACGAAACTACTCTGGTGGGATGATCCGCAAGTTGGAAATCGGTATATCAGTTTTACATCAACCCCAAATTCTGTTTCTTGATGAGCCAACTGTGGGATTAGATCCCATCGCTCGAACTCAAGTATGGCAACTTGTGGAACAACTCTGTGCTGACTACGGCACAACTATATTTTTAACAACCCACTTTTTAGAAGAAGCAGACATCTTGTGTAACCGAGTGGCGATTATGCAGCAAGGTGAAGTGGTAATTACAGGGGCACCAAGCGACTTAAAAGCCTCTTTAGATCAGCCTAACGCAACTTTAGATGATGTCTTTATTTACTATACAGGCGACCAGTTAACATCAGGAGTCAACTACCGTGACACAGCAAGAACCAGACGTACTGCTCAACGGTTGGGTTAAAACCCCAGCTATACAACGAGGAAATATCATCTCTGCAATTAAAGAGCTAGTTACGAAAACCCTGGCGATCGCAGAATTGGAAGTGCGTAAACTCCGCCACGATCCCACTGATTTAGTAGTTCGATCTGTGCAACCAGCATTATGGCTCCTGATTTTTGGGCAAGTTTTCTCCCGAACTCACGCGATTCCTACAGGAAACTTACCCTATTTAGACTTCATTTCTGCTGGCATTTTGGCTCAGAGTATTCTATTTGTGGCAATTTTCTCTGGTGGGATGACCCTAATTTGGGAGCGAGATTTAGGGATTGTACATAAATTTCTCGCTAGTCCTACACCCCGTGTGGCGATGGTTTTGGGTAAAGCTCTAGCCTGTGGAGTGCGGTGCTTATCCCAGGTAGTATTCATCTACGCATTGACATTTTTATTAGGTGTCAAACTCAATCTTCATCCTTTAGCTATTCTCCAAGTACTAGTGATAGTCATACTGGGGGCGGGTTCATTTTGTATTTTTTCCTTGATTATTGGCTGCTTGGTGAAAAGCCGAGAAAGGATGACGGGTATTGGACAATTGTTAACCATGCCGTTATTTTTTGCTAGTAATGCCATTTATCCGATCTCGCTGATGCCTAGTTGGTTAAAGTTCATTTCTCATTTAAATCCCTTGACTTATGAGGTTGACGGCTTACGCGGCAGTATGCTGCTGAATGGCACTAGCATCTACGGCTTTGGTCTGGATTGTACAATTCTCTTATTGACATTAATAATTTTGGCCATCATTGGTGGAAAACTTTATCCACGGGTGGCCATGTAATCAGGAGAACAACAAGCCCATGACCTTGGATAAACCTGCAACTTCCGAAGAATGTGCCGCTAGGGTAATGGAAACAGTTCCATTAATGATGCGGTTTATCCGAGCGGATATGCGTGCCCATAGTGCCGCCTTTTTATCTATACCTCAGTTGCGATCGCTAGCATTTATCAACCGTAATCCTGGGGCTTCATTATGTGAGTTGGCAGAGCATTTAGGTGTCACCTCAGCCACAGCATCAGCAACTATAGAACGCTTGGTACAACGCGACTTCGTGCAACGGATTGCTCATCCTAAAGAGCGGCGGCGGGTGCTGCTCAATTTAACTGAAGATGGAAAACATCATCTCAAGCAATCCCAAGATCAAACTCGCGCTCATATTACCGACTTGCTAAAAGGTCTGACAGAAGACCAAATTTCCAACATTGAAGAAGGCTTAACTCTACTAAAAAATGTCTTCGAGCAAACAGAACTCAAAGCCCCATAACTCTGAGGTTGCACAGCACGATCCCTTTGCAGCCTTTAAGTTCCGAGATTATCGGCTATTTACCATTGGACGGTTAGTGCTGTTCGTGGGGTCGCAAATGCAAACTGTAGCCATCGGCTGGGAACTCTATGAGCGGACTAACTCAGCGATCGCTTTAGGTGGTGTCGGGCTGGCGCAAGTCTTGCCAATGATTGCTCTCACCTTAATTGTCGGCCATGTGGCCGATCGCCGCGATCGCAAACTGATCATGTTACTGTCGGTGATGTTGCTAGCTCTCTGCTCCCTGGCTTTGGCAGTGCTTTCCTATACTAAAGGGGCAATTTTTCTAATTTACGCCTGTTTGCTATTAACAGGAGTCGCTAGGGCTTTCCTCAGACCTGCCAGTGATGCTCTGATGTGGCAGTTGATACCTGTCAGTGCGTTTACCAATGCAGCCACCTGGAATAGTAGTAGCTTTCAGTTAGCCGCAGTCATCGGTCCAGCCTTCGGAGGATTTGGGATTGCGCTGTTCGGAAATGCTACAGGCGTATATGTGCTAGCTGCGATCACGGCGTTGCTGTGTTTTATTTTAACGCTGGCGATTCAAGAGCAAAAAGCTATCCGCTCAACCGAGCCAATTTCATTCAAAGCCCTTGCAGCCGGTGCTAAATTTGTTTGGCAGAATCAGTTGATTTTAGCAGCAATCACCTTGGATATGTTTGCTGTATTGTTGGGTGGTGCGATCGCCTTGCTACCCATCTTTGCCAAAGATATTTTACATGTGGGGCCAGTGGAGTTGGGATACCTACAAGCAGCCAATTCCATCGGTGCTTTGACTATGGCCATTACTCTGGCGTATTTACCACCATTACGCAAAGCCGGTCCAGCCTTATTGTGGTCAGTGGTTGGCTTTGGGGTTGTCACAATTATCTTTGGACTTTCTCGTTCCTTTTGGCTGTCTATGTTGATGCTGATTCTTGGTGGCGTATTAGATAGTATTAGCGTTGTGATTCGCCATACATTAGTTCAAATCAGAACACCGGATCATTTGCGCGGTCGGGTTGCTGCTATTAATAGTGTGTTTATTAGTGCCTCCAATGAATTGGGGGGCTTTGAGTCCGGCTTAACAGCAGCTTTGTTTGGCCCAGTGATTTCAGTTGTGGGTGGTGGAATTGGCACAATTGTAGTAGTAATTGCTACAGCCATGATTTGGCCGGGAATTCGGAAGTTAGGGGCTTTGCAGGAGTACAAGTAGAAGTACGTATCAATTATTTTAACGTGAGTTCGTTGCTCCCCTCTCCGTGTCGGAGAGCGGCTGGGGGAGAGGTCAAATAAGACTTGTCGAACTCACGTTATTTTAATTCCTTCAAATCACAAGACTCAGATCCCCGACTTCTCTAAGAAATCGGGGATCTGGTTGTTAACTGTTGCAGTCCTTTATCCGAAAATTTATGCTTCCAGGATTTTCGAGATTTTTGAACTCGCGCTTATATACAAATGTTCTCAAGTAAGCTATTATTCTCATGATGATTTGATAGTAATTATAGTTAATAAGGTTATCCATGCTTTTTCCCTTCTTGATCATGTTCCGAGAGGGCGTTGAAGCTGCACTTGTCGTGGGGATAATTGCCAGTTATCTCAAGCAAACTGGTCGTACCCATTTGATGAAGTCAGTTTGGATTGGCATTGCCCTAGCGACTTTTATTTGTCTAGCAGCTGGGATTATTTTGCAAATAACCAGTCAGGAGTTTCCGCAGAAACAACAAGAACTATTTGAAGCGGTAATTTCCATCGTTGCAGTTGGGGTTCTCACCTGGATGGTTTTCTGGATGCGCCGTGCAGCCCGTTCTATTAAAGGCGAGTTACAGTCTCAAATTGAAACTGCCATTCAGTCGGGGGATAAATGGGGAACAGCACTAGTGTGGATGTCATTCTTTGCAGTCCTGCGGGAAGGTTTGGAAACAGTAGTGTTTCTGCTAGCCACGTTTCAGCAAAATTTGGGACTTCAAGCTCCGGTGGGGGCATTGTTTGGATATGCAGCCGCATTAGCCGTTGGTGTAGGCATCTATCAGGGTGGTATCCGCATCAACTTGAAGCGATTTTTTAAATGGACAGGAGCCTTTATTATCCTGGTTGCTGCTGGACTCTTAGCAAGTGGGGTGAGATCCTTTCATGAAGCCGGAGTCTGGAATTTACTGCAAACAGTAGTATTCGATGTTAGCGGGATACTTCCCAAGAACGGGTTTATCGGTTCACTATTGACAGGATTTTTTGGCTATAACGATGCCCCCACCCTCAGCGAGGCGATCGCCTATTTTGGCTATCTAATTCCTACCATGTCGCTGTTCTTCTTAGGGGAGAACGTTGGACAGAAGACTACAGCAAGACATTCTTAGCTACTTCAATAATTTTTAGGAAAATACAAAATGAAAAATGTTTTAAAGTATTCAACAATTATCTGTCTAATTGCCTTGACAGTAGCTGCTTGTGAATCCAACAAATCAAGCGATACTTCCGCGAGTAATTCTCCAGTCGCAAAAGTAGCCAGTGATACTTCTAGCAGCAACTCTGTGGAAACTGCTTTGGCTGTGACAGATAAAGGTTGTGAACCCAATCAACTGACAGTAACATCGGGGCAAAACAGCTTTGTGCTGACCAACAAAAGCAGCCAACCTTTGGAATGGGAGATATTGTCTGGGGTGAAAGTCATTGAAGAAAAGGAAAATATTGCTCCTGGCTTCGTTCAGAAACTCAAAACCAATCTCGAACCGGGTGAGTATGATATGGCTTGCGGTTTACGCAGCAATGCCAAAGGAAAACTGACTGTGAAGGCAGGAGGAGATACTCAAGCCAAGGGGACTGTAGATCAAGGTCAATTAGTCGGTGCGATCGCAGAATATAAAGTCTACGTCACCAAAGAAGTTGACCAACTGGTTGCTAAAAACAAGACCTTCACAGATGCTGTGATTGCTGGCGACCTTGCCAAGGCTCAGAAACTCTACCCCTCTACTCATGTTCACTGGGAACGCGCAGAACCAATAGCTGAATTGTTCTCCGATCTCGACAAAAGCATGGATTCCCGTGCTGATGACTTTGCCAAAAAAGAGGCTGACCCACAATTCACCGGATACCATCGCCTAGAGAAAGCTTTATTCCAGGACAAAACGACAAAAGGCATGAAACCTTTTGCCGAAAAGCTACAGAAAGATGGACTAGATTTACAAAAGCGTATTGCCACCTTGACCATTGAACCGAAAAACATGGTTGGCGGTGCTGCTGACTTGATTGAAGAAGTGGGTAAAACCAAGATTTCTGGAGAAGAAGACCGTTACAGCCATACTGACCTCTGGGACTTCAGCGCTAATGTCGATGGTTCCCAAAAGATTGTGGAGTTATTGCGCCCCGCCATCCAAAAAGCCAACCCAGAACTACTGGCGCGTGTAGATGCAAATTTCACCAAAGTTGACCAAGGACTTGCTAAATACAAAACCCCTGATGGTGGTTTTGCTACCTACGACAAGGTGAGTGAAACAGACAAGAAAGAGATGAAAACAGCGATCGCATCTCTTGCTGAAGATTTATCTCAGCTGCGGGGAACTTTGGGAGTTGAGTAAAAAGGAGTCAGAATTCAGGAGTCTTCCAAGAAATAAATTATCCAAATAAACGAACCACAGAGACACAGAGAAGCCAGTGCGTTGGGCGGGTTCCCCGACTTGAAGCAACTGGCGCAACACTGAGGAATAAGGAGGAGAGAGTTTTTTGAGTATTTTTTATTTGGAAGTCCCTCATACACACACTCGCACACAATTCATTCTGGATTCTGAATTCTTCTTCGGTAATTTTTGAATCATTCTAGAGGAGGAAACTATGTCTAGTTCAGAGCAACCAACTTTACGCATTACTCCCCGCATCAGGCGTCGTGATTTGCTCATTGGCATGGCAGCAGCAGGAGGAGTAGCAGCTTTGACCAGTTTGGGTTATCGCTCTCTTTCGGAAACTACCGAAGACCCATCTGAAGAGACTGTGCCATTTTTTGGTATTCACCAAGCAGGTATTATTACCCCTGCCCAGGCTTCGGCCTTAATGGTGGCATTTGACACAACTGCTAAAACCAAAGCGGATTTGGTGAGGTTGTTTAAAACCTTGAGCGATCGCATTCAGTTTCTCATGGCAGGAGGAACACCCAAATCACGCGACTCCAAATTTCCACCCAGTGATTCGGGAATTCTTGGCCCTGTAGTGGCTCCCAATAACCTCACCATCACCCTAGCAGTGGGTGATTCGCTGTTCGATAACCGTTTTGGACTTGGCAAATTAAAACCCAAGCGGTTAAACACTATGCCAGGTTTTCCCAATGATCAACTTGACCCAGATTTGTGTCATGGGGATATACTGCTGCAATTTTGTGCCAATACTGAGGAAGGGAACATCCACGCTTTACGGGATATTATCAAGAATCTGTCTGATTTGATCACTCTGCGTTGGCAAATAGAAGGTTTTCTGCCGCCGAACACTCATAAAAAGCTTGGCAAAACCACAGTGCGAAACCTACTTGGTTTCAAAGATGGCACAGCAAATTTAGATGCTAGCGATGAAAAGTTGATGAACCGGATTGTCTGGGTACAGCCAAATAACGATGAACCAGCTTGGACGGTAGGGGGAAGCTATCAAGTGGTGCGCGTGATCCGCAACTTAGTTGAACACTGGGATCGTACACCACTACAGGAGCAACAGACAATTATTGGACGCAGTAAGGATTCTGGCGCACCTTTGGGGATGAACCACGAGAAAGATATTCCCAATTATGCTCAAGATCCCAAAGGTAAACAAATCCGCCTAGATGCTCATATCCGCCTTGCTAATCCACGCAAATCAGAGTTGGGTTTGATTCTGCGGCGTGGTTTCAACTATTCACGCGGGTTTGACAAAGCTGGACAGTTAGACATGGGTTTGTTGTTTGTTTGTTTTCAGGCTGATTTAGAAAAGGGTTTTGTGACAGTGCAAAATCGCTTGATTGGGGAACCTTTAGAGGAGTATATTCGCCCTATTGGTGGTGGATATTTCTTCGCTTTACCTGGTGTTAAAGCTGTTGGAGGTTATCTTGGTCAGTCACTACTAGAAGTGTAGACTGAATAAATAGTAAATTATTCAGACTTGAGTTAAAAGTCTAATTCCCATAATATGACCAGCAAATTTAGCACCAATCTATACTCCCCAGCCTTATTTGATATCACCCAAGATATCATCGGGACATTACCACTGAAACTAATTAAAGAGTGGTTGGAGAGTGAGCAAACTCCAGAAGCCGCCTTAAAGTTACTGGAACCATATAAAGTTACAGGTTATAGCGTATCTTCTGACTCTGCTGGACTAACCAAGTTGACTAAGCAAAAGGGCTTGCTGGAAATTTTGGCAATCATTAACCAGCCCAAAGAAATTGTCTATAGCTTTGGCAGTACCATTGGTGGCAAGGGAGTTGGTATTTGGGCTGCTGACAATACTCAAATGTTTTATCCGACATCTGTTACTCCAGAAACTATTTTGTCTTCACTGCTAACGGTTCAACAGGAAATTAGCAAGCGTTGCCAAATTAAAATCGGGTTGGGCGCACACTATGGCGAATTCTACTACATTAACGGTGGATTGTATGGATTAGAAGCAGATGCCATCGAAGAGGTTGCTGAAAATGAAACCGAAGGTGGTGAGATAGTTATTAGCCAAGCCTTTTATGACCTATTGCCAGCTAACCACAATTTCACTATTACTCAAAGAAGCGAATTATCAACAGAGATAGGCAATATTTTCCGCGTGGTCGATGGTCCGAGTTTAGCTGATGTGCCGCCTTTAAATACCCAATATCCGATTCCCTATTCTGAAACTTTTTATGCTGACTTGGTAGCTTATGAAAGCCGACTGACTGATAGCAACTTTGGGAAACAGTTAGCTGATAAGTACTTGCAAAATAAAGTTGTTGTCCTAATTGAGCGCGAAAGTCAAGAAGCGGAAGCTCATGAAACTGCTTTATTTACTAATCTGTCACTTTCTGCTGTCATTAAAGATGTCGGATTGCGTCTTTTAGAGCAAAACCAAGGTACAGAAATTAAGGTAGTAGGTACTATCGGAATTTATGCTTTTGATGAGGCTAGTGTGGCGCTCAACTTTGTCCAAGCATTACGCCAAGAATTTGCAGCCAAAGGTATTGCTACTCGTATTGGTATTGATGCCGGCCCAGTTTTAATTTTTGATTTAGCACTCGGTGGTAGAGACATTGCTGGTAATCCAGTGAATGTTGCTTCCAAAATGGCTCAAGATAAAGGTCAGTTTGGCAAGTTTTATCTGAGTAACACTTTGAAAGATTTTTTGGATGTCAGCCAATTTACAGAAATTAAATATACAGTTTCTGGTGTGGAATTTACTATATACGAAGGTTAATTCAACTCTGCTCACCGTGACGGTAGTTAGCAGCTTGTGATCACAGAGATTTAGCAAAAGCGATCGCACCAGCGAACTGCGCGAGTTCTTGCCTTGCAGCTACTAAATTCTAATTTACGAGAGTGGTAAGCTAAAAATCTTTTAATTTGCATCCTCCAAAAAATAAATCTCTTGTGGGGTGGGCAACATGAGCGCCCTAGTTGTGCAATCTTATTTGCGCGACAGCTTAGATAACATTTGTCCCACCCCAGCAAGAGATAACAATTACAATATCGTAGCTTTTGCATAGGATGGGATTTTTTTAGCGAAAGTTGCACATTGCCTAATTCAAAAGTAGACAAACCCAGAGTTTTGCGATTATGTCTAACTTAAATTTGCTCTTAAAGGTATGCAATTGCCACTAATGAGTTGGGATACCACCGCCACTAGCACCAAAATTTGGTATACTGCCATTTGTGGAAATCCCATACTTAGCAAAGTCAAAGCTGCCAGATGTTGGAATACCATACTTGGCAAAATCGAAGCTGCCAGATGTTGGAATACCAGAGCTACCCAAATTAAAGCTGCCTTCTTTGGGAATACCATACTTGGCAAAGTCAAAACTGCCTTCAGTTGGAATACCATACTTAGCAAAATCGAAGCTGCCTTCTTTGGGAATACCATACTTAGCAAAATCGAATGTACCAGCCGTTGGGATGCCAAAAGCGCCTCCAGGTGCGAAAGGATCGCTAAGATTGCCAGGATGAAGACTATCAAAGCCGTTAGCAGAAAAAGAATTTGGATCAAATGCCATTAGAGTTAATCCTCCTATTAGGACATAAATTTTGCGTAATCAAGAAATGTCAAGAAGGCACAATTCGGATTCCTTCATGACTTTTGTTTTTCTAATTACTAATCTGGAGCCTCTTGGACTGAATTACAGAGTTTTTCAATGAAGTTGACTGACAAAAAAACCTGTAATTAACACTAGTTACGCAAACAAATATATAAAAAGTTAACTAATTTTTACAATGAAAAATATTTAGATGCTTGTGTCAAATCTTTCGATACTTTTTCTCGTGCAATTTGCAGGATAACCTGATTTAAATTTGTATAAATCGGACTTGACAAATTGGCTTATTGCTTATCTTGTTTGTGACAAAAATCGAGATTTGACAGTTGTTGAATATCAACCCAAATCTTAACAGCGAAATACTTTAGACTGATCTCCATACAGCACTTGACATTTTGGCGTAGGCGTAAGCTGTCGCACAAATAAGATTGCACAACTAGGGCGCTCATGTTGCCCACCCCACAAGAGATTTATTTTTTGGAGGATGCAAATTACAGCAGTTTTCATGTATTTGAACCACATCTGTCGTAGGGGCACAGCATTGCTGTGCCCCTACGACAGATGTGGTCTATTTACCTGAAAATAGCTGTAAAAGATTTTTAGCTTAGTGCGTCGTAGACATAGCTTTAAGTTTTCGCCAATAGGCATCTCCAGAAATTAAATATGCGTTACCCAGAACCCTTGTAGAGACGTAGCAGTGCTACGTCTCTACATTCTTAATGCTCTGAGGCTGGGAACGAGACAACCTAAACTGTTCCTCTGGTGATTTTGCCATGTCACTTTTTAGTGAACTGTTCAGAAACTCCCCAAAAACTGCTAGCGTCAAACAAAGTAAAATATCGTTGTGGACGTTACAGCTTGAAAACTCGTTCTAATTACTGGCTACTGCTACCTTATATCCAACTCCAGTGGAAAACTATCACCAAGGGACTTATTGGCATCTTGGGATACGTACTGGCAACATTAGTGTTGATCAATCTTGCCGGTAAATTGGCAATTCCCTTTGCCCAAGGTAATGTAGTAGCGATCGCTCAAATAACTGGCAGCTGTGCCTTAGTCTTTCTTGTCAGAGGCTTGTTTCAGTCTATACAAGATATGTATATGGCGAAAGCGGCTTTGCGAGTTGCTTTTTATCTCCGCCAGCAAGTCTACGCCCATCTGCAAAAGCTAAATCTCAGCTATTTTGAAACGGCAAAAGCAGGTGATTTATCTTACCGCCTCACGGAAGATGTTGACCGCGTTGGCGAAGTGGTAAATAAAGGATTTCACGACTTTATCCCCTGCATTTTGCAGTTGGTGGCAATTCCGATTTACATGATTTACCTAAATTGGCAACTGACACTCGCAACAGTCATAGTTGCACCACTGATGGGTATTTTAGTCGGTTGGTTTGGTGAACGCTTACGCAAGTATTCCTTAAGAAGTCAAAATCGCGTGTCGGGTTTATCAGCCATCCTCGCGGAAGTTTTCAACGGGATTCGTTTGGTACAGGCTTTTGCTGCCGAAAATTATGAAATCGCCCGCTTTGGCCATGAAGCAGAACGCAGTCTCAAAGCCAAATATTCAGCCGAACAGCTAAAAGCGATTCAGATTCCCATTATCGGATTTTTGGAAGCCTTAAGTGCCTTATCATTATTGATTGTGGGAGCTTGGCAAATTTCCCAAAATAACTTGACAGTGGCGAATTTTTTCAGTTATCTGGCGGCGGCGGCGCTGTTAATTGATCCCATTGGTCATACTACTAACAACTACAACGAATTTAAGCAGGGTGAAGCATCTGTTGACCGCGTTTTTGAATTGATGGCAATTCAGCCGACGGTGATTGAAAAGACAAATGCGATCGCTCTCCCCCCAGTCAATGGCAAAGTAGAATATCGTCATATTTCCTTCGCTTATAAACCAGGTGAACCCGTATTAAAAGATATCAGCTTATTGGTATCGCCAGGTGAAGCGATCGCACTTGTGGGTGCTTCTGGTGCTGGTAAAACCACATTTGTCAACCTCCTACCCCGTTTTTACGACCCCGAAGTTGGTCAAGTCTTCATTGACGATGTTGATATTCGAGATGTGAAGTTGCATAGTCTGCGGCGACAAATTGGCATTGTTCCTCAAGAAACCATCATGTTTTCGGGGACAATTGCCCAAAATATCGCCTTTGGACAAGATGTTTTTGATATGGAAGCAGTTAAAGAGGCGGCAAAAATTGCTAATGCCCATCAGTTTATTAGCCAACTCCCAGAAGGTTATCATACCTGGGTGGGCGAACGTGGGGTAAACTTATCTGGTGGACAAAGACAAAGAATTGCGATCGCTCGTGCAGTTCTCCTCAATCCCCAAATCTTAATTCTGGATGAGGCAACATCAGCCTTAGATTCTGAGTCAGAAGCACTGGTACAGGAAGCGCTGGAAAGATTGATGGAAAAACGCACAGTATTTATTATTGCTCACCGTTTATCCACAGTTAGGCGGTGCGATCGCATTTTAGTTCTCGAACAGGGTCAAATTGTCGAATCGGGAACCCATGAAGAATTGTTAGCCCTAGAGCGTCGCTATGCACGGTTTTATGCTCAACAGTTTAGCTAGTCAAAAGAGGGAGTGAGGAATCTCACTTCTTTACTCAGGGCAGCCACATCTAAAGTAGTCTTGACCGTGAGCCGCCATATCCAAGTGCGAGAATTCCGGGTTAGACTATGGCAATTAATTTTATATGTAGTGGGTGAGAAGTGAAAGGAAAAAATAATCCCAAGAAATCCCAGCTGTTAAAACAGCCATTTGCTTTAGCAATCGGTGCGGCATTAGTAGCTGCAACTTCTGGGGCAATTTTCTCCTCGTTTGTGAGTTTAACTCCCTTAAAAAATGACGTTACTATCCATCTGCCTGGTAGTTCCAAAAGTGTCACAGGTGTCATTCCTGCAACTCTAGATCATCCTGTAAATATTTTGATTCTCGGTATCGATAATTCTGGACATCCCCACGAGAAAAACTTTACTCCTGCCGAGGCATTAGCAGGCAATAGCGATACTATCCTACTCGCACAAATCATGCCAGATTCTCACTCGATTAATATATTATCTATTCCTAGAGATACTCTCGTTAGATTTTATGGAGTTGGTGTAGATAAAATTAATGATGCAAATGTGCGTGGTGGAACAAAACAAGCAGCCCAAAGTGTAAGTCAGCTATTAGATGATGTATCAATCGATCGTTATGTGCGCCTGGATACAGAAGGTTTTATTCATTTGGTGGATGCCTTGGGAGGGGTTGAAGTTAATATTCCCAAAAAAATGGATTATGTAGATCATTCACAAAACCTCAGCATTCACTTTTTAGCAGGTGTACAAAAGTTGAGTGGGCAACATCTAGAAGAATACATCCGTTTTCGTCATGATGCGTTAGGTGATATTGGTCGAGTGCAGCGACAACAACAAGTTCTTAAAGACATCCTACTTACGCTGCTTCAGCCACAAAGCATTACTAAATTACCTGAAATTTTAAAGGTAGCTCAAGATAATATAGATACTGATTTATCTATTAATGAAATGTTAGCTATAGCTCAAGCTCTAGCTCAAAGCAATCACCATAATTTTATGCTCCTGCCAGGGCGTTTTAGTGAGAAAAGTGAATACAATGTTAGCTACTGGATTTCTGACCATAAAGCTACTAGTAAAATTCTCCAACGTTATTTTGATTTTAATAATGCAGAAGTAAAAGAAGATGACAAAAATTTAGTAGTGCCGCAAGGCATGAAGATTTTTATCCAAAACGCAACCAGACAACCCGAAGCTGTAGTCAAAGTCACATCTTTACTCGAAAAACACGGTTTCAGGAATATTTTTCTTTCTAGTCATGAAATTGATACTGATATAGAATCTGCCAAAAAAACCAGAATTATTGCTCAACATGGAAATCCTGAAGCAGCCAATGCAGTTGAACAAGCTCTTGGTGTCGGTGATGTAGAAGTTGCTTCTTTAGGAGATATTGCATCTGATGTCACTGTTGTCATTGGCACAGATTTGACTCGTTCCATTTCTGAAAATAATTCCACTTCTATCAAACAGAATTTGGGATTGCAGACTAGACAAAAATACGGAAAACTTGTTAGTGGTAAATAAGCACTTCCGTATTTAATTTGTATAATTATGAGAGTCAATTTTTTAACGAACCGCAGAGGCGCAGAGAACACAGAGAGAAGGAAGAAATGCTTAGGGACTTCCAGATAAATAAATATCCCATCGCTTTTAAGGCAGGGGAGCAGGGGGCAGGGAGCAGGGGGAGAAAAAGCCGTTTTGAAGGAGTGAAATTGGATAATTTATTTCTTGGAGTTCCCTTAACTGAACCGTATTGCCCTATAGTTGCCTTCGCCCTTGGCGTGCCGGAGGCATTATTCTATTCGCCAGGGGTAGATATATTTTTACAAAGGTGTGAGTGTTGATACTCACAAGCCATGCTTGCCATACCAAGTAAGATAACGTTGTAGGCGATCGCGCTGGTAACTCGGCTTGTTAATACCGTGGGATTGCTCAGGATAAATAATCAATTGAGTATCAACCCCTAAACTTTTGAGTGCGTCATACATCTGCTCAGAGTTCTGCAACGGAATAATAGTATCGCGATCGCCACTCAGAAATAGTGTTGGCGTGAGAATTCGGTCGGCATGCAGGAACGGAAAGGAAACTCGTAGCCAAGTATTGAGGTTTTTCCACGGTACGCCCAGTTCCTGCTCGTAGTCATAAAACTCGTTAGTACCGTATCCTGCCAAAAAATTGGAAATACTAGCTCCACTTACCGCAGCTTTGAAACGGGTATCTTGGGCGATAGTATAGTTTGTTAAGATCCCACCGTAGCTCCATCCACCGATTCCTAACCGAGATGGATCGGCTATCCCTTGTGCCTCAACGTAGTCAACAGCAGCAAGCACATCTTGGACATCTTTATTTCCCCAGTCAGCGTAAATAGCCTTTGAAAACGCTTCACCCCGTCCCGAACTACCCCGTGGATTAACTGCAACGACAACATAGCCGTGAGCTGCAAACATCTGCCAGTCAAACATAAACTGGTTTGTGTACTGCCCGACTGGGCCACCATGAAGCTGAAGGAGTGTTGGGTATTTCTTTCCTGGTTGAAAATTTGGTGGTTTGACTAAGAAACCGTGGATTTGGGTGCCATCTTTACTCTTGAAACTAATTTCTTCCGTGGTTCCTAATAGAAATTGGGCAAGCAATTCCTGGTTTTGGTGCGATATTGAACGCAGTTCACTTCCTTTAAGGGTGAAAACCTCACTTGGTTCCTGTGGCATTGAGGATAACAAGACAATCCTATCGTCCCCCCCGAAGTCAAAGGCGCTGATATTTCTACGTCCAGCTAGCAATCGCTCTATCTTGCCGCCTGCTACTGGTACTTTTGCGAGGTGAACATTACCATCGTCTTCCAGCAAAAACAGAATTGATTTGCCATCAGATGTAAAGCGTGGCTTAACAACATTGCGATCAAGATTTGCTGTTAACAAACGTGGAGTACCTCCTTCCGTTGGAATAACCGCAAGATGGTAAACGGCGTACTCAAGTAGCTTTTGAGGGCCTCCTTGTAGGTAGGCTATTAACTTGCCATCTGGACTCCAAACAGGTCGGCTACCCCAGGAGGGATCGCAATTGGGATTTTCATTGGTAGTTATTTGACGTACTTTTGCTCCTGGTTGGGCAACGATAGTATAGACATCCCAATTGTTATGGCGACGAAAATCAACACCACCCTTGCTAACAAAAGCAATCTTGTTCCCATCTGGAGACCATTCGGGCAAATATTCATTAAACTCGCCTGGTGTCAGAATATCTGCTTTGTGAGTTGCTAAGTCAAACAGGTAGAGATGTTGCCGACTTTTTTCGACATATCCTTTAAAGCGATCAATGACAATTGGCTGTGCGGTCTTTTGTTCGTTGTGAGTTTTTTGGGGTGGATCTTCGGCGATTACAGCTAGTCGTTTGCCGTCGGGCGACCAAACGAAATCAGAAACACCTCTGGGAAAATCTGAAATCTTTTGTGTTTCTCCATCGGCAAGGTTCAGCAGCCAAATTTGATTGCCTTTACTCTCAGACTGACGACTGGAGAGAAAGGTCAGGTACTTTCCATCGGGACTGAAACGAGGGGAACTTTCGCTATCTTTGCTGTTAGTTAATTTTCGGGTGCGGGAGCCATCCCACGAAGTTATATAAATATGGTTGTTGACAGAATCATTCTTGATATCGGTACTATTCACTGTATAGGCTATCCAGGCTCCATCGCGAGAAATTTGCGGTTCGCTGACTTGGTGAACAGCAGACAGATCCTCTAGGGTAATCAGCCGCTTGGACGTTGCCTGAACGTTGAGACTCATATTGATCAAACTCATACTGATCAAAGCAGCGATCGCAACACAAGCTAATGCCAGTTCCCGGAACCTTTTCATTTTTGTTGTAAAAATTAGGATTTTACTTGATCAATTTCTGTTATGTTACGATCAAAGCATCAACCTGTACAGATCAAAAGAAGAAATTCCAGCAACTCTAAAGCAAAGAAAAACAGTATTTCAACCTGAACTTTTAGAAGACTTAAAATTTTGGGTGGGAAATGATAAACAAATTATCCTTAAAAGTACTTAGATTCTAATACTTGCTCTCGCCCTTCAACACAAGAGCATAGAATTTTATATCTTGTAAAAGATAATGAAATAAATTTTTTACCAGATCCTTATCATTATTAACTATTAATTATCCCAAAATATAAGTAGCATTATTTAGTTTTAGGATTTTTGACACCAAGTGAACGGTATTGAGTTATAAGAGTGATCAGGAAATCAGTTTGCTTATTGCTATATTGACAAGAAAGGAGAGGGGCAAAGTGAAAAATGATTTTCGTTACAAGCTTTGCCCCATACTAACTATCTCCTAGACTGAATTACCTTGATTAACTCATAAAAAGGTTGCCAATTATCTTCCTGAGCAATTGCTTCCCAAGTCGATTCAATCACAGGTCTTAATAATGCCGTTTTGGGATTATGAACAGCTAGAGTTTGGGCAATTAAATCGGTGTCGCAGCTACGCCCGTCGTAGACATCGCTATCAAAATCATTCAAGATTTTATGGTATAATATACACCAATCATCAAAAAATCCTGAAGCACCCGGTACTGGCACAATATCGGAACTATTCATCACAAAACCTGGTTCATCTCGCCATTTAGATGAAAAAGTGCGAGCCATCTCATAAAAGAATTGGTGATAACCAACTTGGCTCTCTTTCAAAAACTCAATCGTTAGATTCAAAAGTTCTTCAGCTTGTGGATGTGGCAATTCCACAAAACCCAACTTTTTCAACATCAAAGAACTGTATTCAGCTTGATAATACTCATCAAACTTAGCTAAAGCAGTCTCCAAATCGCCTTTATCAATGATTGCCTTAAAGGGTTCCTGGAGCATTTCTAAATTCAGCTTGCAAATAATTGGTTGATTACTGTAACAGTAGCGTCCAGAATAATCAAAATATGCAGCTATAAAGTATGGGTTATAAGTAGGGATAAATGCGTAAGGGCCATAATCAAAACTTTCTCCCGTAATCGACATATTATCGGTATTCAGGACTCCATGACAAAAGCCAGCCGCCATCCACTGAGCTACTAGTTCTGCAACCCGTTTAACTAATTCGGCGTAAAACAGAGCATATTTATCTTCTTCAGTACTTAACTGTTGATAATACTGCTCAATTACGTGGTCTAACAGTTTCTTAGTTAAATCTGGACGCTGGAAATAGTGCAGTCGCTCAAAAGTGCCAAACCGAATATGAGAACTACTCATCCTCACCATCACAGATGAACGGGTAGGCGAAGGTTCATCGCCCCGCCAAAGGGGTACACCTGTTTCAATCATACTCAGACAGCGCGAGGTACGTACACCCAAGTAGTGCAGTGCTTCCGCAGCCAAAACTTCCCGCATCCCACCTTTGAGCGTCAACATCCCATCGCCACCACGGGAGTAGGGCGTTCTCCCAGAACCTTTCGTGCCAAAATCGTACAATTCGCCATCATTGGCGCGTACTTGCCCGTAGAGAAAGCCTCTACCATCACCCAACTGTCCGTTATATTCACCAAATTGATAACCGTGGTAACGCAGCGCCAACAAAGGTTTTCGACCCTGAAATTGCCCAAAAGCTGTGATGAAATCTTCGTCTTTCACTACTTGACGGTCTAGACCAAAACGGGGTAATAGTTCATCGTTACGCCAACGCAGGAGGTGTTGGGGGAATTCCGCAGCTGCAACCTCGTCGTAGTAATCGCCGCCTAGAGATTCTAAAGCGCTTTCGTAGTTGAGGGTGAGAAAAGGATTGTTAGAATTTTTGTAGTTTGGAGTTTCAGCCAGAGTCATTACGAGCAAAGCTTAATTCATTCTTCTCTTAATACTACCTCTGGCTTCTGCATCAGCATAGACGCAAAAAGCGATCCATATCTAAAATATGACGGTGCTACTATCAAAATCTGGAATGCATAATGAACAAAGTTTTGCAATTAAAGAAAAAATTGACTCAATTAGCTATTTTAGACGCTACATTTGAGGTTTTTGGCTCAGAATCACACCAATATCAATTTAAACCTTGTTTGAGTAACAAAGATATTCAAGTGTTTGAATCCAGATACAATATTACACTACCGAGTGAATATCGAAACTTTCTCTTAGAAATTGGTAATGGTGGTGCAGGGCCAGGATACGGGTTATCTGGTTTGTTGGGAATTGAGTATGAAGATGTCATTCCAGAAAAAGTATACCAAGAAAACTACGAAATCCTCTCTAACCCATTTACTTTGACAAAAGCATGGAATGATCTAGATTTGATTGTCAATAATAATACAAGTTCTGTTACCAACAGTGATGCTTACTTTGATGATAAGTTTATTCAGGGCACTCTCACCATTACAAATTATGGTTGTGGAATTTATGCGATGTTAGTCATTACCGGGGAGCAGTCAGGAAAAATTTGGATAGATGACCGTACTAATGATAATGGGATATATCCTGCTTCTTTGAGTTTTTGTCATGCTTTCCATAACCCCGACCCTGATGATTTTCCTAATAGCGATGAAGAGCAACCTCTGGGTTTTTATGATTGGTATGAAGACTGGCTCAACCGAAGTTTGAATCAAATCCATCAGTCTTCGGAAACTTAACCTTAATTAAATAAAGCTAATTTTTGTTTTTTAATTGGTTGTGATATTCCTGAAGTAGCTGCTACTATATTTGAGCTTTCTTGTTATATCTGTGAAGATAGAATTTTTTTAACTCGCAGGTTATAAGTTTGCAAAATTGATTTAACGTGTTTATGTTGCTCTTGATTCAGACCCAAAGATTTTAACACTATTCTGACTCTCTGACGAGATTGTATTGCCTTAAATTTAGTAGCTTGGGACGGATTTAATAGAGCCTCAATATCCTTATCTCTTTGCTGACGAGCCTCTTTGATTTGTAGGCGTTGTTGCTTTGTGAGTTTGATTTGCTGCTCTGATACATGACTCGTCTGAGTTTTTAAGGGTAGTATAGTCACAGAATTTGAAACTGGTGCTGCTAAGACAACTCCGTGTAAGATAGTCGCAAAAGCGAAGATACTAGAAAAGAGAGATAAGAGCTTTATAGAATTAATGGACATTTTGAAAAACTCCTCAATCATTTGATAAAATTGCACGCATCGGCTTAAGCAAACCTTAATAACTGAGCTAGGTAGTGAATAAATATTACTATTGCATTTGGTTGTGGAGTTTTTGTGTATTTATTATGAAGTTGTTAGGACTTATGCAAAACTACACGCGATAGAGACAATTCATGAATTGCCCCTAAGAAGAAAATCATTCTTTTCAGCTATTGTTTGCGTAAGTGCAGGTTCCTATGAATTTGTAGATAAGGATACTCAGCAATTCTTAAAATTTAGGTGCTTGCCAGTTAGGATTTGTAAGACTTGTCAGAATATGATCTTCCCATTGCCCATTAATTAATAAATAGTCTCTAGCATATCCTTCAATGACAAAACCAAGTCTTTTGAGTACATTGCCACTGCGCCGATTGTGAGGCATATAATTAGCCATGATGCGGTGAAAGTTTAACTCTTGAAATACATATTGAGTTGCGGCTTTTAGCCCTTCTGTCATGTATCCTTTACCTTGTTTACTTTCCGCAAGGCTATATCCCACATAGCAGAAATGAGCGGCTCCTCGGACAAAATTACTAAAATTGACTGTTCCAATAATTACGGCGGGATTTTTTTGGGTAAAAATAAATAATTTTAACGATTGCCCATTGAGAAATTCTAGAAAACTATTCTCTATCTGATACTGCCAATATTCTTGAATAAAAAAACCATCATCCCAAAGAGGGTAGAATGGAGTGAGATAAGTTTTATTATCAGTGAAGTATTTAAGAATTTTGGGTATATCTTCATGGATCGCTACTCGTAATAATAGGCGATCGCTTGTAATTAGTGGCAGTTCTGATATCATACACTAATGGATTAACTGGATCTATTCTGGGCGCATAGCTTATATTTTGTAAGTTTTATCATACTTGCGCCACTGGTCTAATATTTTTTTCAGAAATAGTGAAGCTATAAGGGACTGACAAGAAATAAATTACCCAATCTTGTGGTGTGGGCGAGACGCCCACCCCACAATAAGTAGTTGAGTATTTTTTTATTTGTCAGTCCCTTATAGCACAATACAGTTCAGTTAAGCATTTCTTCCTTCTCTCTGCGTCCTTGGCGTCTTGGCGGTTCGTTAAAAAAATTGACTTTGTAATAGAGTTTTAGCCTTAACCCAAGCGTATTGCCTTATAGCAGAAATCAGCAAAATTTGGATTTACACCACGTATATCTGCACTAGCTAAATTAGTACCTTAGAAGTTGCTAGATTAAAAATATATACTTTCTAAATTCGCATTCACGAGATTTGCTCTTAGTTGTTCCTAATCAGATTTGACAAAAATGGTACTAGAACAGTTGCCTTTAATTGGCAATATTATTAAGCAGTTTCAAGGCAAAAAATAAAAGCCCTGACGAACAGAATTCGCCCTTTTCACTGTGCCCCTACAAACTGCCTGTATTGTATGGAATTGAGAACTGCTGTTTAATCAACCGCGATCGCTCCACTGCAAGATAACCACCAATACTTACGTCTATTGCTACAACATAATTATCCTCACGAGGGCGTTGCCATCGTCTTTGGTGCAGGAGTTTATCCAAATGGTACACCAACGCTGATGCTACGCGATCGCGTTTCTGCTGCTAATAAAAGCATAAATCAAACAAATTACGAATTATTCTTGACCTTTTTCCTGAAGGAGCGATCGCCAATCTTCAATGGACTTCTCCGTCCACAGCCAATTTTTAGCTAATTTATCTACCTGGAAATTTGCTCGATCAGACTTGAGAACCAATTGCCGCAACTTGATCGCTTTATTCAGATATTGTGTCTTCTTACCATTAGATGGACTAAGTGCAGATTTATACATTCCCATCGCTAAACCAGCATAAGAAGTTAAACCATCTTCAGACAGTACTGTACTTGTGGATGTTGAATCTGGATTCTGCTCTTTGAGAGCTAAATTAATCGCCTCAAGCCAAGAGTAATTGGCTCGATTCAGATTTCCTTCTGCGTAGTAGGCAAATCCCAAAGCGTTATTATATAAAACTGATTCTGGTTTAGCTTTTGCAGCATTTTCCCAGTAACGGCGGGCATCATCGACGCTATAATTGTTGTCTCCAGTTTGGATAGACTGCCAAGCTAATCGTCCCTTGTAAAAGTTCACAGATGGATCGTCAGCTTGTTTATTGGGAATTAGTTTCAGGGCACTTTCTGCCGCAGCTAGGGCGTTACGATTGAGTAATTCTTCTACAGCCAATAACCCACTTTGCAAGTCGCCCTGGCTCAATTTTTCCGTAGCGGTGGCGGTGACAATTCCAGTCGCGGCTGTTTCTAAATCGATATTTTGCTGTTTTTGAATAGGTCGAGAATCGGGTAGAGACTGGGTGGGAATTCCTGGGATGTTAGGCAGAGTTACTTGGGGTCGATTTTGCCACCACCAATTTAGAGCGATCGCAGCTGCTAAGGTACTGATTCCCACAACGCCCATAATCGGCCACAGCTTGCGGCCTTGAGTACGAGGTTTTGGTACGGATGGTTGCGATGCCTGGGTTGGGCTATGCCTACGCGAAAAATCAGAATTTTCCCAATTTCCTTCAAAATTCCCAGCAGTTTGAGGTGACACAGGTGGGACTTCTCCCCATAAATCTGCTTCCTCTTTCAGGGAATTCATTTCCTCTGAAAGGCGCCTTTGCTGAAGACTATTTTCACGAATTTGTTCATCCAGTTCAATTGGAGCTTTTTGGTTATCTAGCTGACGAAACAAATCCGAAACGATCGCCGAATCTTCTTCATAGCTTGGGTCATCATACTCAATTTCATCAACGAGATCGCCCCAAGTATCTTCACCCAGCCAGTCTAACCCAGAAGAGTCACGCGTCAAACCAGAAGGAATCATAATCATGTCCTCCATTCCTAAAGGCATCTCGCTATCATCAGCCATAGCAGAGTACATCGTGGAAGTTATCCCTAAAGGCGAACCATACTGGTTCAGCAATTCTGCACTGTGGGATACTTCAGTTTCCTGGCTGAGAAAACCGTCAAATTCTGGCTGGAGATACAAAATCGGTAAAGCCCAGTACATCTGGTGAGAACCATAAGCAGAAATTAATCCTTGGCGCACCCGACTGACGCACAAATCTACTGGATATCCCTGACTCAAGTTGCGGTAAAATAATTGTGTAAGGGTCAACGCCACTTCATCAGGAATCCGTTCTGACATCGCCAAAACGCTTCTAATTCCGCGCTTCACCAAAGTTTCTGCTAAGTTACGTTCCCCAGTGTCTCCAGAGGCATCGGACGCGGCTCTATATGCCCCCAAGCAGGAATTAAACACTGCCATTTGGATGTTATTGTTGACGAGCAAACCAGCCAAATCGTCCCCAGTCAAGATTTCCGTTAAGCCAGTTCTGCGACTAACAAGATAAATTTCTCCGCCATTAGCGCCTAAGTTACTATGACCAGAGTAGTGTAGAACGTGATACCTGCCTTGTTCTAAGGCTTGGGTCAGTTCTTCCCGTCCTGGTTGATCTAATACAGTCAGTTCAATTTCTGGGAAACGATTGCTATCTTCAGCAAGTCTTGGTATTTGACGTTGAAGTTCCGCTTGCAGTTTAATCGCTTCCTGTTTTTGTAAGTCAAGACGCACTTGGTCTGAGGGAGAAGCAATTACCATCAATACTTTGACACCACCTTGTTCTCGTGGTGTGGGCATATTTAGGGATCGCAAAGGCGAAGCCCCCGAAATTCCACTTTGGAAGCGAGAAAAAGCCACATAAGGCCCAGTAGCCAAAGGGCGATCGCCTGCGTGCATCACTTCCCAAGGCAGACGAGCTAACCTAGTATCTTTTAGCCCCAAACGTAAGCGTAGTACTTGTTGATGGTTCTGGGCAATACCTTGGGCAGTAATCCAACTATCCCTGAGAGTGCCTTGAAAAAGGGCATTATAAAATTGTTGACCCAATGCCACCAAATTAACAGAGTTTCTGGCGATATCGCTTTCGTGCCCGCTAGAGAGGAATGGATCTCCTTGTAACACCGACTTCAACGGGTCATTCATCAAATGCCCAGCAGCCATCAACCAATCAGCTATAGGCCAAGTCACCAATTCTTCTGCCAATGGTACCCCAGGCGCGACTTGTTCCGTCCGCACCAAGTAGTCATTTTGCCCTACTGGGGTTACGGAAATATGGAATTCCTGGGTCACAACTTCTCCTGTCCGCCTCCTAAATCTGGTTTGAAACGCGAAAGTTTCAAGTCGATTTTTCGCTCCGTCTGATAATTTAGATGCATCCCGCCCCGGAATGTTTCTGATTCGGTGCTGTTTTGGTTTTTCCTGCCTTTACAACTTTATCCGGATCGGATTACTTGGGCTTAGAACACTTAATTGGTAGATGCACCTTGATCTTCAACTCCCCTAGTTGGCTAACACCCACTGGGGGTTTTTTTCAATTTTGGCAAACAACAGCAACTGCTGACGCAGATATTCTCTACCAGAAAATAGTGCTTAATCCTAGAATACTTGATTAGTAGATGGATGTCCCTTGATCTTTAATATCCGCTCTGGTTTTTTTGCCACAGGCCGACAATCAATTCTCTCATGAATTTATCCGGAGCGTGGTGGTTAAACCTAGAACATTTAATTGGTAGATGCACCCTGATAACTAGCTCCCCTGGTTGGCTAACGCCCACTAGGGGGTTTTTTTATGAAGATTTAGTACTGTTGATTAACCTTGACACCCCAATTTTGTCAGGCAGCGCACCGGTCATTTAATTGGTAGGACTGTCCTGATAACTAACCCCTCTGAAGGTTTTTCTCTGATAAACAAACAGCAACAACTTCAATTTCTGCTAATTTATCCGGTAGCTACCCATTTGCTTGAGAAAAGATTATTGGTAGATGCACCCTGATAACTCACTCCCCTAGTAGGCTAACACCCACTGGGGGTTTTTTTATTTACGTAGTAGGCGTAGCCCGTTGTAGACATCGCCATCAACCTTAATTTAGTTCATTTTCTCCCGAAGATGCTGGCTGCCCCTAGAAAAGATTATTGGTAGATGCACCCTGATAACTCACTCCCCTTGTAGGTTAACACCAACTGGGGGTTTTTTATTAAAAAAAATAACTGACCTTTGTACAAATTCATCCGGAGTATGGTGTTCAACCTGAGAACATTTAAGTGGTAGATGCACCCTGATAACTAACTCCCCTGGTTGGCTAAGGCTCACTGGGGGTTTTTTTTTGGTCATCGCTTTAGCATTTCCTGCCCACATAACTGGAATGCACCACTCAGAAATGTTGCTACTGCTGATAGACCTTGAGTATCCTCCTGTTGCCAGGATAGAGGATAACCTGCTTACTCAATCCCTGAATCGCTTTCTTTTTATTGTCAGCTAGAGATGCCACTCTAAAATGATTGCTATGATATTTAATCACATTCTTAATTTTTTTTCTATATTTTGACCTTTAACTAATTCTCTGACTTTTCACGGTATCTGGAAAACCTCGCTTCTATTTCTCTCTCCTAAGAAGAGAGAGACTTTGAATTTTCCCCTTCCCGCAACGAGTTGGGGGTTAGGGGGTTAGGTGTTTCGTGGCTTTTCCACATAACGTGAAAAGTCAAAACTAATTCTTCTGGGGGTTTATTTTTTAGCCAAAACCTAAGCAGTGTTGCAAAGAAATATTACTCAGTACTCCTGAAGCAATTGAAAACTGCTAGAACTTGCTATTTTTTAACTGGGATTAGACGGTATTTCTCTGCTAAAAAAGCGGTCTAAAATGTCTGATTTCTGTTCGGAACTGAAGCTTTCATAACCATTTTCGAGATTTTCAACTAGTCCGTAATTTCTGAAAATCTCTAAATTATAATCCGATTTTTCACTTAGAGGTTTTTGTTTATTCTGAGAACAAGTAAGCATTTCTACTAGATGATCATTCTTTTGATGGACAAGCTGTATCAATAAATCCATTCCGACAGTTGGCAAAACGCGGCACGTATAGTTCACAAAGAAATCGAAAGTCATATTGCCTAGACGAATGCGATCGCCATCTTTGAGCTTGATCGGTCGAACAGCGCGATCGCCATTTACAAAGGAGCCATTGGTACTGTTGAAATCAATTAAGTAAAAACCTTGATTGTTAATATGTTGAATAGCAGCGTGGCGACGAGACATATAGCTATCAGCAACACAAATACCGCTAGTCCGATTCCGGCCTATTGTCCAGATTCTCTGTGGCTGTCGTAAACTTTGAGTCTCATTATCACACAAGTTCGTTATCAAATAAACAGCAGCAGTATCCACTACAGCGTGTACGTAACACGCCTTCACTCTCGTCAACGACGGTTGAGATAGGTTTTCTAGCTGAAGAATTTCATCTAGAAGGCTGCTGTGGTGTTCATACAATTTGAGAAATACCTGATATAAAGTTAATCGCCGTTCTATTTCTGTTTGTGCAAAGTCAGCCATTATACGTAAACCTTGTATTACCTGATTTCGGTTGTGAATATTCTGCTTCAGCCTAGAATCAGGGATAATTGATTTTTCGCTTTCCGCCGCCATCTGAAAACGTGAGTGGCTTAAGAACGTTATATTTTGCAACTTTTAGGTGCGATATTCCCTGTCGTTTCTAGTGATAAAAAGCATCATAATAACTTTTTAAAGATATTATGATGCTTTATTGTTTATTGTAAATAATCATTTGTTATTTGTAACAGATAGAAGTCATAAAGATTTAATAAAGAATTGCCAATTGTCTGCGTGTTTTTGCTAGATAACTGGATATTTCTTAAAATTTGTGAGAGCGAGCGCTATTGAGCAACCCAAGCATTATATATATTTGGATTTGGTCAATTGTGAATAATCAGGGCTGATTTTCCAAGCTAGGGAGAAAATACAGGGTTTTAGCAAAGATATCAAAGTGTATTACATCCAAATGAGAATCGCTCTATTTAATATTTTAAAAAGCAATCCGCTTTGTGTTGCTAAGATTTTGCCCCAGAATATCCATCAACACCCCTTCAAAAGTCTTGCTCTAATTCCATCATTTTTAAAGATGGAGTTAGAGCAAGCAAGTGTCTCCCAAATTAAAACTTTCAACTTATAACAAGCCTCGTTTACCATTGGGGCGTATGGTCATCCAGTTTGTTTTTGCTAGTGCTAGCTGCTCATCAGAGATTTTGGCATTAGTGAGATTAGCACCACACAGATTAGCCCCTCGGAGGTTAGCATTGCTAAGATAAGCGTTGCTAAGGTCTGCGCCTCGTAGGTCTGCCCCTTCTAAATCAGCATGGTTAAAGTATGCTTTGCTCAAATTAGCATCCTTAAGATTTGCTCGAGTTAGACTGGCTCTGCCAAAGTCACTATTATGTAGATTAGCTCCTTGGAGATTGGTTTTTTGCAATTGAGCGGAATGGAAATTTGTTTGGGATAAGTCAGCACCTTGCAGATTCAGCAAGTTTAAATTGTGTAGAGCAAAATCCCGTCTTCCCTTCAGATAGGCTGTTAATAAACCTTGACTATCTAACTTCCGCTCAATTTTATAATTTTGAACTTGTGAACTATTACTGTCGCTGTTAGCTAAAGTGGTTGATTTGCCTATCCCAGAACCCTGGTGTAATCCCGCCGCTTCTGCTGCCTTGGCTCGTCTAGCCCGAATTGCTGCCGCTACCTGTGCCACTCCTGTATTGCTAGCAGCAGTAGAAGGGTTATTAGATAAAACAGCAGAATTTTCCAGGTGGTTGTGTGTTCGGTTTTTAGATCCACTATCAGATTTAATCAGTAAGCCCTTTGCTAAACTATCTAGGTATGGTTCTATTTCTAACGCTCTGAGAACTTCTTCGGCTGACTGATAGCGATTACGTACAGACACCTCTAACATTTTTCGCAATACATTGCCTAAGTGATCGCTCACTTGCACAATCTGCTCCCACATCATCTCGCCAGTGTTGGGATTGTAATCTAAATCTTTAGGAGTTTTGGTAGTCAGTAAATAAATGCATGTCACGCCCAGTGCATAAATGTCACTGGCGTAGACTGGACGCATAGCCATTTGCTCTGGAGGCGCAAAGCCAGGAGTACCAATGGCATAGGCAGTTAATGCTGTCTGTCCTGATGGATTTGTTGTACCTTGGCTGATTTGGTTTTTGACGGCACCAAAGTCAATGAGTACCATTCTGGCATCTTGACTGCGGCGAATTAAGTTGGCTGGCTTGATATCACGGTGAATCACCTTTTGATCGTGGATGTATTGCAGTAGTGGCAAAATCTCGCTCAAAAATTGCTTGACTCCAGTTTCGCTCAAGATGCCGTTAAGTTTGACCTCCTCTTGCAAGGTATCACCACTGATGTATTCTTGAACTAAATAAAATTGTTCATGATCTTCAAAATAGTCCAACAATCTTGGTACTTGGGGATGATTGCCAATCTTACCTAGAGTTCTAGCTTCTCGCTCAAAGAGTTCTCTAGCCATCTGTAAAACGTGTGGGGAACTCCCTGATGGGCGTAATTGCTTGATTACGCAGCTCGGTTCGCCTGGTAAACCTTGATCATTGGCTAAGAAGGTTGCTCCAAAGCCACCCTGACCTAATGGTTTGATCACCTGATAGCGATCGCGCAATAGTAGTTGTGAGCCACAAGACTGACACCTTTGGCTAAATACCAAATTTTCTGGATTGGGACAGGTAGGACTTAAGCAGTAGCTCATGCACTCTCAACTCGCTGCGCGAATAATCACGGGGAGCATTATACTCCCTTTCAATTATTTAGATATTAATCAACTCTTGCCAGGTAATTTCTGCTGGAAATCCTTTAAAGAGTTCCTAAAGTTTAACTGAGATTACGTAAATCGAACGCGAAAATCAGATGATTTATTATACTTGTAGTGATAAATAGTGTCTATGCTACTTTATCGTAATCCGTAATGCCTAATGATGCTCTCTTAAGGCTTGCTACAGTTAGCGTGCGGCTCTACTGACTGGCTATAGCGGTTTGCAGTTGAATCCAGACCAAACTCGGGGACGGGGGATAAAGCTTGTCGCCCAGATGTAAGTCGTAGTAGTAGAGGACGTCAGAAATCTACTATTACGCTTTCTGTTGGACTCTTACCCACACTGATCTGACGGTTCAGTGTGGGTAGTTCACTATTGTCTCCATTAGTCGTTAAGAGACTATTAGCTGGCTTTCATGTTCACACTAATCTGTTCCATAAGTGCAAAAACATCACTGCGGCTGAGTTTCTCTTTACCATTAGCAAGGGCATCAAGAGTACCATTGGCCAAGGTTAAGGGAATTTGGCAAAAATCTAAGGCAGGGCCAGAAGGAAGGTTTTTGGTATAAGCTTCTGCCAGGGCTAGATTGCGCCGGGCATACTCTTGCATATTTTCTGCACTCCAACCTTCTGGGAAGAATTCTACCCCACGCCCCAAATCTTCAGTATGATTACGCAGGATGTTAACTGCTTGTAAACCCCGACCAAACCCAATGGCCTGGGTACGGTTGGTTTGTGTTCCATCGTACCAAGTCCATAAGTCCGAAAGTAACAATCCCACTGCACCAGCAGCCCCAAAGGTATAACGATCCAAATCAGATTCTGTGTAAATTTTCCAGTTTCTTTCTGCCCAATAAGCCATCCGGTCTGCCATTGCAGCAGTGGCATCCCAAATCCGAGGTGCAATAGTGTCTGGTGCTAGCAGAGACCATTCTCTAATGCTCAAGGTGACTTCTTCTAATGAGTTCTCATACCCACTAAATCCTGCAAAAAAAGCATCTATAGGAAAGCCATCAACTCCTGCCTGTAATGTCAGACTAATGGTTCTTAACAGCTTTGCTTTAGTAGCGTTATCTAGTTCGGGATGATCTTCAATTTGATCAATAGCACGCATACACAAATATGCTGATGCTATTGCTTCTTGCAATCCTGGGGGTAAAAGACTAATTGGGATATAAAAAGTTCGGCTAGTTTCTTTGAGGATTTGCAATGCATCTCTACGTAAATTCATGTTTTCACTCCCCGCTTGATTTTTGCACCACATGAAGTTTGCAGTTTTTTGATGATACTGGATATAGTTTTGACTAAACCTTAAAAACTATAGACTATAAGATACGCTAGTATTTCATCTGAAAATTAATAGTTTTTGGTGTTGCAATTAACAAAACTCTCAAATTTATGAAAGTCTAGTCTAGTATATATGTTTTTGGTGGTAAAAATGTGTGAAGTGTAGTTTGATATAGCTTTCATAAAGTTTTGGTATAGATATAAAGAATTATGGTAGTATTTGCTTGAATATCGCAAAATTTTTCCATTAGCAAACATCCATTTTCGGGATTTGAAAGCGTTTGAAGTCTGCGTTAATCTAACTAAAAAAGTGCAATTGTTGTATATATAAAGACAATTGAGGAAAAGCTGACAACGGATAATGGCATCTGTACGCACCTTTAGATGCGTACAGTGCTTTGCTGAAGAGTTAGGATGAGTTAAATTGGACACAAAAAGCTGCGGCGGGCTACGTCTACCCTCATTAGAGATTGATATTAAGTGACCAGAACCTAGAACCAGAAGTTCCCGTATATTTACTAGATGGTTTATTCGACACACTACCTTTGATTCCACGACTCTTCAGATGTAGGGATTTTTTTCAATACTTTATCCACTATCTGCAAATAGCTGATAGCTGATGACAACCCTCCATCATTGGGGGTTGTTAATATCCCTGGATACTTTAGAGTGAAATAATCAAGCTTTTCTAGAGCGACATTCCCCCTCTCACAGATAAAATTTATATATGAACGCTACACAAGAAAAACTAAAATATCAGGTAGAGCAGGCAATAGTTGCGGCTTTTGGCGCTGACTTCGCTGGAGTAGATCCCATTTTGGTTCCTGCTAGCAATCCTAAATTTGGCGATTATCAGGTGAATGTGGCTTTATCCTTGAGTAAAAAGTTAGGATTGCAGCCAAGAGCGATCGCAGGTGCGATCGTTGATAAGCTAGATGTATCGGAAATCTGTGAACCACCAGAAATCGCTGGGCCAGGATTTATCAATCTCAAGCTGAAAACCGCATACTTAGAAGCACAACTCAACGCCATTCAAGCTGATCCCAGACTGGGAGTTCCAGCCGCGAAAACGCCGAAGCGGGAAATTGTGGATTTTTCCAGTCCGAATATTGCCAAAGAAATGCACGTCGGACACTTGCGTTCGACGATTATTGGTGATTCCATCGCCCGGATTTTAGAATTTCAAGGACACGATGTACTACGGTTAAATCATGTCGGTGATTGGGGTACGCAGTTTGGAATGTTAATCACCTATCTGCGGGAAGTTTACCCAGACGCTCTTACCACTGCTAATGCTTTAGATATTGGTGATTTAGTCTCTTTTTATCGCCAAGCTAAACTGCGGTTTGATGCAGATGAAGTTTTTCAAGAAACAGCACGCCAAGAAGTTGTCAGATTACAAGCAGGTGCAGAAGATACACTCCATGCTTGGAAACTGCTGTGTGAACAGTCGCGGCGGGAGTTTGAAATAATTTATCAGTTGCTGGATATCAAGTTAACTGAACGCGGGGAATCTTTTTATAACCCTTTACTATCCGGCGTTGTGGAAGATTTAGATAAATCTGGGTTGCTGGTAGAAAATCAAGGGGCGAAATGCGTTTTTTTGGAAGGGTTTACAAATAGAGAAGGTGAACCTTTGCCGTTAATTGTGCAAAAATCAGATGGCGGCTATAACTACGCCACAACAGATTTAGCATCCCTGCGGTACAGGATTCAGCAGGATCAAGCAAAGCGGATAATTTATGTAACTGATGCTGGACAAGCAAACCACTTTGCCCAATTTTTCCAGGTAGCACGCAAAGCCGGATGGATTCCCGATGATGTGGAATTAGTGCATGTTACCTTTGGGTTGGTATTAGGAGAAGATGGGAAAAAGTTTAAAACTCGTTCTGGGGATACTGTGCGGTTGCGGGATTTATTAGATGAAGCTGTTTCTCGTTCTCATACAGACCTAAAAGCTAGAGTACAACAAGAAGAACGCCAAGAAACTGAAGAATTTATTAATGAAGTTGCTAAAGTGGTTGGCATCAGTGCAGTTAAGTATGCAGACTTAAGCCAAAACCGCACCAGTAACTATATCTTCAGCTACGACAAAATGCTGGATCTCAAAGGTAATACTGCGCCCTATATGCTGTATGTTTATGCCCGAATTCACGGCATTAGCAGGAAGGGTGATATTAACTTTAAAGAGTTGGGAAATAATGCTGTTTTGTTGGAGCTTGAAACAGAATTAGCGCTGGCGAAATATTTACTTCAACTGGATGAAGTTATTAGTAGTGTAGAGCAAGACTTGCTGCCTAATCGTTTATGTGAGTATTTGTATGAACTGAGTAAAAAGTTTAATCAGTTTTACGATCGCTGTCCCATATTACAGGCCGAGGAACCACAGAGGACATCCCGCTTGATTTTATGTGATTTGACTGCTAGAACTCTGAAGTTGGGATTAGATTTGTTGGGAATTCGGGTATTGGAGAGAATGTAATATTTTTTTAACGCAAAGTTACGCTGAGGTAGCGCAAAGGTACGCAGAGTAAGAGTTAAGTTAAAGCTTCTTTGTGTACTTTGCGGTTTGTTAATTATAATTGCTGGATTTGGAGGCGATCGCTTATGGTACGGACACCATCAAAAAATATAACTTTGGCGGAGTTTCTGAAGCTACCAGAAACGAAACCCGCTAGTGAATATATCAATGGTGAAATTATTCAAAAACCAATGGCACAGGGAAAGCATAGTACAATTCAAGGTGAAATGGTTAGCACTATTAACTTAACGGTAAAGCCCAAGCGCATTGCACGAGCGTATTCAGAACTGCGGTGTACTTTTGGTGGAAGGTCAATAGTGCCAGATGTTTCTGTGTTTACTTGGCAAAGAATTCTTCGTGACGAAAATGGTCAAGTTGCCAATGTATTCAAAGCATCTCCCGATTGGACTATCGAGATTCTATCACCTGACCAAAGACAAACGAAAGTTACAAAAAATATTTTGCATTGCCTGAATTATGAAACACAAATGGGCTGGCTGATCGATCCAGAAGAACAAACGGTATTTGTATACATCCGCAATCAACAGCCGGTCATGTTAGATGAACTAGATGCTTTACTCCCTGTGCCAGATTTTGCAAGTGACTTGAGGCTAACTGTAGGAGATTTATTTGCTTGGCTGTTGGAGTAAACCAAATCCTGACGAATTGAATAAGGAAATAAACCAAGTGCAACAGGTTTTATGGGTGGGAATCGGTTGTAAACGGGGAACATCATGGGAGTTGATTGATGGGGCGATTGAGCAAGTGTTTCGAGAAAATCAACTTGTTCCAAGTGCGATCGCAGGTATTGCTACCATTGACACTAAAGCCTCGGAAGTTGGTTTAATAGAATTTTGCCACCTCCGAAATTTGCCCCTGAAAACTTTTTCTGCCCAAATGCTTCGCTCTGTCTGCGTCCCCAACCCGGCGACAATTACTGACCAAAAAGTAGGTACACCGAGTGTAGCAGAGGCAGCTGCTATTCTTGCAGCTACTCAACTGACATCGTTGACTATTTTTCCCTTTACAAACAGGGAAGAATTGCGGGTAAGTTTCTTAGTTCCTAAAAAAGTTTTCCAGCTACAAGGGCAACCGGGAGCGGTAACACTAGCTGTTGCCCAAGCTTTAAATATGAGTATTACAATTTAACGCCGTGTGCAAGTTTCCCTCAAACCTAACCCCCAGCCCCTTCCCTACCAGGGAAGGGGAGCAAGAATCAAAGCCTCTTGACCTTTCGGGGAGAGGAATGGAAGCGGGGTTTTAATAATTTTTCTAGTCAACAACTCTCAAAAAATAGTTAATTACGCTAGAAACAATTGCTAGCACAATTGAACCTAATAAAGCAGGTAAAAAGCCCTGAATCTCAAAACCATAACCAGGAGTTAGGGCACTGGCTAACCAAAGGGTTAAGGCGTTGATCACTAATGTAAATAAACCAAAGGTGAGTAAGGTAATCGGAAACGTTAAAATCTGCAAAATTGGTCTAATAAATGCATTAACCAGACCAATAACAAAGGCAGCTACCAGGGCAGTCACAAAATTCTTGATAAAGAATCCTGGAACGATATTAGCAGTAATAAATAATGCCACTGCACTACCTAGCCAAGTTAATAAAAAGTGTTGCATAAGTTTTTTTAGAGGAATTAGCAGTTTAATTAATTTGACTATTGCCAGTTGTGATCTATAACACCATCAGGCGCAATTGGATCTAGCTCCTAAATTTGCTGTACTCTTTGGTCAGCCGAAAAGCAATGAAATTTTTCAGCGATCGCATCGAGAGATACTTCTAATGGGTGTATCTTTATCCTATTGCAGGATGTGCCACGAATTAAATTCATCAAAGTGGCAAAATTCGTACAGGGGTTTCTCTGAGTCGAAAAACCTCTGTATCTAAAAGTGGTTATCTAGCCCTAGCAAGTTCCAAGGTTAACGCTGTTGGGGCGATCGCCGCAAAAGAACCTCCCAGGTAGAGCCACCAACTACACCATCAGCCTCTAAACCATAGCGCTGTTGTGCAGCTTTGACGGCTGCCTCAGTTGTCACGCCAAAGTCTCCATCAGCATCGCCTTTCAAGTAACCAAGCTTTTTCAGTTGTTGTTGCAACTTCACAACTTCCGAACCATGTAATCCTAGACGCAAAATTGGTAATCCTTCTGAGGTGTATTGAATACCAGGGGTTCGGGTAGTAGTTGTGTTTGACTGAGTTCGAGTAGTTGATGTAGTACGATTTGGGGTTTTCTGTGTGCTGGAAGTTGTAGTTTTTCTTGGGGTAGCAGGTCTTGGCTCAGGGTTGGTCGGAACTTGTGCTACAGCTTTTTTTGGGGTAGTAGGTTTTGGTTCAGAGCTAGTGGGAACTTGTGTTACGGGGTTGGGGTTAGGATTTGCAACGTTGGTGAGGTTACTAGCCTGGCTTGGAACAGGAAAATTTGTAGCTGAGTTAAATCTTGGCTGGGATGAAGGGATGGTTGATGCTGCTACTGGTTGATTAGGGAAAAGTCGTTGCCAAGTGCTGGCATCAACAATGCCATCTGGATTCAAGCCAGCTGCTTGTTTAAACCGGGCAACAGCAGTGGCCGTATTCTCACTGTATATACCATCTACGGCACCAGAGTAAAAACCCAAAAGTTTCAGCGCTGCCTGAAGTTCAGACACGCGTTCACCTTGGCTACCAACTTTGAGGATCGGGCGGTTGATGCTATCTCCAGGATTTACTTGGGCAATTTTTTGTGGCGCAGCTATTGATACTACAGGACAGAAGACGATGAGCAGAGGTGTCGTAGAGAACAAGAGTATTTCAATCGCTGATAAAGATTTAGACCTCTTTGGACACCAACCCTTTTGCCCTTTTTCCATTCTACAGCGATTTACAGTTGGGTCTAGTAATTTTAAGTAACTCAAAATACTTGCTGTCAGGCTGCCTTGCATGGAATTTACTCCCAGAATATTCTCATGCTAATGGTACAGCCGCTTGGCCTAAAAAACAGCTGCTCCATTTACGATGTCTACGACGGGCGTAGGTGCGGCACATAAAATAGGCCTGCTACCTAAATCTAATTAAAAATGAGGAATTAGAGCAAGGCTAGGCGATTGCACCATTAATTGCTTCTTCTTGACCAACTAAAGACAAGTAAGGCTCTTGTAAATACTTACAAGCTGAAGCGATCGCATCCTGGGCAGTCACAGCCGCAATCAATTCTTGAAACTTGGTGTCAAAATCAATTCCTAAGCCCAAAGTTTCATACCAGCCGTATATTTGAGCAATTTGCCCGTTCGTTTGTTTACCCAAGGCATACTGTCCCAGAATCTTGTTTTTAGCAGCTTGAAGGGAGCTTTCAGATACTTCGGTGGTAGACAATAAATCTACTTCTGTACGCAGTCCCTCTAGGGCGATGCTGGTATTCTCCGGTGCTGTACCCATGTAAACTACAAATGAGGCTGGAAATAGCCTTGTGGAGTAAAAGGCGGATACTTCGTAAGCTAAACCTCTTTTTTCCCGCAATTCGACAAACAAGCGACTAGAAAGACCATTTCCCAAGTAGGTACACAGCAACTTCAGGGCGGCGTAATCAACAGAATTAACCGATGTTCCTAAATAACCGAGCATTACGATTGATTGTTGTGTCTGTACTGGCTTCAGCCTTACCTGCGGTTCCACCTTAATTTCAGGTAAATTTAGTATTGGCAGTTCTTGGGCTGGCGCTTGCCAATCAGCAAAAACTTCTTCCACTAATGCTACGGCATCTGTGGGTGTGACTCTCCCAGCAATACTAATTACTACATTATCTGGACGGAAATAAGTTTGGTGATACTCCACTAAATCCGCACGAGTTAAGCGGCTCATGGTGGATTCATCTCCCAGCACTGACATGGAGTATGGGTGATTTTGGTACATTACCTGCCGCATTTGTTCAAAGGCGACATTGAACGGTTGCTCTTTTTGGGAACGAATATCTTGGAGTGCTAAACGCCGTTCTAGTTCCACTTGAGTTTCGGGAAAAGTAGGCGATCGCAAAATCCGTCCTGCCAATGTTAAAATTTCCGCAAAATCGGATGTTACCGTTTTGAAAGATAGCAAAAAATAATCAGTGCTGGCATCTGTGCCCAAACTCGCTCCTACAGACTCAACTTTCTCGGCAATTTCTAAACTAGAAAGTCCATCGCATCCCTTTGTCATCACAGCTGAGAGCAAATGTGCCAACCCTGCTTGCTCTCGGTTTTCGTTACAACTACCGGCACGCACAAAGATTCGCGCTGCAATAATATCCGCAGCAGGGTTTTCTGCCACCACCACGACAATGCCATTGTTCAATACGGTACGATGGATAGGCGATTTTTGCAGCAAGGTTGTCATTTATCATTTGTCCTTTGTCATTTGTCCTTTGTCATTTGCCCAATACTTCGACTTACCTCGGCTCCCTTCGACTGCGCTCAGGGCGAGTCGCTCGGCACAAGTCGCGGTTCCTGAGCGTAGTCGTACCACTTGCCTACGGCACGCTACGCGAACGTGGAAGCAAGCTACGCGTAGCGTCTCGTAGAGAAGGGCAGTACAAGTGCCCGATGCCCCATAACTAACACGGTTTAAGCACAGTAACCGCGTAATTCTCCGGCGATAGATACTGTTTAGCTAACTTTTGCAGTTCTTGGGTATCAAAAGACTGAATCTGCTGGGGATATGTCACAGCTAATTCAGCTTGAGCAATGGTATTGTAATACCCATAAAGCCCCGTTAGCTGATTTGGCGTTTCGGTAGAAAACGCATACTCATTACATAGCAGTCTACGTGTACGGGCAAGTTCCTGTTCACTAATTCCTCTAGTCTGCAAATCATCTAAATGGGCACAAATTAAAGACTCAACTTCCTCCAGATTTTCTGGTTCCAACCAAGCAGTTATTGTAAATAAACTTGATTCCCGTTGTAGAGAAAAACTACTGCAAATTCCCTGTACCAATTGCAAATCTTCTCGCAAATCACGCACTAAACGCGAAGTCCGTCCTTCTGCCAATAACACCGACAACAAATCTAAACCATAGCCAGTACGGATTTCTTCTACTCCGGGTACCAGCCACGCCATCAATAATCGTGCTTGCTCTATGCGTGGTAAACACAGTTCTTGACGGTGAATACCTGCGATCGCTGGCTTTGCCACTTTCTCAAACTGCGGACAATTCGAGCGTTCGGCAAAATCAGCAAATGAACTATTTACCATTTCCCAAGCTGGTTGCTGGGCTATACCGCCGGCAATTACCACCGTCATGTTTTCCGGCTGATAGTGGGCGTGGTGAAAACAGCGCATTGCTTCTGGTGACTGCTGCATCAGTTCTTGCTCAGTACCCAACACCGAACGTCCGTAAGGGTGATGTGGATAGATGCTTTGAATCAGAGTTTGAAATCCTATCCAGTCGGAATCGTCTTGACAAGAGCGAATTTCCTCTAGCACTACATCCCGTTCTCGGCTAAATTCATCTTCTGGAATTGCCGCATTGAGTAGTAGTTCTCCCAAGTAGGGCAGAGTATCTTTTAAATAAGGGGCAGCTGTGGTGAGTGAATAATGAGCGTAATCATAGCTTGTTGCCGCATTACTCACGCCACCCCGGTTTTCAACTTTGGAATCGAACATTCCAGGGGGTAGCGTCGCCGTACCTTTAAAAATCATGTGTTCTAAAAAGTGCGCCATGCCGAACCAAGGTTCTGGCTCTAGGCTGGCTCCAGCCCGCACCCAAACATCTGCCACAACTACAGGAGTGGTGGGAATTTCTTGATGAATAAAAGTTAAACCACTCTCTAGTCGGAAGACTGAGGCTGGAAATACGGTATTAGTTAGTTGTTTTAACAATTTTTTGTAGTTTTAACCACAATTTCAGATAATTTTTTTATCTTAACTCTGAACGATACCTCATTTAGAATCAAGTTATACAGATTTTGTAGAATTGTGCGATCGCTGTTCTTTGCACTACCGAAAAATTAGAAGCGTTATGCATTAAAACACTGGAATCTCAATAACAAATTCTGTTCCTTCACCAAGCACAGAATTGCAACTCAAACGTCCATCATGGGTTTCCTCGACAATTTGCCGAGCGATCGCTAATCCTAATCCGGTTCCTTTCCCAACCTCTTTAGTTGTAAACAGGTGATCAAAGATCCTGGCTCTAATCTCTTCTGGCATCCCCTCACCGTTATCTTTGATGCGAATTGTTACCGTATCTTGGTCATTGGATACTTCCGTGTGAATCAGTATTTGCTGATGATTAGCTTGCAGTTGGGCAAAAGAAAGTCCCTGAATGGAGGTATCTAAGGCATCAATGGCGTTGGCGAGAATGTTCATAAATACTTGATTTAATTGTCCTAAAAAGCACTCCACTGGTGGTAATTTTCCGTATTTGCTGATGACTTCGATCGCTGGACGTTTTTCGTTAGCTTTGAGGCGATACTTCAAAATCAACAGGGTACTCTCAATCCCTTCATGGAGATTACAAGCAACTTTTTCGGCTGTATCGGCTCTGGAGAAGGTACGGAGACTGGTACTAATATCTTCAATGCGATCGCTTGCCACTTTCATCGAACTTACTAGCTTTGGTAAATCTTCAGTCAGGAATTCTAAGTCAATTTTTTCGCTATGCTCAATGACTGCGATCGCTGGATTGGGATAATGTTGTTGGTAGCATTGGATATGAGCAAGTAAGTCTTGAGTATACTCTTCGGCATTGCTGAGGCTGCCTTTGAGAAATCCAATCGGATTATTAATTTCATGTGCCACCCCAGCAACTAAATTGCCCAAGGTTGCCATTTTTTCATTTTGCACCATCTGTAATTGGGTATGCTCAAGTTCTTGTAGCGATCGCTCTAACTGTTGGGCATAATTTTGAGATTCTTGATAAAGACGGGCATTTTCTAGAGAGATGGCAGCTTGAGCGCATAGCAGTTGGATAACTTCGGTGCGATCGCTCGTAAATGCACCAATTGTCAAAGGATTTTCTAAATATAGCAGCCCGATAAGTTTACCCTGATTTAATATCGGCGTACACAACACACTCTTAGGTTGTTGCTGGATGAAATATGGATCGGCAATAAAATTAGTTTGTGCTGTTACATCATCCAGCACAACAGTTTTTAAGCTATTTTTAACAAAGTTTACCAGTGTAATGGGAATGCCTTCGCTGGTTGACAATGGTACAGATCCCAGAGTAACTCCTTCATTGATGGTGGCTACAGCTTCAACCACTAAGTTGTCTTGTTGGAGTACCAGTAGCGCAGCTTTTTGTGCCCCAGCATTTTCCATCACCACTTGCAAAAGGCTAGTGAGCAACTGCTCTAATTGAATTTCACTGGAGAGAGCTTGTGAGGCTTTAAAGATGGTAGCAAAATCGATGGCTTCAGAAATACTGGTGCTAGAAAGATTTGTGTGGATGGTTTCATGTGGAAATGATGATCCATCAATGGTTGAACTCAGTTGAAAGCGATGATGCTGCCCTTGTAAGATGGGAGCCAAGAGTTGAGGATAACGTTTTTCTAAATCCTCAGTTTTGGCTTTAGCGCCCCAACGAGCATAGCAGTAATAAGCTTCCTGCATATAAACTTGAGCGATTTTTTCTTTGCTACAGTCGAGGTAGAACTTGGCAGCTAGCTCATTGCTCAAGGCTTCTTCTTGAATATATTCATTTTCTTTCGCAAGATAAATGGCGCGATCATATAGTTCCATTGCTTTGTTTTTTTGCAACAAAATTCGATGCCGTTCTGCTTCGACTAAGTAAAATTTGTGTTGATGGTTCATTGGGGCATGATGCGCCCATTTTTTCAGCTTTTTTTGATGAGACGTTACTTTTTTCAGAATCTGTTTTTGCTCGGTAGCTGTTGCTGTTGCATAGAGAGTTAGTTGGGTTAGCGCCTCATAAAAATAAACTATTGGGACAATTGCCGCCGATGTTACCCCATCTAAATAGGTGATTGCCTTAATTGCTGCCTCAGATGCTTCGGTATAATTTTCAAACAGGTAGCAAAGTATTAGTTCATTGGCATAGCTAAAGCTTAATCCCGTGCGATCGCCTGCTTGCTCTTGTAATGGGCGAATAGTTTGGGCATCATAAACAACACCTGATAAGTAACAGGTATTAGTAGATCCCAACAAATTCAAAATGGCTTGACGAAATGAATTAATATATGTCTGAGGTTTTTCTTGTCTAAAATTGCTGTAGACTTCAGCATAATCACCCATCTGTTTTTCTAATTCAGTCAATTCCTGCCCCATCAAATATCCATGAAAACTACAGGTATAGCTAGCCCAAGCAGCATATTCAATATCTCCTGTTTCTAACCCCACTTGATAGGCTTCAATTAAAGGTGCAATTGTGTCTTGAAGGGATTGATGCCAGTGATTAATAAATGTTTGAACAATGAAGAAGGTTCTAGCTTTGAATTCCTTACTATGGAATTTTTCGAGAACTTGTAATGCTAATTGACCAAATTTATAACCTGTCTCAATATTTCCCAGAATGCCACACTCAATTAATCCATACCAGGCATAACCGAATGCAGATGCTGCCGCATTGCCGTATTGCATTGATAAATTGACTTCGCTCAAAATGATTGGTGGCAGTAAATCTGGACGAGCAATATAAGCCGTTGAATTTGTACTAGCCAGAATTCGGATTGCTGCCAGTTCTTTGCCCCCTGTCATGTCAGGTAAATCAATCAAACTTAAGGGAGATTTACCTAAAAATCGTAATTTTGTTTGAGCTAAACTGAATAAAGTTTGCGTTTGATTCGCTTGATGAGATAGTTTGACACCTAAGAGATTTAGCAGTGCGATCGCAGTTTTAATCGAATCATCAAAACGACTCTGAGCTAAATAAGATTGGATTTGGATTTCAATCGCTTTCACCCGATCTAGTAAGACGTTAGCATGTTGTTGCACTTGCTTAACAAATTCTTCTACCTGCTCAAACTGTCCCATAAGATAGGCTGCTGAAGCCGCTTCTTCATACAAGGATAATGTGAGCAAATACTGTTGTTGCCAGCTATCTGTTCTTAATAGCTGAATACCGCAACTGATATATTCGATTGTATTAGCATAAGCAGTGGATAATTTAGCTTTTTGCCCAGCCAGTAAATTTAACTGTGCTAATTGATCTCGGTCAGACTGTTGAGTGATTAGCTTTACACCAATATTCAATTGATTAACAATCTCAAAGATTCTCTCTTCCTGCTTCTTAACAGGTATTTTTCTTAATAGCAGTTGACCAATTTGCAGATGGATAGATTGCTTTTGTTCTTCTGGTATTAACGCATAAGCTGCTTGTTGAACGCGGTCGTGTAAAAATTTATAGTTTACAGTTAACGAACTTTGTAATAAATCCTGTGTTTCCCGCCCGACATAGAATTTGTAAACTTCACTTTGTGGCAAGATTAATCCCTCTTGTAATGCCTTCCAGAGAAATGTTGCTGTTTCAGTTTCGGAATTTTCCGAAACCATTGCCAATGTTGCCAAATCAAATTGATTACCAATACAAGCCGCTAATTTTAAAACATTCTGCGTTGATTCTGGCAATTTTCGCAACTGTAATACCATAAAATCAACCACATCATCTGTTAGGGATAACGCCTTCACCTGGGCAATATTACACTGCCAGCTTCCGCTCTCTAAATCAAATTTAATTAGCTGGTCTTGATGCAGCGCTTTGAAAAATTGTGTACTAAAAAATGGATTACCCTTGGTTTTCTGATATACTAATTCTGTTAGTGCGTATGTAACTTTTAGTGAACAGTTTAGGGTGTCAGCAACGAGTTGATTTAAACTTGTTTCACTCAGAGGAGCTAATGTAATTTTGTTAATGTTAGCATTGGCTTTGGCGATTTCATCTAATGTCAACATCAATGGATGGGCAGGAAAAACTTCATTATCTCGATAAGCTCCAATTAATAATAAATAGCCTGATTTTGACTCATTCATTAGTAACTGGATCAACTTCAGCGATGCTGAGTCTGCCCACTGTATATCATCTAAAAAAATGACTAGGGGATGTTCTTTCGTAGTGAATACTTGAATAAATTTTTGTAATAATAAATTAAACCGATTCTGAGCTGCACTTGCTGAAAGTTCTGTTGCCGGTGGTTGTTGACCAATAATTTGTTCTAGTTCGGGAATTACCTCAAGAATAACTTGCCCATTTTCACCCAGCACTTGTAAAATTTTATTTTTCCAAGTTGACAAATGGGCATCACTTTCACTCAATAATTGCCCCATTAAGTCTCGAAATGCTTGCACAAAAGCAAAAAAGGGAATATTCCGATTAAATTGGTCAAATTTGCCTTTGATAAAGTAGCCCCTTTGCTGGACAATGGGTTTGTGAACTTCGTTAACAATTGCCGTTTTACCAATACCAGAAAAACCAGCCACCAGCATTAGTTCTACCCCTCTCAGTCCCTCAGGGGGGTTGGTAACGCGGTCAAAGGCTTTGAGGAGAGTTTCAACTTCATGCTCACGGCCATAGAGTTTTTCTGGGATAATAAAGCGATCGCACACATCCCGTTGAGCAATTGAGAAACTGACAATTTTCCCCGTTTCCTTGAGTTGAGCCAAACAATTTTCTAAATCATATTTCAACCCAAATGCACTCTGATAGCGGTCTTCGGCATTTTTCGCCATCAATTTGCTGACAATAGATGAGAGTACAGGCGCAATTTGGGGATTAATCTCATGTACTAAAGGCGGAAGTTTGGCAATATGACAATGTACCAATTCCATCGGATCGTGTGATTTAAATGGTAATTGTCCTGTTAGTAACTCGTAAAAAGTTACACCTAAAGAATAAAAATCGGTACGGTAATCAATCCCCCGATTCATCCGTCCAGTTTGCTCTGGAGACAAATAACCGAGTGTCCCTTCTAGCACATTTGGACTCATCAGAATTTGAGTTTCTCGTGGCAACAGAGATGCAATACTAAAGTCAATTAACTTAACTTCTTTAGTTTCTGGATTAATTAAAATATTGGCAGGTTTAATATCTTTGTGAATGATCCGATTACGAATTAGAATATCTAATGCATTACACAGTGCGATCGCAATTGGTAAAAACTCTTGTAGAGACGCGATATATCGGGTCTCTACAGAGGTCAAATAATCTTTGAGAGAAATTCCCCCAAAGTCTTCCATCACTAACGCATAGCCATTCTGATAGGGTTCCAGACTATAGGTTTGGATGATTCCAGGTAGATTCAAATTTTTGGCGATGGTGAACTGGTTGCGAAACTGTACCAATTCACTGAAGCTGGGATAAACAGTTTTCATCAGCTTAATCACCACAGATTTTTGGTCAGTTTTTCGATTAGCACGATAAACTAAGGTTCTGGAACCATTGTAGAGTTCTTTGCTAACGTGATATCCGGGAATGCTGACCATAAGACTTAATTCTTGAAACCTCATTATCTAGGTTTCCCAAAAACATGGCAATTTTTACTGTCAGTTCGCTCATTTTAAACAGACTTCACATAATTAAAGCTCCCAAATTCTAATTGACTTTGGGAGCTAATAATTTTAAGTTCACCGCGACGCCGTTTTACCTAAGTTTATGACCTGGGTTTATCCAGGTGGGAACCTAAATTCCTCGTTTAAAGTTTCCGGATACATGCCCGGTATACTGCCACGAGAACAGTTGACTCCCTTGTCATTAAAGGCATAGATCAAAAAACTTGATGGCAGTCACCAACGTCGTAGTGCAACTCACTCATTATAGCTTTTCAAAAGATGTTGTGTGTTCTACATCGAAAGTTTATGTTCAATTTACCTGGGATACCAGATAGATTCTATGGTACGGGCGATGTGGTACGCGGATTCTCTATTCTGATTATCTAGCAAAACGGTGACATGTCCTAACTTTCGCCCCGGACGTGATTCTGTCTTCCCATACCAGTGAAGGTGCGCTTGGGGAATTTCTGCTATTTGTTGACGCTGGCTTTGGTAATCGCTGTGAGAATTTTCATATCCCAGTAGGTTCACCATCACAGCGCCAGCGCACTGCAAAGCCGGATTTCCTAAAGGTAAGCCAGAAATGGCTCTGAGATGTTGCTCAAATTGAGAAGTTTTGCAGGCGTCAATAGAAAAATGTCCAGAATTGTGGGTACGGGGCGCAATTTCATTTACCAGAATTTTGCCATCAGTACTGAGAAATAGCTCAATTCCAAAAATTCCTACTACTTGTAGGCTATTTAATAGAGTATGTGCGATCGCTTCTATTTGTGCTACTTGATTGGGCGTAATCTCGGCTGGCGCAATCACCCGCCGACACACTTGTTGTTCTTGCTGGGTTTCCACTACTGGGTAAGTGACAATTTCTCCCTCTACAGAACGCGCCGCAATTATTGCTAGTTCTCGTTCAAAAGGGACAAATTCTTCTAACAAGAAAGGTGATTCATTGAAATTTTTTGTTGTAGTTTCATCACTTAGCTTTTGCTGTAAAGTAGCAAAATCCTGAATTATGAAAGTACCTTGGCCGTCATAACCGTGACGGCGAGATTTGAGGACTGCTGGAAAACCGAGATATTCTATTTTTGATTTGATATTTTCCACCTCGTCAAGGGCGAAAAATTGAGGAACTGGTAAACCTAAATCGCGTAAATAGCAACGCTGATGATATTTATCTAAAAGAGGGGCTAAAGCTTCTAATCTGGGACGGAAACAAACGCCTTGCTGTGCTAAAAGAGATAAAGCTTGCAGGTTAACAAATTCGTTTTCAAAGGTGATGACATCGCATTTTTTAGCTAATATTTCTGTAGCACTAGCATCATCTACCGCAGCGAAAACGATTTCCTGAGCAATTGACACGGCGGGGTCGTGTTCGCTAGGAGTTTGTATTACCAATTCTAACCCTAGCTTCTGTGCTGCATCCGCCATCATCCAGGCTAGTTGTCCGCCACCAATTACACCAACACGCTTCATTGACATCCTAGAGAATCACGAGTTTGCACGCCTGTTTTGGAATTCACACCACTGGCTTTACCACACAGTTCTTTGATTTGTGCCCTATCCAAAATTGCATCTGTAAAATCTGCACCGTCTATATTCACATCATTAAATATGGCGCGGAGCAAAAGAGCTTCTTTGAAAACTGCATCGCTCAAATCTGCCTTAGTCAAGTTTACCTGATCAACCATTGCATTCGTTAAATCTGCTCCGTGGAGATTTGCTTTTGTCATCACCGAAGCGCTCATGACTGCTCCGCGTAAGTCAGCGTTTGTAAAGTTAGTCAGTTCCATATTGGCGTTAGAAAACTCCGCAGCTTGCAAACTCTGTCCAGAAAAATCACGTCTTGACAACTCTGCATTGCTAAATGACAGTGGATGAGTCCAGTCTACTGCCATTGCGGGATCAGCCACGCACCAGATAATAATTCCGAGAAGGAACGCCAACCCTTGTTGCCAAAACATATTGAGAGCCAATTTGGTGTCTAATCACTGCATTTAAGCTTACCGCATTTGAATATGTTCGTAGTCAGCGATTCATCGCTCAAAACAAGGATTATCAGGACTAAAGTCCTGACTACAAACTTTAATTTATTTACGCCTAGCTACCTAACTCTCCCTAGCTTAATATTTTGTAACGCAAACAGGGTGGATGCGTAGCCTGTGGTAGACATCGCTTCTCACCTTGAGCTAGAGAGTTGCAATATTAGGAGCGATCGCTTTGCCAACACCAAAGGCGATCGCACTTAATGATATGACGTTTTAAGCAACTGAGGTACACACAAATCTTTTTTACCAAGGATAGTAACTTTGAGAACGTATAGCGGTTCCCATTCAGATGCAGTACAACGTTACATCACGAGGTGTAGGGGCACGGCATTGCCGTGCCCCTACGGGTGTACCTCACGTAAACGATAACTGCTATACCTCACCAGGTCGGCAACCACTATCTTCACACATCACGTGCTTTGAAAAAATTATAGATCGCAAGGGCAATAGCCAAAAGCAACACTGCATGAATTAAATTTCCGGCTATATGAAGTGCCAGCCCTAATGCCCAAAAAGCAACCAGTACAACAACAATACCCCAAAGTATACCAAACATATATTTGCTCTAAGTCAAGTAAGTTTTAATTTGCTCATATATCTTACTGCCAGTTTCACTTTGATTCTATTTACCTTCAGAGAGGTATCTAAAATTTAAGTTATCAGAAAAATATTTATATGGACTATGCCTAACCTTGTTGATTTGTTTACAATTCTTCATTTTGAGATTTAAATTTCAGGATATAAAGATTTTTATTAAGCAGTAATACTCACTAGCTTATTTACAATTCTTGACTTTCGATTTTTCAAGTAAAGTTTGTTGTATTTTGAAGTAACTAGCCCCAATAAACTGTTAATCTGTTAATTAATGAAAGCAAAGTTGGAGCGTAATTATATGCGTCTCAACTGCTTAACAAAGCTTAAAATTTTCATAACTAGCCTTCATTTTATAGCGATTAGTTAATTCTTCAGGAATCTCCAAGAGTTTATATTCACCAAGCACACAACTTCCACAAACCGAACTCCCAAACCCGATGATGAATCACTACTCACTTCAATGGATCGAGGCATGGTGCCAAGAAAATGGCTGGACGGATTTATTTGTCGAGCGGCGTAACAACTTTTGGGCTTTCCCTCCGGGTGGGGTAATGCCAGAACCAATTCCAGTTAGTGTTCTCAGATTGATTAAAGCCGAAAAAGGACTGACTTTTGAAGAGCGAATGTGGTCAATATCCGCAGTAGTTGGCACAATCATCGCTGTTGTTTTTACCTTTTGGCTTCAGTCGCCAATGCCATTAGTTTTCGCTTTTGCTTTTAATGCCGTTACAGTGGCTCAATTTGAACTTGAAGATGCCTAAATTCTTATTTTTGGCTTCGCTATTAAAAACTGTTCTTGTTTGTTACTATCAGCAAGAACAGTTTTTAATTTAATGATTTGTATAGCAAGCTTTGTAAAAATTAACAATCACTAATACCTTAAGAACAGCTAGCAGATATAGCTATCTTTGCGTGTTTGTTAACGTAGTCCACAAATAATTGCTTCAATCGGGGACTAACGCTGGCGTGTTCAAAGAATCCAAAGCCTAGATTCCTCGCTCTTGCTAAGGTTTGCTCTGGTGTTAATCCTTCCTGGATAGCGATACTTAAGAGCGCAATTCCAGTTGAGCGCATCCCGGCTGCACAATGCACAACCGCCGGTTTAGGAATTTGTTCCAATATGGTGAGGATTTTGGTAATCACCTCTTCATTCAAATTTTTCAGATCCACCTTGAGTGGAACGTTTTGATAATACAGCCCCAATGCTTCCGCTACTTTTTGCTCATCCTGGGAAAATCCTAGCTCATCAGGCGATCGCAAATTTAGAACTGACTTAAAACCTTCTTGGATAGCTTGCTCAAGCTGTTTGGGTATGATTTGTCCCGTGGTTGTCAAGTTTTCGTTAATCTGTATGGCGTTGATCACATTCACTCCTTTTGACTTTCTAATGTCTTCTGGCTTGCTAAATACTCTGATCAGCAAGCTTTAAGAAGATATTCAAATTAAACACAGCAAAATTAGCCAAATATCATCAGATATTGCTTTATTACTTCAAAATTAGTCTTTGGAAGTAGGCTGTTTTATTGCTTAATCCATAATATACGGTTTCTCGATAGATTCGAAGGTGATTAAAGCTTATTATACTTATTGCCGATGTAATTACCGTAACTTATATTTCAGGAGTTGAGAATTTAGCTAGTTGATGTGTTGTGATGTCTACGATGGTCACTGAGCTTTGTCGTACCACTTGCCTACGGCAAGCTACGCGCAGCGTCTCGTAGAGAAGTGCGGGCTACGCCTCCGGTCATAAGTTACAATTTAAAAGAAATACAGTATAATTCAATACGTTTGGGTTGCGCTTTGCTTAACCCAACAAAGCCCCAAAAATGTTGGGTTTGGTTCCTCAAACGAACCTACACATTTCAAGGTTTTTGGCGCTAACCCAAGCGTATTGCAGTATAATTTCTACATTGATGTATCAAATATTTTCCTGATTCTTTAACTATGAAGTTTGAGTAAGTTTAGATAAGTATTTTAGAGCAGGCATATAATCTGAATGCCAGCCTTGAATAGATGAACACTAACGAAATATCTCTCCGACGTGCCCAAGAAACAGATGCGTGGGTGCTGAGTGCAATTCATATTGCTGCTATCAAAGCTCTACCTGCAACTTTGTACACCCAAAAAGAACTTTTAGCTTGGCGTAATTACCGTGACAAACCTGATGGTTCAAATATCTTGAAGAGTATGAAAGTCGAAACTTTGTGGGTTGCGATGGAAGGAGATGCTGCTATCGGTTTTGCTAGTTTCATTATTGATGAACTCATCGGGCTATATGTCCATCCTCAATATCAAGGTAAAGGAATTGGCCGTGCTTTAGTTCAACATTTTTGCGACGAAGCAATTGAGCAAAGTATCGATAAGGTAATTACAACTGCTAGTCTTTATGCCGAAGGGTTTTATTTACGACTGGGATTTACTGCAATTAAAAGAGCGCCTCATTATTTAAGAAGTGGGGTAGTTGTTCCAGTTACTAAAATGAGTAAAACATTAAGGACTTCCAATTAAAACAAATCTCCAAATTGATAACTGCTAGGATGGCAATACCTTGTTTTACAGAAGGTTAACACAACAACTTTTTCTACATGACCTATTATGTAAGTAAGTACTTGCCAGCACAAATGAATAAAACCATCCGTTCATCAACTCTCACCCGTACACGTTTGATAGAAGCTGCCTCACAGGTATTTGCTAGTTTAGGTGTTCAAGGAGCAACTACCCGTGAAATAGCTCGTGTTGCTGGTGTGAATGAGGTGACTTTATTTCGCCACTTTGCTAGCAAAGAACAACTTCTGGGAGCAGTAATGAAAAATGCTTTGGCACTCCAGACAGAAGCCCTTGCATACCCTGAAGCATGGACGCAGGATCTAAAAATTGATTTAAGACAGTATGCCCATCTCTACAATAATATGCTAGAGGCACAGGAAGATTTAATTCGTACCTTCATTGGAGAGGCTAAACGTCATCCTGATGCAGCGAAACAAGTGATTCAAGAAGCTGTCAAGCCTTTAGGGGAAAAACTCATAGCTTACCTGCAATCGAGTCAGAAACGAGGCATCGTCAGAGCAGACCTTGATCCATTTCCAGCAGTCGATATGTTTACAGGAATGCTGTTAGCTGGAATGCTATGCCGCAGTGTAAAATTCAATCAAGGTAGTTATAGCTGTGAAGACTATATTGAAACCTGTGTAGATATTTTTGTGCGCGGTATCAGTGCCACTCCCCTTTAGTTGTCAATTAAAGTTTAGATTCCCGATGCCGATTGATCTAAAAGTGCTTGTTGTTTTGCCAACACTTGTTTGCGTAACAAAAGTAATTGTCTATCTTTAATGCCTTCTGCCATCAATCCCTCGACAGTTTTCATCAAATAATCAGCACAGGAACCCAATTTTCCTGATGCGGTGGCAATGCTATTAACAGTGGTTGTTAATGGTATCTGATGAGCGTATCTGGGATGTTGGCGATTGGCAACAAAAGCGATCGCAGGGAATTCCTGCGTACCATCAAACACCTTCACCCAACGAGCAACATAGACACCAGCTAACATCTCTCGTCGCCAAATCAGCAGTAATTCCGATGGGACATCAGCAGCAGCAATGCGATAAATAATACCACGACAACTACCGCCGCGATCGAGTCCTAAGAGTAATCCGGGATTTTTGGGAGTACCGCGACCGAGAATCATCCATGTACAAAAGCGCCGATGCCAACCATAAATGATCCCAGAACGGCGCTCTGCGTATGTAATTAGGGGATTCCATATCAGTGAACCGTAGGCAAATATCCAAATATCAGAATTCGGTGGTTGCTGTTGTAGTGCTTCATCGAGCGATCGCTCTAACTCATCTTCGCTCAGGGTAGTTAACTTGATTCCAGAGTGTGATGCATCTAATAGTCTCGTCTGGATGTTTCCGGCTTCGAGGTCGCTACGACTCAGTGACATAATATAGGATATTCAGTAATTTCACTATCAATCTAAGAGGTTGTTTGAAAAGTTGTAAAGTATACTCAAAACCCCGCTTCCATTCCTCTCCCCGAAAGGTCGAGAGGCTTTGAAACCCCCATTCTCTTGTAGGGAAGGGGGGCTGGGGGGTTAGGTTTTTGAGGCTTAGATGTTACCAAAAAAAACTTTTCAAACATCCTCTAAGATAAGTTAATTATCGTATAATTCCCTTTCCCGTTTTAGATTTTAGATTTTAGATTTTCCTTAAATCCAAAATCTAAAATCCAATATTGAATTAATGTTCTTGTCCAGTTGGTCGAATGAGGATTTCGTTGACATTAACGCGCGGCGGTTGCGTCAGGGCATAAACGATCGCAGCAGCAACGTCTTCGCTTTGCAGAGGTTGAATTGAATTGCGTCGTTCTTGAATCCGTTGTTTGGCAACGGGATCGGTAATTTGGTTGTCAATTTCCGTATCCACCAAACCAGGCTCGATAATGGTAACACGAATGTTGTCTTTGTGGACTTCTTGGCGCAATGCTTCCGAGAGGGCATTTACACCCCATTTTGTAGCATTATAAACACCAAGACCCGCCCGCGCTGTCCGGCCAGCCACCGAGGAGATATTGACTATATGCCCGGATTTTTGCGCCTTAAATAGAGGTAAAACAGCGTGAGTGGCATATAGCAGTCCGAGTACATTCAGGTCGAAAGATCGCCGCCAATCTGAGCTATTTCCGGCTTCAATGGTACCGAGTAAGGCAATCCCGGCATTATTCACAAGGATATCGACCGTTCCCAATTCGGCATTTGCCTTTGCCACCAAGTTATTTACCTGGGTTTCATCAGTTACATCGGTGACAATAGGCAATGCCTTGCCACCACTAGCTTCGATACGTTCTGCTAATGCCTGAATGCGATCGCCCCGCCTAGCAGCGAGTACTACTGTTGCTCCAACTGAAGCCAAAGCGATCGCGGTTGCTTCTCCAATTCCGGCTGAAGCGCCAGTGATAATTGCTACTTTTCCTTCTAATTTACCTGTCATCGGATTATCTCACTCTTTAGTTATTGGGCATGGGGCATTAATTATTCCTCTTCTGCTCCTTGCTACTTAAATGCTACTAAAAACGCTAGTCTAAAAGAATCACCACATAGCATCTATTTAGTGTGTCATGTTACCCAAACCCAAGAAATATTGGACACCCCAGCACTGGGCAAGTTGGAAGCCCTTTGGCATTGGCGAACAGTACCCCAACAATTATTGGGAGGTGTTTCGGGCAATTTGGCTATCTCGTGACAAACTACCTTATGCGTGGAATATCCTCGATAAAGGTGTGTGTGATGGTTGCGCTCTCGGAACAACGGGGATGAAAGATTGGACTTTAGATGGTATCCATCTGTGCAATGTCCGATTGCGGCTATTGCGGATGAATACTATGCCAGCTTTTGACCCTGTACTATTAGCGGATGTCTCGCAGTTGCAAAAGCAAAAAAGTGCCCAATTACGAGACTTGGGGCGGCTTCCTTACCCGATGATCCGTCAACGCGGGGAAAAAGGCTTTCGCCGTGTTAGCTGGGATGAAGCTTTAGGGGTAATTAGCGATCGCATTCGCACTACCACACCAGACCGTCTCAGTTTTTATGTTACCAGTCGCGGTACCGTTAATGAAACTTACTATGCCACCCAAAAAGCCGTCCGAGCAATGGGAAGCAATAATATAGATAACGCCGCCCGCATTTGCCATTCTCCCAGCACGGCGGGACTGAAAGCTGCTCTCGGTGCTGCGGCTACCACCTGTTCTTATAAAGATTGGATTGGAACTGATTTATTAGTCTTCATTGGTTCCAACGTTGCCAATAATCAGCCTGTTACCGTCAAGTATCTCCATTACGCCAAAAAAGCTGGAACTAAGATTGTAGTCATTAACACTTACCGCGAACCAGGAATGGAGCGCTACTGGGTACCCTCAATTGTAGAAAGTGCTGTTTTCGGTACAAAGTTTGCCGAAGACTTTTTCTTAATCAATATGGGCGGGGATATAGCATTTTTGAATGGCACTATTAAACATATAATTGCTAACAACTGGGTAGACCAATCATTTATAGATTTGCACACAGTTGGCTTTGCTGAACTCAAGGCATCCTTAGAAAGCCAATCTTGGGAAGAATTAGAGCGGCTTTCTGGTACATCCCGCGAGTCAATGTCCGCCTTTGCCAAAATGGTCAAAGAAGCGAATAAAGCCGTATTTGTTTGGAGTATGGGCATTACCCAACATGAATGCGGTGAAGATAATGTGCGAAGTATCATCAACTTAGCTCTCACCAAAGGTTTTGTTGGTCGGGAAGGCTGCGGTTTAATGCCAATTCGCGGACACTCTGGGGTGCAGGGTGGTGCAGAGATGGGATGTTACGCCACAGTATTTCCTGGTGGTAAATCTATCACTCCAGAAAATGCTGCCCAATTGAGTCAACATTGGGGCTTTGAAGTGCCAGCAACTAAAGGTTTAATTGCTCCAGAAATGATTAACGCCGCACATCAGGGAGAATTAGATGTATTATTTTCCGTGGGCGGGAATTTTTTAGAAGTACTGCCAGAACCAGATTATGTGGAAGCGGCGCTGAAGCAAATACCCTTGCGGGTACATATAGATATTGTTCTTTCCAGCCAAATGTTAGTAGAACCGGCTGATACTGTGGTACTTTTACCTGCGACGACTCGCTACGAAATCCCAGGGGGAGTCACAGAAACTAACACCGAACGTCGGGTAATTTTCAGTCCAGAAATTCCGGGTTCACGCATTGGAGAAGCGCGTCCAGAGTGGGAAGTATTTTTAGAATTGGCAAGGCGGGTAAAACCAGATTTGGCAGATAAGCTGATGTTTGCTGACACTGCTGCTATCCGTCAAGAAATTGCTCAAGTTGTCCCCCAGTATGCTGGTATTCAACACTTACAGCAAGCTGGCGATCAATTTCAGTATGGTGGCTCACATTTATGCTTTGGTTGGAATTTTCCTACAGCCGATGGTAAAGCACACTTTGGGGTATTATCGCCACGCCAAAGAGAATTACCAGAAGGTTATTTTTTATTAGCAACCCGCCGGGGCAAACAATTTAATAGTATGGTGCAGGAACGCAAGGATGCCATTACTGGGGCAATGCGAGAGGCGGTACTAATGAATGCTGCTGACGCGGCACAGTTGGGTTTAAAAAATGAGGATAAGGTAATTGTGAAGAATGAGTTAGGTGAGTTATCCTGTCAAGTCTATATTGCCCCAATTCAGTCAAGGAACTTGCAAGTACATTGGCCAGAAGGGAATGTGCTGTTAGATAAGAGTAAGCGATCGCTCGAAGGTGTACCTGATTATAATGCGATCGTGCGGTTGGAAAAAATCTGAATCAAGTCTCATTTTCCCAGTTTTAACACTCCCAGCAGCATATCCATTAACTTGCATCAAGACTACCGCAGAGATACTCATCTTTGCGGTAGTTCTGAGTTAATCACTATTAAAGTAGAGCAAAATGCCCAGGTCTAGCTTACAGCAGTTTTCATGTATTTGAACCACATCTGTCGTAGGGGCACAGCATTGCTGTGCCCCTACCGCGTGGTCTATTTACCTGAAAATAGCTGTAATTTGTGACTTTCAGTTATCCCCAATTCTAGATAGCTATTGAGAGTTCTTAAACTTACCTAACCCATCGCTTCCACTGCACTCAGCATGAAATTAATCCGTTGCTCAAACTCTAAATTTTTGACCAATGCGACAAATTCATCCGTTTCACCAGGAAGTTGATAGTCGGACGGCACTTGGATGATGGTTCCATCCTCCATTCCTTGTGCTAGCAGAAACCAAACGTCTAATTTGGCATTGGGACTTAGACTATTATAGGTTTGGCTGATATCGTTAGCTGCACCATTAATAATGTCGCGTTGTGCTTGCAGTTGCTCTTCTTTAGACAAGTCCAGGAATTTATCAAACACTGCTTTGGCAAGAGCTTCAACGCTTAGAGGAGGTGCTGGTTGTAGCTGCTCTTTAAGATCGAGATAACCGAACCAAAGTAGGGCTAGCTGAGTATCTACATCAAAGCGTTGAAAGGTTTCTAAAGCTGGTCTTGTTGCTTCATCAACTGTGTAAGTCATAAAAAACTCCAACTAAGTTAAGGGTATTCTGATTTCCTCAGTGACTCACTGAGAAAATTGCTTTCAGTACTTCATACAACTTAACGAACAAATGCAGATAGATAACCCTACTTAGGGTAGGTATAGGACTTATTACATAAGACAGATAAAGATAACTGAAATTGCTAGTTACAAAAATGCCTGCTTCGATGTATATGAAAGCTAAGTAACGTCTTTGACTCTAAGCGATCGCTCGAAGGAGTTCCTGATTATAATGCAATAGTACGCTTAGAAAAGCAAACCTAATATTAACGCTTGACCACTGCTACGCTCAATTTCATATCACTCCAAAACTTGCAGCCATGTCTGTCGCCAAAGATTTTGAAACCACAGAAGATGTGATATTTCCACCAGGGGATTTAGAAAGTAACGAACCACCATTGGAAACATACCTACATTTGCAGCAAATGCTGTTATTGATCAAATGCCTTGATTGGTGGTGGCGAGACCACGACAACTTTTTTGCTGCCGGCAATCTTAGCATTCATTACAGTCCACGCCAGCATAAATCCCAAGACTTTCGGGGGCCAGATTTCTTTGTTGTATTGGATACTGAACGTAAACCCCGTGATAGTTGGGTTGTTTGGGAGGAGGACGGCAAATATCCTAATTTGATTATAGAACTGCTTTCAAAGTCAACGGCAGCGATTGACAAAGGCTTAAAAAAACAAATTTATCAAGATATCTTTCGCACCCCGGAATATTTCTGGTTTGACCCCAGAAATCTAGAATTTGCTGGGTTTATTTTGTTGGGTGGTACTTATCAACCGATTGAACCCAACCCACAAGGATTGTTGTGGAGTCAGCAGTTAAGTTTGTATTTGGGCGTTCATGAAAACCAATTGCGCTATTTCAATGCGGAAGGACAGTTAATGCCTACACCTGAAGAAATTGCACTATCGGAAGCGGAACACGCCGAACAAGAAAGACAAAAAGCGGAACGCCTAGCAGCAAAGTTGCGAGAATTGGGTATTGACCCAGATACGATTTAAAGTATGTAGACTTACTCTAAAAATTATGGAAGCTCAACCAAAGGAGGTTAGGAATTATTTAACATATAACGGTATCAATCCTTTTTTTGAGTGGTTTGACTCTTTGCGAGATAGAAAAGCAAAGGCTAAAATCAGAGCAAGGCTTGACCGAGTAGAAGCAGGTAATTTTGGTGATTGTAAATCAGTGGGAGATGGGGTTTTTGAACTGAGAATAGACTACAGTTCTGGTTATCGCATTTACTTTGGGCAAGAAGGGTCAGCAATTATTATTCTTTTGTGCGGTGGTGATAAAAGTACTCAAGAAAAAGATATTGATAAAGCAAAAGAATATTGGGAAGATTATAGGAGTAGAGATAATGCCTAAAAGTGCAAGCTATCACGAAAAACTGATTGAAGACCTCAAAGACCCATTAGAAGCAGCAGCTTATATTGAAGTTGTCTTAGAAGAAGGCGACCCGAAAATGTTAAGTAAGGCGCTGAAAAATGTGATTGAGGCAAAAGGTGGAATTGAGCAATTTTCTGTGCAATTTAACCAAGTTTATGACCAACTCGAACACATATTATCCGAGAAAGAAGAAATAGAATTTTATTGCCTGAATGCTTTGCTGGATGCGTTAGGGTTGCATTTTGCGGTAACAGTTAAGGTAAGCTGAAAGCCTTAAATGCTAAACTTCATAAGTCTCAATGCAAGAAAAAAGAATTATAACTTTCCCCTCTATTTTCCCGCTTACTACGGGAAGATGACCCTCAGGCGATGAAATATCAAAATTAACTTCTTTACTCAGAGTCTTCACCTAAATCAGATTGGCGACTGTTGCGAACATGAAGAATTGCTACAACATTTTCTTCAACGACAAATAAAACTCGATAATTTCTTCGTTTTCCAACCCAGAGTTGTCGAATTTCACGACCAATCACTGGTGCTTCTAGTGCTATACTACAGCGATTAGGAAATTCTTGAAGGGAAGCGATCGCGTCTTGAAGTTCATAATACCAGTTATTGGCTAATTCAGCACTCAGATTGTCGCACATCCAATGATAGGATGTTTCGATTTCTAAGGAAGGCAGTGGGTTGAATCATAACCTGGTAACTCATGGGCGAGGCGGAATGCCAAGTTTGTGTTGTAGGGTTGCCAAGGCTTGTTCAGCAGGAATTCCTTCACCTTGCTCAAACTCATCTAGTCCTTTACGAATACCTACTATCGTTTCTAGATAATCAATGCGTTCTAAGAGTTCTTTGTATGTGGCTAGTGGCTGTTTTTGGGCTGTTTTGAGTGATTTCAAAAACCCAAGTAGATCCTCTAGTAGTTCGTTTGGAGTGTTGTCAATTTCTTGTAATAGCAATTCTTTGATCGTCATTACAGTTAATGGATGAGACTTATATTTATAGTATAGCGATGCCTGCGGCGGTAAACTATGAACACTCTAAATTTTCCCAGAGAGAAGAAATAGAATTTTATTGCCTGAATTCGCAGTTAATTGTGAAATATTTGACTTTCTCAAACTCAATTAATATTAATCTATCAGGATTTGCGGTACTGGACTTCGTGGTTCAATTCATATTGGTTAGACTCAACATTTTTCAAAATTTTTGATTTGACAAATCCTAGATTATGCAGCAAAGTTATAGAACGGTGATTTTCTACATCAACTTCAGCACGAAAAACAAGATTTTGGTATGTCTCAATTAAATAATTAATCATACACTTCACCGCTTCACGTGCATAACCTTTTCTCCAGAAATTAGGGAAAAGCACATATCCAAGGATTGCACTATTATCTATAGTAATTGTTGCCTGAACATATCCAATGTAGCATTTCTCTACAACAGACCAGACAGCCCAATTCAACCAAATCTCTGTTCCATCTGGTGATTGACGACGTGCCAACACTATATAGCGATCGCGAAGCGATTGAATGCTTTGTGGTCGCACATCTTCGATAAATTTGTATATACTCGCACTCTGTAATCCATTAAAAAGTAGTTCGGCATGATCCGGTTTTAGTGGTTCTAAACAAAGTCGTTGAGAGTATATTTTCATCTTGTAATCTAGATGTGTGCTAACAAGCTACACCGAATACTTTAGACTAACTCATCTTCAACAGAAACCAGCAAAGCCAAAAGCAAAGCCAAAAGCTCTACTTATTTTACTAGATCAATGTCAAGATATTATTTGAGTTTCAATTTATTGTCAAATATTTGACTTTAGCAAGCTCGGTTAATTTAGCATTTTCTCACAAATGATTTAGGATTACTATATCATTTATTCTCAACAACATCTAGACCTGTCCTAGCTACTGATTTAATATCAACATCCTGATTGTTTAGCAGCACTATTATGGTGGTATTTTGATTGGGGAGATATGCAAGCAATGTTGTGAAGCCATAAGCTATACCACTATGCCCAATTGCTTTTGCTAAAGGAGATGAAAACCGTTCTACACCTAACCCATAGCTATAACCTTCGCCATTATCTTTAAATTTCAGCATTTCTTTCATCATCTGCGACGAAAGTAAGGTTTTTTTGACAAATAAGGCTTTGGCGAACTTGGCTAAATCCTCTGCTGTTGAAACCAATCCGCCATCTCCTAAACCATTGCCATCATTGACTTCGGCGTAGCTCTCTAGCTTACCACGCTTATGGCGATCGCCATAACCTGTAGCCACTTCTCCAATTGTCGGTTCGCGCAGTTCCGTGAAGGTATGTTTTAATCCTAATGGTTTTAAAATCTGACTGCGGATTGCTTGGGCGAGAGTTCCTTTGGTGATATTTTCAACAATCAGTTCCAAAAGAATGTAGTTACCATCTGTATAAATAAATTTTTCTCCGGGATTTGCACGCGGTTGTTCTTGATACATATACGGAATAGCTTCTCTAGCTGTCCAAGGGTGTGAGCGACTTCTTTTGGCTGTAGCTTGAATAAACTCTTTTGTTTCTAGGTATTCTGCAATACCACTGGTATGGTTGAGCAGTTGACGAACTGTAATTTTGTCGCTGTTGATAATATGAGGACTGATGTCTCTTGGTAAGTAGGTTGCGATCGCCCGATCTAATTCTATCTTCCCTTGCTCTACTAATTTCAGCACAACCACCGCCATAAAAGTTTTACTCATACTGGCAATAGAAAAGCCATCTGTGGTTTTCATCCGGGCTTTAGTTGACAAGTCATTTACACCAGATGCTCCTAGCCAAGAACCTTTAGGTGTAGAAATATACATGACTCCCCCAGGGATTTTCTGTTCTACAACTATCTCATTTAAAAGTTTCTGTAGTCGAGAACTTTTTCCGACAGTGGAGGTAGATATAACTTGTTTAGCAAAAGATTTTTCAATTACTCTCTGACTAATGTTATTACCCACTAAGTATCCTGCAAAACTCAGGGAAATTACGAAGACTATTGCCAATAAAATTTTTCTGAAAACCAAAAATTTTAGGTTCATTTTACTTCCTAAACAGAAACCTAGCGATCTTGCTCAACGGCACAAAGTAGTTGGTGAGCATCAAAGAGACATCTAATATACAAATAGCATTACTCTGTTTCCAGATTAGTATCAAAATTTCAATTCACCAACTCTCATAAATATGACAACAACAACTAAAAGCAAAACCAAAGCCACTGTTTGGGTAATGGAAAAAGGTCAAGTCCGACCTCGTTTAGATCATCTCACTACTGAAGAGCCTTTAGAAATTCGTCTTGTTCCTTTCCAGAAGACGGTAGCTGTAACTATGCGGACACCAGGAGCAGATTTTGAACTGGCTGCTGGTTTCCTTTACAGTGAAGGAGTCGTTAGCCGCAGAGAAGATATCCGACGGATAAGTTACTGCGTAGATGAATTAGTGGATGGTGAGCAACGCCATAACATCGTCAATGTAGAACTACGGGATGGGTTGATTCCAGACTTACAGCCATTGGAGCGTCATTTTTACACTAGTAGCGCCTGTGGGGTGTGTGGTAAAGCTAGCCTTGAGGCTTTGCGTCTGCGGGGATGTCCAGTGATTCCTTCAGGGCCAACAGTAACACCTGAGATCATTTACAGTTTACCAGACAAGCTCAGGGCTGCTCAAGGTATCTTCACTGCTACAGGGGGTTTACACGCTGCGGCTACCTTTGATACTCAAGGACAACTGTTAAACCTATGGGAGGATATTGGGCGACACAATGCTTTGGATAAATTGATTGGTACAGCTTTGCTCAGTGATGAGTTGCCTTTAAATAATTGTATTGTGCTGGTGAGCGGACGCTCTAGTTTTGAGATTTTGCAAAAGTCTGCAACTGCTGGAGTTCCCATTGTCTGTTCTGTTTCCGCTCCCAGTAGTTTGGCGGTGTCTGTTGCCGAGGAGTTCGGGATTACCTTAATTGGATTCCTGCGCGGAGAACGGTTCAATATTTACACTGGTTTGCAAAGAATAATCGGTGCTGAATAACACGAATTTATTTTTTTCATTCCTCAGTAATTACCCTGACTTTAATTTCGCCAATTAATTAGTAAAATCTAATACGATATCAAATCAAATTCAATATTTCTTCGGTTACGAGTATGATTTCGTTTAGACCTTTAATTTTGATTCTAGGCACAAGTATTAGTTTACTGCCTCTGTTGTCCAACTGGTGCGTCCAAGCACAAAATCAATCACAAAACATTGAGCTAAAACTTTATATTGAAAACGAGCAAAAACAAAGCTGTCCAGACAAAGTGATTGTCACTCAAAAACCCCATCCTTATCAAGAAGGTAGTTTTTCCACAGATGGCTCTGTTAACCTGAGTGCCTATGCCAGTAACATCTCTGTTCAAGCCAGTAATAGCTTTAGTGTTACATGGGTTGGGACACTAAAGCCTAAATATGCTAAATGCTTTGCTTCTGCTGGAATGACTAAGGTTGATGGAGAAGACTATTCTGGAAAGATTAATTATTTACGGATGCACTTTGTTAAAGGTAAGGTTTACTTCATCTTAGATTTGGCTGGCGGCTATGATCCTAATGATTATCCTCTAGCAGTGCTAAAAAACAGTTTCAAGAATGGCAATCCTACCTGGACTTGGGGTGGAACTGACTAGTAAGCTGTTCCACATTTAAATTGCATAATTAGGGCGGGCAAGATGCCCACCCCACAAGAGTTATATTAATTTTCATATTTGCGGTGCGTAACGCTGGTTTGACAAAGCTAAATTGCTGCAATCATGGAAACCCATTTATTGTATTTGGGAACCCATTTATCGTATTTGGGAACTCATTTATCGTATTTGGGAACCCGTTTATCGTATTTGGGAACCCATTTATCGTATTTGGGAACCCATTTATCGTATTTGGGAACCCGTTTATCGTATTTGGGAACCCATTTATCGTATTTGGGAACCCATTTATCGTATTTGGGAACCCATTTATCGTATTTGGGAACCCATTTATCGTATTTGGGAAC
>NZ_JBALEA010000072.1:0-33728 GCF_036917135.1 Nostoc sp. | reverse complement strand
GTAAGAAGTAATGAGTAAGAAGTAATGAGTAAGAAGTAATGAGTAAGAAGTAATGAGTAAGAAGTAATGAGTAAGAAGTAATGAGTAAGAAGTAAAACTTATTACTTATCACTTATTACTCATTACTTATTTACCTCATCTCCCTCATCTCCCTACTCCCTACTCCCCACTCAAGACTATTTTCGCTTGCTGACTCCACTGTTGTACTAGCTCAATTGCTGGACACAAATCTCGTCGCTGCATTGTTGCTACTTGCAAGCGCATAATTTGTTGATGCAATCTGTGAGTCGGAGTTTGAGCTAATTGTGCCACAGAAGCAATACCCGCATGGAGCAATAAACCACAATATTGTGTCCCTACACTGGGAATACGCGCTAAGTCGGCTAAAGCCATCCATTTATTTACATACTGAAGATGAATCTGTAGTTTATTGGCTAAGGCTAGTCTTGTTTCTAGAGTTTTCCCTTGTTTGACTAGCGCTACCGTGCTAGTAATTCCACAATTTTGCAGTTGGGATTGTTCTTCTTGGCTAAGTCCAGGTAATTGTTCAATTGGCCAGTCACCATATTGGACAGGACTTCTACTATCTTTGTGTTTAGCAGACATATTTTGAAATTAAAATATAAGGCTTCTTTAAATATTGTGACAGTCGTCTCTTCGCAAAAGTACGCTTTTGCGTGCTTAGTATTTGTATCACCTTGCTATCTTAACTCAACCTCTTGCAATGCCAATGCATCGACTTGTTATGCCAATACATCGACTTGTAATGCCAATGCATCGACTTGTAATGCCAATGCATTGACTTGTTATGCCAATACATTGACTTGTTATGCTAATGCATCGACTTGTTATGCCAATGCATTGACTTGTTATGCCAATGCATCGACTTGTTATGCCAATGCATGGGGTTGCAAAAATTAACTAGAGCAATACACCAGATTTCAGGTAAATGAAGTACATATATAAAACCCAAAACCTTGTAGAGACGTAGCACTGCTACGTCTCTACGTGTATTTGATTAGTAACGCACCAGAATCTTCGGGTGGTGCGTTAGCCTACGGCATAACACACCCTACAAAACTAACCCCCCTTTTTTAAGGGGGGAAAGAATCAAAGTCGCCCAATTTATCGGGGGATTAAGGGGGGTAATTCTGGGATACAAAGGGAAAACAGACTTGTGTGTACACCGTAGCTTACTGTAATTCACCTCGCATCACAGTTACTGCTTGTCCACCAAGAAAGACGCGATCGCCTCCGTCATAATATACCTTCACCACCCCACCGCGACTTGATGCTTGATAAGCTAAGAACTGATCTTTTTGCAAGCGATCGCGCCAGAACGCAGCAAGGCAACAATGGGCTGAACCAGTCACCGGATCTTCATCAATACCTACCTCTGGCGCAAAGAAGCGAGAGACAAAATCATAATCTGAATCAGGATTAGTCAAGCTAGTAACTATAACCTTACCAAGTGGTAAGATTTTTAGTAGTTGAAAATTAGGCTGCATTTGCCGCACCAAATCTTCTGATTCCAATTCCACTAAATAAGCTAGTGAATTCTGCAAGGTAAATCTGTATGGTACACCCAAAGCAACTTTGAGTTCTGGAGGTGCAATGATTACTCGTGAGTGATTCACAGGAAAATCTAACTCAATCCACTCACCTTGCAACTTAGCAATCAGCACTCCACTTTTGGTGTAGAAACGCGCAACTTCATCAGGTGACAAATGTCCCTCTGACCAAAGTACATGGGCACTAGCTAAGGTTGCGTGACCACAAAGCGGCACTTCTACCGTGGGTGTAAACCAACGCAGGTTAAAACCATCATCCTGTCTGACTAAAAAAGCCGTTTCAGATAAATTCATCTCTTGGGCTACCTTTTGCATCCAGCCTTCGTCTTGAGAAGTAGGCAAAACACAGACAGCAGCCGGATTACCTGCAAAAGGTGTATTGGTAAAAGCATCAACCTGAGTAATGATTTGTCCCATTCGAGTCACCTTGGAATTTAGACACCAATATATTTATCACAAGTGCGTTAGAGATTTGTGCTATTTTTGAAGGTTTGTAGTAAGGACTGACAACAAATAAATTATCCAATTTTGTCGGGTGGGCAACATGAGCGCCTTTGGCTGTGGGCGGGTGAGACACCCACCCCACAAGAAATAGTTGAGTATTTTTTTATTTGTCAGTCCCTTATTTTCTAAGCACTAAAGTGCTTACTACAAACTTGCTTAATGAGAAGCGCCATATACAGTAACTTAGAGATTAGGAACACAATCTCCAAAAACTAGAGTAAATGTTAAAGCAAAACGGAAACATGAGGATAAAAATCTTCAGAAGCATCTTTGCTGCTGTCAACTTAGCGCTAATTTCTGGAGGATTAGTTAGTTGTGTTGTTGAAGCACCACTGCCAGTTGCCCCAACCCAGCAACCAAAACCAATCGTACAACCTACCCAAGAGCCTAACCAGACAAAGCAGAAAGACAAAAATGACGACGACAAAAAAGATAGCGATCGCAAGGATGATAAAAAAGATGACGATAACGACTAAATAAAGGCAAACCCATCACCTTTATCCTTTTCTTTGAGTTGATATTTATGCTTATCCAACAAACTTCTACTTCCCTCATCGATACTTTACGCCACCGACGGCAACAACTAGCCAACCTCATTGATTTTCCCGCAATTCTGTGGTCAGGTAGCAACAGTCCGCGCAACTTTGCTGCAAATCCCTTTCCGTTTCGTGCTAGCAGTCATTTCCTCTACTTCGCCGGATTGCCTTTATCAAAGGCGGCAATTCGTTTAGAAGCGGGCAAGCTAGAATTATTCATGGACAATCCCTCACCCAGCAGCGCCCTGTGGCATGGAGAAATGCCAACACGTGAGGAAATAGCCCTGCATATTGGGGCGGATGTGGCTCGATCAATGGCAGAGTTAGCGTCTTGGGTAGAAGATGCCGCTACACTTGCTGTACAAGATGCAGCTACTTGGACGCAGCAATCGCAGCTATTAAATAGATGGGTTTTACCACAAAGTCCTCCCCAAGGAATTGACTTGAAGTTAGCAAAAGCGATCGCTTCCTTACGCCTCACCCACGATGAAGCTGCATTAACCGAATTACGAAAAGCTGCGGCACTCACCGTCGAAGCCCACAAAGCGGGTATGGCTGCAACACCTCAAGCCAAACTAGAAGCAGAAGTTCGTGCAGCGATGGAAGGGGTAATTATTGCCCACAATCTGACCACTTCCTACAATAGTATTGTCACCGTTCATGGTGAAGTTTTGCATAACGAGCATTATTACCACCCCCTACAACCAGGTGATTTACTACTTGCCGATGTTGGCGCTGAAACCGAGACGGGTTGGGCAGGTGATGTCACCCGCACCTGGCCAGTTTCGGGTAAATTTTCATCGACCCAGAGAGATATTTATAATGTGGTGTTGGCAGCCCATGATGCTTGCATTGCCAAAATACAGCCTGGTGTAGAGTATGGGGATATTCATCTACTAGCTGCCACGGCGATCGCTGAAGGTTTAGTAGAGTTAGGCATTTTACAAGGAAATTCCCAAGATTTAGTAGAAATGGATGCTCACGCGCTGTTTTTTCCTCATGGTATTGGTCATCTACTGGGTTTAGATGTCCATGATATGGAAGACTTGGGCGATTTAGCAGGGTATGAAGAGGGACGTGAAAGGAGCGATCGCTTTGGCTTAAATTACCTCCGTTTAAATCGTCCCCTGCGTCCAGGAATGCTAGTCACAATTGAGCCTGGTTTTTATCAAGTACCAGCAATTTTAAATGATGCTAATGTGCGTTCAAAATATCAGAGTGTGGTGAATTGGCAGCGTTTAGCTGAATTTGCTGATGTCCGCGGAATCCGCATCGAAGATGATGTTTTAGTTACCGCAGAAGGCAGCGAAGTCTTAACAGCCGCATTGCCGAACGATGCCGATACTATAGAAAATCTAGTCAATGGCTGAGTTGACGCTAAATTTTACCCCACCCTAACCCTCCCCGTATGTATTGGGGAGCCACTGCGTTGCGGGGGTTCCCCCCGTTGTAGCAAGTGGCGTGAGGGAACTAGATTTCTTTTTTCCCCCCTTGCCAAGGGGGGATTAGGGCGTGTTTTCAAAGTCTTAGATCCCCCCAACCCCCCTTAAAAAAGGCTTGCTCAAAATCTCTTAAAGTCCCCCTTTTTTAAGGGGGATTTAGAGGGATCTAAAAAATTAGGAGGCAAAGGAGTAGTTTGAAAACACGCCCTAAGGGGGTAATAAGTTTCATGATTCCCCCAAACCCAGGTGATTTTGTAAGGCTTGGCGCATTACTTCTACAGGCAAAGTTTCCGACTGCAACCAGATTTTTAATGCTGCTACCCCTTGTTGAACTAGCATTTCTAATCCATCGATGGCGATCGCACCTTGTTTTTCAGCTTGCTGGAGAAATTGCGTTGGTTTAGGAATATATATTAAATCGTAAGCGATCGCACCTGTTGGTAAATTTGCCATTTCCTCTAGACTCAAAGGCGACTCATCAACCTTGGGATACATCCCTATCGGAGTTGCATTTACCAGCAGATTTGCTTGAGGAATTAACTTTGGTAGTTCATCCCATGTACCGACTTGCAAATTCTCTTCTATAGGTGAATTACTCCAACTATCGCAAAATGCTTGTAATTTCTGCACATTGCGCCCCAACACATAAATTTTGGCAAAACCTAGTTGATGACAACCTGCAACAACTGCTCTGGCTGCGCCACCATTGCCTAAAATCACTGCTATCTTCTGACTCCAATCTTGTTTATATGTCGTCTGTAAAGGCGCGATAAATCCTTCAATATCTGTATTTGTGCCTACCCATCGGTTATCTTGGCGGCTAACAGTATTCACGGCTCCGATAGTTTGAGCCAAGGGTGTAATTTCTGAAAGTAGGGGGATGATTGCCTGTTTGTGAGGTATTGTCACACTAAAACCGACAATACCAATAGCGGCAAAACCTGCGATCGCCACCTCTAAATTCTGTGGTTCGATGGGAAAAGGTAGATAAATGTAATCTAATCCTAAATTAGCTAACGCAGCATTATGCATCACTGGTGACAACGAATGCTCCACCGGATGTCCAATGACACCTAGTAGTTTAGTTTTGCCTGTAATCAATCTTTCTTTAGTCATTTCTCCCCCATCCCCCTCATCTCCCCACCTAGTCTACAATTATTAGAAGCTACTTAACATTTCTTTAAATCATGCAGGCAACTACAGCCCCCTCTACAACCCCAATTCCTGGTAAATATTGGCAGTGGCGCGGGCACAACGTTTACTACGTGCATGCGGGAGAGAAACAAACGCAACGTCCGCCCTTGCTTTTGGTACATGGATTTGGTGCTTCTACAGACCACTGGCGCAAGAATATCACAGGATTGTGTCCAGATTTTGAAGTATTTGCGATCGACCTTTTGGGATTTGGGCGATCGGCAAAACCCAAATTGCAGTATAGTGGCGACTTGTGGCGCGATCAACTTAACGATTTTATCAAGGAAGTGATTGGTCAAAAAGCAGTATTAGCAGGTAACTCCCTTGGTGGCTACGCTTGCTTGTGTGTTGCAGCACAACGTCCTGATAGCGTGGCTGGTTTAGTGTTGCTCAATAGTGCTGGCCCATTTAGCGAAAGCCAGCCGACATCTGAACCTGAAGCTTTGCAAAGCCAAATTCAGCCACCCAAACAACCCTCTTCTTTACAGAAACTTCTGGGCGACTCAGTTAAGTGGATTTTTCAACAACCTTTAGCTCAGTTTCTCTTATTTCAATACGTGCGACAACGTTGGGTAATTCGCCGAACTTTAGAAAAAGTATATCTTGATAAAAGTGCAGTTACAGACCAATTGGTAGAAGAAATTTCTCGTCCTGCTTTTGATGCAGGTGCATTGGATGTGTTTATTTCAGTTTTTAGCACTCCTCAAGGGGAAAAAGTTGATGTGCTACTAAAGCAATTAACTTGTTCTTTATTGATATTATGGGGAGAAGCTGACCCTTGGATGAATACTAGAGAACGTTCTCCAAAGTTTCGCCAATATTGTCCTCAATTGACAGAACATTTCTTAACAGCAGGTCATTGTCCCCATGATGAAGTACCGGATAAAGTAAACCAACTTTTGCGCGATTGGGTTTTGTCTATTCCCCAGTGATATTATGTCGATAAGTAAGTAGGCAAGAATAAATCAAACTATGTTACGCAATATAAAATTAATTAAATTTTCTCATAATAAGGGCTGAAGTCCTTATTATGAGAGAGCTTATTTAAAAACGTAAGATTTAATTTCTTGCTCGATTTTGTCACTAATAATCTCAGTTCCCATACCGATTTTAGCTATGTTAACCTTGACAAAATTTGTTTTGTCTTCATCTGTAAATTTTTTATTATTATCCGAGTCTTTGATAAGCTAAAAATCTTTTAATTTGCATCTTCCAAAAAATAAATCTCTTGTGGGGTGGGCATCTTGCCCGCCCTAGTTGTGCAAATTAAATGCGCGACAGCTTAATTTTTAGAAAAATTGCATTTTGACTTGGAACAACAACCCAACTGATTATTCGAGTATTATTTGGGGTAATTTGCTGGAGATTCTTACCTGGTAAATGAGTAATGAGTAATGAGTAATGAGTAATGAGTAATGAGTAATGAGTAATGAGTAATGAGTATTAAAATCACAGCCAACCATTTTTCAAGCAACCTCTGAGGTTGAGAAACGATCGTTAACCCAACCTACTATTTTACACCGCTATTTTTTGACCATCGAGACGGTTTTAGCTGGTTTACATAGTCCATATATTGAGCTAATGGCTGATCAATACTAAGGAGCAACTTCGGATTAAAGCGAATATTGTCGTAAATTTTACCATCTTCATCTCTGAGCATATAATAAGCCAAGCGAGTACAGAATAGCAAAAACTGACTTAGCAGATATCCCACAATCCCTTGACGTTTTTCAGTTACATAAATCGGTTGAATTATCGTTCTTTCAGGTGTAATTGGAGTATAAGCATATATCATATACAGTGGTGGAAAAAGCCTAACATCTTTCATCATTGTTAACAAGCCAATGCAACCATGAGCATAACGCATTGAATACTGATATGTGGAACCCAGAATTTTTTGACCTAACTTTTCTCTCCAAGTAGTTTGAGGGAATTGTCCCCGCATTGTAAAGTCTATTTGTGTACCTAATTCGCTTTGATGTAGCGACAAATCCATTTTGATGTCTAAATGATGAATTGTTTTTAAATGTTGAGCATCAATCCCGTTCATCATACAAATATGATGATGACAACTTCTTTCAAATGCAATATCAGCTTGTGCAACAATTTCTTTTCCCTTCAATTCATCAAAATCAGCTACTCCCTCTGGTGCTTTAGCATCTGGATAAATCCAGATAAATCCATACTTTTCCTCTGTTGCATAAGCTTGTAATTTAGCTTGAGTAGGAATTTCTGATTGGCAGGGAATATTTTGACAAAGCCCTGTTTCATCAAATGCCCAATGATGAAATGTACAACGAATCCAATTACCATCAACCTTCCCAATTCCTAAATCTGTCCCCAAATGAGGACAATAAGCATCCAAAGCCCGTAATTGACCATCTTCACCTCTAAAAATGGCAATTTTGTGACCGCATACTTCTACAGATTTTGCTGTTTTTTTAGGGATTTTATGAATAGGACAGGCAATATACCAACCCTTAGCAATCACATCCCAATTATTGAATATTTGCATAATTGTTTGATAGATAATTATTTAATATTTCTTGTCTTTGGCGAATATCATCTCGATATTTAACCGTCAAAATTCTAAATAACATTTTACCCAAACAGTAAGAAGCCCGCCAAGAAAATACAGCATCTTGTAAATCAATATGGCTACGCTCAAATAAAAAATGTCCGGTTAATCCTAATAATTGAGTTAATGGTAAGCCCAAGAACAACCAAAAGTTTTGCAACTTCCAAGTATAAAAGAGTAAACTGTAAAAAAATAATATTCCTAAAATATGTAAAGCAATATTAATTGGATGCTGGTGTTTAAGAATAAAAATATCCCAATAGTCTGTAAAAGGATGATCCAAAATTTTACTATTAATTCGATTTTTTACTTTTTGTTTAGGATTAGAATTGATATGAATCATAATATAGTGTATGAAACATCAATATAAGTTGTACCTTAATAGTCATTATCAGCCACACAAATACCTTTACATTTAATACCGTTTGTAGCAGTACGCTGGCAATGAGGACATAAAACTTTTTCGTTTTCTTTTTCTTGATTTATCTCTATACTAGTGCTTGTCTGTAGCTCGTCTTTTTCGGTCTGAAGTTTTTCACTCATAAGAATGGAGGGATTTTTTGCTGTTTAAATTTTACAAGTTATTTACGAGTGATTATTGGTGAGGCACTATCTAATATAGCAAAGTCATACCTGTCCTGAATAAAGCGATCGCTCCACCCATCGTAGGTATTACTCTCATAAAAATAGTGCGTTATGTTTCGTTAACGTAGCGGAAGAGCGATCGCACTCAACTACCTAGCTGTAACCAACCCTTGATAGCCGCTTTGACAACTTTAAGATACTTATTCTCTAAGATAAACTCGTCAATTGCTGTTTCACCACTTGCTTGGAGCGCACCAGCGACACGACGCTTGAAACTTGGAGTAGTTTCATCGTTAACATAAGCCACTTTTTCTAGCTCAGTTGCAGTCGGATTCGTTTGCTCTAACTGCTTTAACAGTTGCTGAATCTCCTCGGCTGCTTTTGCAAGAGTCTTCTTCGGTTCGGATAAATGGATATGCTGATTTGCTTGCTGTCGTGCGTTACCGGAAACTTGGTTTGCAAAATTGCCCACGTTTGCTCCACAAAGGTCATTTTTGAAGGATTCTGAGCTTGATTGACTTTCGGATGAAGAATTTTGCATTTGTGACTGCTCTATATTATTAATAATCTGAATGAAACCACTATAATCTTGTTTAGCAGCAGTCTGTTTCTCTTCTTGAAAGAAAACTATTCCTTCGCCTGTGATTCCATCTTCTTCTAGCTTTAAAGCCCATTCCAGAATCACATCTCTAACAGACTCCACAATCCTTTTTAAACTTGCATTGCTGATGCTAATTTTTACCGAAGTATCCACAAGAGAAGCCAAAAATGATTCTACTGTGGGCGGCAGTTGGAAATTTAATTTATTATCTGCATCATTAGTCAAAGTAGATAGTTCACTAATTGATTGCCTAATAGAGCAATTACAAACGGTTTCAAAAAAATTTAAAATATTCTGGTCATCCGTGACTATTTGATGCCACCCATGATAGGGATTCCATGCTCTTAGTTCACCTCTTACAACTCGATATTCAGGTATTGGATGCCCTTTATACCCATTGAGTTCCAACTCGATCCATTCTTGAAATTGCCTGATCTTTCGCTTTCTAGCAACTACATAAGCCTTACGGAGAAGAATTAGGACAGAAATAGAAGGGTTGAGGGCATCTCTTTGTAGTTCTAGAACTATTGAATTCACAAGTATTTCACCTTATCTCAAGTATTGGGATCAAGTAAAGCTATATCCGTTTAGTGCGAAGAGTCCGATCGCTGTAAGCATCGTTCTACAGATAAAGTTCCCTTTCATAGGTATATTATATCAATATATCAGATATGATATAAATACAGTATGGGAGATCAAAGTAAGCCTTTAGTTTGGCTGCATGGTGAAGTTAAAACCCCACCTTTCAGTCAAGAAGCACGCATAGAAGCGGGTGTTCTGCTCAGACAATTACAGGAAGGTGAATCCCTTGGGTTGCCACATTCACGCCCTATGCCAAGTATAGGAATTCACTGTCATGAATTACGTATTCGAGATACAAATAAAAACTGGAGAATCATTTATCGAATTGATGACGATGCAATCTTGATTGTTGAAGTCTTTAATAAAACAACGAGAACAACATCTAAGAAAGTAATTGAGGTTTGCAAAAAGCGTCTGAGCAAATATGATAACGATCAACAGGAGTAATGCGATGGATCAAGCGAAGAAAGAACGTTTGGAATCTAAAGGTTGGAAAATTGGCACAGTTTCAGATTTTTTGGAGTTAACACCCGAAGAAACTATCCTTGTTGAAATTAAGCTAGCTCTCAGCCAAAACTTGAAGGAGCGCCGACAAAAACTGATGACTCAAAGTGAACTCGCTACTAAGATTAGTTCCAGCCAACCTCGGATTGCTAAAGCTGAAAATGGCGATGCTTCAGTATCAATTGAATTGTTGATCCGGGCAATGTTAGCAACAGGTGCAACCCCTCAAGATATTGGACAGGTGATTGCTGGTGTGGGGTAAAAGCAATTCAATGCTCCCCTCTCAAGCCTCTGCGTGAGATAATTCAACAAGGAAACAAAACTGTTCCCAACTTTTCACGCCCCAGGCGATCGCTAATCTTCCCCCCACAAACAACCCGAACCCCATTAATATAGACAGCTTGCACAATCTCATCCGAACCACGCTTAACCATCCGAGGTTCACCATCTAAAACTGGATCTGATATCTGCACCTGCGGGCTAATTGGCTGATTTAAAGCATTAGGATCGAGTAAAACTATATCCGCTTTCGCCCCAACTTTGAGAACTCCCGTATCCAGACGAAACCAACCAGCAGGTTCTCCGGTAACGCGGCAAATCGCAGCTTCAGGTGAAAGAAACTTAGTTGTAACTGCTTGTTTGAGCAAAGACAAAGCTCCATCATAGTAGCCCAGATTACGGACGTGAGCGCCAGCATCGGTAAAACCAGGCAAAATATGCGGATGCTGCATCATCGCTAAACGGGGTTTTAGGCGATCGTTCGCTCCTGTCGCCACCCAGCGTAAATCTGTATCGTATTTTTGTAATGCGTGGATAAATAAATCTACTGGCTCTTGTTGCTTTTGACGAGCAATTTCTGCAAAACTTAACCCTTGCCAACTTGCTTCGGGACAGTGAATAACTTCCATCAAATCTAACTGCCGATGGAATGATTTACGCCGTTTACTAAGCCATTCTTGGCGAAATTGACGACGAAAAACTTCCGATGCCCATAGTTGTTGCCTTTCTTCTCGTGACTGACAGCCGTTGAGTTGTGCGCCTGTGGAGAATTCTTCAAATAAGGGAGTCACAGATCCATCAGAGTAAATGGTGAAGGGTTCCGTTAGGGTTTGAAAGCGCACATTACCATTTAGAAGCCGATTCCAAATAAAAAGTAGAGGGGAAAATATTCGCCATAGGTTGCGATCGTGTACGGCATCTAAGGCTGAGAGGACTGTTAGCCGCAGTGGTTTTTGTCCAATCCCTGAACCCATCCGCAGAATCTCTACAAAGGAAGCGAGTCGTTGTAAATTGGGTGTGACTTGAAAAACGCCTTGGCTACGCCGACATAAATCCGCTAACATTGCATATTCTTTAAATTTCGCGTGTTGAGAGGGAATTGTGCAGCCTTGCCATTGCCCACTCATCCGATGCCAGGGAAACATATCAATAGAAATACCAATAAAGCCAGCATCTATTGCATCTCTGGCTATGCGCTGCATAAGATTTAGTTCAAATTTTGTCGGTTGAACGGTTAAGCTGCGTTCTAACCCCATCACATGAGCGCGTAAAGCACTGTGTCCAAACATTGGGGCAACATTGGGGCCAAGGGGTAACTGTTGCAAATGCTGTAAATATTCTGCTGGTGTCTGCCAGAAAACCGACTTTTCTAGCCATTTTGCAATCAGCCGATGGGAAAGCGTCTCTACCCTCTGAAAAATATCAGCCAGGATTTGGGGATCTGCGATCGCAACAGACAAGCTACAGTTACCAATGACTACGCTAGTAACACCATGACGCACTGATTCACTCAACCCTGGTGCAATTTCTAACTCTAAATCGTAATGAGTATGAATATCTATAAATCCAGGTGTCACCCATAACCCTGAGGCATCAACCACTTCACGCGCTGGGGTAGTTAAGGAGGGTGCAAGGGTGACAATGCGGCCATTTTGAATGCCAATATCTCCGCGCACAGGTGGAGAGCCTAAGCCATCAAAAATTAACCCGTTTTGAATCAGTAAGTCTAGCATGATTGTTTGTTGCCCTTGTTTGCTCTACTGTCCACTTAAACGTCGAAGCTGATCTCGAAAATAGCAGAAACTTGGTGATTGATTATTGTCAATGTCCATAAGGGGAGATATCCTTTCAGCCCAAGTTGCTTTCTCTTTACCAATTATCTGATAAGCAAGTTTAGATAACTTTTGGCAACCACCGGAATATAGTGCGTCAGCTAACTTCTCCCATGTGCCACAAATCTCATCGTTGGTGTATGAATTTAGGACTGCTTGTTTTGCATTCGGATAAGCTGCCTTCACTGCTGCTAAATCACCCAAGTACCATGCTTCTCCTTCCTCAATAGCAATACAAAATTGTGTCTTTGGCTTAGGATCACAAGAATTTACGAGTTCAAGTAGTTCTTTGCGAAAAGCACTCAGGCATCGGTCATCAAGATCGCAAATGATTATGAGGACAGCAGGGAAATAAGATAATGTTTTACCATAGCCTTGAATAAGTGGCGGCAATTGATCGAGCAAAATTCGTTTGTTGGCATCAGAAGTAGATTTTAAACCTTGAGGAATACGCCCTATTCCTTTGTAATGATGGATATTAAATGTGTGTTGTTCGGTGTTAATAATTTTTGGGACAAGAATCTCAAGAGCAATTTTACCGGAAATATCCTCAACGAGTATCTCAAAGTGCATATACTCAACTTGCATCCAAATAGTCACTGTACCAAAGTCCGCCAAGAGGTAAACCTTCAGAAACAAGGTTATTGATCAGAGGATCTTCACTAGCTCGCTTAATTTTAGCAAATCCATCCTCACCCTTTTCCAAGACCCAAACCTCATCAGGTTCAAGGGCATCTACAAAATATGGCTGATGTGTTGTTACAAATATTTGCGATCCACCTTTCTGACCTGTAGCGTGTTCTCGAAATTCTCGTGCTAGGGTTTCTAAAAGTTTATGGTAAAGTCCATTTTCTGGTTCTTCAATACACAAAAATGGTGGTGGCGAGGGATCTTCTAACAAGAGGAGATAAGCGAATACCTTAAGTGTTCCATCTGACATTTGTTGAGCGTAAAATGGGTCTTGAAAACCCTTGTCGTTGAAACGCAATAGGAGTCTTCCGTCTGGACTTCTTTCGGTACTAATCTTGTTGACACCTGGAATTTTGCTAGATATCTTTTCAAGTATGGATTGAAACTTTTTAGGATGTTCTCTCTCCATAAACTGAACTACATTGCCCAGATTATCGCCATGAATATTCAAATGCTTTTGTGGCCCAGCCAGAGGCAAGCTTCGTGCAGCATCTGGAGTAAAATAGCTTAAATACCATCCTTCAATAAATCTCCGAAATACAGAAATCCTTGGGTGTTGTTTGAGTGAACCCAAAGTTGCAATTCCCAGTTTTTGCTTATCGTCAAGTTCAACTACCTCAGTTTCCTTACTTTCCTCTTCCCCTTCACCGCTCTGTATTTTTTCTATTAATTTCGACAAATCAAAATCACCTTTTTCTTCCTCAACTTGTTTGCCTTCTTGTTCACCTTTCCATGCAATTCCTCTACCTTCATTGAGAATTAGAAAAGAAAAAGGTTGTCCCTTGCTTTGTCCTTTTCTTCGTTGTCTGAGTCTTTCCCTCTTTACATAAGGTCTTCCAGACGAGTCAATATCTATTGCCAACTCATAGGTAATTGGTCGGGCATTATGATCCTCTTTATAATAGATATCAAACTTAATACTTCCCTCTTGTCCTTGGGAACGAATTCTCTCAAAGCCCCCACGTCCACGAGAATCGCACGCTTCTTCTACTCCATTTTTCAAGCAGTCTGCAAGAAAGCCAAAAGTGTCGAAAATGGTACTTTTTCCCACACCATTCTTACCGATTACGGCTGTCATTGGCGTTAATGGCTTGACATTCTGTGTGTTCCACAACTTTCCCAAAGTTATATCGTGAAGAACTCTGTAATTTCTTACCCTAAAGCCTTCTACTTTAGACATTTAAGCCCCTCTGCTCAACTAAAAATAATCCTACCAGTTGCTCCAATTATCTGACAATTCGGCAACTTTAACATTATGGTTCATTTTCTTTATGCCGTTCCACCATGATGCTCAGTTTTCACCCAGCGCGTAGTTTACCAACCTAGGCATCGCTAATTATTCCAATTTCCTCCGTTAAACTTATGCAACACCATATCCTGTATATTGCCTGACATTTTGCGGGTGAAATCCTAAGACAATTTTATCTTTAGGAATTCCAGCAGCTTCTAATTCGTAGGTAACACCATCTTCTGTATCATCCCGTTGTACCCAGATTTTGCCATCGATAATGTCAATATGAACTAAGCAACCATGAATTCTTTTAGCACCATCCCAACCAAGAGTTATCAGCAAATAGCTGTCATTTTCGCTATCAAAGACTGTTTTACACTCAATAACGGCGTAAGAATAAGGAATTTGTGTATAAGGTACTAAAACCTCTTTGATGATGCGTCGATAGTTATCTAAGGTATCCATTGGATAATCTTCTCAGTTTCAGGATTGAAAACAAGTAAATTTAGATTTTCACTTTCTATTAAAAGTGTACCAATTGGCTCTTCAAATAAAGCTGTGAATACGTTGTCACGCACTGCTAGGTATAATATTCTATCAGGTTCTAGGCGACTGATAACAGCACGATACAGAATAAATCCGCCGATGGCATTTTTGAGGTCTGCCATTTCTGAAGGACTGACAAAACTTTTAATTTCTACGGCTATTTTTTTAGTTCCTTGTTCTGCGGCTAAAAGTTTTTTTGCTCCTAAATCTACATACATATCTTTTTGACCCCATTTTAAATGTAGGGGGTCATCTGTAATTATCCAACCTTCTTGAATTAAGGAATTTGGCTCTTCAGTACTTAGTATGCTAAATTAATCTGTTAAAAAACTGAAGCCATTGCTGCACAACAAAAACAGGCATTGTTTTTAACATTTTAGTCCATTCTTGGGACTTAAGAGTTCTAAACTTGATTTTAAAGTCTAGTTTTGATGTTTAACTAATAATTTGGCATAACAGGTACTGAAGAACCAGGAATTTTTAACAGCATTGTGATAGATATCTTTTGCAGGCATATTAAATGTTATTTTATTTTTTGCCAGAATCACTGTCAGAATTTCCACCATGATGCTCAGTTTTCACCCAGCGCGATCGCTCCCTTTGCACACACATCTTTAAAGTCGTCACAATCATCACAGGAATCCAATGCACCATGTATAATGACCCTTGAATTGTTGCCCAAAGCAAAGACCACCCTCGTAAACTTTGAAATTGGTAAAGTCCAGCAATAAAGGCAATTGTCAAAATGATGCTTAGGAGTGTCTGGAGTGGTAACAAAACTGGATGATGGCTATAAAATATTGTCCAAAGTAAATCGGGGATTAGTCCAATTGGCAGAAGAAATTGCAATAGAAAAAACAAGAGTAAATCAATTTCTTTCGCCCAACCTAAAGTCAGAATTTGAGGGAAGTAATCGAGGTAACGCTGATAGCCACCTTCAGCCCAACGACGGCGTTGATTCCAAAGTTTCTCCCAATTAGTTACACCTTCTTCCTGAATTGATGGAACTGTGACAAACTCAATTTCTGCACCTGCTAAATAGAGTTTGAAGCAAAGATCCAAATCATCGGTGACAGTGTTCTCATTCCAACCTTGACACTTTTCTAACAATTCCCGCCTAACTAACATCCCATTACCCCGCAGTTCAGACATTCCACCAATAGCAATGCGATGGGTTTGCAGAAAACTATCACAGTTCATTTCCATCTGCTGGCAACGGGTTAAGAAATTGGTATTAGCATTAGAAATCGCTTTTCGCACTTGCACTGCACCGATAGCTTGCTTCTGAAATAGAGGTACTGTTTGCCGGAGAAAATTGGCTCTTAATTGAGCATCTGCATCGCAGACTAAGATAATTTCCCCTTGAGTAAAGGGAAACACCGCATTCAGTGCCCCTGATTTACCACCTTTTGATTCCCGTCGATGAACTTGTAAAGCGGGAAATTGAGTTTGTAATTCCCTCAATATCTGGGGGGTTTCATCGGTACTACCATCATCAACAACCCAGATATCTAGGGAATCCCTTGGATAATTCAATTGGCATAGGCTGTAAACTAGATCAGCCAAGACTAGACTTTCATTTTTAGCGGGAACTAAAATCGACACTGGCGGTAAATAAATCTCACTCTCCATCACCGCCGCCCCTGGTTTTGCTAACAGCATCCGTAACGTTTGCACAGTCAGGATTGCCGTTAATCCCAGCATCAACCATTGTGTTGCTGGTAGCCAGTGCAGCAAACTCACGCCACCCCAAACTAATAAAACTACTAGTGTGGCTTTGAGACGGTGATGAAAGCTAATTTTACTGGGCTGATAAGTGCTTTTTCCCACTTTATTTGCTGTATCCTTGCGGTTCGTTGCTTAGTCCTGCGACGTAATAGTAGCATCGTCACCCCTCCCAGAACGAAACCGCCCACCCCGGCTGCAACTGCTAGAATTCGCCCCAATTGTTGAGCAGCATTCAACACTGGGTTATTCAGCAGATTCGAGGATAAATGTAGCGATTGCGTCCATTTCTCTTGGAATTTTTGCAGCACTGCTGTCCATCGCAACACCATATCAGCCGTTTTGCCATCTTTGAAAAAGAAAGATGCGTAGGCGTAGCCCGTCGTAGACATCGCTTCTCCAGAGGCAACATCGATCTCTGGAGTGAGAAATGTTCTGACAGTATCTCCTTTTAGTTGCATTTTGATATCTTTAATGGAACTGGAAAACTGCTGATTCCAGTACTTTTCAAACTCAGGGACTTGATGAAAAATCTGGTTATCAACTGTTGTGATTGTGAAGTTGGGGTGCAAGTAAGGCTGTATTTTAGCAAAATCGCGGGTGTTTAGGGCTTGCAGGGCAATATCCCGCGTGCGAATAATTGCATTTATGTCTTGTGGGTTAACATCTGCCAGAGCCGATTGGGGTAGATTCCAAATTACCAACACTAACAAAAAACTCCAAAGTAAGTAGGTAGGCACAATTAAACCGAACTACGTAAACTTATGTAAAGCACCAGAAACGCTTTGAATGTAAGCTTTTAAGCGATTTACATTTCTTAATCTAGTTGTGTTTTTTAGCGCCCACCTACTTATCTGTCAGGTTATGCTCACCGTTAAAACTCTTTTTTGAGTGCGGTTAGACGCTTATTCATCCGATTACCGGAATTAATGGGTTTAAAGCCCCATCGTTCTAGGACGGCTTTTCTTGTAACGTGCGGATGAACTCTCGAATCAAGTCAGTTTTAGTTCGTTAAAATTTTTGGCATCGCGCTCAAGTATTTCCATTTCTTGTTCTGAAACCCTGACGTGCAACTGTTTTTCTGGCATTTTGTATACCAAGGTGATAGACTAATTCTAGTGGTAAAGGTAATCAACCACTTAAAAAAACCTTGCCGTCAAAAGACAGAGCACTGAACCTTGACAATGGAATCATGCGGTTCTACTGCATTGTTCTAGTTTCCTCCTAGCAGTAGGTAAAAGATTCATAGGAGCTAGACAACTCAGAATTTGGAAACAACAAGTTTTCAGTTAAACAGGACTTGCACGGCAGTTGCAACAAGAGTGGCTCGCCGCCCAACGCACTGCCTCAGCAATGCAACTAGGGTAGGGCATACCCGAAGTAACGCTTGGGGAGAGCCTCACCTCTGGCTTAGACGACGCAAGGAATCTAAGTTAAGTGATCTCAGTGAACCAAGAATCCCCCTGCGTTCGCGCCGGGGAGTGTCAATTTTGCATATTCCGCTTCATTTGTTCTAACTCATCTTGAGTTTCCCAACTCCGAAACTTCTCTTCTAAGTCATCAAAACCACCAGAATAATTGCTAGTTTGATTCGACCAGCCACTGGTTTCAAAACGTTGCTGGGTTTGGGCTTTAGCACGGGCTGTCTGTGCTTCGGCTGCTTTGGCTTGCACCTCCTGTCGTCGCTGTTGAATTTTTTGCAGTAGTTCCTGAGATTGGTTAATGCGTTCTTTCAGCCCTTGCATCTGTCCCCAGCGCTGATTTCCTTCGCGCAACAGGGCTGCTTCTCGCTCACCCGCCGCAGTGGCCAAATCCTCTCTACCAGCGTTTTTAGCTTTTTGAACCCGGATATGCCAACGCTGAATTTCTTGAGCGGTGGAGAGAATTTCTTCTTGCGATCGCTTCTCTTGTAATTGTAAATCTGCGATCAGCTTTAATGTATCTTCTTCTTGCTCACGCAGCTGTTCTAGCAGCGCCTCTAACTCCAAATGTGGATTGTTACGCAAGAATTCTTCTAAACGGTTTTCTAGAAACCGACTCAAATCATCAAATAAGCCCACTGCAAGAACTCCAGAGATCGGGTGCGTGACTATTTTATTGTAGTGGCCGGAATGTAAATTTTAATAGTTCCCATCAGGTGAACTTCTGGATGTTAGTTAGATTTCAAAATTGGGAAGAATGTATTTGGTGAAACTACGCAAGCAACGCTAACCTACAAGATAAGGCTTTAATCAGTATGAGTTCAGATTTTCAACCGCCACCAAAGAGTTTGTCCATACTAGCTTCTGTAGGAGGAGTAGTTACTGCGGTGATGGCGATCGCAATTTTAAATGCTTCGTCTAAGCAACTTTCACAGACTTCTATAGAAAAACCGGAAATATCATCGTCTCAAACTGCTTCAGGGCAGTTGCTACAACCAAATAAGCCCCAACTCCAGGTCTCTGCTGTTCCAGAAGCAGAAGTAGTTGCCAGCCTTGATGCCAAATCTGTAGTTTTGCCAGGTAAACCCATTCCTAAGAACCAACTAACAGTAGCCATAATTCCCTATATTGCTCCGGGAGTTGGAAAACTCACCCCAGAGGAAATGACAACTGCACGTATTGCTTGGTCATACTTCCAGCGTAACTGGAATGATGAAACTGGCTTGGTCAATTCTGTTGATGCCTTTGCCTCTGTAAGTATGTGGGATCAGACAGCAGCGATCGCCGCTTTGGTCAGCGCTAAAGAACTTAATATCGTGCCTGTGGCTGAATTTGAAGCCAAAATGACCAAAATGTTGGGGACACTGGCATCTATGCCTTTATACAAAGGGGAATTACCCAACAAGGTTTACAATGCCAAAACCCTTGTACCCGTTAATTATGGTCAACTAGAAAAACGGGAAGAAATTGGTTGGTCAGCTATTGATTTGGGAAGAATGGCAATCTGGCTGAAGATTGTTGGGGCAAAATATCCACAAATGCGATCGCAAACAGCAGCCGTTTGGAAACATTGGCAAGTCAAGCGTCTAACCAAAAATGGCCAAATGTACGGTACTGCCGTCATCGAAGGTAAAGAACAATACAACCAAGAAGGCCGCTTGGGCTATGAAAATTATGCTGCTTATGGTTTGAAACTATGGAGCTTGGATGTTAAGCAAGCCTTAGATTATCAGTCCCATGCTGCCTTTGTGGATCTTTACGGAGAGGGAATTCCTTACGACAAACGCGACTATAAAAACTCTGGAGCCAATAACTACGTTCTGAGCGAACCCTATATCTTAGATGGTATTGAAACTGGGTTTCAAGCTTTGCCAAAAGCTTATGCCGATCGGATTTTAGCTGCTCAAGCAGCGCGTTATCAAGCCACAAAACAATTAACCGCCGTCACCGAAGACAACTTAGATCGCCCTCCATACTTCGTTTACAGTAGTCTGTTTGTCAATGGAGAACCTTGGGCAACCATTGCAGATACCAGAGAACAGCACAATGATTTACGATTCCTCAGTGCCAAAGCTGCCATCGGCTGGCATGTACTTTATAACACTGCTTATACCCGCCAGTTATTTGATTTTGTTCAAAGCAACCTCAAATCAAAAGATGGCTGGTACAACGGCTTTTATGAGTCCTTGCATCAGCCAAATAAAACTCTCACCGCCAACAATAATGGTGTAATTTTGGAGAGCTTGATGTACAAGCAAGTTGGACAACCGCTCACCCTTTGGGCAGGAGTTAAAAGTCAGAAGTCAACCCAGAGGGCTATCAGAACACCGCAAGTTACACCTCAGATTCTCAAGCATTGAAAAAACTGGCGTTCCATAGGTGCTACTGATCATTTTCCGGACTTACGCACAGGCAAGGGAAAATCGAACCACAGAGAAGCCAGTGCGTTGGGCGGGTTCCCCGACTTGAAGCAACTGGCGCGACGCAGAGTACACGGAGGAATAGGAGTTTAAGAAGTTCCTTGCGTAAGTCCTAGTTTTCCTAAAAGTTCTGGGGTGGCAGTGGTTTTCCTTGGCTTCTAGGAACATTAACTACGTTTAAAGCTTTGGCAATTGCAATAACGTCATTATCCAATTGTTGAGCTTTAGCATTGCCAGGACAGCTAATGTCTTGCGACTCCTCACTAGCTAATCTAATGGTAGTAGTTGTACCAAAAGAAACAGATTTGCCGCAACTTTGTTTTGGCAAGTTAGATAAAGGTTCAGCAACTTTCAGGTCACGGAAAAACTTTTTCGTTAATTTTTCGGACAATTTACCTTGATTAGACCCTTTACCATCAACATAACTAACTTCTCCAGATGGTGATACGTAAATGCGGTATCCAATGGTATTTGTAGATCCACTATTGAGGATAATCGCAACATTATTGGGCACAAGCGCCATTACTAATTGAGATGAACAAAGTAAAAATGATACACCTGTCAGCCCCAGTAATCTCTTAGAAAAAATCCGATTCATATAAGAAATCTCCTCATTTATGAGTCTTGATTGTCAAAATTTTATGACCAATATTCATCTGGATAAGTTTCTTTCATTTCCTGATTTTAAACAGGCTGTTCAGTAAAAATATCTGGTCATACTTTTGTTATAACTTTGTCATAAGTGCGTCATGTTAATATGAAATGATTAAAAATTTTGTTTTACTGCTGATGTGAGTTGGGTTATCGCCTTGCCTGGTTAACAGGCTTGCTCTCTCAGCATTCCATCATCTACAAGTATGCACCTGCACTCGTGGCGCGGAGGAATTTTCTGCTTTGGCTACTGCTACGAAAAGCTAAGGTTTGGAATGTCCCCCCACAAGGTATAGGATTCATATTTGATTTTTGAACGAATACGTAGGGTGTGTTGTCGCCAAGCGCCGCACCAAAGCCCAGAATACGGTGCGTTACACTTCGTGGTAACACAACGCCAGTCCGCTCAAGTCGGGAAACCCGCCCATGCGGCTGGCTCCCCTACATATACTTAGATTTTTTCAGAAATCAAATCGGATTCCTATATCTACCGTAGCTTCTCTTAGCGGGCGCAAAATTTTCAACAGGATTACGGAATTGAGATGACATCGTTTGAAGTCATAATTGTCAGTCAGAACAGAAACTCACAGAGTTTACTGAACTTCTTGCTTTAGCCACTCCAAGCAAGAAATCTTAAAACAGTCAAATTATTAAAGCTACAAATGGAGATAAATCAACATGAGCGAGAATGATAACCCACAACCAGAACCACAACCCACAGAAGATAGACCACAACCTCCTAAAACAATCGGAAAACCAGTTAAGACTGAATTCATTAACTCAGAACAACAGTCCAAAATACCAGAATTATCAGATATTAATTGACCAGGAGTAATCCGCAATTAGTCCATCACTCTCTTTGAACAATAGTTAACCATAAATGTATTGGGCGATCGCAATTATGTAATTTCTCCGGGGATGATGGGCAGATTGCATAAAACTTTCAACACCAAAATATCTAGAGATGATCGAGAAAAAAATGGCTATTGACTACATTCTATTCATTCACGGCGTTAATACTAGAGAGCAGCGTGAAGAACCTCATTACGCTGATTCATTATTCAATCTTCTGGAAAAAAACGCTGAAAATAATCAACAAGTACTTAAGAAAGTAGCTCTTTATTGGGGTAATGTTAATGAGGAGAATGAAAATAAGCTTCGTAATCAATTTGAAGCTTCACCCCTTTGGAAGCAGATTTGGTTTCAAGAATTTCGTTTACAGCAAATTCTACAGTTTGCTGGAGATGCTGCACTCTATATTAGCCGTTATGTCGGCGCGAAAGTTGTTGAACAACTCAAAGAACAGGCACTTGTTAATGGTTTGGCGAAACCTCAGCCAGATGACCGCCTGCACCTAGTGACGCACAGTTGGGGAACCGTGATTCTGTTTGACATTTTGTTTGCTGCTCGCTGGGATGATCCGAAAGTCCCTGGTCACGATAATGTGATGATGATTCGTGATGCTATCTTTGGTATATCTGGCAAAGATCCCAATCCCGATCAAGGCATCAAAATTGCCAGTATTCACACTATGGGTTCACCAGTAGCAATTTTTAGCCTGACTAATATAGTACCGGGTAAAGATGGCACTGATTCACCCAGTACTCATGACATTACACCGAATTTGCAGAAACTGCTAGAGTCTTTGCAAAAAGAGCGTCAAGGAGTGAAGCTACCTTGGAAGAATTACATTCATCCTGGCGATCCCCTTGCTTATCCACTGAAGGAACTGATGACAGACTTAGTGGATGGGGACACAAAATATCTAGACATTCAAGATATCCTCACACAGGAATCAAGCTTATTCGACTTCATAACTGCACAGTCACTTTTACCCTTGCTGCATGGTGGTGACGCTCACGGCAGTTACTGGCACAATGACAAAGTAGCAGAAGAAATCAGTCTTACTTTCAAGACATAAGTACCTACATTTAACAGGACTTTAAAGTAATGCCTCTAGAAATTGTTCTAGAGGCATTACTTTATCTAGCGAATTTATACTTATCAGCTACTGTGCGGACTGTGGGACTGGGTTGAAAGTCTTTTTATATATCAATATAGTTCAGTTAAGCATTTCTTCCTTCTCTTCCTTCTCCCAAGGGGAGACGCTAACGCGAATGCGGTTCGTTAAAAAATCGACTTTAACAAAGATTTTTAGCCTTAACTGAACCGTATTGTTTTATATATAGGTTTTATCATCAGGTAAGGGACTTCCAACAAATAAATTACCCAATCTTGTGGGGTGGGCGTCTCGCCATTAGTGTCAAGTTAAGCTAAAACTTCCTACGTCAATAAGCATTTATGCTTAAAAATGTGGTTTGAAAGGGACAAAAAACGAACTTTTTCAGGGATTATTAATGCTTTGTTTATCAGCATCACTCCCAGTTTGCGTATAAAACTCATAAAAAAGTACTTAAATTTATACTTGGTTCCAAACAAAACCTATGGTTGACAAATGGGTTTTAACCTTAAGTTGACACTAATGGCGAGACGCCATTGGTGTCAACTTAAGGCAGATGCCCAAAGTTGCGTCGGTGTCGCCGACGCACGGCTTTGACCAAGCCCATAGAGCGTTGATACTCAACCAACCAAGGGATAAGTAGCAGTTGTGGGTTTTTCAGGAGTGCGCGGTGGAAAAAATATAAACTGCGAAAGACCATTTCAAAAGAAATGCGTTCAATGGGCTGTTGCAAAGCGACAGCAACATCAGTACAGAAATCATTGAGGACAGCATAGAAAATCCATGTAGCAAAGAAAAAGCATTTGTACGCCATTAGTGCCACCGACCCACAGATAAGATAAACCCAACAATCTTTTTGTGAGTAAAAATGCATCCTCAATTTTCCAACGTCGGCGATACAAATCACAGACTCGCTGTGGAGAAAGCTGTTGTGGGTCAAGGACATTAGTTAAATAATGATACTAAGTTTGACCCCAAAGTACTGAAACTTGGCGCATTGGGTAACGACAAGGAGCAGTGTGATGAAGTCCCATTTGAATAATTTCGTCTTTGTAATGAGAACTACTCGAAAGGCAACGCAGTACCTGATAGCGCACCTTCGCTTTTTATCTAGTTAAAATATATTTTCTGGCTTCAGTTAGGGTATCAAACCACTCAAATCCGTAGAAACCCATATCTGTTATCAGTAAACCACCCACTGGCAAGCGCTCTGTTAGTTCACCCCACCACTTAGTTTCATTACCTTTGGCATCAGCATCGAAAAATGCTGCCACTGGGCGATGGCTAAATGCTTCTACCACCATTAGCATCTTCCCACCTAAAACTGCACCTGTTTTTTGTTGCAGTTGTCCCAAATGTTTTTTGACTGCTTCTAAAGTTGAGGCATCTGCAACCCATACCGCACCAAACTTCTGTGCTACTGATGTCCACATTGGTGCAACTTCAAGGGTGTTTTTCTTAGCTGCTAGACGCTCTGTTATTTGCTCAAACAGCTTGATAAATAACTCTGCTGGCAAGCTCTCTAGGCGTTGAGATAACGCTTGCCGACTTACAGACATTGCCTCAACCCACAACAATCCTTCAACTTCTAGGCAGCGCAGCACATCTGTTAAATAATTTATTTGTCGATATACCAAACTCAGTACTATTGCTGCCATCACGGGTAGGGTTAGTAGCCGCGATCGCAAACTACGTTCTTTGTCTTTTACCCCTTTGAGATTGGCAAATGTACCCGGACTGATTAACTCAAACAGTCTAGATTCTATCTCTTGGCTTGATGGGGCGGGGGAGGTGACTCGATGCCGAAAATCTGGATTCCCTTGTTTTTTGCGCGGTTTACTCATAACTCAAATCAACACCACTGTCTTGAGTTTAACCATTGAGTTTTACCCACTTGACAAGACTCTAATTTTCTTAACTTGACACCAATGGCAAGATACCCACCCCACAAGAACTAGTTGAGTATTTTTTTATTTGTCAGTCCTTAATGACGCTCTCTACAAGACGCTGCACCTTGCTTCTTGGTAGGGGAGGGGTACGCTGACTCCCTATCCCTGCGCTTTCCCCCAATGCCCAATACAACTCTTGGAGAGGCTGCGCCAACGACTTCTCTACGAGACGCTACGCGAACGCGGTAGTTGAGCGTAGCGATGCACTGAGCGTAGCCGAAGTGTCGAAACTCAGTACAAGTGCCCAATGCCCCAGTTCAATCACTTTTATTTATTGAATCAAAATATAAAAGTAATTGCTTCTATGGTGAAAGGTCTTTAAAGTAGAGTTAGCCGGTCAACAATAGGTTGATTTGTAAAGTTTTTCTTAGCAATAAATAGCTTAGGGAAACAGACTAAAAGACTTTGTATCTTTAAATGTGAGTTTAAAATATTACGCCTGTGGTAATCTCTAACAAATCAGAATACGCACTTCTAGCCCTGTTAGAGTTGGCAACCTGCTACCCTAAGGGTGAAGCGCTGCAAATTCGAGAAATAGCGGTATTGCAAGACATCCCGAACCGCTATTTAGAACAACTTCTAGCAACATTAAGACGTGGAGGTTTAATTAAAAGTATACGCGGAGCCAAAGGTGGCTATGTTCTGGCGCGAGATCCCCAGAAGATTACAGTATTCGATGCTTTTAGCTGCATGGAAGGGTCAGATATTGTTGTCTCTGATTCTGAGCCGACTCCCAACACGGTAGAAGGTGAGCTAATTCAGGAAGTTTGGCACGAAGCGCGTCAGGCTGCTAACTCCGTTTTGGAAAAATATACACTCCAAGACCTTTGCGATCGCAGAGCAATCCGAGAACAGAAGGAACTAATGTATTACATTTAGTATAAAAATAATAATAAATAAGATAACCTGTGAGGCTGTCAAATGCCTGAAGTCAATTCTCAACAGTTCATAAATAGTGCCGCTACTTTTGTGGAGAGTTATGCAGCCGGAAAACGAGACTTTAGTAAAGCAGAACTTGGTAATGCTGATTTGCAAAGCATTAACTTAAAAGGATCTGACCTCAGTTATGCTGACTTGAGTGAAGCTAACCTGAGTGGCGCTAATTTGAGGGGAACTGACTTGAGCAATGCCTTTCTGAGTCAGGCTAATCTAAAAGATGCCGATCTGAGAGGAGCCTTATTGATGTCAGCGAATATACGGCAAGCTGATCTCAAGGGAGCGAACCTGGAAAAAGCAGACTACGATTACCTACGGTAGGCTACGCCAACGCAGCACCCATTTTCCCCCAGATTTCGACCCAGTGAAAGCGGGTATGCAGATTAAATTTGAAGGTTGATTATTCGTTCAACGATCCTACTTGCCTCAAGATAGAAGATATTTCTCCTCAAAGAGTTGTATTTTTGTAAAAAAGCCTATCTATGAGGTTGACAATGGAGGCAAAAAGTGAAAGCATCAACCACCGCGCACCGCTAATTACTGCTGGAATTTTTCTAGGTGTGGGTCTGGGAGGATTTATTGATGGAATTTTACTGCATCAGATCCTCCAGTGGCATCACATGCTCAGTAACATTCGACCTCTGACCAACACGGCAAATATAGATTTGAATATGGTATGGGATGGATTATTTCATACCTTAAATTGGGTATTTACCGTGATTGGAGTTATTTTGCTATGGCGTGCCGCCGGGCGTGATGATGTTCCTTGGTCATCACAGACCTTTATTGGATCAATATTGATTGGTACTGGGTTGTTCGATTTGGTTGAAGGTTTAATTGACCACCAAATCCTCGGTGTCCATCATGTGAAACCAGGGCCAAATGAGTTGGCTTGGGATCTAGGATTTCTGGCATTGGGTGCGCTACTTGTCGTTATCGGCTGGATAATGATAAAAAAACAGTCAGTAGTCAATTAATCATTGGGCAATTCAATTTTGGATTTTGGATTGACGATTTTGGATTAAATTTCAATTCTTTAATCTAAAATCTAAAATCTAAAATCTAAAATTCTTACTCCCTCATTCCCCCACTCCCCTCTATGACAGATACTTTTGAAAAAACTAGCTGGAGTTGGCAACTTTCTCAATTCCAACAACAAGCGGGTGAATGGTGGGAATACCAATTTTACCGCTTTGAACATTCTTTACCAGAATTGCCCACTAGATGGTCGATTAGCCCAAGGCTAGGTGAGTTACTGAAATTCCTATTTTGGTTGCTACTAGGCTTATTTATAGTCTGGGTAGGTTGGCGATTATGGCGAGAATTCAGTCCTTATATATATTCTTGGCTAAATAGAACTGGCAATCTCACTGATTTTCGTGTAAAAACTAGCTCTAATGAGTCATCCATTGCCCTTTTGTTAGAGCGATCGCAAGAATTTTACCGTCAAGGTAACTACCGTGAGGCTTGCCGTTGTATTTATTTAGCGATGTTGCAGCAGTTGGATAAAAATGCGATCGCACCCCAAAAACTCAGCCGTACAGATGGAGAATATCTGCAATTACTGCGATCGTCTGTGACTCCCATACAGCCTTATGAAACTTTAATTACCACTCACGAACAATTATGTTTTGGTAATGCCGAGATTTTGTCAGACAATTATGAGCAGTGTCGGCAAGCTTATCGGGAAATTTCCCCAGAATAAAAAAGAGACGTTGCAATGCAACGTCTCTACACAAACATCTATTTGGTGAGAATAGCGATCGCCTTGTCTACAGCTTCCAAAGCACTGTTGACTTCTGCCTCTGTAACAATAAGTGGTGGTACAAACCGGATTACTTTTGGCCCGGCTGGTACAAGCAATACACCCTCCTTGATGGCAGCATTGACAACATCGGCTGCGGTTAGCTCAATGTCGGCTCGTAACTCCAAACCGTTGATTAAACCCCAACCCCGAACTTCGCCAATGTGCTGAGGATATTTAGCTGCGATCGCCCGCAATCCATCTCGCAACTGTTCACCCCGATCTTCCACATTCTGCAAAATATTTTCCCGTTCTAATGTCTGGCAAACAGCAAGTGCTACACCACACACAAAAGGATTTCCGCCAAAGGTGCTAGCGTGTTCCCCTGGTTGAAAAACGTCGCAGAATTTCTTGCTCATCATTGCACCGATGGGGATACCGCCACCTAAGCCTTTAGCACTGGTGAAAATATCCGGTTCAACGCCGAGATGTTCGTAACCCCATAATTTGCCACTGCGCCCCATACCAACTTGCACTTCATCAAAAATCAATAAAATGCCAGTTTCGTCACAAATCTGCCGGAGCTTTTTGAAATAAGCAACATCTCCTGGACGTACCCCGCCTTCTCCCTGCAATGGCTCGATTAGAATCGCCGCTACCCGATAATCGCCTTCATCCAACTCGCTGATGGCCACTTCCACAGCGTTAATATCGTTGTAATTTACGTAGTGGAACCCAGGAACCAAGGGATCAAAGTACTTTTGATACTTCGGTTGTGCGGTAGCGGTAACTGTTGCCAAAGTCCGTCCGTGGAAACTGGCATGGGCGGTTAGAATAATTGGTTTTTCAACGTCTAATACAGTGTGGGCATATTTTCGCGCTAGTTTAATTGCGGCTTCGTTAGCCTCAGCTCCAGAATTGCAGAAAAATACGCGATCGGCACAGGAATGATCAACAATCCATTTTGCCAATTCACCTTGCTCAGGAATGTAGTACAAATTAGAGACATGGTGCAGCTTTTGGATTTGGCGTGTCACCGCTTCTACCATTGCTGGGTGGGCGTGTCCTAAAGTACAAGTGGCAATTCCCGCCACAAAGTCCAGATATTCGCGCCCCTGTGTATCCCAAACCCGGCATCCAGCACCCCGTTCTAGGGCTAAGGGAAACCGTGCGTAGGTGGACATGACAGCTTCATTAAAGCTATCTGCATCAAAGGGACTGGATGCTGACCCTGAATCTGGGGGGATGGTGGCTTGGTCAACGAGAGTTTGTAGGCTCACTACCGCTCCTCCTGAAAGTTTTTCATTATATAGTTATTTACTAGTTTCCTAGAAATCCCTAAAAAATACTTTTTATTTAGCACAACTCGTACTTCTTTTTAGGCTAACGCTTATATAACCTCGAACGCACGGCGGTGGTGAAAAAAATTTTGTACTCAACGCTTGAGCAACAGGCAATTTGCATAGGCGCAGCCTGTCGTCAGGATCGCAAGTCTTAGTTAGAGTCCAGGGGCACATTACGAAATTACCCTTGCTGTGTCTGAGAAAACTGTAGCATCGCTTAACTGAAATCACTCCATCATCATCAAAAATGGTGATATATAGGATTCATATTTGATTTTTGAACGAATACGTAGGGTGTGTTGTCGCCAAGCGCCGCACTAAAGTCCAGAATACGGTGCGTTACACTTCGTGGTAACACACCCTACATATACTTAGATTTTTTCAGAAATCAAATCGGATTCCTATATACGAATGATGAATTAGTTATGATGCCTGAAATCTTTGGTTGAAATTATTTTTCTGTGATTTTCAGTTCATCAATATTCCAAAAAGTTGGCCCCAAGGCAGAAAACTTGATGGGATTGACACGTTCACGCACCGCCTGAAACGAGATTGGATTCACAAGGCAGAATATCGGCAACTGTTCAGCAACGATTTGCTGAAATCTGCTATAAATCGCCTTGCGTTTCCTCTCATCTAGTTCTTTAAATCCTGCGCCAAAAAGACTGTCAATTTCTCTCTCCCAATCAGAAACTACCCATCCTTTGAGTGGGGGTTTTCCTGGTAGACTACCTTGGTTAAACTGATGAAATGAGCCTTTACTAGTCCAAAATAAAGATAGAAGATTAGGTTCAACATCTGCACCGGGAACACCAAATGCACCGACATAACAATCCCAATCTCGACGAGAGAGTAACTTTTGTAATACTACGTTAAAACTGACTACCTGCATATCTGCTTTGATACCAATTTGACTGAAGTCTTGTTGGATTTGAACTGCGGCATCGATTCTTGATTGATCTTCCGCTTTCACCAAGAGATTGAATTGCACCCGATTTCCATCTTGGTCTAACAGTTCTTTTTGGGAGTTGTAGCTAAACCCAGCCTCTAACAACATCTGCCTAGCTATCTGGGGATTATAATCATAAACTTTTAACCCTGTTGCTGGGGACAAATAATAGGGGCTTTGAACAGCAATTGGCGAATGTTGGATTTCACCTAAACCGCGATAGATATTAGTTTTCATTCGGTTGCGGTCAATGGCATAAGCGACTGCTTGCCTAAAAGCTAAGTTATTAAACCATCGAGATTTGATTGGGTCTATAAAAGGCTTACCTTTGGAATTAATAGCTCGATTGAGATTGAAGCCCACAAAGCTAAAACCCGCAGTTGTTCCACCATTGTAAATAATAAATTTTCCTCGCTTTTCCTCTTTTTTGAGTAACCCAAATACTGCTGGTGTCACATTCAAAGTATCCAGTTCCCCGGAGCGAAATTTGAGTAACTGATTTTCTGTAGAAGCAATAATTTGCCAGACAATACGTTGAATATAAGGCTGAGGATTTCTTTGAACATCTTTGCGCCAATAATAGGGATTGCGTCGTAAAATCACCCGTTCACCAGGAGTATAGCTTTCTATTTTGTAAGGACCATTGCAGATGATTTTTTGCGGATCGGTATTGGTTCCCCACATTGAGAGAAACTGAGGATTACCATTGGCATCATTGGATAATACAGAAGAACGCAAGACATGGGCTGGCAAAATCGCTAGCCTTTCGGTGTATCTCAAAAAAGGGGCGAAAGGTTCCACAAAAGTAAACTCAACTCGCAGATCATCTAGTTTCTGCACTGATGGAAAAGTTTCTGTGTTGCCAATACGCAAAAAATCTCTATATAAAGTGGGAATTTTTTTATTAAGATAAATATCTCGATAAGTAAAGACTACATCATCTGCCGTGAGAAGTTCACCATCTGACCATTTCAATCCTGTTTTTAAGGTAAAAATAACTCGCTTTTTATCAGCAGATATTGACCAAGATTCTGCCAGCCCTGGCTCCAACTTACTAGTCATAACATTCTCATCAATCAATCCCTTGTAAATCAAAGAGAAAACACTGTATGGAGAGTCATTTATCGCATAGTTAAAAGTAGTTGGATCACTTAGCGAAACTAGAACTAATTGAGCTACCTGAGATGTTTTGCTTTTCATTTGTGTCGGGTGACAGCTTGTGAGCAAGAAACAACAAGATAGCAGCAAACCAACTACTAAATTCAGAGGTCGGACAACAGCAGGAATCATCTCTAGTTATCTATCTTACAGCTACTATCTACACAGTACAGTATGTTGATTTACTAGTATTAGGACAATGATAGTAGACCGAAAAATTCTGCGTTAGCGTACCCCTCCGGGGAAGCAAGCTACGCGCAGCGTTCCGCAGGAAAGGTATCGCCTAGTGACCTGTCATAGCTGGATAACTTGTAGTTTGAATGTACTAAAAAGTACAAATGCGATAAAGTTAGTACAAAACTAGAAAAACTAGGCTAAAAGTACTATTTTTACGTCATTCTCAACACTTGAGCAAAAATATCAACGCATCCAAAAGGAGTTAATGGCCGGGGCGATCGCTCTTGGCGGTGTTCTCTTTATTGGCACTTTGTGGTACTGGCTAGTGGAGGGCTGGTCATGGGAAGATGCAGCTTACATGACAGTCATCACTTTAGCAACTGTGGGATATGGAGAGATACACCCACTGGGTAGCCGAGGACGATTGTTTACAATTGCCCTGATTTTGTTGGGTGTAGTCAATATCGGTTACATTGTCAACAGATTTACAGAAGCGATCATTCAAGGCTACTTTCAAGAAGGAATTCGGTTACAGCAACAGAGGCGGTTAATGGAATCCCTATCAGAACATTACATCATCTGTGGATTTAGTCGGACTGGTCGCCAAATTGCCAAGGAATTTCGGGCAGAAGGTGTACCTTTTGTGGTAATCGATTCGGATATGGAATCTGTGCAAAGAGCGCAGATGGAAGGTTACACAGCGTATCAAGGTGACGCTACCTTAGATGACACACTCCTGAAAGTTGGCATTGAACGGGCAATGTGTATCGTTGCAGCACTTCCCTCCGATGCCGAAAATTTATATATTGTTTTATCAGCAAAAACACTGAATTCGGGAATTCGGGTAATTGCCCGCGCAAGTACAGAAGAAGCTTTACAGAAGTTACGACGCGGTGGTGCAGATGAAGTGATATCCCCCTATATTACTGGTGGGAAGCGCATGGCTGCTGCGGCTCTCAGACCCCAGGTATTGGACTTTGTAGACGGGATTTTGACAGGTGCAGACCGGCAGTTGTATATGGAAGAATTTTTACTCGATCCGGCTTTTTGTCCCTTTGTGGGTCAGAGTTTGCAAAAAGCGAGATTGCGATCGCAATCGGGGGCATTAGTTCTGGCAATTCGCCGCCTTGATGGGACTCTCATCGGTGGACCCACTGGCGATACGGTTTTAATGTCGGGCGATCGGCTAATTGGTATGGGTACAGCAGAGCAATTGCGTAGCCTTAATCAAATTCTCGGCCCGATTAATTCCAAGAAACTGCGGCGACCGAAAAATAGCTGATTTTATTTTTCCTTAACTACTTTTTTATACTAAGCCTGAAGTAATGCTTGTATAGTGTAATTGCATACTGTGAAAGTATAATATCACGCAATGAAACTTACATTAAGCATCGCCACAATATTTACTTTTACTTTGGGATTTTACACCACCCAGACTATTGCTGCTCCTCTGGCAAATCCCAAAAGCTTTACAAATTGGTGTGAGCAGAAATCAACTTTACCTCCAGAGACAAAACATACTGTTGAGGTTCTTTTAGAAAAAGCCCAGAGTCAAAATTGCAAGCAGGCGAACCAAAAGCTGACTAATTTGACTAAACTCTCCCTCAACTCAAATAAAATCAGTGATATCAAGCCATTGTCTGCTCTGACTAATTTGACTTATCTCGACCTCGGCTCAAATGAAATCAGCGATATCAAGCCTTTCTCTGCTCTGACTAATTTGACTTATCTCGACCTCGGCTCAAATGAAATCAGCGATATCAAGCCTTTCTCTACTCTGACAAAATTGGCTTTTCTCTCCCTCCGCTCAAATAAAATCAGTGATATCAAGCATTTGTCTGCTCTGACAAAATTGACTTCTATCGACCTCGGCATAAATGAAATCAGCGATATCAAGCCTTTGTCTGCTCTGACAAAATTGACTTCTATCGACCTCGGCACAAATGAAATCAGTAATATTAAGCCTTTGTCTGCTCTGACTAATTTGACTGCTCTCTCCCTCCGCTCAAATAAGATCAGCGATATCAAGCCTTTGTCCACTCTGACTAATTTAACTTCTCTCTCTCTCCGCTCAAATGAAGTCAGCAATATTAAACCTTTGTCCACTCTGACTAATTTGACTTATCTCTACCTCAACTCAAATGAAATCATCGATATCAAGCCTTTATCTAATCTGACTAATTTGACTATTCTCTCCCTTGAATCAAATGAAATCAACGATGTCAAGCCTTTGTCTGCTCTGACTAATTTGACTGAACTCTCCCTTAACTCAAATAAAATCAGCGATATCAAGCCTTTATCCGCTCTGACAAAATTAACTTTTCTGAATATTAAGAATAACGCGATCGCACCCCAAAGATGTCCTGTAAAACCAGACTCTATTTGTCAATTTGATGAGCTTTAAATGAGACTAATAACTCACTTTCTCCATCCATGTATAGGTGCTGTGCCTTTAGTCAATGCTTCCACCTATGAACTAGAAAATAGTCTACTAAATCAAGATAACAAATCACAATGAAAATTACATTACAGCACTTGCGTCTGTTATGAGGTACAATAAATTAAAATATAAATACATTTAAATGAAATCATACTCTGTCGATCTTCGAGAAAAAATAGT
>NZ_JBALEA010000071.1:0-183726 GCF_036917135.1 Nostoc sp. | reverse complement strand
TAATAAGTAATAAGTAATAAGTAATAAGTAATAAGTAATAAGTAATAAGTAATAAGTAATAAGTAATAAGTAATAAGTAATAAGTAATAAGTAATGGTATTTACTTATTACTTATTACTTAATATAGACTCATACCACGGGGATTAAAATCCCTCGTGTCGCAACGCTGTCAGCACGCTTTGTGACTGAGTTTCCCACTTCCCGCGTATCTCGAATGATAAAGACTATAATGGATTGTAGTGAGGCGATCGCACTTGTGGAAAAACTTTGTGATCCACGTACTGAAAGCTAAGAATTAGGAAAATCTAACTCAGCGTTTCCCCCTGCCAACTGTGCTGTCTGAGGTGGTAGGTGTAGCTCTAACCAATCTTCCAAATCTGCCAGTACCTCGCGGTAATTTAGGTCATTCTGAAGCTCGTGATAGGCTCCCGGATACTCGATTCTCAGCTGATCTTTGCGATTTACCCGTTGATAAAAGATTTCGCTTCCCGCAGGTAAAGCAACTCGATCTGCGCCACCGTGGAGAATCAATAATGGTAATTGCCAATCAGCTGCATGAGCATTAATCCAATCAACTGTTGCAAAGAATTCTGTCGCTAGACGGGCCGTAGCACGGGTATGTCGCATTTTATCTTGGGCATAAGCGGCTAAAACTTGCTGATCTCGTGAAGCAGCGCTGATGTCAATGCCTGTATTCAGGGTGAAACGCGGCCATACCCGTGAGAGCATTTTTCCTAAAAGTACCCGAACAGGTGAAACCCCAACTTTCCCCAAGGTTGGTGCGATCGCGATCGCACCCTGCAAGAATGATGCTTGTTGGGGATAGCGCAGAATGTAATCTAAAACAATCACCCCGCCTAAACTATGACCCAACAGGAAAACTGGGCATCCAGGATTCTGAGTCTGAACTAACTGTAAAAAGGCTCCCAGGTCTTCACGAAACTCACTCCAAGCATTGATATAGCCTTGCTGACCTGGTGAGCGTCCATGACCACGCAAGTCTAAGGCGTAGAGGGCGTATTGCTTGGGTATCAAATGCTGAATTACATTATTGTAGCGATCGCTGTGTCCTCCAAGTCCATGCGAAATGGCTAATATTGCCCGTACTTTACCTTCTGGATGCCAGCTTTGGTAATACAGGTCAAGTTCTCCAACACCCAGAAATGTGCCTTCTCTGTGAGACGCTATGCGATCGCTATAGTCAATCATCTGGTTAATTTTTTACCTATTCTCCCAGCAACCTACTAACATGTCAATATTATTGCTCTAAAAAGTTTATAACCTTGAAATTTGATGTTCCCTCCCAACAGTGGTTCAAAAATGCATTTACCTGAGCATCTGCCGAATCAACCGATTCCCTAGAAGCGTTATAGCGGTTCTCGTTTACGTGAGGTACACGCGTAGGGGCACGGCACTGCCGTGCCCCTACATCTCGTGATGTAATGTTGTACCGCATCTGAATGGGAACCGCTATAGCAAGTATTCATACTCCTAGGTCAAAGCAAGCTACGCGCACCATCTCCTAGAGAGCGTCATTACGAATTATTTCCCCTGCCACAGCTGGCGCAACGACTGAAAAATATTTACAAACTTCTCTTCTAGCCAAACCATAACATAATCAAGCCATTCCAGAAGCTGCTCTAAGGGGTGCTTCTCATAACCTGTTGAAGTTGCTTTAGTTTCTATCCAGTCCGGCTGCGCCTCAATTTGACTGCTTTGGTGAAATTGCTGTTGCAGCATTTCCCCTTTACGACTCTCGCTTTTAGTTTGAGAAATGCTGGTTCGGTTTGGTTTTGTAGAGGCAACTTTTCCAGATGTTTTTTGACTTGAGGCGAGATTACTAGTTGGTTGTTTCCTTCGCACCAAGCCAGATCCGATTTTAGGTTGTTTTACACTCAAATTATTTTGGGGAAAATACCCTACTGATAAACTTGGGGCTAAAGCAATATTTTTACTTTGAGAAAGTGTAACTGGCTTTTCAGCAACGGTTTCGGTGTCACCAAATAAATCGCCCCACGTTAGCCAAGGATCATTTGTTAAATCCTGGTTATCTAACTGAGGGCTTTTGGACAAGGCTTTTCTCAGGCGTGATGAGAATAGTTTAGCTGGCGATTGCTCATCATTGGTTGTTGGCTCAAGTGTTTTTCTACTACCAACACCAAAAAAGTAATTAAGCGCCGCCTCAATTAAAGCCTGAAAATTCAGTGTATGACTTTCCAAACCATCAGCATTGGGTGCAATCTCTCCTCTAGCAGCTAATTGCTCTTTGCCGTAAAGAAATATATTTAACTGAGTTTGGGCAACTTGGACAATTTCCTGACTACGTTCTTGCACAGGTGCTAAAGCATTTGATTCCAATTTAGCAAAAGCTATATCTAGAAATTCTAATAATCTATCTGTATTTGGTATTCCCTCGGCTGAAACTGTAATTCTAGCTGGATTTCCATCGGTGAGTTTTGCTAATAATCGGTCAATTTGTGGTAATATTTCCGTTTCTTTTTTAGCGATAATCAACCGCCAACACTGCCAGTAATTAGCAACTTCGTTAATAATTCGGTCTTCTAATTTTGCCTGCTGTTGGGGCGTCAAAATATCTAGAATTTCATTATCGGCAGTAACAAGTACTAAATTCCGATTCATCAAATTTGTGGCAATTCCCCGCACTATTGGAAAATGCTGTTGAAGGGCATTCTCTAACTGTGAAGGGTTGAGACTTCCGGCTTGATTGTCTGTAATATTTAATGATTGAGTAAGATGAGAACTATTATCAACGAATTTCAGCCGAAAAACTCCCAAAAAAGCCAAGGGTTTGAAAGGTTCAGACGCTTTCGTAGGAGTGGTAGCAGCTTCATCAGATGAGAGATAATTAACTGCCTCTAATATATTTTGAATGGGGCTGTCAACATTTGGAAGAGTTTCAGGTGGAAAATCGGTATCATTTGGTTGTAACTTTAGTCTAGTTTGTGGTTCTTTGGTGTGTAGCGTTTTTATAGATGATTCAGATGACTGAAACAGTAGATACACTGGGGAAAGTAATACCCCCACACCCCACTTAGTGGCGACTTGCAAATGGCGGAATGTGTGTTCCCACTGTTCTGTCACCCGCCGAGATTGCTGGTGGACAAAGTTAAATAGTCTGCTTTGATAACGACCAGAGGAACCAGAAGACATAGTAGTAATTTTTTAGTTCAAGTCTTGTTAAGTTGTGAGACTCGCGCCAAACAATAAAAACAACCAACACCTTATTTTAGCGAAAATATGACCCCGATTGTCTCTCAATCCCAGACCAAATTTATCTCACAAGCAATTGAGAAATTGCGCTCTTTTTGTCAAGTTAATCTTCAGTCTAATTGGCTATACCAAGAATCTGACCTGATTATTACTGATGTTATAGCTGCTGATTTGTCTCATTGGCAACCTGTCCAGTTGAGTGCTAAAGAATATATTGTTTGGACAGGCGGGAAAAAAGTGCTGTGGCTAGTGCAAAAATTGGTGGTTCCCCAAGATTTACAGGGTTATCCCTTAACTGGGTTATCTTTGCGGCTGGCGCTGGTTTGGTGGGCGGATTCGGCTGAAATTTATGTAAATGGTGAGTTAGTGCTGGAGGGTGATTTATTTGATTGTTCGCCGAGAGTGCTTCTCAGTCAAGGGGTGAGTCCAGGGGAAGAGTTTATTGTGGTTTTGCGGTTAGTGAGTCCGGGACATTGTGATGGTGCTTTAGTGCGATCGCTCCTAGTTTATGAGTCTACTGTTGATAATAATCCCGATCCGGGTTTTGTGGCCGATGAGTTAGCTGTGGTGCAACTTTATTTGGAAAAGTTTGCACCGGAGAAGTTGGATGTTTTGGCGGCGATGGTGGGGGAGGTGACGAACCGCAGAGGCGCAGAGAAGCCAGTGCGTTGGGCGGGTTCCCCGACTTGTAGCAACTGGCGCGACACAGAGGGAGAGAAGGGAGAGTTAGTAAAGTCTTTTTTGTCCCTGCGTCAAAATTTAATTCAATCGGACTTCTTAGCCCCCCTTAAAAAGGGGGGTTGGGGGGATCAAAAATCTAAAATTTTTCTGTTGGGTCATGCTCATTTAGATTTAGCATGGTTATGGCCTGTGAGTGAAACTTGGAATGCGGCGCAAAACACTTTTGAGTCGGTTCTGAAGTTGCAAGCAGATTTTCCTGAGTTAATTTTCTGTCATTCAACTCCCGCACTTTATGCTTGGATTGAGGAACATCGCCCGGATTTGTTTGAGGCGATTCAAGTACAGGTGGCCGCTGGACGTTGGGAAGTTGTCGGCGGAATGTGGGTGGAACCAGAACTCAACCTAATTGCTGGTGAATCAATAGTCCGTCAGTTATTATATGGTCAACGCTACATCCAAGAAAAATTTGGTAAGCTTTCAACTATAGTGTGGGTTCCAGATACTTTTGGTTTTTGTGCAAGTTTACCGCAGTTTTTCGCTAATGCCGGAATTGAGTATTTTGTGACGCAGAAGTTGCGGTGGAATGATACTACTAAATTTGATTATGGGGCTTTTTGGTGGCGATCGCCTGACGGTAGCGAAGTCTTTAGTTTGATGTCTGCACCCATCGGTGAAAGCATTGATCCAGTTAAAATGGCAGCTTATGCTCTTGAATGGCAAACCCAAACTGGTTTATCAGAATCTCTCTGGCTTCCCGGTGTCGGCGACCACGGCGGCGGTCCCACCCGTGATATGTTAGAAACCGCCCAACGCTGGCAAAAGTCACCTTTCTTCCCAGACTTAGAATTTACAACGGCTGAAAAGTATTTACAGCAAATCAGTAAAGAAGACAGGAGTCAGGAGTCAGAAGTCAGCAGTCAGGAGTCAGAAGTCAGAAGTTATTATTCTCCCCCATCTCCCTCATCCCCCTCATCTTCCCGATTCCCTACTTGGAATGAGGAACTATACTTAGAATTCCATCGCGGTTGCTACACTACCCACGCAGATCAAAAACGCTGGAATCGTCGTTGTGAAAATTTATTGTATCAAGCTGAACTATTTGCTACCTTGGCAACTGTAAGCTGTGGTGTGATATATCCCAAAGCGGAAATCGAAGCCGCTTGGAAGCTGGTGTTATTTCAACAGTTTCACGATATTCTACCTGGTTCTTCAATTACTCAAGTTTATACCGATGCCTTACCCCAGTGGCAGCAAGTGGAACAAGTAGGAACGAGGATATTACAGTCATCACTTTTAGCGATCGCATCTCACATTACCCTATCAGAACCACCAAAACCCGATAGTTTACCTATTTTCATTTTCAATTCTCTTAATTGGCAACGTTCTGAGGTAGTCTCTGTAGCCTTACCCACACCAGAACAATGGCAGATTTACGATACTTCTGGAAAGCAACTTCTCTCCCAATTATCTGAACCATCAACCCTACTATTTCTCGCCACCGAAATTCCACCCGTAGGCTACCGCATATTTTGGCTTTCTCCCTCATCCCCCTCATCCCCCTCATCCACACTCCTCCCAGACTGGATTTTAGAAAACGAATTCTTGCGAGTTGTTATAGATCCTGACACTGGAGATTTATCAAGTGTTTTTGATAAAACTTATCAACGAGAAGTTTTGAATGGGGCGGGGAATCAACTACAAGCTTTTAAAGATAGTGGTCAATATTGGGATGCTTGGAATATAGACCCCAATTATGCCCAACATCCCTTACCTGCAACAAATCTTCAATCTATTCAGTGGTTAGAACAAGGACTAGTGCAAAGTCGTGTCCGCGTGGTGCGTCAGTTGGGTGAATCAGAATTTTGCCAAGACTATATTCTGCAAGCTGGTTCACCTCTGCTGAACATAGCGACTACCGTCAATTGGCAAGAAAATCATGTATTGGTGAAAGCTGCTTTTCCTCTGAATATTGAAGCAGACTTTGCTACTTATGAAATTCCCTGTGGCGCGATTCGCCGCCCAACTAAACCACAAACCCCCGCAGAACAAGCCAAATGGGAAGTTCCCGCCTTACGTTGGGCTGATTTGACAGCAGAAGACACACAAGACGTTTCCAAAATCCAAAATCATTATGGTGTAAGTTTGCTGAATGATTGTAAATATGGTTACGACAGCAAACCAAATCAACTCCGCCTGACACTGCTACGCAGTCCTAATTGGCCAGACTCACAAGCTGACAGAGGTTTTCACCAGTTCACATATAGCTTGTATCCTCATGGTGGTAGTTGGGAATCAGCCCATACTGTACGGCGTGGCTATGAGTTGAATATCCCATTGCAAGTGGTATTGAATCCTGTTAATCAAAACCCATATAAAAATCTTCCCCTCTCTGTTAGTGGAAACGGGCTGGGGGTAAGTTTCCTAGATTTATCACCTGAAAATTTAATCTTGATGGCCTTGAAACCATCTGAAGATGATCCACAGCAGTTAATTCTGCGGTGTTATGAATGTCACGGAGAAACAGCCGAGTTATCTTTGCAAAGTGATTTAGGGTTAAATCTAGGAGATAGAGTAGATTTGTTAGAGCGTTCCAATACCACAGAATTCTCATCTCAGCAACAAATATTGACAATACAGCCTTGGAAAATCGCCAGTTTCAAGGTAATCCCAGCGATTAATCTCAGCTAAGTATAGTTTGTAGTAAGCACTGAAGTGCTTAAAAATCAAGGGCTAAAGTCCTTACTACGAACTTGTTCATCCCTGGTAACTAATGACAGACCACTAGTTTTGACTCCAAATTCCTAACTCCTAACTCTTTTAATCTTCATGGTCATCAAAGGGATCGTTCAATTGCTTGCTAGGAGGCCCAAAGGAGGTATAAATCGACAGTACAGTGATGACAACCACCACGGCAGCCATAGAAATGCTAAGAACTATTGCGGGTTCCATAATTGAGAGATAGATGATGAGTGCTATTCTTATAGAATATTACAGAAGATTAAAAAAAGCTTTGGCAAGTAATCTTAGGTGAACTATGGCACAAAGGACTAGGTTGGGAGATATCCTGAAACCACTTAACTCTGAGTATGGGAAAGTGGCTCCAGGTTGGGGTACTACCCCTGTGATGGCTGTTTTTATTTTGCTATTTTTCGTGTTTCTGCTGATTATTCTGCAACTTTACAATAAATCACTGTTGGTTCAGGATGTATTTGTCGATTGGCGAAGTCTAGGACGCTAACGGATACACAGCGTTAAGTTTGGATAACAAGTTAAGTTACACCCGGTTCTTCCGGGTTTTTTTGTCAGTTGTGATTTGCTACTAGACTAACTATATATCTGAGTTTCTGTAGTGGTTCTATAATTTAAAGGAGACAAAAATGAATATATTTGGTATCGGTCTGCCGGAAATGGCTGTAATTATGGTAGTAGCGCTGTTAATCTTTGGCCCAAAGAAGCTACCAGAGATTGGTCGGAGTGTGGGCAAAACAATTCGTAGTTTCCAAGAAGCTTCCAAGGAGTTTCAAAGCGAGTTTCAAAAAGAAGCAGAACAGTTAGAAGAAGTTGTAAAAACTACTGCTGAATTGGAACCGAAGCAAATCCAGGCTGTTAAATCTGAGCAGGATACAGCTAGTTCTTCCCAACCTAGCTAGTAGTTTGTCTCATTAGTTACCAGGGGGCGAACAAGTTCGTAGTAAGAACTTTAGTCATGGATTTTAAGCACTGAAGTGCTGACTACGAAGTGATCAAAATTAATGAGACAAAGTACTAAGAGAGTGCTGCATATCAATTGACTATAGGCAAAATGACAGAAGCAGTTACGCAACCAGTTTTGGTGATTCCCCAGCTAATTGTCGGGTTGGGGAACCCAGAAAGCAAGTACGACCAAACACGCCATAATATCGGCTTTGCTGCTGTAGAAAGTCTCTCCCGTTCTTGGCGCATTCCCTTAGCAGAAAACCGCAAGTTTCAGGGTGAGTATGGCGAGGGTATGACCCCAGGTGGAGGTAAGATTCGCTTACTGAAGCCGTTAACTTATATGAATCGCTCAGGACAGTCTATACAAGCGGTGACAAGTTGGTATAAATTGCCGCCGGAATCAGTGCTGATAATTTACGACGATATGGATTTGCCCTTGGGAAAAACTCGTCTGCGGTTATCTGGTTCGGCTGGGGGACATAACGGGATGAAAAGTGCGATCGCACATCTTAGTACCCAAAACTTTCCCCGTTTGCGAATCGGTATTGGTAAACCCAAAGGTGAAGCTAATAATGATGATTCCCATACTATTTCTCATGTGCTGGGGCGATTTTCAGCACCCGAAAATCAGCAGATGTCTTTGGTACTCCAGTTCGTAGTTGAGTGTATTGAATTAAGCCTCAAACAGGGAGTAGAAAAGGCGATGAATGTTTGTAATAGCCGCACCATTAATAATTCTGAGTCTTAGGGTGAGAAATCTGTAAGTTTATAGGACTTACGCACTGTACAAATGCATCGTGATGTGAATTAACTAAAATAGGTTGTTTCAGGCTTTTGTTAATTATCCTGTTATCGTAAATAGACCATGCTGTAGGGGCACAGCATTGCTGTGCCCCTACGAAAGATATGGTTTTTAACCTTTACACATATTTGCTATTTCTTGTCAATGCGTAAGTCCTAGTTTAAATCTGTAAGTTCAAATCTGTACACATCTAGTGATTACTATACTTTTTGGGGATATTCCGATAGAATAACCATTTTTACCTTTAATTAATTTAAATTACGTGAATATACGTAATAACAGCCTAGGTTGTCTGAAGATGTCAGTACAAGTAATGTTAATTACATGAAGTAGTCCTTGCCAGGGTTTTGTCAAGGTGCTTTAATAGCGATCGCATTCCGCAAAAATTTCCTACTTACATCTGATGTCGAAGACGCGCAGCGACTCAACATCGCTGGTGGTGTTCATAAAATTACAGACTCAAAACATTAAGCTCAAAGATATGACAAGCTAGTAGCATATCTTTGACACTAAATTCTCCCGAAAGCTGAATAGGAGCATACATGGAGCCAATTATTGCTATAGTTTTAGCCCTTATAGGTTATGCATTAGGTTCTGCAAAACTGATTAATCAAGGTAATGAAGCCCTAGTGGAACGGTTGGGGCGGTATCATCGAAAACTTAAGCCAGGGCTGAACTTTATTGTTCCCTTGGTGGATCAGATTGTGATGGAAGATACTACACGAGAGCAGTTTTTAGACATCAAACCTCAGAATGTGATCACCCAAGATAATATTTACGTAGAAGTGGACGCTATTGTATACTGGCGGATCAGAGATATTGAGAAAAGCTTTTATGCTATTGAGGATCTCCAAGGAGCATTGACACAGGTAACAACAACCACACTCCGAGAAATCATTGCCCAAAACACCCTAGAGCAGACCAATGTCTCTAGAACGGAGATGGACTCAGCTATTTTAGACCAGTTGAATAATATAACGACAGATTGGGGAGTTGAGGTTCTCCGGTTAGACCTACAGAGAATTACCCTACCTGAGAGTGTACGAAAGTCTAGAGAAGAGGAGCAAGCCGCCGTCATCAAAAAACGGGCGCTGATTACCGAAGCAGAAGGGGAAAAGGAAGCTGCCATTAAAAAAGCCGAAGGAACTATGGCTTCAGTCCAAATCATTTCTCAAGCCTTACGTTCCAATCCAGATAGTAGGGACATTCTACGGTATCTCGTGGCTCAAGATTACGTAGATGCTAGCCAAAAACTTGGTGAGAGCAATAACGCCAAAATTGTCTTTGTAGACCCAGCCAACTCAACTGAAATGTTTCAGGAGTTGATTGCCGAGTCGATAATTACTGAAGGTCACGGCAAAAAAGCCGAAAACGGTAATACTTAAGAGTCAAACAATTTTGGATTTTGGATTTGAGATTTTGGATTGACCCCATAGGAAAATCTAGAATCTGCTTGCTCTATAACATCAAGGAATTATTGGTGGCGCTGTGCTGCTTGTCTAAATAGTGCATCAGCTACTAGTGAAACATCGCGCATTTCTTGAACATCGTGAACTCGGAGGATATCAGCGCCATTAAAAATAGCAGCACAACAAGCTGCTGCCGTTCCCCAAACTCGTGCTTTGGGATCTGGTTGATTTAAAATGCGACCAATGAAACTTTTACGAGATGCTCCTACTAAGATAGGGCAGTTGAGTGCTGTTAGCGATCGCAAACCGCGAAAAATTTCTAAATTTTGCTCATAGTTCTTAGCAAACCCAATACCAGGATCAATAATAATTTTATCCAGGTCAATGCCCGCAGTAGTTGCTGCCTTAATTTGTCTAGCCAAAAAACTATAAATTTCTGTGAGCAAATCTTGATAATCAGTTTCTTGTTGCATTGTCTGTGGTGTTCCCCGGATGTGCATTAAAATCATTGGCACATCTAACTTTGCTACCGTTGGCAACATTTCTGAGTCAAAGGTGCCGCCAGAAATATCATTAATAATATCTGCTCCCACTTCTACAGATGCCCTGGCTACAGCAGCACGGGTTGTATCTACAGAAATCGGGACTGAAATTTCTGGTCTTAGCACCTGTAACACCGATAGTATCCGGTCAAGTTCTTCCGCCAGAGTTATTTGCTTTGCCCCTGGTCGAGTTGATTGACCGCCCACATCGATTATGTCAGCACCAGCAGCTACCAGTGCTTGCGCCTGGACTAAAGCGGCAGAGGTAGTGTTAAACTTACCCCCATCACTAAAGCTATCAGGCGTTACATTCAAAATGCCCATCAAATAAGTTCGCTGTCCCCACTCGAAACAGCGTCCTCGAATTATCAAGTTGGTTGGCATAAATCTACATTGCTATGTGATATAAGCTGTTTGTAGTGGGGACTGAAGTCCCCAACGCTCCGAGCGTTGGGGGAGAATTCAAAGTCTCTCTCCTTTTAGGAGAGAGAAATAGAAGCGAGGTTTTCCAGATCAGAGTGAAAAGTCAGCCCCTTTTGAAGGGGGGTTAGGGCGGATCGAGGTTTCAGGTTTTGAGTGCGTAAGTCCTGTTAATTAAAATTCACAATCCGAGCGAAACTCTCAGGTTCCAAACTTGCCCCTCCCACTAAAACACCATCAATTTCCGGTTGAGCCATGATCTCATCAATATTATTCGGCTTAACTGAGCCGCCATATTGAATTGATACATTCGGATTACTCAACTGACTACGAATTAAGCCAATTATCCGATTCGCCTCCGTTACTTCACAACTATCACCAGTGCCAATTGCCCAAATTGGTTCGTAGGCAATTACCAAATTTTTCTGATCAATATCTACCAAGCCTTTGTCGAGTTGGAGAGCAATTACTGATTCAGTTTCTCCCGCATCTCGTTGTTGTTTAGTTTCGCCAACACAGAGAATTGGGGTCAAACCAAACCTTTGAGCAGTTCGGAGGCGTAGATTAACGGTGGCATCCGTTTCATTAAAGTATTGCCGTCGTTCGCTATGACCGACAATCACAAAGCGCACACCACTTTCTGTCAGCATTGGGGCAGAAATCTCACCCGTATAGGCTCCATATTCTTCCCAATGGACATTTTGTGCCCCCAGTTGGATGAGACTACCGTGCAAACTTTTGGACAAAAGGCTTAAATCAGTGAACGGAGGGCACAATATCACTTCTCGCCCTTGGGGGGTTTCCTCTAAGTGGGGCAGAAATCCTTGTAAAAACTCTTGGGTCTCTGCCTGAGTTTTGTACATTTTCCAGTTGCCGGCAATAACGATTTTCCGCACAGGTAATTTAGTCAAGATCCTAAGGCGTTATATATTAGATGCATTTTTCAGTTTATGACTTTTTGTTAGTCATTAGTCTATGAGTTGGGCATTGGTCATTGGGGACTTGTACTGAGCGTACCCCTTCGGGGAAGCAAGCTACGCGTAGCGTCTCGTAGAGAAGTCGAAGTATTGGGCATTGGTCATTGGGTAAAAATTATTCTTTCCCTGTTGTCTCTGCCCCCTCCGTCTTATCTCGCCAAACCCTTGCTAAAAATAACTAGGATAGTAGACGGGGCGTATTTAAAATTTCAAATCTAAAATCTAAAATCTAAAATCTAAAATTAATATGACTTCGACATTGCCTGTGCCTGAACCTCATCAAAGCGATTCCCCTAACACTGATGCAAATTCTACCAGTTGGGAGGAAGAACTAGATAGTGCGATTTTCAGTTTTGAAGACATTCAGACGGAACTGAATTATAAACAAGCACAAACGGCGCTGCGAAACTTGGTAGCCAATCTTGACCTCACCCCCCAAGAAAAAACCGGATTGGAGACAGAAATTGCTGAGTTGGAAACCATGCTGGGAAAGTTAGACCGGATGGTGGTACAGATTGCGGCTTTTGGTATGGTGGGACGTGGGAAGTCTTCTCTACTCAATTCTTTGGTTGGGCAAACAGTATTTGAAACTGGGCCGCTGCACGGTGTCACCCGTGCGGCACAAACAGTTAATTGGAGTATTAGTGAGGAGATGATTGGGGAAACTGAACTTGCTTTGCGAGTCACTCTCCCTGGTGTCGGTCAATCGCAGGTGGAATTAATTGATACTCCTGGGTTAGATGAAGTAGATGGTGCAACCCGTGCCGCATTAGCTGAACAGATTGCCAAACAAGCCGATCTGATTCTGTTTGTGATCTCTGGCGATATGACAAAGTTGGAATATATGGCGCTTTCTCAACTGCGGGAAGCTGGTAAACCGATGATTCTGGTATTTAACAAAGTAGACCAGTATCCAGAAGCAGACCGGATGGCAATTTATCACAAAATCCGGGATGAAAGGGTGCGGGAATTACTCACGCCTCTAGAAATTGTCATGACTGCGGCATCGCCATTGGTGAAGACGGCGATTCGTCGCCCTGATGGTACTAGGGGCATACAGTTGCGTGTAGGGAATGCCCAAGTGGAAGAACTAAAGCTGAAAATCTTGGAGATTCTACACCGTGAGGGTAAAGCTTTGGTTGCTCTTAATACCATGCTTTATGCTGACATTGTAAATGAGCAGTTGGTTGAGCGAAAACTGATGATTCGGGAACAGAATGCCAATCAGTTGATTTGGAAGGCTGTGATGACTAAGGCATTAGCGATCGCACTCAATCCCGTAACTGTGGTAGATATTCTCAGTAGTGTGGTTATTGATATTGCTCTGATTTTGGGTTTATCTAAACTCTATGGCTTCTCAATGACCGAAGCCGGGGCTGTACAATTGCTACAAAAAATCGCCCTGAGTATGGGCGGTATCGGTGCTAGTGAATTGTTAGCAAATTTGGGCTTGAGTGGATTAAAAACCTTACTTGGGATCTCTGCAACGGCTACGGGTGGCATTGCCCTAGGCCCTTATATATCGGTGGCACTTACCCAAGGGGGAGTCGCAGGGGTTTCTTCTTACGGTATTGGACAAGTGACCAAAGTTTATTTAGCTAATGGCGCGACTTGGGGGCCTGATGGACCCAAAGCAGTAATCAATCGGATTTTGGCAAACCTGGATGAGACTTCGATTCTCAACCGTATTAAAGATGAATTACTCCACAAAGTAAAATTCAGAAAGTGATGTTATGCGTGCGAAGAAAACATCAGGCTGACATCAATTGCTGGATGCGCTGTGGCTCCTCTCCCAGCCAATCTGGATTTTGGGCAGTGCTATCGAAAATTGATGAGGTTTTGAAAGGCTCAAACTCGCCGCGTGATGCCGCTTCTGTCGTTTTTGCTAAGAGCGATCGCACTTGCTCGTCGTTCATGGGCTGGAATGTCCGCACTGCTTCAAAAGCTTGCTCTAAAATCTCCATACTATCAATTCCGGTAATCACAACCGATGTGGGCAGATTCAAAGCATAGTGTAAACACTCAATTGGCGTTACAGTTTTTGACCGTAAAAGAATACCATTTGCCAAGCTTTTCATCCCCAGAACGCCGATGTTTTGTTTCACAAGTTCTGGCACAACCAGCTTTGCAAAACTCCGGTAGTGGGCATCCATCACATTGAGCGGCATTTGCACTGTATCAAATTTAAACCCGTGAGTGGCTGCAACTTCCAGCGTATGTAAATGAATATGGGGATCTTTGTGCCCAGTAAAACCAATGTATCGAATTTTGCCGGCTTCTTGCGCCTCAATTAAAGCAGCATTCGCCCCTTCTTGGTCAAAAATTCGATGGGGATCTTCGTAGCGAATGACTTCATGGTGCTGCACAAGATCGATGCAATCAACTTGTAGACGTTGAAGTGATTCGTCAAGCTGTTTTGCTGCTTCCTTCTTAGAGCGACCATCGATTTTCGTCATCAGGAACACTTGATCTCGGTAGCGATCGCGCAGTGCTTTTCCCATCCGAATCTCGCTGACTCCACCGTTGTAATCCCAACTGTTATCCATAAAGGTGATGCCACGATCAATGGCTGTTCTAACAATGCGGATAGCCATCTGCTCATCAACGTGTTTCAAGGCGATGTGCCAACCACCCAATCCAATGGCGGAAACTTTCTCTCCTGTACTACCAATAACTCGGTATTGCATTTCTGAATTTGACGTACTTCCTGACATCTGTTCTCCTTGTCTTTCAGCTACTACTTAAGTACATATAGCTGTGCGCCAATTCAAAAACAAGGGAAAATTGACAATATCTTGCTGAAGATACACTTTTCAAGCCGATTAGCCAAAGACTGAAGAAGCCAAAATACCGATGGCAATTTAGGATGTGTGAGGTAAAGAATTGAGTTGATGGGTTATAACTAATCGAATCAGTTTATGGTGAACATATTTAGTACATATCTATCCGGCGAAAGATTTAACATTAAAACCGTAGGAGTTGGGGGAGTTTTTAATTATAGGTAATTAAGCGAACTTGATATTACCCAATGAAATTTCGGCGGTTATTTAGTCTACTTTCTCTAGACAAATTCTGAACGTAAAAATCAGAAATTATGTTTTCGTTGTCAAACATTAGTTTTAAATACTTTTATCAAATATCCAAAAGTATCTAACTGCACAAATTAGCTATGATAAATAACTTCACTAACTAATAACTTGTGAGCGCGTAACTTATGACTATTAAAGATCCTAAGGATAATGTTCTATTGAGTAGATAAATAATTTTAGATTTGGTAAATAAATTAGTGAGATGTATGTTATGGTTTTTATAGGAATCAAAACAGTGAAAACACAGAAAGACTTCAAGACAAGTTTGAGGCAAGCTCAAGAAAGTTTTTTTGCTCTGGTAAGTCCACTTCAATTCGCTACATCTTTTTGTAACAAAAATCTAAAACTAGATTGAGTAGGATAGTAGCCTTTGTAACAACTTGAAGTCAATGGAAATTTATCTGGGTATAAGCCAATAAGAGTTGGCTAACCTAGCTAGAGCATTAACCACCAAAGGCAATTACTCTTGGAGTCTGGGAATAAAGACTCTTAGTACAGCCTGACAAATCCATAGAAATCGAGAATATTTACTAACTGAGTCTTGCGGAAGAATTCATTTTTAACCGCGAACTAAGTTGAAGCAGTTGTTGACTTTCGGAACGAAAACTTCAAGCAGAATGGTGTAATTCCCCAATTTTCAGGAATTTAACCATACTGTCGAAAGTTACAAAGATATTGTCTAAGCCAGAGGATTAGGGGTTGCCTTTGCAGGCATTATAGTACTGCATCTGTCGCTACCACTTTTAGGCTGGAATTTATCTTGCTGCATCAATCACGAAACGAGAAGCGCTATAGAAATTCTTGGCGACTTGACATCAGCAAAATCAAAGAAGTTGTAGCGACCATTTAAGAGTGGATTGCAATTTGGTTGGTTGTGTGGTTCAAGGAATAAATCTGCGTTCATTTGAATTCCTGCTGCAACCACTCTTGAGGCTTGAGCAACCATTTGGGATTCTGTTATAACAACTGACAATGCTGAAGTCATGGTTTCAAAAGCTTCGTTATTAGGAGATAGAGATTTTTTTATCCCTTAAGCGATGTCTGATGACAAGTGTCTCTGCGTCTACGCTTCGTGGGTAAATATATTCTGATAATAACCAGTTTTGTCAGGGTACGATGTCTAGCGATCGCTCGCTACCCATCTATGCCAACAGACTCTACTTCCCTACAGCCCCAAGGGTGAATATCTCACATCAAGCTTCCGACTCATCAATTAAATCATTGTAGGAAACACAACCATGACTGACCCAAAGATTAGACAAATAGCTTTCTATGGTAAAGGCGGTATTGGTAAATCTACCACCTCTCAAAACACCCTAGCAGCAATGGCTGAAATGGGTCAACGCATTCTGATTGTCGGTTGCGACCCGAAAGCTGACTCTACCCGTTTGATGCTACACAGTAAAGCTCAAACAAGTGTTTTGCAATTGGCTGCTGAACGCGGCGCTGTAGAAGATATTGAACTCGAAGAAGTAATGCTGACCGGTTTCCGCGATGTACGTTGTGTGGAGTCTGGCGGTCCTGAACCTGGTGTGGGTTGCGCTGGTCGTGGTATTATCACCGCTATCAACTTTTTAGAAGAAAACGGTGCTTACAAAGATGTTGATTTTGTAAGTTACGACGTTTTGGGTGACGTTGTATGCGGTGGTTTCGCTATGCCTATCCGTGAAGGTAAAGCCCAAGAAATCTACATCGTTACCTCTGGTGAAATGATGGCGATGTATGCTGCTAACAACATTGCTCGTGGTGTTCTCAAATATGCTCACACAGGCGGTGTGCGCTTGGGTGGTTTGATTTGTAACAGCCGTAACGTTGACCGGGAAATCGACTTAATCGAAACCCTGGCAAAACGTTTGAATACCCAAATGATTCACTACGTACCTCGTGACAACATTGTACAACACGCAGAATTGCGCCGGATGACTGTTAACGAGTACGCTCCTGACAGCAATCAAAGTAACGAATATCGGACATTGGCTCAAAAAATCATTGACAACAAGAATCTGACTATCCCCACCCCAATTGAGATGGAAGAGTTAGAAGATTTGTTGATTGAATTCGGTATCCTCGAAAGCGAGGAAAATGCTGCAATGCTGGTTGGTAAAACTGCTAGTGAAGCACCTGTCTAAAGTATTGCTAAGTAAATAATGGTCTAGGGTGGGCAACAGTCCACCCTTTCCCTTTTTAATAGGGCTTTTAGGGATTTCCAATAAATCAATTATCCATCTTGTGGGGTGGGCAACATGAGCGCTCTAAATATGGGACGGGTGGGGACACCCATCCCACAAGAAAATTTGGGATGTTTTTTATTTGTCAGTCCCTTAAACCAGTATTCAGCAACGCCAAACTTCTTTATTTTTAATTGGAGTGCAGCGACGATTACCTGTTGAAAGTCCCATTCGCACAAACCCCTCATTTTGGAAGACTTACCAAGATAGTTTGTAGTGGTGAAAGACGAATCTCGCAAGTCTCATTCCCAAATAACAGCAAGGACTTCGGAAACTTCTTTTCGTCTACCTCAACTTTCACAGACTCATTGATCCCCAAAGATGGACTTACCCCAGACTCCTGTAGGTTGGGGTAACGGCTTATTTTTGCCGCCTCATTCCCAGAGGAGAATCCCAGATCGCCGACATTTTCTTCTTTCTCTGGAACAGCTAATAGCGAGATATCAATCAAAGGTAAGGTAATTTTCAGTGTCGTACCTTGATGAAGTCCCGCACTCTCAAGAGTAATGCTGCCTCCCATGAGTTCGATTAAGTTTCGTGAAATCGCTAGTCCCAGTCCAGTACCTTCAAACTGGCGCGTGGTTGTGCCATTCACCATTACAAAGGGGCGAAATAGCTTGTGCTGCTGAGTGGGATCAATGCCAATACCTGTATCTTTGACAGCGACTACCACCTGAGATTTAGCACTACTAGATTGAATTTCTGTAGTAATGGTGATGCTTCCTGTGTCGGTGAACTTAGTGGCGTTGCCGATCACATTAATTAATACCTGCTTCAGTTTTCCCGCGTCTGCCTTAATTGGTATCAGTTCAGAATCTAACTCACATTTCAACTGCAAGCCCTTTTGTTGAACATTAACTGATTGCAAATTGATTACTTCTAACAATATTTGTCGGAGGTCAATAGGTGTGGAGACAACAGAAAGTTTACCTGCTTCGATTTTAGAAATGTCGAGTAAATCATTAATAATACCTAGCAAGTGAATCGTTGTTTCATCGGCACGTTTGAGAAACTCCATTTCTTCTTCCCGGTCATCACATAAGCCATCTTCGACCAGGCGAATACAGTTAATAATAATATTTAATGGGTTTCTCAATTCATGAGAAGTTGTAGCCAAAAATTGGCTTTTAATCTGGTTAGCGCTTTTTGATTCTTTCCAAGCGATTTCCAGTTCTTCTGCGCCAGCTTTCAGCCGTTCTACCATTTGGTCTAATGCTTGGGCTAGTTGATTGAATTCCCGGATTTGAAAATTGTGCGGAACTGGTTGTGCGGCGTGATGAGAGTGAATATTTAGAGCGTAGTCTCGCAATTCTTCAACAGGACGTGCCAAGTAAGGAGCTAGATATAGGGATACTACCAAACTTGCACCAATCAAACCAACTGTCAAAACGATGAGAATTAGTTTGATTTCCTCTAAACCAAAAAGCGCATTATCGACACTAGTAACAGCTAAGACTATCCATTTTTCCTGCTGCTGCTGGGTGAGTGGATTTGCAATATATGTATAGCCCGCTACTAGTTCTTTACCCTCAATAAAAGACAAATTTGTTGAATCATTTCGTCCCGCGATGGCATTTTTAATTATGCTCTTGAATTGGGAAGCATAAGGGTGCTGATTGATATTAGTTCCCACCCAGGCGGGGAATGGGTGCGCCAAAATTGTGCCATCTTCAGCAATCACTACCATAGCGCCCGTGAGCGATCCCGGCGGATTTCTGGTTTCTTGGTAAAATGCAGACTGAATACTTAAGCTGTAAACTAAATTTCTTCGCTTATTATAAACTGGTGCAGATAACACTAATTGCAGTTGATTTTGGCTGTTTCTTTTTCCAGTCATTCCTACCTTTGGCGGAAAGATTGCTTTAACATCAATTCCGTCACTAGGCAAAGGTGATCTCAATTCTCCAATTGCTTGATCCCCGCAACTACTAGCAATTATTTTTTGGTTCAGGAGATTTGTTAATTGGATACACTCAATAGTGGCTGGAAGTTGTTGCCTTAACTGCGTGAGAATTTCTTGCTCTTGTATCGGCGAACCCGACGGAATCACCGTTGTTTTACTTACAGTCAGCAAATTTGCTTTTAAGATGGCGATCGCATCTCCAATTCTCTCACCTTTACTGATGGCACTTTCTGTTAAATTTTGACGTGCAGTTCTCAATATGCTAGAACGTGCCTTATTCAAGGCAACAAGCTCGCATATCAGTAAAACTGGAACGAACAGCAACAATATTCTCGTTACTAAAATTCGACGAAAGGAAGATTGACGGGAATTAGTCATCGAGTGTCTCACTTTGCATCGGCAAACCACAACAGCAAAGATATGTAATTAGAACAGCTAGATGAGACATTTTATTAAATTATCAGAATTTTATTTTCAATGTTTAAAAATAACAAATTGCTATCATTTAAAAAGAAACTTCCTATACAAAAAGTGATGTATGCTGGATGTAAAAGCGATTTTTGTGGCATCTGAATACAGTGGTGAAATTGTAAAACAGTAGCTTGCAGGCACGGATTCTTTTGAGAATCTACAAAAATATTAAAACTATCAAATCAATTTAATGTTGCAAGATCGTCCTCATACTACAGTTGTTTTAGCAATGAGTGCAGATGGCAAGATTGCAGATTTTATGCGATCGCCCGCTCGGTTTGGCTCAAGGGTTGATAAAGCACACTTAGAAAAACAAATCGCTGCGTCTGATGCCGTTTTATTCGGTGCTGGTACTTTGAGTGCCTACGGAACAACACTTATCGTAACAGAGCCAACTCTAGTGACACATCGGGCAGAAGAATGTAAGCCTCTGCAACCACTTCATATAGTGATTACACGCTCTGCAAACCTCAATCCGGAAATTCACTTTTTTAAGCAACCAGTTAGACGCTGGCTACTCACGACAACAGAGGGGGCACTTTCATGGAAAAAACGCTTACAGACGCTTTCCTGTACTCTGGAAACCAGAGTACAGGAGCAACCTCCAGAATTTGAGCAGATTCTGGTTTTTGAAACACCAACACGAGAAATTGATATTTCCGCAGCTTTCAAACATCTAGCCACTCTACATATAACACGCTTGGTGGTCTTGGGTGGAGGTGAATTAGTCGCTTCCTTGCTGGAATTAGATTTAATTGATGAATTATGGCTAACTGTCTGCCCGCTTATTTTAGGTGGTAATACCGCACCCACACTGGTAGATGGGAAAGGATTTTTACCCGATTTGGCTCCCAAATTGCAACTCATAGAAGTTCATACAGTTGAACAAGAAGTGTTTTTACACTATCGCCTGCAACGACCAGCAGATTAGATTACGCTAAATAAGGGATTGGGGACTGGGTATTAGGTATTGGGCATGGGGCATGGGTTGTTCTCCTTATCCCCGTTGTCCCTCACTCTCTACTCCCCAGTCCCCAGTCCCCAGTCCCCAGTCCCCAATACTTCGGCTTCGCTCAGTACAAGTCCCCAGTCCCCAATACTTCGGCTTCGCTCAGTACAAGTCCCCAGTCCCCAATACTTCGGCTTCGCTCAGTACAAGTCCCCAGTCCCCAGTCCCCAATCCCCAGTCCCCCTAATAGTGGAACAACTAAAGCCTCGCTATTCTGTCGTTTGGACGAACAAAATCGCTGAAGTACCCCAAAATGCCTGGAATGCTTTGGCAATGCCACTCAAAACGCCATTTCTAGAATGGGAGTGGCTGAACAATATCGAAACCTCTCAGAGTGCTACGGCTAAAACCGGTTGGTTGCCAAATCACTTGACATTGTGGCGAGATCGAACGCTAATTGCGGCTGCGCCACTTTATCTGAAAGGACATAGTTCTGGTGAGTTTGTTTTCGATCACGAATGGGCAGAGTTAGCCGATCGCATCGGAGTTCAATATTACCCAAAATTGCTGGGAATGACACCATTTACTCCTGCCGAAGGTTATCGGTTCTTAATCGCCCCAGGGGAAGATGAGGACGAAATCACAGCGATGATGGTTCATGAAATTGACACTTTTTGCTCCAAAAATGGAATTTCTGGGTGTCATTTTCTTTATGTCGATCCCCAATGGCGGCCTACCCTGGAACGGCATGGTTTTACAACTTGGCTGCACCATAGCTATATCTGGGAAAATGCTGGCTTTAAAACTTTTGATGATTACTTGAAGGTGTTTAACGCCAATCAGCGCCGCAATATTAAGCGGGAACGCAAAGCTGTAGAAAAAGCAGGTTTGCGATTGCAACCTCTGACTGGGGATGAAATTCCTCAGTCTTTGTTTCCCTTGATGCACCAGTTCTATGCTGACACCTGTGATAAATTTGGTTGGTGGGGTAGCAAGTATCTCACACAAAGGTTTTTTGAGCAGCTACACACCGATTATCGCCATCGAGTCTTGTTTATTGCTGCATATAGCGAGGAAGATAACTCTTATCCTTTAGGAATGTCCTTTTGTTTGTTTAAAGATGACAAACTCTATGGACGCTATTGGGGGAGTTTTCAAGAAATAGATTGCTTACATTTTGATGCTTGTTATTATACGCCGATTGAGTGGGCGATCGCTAACGGCATCCAAAATTTTGACCCTGGCGCGGGCGGGCGTCACAAAAAACGCCGTGGTTTCCCTGCTATGCCCAATCACAGTTTGCACCGCTTTTACAATAATCGTTTAGGACAAATTATTCGTCCCTATATTAAGGAAGTAAATCAACTCGAACAGCAGGAGATTGAAGCGATTAATGCAGAGTTGCCATTTAGTGAGAAAAATGCTTGAGGAAAAGGAACTACTTTCGTAACAGAGTTTGCCGAATAAAGCTGAATTATTCGGCAAACAGATGCAAATTTTCCTTATTTTCAAAATTGTGAAATTAAACTGTTGGCGATCGAGACGGTATTTCTGCTATGATTCGTCAAAATTTACCGTCTTGAATGCCTCGCCGAATAATTTCTTCGTGTTGAAGTAAGTCTTTAGCAGGGCTTTTTAATTTCATTCCAAGGCGAGTATATAGTTTTTTTTATAACAATTGATGCAGCAAAAATACGCAATCTGAATATTACGTATATACTAACCTTTAAGTGTAATTTATTACAAGCTTTTAAATAAAAGTATTCACAAAAATACTAAAGATATGAATAATACTAAAGAATATAGGAATTACACTTGATATATAGTGTAAAAACCCTGATAAAAGAAATTTTCTTTTTATAATGCTTATGGATTTAATAGTTGAAAATTTAGCCGCAATTGATGATAAACTTTCCCAACGTCATATTGACCTTGATCCCGGTGGATATTTCATTATTTACTTAGATCGAGATGCTAGGTTAATTTATGCCAAGCATTTTACAAATGTGATTGACGATCGCGGTTTAGCTGTCGATCCAGAAACAGGAAAGGTAATTCCGGCGCGAGAAAAGGTAGAACGAACTCAAACGACGGCTTTTAGCGCGAGGACAGCGAAAGAACTTTGCGTCAAGATTTTTGAAGAAATTCAGCCCTCTCCTGTAACTCAATTAAATCATGCAGCTTATCTGGGTCGAGAATTTGTTCGGGCTGAGGTAGCTTTAGTCACAGAGCAAGAGTATATTCAAGATTAAAGTTAGGAGTGAGATTAAAGTTAGGAGTGAGGAGTTAAAAGTTAAGAGTTAAAAGCTAAGAGTTAGAAATTCCAAACTCCCAACTCCAAACTCCTTAACTCCTAACTCTTAACTCTGGCATTACCCATTAGATGATGGCTGATTTATCTGATAAATATAGTAAGTCGCCATTGGGATAACGGTGGCGGCAATTAACAATCCTACTACCCAAGCAGTAGCATTACCTTGGTTGGTTTCTTCTGCTTTCTTGAAGGTGCCTTCTACCTGTACATTGTCAGTTATTTTGGGTGGGCCTGGATCGGCTTGACCAGAGAGGACAGCGACAAGGCGATCGCTAGCATCTAAAAATGCCTGATTGTATTTGTTACCATTGCGTAAGGGCACACTTACTGTTTCAGTAGCGACACTCTCGGCAATAGAGTCCGTGAGCAAGGGCTTAACTTGATCCCCAGTAATAATGGCAGTACCATTGGTAACGGTATCAAGAACCAATAAAGTTTGATTAGCTTGGGCTTCTTTTGTGGGAAACCATTTTTTAAACAGTTTATTGGTGAAGCTTTCCGGTGTTTCCCCGTAGTCGAGGCGGCGAACAGTGACAATTCTGACTTCCTTATCAGTTTGCTTGGCCAAATCCTTGAAAGCGCTGCTAATTTTGCCTTCATTCAGACGGCTGATTACTTCACCTTGATCCAAAACCCAGGTGTCATTTGCTGCTGTGAGGTTGGGTATTTGATACACACCTGTAGCTAAAGCAGGTGCGGCAAACAGCGAGGCTGCTAAAATAACCGTCACCAAAGGTAGAATTAGCCGGATGAGGTGTTTTTGACTTCTAAATACTCGTTTGAGGAGCTGTTTCATCGTGTGATCCCTAAGACAGACTTGCACCAAAAATACTACATAACCACTGCAAAAATCACCTTGTTCCCGGTTTTCTACAGGATGAAATTTCTGATATTGCCAGCAGATATATATTTTACGGGATTTTTTGATTGCACAAACTTGTTTTGAGGGCGGTTACAAGGATTAACTTGTTGCTAACACTCTTACTACTTACAAGAAATACCGCCCATTTTGGGAATTAACCCAAATACTTAGGGCGGAATTTGCAAACCATCTCAAAATGATATCGTATGATCAATATTTTTGGCAGAATCTAGTAGACATAAGAATTGTTTTGACGTAGCACTGCTACCTCTGTACAAGGGTTCTGGGTAACGCATATTTAATTTCTGGAGATGTCTAGTATATTTTTTCATATCTGCAAGTAACTTTTTTTACTCTACCGATTCATGGCTGATATCTGCATTTTTCTGATATTTTGGCTAAAACTACATCAATAATATATACATGACTATAATTTTAACTAACGACGACGGCATTGATGCCCCCGGTATCCGAGCGCTGCTCAAAGCTGTAAACGGCAAAAATATTATTATCGCTGCCCCTGCTGATCATCAGTCTGGCTGTGGACATCAAGTTACTACTACTCGTGCTATCAAGCTTCAGCGACGTTCTGAAACTGAATATGCGATCGCAGGTACTCCCGCCGATTGTGTAAGAATTGCCATAACACAAATCACCACGGATGTCAAGTTTATACTTTCAGGTATCAACGCTGGAGGCAATTTAGGAGTAGATGCCTACATTTCTGGCACAGTGGCCGCCGTGCGGGAAGCCGCAATGCACGGTATTCCTGGAGTTGCCATTTCCCAGTATCGCAAAGCCAAGCAGAATTTTGATTGGGATTTAGCCGCTAAATTGACAGATGAAGTTTTAGCGGACTTACTCAAACGTCCCCTAGAACCGGGAAGCTTCTGGAATGTGAATTTGCCGCATCTGCAACCAGGAGAACCAGATCCGAATGTGGTGTTTTGCCAACCCTGTACCAAACCTTTGCCCGTGAACTATCGAATTGAAGGCGATGATTTTTATTATGTAGGCGAATATGGCAAACGCGATCGCACTCCTGGTAGCGATGTCGATGTATGTTTTTCCGGCAATATCGCGGTAACTCAGTTAAGGGTTTGACATTTAGTTAGCAGTTATCAGCAATTACGAATTACGAATTATTTGAGTCATCTAATTCTTGAATTAAGCAAATAAACCGATCTACAGTTTGTGTTAGTTGATTGAGTTTTTGTAGTGAATTATGGTGAGATTCTGTAAGAGTCTGTACCGCATCACACAACGCGACAATTTGATAGCCTTGCTGTTGCACCTGCTGTCCCTGTGCCTCAACTTGGATGCTGAGAGTCTCCAATCTTTCTGCAAGACGTTCAATTGTCTCAGTTGTAGAGAGTACTGCTTCCCCAATTTGCTCCACAATAGATTCTAGGCGATTTATTTTTACTTCGACTCCTGCTGAAATCATTTCTTTACACCCTAATTTTGAGATATTTAGTAAAATTCCTAATACCAATTGAAATAATTAATCTCAGTATAAACATTAGATAACACTGGCATGATCATAATATGTGTGATTTGTTTTTTTGATGCTTCTACCCAATGTTGTATTTAGCTACTTATAGTTGACATCCTCATCGGACTGAAGCCACGGTGATTCTGGAGTAATAAGTAATAAGTAATGAGTAATGAGTAATGAGTAAGAATATTCACTACTCATTACTTTAAAGCATTGCGTGAAGCACGTAGCTCTAAACCCATTTTTTCGGTAATTAATTGATTAAAAATTTTAATCAAAATTCTTGAATACATATCTAAAATAATTAGTCACCCCTCCTAAGATATAGTTAATAAAAATTAGCTTCAGTTTATCCAAAGTTGTGCTTCCCAAAAACTTAACCAATATTAAGTTAAATCTAGTTAAAATTGATACTTTTAATCGAGCTAAGTTTTTAGTCTAATTAAGTCCCAGTAATTATATCCTTGTTACTTGCATTTGGCTCGACAATTGACTAAACATTACTAACAAATATCTACCTAAGTGTAATTTTCGCAAACCTAGATTTAAAATTTACTTCCTTGGATTCAGTACCACCTAATTAAGACATTGGGGAGAGCTTGTAGGACTATTAATCTTATGGCTCTTGTTGGTGCGATCGCGATCAAAATTTTCAATGATTTGAAATCTGGTAAAGTTTCAGTGGTACTGAATACTAATTTCAAAAAAAAGGAGAAAAATATGCAGTTTCTCAAAATTGTTCTTGTCACTCTCGTATTGATGGTGAACCTGATAATTGCTCAACCCTCTTGGGCAGGTAAGGATTTTACCAAGGGGGCTGACTATGCTGAGGTAACTCAGGCGCTCAATCAACTTCTAACTGTTAAGGATACACCAGAGCAAGCTGGCTATACACCTGAACAGTTCCAGCAACGACTAGCACAATTGCAGTCTCAGAAAAATACCATAGAAACAGCTACAAAGCGGGCACAGTGCCGCAATGAAACTGGAAAGACGTTAGCTGTCTATGCCAATAAACCCAAAAAATCTCCAACCCAACTCTACTTCCTAGGCGCAGGAACAATCACAGATGATGATTGGGATTGCGATGGCATTTACTTACCCGCAGGTTCTCAAGTGGTTCTCAGCCCGAACGCTCAACCAGAAGAACTGACTGAAGCGATCGCCGTCAAGTTTGTTGATGGTACACAGTCTATTGCTACAACCAATCCAGCCACAGGCGCAATTGAATTGAATATTGAACCTGCCAAAGTATTCAAGGCAGGTGAGAGTAGCTGGTTGCTTCCCACTTATTCCCAAGCAGATATCGATACGCAAATTCCCACCCCACAACTCATTGACTAATCTCATCTAGATAATTCAACTTTTATGCATTTACCACATAAAAGTTGAATTAAAGTAATAGGATATGTAAAAGAAAATCTTCAACCATTGAACAATCAACTTTTAATTAAGGAAAAATTACAAGCCAAGCTTGAGAACATTCAAATCAAGAGCGATGGCTCTCCCGTTACTGATTTGGAGCTAGACAAAACATTAGCTGAAGAAATTGAACAATTGACAACGGAACTAGAGAGCGTTAATCCCAATCTCAATCCGCTTCTCTACACTACTTCTTTACTAGAGGGAGCTTGGCAGCTGCAATACTCCACAGCCAGAGAAATTCGCTCTTTAGCTTCCCTCCCATTGGGGTTAAAACTGGGTAAAGTTTATCAAGTGATTGATGTTGCAAATAAATTGTTTTTCAATTTAGCTAAAGTTAAACATTCTCTTGGAATAGTATCGGGATATGTCAAAGTTACAGCTAGCTTTGAGCCAGCTAAAGAAGATTTAGAACCTCTACAGAACAAACGCATTAACGTTTATTTTGACAAACGCTACCTATCGATTGAGAAGATTGTTGGCATTAATACCCCCCAATTAAACCCATTTAAGGTTATTCCAGCTAATAATCCTACCAGCAGAACTGCCACACTTGACATTACTTACTTAGATGAAACCTTAAGAATTGGACGTGGTGGAGATGGAAGTTTATTCATTCTTACTAAATCCCATGATTTACCTGATTTCACCGAATTTTAAATTTTGGATTTTGGCTTGAAAATAAAGATTATTTCTGGGAAGATACAAGTATATATCTAGAATATAGGAATAATATTTGATTTCTAAAAAAATCTAAGTAGTCTTGTAGGGTGTGTTAGCAGAGCGTAACGCACCATCCAAGCTTGTAGTGCTGTTAGAGGATGTTTGAAAAGTCCTCTTGTCGGTATCAAAAGTTTTAGATCCCCCTAAATCCATGCCACTTGATGCCAGTCCGCTCAAGTCGGGAAACCCGCCCACGCGGCTGGCTCCTCTACCTGGGGAGACACGCCAGATCCTCCACTTGGGGAAACCCCAAGACCGGACTGGCTCCCCTTAAAAAAGGGGGACTTTGATTCTGGTTCCCCCCTTTTTAAGGGGGGTTAGGGGGGATCTCAAGGTGCTTAAAGCCACAGGGAAACACTTTTCAAACAACCTCTTAGATGTATTTCAAAAATCAAATACTAGTCCTATAGATATTACTAATGTGAGTTTCAAATTTTCTGTTAAGCTAAAAATCTTTTAATTTGCATCCTCCAAAAAATAAATCTCTTGTGGGGTGGGCAACATGAGCGCCCTATTTGTGCAATCTTATTTGCGCGACAGCTTAATACTTCTTCCCTTTTGCCTTCTTTTATAATCACTGATTTTTTATTTGTTTAGATGTAGCTTCCATAAAGTCAGGAAAAACTTTTATTATCTGATGGATTCCCTGGCTGCCGCCTGCAATTAAACCTCCTGTCAGCAATGCATCTAAACAACGGAAAATAACTACTTGAATTCGATTATCTAAATCAATAACTACAAGCGGCTCGATTGAGCGAACACCTATTGCGCTAATTAAAAGACCGAATAAAAGGGATGTCCATAGAGCAATTATTCGCGTCTCAGATTTATAGGCTGTTCTTTGGCGCTCTTTTTCATTTATATCATCAATTTGGGGCTTGAACATTTTTAATGAGTCTTGTTGATTTTGTGTATAGTTTTGAATTATTTGCTGTTCTAAACTCATTCCTTCAGGTGGTAGTCCACTAACTTGATTGGATTCTAAAGAAGTAAATTGTTTCTGTTGGGTTTCCAGAAGTTTTATCTGTTCAGATATTCGAGCCTTTTGTTGCTGAATACTAATATCTAATTGCTCGATAAATGGGCCACGCCAAGTAGTTATAAAAACTTCTAAAGAACGCTCTAATAACAAAGAAATAAATAACTGTAATGTAAGTAACTGAATAATATCATTAACCCCAAATGGTTTTAAAACGAATGGTTTAGATGATAACCAAGTTGACAAAGTTACTACTAGAAAACTAATAATGATTAACACAATAAATAGAGGAGACTCTGGAGAAAGCTTTAGCAACGTATCTAGACTCCTGTTTAACGTCACAATATTTAACACAGCCTGGAGGTGAGAACTACACCTGCTGAGTAACTTAACAACGTTAATTTGATAGAACAGTAAGTAATACCAATTATTTGTGAAACTGCACAAAATCAAGCTTGGTGAGACAAGGGGCTTAAGCTCTTTGTTCTAAGTAGCTAGTCACAGTAATATAAATGTACTAATATAATTCCAAGCAGGGAGAGTCACACCCTGTCAAAAAAAAACAGGAGGACGGTTATTGCTTAGAGACTGATGCTACCTTAAAGCCACAATTTGATTCACCATCACCACCAATGCCAGCATACCCAAAATCGTCATCAATCCCGCAGGCATAAATTTACGTGTTTTTGCCAGCCTAAATGCAAAGAAGACGACTAAAACACCAGTAACTAACAGCGCTAAAATTGAACCCCAGCTTTGCCCTTGGAGTTGAAAATAAGCGGCAAGTATTAGTAATAGACCGCTAATGCTACCACTTAGGAGTGAAACTCTACTTGTAGCCTGAATGTAGCCAATAATGCCACCAACAATCGCTAAGATGCCGTAGGCAAAAGCAGCAATTATACTTAAATTCATTGTTAAAACCTATGTAGACTTTGACTTTACTGCCAGGGTCAGCAGACAATTTACCATAGCTATTTAGCTATATCACACACTTGATTGATGGATAATCAAACGATGTCAATGGCAAGTACTTCCTCATATACAAAGGTTCAACATCTCCAGCGCCAAGCAGCCTCACTTTTACTGTACCAATCTGTTCTGCAAGGCGAAGTGGGAATGGCATTTCTGGAACTGTTGCAAGCTATACGTTACATTAACGCCGATGCACGCGGTTGTCTCCAAGCCTACGGTATTTACTTCCACGCTTTGGCTGCTATAAATCAAAACTGGGAAGACTACTTAATTACTCAACTTCTCTTCTCTGAGAATCCTTTCACAAGACTGGCCCAACAGCGAGAATTTGAAGATTTACCCCCGGCTTTAGTAGCAGCAGTTCAGCACGATTTACAAATATTGCAAAGTCTCTATGAATGTAGCAGTGCTTCTTTAAGCGAGTGGGTACAAGGCGTTGCTAATATGCCGATTTCGCCAGTAGTGTGGTATAAAGGGCAAGAATTGGTAGGAGTAGAGACAAAGTTCGCTATATATCTACAAGAGTTAGACAATTGGGGTGATGCTGTAGAAGAGTTAGCAACTTATTATCGGCAATGTGGCTCTGGTTTATTTGCAGAATATCGCGCTTTACGCTGGCAAGGTGGCCAGTTTATCGGTATCCGGTATTCTGACCCAATTAAGCTGAGTGCGCTTGTAGGTTACGAGTCTCAAAGAGATGCTTTGCTAAAAAATACAGAGTTTTTGTTATCAGGAGAGATGGCACTGCACGTATTACTTTACGGTAGTCGCGGTTCTGGCAAATCTTCTTTGGTGAAATCTTTGTTGAATGAATATAGTAATCGCAGTCTCCGTTTGTTGGAAGTGGCAAAATCTGATTTAAAAGACTTACCAAAAATTGTGGAACATTTACGGGGTGCGTCACAAAAATTTATTATCTTTGTCGATGACCTTTCTTTTGAAGAAGATGATGATGCTTTTAAATCCCTGAAGGTAGTTTTAGAAGGTAATTTAACTGCGCGGCCTCAAAATGTAGTTGTGTACGCTACCTCTAATCGCCGTCACCTGATTCGGGAGTTTTTTGTGGATAGACCTACGCCCAAGGATAATGAGGAAGTCCATGCCTGGGATACGATGCAGGAGAAGCTTTCGTTTAGCGATCGCTTTGGTTTAACCTTAACCTTTGAACCAGCCAATCAGAAAACGTATTTAAAAATTGTACAACATCTCGCTGCCCAAGCTGAAATTAATATTACCGAAGAAGATTTGGAATTTCAAGCATTACAATGGGCAACTCGCCATAATGGTCGTTCTGGACGTACAGCACGGCAGTTTGTTGATTTTTTAAAAGCAGATTTAACACTTTTTCATGCAAATAACAATACAGACAACACTTAACATTAAAAAAATTAATCTATTTGTTATTTACAGAACAATGTTATGCACTAGTAACTCAAACTAGAGATTTCAGAACGACTATGAGAGGGGTAATGACCTTAAAAACTACTTATTCTGATAATTTAAATACCCTAAAAAGCAGCAATATGCAATCAGTAATGATCAGCAATCGATTTATACTAGTGATAGTTGCCTTTAGTGTGAGTTTTGGTCTTAGTCTTGTCCCAAGCTGGGATTTGAATAAAGCCTTTCTCACAGGTGTAATTACTGCCGCTACTATCTATACAGCAGCAGTATTCGTAGATAAGCGACGCCGAAATTATGAAATGTTTGTTTTAGGTTCTCTCCGCAAGCGAATTAAAGAGATGGAGGGATTAAAAGCTCGTGTTGTCAGAGAAATCAATCAAATCGAAGAACATCATAATTTATTATATGCTGAATCACAACAACTGCAAAATCAAGTCACAGAAAGCCGTAACCAAAGAGATAGTCTACATCGAGAATTAAGAACATTTGCCGGACAGAAGAAGCAGTTAGAAAGCGAAATCAATAGTCTGCAAACTGAAATTAATAACTTACATAAAAATCAAACAGAATTGAACAATGCTTTTTCTGTTCTCACAGCAGAAAAGCGCCGTATAGAATCGAATTGTAATGTATCTCGTGCTGAAATCACCCAGTTGCAAAGTCAAATTTCTGAACTGCAAGATGAGAAACAAGAAGTTGAAAGTAATTTAACTCTTCTAGGCAGACTCAAACCCCAATTAGAAGAAAAACTATACGAATTGCGAATTGCAATTCAAGAGCTAGAAGCTGAGACAACCCAAAAAAATCAATTGCTTGTAGAAACAAAAACTGAAAGAGAAAATATCCAAGCTATCCTGAATTATTCACAAAGCCAAATAGCAGAACAAAAAGCCGAATTACAGCAGTTACAAGGGCAAATTTCATTACTGCAAGAAGAACGAGACTCATTACAAAATCAAGTATGGGAATTACTCCAACAAGTAGAAACATTTAATCCAGAGCCTTTATCTGAAAATTCCCAAGAAGATGACATTGAATTGTTTCCTTTTTCGGAAATAATTGAAACTTCAGCCATTATTGACACTTCGGAAGTTGATACATCGGAGAATATACCCGAAGAATGGACTAATTTCCTAGAAAATCTCCCAGGATATGAGTTACAAGTATTAAAAGCGATAGTTGAACAAGATAATCCCAATGGTGCTATTAAAAAAATTGCCGAAGCAAATATCACTATGCCAAATCTATTAATCGATTCTATAAATGAACGGGCAAATGATACTATTGGAGAATTAATAATTAATACAGATTCGGAAATTCCAGAAGTTTATCAGGAGCATCTGGCGGATGTCAAAAAAATAATTGCAATATATAAACACCTCATGGCTAAAAATGCTTCGTCAAATTAAATTATTATTGCCGTCGTCACATTAGTAGTAAGGTGAATATGAACCTTATCTACGCGAACATCTCACCTTTGCAAATATACCTGGCGATTAGGAATCGCAGCTACACAAACGAAGTCCACTTGCGCGGACTTTTAGGGACTTCCAATCTATTTCTATTCTCTCTGTGTTCTCTGCGCGGCAGTCGCTCATGGGGGAAACCACGCCAGATGCTCCACTTGGGGAGACCCCAAGACCGCACTGGCTCCCCAAGACCGCGCTGCCTTGTCTCTGTGGTTCCTTTCCTTGAATAATTTATTTCTTGGAAGTCCCTAAGAATTTGAAACCCACGGAGGTGGGTTTTGTCTGTATAGCCGCTAATTATATTCGCCAAGGCTAAGGCGTATTTTACTGCGTGCTTCTGCGTTTAGAATAAAGTGAAGTGTAATACATGGCAAAGCTCAAAATCTCGAAAAAAATCTCCACTGCTTTAATCAATTCCCTTGGTGCGGGGGTAGTACCAAGAGTGGGAGTTGAATATATAGCAGTAGGGCGAGAAAAAGAACTAAAAAGCCTATTACAAAATCTCGATGATATTGCAGAGGGTGTAGCAGCATTTCGCTTCATCATTGGTAACTACGGTTCAGGTAAAAGTTTTTTATTGCAACTGCTTCGTAACCGCGCGATGGAGCAAGGTTTTGTAGTAGCTGATGCTGATTTATCCCCGGAACGCCGATTAGCAGGAAGCAACAATGAAGGTGTAGCTACCTATCGAGAATTAATGAGTCACCTAGCTACAAAAACTCGTCCTGATGGTGGTGCTTTAGTCTCAATTTTAGAAGGATGGATTAATAAAATTCAACAAGAAGTGGTTAAAGAAACTGAAATGCGTCCGAATGACGATGGTTTTGATGACCAAGTTGAATCGAAAATTAGGGAAGTAGTTCAGTATATTGAAAACTTAGTTCACGGTTTTGATTTTGGTAGCGTGATTATCGCTTATTGGCGTGGCTACCGAATGGATGATGATAATTTAAAAAATGCGGCGATGCGCTGGTTGCGGGGAGAATTTACTACTAAAGTTGAGGCAAAAGCAGCTTTAGGAGTGCGGGTAATTATTGATGATGATAGTTGGTATGATTATATAAAACTGTTTGCGAAATTTGTCGCTGAAATTGGTTATAAAGGACTGTTAATTTTAGTTGATGAAGCTGTACATTTATATCAAATATCTACCACAGTTACACGAGAAAAGAATTATAATCGACTCCTCGCAATGTTTAATGACACCATGCAGTGCAAAGCAGAACATCTTGGCATTGTTGTTGGTGGGACAACTAAATTTTTAGAAGACCCGAAACGGGGACTTTTTGCAGACCAAGCTTGGCAAAGACGCACAAAAGAAAGTCGTTTTGTTGCCCAAGCTAATGTTCAGGAACATTTAGGGCCAGTGATTCGGTTGAACCCGTTGAGTGAAGCAGAAATTTTGACGCTTTTGCAACGTTTAGCTGAGATTCATGCACTCAATTTTGGGTATGAACAGACTTTGACAAATCATGAGTTGAAGGAGTTTGTGCAAGAAATTATTAATCGCTTGGGTGCAGAAGCATTACTGACACCAGGGGAAATTGTGCGAGATTTTATGAGTGTGCTGAATATTCTTCACCAAAATCCAAGAATTGCGTTTGGTGAATTAATTCATGGTTCTAAATTTAAAGCTCCTGCTATGGATAAGGATGCAGATATGGATGAGGATGGCGCAGCAGAATTTAGTTTGTGATTAATAATGAAGACACTGAGCCAGAAGAACAAGCAGATTTAAAAATTCATCTGTTTTCAGGATTGGTTAAAATAGCTTTGGGTTGATTAGCATTAAATAAAGAAGCAGACAACAGAATAATCTGCTTGTTTGTTTGGTTTTCTCCATAATGAACCATTCCGGCAGATTCAACTAAAGAATCTCCAACTGTAAGCTGTATAGTTTTCCCTTTTTGAAGAATCAATTCTGTGCCGTTAGCTTTCGTTACTTTAGCTTCCCCTTCCACAACAGTATAAGTTAAAGTTCCCGCCTCTACTCGTTCAATCTGCATTCCCGGATGAGTATGAGTAGGGAGTTTTGTTCTTGGTGCGATGGTATAGCGTACAAGCTCAAGAATCTGCTTTTTATCTTGAGTAGGATAACCACTCGCTAAAACTTCACGGGTAACAGATTGAGTGTATGTATTGGGTGAGGAGATTTCTTGGCTCTTAACAACTACACTGCCAAAAGCTAGGATAGCTAAGGGGAGAATCAGAGACAGTTTTCTCATATTAAAAGCTTTTTGTTTGGGCAATACCTTTAATTATAGGACTAGCCTGTATATGATCCAGTGGATGAGGTGATAGTTAAACTGAAGGATTCATAAGTAACCTTAAAGCTGTTGTTACTAAAACTGAAGCTGTAGTTATCAATGTTGAAGCCGTTGTTACTACAACTGAAGGATTCATAAGTAACTTTAAGGCTGTTGTTACTAAAACTGAAGCTGTGGTAACGACAGCTTCAGTTGTGGTCATGAATATGAATTTTTGTAATCAATCTATTGCAAAGGAGTAGCGATCGCTTCAAATTGCTGCCAACAAAGGTACAATGCCCGTGGTACGTGAAAACATCCTTTCCATTTGCCACCTTTAAGGTTCAACAATACTTCTCCACGCCGATTCAGATAGCCAAACCACTCACCGTATTCTGAATCAGCAAAGTGTGACCAGGCATAATCGTGCATCTTTTGATACCATTCCCAACACACCTCACGCCCGGTTAGGCGATAACCCATTGCTAATGCAACCAAAGACTCTAGGTGAACCCACCACAGTTTTTGATCCCATTCCAATTGTTGTGGGGGATGTCCGTCTGCATCCATATAGTAATACAATCCGCCGTACTCGCTATCCCAAGCAAAATTCAGGATATTTAGCACCACATCAACGGCTTGGTTAATCGTTTTGGTGTCGTTTTTCCGACGCGCAATGTCCATTATAAACCACATAGCTTCGATACCGTGACCTGGATTAATCAGCCGTCCCTCAAAAGAATCTATGTGTGAACCTTCAGGGGTAACGTTTTCGTACATTAGTCCCCGTTCTGGGTCGAGAAAATCGGTCATCACTTCGCGGACGGTTTCAGCTAGGACATTTTCTAAGGTTTCCTTTGGCAGCAACCATTCCATTTCTAGAGTCAGGTTGGCTAAAATCATTGGTACAGCCAATGATTTCATCGGGCGTGTATGGGGATAGGTTTTATTATATTTGCCCTTGGGATTATCCTTGCGGCGTAATACGTTGTTGTAAGCCTGTATTGCCACATCCTTTGCCCATTCTTCGCCGCCAGCGAGTGCATATTGACTAAATGCCATCGCCGCAAAGCAATCAGAAAAGATGTTGTAAGGTTGAATTAGTGGTTTTCCTTCACTGGTGAGGGCAAAGTACCAATTACCATCGCTATCTCTACCATGTTGGGCGAGAAAATTAGCGCCATTGCTAGCAATTTTTAGCCAGTTTTCGCGCTTTTCTAGCTGGTTGTAAAGCATCGAAAAAGTCCACACTTGGCGGTTTTGCAGCCAGATGAATTTGTCTGTATCATAAATTTTGCCTTGGCGATCGAGGCAGGTAAAATAGCCGCCTTGCTGCCAATCGAGAGAATATTTTTCCCAAAAGGGGAGTACATCGTTGAGGAGGGCGTTTTTGTAAAGTTCCGCGTAGGCGTAGCCCGCCTTCGGCATCGCTTGAAAATTATACTCCATAAATTTCCTTCCCTTTTGTACCAAAAGCAACAGCTTAACAGTTATCATATTTTGGCTCGAACATGGAGCGTAGGCGTCAGTCTTTTACAAGATTTAGTCAGCAGCAGCTATACTTCTATCTTGTATCTTGCACCATTCTCAATAACCGTAGGGGAGCCAGTGAGGTTGTTATGAGTCAAATTAAACGAGTTGCGATCGTTGGAGGAAACCACGGTAATGAGTTAACAGGAGTACATCTAGTTAAAAGGTTTCAGCAATATCCTAATTTAATCAACAGAGCAAGTTTTGAAACTCTGGCATTACTTGGCAATCTCAAAGCTATTGAAGAAGGCAAACGATACATTGAAAAAGATTTAAATCGTTGCTTCACTAATCAAGGCTTACAAAATCCCCAACTCTCAAGTTATGAAGATACACGGGCAAAAGCAATTCACCAAATATTGCAACCGCAAAATCAGCCCTTTGTCGATGTAATTGTTGATTTGCACAGCACAACTGCCAACATGGGGTTAACTCTGATTTTTTGTGATATGCATCCTTTATTACTTCGCTTAGGTGCTTATTTAAGTTCTATTAATCCTTTGGTGAAAGTCTGTATTAATCAGGAATCTAAAGAAAATGGTTTTCTCCGTTCTTTGTGCGAATTGGGTTTTGTGATAGAAGTTGGTGCTGTGGCTCAGAATGTTTTAAACGCCGAATTATTTCAGGAAACAGAGCAGCTTATTTATGCAGTTTTAGATTATTTTGAAGGGTGCAACCAGGGGAAAATTCCGCAGACAAGCAGCCAGCTTACACTTTATAAATACATTGGAACTGTCGATTATCCTAGAAGCGATGCCGACGGCGGGCTGAGTCTAGGAGGGGAGATTCAAGCCATGATTCATCCCCAGCTTCAGTTTCGGGATTATGAACCTTTGAATCCCGGCGATCCAATGTTTGTGACTTTTGAAGGAAAAGATATTTTCTATGAGGGAGCTTCTACTGTTTATCCTATTTTTATTAATGAGGCAGCTTACTACGAGAAAGGAATTGCCATGTATTTAAGTCAAAAGCAGGAAGAAGTAGTTTAATTTATTCGCCCTTGTAACCAAGATTGCAAATCAGCTAAGGTAGTAAAATCAAGCAGTGCATCGCTCAAATCTGCGAGAACAGACAAAGATAAACCAGAAACAGAGGAGCGCATTTCCTCAGACAGTTCTCCAAGGCGCTTAGTCAATTGTCGGGAAATAGCATTAGCCATTACTTCTCGTCCTTCTTCTCGTCCTTCTGCCTTGATTTCTCGATAAACTCTAGTTTGCTGTAGTGTTATTCCTAGCATAGACTCTACCTCCGCTTGGCTCAATTGTTCAAACCTATACATCATTATCGTCGTCAGTATCTCTATTATGACGCGACTTTCTGCTGACGGTACTTCTTGGACAGTTCTTGTTAACAAATACCTTGCTTCTTCAGGTGCTTGTTCTTCCTCTAAGGTAGTTAGTACCATCAGTGCCACCCATAAAGGTAATTGGCGAATATTCCCCAATTCATCCAAATACACTCGATGGACTTGGTTACTATTGAGCAATCCCCGATGAGGGTAAATGTTACTTTGTTGGGTATTGCGAGATGGATAAATTACAACTGCTTGCCAATCGTTAAATCTGGCGCGGTTGCGGTAAAAGTATAGCGCAGATTCAGCAAATACTCTTTCATAAAGCTGTTCATCCTTTTGAAACTGTACCTCACAAAAATATACAACCCCAGGAGTCTCGCTTTCTGGTAAGAGAAATACCCCATCTATCTCAAATTTGGGTTCCTTGACAGCTACCGAATCAAATCGATAAGCATCTGCATTTGTTGGCGGATTTGTCAATAGTTCAAATAAAAGAGTGGGGGATTGTTGAAACAGTTTGTAAAAAATTGAGTCTCGACGCATGAAGCATTTTATTAAATCTGCAATACATTTAATCACATATTCTTTTACATAATCAAACGCGCAGAAACAAGATCCCCGACAACTTTTACGAAGTCGGGGATCTGCGGCTTAGTTAAGCTTAGAGTCAAGGCTGTGTTATATCGTAATTGCTGTAAAGACTCACCCCGCCAGCCGATACATAATCACTTTTCCTTTCCAATTTTCTTCTACAAATACCAAATACTCACCATTGGAACGCCGAAAAGCCCGGATACCATAGGGTATATCAATCCAGCCACTTTCGCTGCCAACTTCTGGGCCTGGTTTTAACTGTTGTACTTGTATTCCCGTCGTGGCATTGTAGACATATACCTCTGCGGTTTTAACTGTCACGGCAAATACATAATCTTTTGCCACACTGATTGCGGCTGTAGATACTTCACGTTTGCCGGTGCTGTCGTAAGGAATCACAACCCGCCATGCAGCAGTACGATTTCCTTGACTCCAATTGTCAAAACGGGCAATCTCAGATCCAGCAACTCCTGTATCGTCGCCGAAGGCGGGGTGATCTGCTGTGAAACCTGACAAATACATGGTATCTGTTTGCGGGAAATATTCCAGCCGCCGCAAGTCGTTAAATATTTTGGGAGTAGTTTGCTTTTCCATCGAACTATAGCTGTAAATGGGATTACCTTTGGCATCTATTCCCTGTAAAGGATAGCGTCGGATACTATTGCCATCTTGGGTTCGCAAAGCTTTCCAAACATCTCCTTTGCTGTCTACCCACCAACCGCCAAGATAAGGATAATCTTTGCTGCGATCGTATTCGTTCTTTTCAAAGGCACCGTTTCCATTACTATCCCGCCAAATCCATTCGCCTTGTTCTGGTTGATGGGGTGGCCAATTTCCCGCGATTGATTTTTTATCGCCATTGGTACCGACAAACATTCCGGCAGGGATGGCAATTTGGCCATCTGTGGCTGGATTGAAACGGTATATTTGCAGAAAGCTGCTATACATATCTGTGAGGAACAAAAACGGCTTCCCTTGGATGCGGCGAACAAAGGTTCCATCTGGAGATGTATGCAGTCGTGCATCTTGAGGATATTTGAAAGGATTTAAAGTGTAGCCTTTGTAAGTCCATTGCTTACCAGGAGACTTACTGTAATCCATGAGATAGTGTTCTTGTTTGGTGAATAAATCTACACCATCAGTTTTAGGATCGGCATCTGCATTATCCACGAATATCAATCCTAGCGATCGCCACAGCAGTTTACCCGATGGCGAAAATTTCCGCAAATCTGTTCCCGATTTGTTGAAACCATTGCTATTTATATAGATATTACCTGAAGCATCTGTACCAACTCCAGTAAGTCCGTAGAGTTTCAAATCTTGAACTTCACCAGAAACTCCTGCATAGATACCGCCTTTAGAACCAAAACTACCGACTTGCACCGGCTGATCTTTGATGTCATAAATCAAGATTTGCTGACGTGAACCATTTTCTGCCACTAACAGCTTACCTTGATAATTAATTGCGATCGCACTTGGTTCAACGATATCTGCAATCTGTTGGGGCAATTGCTTTCCACTTTGGGAATAATGTACAATTTTCGCAGGATTACTACCATTTTTAGTTTGAATAATCCACAGATTTTTTTGTTGATCAACTGCGATCGCTCCCGGATTAGCAAGGGTAAAGCTGCGGAGTTCTTTCATCGTATCAGTATCATAGACACGAATGCGGTTAGCAGCAAAATCACTCACATACAACTCGCTTTCCACAGTTGCTAATCCAGTGACTTCACTTTTAGTACTGGTAATCAACATACTTTTATCCCAGCCACGCCCATTCGGAAACGGCGCAGGTTTTCCCGACAAGTCATAGCGTCTAACGCTATGCCAAGTTGTTCCTTCTGGTGGGTAATCTTCATTTATCTTACCCCTCGAACCTTGAGTCATAGCAAGGTAAATATATTTACTATTTGCTGTTACAGCTATGCCACCTCCACGACTCCAGCCGTGAGTATCCCCAATAGCACCAATAACCTTACCATCTTTATATATGGCTGCTTCCATTCCCGCTTCATCCCAATGACTGTTGGTATAAACTGTGCCATCAGGGGCAACATACATTGCCTCAATATTGTTTTGTATTCGCAGATTCCCACTGCCAATAGTATTACCTATCCACGATGTTTTGTATGTAAGTTTGGGTGTTTTAGTATTGTTTTGTACTTGCAGATTTTCACTGCTAATAGTATTACTTATCGACGATGTTTTGTATGTAAGGGTGGATGCTTCAGTATTATTTTCTACTCGCAGATTTTCACTGCTAATAGTATTACTTATCGACGATGTTTTGTATGTAAGGGTGCGTGTTCCAGTTTTCGCCCAGTCTGTTGTAATTCCAAGGGTGGTAACAATGACTGCAACTGTGAGACTGAGTAAAAAGTTGAAAATTTTACTTCTTTGTAAATATCTAGTCTGAGATAATTTTTTGATGTGCTGATTGAGATTTTGACGGAGTTGTACCAACTGCGTCAGTAATTTATTTATCATATAATTTTTCAGCTTTTAATTATTTATATACAATTAGGATTTATGAAATCCGCACAAAATATAACTATTTTTAAAGTGAATAAGATACAAGCTATGTAGGGGCGCGACATCTGATGATATATGAACAAACCACAAAAGTTATTATTTACATAAACTTTATAAAAATCACATGATTATTTCAAACTCTAGCAAATATATTAAACAAGATTTTCAAGGTATTAATATTTACTTAAATCTAAATATAAATTGTAAACATTAATACAATATTCTTTATTTATCAGTGATTTTTTCCTTTCCCTGTCTACCACTTAGCTTCTTGACTGTCAGGTATAGTATATATCGTAGTCAGTGTTATTTAGTTAAGAAAAATACAGGTTTGAATTCATTATTGACGTTGACATATAAATAGTTTATAAATTGGTGTTCTATCATAAAAATCTTAGTAATGTGTATTGCAAAATTATAGTTAAAAGGGCGGTTAGAAACCGCGTCTACTCGGGCAAAACCCACCTAAGTGGGTTGACAAACCTTAATTTTCTCTTAGTTAGGACTTACGCAAAGGTAACGGAAAACGAACCACAGAGGACGCAAATATCACGGAGAAATGAGAGCTTGAGAGGGTTTTTGCGTAAGTCCTATTAGTGGCAGACTTTGTTTGTGTAGCCGCGTTCGCCCTACAGCCCTTTGGGCATCCTACGGCAGGCGTGCCGGAGGCATCATTCTATTCGTCAAGGCTTAAGTTAAGTAACTGTTTTCATACATTTATATAATATACATTGATGGAAAATAAACAAGAAAGTTTTGATTCAGAATCAGCATCTATCCTCACCCTTGGATTAGGCTGGTTTCCCAAAAGTCCTGGAGGATTAGAAAGATATATTTATGAATTAACTCATAAATTAGCAGCAAATAAAGACGAGGTTGAATTATGCGGAGTCGGTTTACCGGAGGCTGAAATCAATTCGCCGATTAAGCTGACTAATTTGGCTTCTCCCGATAGTGCTATTTGGCAAAGATTATGGTCGATTCGCACTAATTTTCAGAAAACAAGAACCAGCAAACCAGATGCTATTAATTTGCACTTTGCATTATATAGCTTTCCTATTTTAGATATTTTACCCAAGGGAGTACCAGTTACTTTTAACTTTCATGGCCCTTGGGCTTCTGAGAGTCAGCAGGAAGTTGTTAATAAAAACCTCAGTCTTTTAATTAAACACTGGCTAATAGAACAAAACACTTATAATCGGTGCGATCGCTTCATTGTTTTAAGCAAAGCATTTGGTAAAATTCTACATCAAAAATATCAAGTACCGTGGAGTAAAATTAATGTTATTCCTGGTGGAGTTGATATTAATTGGTTTCAACCAAATTTATCACCCCAAGAGGCTTGTGCAAAACTAGGCTGGCCTAGTAATCGCCGGATTATATTTACATCACGTCGTTTAGTACATCGAACGGGAGTTGACAAATTATTGCAAGCTCTGGCTATAATTAAGCCTAGAATACCAGATGTTTGGCTAGCGATCGCAGGTCGTGGTCACATCCAAGCTGCACTACAACAACAGGCTACAGAGTTAGGACTAGACGACAACGTTAAATTTTTAGGTTTTCTACCTGATGAGCAATTACCTATAGCTTACCAAGCTGCTGAATTAACTGTTATGCCTAGTCAATCTTTTGAAGGGTTTGGATTAGTAATAGTTGAATCTCTAGCCTGTGGCACTCCTGTTTTATGTACGCCAGTTGGGGGAATGCCAGAAATTTTATCAGAATTTTCACCCGATTTAATTACTACTTCCACAGAAGCCTCAGCGATTGCTGAAAAATTAGAGCAAGCGCTTTTAGGAAATATCCCCATACCTTCACGTTCAGCCTGTCGCCATTACGCCACCACACACTACGACTGGAATCAAATTGCCCAGCAAGTACGGAACGTTCTATTAAATTAAAAAAGGTAGAAACGCCAAAAATTGTGTATCTAATGAACCGTATTATAAGGATATTTGATGAAAATTCTTTTTTTAGACCAAAGCGGTAAACCAGGCGGTGCCGAATTATGTTTAATAGATATTGCTAAACCTTATGGCGATGGCGCTTTGGTAGGTTTATTTGCCGATGGCGCATTTAAAGATTTACTACAGCAAAATCAGATCCCAGTAGAAGTTTTGGCAACTCAAGCAATCGAAGTTCGCAAAGAAAGCAGCTTGGTACAAGGATTAAAGAGTTTGGGACAACTTGCACCTCTAATTATTAAGGTAGTTAAAATAGCGCGTGAATACGATTTAATCTATGCCAATACTCAAAAAGCATTAGTTGTCGGAGCCTTAGCAAGTTTTTTTAGTCGTCGCCCTCTAGTTTATCATTTACATGATATTCTTTCCAAAGAACATTTTAGCCAAACTAATCTTCGTATTGCTGTTAACTTAGCTAATGGTTTTGCATCATTAGTAATTGCTAATTCCCAAGCTAGTCAAACAGCCTTTATACAAGCGGGAGGACGCGCAGATATCATCGAAGTTGTGTATAACGGCTTTGATCCCAAAATTTATCAAACTGATGAGACTGACATTAAGCAATTACAGCAAAACTTAGAATTAGAAGGAAAATTTGTTGTCGGACACTTTAGCCGCCTTGCACCTTGGAAAGGACAGCATATTTTAATTGATGCCCTTGCCAAATGTCCGCCAGAGGTGACAGCGATTTTAGTGGGTGATGCACTGTTTGGCGAACAAGATTATGTCCAAAAGTTGCATCAACAAGTTGCCCAACTGGGACTAGAAAACCGCGTCAAATTTTTAGGATTTCGTTCAGATATTCCCCAGTTAATGGCAGCTTGTGACTTGGTAGCACATACCTCTACTTCCCCAGAACCTTTTGGTAGAGTGATTGTTGAGGCAATGCTATGTGGAAAGCCTGTAGTTGCAGCAAAAGCTGGGGGTGTAATGGAATTAGTAGAACATGGACTTAATGGTTTTCTAGTGACACCAGGAGAATCCCAGGAACTTACACAAGTGATTACCACCTGTCTTCAGGAGACAGAAATAACTGCAACTATAGCCAATAATGCCCGAACTATGGCTAGTCGGCGTTTTGATGTTGCAACTATTAATCAGCAAATTGCCCAACTGCTTTCCCAAAGATTCTAGTAGTCTCATTAATTTTGATGAGTTCGTAGTAAGCACTTCAGTGCTTAAAAATCTAGGACTAAAGTCCTTACTACGAACCATTTTTAGCTACAGTGAACTGATTATGCAGATATTTTAGGCGATCGCATCGCATCAAGCCGCTTCTCGCAGTTGTGGTTGTGACGGCACACTCACCTCTGGAAATGAAAGGGAGAGTTGTTCGGCTTGAGGTACTGCGGCTTGCTGCAAAACTTGAACTTCGATATTCACGCTCACTAAATAACTGCCTGTATCAGCACCAACCGCTTCAGCAATTAATTTGGCAATGTCTGGGCGTTTGGCAGTCAGAGGATCGCGTAAAATACACCGATCCCATTCATGCTTGGCAGTCGGATTGAGGTTGAGAATGTAATGCTTCATCATCGAACTAACCCTTGAATCCATCTTCCAGAAGGTTTTCACACAGCCGTTATCCATTTGGCTAGGCTTTGTGGACGCTATATCCATTATAGTATATTTGTACTAAAATACGCAATGGTCTGAGTAAGAAAGTAGGAAGTATAGACCATTACCAGAAAATCTGCCCATAGGTAATTCCTAATAAAAAGCTATTGCAACTAAGCTGACAAAGCAACACCTAAATTTTATACAAATAGCTATATGGTAGATATGTATATTATTGACCTATTAGTGATTGGTCTACTTTTGCTGATGGTCACATTAGGGTCAGGTTGGATTGCTCGCTTACCTCTTTCTTTTGCAATTATCTACCTACTGGTTGGCATTTTTCTAGGCCCTTATGCCTTAGGACTGATTCAATTACGTCGAGATCAAGTTTTCAACGCCGAACTACTAGAGAAAATAACAGAATTAGTAGTAATTATTTCTGTATTTGGCTGCGGCTTAAAAATTATTCGTCCTCTAAATTTGAGGGTTTGGGATATTACGGTACGATTGATTATCTTTCTGATGCCAATTTCAATTTTTGCTCTGGCTGCTGTGGGTAAATTGTTTTTAGGGATGAATTGGGGAGAAGCAATTTTATTAGGAGCAATTATCGCACCAACAGATCCAGTATTAGCATCAGAAGTACAACTTAACGATATAAACGACCAAGATGAGTTGAGATTTGGTTTAACTTCTGAAGGTGGGTTAAATGATGCTTTAGCTTTCCCCTTCGTTGTTTTTGGCCTTCATGCATTAGAAAACGATAACTGGGGTAGCTGGTTTAAACAGTGGATTGCAGTTGATTTAATATGGGCGATCGCATCTGCTATTCTTATGGGAATTGTTGTTGCTAAATCAATAGTTTGGGTTGACGACAAAATTCAAAAGAGTCTACCTTCTAATGAGTTGATGCAAGATTTTATCGCCCTGAGTATAATTCTGCTAACTTATTCATTAACAGAATTAGTTAATGGTTATGGATTTTTAGCAGTATTTGTGGCTGGGTTAGTTGTCCAACGCAGTTACAAAAATCATGAAAAACCGCTAGCACAGTTAGAATTTATTGAGCAAGCTGAAAAGCTACTAGAAGTTGGGACAATTTTACTATTGGGTTCAATATTATTATTTAAACCAATGCTCAATTATGCTGGGCAATCTTTGTTAGTGATAATTTTGTTATTCCTGATTATCAGACCTGTAGGAGTTTGGATTAGCACAATAGGTAAACACCCTCTAGAATCACGCCGCCGAACCTTCCACCCCGGAACTCGTTGGTTATTTGGATGGTTTGGTATTCGCGGTGTTGGTTCTTTATATTATCTCGCCTATGCCTTTGGTCATGGCTTAAAAGGTGAAGTTGCCGAACAAATTGCTTGGATAACTTACACTACTATTGTGGTTTCGGTGATTGTGCATGGAATTAGTGCAACTCCATTAATGAAGTGGTATGAGCGGAATCTTGCTAATTAGAGAAAGGCTAATACTCCCGCCACAATAGATGAATTTGAGTAAAAGCAATTTAATTTTCTAAACCTGTGACAGGCTTTGAATCTTCCTCCCCTTCCCTTGCAGGGAAGGGGTTGGGGGTTAGGTCTATATTTCCTATTTACCTGTCACCTTTTCAATAACTTCTTTAGCTTTTTCACCAAAACTTTCTGGGGGATTTTGTTCTTTCTCGGCTTTCAAATTTCTTTCGTAAGTCTTCTCTATAGTATTAAGGTTTGTTGAATCTTTTTTTGCTTGTTCATAAGCTTCTTGTCGTTCTTCTTCTTGAGCGCCAACACCTGGATCATATTCGTTAGCTCGATTAATCTTTTCTTCAGAATTTGGTTTGTAGTCTGGAGGTATTAGCTTCAATTCTTCAAGAGTAGTTGCATAACTAGCTTGCTGAACGAAAATAAACGAACCTGACAAGCCGATGGAAATCATCAAGCCAACAACTAAAATACTTGAAAATACTTGCTTTAAAGTTAATACAATTTTTTGCATGGAAAAACCCTCTTAATTTTCTGTGATGAGTCTCTATCGTGTATAAATAGATTCGAGATTCAAGACTCACAGGCATCCTAAATGTTTAGGTACAGTTATTACTTCTACCCCAGGGTATATTTATTTTTAACTATAGTTCAGTTCCTTGGTTTATACCGTTTCACAAAAACCTTGATACAAATACAAACCTGTAGAGACGCGAAATTTCGCGTCTCTACAAGGTTTTGGGTTTTATATATGTACTTCATTTACCTGAAATCTACTGTAAACCAAGGGTCTTAAGCTATAACCAACTGTGATTAACTTTAATTCCTCGGCTTTGCATTGCCTCTTCAAATAAATTTGTCGGTAGTGCTTCTTCTACAGCAAAAACTCCTGGTTTATTGAGTTTACCTTCTAGCATTAATTGGGCAATACTACCCGTACCACAACCAGAAGCCACGGCTGTATTTTCATGCACTATAGTTGAACAATAAACGGCGGTTTCACCATTTTTTTGCCCTGTCACTTCAGAACGAACCGCTACCCCAATTCCACTAAAATTATTAGTTACATCTGTCATCGAATGGCTGACATGAGACAGAAATTCAATCATGTAACGACGCTGCATTAACCACTTAGGAAAAATGTGTGCGGCAATCCAAGTTAGGTGATTGTAAAAATCTGGAACAGAGCCAAACTTAGTAATTACAGTTTTCACTGATGGGAAGGCGTGAGGAAGTGTAAAGGTTTCTGGCATATCAAACCAGTAAACTCCGTTGCGTCCATAAGTAGATGGAAACTCAACTATTTCCCTTTCACTATAAGGTTTGACTATCTCCCATTTTCCATCTATCCAAGCTTCAAAAGGATACTGTAATCCCAGAAAAGTTGTCCGCATCACTGTAATACCAGCACCGCCAGAACCAGAAACTAAATAACTTAAATGAATCTTTTCTGGTTGATCAAATTGCTCAACTCCCTGGCGTACCATGCTGTTAGAAATACCAGGAAAAATGCCAGTATTAATAATTGCGGTCACACCAGCAGCAACCGCTTGTTCATGATATTTTAGAGCTTTGCTGGTATAAGAACGATGATCGCTGACATCTACATAGTTAACGCCTTGAGCAATACAGGTTTCAAGAACATTAGTATCTCGATAGTGAAATGGCCCAGCACAGTGGATGACTAAGTTAGAGTTTGCGATCGCATCTCGCAACTTGTCAACTTCTGCCAAGTCTAATATCAAAAACTGCACTTGTCCCCCCGAAGACAAGCTAACAGCCTTGCCAAACTCCGCAGAACGTCCAGTAATCGTAATTTGTGCTTGCGTATGGGTAGCTAGATCCTGAGCAACACTGCTACCAATCCGCCCTCGTCCACCAAGAATTAAAACTCTGTCTGTCATTACTCCGGGTCAGCAACACTAACCTTATTTCATCAGTTTTGCGTCCTGTTTGCCATCGGTTATAAGTATGATTTATAGCATTTCATAAAATTTCTGCTCTAATAGTTGTTTGTAGTAAGGACTGAAGTCCTTATTTTCTAAGCACTTTAGTGCTTACTACAAACTCTTCATTACTAACTTGACAAAATACTATATTTGGGCTTCAATTTGCCTGACAACTGTTAGCGCCGAGTAACTCACTCCAGCAGTGCCTTCCCCTGGATGGGTGGAATCACCAACTAACCATAAATGCTCAATGGGTGTACGATTGGCAAAGCCAAAAGGGCCAAAGGTGGGGATTCTTTGACCTATGCCGCCAACTATACCGCGATCGCGCCCTGTGAAATGGGCAAAGGTGCGGGGTGTTGCGGCTTCTTGATAAATAATCATTTCTGGTTTGAGATAAAAGTATTGAGCAAGCCGGGCGATCGCTTCTTCGGTAAACTTTTCTTTTAGTCCTTCATAATCATCAGTCTCCCACCACGGCGCAGGATCGACAAATGAAGAAGCGATAATTGTTGCTTTCCCCTCCGGGGCGCGACCGTCTCCAGGATGACTGACGGAAACAAATAGGGAATTATTCTCGCCAACTGGGCCATCAGCATCATACATAAATTGCAGGTGAGGAGGACAACCAAGCGGAATCACGCTGGCATCTACACCCAAATACACCACAAATGCACCCGATGCTTGGGGTAGTTTTTCCACGCGGTTTTTATAACCAGATGGCGCTTGTTCTCCCAATAACTGCACCAAATTTTGCACGGTGACATTGCTAACTATATGGTCGGCTACTTCTGTCCAGACTTCGCCAGTTTTCTGATTTCTAATGACTACAGCAGTAGCTTTACCGTTTTCTACTTTGATTTGTTCTACAGTGTGGCGCATTAATAGTTTGCCGCCATCTCTTTCTAAGGATTGTACCAGGCGATCGCTTAACACTTGCATACTTCCCTGGAGGTGAAACAATCCTTGGGGCAATTGCGATACACTCAATGCTGTGGCTGCATAAAGTAATGCTGTTTCGTCTGCATCCACCTGAGAGTATAGCTTCAGTTGCAAATCTAAAAAAGTCCTAAGTCGTCGGTCATTTTCTAATCCACATAACCGCAAAGCATCTCCTACCGTAAACAAAGTGAAGGGTACGGTAATTAATGTACTGGGACGCACTGCTTGTATTAGCTGCCACAAATCCCATAAATTACGTGGTGGTAGCACCGGATCGCGTCCTTGAAATTCCCAACTGGCATCAAATAAAGTTGCCATCAACTGCCAAAACGGTTCGCTACCGGGAAATTGTGTTTGTCGTTCCGCTTGCCATTTCTCTTGGTCGCGCCAAACGTTGATGGGTGTACTTTCCCCAGGTAAATACACTGCACAAGCAGGATCACAAGGTGTTGCTTCTGGCAAATCTATTGACAATTCTGAGAAAATGCGGTGGTGAATTCCCCCTGGTTCCAACCCCGCCACCTGAGTTGCTCCCACATCAAAGGTAAATCCTTGGCGTTTAAATGTCGAAGCACAGCCTCCTGGTACCAGGGCTTGATCTAAAATTAAGACGCTGTAACCTCGATGAGCTAATAATGCCCCAACTGTCAGACCACCGATTCCCGCACCGATGACGACAACACGAGTTTTACTTTTGTCAACAAAAATGCTGGACATTGATATTTATCTTTACAATCTTCAATATTACTACTCATAAGTAGGGAGTTCCAAGGAATTAATTATCCAAAATCTCAAACTAGCTAGTTGACACTTTACCGTCTGGACGGTAATATATATTTAGTAGACCGTCCAGACGGTATTTGAATGATACTTGAATCCAATCTCTATCAATACTTGGATTGAGAATATTATGTTTACCATTGCAAATCCCTTTGCTAATCAAACTACTTTCAGTTGTTATAGCAATTCGTTGCTGTCTCAAAATTTGCAGGTTCGACCTGCTATAGATTTGTTGGATCAAACTTTACACTGGATGATTACGTCCTACTGATTTTCAAACAGAGCAAGCAGTCCCAATAAATCTAATCCTAGCCTTGCTGCCCCACAGATGAAGCAATGAGAGAAGATATTGACAATCTCGTTGCCAGATAAACTGTGTTCACCGGACAATTTATCTAGTTCCATCATTCAAGCTCTATGACTGCTACCAAAAAAACAAAATCTACGTCTGTCACCCGTAATGCATTGCTAGAAGCTGCGGGGCGAGTGATGGTAGCACATGGTTCAAAGGCATTGACGTTGGAGGCAGTTGCCCGCGAAGCAGGTGTCAGTAAAGGTGGATTACTTTACCACTTTCCCAATAAAGAAGCCTTGATTGCTGGGATGTTGCAACAGCTAATTGATCAAAAGGCAGTATTACTAAAGCATGAATTGGAGCAAGATGATGCACCGAATACACCAGGACATTGGCTAAGAGCTTATATCCGGTCACATGGAAAGTTTGATGGTCACTCTAGTGCAATTCAATTCAGTTTGCTAGCAGCAGTTGCTGAAAATCCAGAATTACTTAAGCCGGCTCAAGAAAACTTTGCTGATTGGCAACGGCAAATTGAAGCAAGTGGACTTGATCCAGCGATCGCAACTGTGATTTATCTAGCGATCAATGGTCTATCCTTTGTCCACCTCTTTGGTCTTGGAGTCCCGGAGGAGTCTTTGCAAAAGCAGGTAATTGAAACTCTGCTGAAACTGGCGCGAGAGTAATTCGTAATTAAGACAGTCTTAAAAAGGCTTGATTTGGGCGCTTTCCTAATTTGGTGTTTGCGTCTAGAGATTTTTGTCATAGCTGTGTTGATTACATCTAGAATCAGCCTATCTATATATAGATGCTTCTCCTGTCGGAGACGCTACGCGAACGTCTTGTCGCAGACATCGCTCTAGGGCGTGTTTTCAAAGTCTTAGATCCCCCCAACCCACGCCACTTGCTCCACTTGGGGAAACCCCAAGACCGCAGTGGCTCCCCTTAAAAAGGGGGGCAAAGAGTCTCTTAAAGTCCCCCTTTTTAAGGGGGATTTAGGGGGATCTAAAAAGTTAGGAGGCTAAACGAGCAGTTTTAAAACACGCCCTACCCTTGACTCCGTAATTTCACAAAAGTTTTCTCACAGTCAATGATTTACCAGATAGTACCACTATCTGGCTCAGTTCAACTTGCAATTTTTTACACAATGAAGGAGATTTTTATGACTGCCGTTTTACAATTCTTACCGACCGATTCACAATTCCTACTCAGTCCTTTTTCTTGGTTCGCTAAAATGCGTCGGGAAACACCTGTTTTCTACGACACAGAGCATCAATGTTGGATGGTGTTTCGCTATGATGACGTGGCACGGGTATTAAGCGAATGGAAAACCTTTTCATCTAAAGTGCCGCAACCCCCCGAACAAAAAGATTTCACTCAGTCTTTGGTCTCCACCGATCCGCCTAAACATAAATCACTGCGCTCAATAGTACAGAAGGTATTTACTGAAAATCGAGTTGAAGCATTGGCTCCTCGAATTACCGAACTTACTCACGAGTTGTTGGAGCAAATGAAGCAACACAAACAGGTCGATTTAGTACATACTTTCGCAATTCCGTTGCCGATAATCGTGATTGCAGAAATTCTCGGTATACCCTTTCAAGACCGGGAAGATTTTAAGCGCTGGTCAGACGGGATCATAGCTAGAGATCAAACTGCTATTAAAGATATGGCTGACTATTTCCGCCAATTATTGATTGACCGGCGCGATCATCAGGGCAACGACCTGATCAGCGATTTAATTACGGCTTATGAAGGGGGAGAAAAGTTGACCGCACAGGAACTCGTTGATTTTTGCATGGTTCTTTTGGTAGCTGGTAATGAAACTACAACTAATTTAATTACAAATAGCATTTGGTGTCTGCATGAGTATCCCGATGAAAACCAACGATTATGGAATGACTTGTCTCTATTACCGACTACAATTGAAGAAGTACTGCGTTATCGCTCCCCGATTACTTACTTACAACGATACACCCAAGTAGAAACCCAAATTGGAGACCAGATAATTCCTCAAGGGCAACTTGTGTGGGCATGGATAAATTCTGCCAATCACGATGAACTTAAGTTTGAGAATGGCGATCGCTTCATCATTGATCGAGAACCTAATAAACATCTTGCCTTTGGTAATGGAATTCATTTCTGTTTGGGCGCACCTTTAGCTCGACTAGAAGCCAAGATTGCGCTGAAAGCTTTGCTGGAGGAGTTTCCTAACCTTCGCGTTGACTCAACCCAGACTCTTAAACCAATTCCAACACTGTTGGTACATGGACTGGAAAGCTTGAGTGTTCTGTTATAGGAATAGTTGAAATGGGCGTAGGGACTATTTTCAAACTCGAAGATCCCCCCTAACCCCCCTTACAAAAGGGGGAAAAGAAACTCTAAAAGCCCTTATTTTTAAGGGGGGTTGGGGTGATATCCAATAAAATTGCATGGGATACAGTAATGAATTAATTAATTCTTTTTTTGAGAATTAATTAAACAAATATTCGATTAATTAAGTAGGACTAAATAAAATGAAAAATCAAAAATGGAACGCGGAAAATATTCCGAGTCAAAAAGGAAGAGTAGCAATTGTAACGGGTTCGAGTAGCGGCATCGGTTATGAAACAGCGCGGGTTTTAGCTAATAAACAAGCGTCTGTAATCATTGCGGTTCGCAATTTGGACAAAGGAAACAAAGCATTGGCGAAAATTCTTCAACAGAATCAAGATGCTGACGTAAAGGTGATGGAACTTGATTTGGCGAATTTAGCATCAGTTAAAAATTTCGCTGAAAACTTTCAGAAAAATTATTTGCGTCTGGATTTACTGATTAATAATGCGGGTGTGATGATTCCGCCGTATTCAAAAACGACGGATGGTTTTGAATTGCAGTTCGGCACTAATCATCTCGGACATTTTGCTTTGACGGGACAGCTTTTGCAACTTTTGATCGGCACTGAAGGCTCACGAATTGTCAATCTTTCGAGCAGCGCACACATTATGGGCAAGATAGATTTCGATGATTTGAATTGGGAAAAGAGAAGTTATGACAAATGGAAAGCCTACGGCGACAGCAAACTTGCCAGCCTTTATTTTACCTACGAACTCGACCGAAAACTAAAAGATAATGGTATCGACATACTTGTAACCGCCTCGCATCCGGGGTGGACGGCAACCGAATTGCAGAGAACTTGGGGCATTATGGAATATCTCAGCAGCATCTTTGCTCAAGATATCACGATGGGCGCATTACCAACCTTGCGGGCGGCAATCGAAGCAGACTTGAAAGGCGGGGAATTTTTCGGCCCCAATGGGTTTATGACGATGCGCGGCTATCCAATACAAGCCGAAACGAACGAATTATCCAAAGACAAAGCGATCGCCAAAAAACTATGGGTTCTATCGGAAAAACTAACCGGTGTGAAATTTGAATTTAAGAAAAAGATTTCCTCATCTTCGGGTTGACTCAACCCAGACTCTTAAAGCAATTTCAACACTGTTGGTAAGCTGTCGCGCAAATAAGATTGCACAACTAGGGCGCTCATGTTGCCCACCCCACAAGAGATTCATTTTTTTGAGGATGCAAATTAAAAGATTTTTAGCTTACATGGACGGACTGGAAAGCTTGAGTGTTCTGTTATAGGAATAGTTGAAAAAGAGGCAGGGGAGCAGGGAGCAGGGAGCAAGGGGGATAGAACAGAAAAGGGATTCAACCCCACCTGAACGAGAACCACTTGTAAGAAGTGGGGGACTCAGACCCATGTTCCGTTCCGCAAACTAGGCAGGAGTCAGAGGTCATTTCCCCCTGCTCCCTGCCCCCTGCTCCCTGCTCCCTGCCCCCTGCCCCCTGCCCCCTGCCCCCTGCCCCCTGCCCCCTGCCTCTTCGTTGAAATGGGCGATCGCTTCTCATCATCATTGGATAGAGAGGCGATCGCTATGTAATTAGGATACTTATTTTCAGTCGCAGATAAGATAAAGGAGTAACATCGCTCCTCACGCACAAGTAGCAATGACCTCAACCCTGCGGAAACTTCCCCGTCTCAATGCCCCAACACTACACCAGTTGCCCAATGGTTTGACAATCATTGCCGAGCAAATGCCAGTTGAAGCCGTAAACCTCAATTTATGGATTAAAGTTGGCTCCGCCGTAGAACCTGATGCCATTAACGGTATGGCTCACTTTTTAGAACACATGATTTTTAAAGGAACAGAACGACTGGCTAGCGGCGAATTTGAACGTCGAATTGAAGAGCGCGGTGCCGTCACCAATGCCGCTACTAGCCAAGACTATACTCATTACTATATAACGACTGCGCCCAAAGATTTTGCCGACCTTGCGCCATTACAAATAGATGTAGTATCCAATGCGAGTATTCCTGATGATGACTTTGAACGTGAGCGATTAGTAGTTTTAGAAGAAATTAGGCGTTCAGAGGATAATCCCCAACGGCGTATATTTCGGCGGGCGATGGAGACGGCCTTTGATCAGCTACCCTATCGCCGTCCGGTATTGGGGCCAGAATCGGTGATTGCCGGACTTAAACCCCAACAGATGCGAGATTTTCATGCTAATTGGTATCAACCCCACTCAATTACTGCTGTGGCTGTGGGCAATTTACCCGTAGAAGAATTAATTGCAACTGTTGCGGAAGGATTTACAAAAGCCCCAGTACAGACGGGATTAATCGCGTCTCTCCCCAGTACAGACGGGATTAATCGCATCTCTGCCCACTCCCCACTGAATCCTGAATCACCATTTACAGAAATTGTTCGTCGAGAATTTATCGATAAAAGTCTGCAACAAGCAAGGCTAGTGATGGTTTGGCGGGTTCCAGGAATGACCCAGTTAGATCGCACCTATGGACTGGATGTTTTAGCCGGAATTTTAGGACACGGGCGGACATCAAGACTGGTAAGGGATTTACGAGAAGAACGGGGATTAGTTTCTTCAATTTCTGTGAGCAACATGAGCAATAATTTGCAAGGGATATTTCATATTTCAGCTAAATGTGCAGTGGAAAATTTATCAACTGTAGAAGATGCGATCGCTCAACACATTGGCAAACTACAAACAGAGTTGGTAACAGAATCAGAAATTGCCCGTATCCGGCGGCGAGTAGCTAACACATATGTTTTTGGTAACGAAACACCAAGCGATCGCTCTGGGTTGTATGGTTATTATCATTCTTTAGTAGGAGATTTGGAACCCGCCTTTAACTACCCAGCGATCATTCAGAGCCAAGATGCAACAGACTTGATGCAAGCAGCCAAAGAGTATCTTTCCCCAGATGCTTATGGTGTAGTTTTTGTCAAGCCATGAACTACTCACACTAGTACAGAACTAATATAAATATCAAGTCCAAGGTGCAGAATTTACCGGAGGTAGTAATGGTGCGTAAACGGTTGATTATTGAGATGGGGATGGGAATAGATCAGCATGGACAAGAACCAACAGTAGCAGCATCTAGAGCAGTACGGAATGCGATCGCTCACAATGCTTTACCTGGGGTTTGGGAAGTTGCTGGCTTAAGTCACCCCAATGAAATGATTATAGAGGTTCAGGTAGCAGTTCCATACCCAGAGCTAGTTAGAGAAGAAGAAGTATTAGCTGTATTACCATTTGGTCGAAAAACCCTCACTGTAGAATCTGGGGGGATGATCGTTCAAGGGCGGGCGATTCCTGAACTCAACGATAAAAATGACGAAATGTTGATTGCGATCGCAGCCGTCACAGTTCTGATCGAAAATGAGTAATTAAAGTCAGTACCTAAAATCGTGACTTTAACAAAAAAAGAGTTCCCTGTTCCCTTTCATTTAAGAAAATGACCAATCTCCAAGAGCAACACTGGGAAAAATTATTTGCATTCCTGACCACAGAAGGCCAGTCTATGTATGGTATATGGACTGTTTACTCACCAGCCAAAGAAATCATTAAGTCTTCTCAAGGTATCAGGAACTTGCGCCCCAATGCCGATAAAACGGTAATTACTCACACAAATCACTTCCCTTTACCAGACGGGACTACGCTAGAAAAACAATGGGAAATTCACAAGGAAACTTGTAATCAGCCTGATGGATTATTGCATCCAGCAGACCCATCTAAAAGGGCATTAGCTCTTGTTGATTATGGTTCCAGTACTTGGCTTCCCACAAAAGTGGAATCGGGACGTACTTTCTCAGTTGAGTTATTTTTAAAGCATCAAGATTGGAATACTAGCATAGGTAGTATCTATACAGAAAATGGTGATTTAGAGAAAATTCTCCATCTGCGCGAACATTTAAATAGTTTTCCTGACAGCAGAACAAGCGAGGAAATAACCAGTATCTCAGGAACTTGGATTGGCACAAAAGAATCTATCACCTCTGATTTAAAAGTTTCGGAGCGAGAAGAAATTAGCGAGATTATTTTAGACCCGACCAATGGCAAAAATGAAACTTTTTACTTACCCAATAGTGTCGTTTTAAATATTCCTAAAAAGTTGCCTATAGGAGAAGAATTTGAGATAGTAGCCGGGAAGTTTTTTGCAGAAAATGAGTATAAACGCCTCACAGCTAAATACGATGATTCAGGTGCATTTACATTGTTGATTTCTGAAGTATTTCGCTTGCAAGATTAGCAGATGAAACAGTTGGCTGAATAATTACCAAGTTTTACATCTGTGAAAATTTGAGAAACATTCTGTCTCTGGGATTAAGCATTTGCTAATACAAAGGTCTAAAATAATAGGAAAATTGAGAAACCTATGTCATTAGAAACAGAGATTTTACAAGCTACGCCAACAACTTCTACCTTTGAGACACCTGAGAATAAGCAAGAATTTAACTGGAGACAATCTTGGTATCCTGTCTGTTTTCTCAAAGATTTTCCCACAAATCATCCTTATACTTTTTCGTTGTATGATGAACCTTTCGTTTTGTTTAAAGACCAAAATGGAGAGCTTATCTGTTTAACAGATCGTTGTCCTCACCGTGCAGCGAGACTTTCTGATGGACAAATTATTGACGGTAAAATAGAATGCTCATACCACGGTTGGCAGTTTGGCAATAATGGTCAATGTCTGCATATTCCCCAGTTACCAACCGATGCCAAAATTCCGGTAAATGCTTGCGTATCATCCTTTAAAGTCTTGGAACATAAAGGGATCATTTGGATGTGGGCAGGGGAAGCTGAAACGGCTATTGATGCACTAATTCCATCTCTACCAGATTGGGATAAGCCGGAATGCTTCAACTTAGATTATGTACGTGACCTACCTTACGACCAAAGTTATTTTATTGAAAACATTATTGACCCAGCTCATGTTCCAATCAGCCATGATGGAATCATGGGAAGTCGAAAAGATGCCCAAGCACTGGAATTAGAAGTCATTGACAGCAACATTCAGGGAATTAAAGGAAGGTGGCGGCGAACACGGACACCCAATCAACCTTGGATTTCATTAGATTTTATTGCTCCTAATTTGATTCTCTACAAATTTGGTAATGAACAGCAAGGTAAGTTTGGGGGCACAGCATTGTATTCAATTCCACTAGGTAAGAATAGATGTCGGATTCTGATCAGAAATTATGGTAACTTGTTTACCAAAAAAATTAAGCTGATGCCTCCCTGGTTAGATCACATATTACTAAGAAACAAAATATTAGAAGGTGATTTGCAATTAGTCGTTGAACAAAAGGCACAAATTGAGCGTTTGGGACAAAATCTCAAAGAGGTGTATTTACCGCTCAAAACATCTGATACTTTAGTAGTTGAGTATCGCAAGTGGCTAGATAAATTTGGGACATCTTTGCCGTTTTATCAAGGTTATTCTACCTCAAAAAATGTCGGTAGTAGCGATGACGAGCAAAAGTTGATCACCTTAGACCGATTCTCGCAACATACACTTATTTGTCATTCCTGTAATCAAGCTTATCAAGTGACAAATAGGGTCAAACAAAGTTGTATAGGGGTAGCGATCGCTCTAGCTGCTGTAGGGATACTTGCAGATGATTCTAGAATCAAAATAGCAGCAATATCGCTTTCTGTAGCAGCAGTTGCAATATCCGCTATCGCCCAGAGATTCAAAACTTTCTTTGAGCGTTCTTACACTCGTCACTAAAAGAGGGAGTGGATATTGGGTATTGGGGGTTGGGGGTTTTAATTCTTTCCAACACCTGATTGCTAATTTATAATCCTGACTTTTCACGGGATCTGGAAAACCTCACTTCTATTTCTCTCTCCTTTTAGGAGAGAGACTTTGAATTCTCCCCCTTCCTTTGTAGGGAAGGGGGCTGGGGGGTTAGGTTTCGCGTTAGCTTTTCCAGATAACGTGAAAAGTCAGATTTATAATCTTAGTCATGATGAACTTAGCTACTCTGCGCTAAAGTAAAAATATTGGGATAAAAATCTCTGGCAGTAAATTCAATACACCACTAATCTTTACCACTGCGGCGATCATGTCTCAAGAGTATAACGAATCACTTCAAATTCAGGAAATTACCAAACTAAAACCGAAACACTTTGCTGATTTAGTCAGATCAGCACAATTGGTTTTCGACCCCACAGCCGGAGTTTCGGGAAGACACATCACAGTTGACTGGGAACAATTCGGAATTCCCCATGATGTAGCGGACAATCTCAAATCACTTGGTCAACAGTACCAATATGCATCTCCTCACATCCCAGTTGAAGACATTTGGAGTAAATTAACTCCAAAAACTCGTATTTGGTTCGTTGAAAATAAAGATCGGTTGTGGCAGCTTGAAGAAGCTTTCCCAGCCCTTGACGAAGATTAAACGGCTAAAGCATTGCCAGGAATACTAATTATTTGTAGGGGCACAATAATCATTGTGCCCCTGTCTTCTCTCTATAGGCAATAAGTTCTTAGTCAGGACTTTAGTCGTTGATTTGAGAGCTAAAGCGCTCACTACGAACCCAGTAAACTTGACTTAATAGACTCTAGGGACTGACAAATAAAAAAATACTCAACTATTTCTTGTGGGGTGGGTGTCTCACCCGCCCACAGCCAAAGCCGCTCATGTTGCCCACCCCACAAGATTGAATAATTATTTGTTGTCAGTCCCCTAGTTATATTGTGCGATCGCGCTAGCTTGAATACATCAGTTAAATTAATAAAAAAGCTTATATCGATGAATCAAAGTGTAAGTGCTACTCCCACGCTGGAAGAACACACTCATGACAATCCTGTTGTTACCAAACAACAGCTATTTAGAAAGCAACTAATTGTCCTTGTCTTGGAAATGCTTCTGGCATTACCTCTGGGTTTACTCCTCGCCAACTTCCACATTGGCAGAATTGCTTGGATCTTTGGCGGGATTGCTGCTGGGACAGTAATTCTTCAAGGATGTCGAATTTTTTATCAATATTCCCCCCAACCTAACCGGACTGCGAGAAAAGTGGGAATGGCACTTGTCGGCTTAACTGTCGGCGCTTCCAATGCTCACGCTAATCTAGCTAGTGTTGCTTCTGGTATTCCTATATTTATTTTTCTTACCTTGTTTCTGCTGCTAAGTGGCAGCTGTATTGGTTATATTTACTCCCGCATCAGCAAAACTAACCTATTGACAGCAATGCTGGCTACAGTTCCCGGTGGTGTCGGAATTATGGCAGCGATCGCCGCCGATTACAATCAAAATGTCAGCTTGGTTGCCCTAGTTCAAGCGATTCGCGTCACCTCTGTAGTTGTTTTGATTCCCTTCATCGCTAGGGCATCAGCTGGTAATTACTATCCTCAAACACTCCCAATCAACCCTGCTTGGCTCAATCTCGATCTTTCTCAACTACCATTACTCTTGTTACTACTGCTACTTACTGGATTAGTAGTTTATCCAGCTATATTATTTAAAATTCCCGCCGGCGATTTTTTTGGTGCATTGTTGATTGGTATTGGGTTTAATCCTTTGTTACATTGGTTGCCTTTTGGGGGTGATATTAGCTTTAGTCCGCCGCCTTTGATTAACTTATTGGGTCAAATGCTTCTGGGAATTACCATTGGTGAATATTGGGGAGACAAACCCAACTTTCAGAAGCGGACTGTTGGCTATGCCTTAATGTCTGTGGCCATGACCCTCATCGCTGGTGCGATCGCTGCTATACTTGCCATGCAATTAACTTCTTGGGACTGGTTAACCTGTCTCTTAGTTACAGCACCAGGAGGATCAGCAGAAATGATTCTGGTTTCCCTAGCATTGAATCATAATGTTGAAATTGTCACAACTGGTCATTTAGTGCGACTAATTGCAATTAACAGTTCTTTGCCACTTTGGGTGTTTTTGTTTCGCCGTCTAGATCAGCAACTTTCACAAGTTTAACTGATTTGGGGATTGGGGATTGGGTGAAAGAGTGGAGTTTTTATGCTTGTTCACGAGTATCAAAGACTCATTAACGGAGTTCAAATGGACTTCCAAATAAAAAAATGTTCCAAAACTGACGCAAAAACTCTCTCTATTCCTCCTCTCTCTGTGTTCTCCCGAAGTTTGCTCAACGCGGGGAACCCGCGCACGCAACTTCTCTCTGTGTCTCTGTGGTTCGTTTATTGGGATAATTTATTTCTTGGAAGTCCCAAAGACTCATTAACGGAGTTCAAAGACTCATTTTTACATTCCAAAATATATCTTTTCTGCCCTTCTACCTCCCTGCTTTTCTGCCCCCTTTCCTTCAAACTATCAGCTTCACGCCTTATTCTAGATTTAGATGTTGCCGTACTCCCAATTCCCAACTCCCAATTCCCAACTCCCAACTCCCAATTCCCAACTCCCAACTCCCAATTCCCAATTCCCAACTCCTAACTCCTAACTCCTAACTCCTAACTTTTAACTCCCAACTCCCTTTCAAATACAAAGGATGCTTTAGATGGTTGCTCAAATCCAAGAACTAGAAGCGCAGCACTGGGTTAAAACTCGTTCTTCCCTCGACCCTACCGAATCAACTTTCCTAATTTGGAAAGGTAAAATTTACGCCTTTATCCCCGGCGAGAAAAGACAACTCCTGTTTAAAATCTTGGGATTGAGCGTTAGCCGATGTATTCCCACAGCAGAAGGTAGTTGGGATTTTACTTCTAGGGAACTAACTTACTACCTCAACCCAAAAACAGATGAAATCTTACCCAAATGGGAGAATCCTTGGACAGGCGAGACAGTTCCGGTGATTCACGTTGCTAATAATCCAGTGCAGGGAACCTTTGAGGGAAATTTCCCCGCCCAAGTAGATGGTGATAGCACAACCTTCGTTTTTGATATATTTCCCTATTATCCCAATCCCTTAGCAGAGCCAAAATTTGCCGAATATAGCCCAAATCCAATTTATCAGGCGGCAGAATTGTTTAAATTAACAGTGCCAACCGCAGATTTATTCAACCCAGCCCTTTCCTCAGTTTCTGAACTCAAACTGAGTTGGGATCGGATTGGTCAATGGCTTCCCTGGATGAAAATGGGCGATCGCCCCGGTCAACTGATCTACAGTGCAGTTGGTAGCAAAGTTAATGGTTTAACAGAACTGCCCCCACTGCTGCAAGACGAAATTAATAATCGGATTCCTCTATATAAACAAGCCCCAAAAGCATTAATAGATGGGGAAGATATGACTTCCTGGTTATACTTCCAAAAGCATTTTCAAGCTTACTTAGCTGCTGAAATCTTCCCGCTTCCCCAAGCAGAAGAATTGTAAACTAGCTCGAAAGAACTATCGAACTATTGCCAGGAGATAGCTGATGGTGATCCGCGAAGCAAACTGCCACCAGGCTAATGCAGTCTGATATTAGTTCAATGTTAGTGTGGGTTTTAGCTGATAACCCCGCAGCCCATTTCTATCAAAGCCTTGGTGGTCAACAGGTGTATCAGAAGCAAATCAAGATTGCCACAGTAAAGCTAGTTGAGGTTGCATACGGTTGGATAGATACGCGAAGAGGGATAATTTAAAATTTGGCGATCGCTAAATTTGGGATTGAATAATGCTTACTGGGGACAAGCGGATAAGTCAACTAGGGGAATAAGGGAACTCCAAGAAATAAATTATCCAATCTTGTGGGGTGGGCGTCTCGCCCGCCCAAGTCATAGGGCGCTCATGTTGCCCACCCCACAAGAGTTAGTTGGATATTTTTTTATTTGTCAGTCCCTAACCGCTCGAAGGAATCTGGACAAAGCTACCCAAGAGCAACCAACCCAATCCCCAATCCCCAATTCACTCTTGACCTGAACAATCAAATAAATGTAAACCTAAGCGTTGGGAAAGTTCTTCACACACTTTTACCCCCCGTACACTATTACCACGCATATCCAGCAGGGGCGAAAAAACCCCAATGCCCATCTTATTGGGTACAACGGCCATAATCCCACCACAAATTCCGCTTTTCGCCGGAATCCCAATTTTGTAAGCCCACTCACCTGCAAAGTTGTACATCCCGCAGGTATACATCACACTCAAAATATCTTTGATATAACGCTTATCCACCGCTCGTTCTTTGGTAATGGGGTTAATACCTCTGTTAGCAAGGGTAGCCGCCATCACCGCTAAGTCTTGGCAATTCACCATCACAGCACACTGCTGGAAATAAAGATCCAGTGACTCTTCAATATTCCGGTCAATCATGCCAAAGTTGAGCATCAGATGAGCCATTGCGCGGTTACGATGCCCTGTACTCCGTTCTGAGGTAAAAACTGAAATGTCAACGAATACATCCCGGCCAATATATCGCCGAAACATATCTAGCATTCGGTTGAGGCGTTCCGTTGGCCCGGAACCTTTGATTAAGCTAGTGGTTGCGATGTCTACGACGGGCTACGCCTACGCACCTGCATTTACCATTGGATTATAAGGTCGCTTCGATTGCTCATCCAAAATAATCGCGTTGAATGCATCCCCCGTCGGTTCTACGCCAACTCTAGTTAAAACGTAATCCAGTCCATGATCTTCTAAGGCAAGTCCATAAGCAAATACCTTAGAAATTGACTGAATAGTAAACATCTGCTTGTAATCCCCAACTTTGTAAACCTGACCATCTACTGTCACAATGCAAATGCTGAACAAGTCCGGGTTTACCTTTGCCAGTTCGGGAATGTATTTTGCTACTGCACCCTCCCCCAATGATTTGTACTGGGAATGCAACTCGTTGAGAACAGCTTTTAATGGCGATGGTTGTATTTCTAAATCTCCTTGATCTGCTTGGTCTGTCATCAGGCTGATAGCATTTCCCAAAATATCTACTATATATAGATATAGTAAGAGCGCACATCCCTACAATTGCAAAGATTTTTGAAAATACAGCTTGCTCTAAAAAATCATACTTGAGCAATTACTGAGGGTCAAGAAGATATGCCGTTACTTTTGTTACACATATAATCTGTTATACAAGCGATCGCCAAGATTTCCTAGTTTTTTCATCATTAATCATAAAAAATATTAAGTTGAGTATAATCCTTTATTTGATACTCAGTAATACTGTTATTACAAGTTATATTTGTCACCAATTTCAGTCTAATTATATGGAATAAAAGTTATTATTGATCTAAGTAGAAAAAACTTTGAAAAAGATATTAAGCTCAAACTAATTTGCATAGTTATCTCAGATGTAACTCATGTCACGACTTATTCATAGAGAAATCTGAATATTTAATTAAATAAATGATTTTAAGTATTTATGCCGATGCTATTTAATTAAAGTTATATTACCTTCTTATAGGAAATAGCCAAAACAGATGTTACCTAGAATACACGGGTAGTTGCGAGCCTTTAGAACCGATGTGAATAGGGTATCGTGATTTTCGCGTACAATCAGCGTAAAGTTTTTTTAAGAAAATTTCGACTTGACAAAAAAAGCGTTACATAGCCGAAGCCCTCATTTGAGAAAGGTTTCACCCTTAAAACTGGAATTGGAATTTGACAAAGCTGCCAATAATTACGCTAAAACCCTGATCCCCAAGCCAAAAGGTTCATGCTAGTCTGTTGCAGTTATAAATAAAAAATGAAAAAAACGAGTTCGAGTTTTTCCAAAGAGGAGTCACTTTTAGAAAGTTACAAATCCGACGAATTACAAGACTTAAGTTCTACAGTCGCTTTAAAAATGGACGCATGAATCAAAGACATTTGTGGACTATTGTTGCCCTGTTTATGACTGTTTTGGGTATACCCTCAGTCGGTTGCACTCAAACCACCAAGGGAAATGCACTAGCATCCCAAAAATCACCTGCCCCTAATGTGACGAAGGTGGGAGAGTATCAATCAACAGCAGGAAAACAAACCTTGGATGCTGTGATTACAGAAATTCATCCTCACAACGTTAAGGGACGTAAGGCGGCAACCCTTTTTATCCGAAATATACCCGTTCTCACCTTTTTGAGTTCTGTATCAAATACAAATCTTGAAAGTAAAAAAGTTGGTGAAGTTGGAGATGCTGGGGGCGTACAATCGTACGCCCTTATTGCTAGCAAGTCACCAGAGATAGTGAGTACTGGTAACGTAATCGGAGTGAGTAACCAGATTAACTCTGTTGACAATGATCCGGTTCAGATAGCTGGTGTAATAGCAGCCAAGATCAACCAGTTGAACCGGCAAAATGTGGACGGGAGTAAGATTACCGTAAGTTGGCAAGCAGGGGACGAATCTACAGTTGCGAATCAAGCGCAAAACAAAAGCGCCCCCCTCAAGCAAAATGGCGATCGCTATGTAATCAAAGTTAATGGCGAAGAATTAGTCGAAATCAACGAAGGTACGCGATTAGCAGGTACCACCAACAATCTAGCGCAAGATGCATTGCAAGCAACCAATCGCCTGCGGAGACTACTAGGCAATGCGTCTCCCTTAAAAGAAATTGGTAATTTACCAGTGCGTCTGCCACTATCAATACCCAAATTGCCCCAAGAGATTTCCGTCGGCCCAGTGAAAATCTCTTTCAGAGGTATGGCTTCCTATTACGGCTATGATGGTTCTGGTAATCGTACTGCTAGCGGTCAGAGGTTCAATCCAGAAGGCATGACTGCCGCCCACCGCAGCTTACCCTTTGGTACGCAAGTCCGTGTCACCAACACCCGCAATGGTCGTTCTGTGGTCGTGCGGATCAATGACCGAGGTCCATTCGTTCGGGGTCGAGTCATAGACCTCTCAGCTGGTGCGGCTCGGATTTTGGGAATGATGGGCAGTGGCGTGGCACCAGTGCATATTGAAGTTTTGGGGAAATAAATTATTAGGGACTGGGGACTGGGGACTGGGGAATAGGGGTTTTTGCAATGCCCAATACTTCGGCTTCTCTACGAGACGCTACGCGAACGCGGTAGTTGAGCGTAGTCGAAACTCAGTACAAGTGCCCAATACAACTCTTGGAGAGGCTGCGCCAACGACTTCTCTACGAGACGCTACGCGAACGCGGTAGTTGAGCATAGTCGAAACTCAGTACAAGTGCCCAATTCCCAATTCCCAATTCCCAATTCCCAATTCCCAATTCCCAATTCCCAATTCCCAATTCCCAATTCCCAATTCCCAATTCCCAATTCCCAATACATAACAATTCCCCTAGTTCAATCATCTCTTCCCTCTATTCAGATATAAACTAACGGGGGAGGGATCGATAAGAATTAGGGGTATTTTTGTGCGCCTGCTGACAACAGTCGCAGCTTTACGCTGCTATTTAACTAAACGCTGCTCAGAAAACAAGCTGATTGGGGTTACTGAGGATCTGAGACTAGATGAGATGACTGGCTGGCACCAGACGGCTGTCGGTTTGGTGCCGACAATGGGGAATTTGCATCAAGGCCATTTAAACTTGATCCAACGGGCGCGGCAAGAAAATTCTACGGTGATTGTGAGTATTTTCATCAATCCTCTGCAATTTGCTCCCAATGAGGATTATCAACGTTATCCCCGCACTTTAGAGCCAGACCAACAACTTTGCGAACAAGCTGGGGTAGATGCCATTTTTGCACCGACTCCAGAAGAAATGGCAGTTCCCCAGAAGAGTATACAAGAATCAACGGTTACACAAGTTATCCCCCCATCTGCTATGATAACAGGCTTGTGTGGTCGTTCTCGGCTAGGTCACTTTCAGGGTGTCGCTACGATTGTGACCAAACTTTTCAACTTGGTACAGCCTGACCGTGCCTATTTTGGTCAAAAGGATGGTCAGCAACTGGCAATTATTAAACGCTTAGTCGCTGACTTAAATTTGCCAGTAGAAATTGTTGCTTGTCCAATAGTGCGGGAAGCGTCGGGTCTGGCCTTCAGTTCTCGGAATCAATATTTGTCTGCAACGGCAAAAGAGCAAGCAGCCGTGTTATGTCGCGGCTTGCGACGAGCTGAAACTGCATTCATTGCAGGCGATCGCGATCGCGACAAGTTGATAGCAATGGTACAGCAAGAAGTGGCAATGGTCAGCACGATTTTACTGGAATATATTGAATTAGTTGAACCGACTACGTTAATGTCTTTAGAAAAAGTTGAGGAGGAAGGAATGTTGGCGATCGCAGCTCGTCTTGGTGCTACACGTTTGATTGACAATATCATATTGCGCGATCGCCAACCCATTATCGCCATTGATGGTCCAGCCGGGGCTGGAAAATCCACAGTGGCGCGTCAAGTGGCAGCAAATCTGAATTTAGTCTACCTAGATTCTGGAGCCATGTACCGTGCTGTCACTTGGTTAGTATTGCAAAAGGGAATTGCCATTGATGATGAATGTGCGATCGCTGAATTAGTTAACCAGTGTAAAATTGAACTTACTCCCCATCAGGATTTGCAATCGACCGGGCGGGTTTTGATTGACGATACCGATGTTACCCAGGCAATTCGCACCATTGAGGTCACATCTCAGGTATCAGCGATCGCAGCCCAAAAATCTGTACGTCAAGCACTGGTTAAACAACAGCAAAGCTGGGGTAAAAAAGGTGGGTTAGTTGCTGAAGGACGGGACATCGGTACTCATGTATTTCCCGATGCCGAAGTGAAAATCTTCTTAACCGCTTCTGTAATTGAACGCGCCCGTCGTCGCCAGCAAGACTTTAGCAACCAAGGTCTACCTGAAGTGAGTTTAGAGCAGCTGGAACACGACATTGCCGAACGTGACTGGAAAGATAGCACTCGCAAAATTTCCCCTTTGCAAAAAGCAACGGATGCGATTGAAGTTAAAACTGATGGTCTAAAAGTGTCTGAAGTCACGGCACAAATTGTTAACTATTACCAGCAACGTTTATCCCAGTGGTAGTTACCGTGATTTGCTATTAGTTCTTTTAGTCTCAAAGGGTGGTGGGTGAGTGATTATTCACTTACCATCCTCAAACCTGCATTGATAAACAAAATAGATAATTTGACTAGGGGCTATCAACTCTTTCTAGTAAACAAGATTGTAAATTTATTTAAACATTAAAACATCTCGCTTTAGACTGACTTCTTACATTGCAACTAATCCTACTAAAGATAGAAGTATGAAAGCTTTAATTGTTAAATGCTAATTACTTATTGGCCTTTCGCTATGAAATATTAGCTATTTTTATTTATAGTCATGAATTCCTAGCGATTTGACTTATCACCGAAGTACTTTGTTTTCGTCTTCACTTTGGTAGTAGAATGACGATGTTAAGTTTTATGTTTCATCATGAAATACATAAAACTGTCAAAAACAGAGCTGCTAATTTCCGAAGCTTCTGCAATAGCTTTCAACTGGAAACCGGTAAAGAGAGGATTTCACAAATGGCATTTGTACAAGAACCCCTACCCTACGACTTTAATGCTCTAGAGCCTTATGGCATGAAAGCTGAGACTTTTGAGTATCACTATGGTAAACATCACAAGGCTTATGTAGATAACCTAAACAAGCTCACTGAAGGTACAGAACTTGCTGATAAGTCTTTGGAAGAGGTAATTAAAATTTCCTTTAAAGATTCCTCGAAAGCGGGAATCTTTAATAACGCGGCTCAAGTTTGGAACCACACCTTTTTCTGGAACTCTTTGAAGCCCGCAGGTGGTGGCGCACCCACTGGTGAACTTGCAGCCAAGATTGATCAAGCTTTTGGCAGCTTCGATAAACTCAAGGAAGAGTTCTCTAATGCAGCTACAACTCAGTTTGGCAGTGGTTGGGCTTGGTTGATTGATGATGGTGGTACGCTGAAGGTGATCAAGACACCCAATGCAGAGAACCCTCTAGCTCATGGTCAGAAAGCACTCCTAACCTTAGATGTTTGGGAACACGCCTATTACATCGATTTTAGAAATGCCCGTCCTGCATACATTAAAAACTTCCTTGACCAAGTAATCAACTGGGATTTCGCTGCTGAAAACTTGGCTCATGGGTAATCATATATCAGTTTTGAACTGATTACAGCAGATTGCGCTCTAATCAAATACACGTAGAGACGTAGCAGTGCTACATCTCTACAAGGTTTTGGGTTTTATATATGTACTTCATTTACCTGAAATCTGCTGTATGAGAGGGGTTTTTGCTAGCTAGGCTAATCGCCATTCATTTTTCCAGACTGATTCGCTTTTAGGAAGCGTCTTGGTTCCCTGGTTTTATGCAACTTAAATGCTTATTAGCTTATTCCCCGCTCTCTCCCGAGGCGGGGAATAAGCATCTAGAGAGTGCTTCTAATGCCGACAATATCCAACTTTACCATCAGGCATTGACAATTAAGCCAGATAATGATCATACTCTCTAAGAATTATAAAGCTATGCCTTATAGTAAATTCACTCTCAGTAAAGCTGTAGAGGATTTCCAACTGACAATCGTTGAAGGATCGCGTTTCCTGCCAGAAATTCCCTCAGTTACCCCTACCCCTTTGCTAGTGGATATTCTTAAAGAAACTATTCCCTGGGCGATCGCAGTGAGTACCGAGAAAGCCCGTTCTGAGGGTATAATTAATCCTGTGTTACTGGAGGTAAAACGCCAACTCAAAGGACAAATTAGCGTTTTCTCTGGCGAGGAATTTAATGTCGAACCGGAAGCTGAACTGACTGGCTATGTTGACTTTCTCATTAGTCGTTCCCCAGAGCAGCTATTTATCAAAGCCCCTGCGGTTATCCTGGTGGAAGCCAAAAAAGAAGACCTGAAACCAGCGCTAGGGCAATGCCTCGCCGAAATGGTTGCAGCTCAACGCTTTAACGAACAAAAGCAACAGCCGATTTCGACGATTTACGGAACGGTGAGTAGTGGCACGGTTTGGCGGTTTCTGAAGCTCGAAGAGCAATGCGTTACCATTGACCTTACAGATTACCCGCTCCCTCCTGTTGAGCAAATCTTGGGTTTTTTGCTTTGGATGGCGCAGGAGAATTGACACTCTCAGGCGATCGCTTCTTACCAACGTGCGATCGAAGTAAATCCAGATTACTCTTCGTCGCATAAACACTTAGGGGTTGTTTGAACAGTTTTTTTATATACACCTATGGAGATCCCCCTAAATCCCCCTTAAAAAGGGGGACTTTGAGACTCTTATTCCCCCCTTAAAAGGGGGGCTTTGATTCCGGTTCCCCCTTTTTTAAGGGGGGTTAGGGGGGATCTTTATACAACTTGATGCTTTTCAAACATCCTCTTAAGGGATAACATTATCAAAATATAAAAAAAATATATGGATAGCAAAGAACTAGCGCAATACATCGAAGCAACTAATAGCATTACTAAACCTTGGCTATTGGTACAACTGCGCCTCAAGAAATTGCAAGAGCGTCGAGTCACCCTTACAAACGATGTCTACACTAAAGAATTAGAAGATATTCACAAAGACTTGATGAATTTGGGGGAATGGTGGCGCGGTATTGAAGATGAGGTATTTTAAAGTTAGGAGTTAAGAGTTAGGAGTTTTCTAAGGGACTTCCAAATAAAAAAACATCCTAAATTTTCTTGTGGGACGGGTTTCCTAACCCGTCCCATATTCAGGGCGGGTAGGATACCCACCCCACAAGATTGATAACTTATTTCTTGGAAGTTTTTAACTCCTAACTCATAACTTCTCATTCCTAACTCCTAACTTTTCACTCCTAATTTAAAACGCAACCTGATGGCTCAAGCTCTCGATCAAGTCGATTACGATACTCTCGATGCCGCAAAACGCCGCTTCATCGATGCTGCAAAACGCACACTTGGCTTTGCGAGCGCTTATGGCATTGTGCCCGCGTCAGGTCTCGGAGCAAGTGCCAACGCTTTCAGCTTCAACCTCGCTGCCTTTCTAGAGGCTGGGGCTAAAGAACTTTCTATGACACTTGTTCCCGAAGGACTAGGCACCGCAGACGATACCCGCCCTGACGACCTCTGTGAAGAAGAGCTTCGACGATTCTGGTGGAATATCGGCATCAAGATTATCTCGTGTCTGACCAACGATGCCGCAACTTCAGGTATGCAGACTATACTTCTTGGTTTATATCTGCCGTCAAGCACTCCTGAAACAATCTTTACCCCCGCTTTTCTTGATGGATTTCTGGATGGAGTAGTTGAGGGGTGCAAACGAGTGGGGTGTGTCTATCTCTCAGGGGAAACTCCTCAACTAAAAACGAAGATGATTTCAGGGCGGCTCGACATTGCCGGCTCGGTTTTTGGGGTTATGCCGGCTGGTGTCGCTCCTATTGACAGCTCGCGTCTGGATGCCGGAAATACAATTGTTCTCGTTGAGAGTTCTGGCCCCCATGAGAATGGCTTTACCCCACTGCGAAAGCTTGCCGAATCTCTCCCTGATGGCTACAGAACGAAACTTCCAAGTGGGCAGGAGTTTTGGGAAGCGATGAATGCTGCATCCTATCTATATACACCTCTTGTACAGGCGGTGCTTGGTGAGGGAATTCGCCCCACTGCGATGGAGAATATCACTGGACATGGCTGGCAAAAGCTGATGCGGTCGGTGAAACCGCTTCGGTATGTCGTCGAAACAATGCTCCCAGTACCGGAGATATTTACCTTTGTTGAGGGTCATCTTGAGGGCGGGGCCGAAACGATGCTTTCTGTATTCAATTACGGTGCAGGATTTGCATTCTATACAGACTCGGAGCAGGATGCAGAGAAAATCATCATCCTTGCAAGAGAACATCAGCTAACGGCTGTGATTGCCGGAAGGGTTGAAGCGTCCCTTAGTCGTGAGGTGGTGGTAGAACCCCTTGGCGTCACGTTGAAGGGAGATTCTTTTGGGATTGCGCGAGGGGTATAGTGATTGACAAGCGATCGCCAGTTTTGTGAGACCTATTTTGACACTCCTCAGCCTAAAGGCGTGAGGATTCTTGATTCAACGAGTCCACTTAAATTAGGTTCCTTGCGTTACCTAACCCAGAGGTGGTTCTCTCCCCAAGCTTTAACTTTCGGTATGCCCTACCGTAGTTGCATTACTGCAAAATTTGTTTTTTGTTTAATGCTAGTCGTCTAGTCCCTGTGAATCTTTTATCTACTTTCAGGAGGCAGCGCGGTCTTGGGGTCTCCCCAAGTAGAGCGACTGCCGTGATGTGCAAAAGCACTACTAGAACAACAAGTAGAACCCTATAGATTCAATTGTCAAGGTACAGCGTCTGCGTATTAGGCAGCAATGGGGTTTTTTAAGTGGTTGATTACCCTTCCACTATCCGTATTTTACCAAAAGCCGTCGTAGAACGACGGGGTTTTAGACCCAAGTTTTTGATAAACTCACAGGATTTGCTTTTTTGTGAGATGCCTGGGTTGGGCTACGCCTACGCTAAATTCATTACTAGTGGTCTACCACATCAACAATGCTTGGTGAATAAGTTCGTAGTAAGGACTTTAGTCCTTGGCTTGAGGGGTGGAGCCGCTCACTACGAACTCCGCAAAGTTTGTTTGGCGAACTACTAGTTAGACAAAAGTTATAATCACTGAGATAGATAATAGTTTTTATACGCAATATAGAGTTATATTTTCGGCTGATTATAGATAATTACTCTACTAAACCTATAGTATCTAAGTCTTTTACCACAGATAGTATAGGCGTATTTACGAAAAGTTGGATGCAATTTTTCGTACTACTTAAAATCAAAGTAGTTCAAAACACCCATGACTACTGACGTTAAGATTTGCTAACGTAGTCTTAACATATTGAAAAATTTGCTGAGAAAACTGAGAAAGTAGCAGCCAACACTAATTTTTAGTGCGGGTTATTTCTAATCTCGTAGATGTGGCATTTTAGTGTGTTGAGAATATATATTTTTATTCAGAGGGAGTTATGGCTGTAAATTTAGCTCAGACTACTGCTTCGGCAGAACTTTTGAAGCAAGTATTCCATAACATTGATGCACATAGTTGTCCAAGGTTATTCAACTTTCACATGCACACTATCTACTCCGATGGAAGGTTGCAGCCGAGTGCATTGATGGAACAGGCGATCGCTATTGGACTAAAAGGGTTAGCCATCACCGATCATCATGGTATTATCGGCTACCAAGCATCACTTGCTTGGTTAGAAGATTGGAAGTGGAATAATCCTGGTGTAAGCACTCCTCACCTGTGGAGTGGCACAGAAATCAATGCCAACCTTTTGGATATAGAAGTTCACATTTTGGCTTATGCTTTTGCACCAGAACACCCTAGTATAAAACCCTATCTGCAAAGAAGGCCGACTACAGGGCAAGAATACCAGGCAAGTAACGTAATTGCAGCGATTCATGAAGCTGGGGGATTGGCAGTTTTGGCTCATCCAGCTCGTTACAAGCGATCGCATTTTGACTTAATTCCAGCTGCATCCCAAAAGGGTATCGATGGCGTGGAAACTTTCTATGCCTACAATAACCCTAACCCCTGGCAACCCAGCGTCTTGGAATCAGAACAAGTGCAAAAGTTGGCTGATGAATACTTTCTTCTCAATACCTGTGGTACTGATACCCACGGTTTGAGTCTGCTACAACGCTTGTAAAGATGAATCCTTTTTTTTTGAAATCTCCTGGTTCAATGTGCCAGGAGGTTATTTTTTTGGGTATTGATGAAGAGGCAAGCCTGATATCACATTTAACATTTAACTTGCATGATTAGGGCGGGCAAGATGCCCACCCCACAAGACTTATGTTTAATTCATTTATGCAAATTAGATGTTTTTCAGCTTATCAACCGACATTTCGCAGGTTAGTTTGAAAATCAGGGTATTTGCTCTAACTAAACAAAGAAACTGCTGACTGCAATATTTCCCAACGCGGGTAAAGTACCTGTTAATCCTGTTAAATTGACTAACAAATCACTACTTGCCTGAAAACCAGCAGTGCTATCGTTAACCGCCAGATAAGTTCCCGCGAGCGCTCCACTTGTGACTTTGACTAAGACTGCACCATTCACCCCTAAAGTTTGATTTCCGGCTAAGGCACCATTAGCATCGGTAAATACCTGATTAGCTAAATTTAGTAAGGTGGTGACAGTGCTATCGGCTGCACGGGTAAAACTGCTAGGTGCATTCGCGGCTAGTCCGCCTTGAGTCAGTAAATCAATTTTATCTGTGCCAATGGTGAAGTCAGTAATGCGATCGCTTGCTGATACTGTTGATTGTCCAAACTGGAAGATGAATCTATCTGCGCCTTGGCCGCCAGTTAGAGTATCAGCACCAGCACCACCATTCAAAATATCATTTCCATTGTCGCCATTAATAACATTGGCTCCAAAGTTGCCGGTGAGGATGTCATCGAAAATCGAGCCTTTGATGTTTTCAACGTTAGAAATAAAATCGGTTCCTGCAATCTATTTAGTGATTGATTGGACAAATTGGGCTTGTTTAAATAGCATTTTTTTATATCTCTGAATAGAGAAAAATAAGATACTTATTTTGAATCTTTTTAAAAGCCTCATTTTTTGAGCAAAGCTAAAAATCATTTCGGACTTTAACTTCTTCCACCAATCTTCATCCATTGCCTTATCCCACTATCTAACAGTAATTAACGCTGAGAAATAAGCTTATTTTTCTGCTAACTCTCGCAAGAAGCTAGTTTGAACTTCTCGCAGTTCAACTTCTGGGTTGGTGGTTTGGATTGCCTCATCCAACAGATGCAACTTGCAGAGATTCAACTAGGCGAGTCACCCGTTCTCTGATTTCATCCCGTACACGAGGAAAAATTTCTGGTTGCTCTGCCGGATCATCCAATTGCCAATCTTCAAATACTTCCCGTGTTAACCACTCTGGAGGCAAATTCACACCACACCCACACAACGAAATCACCATATCAAAATTCTCTGATTTGAATTCACTCAAAGTTTTCGAGGTTTGAGCGCTAATATCAATACCTGCATCTTTCATGGTGGCGATCGCTTCTGGTCTGACCTGACTTGCTTCTAACCCAGAGCTAATTACTTCAATCTTTCCCTGACCAATAGTTTTAGCAAAACCTTCTGCCATTTGGGAACGGGCAGAATTCTTTTTACAGACAAACATCACACGTTTCATGGTTCAACTCCTCCAAATAATTTGAGTAAATTTAAAAGGTTCTCGATTCAGATGGCGAAAAATAACGTTTTTCAAACCAGAAGGCAACATTAACCAGACCAATCAATACAGGCACTTCCACCAGAGGTCCGACGACGGCGGCAAAAGCAACACCCGAATTAATGCCAAAGACTGCGATCGCCACTGCGATCGCTAATTCAAAATTATTCCCGGCGGCTGTAAAGGCCACACTTGCGGCTCTAGAATAATCTGTCTTAATCCGCCAAGCCATGTAAAAGCTGACCACAAACATGATCGCGAAGTAAATGATCATTGGAATTGCAATCTTCACCACATCTAAGGGGATCTGAACGATCAAATTCCCTTTCAAGCTGAACATGACCACGATTGTAAATAACAGCGCAATCAGCGTGATGGGGCTGATTTTAGGTACAAATTCTTCGTGATACCACTGCCTACTTTTCAGTTTTACTAAGAAGTAACGAGTGAAAAATCCCGCTAAAAAGGGAATACCGAGATAGATAAACACACTTTTGGCAATCTCGGCAATGCTGACATTCACAACACTGCCTTGTAACCCAAATAGTGGCGGCAGTACAGTGATGAAAAACCAGGCATAAGGACTATAAAAGATGACTTGAAAGATGCTGTTGAAGGCAACCAATCCAGCCGTGTACTCTGTATTGCCTCGTGCTAAATCACTCCACACAACTACCATTGCAATACATCGGGCTAATCCAATCAGAATCAATCCCGTCATGTATTCTGGATAACTGTGCAAGAAGATAGTCGCCAGAGCAAACATCAAAATTGGCCCAATAATCCAATTCTGAATTAGTGACAGGCCAAGAATTTTTCCGTTGCGAAATACATCCCCTAATTCTTCATACCGCACCTTGGCTAAGGGTGGATACATCATCAGAATTAAGCCAATGGCGATGGGTATATTGGTTGTTCCTACTTGAAACTGGTTGATAAACGCTTCTACTCCAGGAAAGAAATAGCCCAGAGCAACACCGATCGCCATTGCTAAAAAAATCCACAAGGTCAAGAAGCGGTCAATAAAGGAGAGGCGTTTTAAAGTCTTTTTGTTCATTGACCTATACAAGAGCATATCTCTATCATTTCAAAAAAAATTGATTTGTCAATGCTTGTAGAGGTAGAAGTAAACAAAATATTACAAAAAAAGTTGATGGATTTTTAAGTCTCGCAGGGACGAGTAGGTAATATTGGGCTAAAGCGGCGGAATTCTGCTAGATACTGCTCTAGGGCAACAAACTGTGGCAGATTGAGGCTGTAATAAATCCAGCGCCCTTCTTGACGAGGGCGAACTAAACCCACTTCTTTCAGGGTTTTGAGGTGAAAAGACAGTTTAGACTGAGTGGTTCCCAGGTGGTCGCACAGGTCACACACACATAGTTCTTGAGAGCGCAGTAGTTCTAAGACCTGAATCCGTAGGGGGTCAGATAGGGCATGAAAGCCAGCTGCGATCGTCTCAGGAGTGAAGGTGCTATTAGGAGGCATCAAATTTTCTTGAAGTGTTTCTTTATGGTAAACAATACCTTTACCAAAAAGAAAGGTAGGTCTATAGTCGATTCTTAGTGGGAATCACAATCATCGAGAAATATGGTACTTCAGCTGGATCAACTTCATCCAGAGGTACGATGCGTTGTTGTGATGTTGATGCCCGCTCAATATATCTTGCCCGTGATGCTAGCCCTAATTTATGCAGGATATCCCGCACTTTAGTAAAGTGACGACCTAGCTTCATAATTGCGGCTGCGTCGGTTATCAGCAGATGTGTAGTCAGTTCTTCTGCTGGCAATGGGGCGGGTAAGACTGTGAGGATGTCGTTGTAGTAGGTGAAAGGTACACCCAAGGCTACTGGACAAGCCATCAATGAAGAAACTCCAGGGACAACTTCTGTTTCGTACTGGTCACATAACCGGGTGAAGAGGTACATGAATGAGCCATAGAAAAATGGATCTCCCTCACATAACACAACGACGTCTCGACCGGCTGCTAAATGGTCGGCGATGGGTTGAATTTCGTTGTCATAAATAGACTTGGCCTTTTCTGGTTCCAAAGCGCGGGGGAGGTGAAATAATACCTCGATTTGATTGCCAGGAAGATACTGCGCTACGATCGCTCTAGCAATACTTTGTTTATCTTTGGCTGATTGATAAGCTACCACAGGAGCGGCACGCAATAGCCGCAGCGCCTTCAGAGTCAATAGTTCTGGATCGCCTGGCCCGACACCAATTCCATAGAGACGACCTTTGGGTTTCATATTCATTCTTCCTCCGTTGCCAGGGCGTTAACTGCTGCTGCGGCGATCGCACTTCCACCGCGCCGACCGTGTAATGTTAAAAATGGTACATTTCTGCTGTCTGCTGCCAATGCTGCTTTCGATTCGGCTGCACCGACAAAACCCACTGGAAAACCTAAGATAATCGCAGGTTTGGGTATTCCTTCATCGAGCATTTCTAACAGCCGGAATAGTGCTGTGGGCGCATTACCAATTGCGATCACTGATCCTTCGAGGTGCGATCGCCATAATTCTAAAGCTGCCGCCGACCTTGTAGTACCCATTCCCTGGGCAATTTCTGGCACTTCCGGCTCATTGAGAGTGCAGATAACTTGATTATTTGCAGACAACCGCCGCCTAGTAACGCCATCGGCAACCATCCGGCAATCGCAGAGAATTGGCGCTCCTGCTGCCAGTGCAGCCCTCGCGGATTGTACTGCTGTTGATGAATATCCCAAGTCAGTCACGATATCCGTCATTCCACAGGCATGGATTAGACGTACAGCAACTTTTGCTACATCTGGTGGCAGCACATCGAGGTTCGCTTCTGACCGGATGATTGCGAAGGAATTACGGTAAATTTCGTTGGCATCTCGGATGTAGTCGGGCATTCAATTTGGGATTTTAGATTTTGGATTTGGGATTGACATATAAAAATCGAAAAGCTCAGATTCCTAACTTCTCTAAAAAGTTGGGAATCTTGTTATTCACGAATGATTTAGGAATAATATTAAATAACTGGCGTAATTGGGCTAGTGGATAGCGATTAGCAAATTCCCCAAAGGACTGATCAGAATTTAAGCGTTGAATTTTATATACATCTAGCATCCGCTCTATTAATGCAGTTAGTTCGGCAAAAGTTACATATTGATATAGTTCGCGTCCGAATTTCTGCTTGCTATCACCAACATAAACGTGATAGCCCTCTACAGTTCCATTGTCAGCCTCAATGCTGACACCGAGCAGAGTAATATCACTCTTGCTATGCTGGGCACAAGATTTTTCGCAGCCGCTAAAGTGGATATTAACTGGGCAATCGAGAGTAACGCGAGTTTCAAGATACTCTGCCAATGCCAACGCATGACTTTTAGTATCTGTGGCAGAAGCGGCACAACCCTTTTTTCCAGAACAGGCAACTAATGCACTCTTGATGCTGGTTGCAGAGTAATCTAATCCTAAGAAAGCAATTTCATTTTGGACATCATTAACCCATTGCTGAGGAATATCTGTAAGCAGCAAATTTTGCCAAGGGGTTAGTCTGAGAGTTCCACTGCCGTATTTTGTTGCTAAATCTGCTAAACCCCGTATCTGTTTACTCTCCAATCGTCCAAGTGGTAAGAGGACACCAATGTAAAATAAGCCTTGCTGACGTTGGGGATGGATACCAATATGCTGGTACTTAGCATTTGACCTCTCCCCCAACCCCTGTCCTTGTAGAAGAGGGGAGAAATTCTCCCCCTTCCCTGCAAGGGAAGGGGGTTGGGGGGTTAGGTCTTTTCTGATTTCACTCCCTAAAAAAGAAAAAGGTAGACGCAGCTCAACTTCTTGGAGATAATTTTCACAACCCAAAGTATTCAATAACTCTAAGAGACGTAGCCGCCGCTTACTCGTAGTATTACTATGAGCTAGATAGACATGCGTCAAAGCTGCCAAGACGGGCAAACATTCTTCTAGTGGTAACAAAATTCCCATATCGCTGGGCGGTTGACCCTTCTCAGCGACACTAAGATAAAGGCGAAAGTAAACATTCCCGTCAAGTAAGACAGCAGCAAAGGCGATATCATTTAAGCGATCGCACACCGGAATTATCCCACCACCATCAAAGCAAACGCTAAATTTTGCCGACAGTCCCGAAAGCGCCGGATGTGCAGCAATATAATCATCCCAACCTTGGACAAAAGGACGAGTGTCAATTAATTCGTGGGGGTCGATACCAGCAGTTGGACTGGTCATAATATTGCGGATGTGGTCTACAACAGTATTGCCAGAACCTAACCCCATATCTTGTAAGTACTTCAGAACCTCAGCATTTATCCCCGTGCGGATTTCACGAATTTGCAGGTTAGCTCGATTAGTTACATCTACATAGCCGCCACCGTAATTATCGGCTATATCTGCGATCGCACGGCACTGCTGACTACTAATAATTCCACCTGGTATTCTAACGCGAGATAATATACCATCTGCGGCGGGAGTAGGATAAAACAAGCCAGGACAAGTGGCAAATCCAGAAAGCAAACTTAGAACTCCTTCCCCGTGCAACGCAGGGAGTAAATGGTGAGTGTGTCTTGAAGACATCCTGAGAGTTGGCATTCTGACTTGGGTGATCCCATTACAGCTGCGGCACAGTCCCGGAATTTCACCGGAGTTTCCCAACTCTCAGCTTTAGTAATTTAGACTTTGTTTCGGTTATAGATATCAGCAAGATAATCATCTTACATTACCATAGCCGTAAATTTTCCTGGTAATTTCTTAACTTACCGGAATTTTTCAGTTAAGCAACTTCCAACAAATAAATTATCCAATCTTGTGGGGTGGGCAACATGAGCGCCTTTGGCTGTGGGCAATGGCCGACTTGTACCCTTGCGGGGATCTTGATCTTGCTACACGCAGCGTCTCCCCCTGGGAGAAGCACCTGGCGTAGAGAGCCTCACAAGGAGGCTTAGACGACGCAAGGAATCTAAGTTAAGTGATCTCAGTGAACCAAGAATCCCCGTGCGTTCTGTCAAACTAGTGTGAATATCCTTTAGTATCAGAGCAACAAATCCAGCCTTGAGTTTATAGAACTACCCTTTTCAAGGTGGGTAAAAATTTTGGTCAAAGAATCCCTCTTTACTCTGTGTTCTCTGCCTCTATGTGGTTAAATAAATTACTTTTAAACCGCAGAGGCAATAGAGTTGCCAGTGCGTTGGGCGGGTTTCCCGACTTGAAGCAACTGGCGCAGCGCAGAGAGGAAATCGGATATTTTATAGAGTTACTAATGACTAATTAACGGATTCCTAAGAGATAGCTAATAGCTTGAATTACACTTAAATAAAAATTACCTTCTCTTTCGCGGAATAGTTCAAAGGCAGAACCAGGTGTGCCAAAAAATGGTCTGAGAGTCCATCCTAACTGACTGCCTACGAAAGCATAAAGAAGTAGCCAAAATTGTAAAATTTTCTGGCGTGTCTTACTACCTTCATTATCTTGTTCTAAAACTAAACTTGTGGCTTGATATAAAGACGAAATACCAATAAATCCAGTGATGGCAAAGATAAAGACGTTTAACAGAATTAAAAATTGGTAATTGTTGGTGGTAATTAAGAAGAACAGTGTGATTGGGGCAAAGCTAAATAAAAGTACGCTTGTGACTGAAACCGCAGTTAAGACTAATGCTAAATGCTGTCCAAAAGTTCGTTTGGAACCAAATATAATGTTAGCAAAGTACAGCGTCGGGATACAAATTAAAAGCGTGATTAAATAAAGGGCTGGGAGTTTAATGGCGGAAGATATAGCTTGCATCCAGCTATGGTATGCACCAATGATTCCGCCATAAGCAGCGATAAATAAGGAACTGCAAACTAGCAGCGAAATGATTTTGTTTGGTAATCTCGTACCTTGGCGAACTTCCTCTAGAAATCCTTGGCGATCGCGCAGGAATCCAATCAGCACCGCAAAGTATTTTATTCCTAAAGATTTCCGTTCAATCATATTATCCTCACACAGGAATTATTCAAGTTTCATCTGAGTAATCACCGCCAGAACCATACTTCCAGGCATCAATTAAACGATGCCAATAATATTGTTGTTCTTTTGGTTGATTCTTTATCCATGTTTCTAACATTGGACTGAACCAAAATAAGGCAGTATATACACCTAAATTACTGTAATGTACCGTCCAATCTAATAAACTCCCTAAACCTACTTGCGGAATTATCTTGGCAACTAATAGGGGATGAGATAAACCAGTTTTTAACAATGTTTGCGTTAATGCCGAAAACTGCACTATATCCTGTAAAAATGGTTTTAGGACTGGTGTACCCAACTGTTCCATTTCCTGAAATACTGCCGAGAGTAGTTGATTAATTTGATCTGGGGCAATTTTCTGATTTACACCAACACTCATTGCCTTTTGAAACAACCAGGTGACAGTCAAACTTGGCTGATAGGGTTGCAGCACTGTTAAGGCTTGTGCAGATAATTGTTTTGTTTCTAGCGCTTCGTAAATGCCAAACGTTAAACGCTTCAGGTGACGCACCATTGCCCCAAAACCACCAAAACTTAAGGGAGATTGACTACCACTGCTATCTCCGACTGGTAAAATGCGACTCCAAGGAGTTTTTAGCGGACTTTGACGATAGGTAGGAAAGAAACCAAATAGCGATCGCTGAAATTTCAGTTTGCTCAATTCCACTCCCTGATATTCTGGTAATAGACGCAGATATTCTTCAAATAAAGCTTCTAAAGTTAAACGTTGGGGATGTGCATCCATGTAAGTAAACAAGTAAGTGGTTCTGCCATCCCTGGCTGGGAATGCTTCCCAAAAATACTGGCATTGATTTTGCAAAGATGTGAATGATAATATTAAATCGCCTGAGTTATTTTCAGGAAAACCTTGAGCGCAGCTTCCCACAACTAAGCATAAAGCGTCTGGTTTTTTGCCTTGGCGTGCTTGTTGGCTGATGGGTGAAAAATGTCCCATCGCGTCGATTAATAACCGAGTTTTGAATTGGTTATTTACCATCACCCCATCTGGATGAACCACCGCTTCAGTAAAAGGTGTATTTTCTAACAATTTTCCACCAACGGCGAGAAATCGAGTTTTCAAAGTAGCCAATAGATAAACTGGATCTACACCGATATTCAAAACATCCTCTACCCAAACTTCTGTACCGCCATCAAAACTAACTCGCGCTGGGTTATATTGAGTTGCGATCGCACTCTCTAATTCTTCCTGTGTTAGCAAGTTCAATTCCACAAACACATCTAATTCTTTGCGAGAAATATTCCACTCTTGTTCCCTCCCCCGCAAAATTCCCCGTTCCATCAACGCCACCCGCAATCCCTTCACCGCCAAGGCGCAACCAATTAAAATGCCCAAGGTGCCACCGCAGATAATTACATCGAAGTCTGCAACGCCTAAAGGCTGTTGACTTTCTTTAACTAACGTTGGGATAGGTGCGGTGTTTTCGCGCAGAGATGTTAGGGTGTGATCGCTTTGGCGTAACCCTGCTAATGCATCGCCAGGTAATTGGGAAAGAATTTCTTCAGTTAAAGACATTTGGGAAAAACTCAACTCTACATTCTAAAGCTACCTGAGAATGAAGAAAGCAGATATGATCATGTCCAGATAAATGGTAATTAGAACAGGACTTACGCAAAAGAGATCCCCCCTAACCCCCCTTAAAAAGGGGGGAACCGGAATCAAAGTCCCCCTTTTTAAGGGGGATTTAGGGGGATCTCCGACGAATAAACACGTTAACTGAATCGTATTGGGTCGGGTTCTTGGAGTTTAATAAGTAATTAAGCGGACATGATATCAAGGCAATGGAATTCGCAGCGACACAAACGAACTCCGCCTTCGCCCATTAATTTTCAAGCGTTGGGACAGATGGAGTAAATCAGTTCACTTTTTTTAAAGTACCAGTAAGTACTGAACCTAGATTGGTTTGGATAAGAAAGATTTCTTTGCCACCATCAACAATAGCACCGCTTAAAAAAGCGGTACCAGTAGCGACGAATACTATTTTCAGCGAACAATCTTGTTTAACGCTATAGGTTCCTGACACTGTCCTATCTGTAGATGTATCGTCACTGGTAAAAGCATCCGTTCCTTGAAAATTTCCCCTTCCATCAAACTTGATTAAACCAACCGCAGCTAGTTGCTGTGCGTTGAACGTCCCAGTGAATTTAGTTCCATAGCTACCTCTTATGGTTGCATTATTACAAGAAGGCGCACCTTGGGCGTTTACCTTTTGAGAGATAGCATCTGAAATGGTCAATGCTGACACACTACCAATTATTAATGTCGTAAAAAAGCGTTGGATTTTAAAGTTCATCATATTCATGAAATCAAGACACGCTTGCATAAACATTGACACTAGAAGATTACTATTGAATGACTTAACTTGTAAATCACACGTAAAATTCTTTACCTCGTTCCCAGCCTCCAGGCTGGGAATGTATTCCGAGAGGTTCTACCTCTCCTCAAATAACAGGAGGCGGCAGCCCTTTATTGTGGGGTGGGCACTCGTGTCGCCCACCCCACAAGATTGGATAATTTATTTCTTGGAAGTCCCTTAACGGAGTTAAAAGACTCGTTGACGGAGTTCAAAGCCTCGTTTATGAGCCTTGGCGAATAGAATTCGCGGCTACACAGGCAAAGTTCACCTCCGTGGACTAAGAAAAAAATTAACGTGAGTTCGATGAACCTCTCCCTCCGAAACGGAAAGGGAGGAGCAACGAAAAATTCGGTTTTTTGCTCCCCTCTCCGCATCGGAGAGGGGCTGGGGGAGAGGTCAAATAAGACTTGTCGAACTCACGTAAAATTAGGTATTTTCAGGTAAATAGACCACGCGGTAAGGGCACAGCATTGCTGTGCCCCTACGACAGATGTGGTTCAAATACACGAAAACTGCTGTAAGATATAAAGATTTTAGCGATCGCATTCATAAAGTTGATCATCTAAGTTGGCAGCTAGAGAACCGTGAGATACTGCACCGATGAAATCTGCAAGGCGATCGCTGCTTTGGGTGGGTGGGTTGGATGCTGGTGATTTTTGGGTACGTCCAAGTTGTTGAACATACTGCAACACGTCTTTTAGGTGTTGCTCTGGCAGTTGTTCAATAGCGTCAAAGATGGCTTGTTTCGTTGTCATGGCAATAGCTCAATGTCGCTTTTAGCTTGTTAATATTTTATGTGCTAAACTGCGGTTCGCTCACGCCCAGAAACTATAGCCGAGTCTATTATGTGGATATAGACACTGTACAATAACTTGCATTACAGGGAATACTGATGAACCGCTCGAAAATAATTGCTATTCTTACAGGTGCGATTTCGATCATTTTAGCGATCGCCTATCTCATCCTAGTCCAACTGCTGGACTACCGAGACATGAAACCCGCCCCCATCAGCCAACTTGGCCAAGCACCTGCGATTATTTCTTTTTGTTGCGTTGACAAAATCACCGAAGTGTGAATCAAATTTAGCTGAATTATAGAGACGCAAGCCCTTTGCGTCTTTTGTCATTTATGTCAATAAGTAAAAACTAATGATGAATATTGATTAAGCCAACAGTTAATTCATAGATAAAAAACAATAGCTATTATTCATTACTCAAATAGTTTTTTATATAAGAATTAATTAGAGTAATTATCTCAAATTTCTTTAGATAAAGTAATTCCCTTTTGACAGATATAACGGTAAGCTGTTTCTAACAAGATTAAATAAAGATAAATTTGTGTGAACTGCGACGCTGAATAGCCCGTCGTAGACGTGGCTTAACAGGGATCAACGCTAGTTGATTCAAAACCCCTAACTTTTGATAAAAATATAGAGGTAAGTTGATGGCTCAGTTTCTACTAGAGACTGTTTGGCTAGTTCCTTGCTATGCCTTAATCGGTGGCTTATTAGCGGTACCTTGGTCGCCGGGAATCATTCGGAAAACAGGGCCAAGACCGGCGGGTTATGTAAATTTGGTGATGACATTTATGGCCTTTGTCCATAGTGCGATCGCCTTACAAGCAACTTGGAATCATCCAGCCCAAGAAGTATTTATCCCTTGGTTATCTACGGCTGGTTTAGACCTAACCATTGCTTTAGAAATATCCTCAGTGAGTGTCGGCGCTTTGGTTGTCATTAGCGGCTTGAATTTGCTGGCGCAGATTTATGCCATCGGCTACATGGAAATGGATTGGGGTTGGGGACGCTTCTATTCTTTATTAGGATTATTTGAAGCGGGACTTTGCGCCCTTGTTCTCTGTAATAACTTGTTTTTCAGCTATGTAATTTTGGAAGTCCTCACACTGGGAACCTACCTCTTAGTTGGTTTATGGTTTAGCCAGCCGTTGGTAGTTACAGGTGCGAGAGACGCTTTCTTAACCAAGCGGGTGGGAGACTTATTTTTGCTGATGGGAGTGTTGGCATTATGGCCTCTCGCCGGAACTTGGAATTACACAGAACTTGCTGAATGGGCAACTACTGCTAATGTCAACCCCACAACAATGACACTCGTAGGTTTAGCCTTAATTGCGGGGCCGATGGGTAAATGCGCCCAGTTCCCCCTGCATCTGTGGTTAGATGAAGCAATGGAAGGCCCAGTTCCTAGTACCATTTTGCGGAATTCGGTAGTAGTCGCTAGTGGTGCATGGGTGCTGATTAAATTGGAACCTGTGTTAACCATCTCCCCCATAGTTTCCTCGGCAATGGTGGCCATTGGGGTAGTAACAGCGTTGGGTGCTTCGTTAATTGCGATCGCTCAAATTGATCTGAAACGCTGCCAATCCTATTCTGTCAGTGCATACATGGGTTTGGTATTCATCGCCGTGGGAACGCAACAATATGAAACGGCGCTATTGTTAGTCCTCACCCATGCTATATCCGCAGCCTTGTTAGTCATGAGTACTGGGGGAATTATTTGGAATAGCATCACCCAAGATGTCACCCAATTAGGCGGATTGTGGACACGCCGCCCAATTTCTGCGATCGCTTTTATCGTGGGGACATTGGGATTAATTGGTTTTCCACCCTTGGGTAGCTTTTGGGCATTGGTGAAATTAGCCGATGGGTTGTGGGACACTCAACCTTGGTTAGTGGGAGTAGTGATAGCGGTAAATGCTTTAACAGCCGTGAGTTTAACCAGAGAATTTGGTTTAATTTTTGGTGGTAAAGCGACACAAATGAGTCAGCGATCGCCTGAAGCTCACTGGCCGATGATTTTACCAATGATGATTCTACTTGGCGTTAGTCTACATCTGCCTTTAGTGTTGCAAAGCTTATCACTTTTACCCGATTGGGCAACTCTAAATAAAGATGTCACACTGCTTTTAATTTGGTCGAGTATTTCTAGTTGCAGCATCACTGCCCTGATTTATTTAGGCAATATTCCTAAACCGATTCGTCTCCCTTGGCAAGGTTTACAAGATTTATTTGCATACGATTTTTACACCCCAAAAATCTATCGGATAACCATAATTTTCGGTGTTGCCAAAATTTCCCAACTTGCCGACATGATTGACCGCTTTGTAGTTGATGGCATCGTTAATTTCGTTGGTTTATTTTCGCTGTTAGGTGGCGAAGGTCTCAAATACAGCACCTCTGGGCAAACCCAATTTTATGCGTTAACAGTTCTTCTAGGAGTAAGTTTTTTAGGAATGTGGGTAACTTGGCGATTTTGGGGAATACAGTTTTTAAATTTGGTTTTCCAAATCTCGACACTTGGGTAGCAGTAACAAAATAAGAGGATAAATCGATGAGCATACAACATCCCCAGACAAATCTTTCCAGAAGAAGTTTATTCAAATTTGGCGCAGGTGCCATCGGTACAGGTGTATTGACAGCCGGACTTAGCTCAAACTTACTTGCAGCAGAAATTGCCCCAGTAGAAGAAGATATTACACCCGACAAAGCATTGCAAGAATTATTAGAGGGAAATCAAAGGTTTGTCCAAACAAAACGGCGCAATCCCCACCAAAACCATTCGCGTTTAGTCGAAGTTGCTAAAGGTCAAAAACCCTTTGCTTCTATTCTCGGTTGTGCAGATTCACGGGTACCTTCAGAGATTGTCTTTGATCAAGGACTGGGAGATTTATTTGTCTGCCGTGTAGCTGGTAATATTGCGACAGCAGAAGAAATTGGTAGCCTAGAATTTGGCAGCTTAGTATTAGGTTCTAAAGTCATTGTGGTAGTGGGACATGAAAGATGTGGTGCAGTAAGTGCTGCAATTAAAGGTGGTGAAGTGCCAGGACAAATTGGAAGTTTGCTTGAGGCAATTAAACCCAGTGTAGAAAGCTCAAAAGACCAATCAGGAGATAAATTAGAAAATGCTTGTAAAGCAAATGTTTTGGCACAAGTTAAAAAATTAAAATCATCACCCGTTTTATCTAAGTTAATAGATGAAGAAAAGCTGAAAATAGTTGGAGCTTATTACGATTTAGATACTGGTAAAATCAGTAGAGTCAATTAGCTGTTTTTAAATCTCAAATTAGATCCCCGACTTCTTTAAGAAGTCGGGATCTGGACACCGCAAATTTTAAATTCCCAATTTCATAAAATCCCAAATTACCATGTTAAGTGTCTTGATTTGGCTGCCAATTTTTGCCGCTATTTTGATAGCAATATTACCCGTAAGTATCCCTAGTCATCGCATTCGGCTAACAGCATTAATTTTTTCTGGGATAGTTCTTTTATGGAACCTGTTGATCCTGCTAAAATTTGATATCAGCAATCCAGGAATGCAATTTAAAGAATATTTGCCCTGGAATGAAACCCTTGGCTTGAGCTATCAATTAGGGGTTGATGGACTTTCTATCTTGATGTTGGTGTTAAATAGCCTGCTCACTTGGATTGCTATTTACAGCAGTAGTAAAGAAACTGAACGCCCCCGGCTGTTCTACTCGATGATTTTATTAGTTAGTGGAGGAGTCGCAGGGGCTTTTGTAGCAGAGAATTTGCTACTCTTCTTCCTATTCTACGAATTAGAATTAATCCCCTTCTACTTACTAATTTCCATTTGGGGAGGGTCAAAACGGGGTTATGCTGGGATGAAATTCCTGATTTATACTGCTGTTTCGGGAGCATTAATTCTGGCAACATTCTTGGGTATAGTGTGGCTGAGTGGTTCTACCAATTTCGCTTTTGATGCAGTTTCCACAGAAAATCTGTCAACAGCAAAACAAATCCTTTTACTAGCAGGAATAGTATTAGGTTTTGGTATTAAAATTCCCTTAGTTCCCTTCCATACTTGGCTACCCGATGCTTACGTTGAGGCTTCAGCACCAATTGCCATTCTTCTGGGTGGCGTGTTAGCAAAGCTGGGAACCTATGGATTGCTGCGATTTGGGTTGGGTATGTTTCCCCACGCTTGGAGTATTATTGCACCGACTCTAGCGATTTGGGGAGCAATCAGCGCTATCTATGGGGCAGTAGTTGCGATCGCTCAAAAAGACATCAAGCGCATGGTAGCATACAGTTCCGTCGGTCACATGGGCTATATTTTGCTAGCTGCTGCCGCCAGTACTTCCCTAGCACTTGTGGGTGCAGTCGCCCAAATGTTTAGCCACGGTCTCATCCTAGCGATTCTCTTCCACTTGGTGGGAGTTGTGGAAGCGAAAGTCGGCACCCGCGAATTAGATAAACTCAATGGTTTAATGAGTCCCATACGCGGTTTACCCCTAATTAGCGCCTTACTAGTTTTAAGTGGGATGGCTAGTGCTGGTATTCCCGGTTTAACCGGATTTATCGCCGAATTCCTGGTCTTTCAAGGTAGTTTCTCCGCCTTTCCCATCCCAACAATTTTGTGTGTAGTGGCTAGTGGATTAACCGCAGTTTATTTTGTCATCCTCCTCAACCGCACCTGTTTTGGCAGACTCGATAACTTAGCCTACTATCCCAAAGTTTTATGGTCTGAGAAAATACCAGCTTTAATTTTGGCAGCTTTTATCATCTTTTTAGGAGTACAACCCACTTGGTTAGTACGTTGGAGTGAATCTACAACTACAACAATGGTGGCTGCAATTCTCCCCTTAGAAAAAACCGTCATCTCCGAAGTCGCGCTGAAATAGAAAATACATCAAAACACTTGTAGAGACGGTGATTTATCGCGTCTCAAAACTCAAAACCTATCCCACAGACGCGATTTATCGCGTCTCTACAAATTTACGATTACCATGACAGCAATTAAAACAGCAATTAAATTACCTCCTTCAACGCACGAATTTGCCGAAGTAATTCACCGCTTAGAAGCAGGCGGTGCAATGTTACCCGATACTCCAGAAAATTTGATGCAAATCATCGGTTTATACAAAGCTTATGCTGTACCGATGGATTTTTACTGGCGTGACCTACTTTATATTGCTGAACGCGAATTTTTAAACCCGCTTCCCTTCTTTAAATACTTCTTACCCAAAGAATATTTAGAACTGCATAATCATTATGCTGGCGATGATGCCGACTTACGAATTTGGCGCGGCGAAGCTACTGCACATCCCGAACTTTTGGCATTTATCGAGAAGGGTGAAACTTTTAAAATGCCCAAGTTGTTGCATCATTTGTTCCACGATCGCATTAACATGGAATTTGCGGAAGCTTGTATGCGGGCGATGTTGTGGCACAGAGGGATGGGTGGGCAATTTGACCCTTACCTAGATTCTGAAGAATACAAAGCCAACGCTGACAAGGCAATTAAAGCTTACTTCCAAGGAAACCCCGTCATGCTGGGGCTTTATCAGCTGTTCCCCGATATGTTTTTGGAACAGTGTCGCCAGATGTCATACTACGCTAACCTGGGTTTATTCTGGGAAATCATGGCTCCGGTATTCTTTGAAATGTCCGACCGCTATGACGAAGGGAAGATTAGCAGCGTCCCAGAGGCGATGAGCTTCATAGTTAATGGTATATTTGCGATCGCAGGTCGTCCCATTTACCATCACGTTTATATTCGTGGCGAATGCTACGAAATTATCCCCAAATCCAAGGGTTTTATGTGGCTATATGAAGCCGCATTACCTTATGTAGAAGCAGTTTTCTACCGCACCGCACCCTTCCGAGGCACAAAATCTTATAATGCTCAAGCGCGTCAAGTCCCAGAAGACCAGAAAGATTTTCACTATGGTATTCTTTACGCTGATGTATTTCCAGTGGGTACGGCTGGCATTCCCCCCACATTATTAATGCAAGATATGCTGCATTTTTTGCCACCATATCTTATTGATTACTACAGCCAACATTGCCGGGGTGAAGAAGATATGTTGATTCAGTTGGGAGTTAGTTTTCAACGGTCAATGTATTGTGTCACTTCTGCGGTAATTCAAGCTTTGCGAACAGCACTTTTATATCCATTAGATGACCCAAATCCCAAGCATTTACAAGCCAATCGAGATTTCTTTGAAATGCAGCTAAATCGCTTCACTCGACCCGACTATAATATTCGTGATGCTGCTCGTTTGGGGAGTATTCAAAAGCAAGATTATCGATAAGAGATCCCCCCAACTCACGCCAGTCGCTCCACTACAGCGCTTCGCGCATCCTGCGGCGGGGGAGACCCCAAGACCACGCTGGCTCCCCTTAAAAAGGGGGGTTTTATTTATTGTTTTTTGAATATTAATGGATTTACGGTTTCTCCTGATAATATCCGTGGACTAGATTAAAATCATTCCCTTAATACAGCAGTTTTCATGTATTTGAACCACAGATGTCGTAGGGGCACAGCATGCTGTGCCCCTACCCCGTGGTCTATTTACCTGAAAATAGCTGTAAATAAAACACTCAAATCCCCCCTTTTTAAGAGGGGTTAGGGGGGATCTTCACCCGTATCCATAAATGTCTAGACATTTGAATATTAGTGGATTTACGGTTTCTCCTGATAATATCCGTGGACTAGATTAAAATCATTCCCTTAATAAATAAAACACTCAAATCCCCCTTAAAAAGGGGGGGATTTAGGGGGATCTAGAATGTTTTACTACCGTTTAGAGGACTTCATCCTCTTAAAAACCTACGGCTGTTTCATTTCCGAAAACGGTTAAAATTACAAGTGTTGAGGGGATAAAAAATGATGGGTGCAAATCTGATTGAACCATTTTAAAAAATAATGGAACTGCAACTTGAGAGTTAATTATGGATTTTTGAGTAATACAGTAAAAATACTACCATAAGGATGATTATCTCTGATGGTAATTGTACCGCCATGTGCCTCGATCGCAATTTTACAGAAAGCCAATCCTAAACCAATTTGCGAAACTTCTGGCATCAGAGTTCCAATTTCATACTTCTGGAAAATGATTTGTCGTAAGTCTTCAGGGACTCCCGAACCAGAATCAGCGACCTGTACTTTCGCACCTCCTGCGGGCAAATACTCTCCTCGGAGGGTGACTTGAGACTTGGATGGCGAAAACTTAATGGCATTAGAGAGCAAATTATCCAGCACTCGACGAAAGATAACTGCATCTACTGCAACAATGCCACCAGGTTGGGGTAATTCACTAATCAGGGTCAGGTTCTTTTGGGCTGCCATCGCCTCAATATCTGCTACAGCTGAGATACACAGGGCACAAAGGTCTACTTCTGTGTAGTTGAGAACCATTTTTCCCGATTCTAGCTTTGCCATGATCAGCAAGCTATCAATCAACGATTGTAGTTGTTGTCCAGCAATTAAAATTTGATCGATTTTTCCTTGCTGGTGTTTCGGTGACAAACCTGGAAACCGAAGAATCTCTGCTCCTAAGATAATACTGGCAAGTGGATTTCGCAGATCGTGGACAATCATATTTACCATGTCTTCTCGCAGTTTGAGCAAGACTTGCATATCGTCATACTGCTGCTTAATCCGCAACATCGAATGAACTCTGGCTCGTAATTCTACACCATTGACGGGTTTACTAATGAAGTCATCTGCACCCGTCGCCAGACATCGAGCCAAATCTTCTTTATCGGTTAATGCTGTCACCATGATGATGGGCACCGCTTGCCATTGTGGATCAGTTTTGATCAGCTGGCAAACTTCCATCCCATTGAGATCGGGCATCATCACATCTAATAAAATCAGATCGGGCTGAAAACTCTCAAGACGATTTAGAGCTTGTTGACCACTAGAAGCGTAGTATAGCTGGTAGTTTTCACCATCCAGCAAGGTTTCAACAACATCAAAGTTATCGGGTTCATCATCGATCACTAAAATAGACGGTTGACTATTCATCGAGAATTTCCGTTACCTTCTTAAAAGTAGTTGAATTGTGGTTACAAGCTGTTTAAGTTTGATGGGTTTGGTCAAATATTCGTTAGCTCCAGCTGCTAAACAAGTTTGGCGATCGCTAGGCATAGCTAACGCCGTTAGTGCAATCATAGGAATATCCACAAATTGCTGCTCATTACGGATGCGGTGCATTGCTTCCAAGCCGTCCATTCCCGGCATTTGAATGTCCATCACAATTAAGTCGGGGCGTTGAACTCTCACCAGGTCAATAGCTTGTTGTCCATTGTTTGCCAGAATGAGATCATACCCTCGACTTTCAAGATAACCGGACATGGTATCAATATTTGCTTGGTTATCTTCTACCAGCAAAATCAAAGGCTTGTCCAGAAAGACTTCTGGGACTATAAAATTTGGCGATGCGACACAGGCAGAATGTTGCAGTTTCTCTATAGTTACCTGAAGTTGAGCGCGGGTAATCGGTTTGACCAGATATTCAAAGGCTCCCTGAGCCAATCCTTTGCGACGCTCATCTACAACTGAAATGATGATTGCTGGAATATCTTTGGTTTTTGGGTTGTTCTTGAGTTGATTTAGCACATCCCAACCCGATAGGTTCGGTAGTTGTAGATCCAGAATAATCAGAGCCGGGTTAACTCGTAGTACTTCTTCTACGGCTCCTTCACCTTTGGAATAGGTAATGGGTTGCATTCCCATTTCGCAGAAGTAGCGAGTAATTTGGTCAGCCGCCACAATAGAATCTTCGATAATCAAAACTTGAGCATTTTCAGTAGGTAAACAATAGTTGGGCAATGAAGTAGTTACTTGCGTGGTTAGAACATTACCGTTGGTATGGTAGGGAATGCGGACAGTAAAACAACTTCCTTTACCAACTTCACTGCTAACTGAAACCATTCCTCCATGCAGAGTAGCAATCCGCCGTACCAGTGCCAAACCTAGACCAGTGCCACTGTACTGGCGGTTAAGGCTGCTATCAAGCTGGATAAAAGGCTGAAACAGCTTACCGATTTCTTCAGGGGCAATACCGATGCCGGTGTCAGTGACAATGAAGCAGAGGTTTAGGGAAGATGAAGAAGAATTTACCCCCCCTGCCCCCTCTGCCCCTCTGCCCCTCTGCTCCCCTACCTCCCCTGCCCCTTCCAGCTGGACTTCTAGCTTTACAGATCCCCCTTCTAGCGTGAACTTGACAGCATTGCTTAAGAGGTTGATCAGTACCTGACGCAGGCGGCGATCGTCTACTTGGATGCTGTCAATATTCTTAGAAATATGAGTACTAAGACGAATATTCTTTTTCAAAGCCATCTGTTTAACAAAGGCCACGCTACCATCACAGAGACTCCTGACTGAAACATCACTTAATTGCAGTTCCAGTTTGCCAGATTCGATTTTAGATAAGTCTAGAATGTCGTTGATTAGTTCTAATAAATGTCTGCCACTGCGTTCAATAGTGGCGATCGCTTTTAGTTGTCTTTCATTGATGGAACCAAATACACTTTCCTGCAAACCCTCTGACATTCCCAAAATGGCATTGAGAGGTGTTCGTAGTTCATGACTCATGTTTGCCAGAAATTCATCTTTGAGGCGAGTGGCGCGGGCCAGTTGCTCATTGGTCTGCCGCAGTTGGGTGTCAGCTTCTTTGCGATCGCTGATATCAGTGATCCTTACTAGATGCATCGTCCGTTCAGCTACAGTAATGGGTTTAGCTGCAATGTTTCCCCAGAAAATCCTACCCTGAAGAGTAACATATTCAATCTCTAAGCTCCATACACCTTTAGAGTGTATATTTTTGACGATCGCATCCGTTTCGCTGTCAGTGAATGGACGGTGCTGGAGTGTCTGCCCGTTTATATTGATCAATTCAGCTTTGTCAACCGCCTCAAACAGTTCTACCGCCCGCCGATTGCAATCTAAGGTGAGTAGCGTTTGCGGATCAACCAGAAAAATGGCATCGGCAGATTCGTTAAAAATTGCTTCTCGCAAATCCCTGTTGTGGATGAGTTCTTGTTCGGCTTGTTTGCGAGCTGTAATATCATAATTAACCCCAATCATCCGTACAGTTTCACCCTGCTGGTCACGCTTGATAATACCGTAGCCTTTGAGGATACGAACTTCCCCACTTGGTTTGACAATGCGAAATTCTAGATTATATTCTTTTTTGCCTTGCACAACTTGCTCGATAGTTGCCGATACATCATCGCGATCGTCTGGATGCACGTAGCTTAACCAAGCATTAAATGTTTCGGAAAAATCGCCGTTGCTCAACCCATATAGTTCGTGCATTCGGTCATCCCAAATTTGTCTTCCTTGGGCGAAATCATATTCCCAGATCCCGAATCGTCCTGATTGGAGTGCTAGGGTCAGTCTTTCTGAGAGTTGATGAAGTTGTGATTCTGCCTGTTTGCGATTGCTGATATCCGTTAGTGTACCGATATAGCCGATAACAACCCCATTGGGATTAATTTCGGGTAACACATAAGACTGAAACCAATTGATACTGCCATCTGGACGCAGATGCCTACCCTCGTTGCTAAAAAGTCGTGTTTGATCTAATCCTCTTTGATACCAAATCCTGATGATGCGATCGCGGTCTTCTGGGTGCAAAGCCTTGATCCAACCCATCCCCAATGCTGCCTGTGTTGGTCTACCCGTCATCTCACTCCAGCGATCGTTAACGTAAATACACTTACCAACGGCATCCAACTGAAAAATCGCTACAGGAGCCGCTTTTGCCAGATGTGCATAACGCAGTTCGCTGTCTCGAAGGGCTGTCTCTATTTTTTTTTGCTGGGTAATATCTTTGACAAAAACCAAAAATCCGATATTGTGTCCTTCCAGATCGTGTAGGGTTTTCACTGACAGAAATACAGGGAAGCGAGAGCCATCTTTGCGAATGTGAATCCATTCCCTTTCATAGGCGCTTCCGTCTTGAGTGACGATAGTAAAAAATTCCATACCAGATGCAATTTCCCTACCCAATTGCAGCGAGAGTTCTGCTGCCCGTTGCTTGAGTTCTTCTGGTTCGTGAAATATAGTTGGGACTTGGCCAATTACCTCATCTGCTGTGTAGCCCAACATTTTCTGAGCAGCTGCGTTGAAGGTTTGGATACCATTGAAGCTATTGTAAACGATGCCATAGCCAGTGCCATCTAAAATCGCTTGTTGCAAACTAGTGATGGCTAATAACTGGGCTTCTACGTGTTTGCGTTGGCTAATGTCAATGTTGCAACCAACTACGCGGAGTGGATTGCCGTCTTGATCCGACTCAATGACGCGACCGCAGCAAATCGCCCAAACAGTAGAACCATCTTTATGTCGATATCTCACCTCATTGTAATAAGGGATTTGATTAGAAGTTTGAAAATATTGGTGAAAGCTTTCCAGAAACCCCGGTAAATCCTCCAGAAAAATTAGACAGCGCCAATTATCTGAGGGATTAACTAACTCGTGAGCCTCATAGCCAAACATCCGCTTAAACGTTGGGCTAAAGTATCCCTGATTGTCCCGAATATTCCAGTCCCAATAACCCACCTGTGCTGCTTCCAGGATATCCTCAAGGAGCTGTAATTCAATTTGGAGCATCTGGGTATGTTGCCGTTCTGCCTCTGATAGCTTGCGTTCTGTAATATCCATCAGCACGCCCAGCATTTGCAGCAGTTGTCCACTTGCGTCGTAAACTCCCCGTCCTGTTACCGATACCCAGTGAATGCTGTTATCTTGCCAGACAACTCGATATTCCACAGCATAATCGGTTTGTGTAGCGATCGCCTGCCGAAATTCCTGCTCAACCCATTCCTGATCTTCTGGATGTACCTGATTGAGCCATTGTTCATGAGTCCAGATCACGCTACTCGGCTCAGAACCCAAATAGTGAATTGCATTCTCACTAATAAATAGTTGATTAGTGATTGGGTTACACTCCCAGTAGCCAATACCAGCAAATTTCAGGGTAAGTTTAAGTTTCTCTTCGCTGGTTTTGAGGGCTGCTTCTGTCCGTTGACGTTCTGCCAGTTCTGCCTGTGCTTGCTGATAGGCACTTCCCTGTTGAATGGCGATCGCTATTTGCACCGCCAGTTGATCTAACAAATCCAGTTCTACTGCTTCCCAGTGGCGAGATGCACTACATTGGTGAGCAATTAATAATCCCCATAATTGCTCCTTCACCAAAATAGGTACTACTAAATTGGCTTTGACTTCAAATTGTTCTAGAAGATGCAAATGGCAATTTGTTAAGCCAGCCTGATAAATATCATCGATTGCTCGTTTTTTCCCGTGGCGATAGTCATTTCCGGCTCCCTGTTGAAAACAGGTGTCTAAAATCTGCTTCCCCAAAGCCACCGTCCAACCTGGAAGCACTGACTCTGCCTCTACTGTGCCGCTCATATCTGGCTGAAATTGAAAGACAACGACTCGATCTGCTTTCAAAAACTGCCGCACTTCTGTTGCTGTGGTTAGCAGAATCTCTTCTAGTTTCAGAGACTGACGAATCCTTAAGGCGATCGCCGCAATCAGTTGTTGTTGTTCCCGACTTTGTTCTAACTGTCGGGTAAGATGCATCCGTTCAACGGCATGATGAATTGCGCCTCGAAACATTTCCGCCGTGAGTTGATCTTTAACCAGATAATCTTGGACACCACTTTTCATCGCCCGCACAGCAATGATTTCATCCCCTTGTCCTGTCAGCATAATCACAGCAGTTTCGGTATGTTTACAGCATTGCCGAAATTGCTGAATAAACTTCAGCCCATCCCCATCAGGCAACACAAAATCCAGCAAAATGATATCGGGTATCTCCTGTTGACAACATTTCAGTGCTTGGGTTGCCGTCTCAAACTCCAAAATGCGATAGGTATAGAGACTGTCCTGCTGCAAGAAGTGAGAATATGCTTGCCGATCTTTAACGCAATCATCAATCAGCAGGATTGTCAGGCAACAAGGTTGACTCATAAGTTAAAAATATCAACGCGATCGCACTTTCAAAAAATTATACCTCGACAACCATGATCCAATGGCACGCTTGTAAAGCCCAAATACTTGTCTAACCTCGTTCCCAGTCTGAAGACTGGGAATGTATTCCCAATGGGCTGCTGCTTCTCGTCAATAAATAACCCAATAATAATATAGTCTCCTGAAAAACTCCAGATTTTAAAATGGATGTAGTTGATTGCAAATAATGTCAAACTTCAATAAAAAATTAGAAATAAATTAATCATAGAAAATACTGATGTCTTTTAACAAGTTATAAGCAAAAATGTTATTTACACTTTTTTAAAATTTTTTATTCCAGGCATCTGTATATAATGTTCATTAACTCTCTCAGTGCTGATAATTTACAACTGACTATTATTCGTCATCCGCTCATTGTAAACTCTGAGATTCTCCTTCCCCATGTGATTGCACTAATCAATGAAGCACAAGCCAATTGTAATAGTTTATCAATCAAAGATACCAATTTTTTAAAAAAATCAAGTCAATACATAGATAGCATCACATCTCAAACTGCCAGTTGTGTTTTAGTTATGGAAAACTCGCAGTTGGTGGGGATAATTACGCAGCGAGATTTAATTAAGCTGACAACACAAGGAAAGAATTTAGAGGCTATCAGTGTTACGGAAGTGATGACAAGGGAGTTAATAACACTCAAGAGCCGAGATTTTAAAGATGTTTTTACTGCCTTAAATTTGCTGAGGCAGCATCGGATTTGCCATCTGCCCATTGTCGGCGAGCAAGGAGAATTAATTGGATTAGTTACTCCTACAAGTCTACTAGAAGTTTCTATTCAACAAGCCGAACTCTACAATTATACACGAGTTAAACTTGCAGAACGCCAGAAAATCGAAGCAGAACTGCGATTAGAGCGTAATTTTGTTTCTACCATTTTGAATCTAACAGACGCTCTAGTTATTGTACTAGATTATCAGGGGAAAATTCTGCGCTTTAATCATACTTGTGAACAAACTACAGGTTACCCATTTGATGAAATTAAAGGAAGATTTATTTGGGATGTGCTACTGTTACCTGAAATAACAGAATATCTCAAAGATATTTTTCAAAATTTAGCAGAGAGAGAATTTCCTCAACGTTACGAAACTTCTTTAGTTACAAATAATAGCGATTGCCGCTTAATTTCTTGGTCAAATAAGGTCTTATTTAATCGGGATAATCAAGTTGAGTATATAGTCTGTACAGGTATTGACATTACTGAAAGCCGAAAAACCCAAGAAGAACTCCAGCAGACTCGCAACTTTTTACAGTCGATGATTGATAATTTGCCTGTGGCAGTCTTTGTTAAAGATGCCAAACCAGAAAGTTTTGGGAAATTCAAACTCTGGAATCATAACTGCGAAAATATTTTTGGCATCACAGCAGAGCAGGCTATTGGCAAAACAGATTACGAATTCTTCCCAAAAGAACAAGCAGACTTTTTCCGCCAAAAAGACCTAGAAACCTTTGATAGGGGTGTACCTGAAAAAATTTCTGAAGAAAATATTGACAGCCCCAGTTTTGGCAAAAGAATTTTACACACAACTAAAATTCCCTTGTATGACAAAGATAAACAACCCGAATACCTGTTGTTTATTTTCGAGGACATTACAGAATACAAACGGGCAGAAAAAAATCTGCAACAAACAAAAGAGCAATTACAAACGGTTTTAGATGCAGTACCTGGGTTTGTTTCTTGGGTAAATTCTGATGGATATTATTTAGGGGTTAATCGCCATTTAGCTGAAAGTTTTAACTTGACTACCGATGCTTTTGTTAGTCAAGAATTGGGTTTTATGGAAAACAGCCCACAATTTACAAAATTTATGCGCGAATTTTTAGATGGGCAAGACATATCAGATTCTAGCGTTATTGATGTCCAAATAAATGGCAAAATACTCAATTACTTGCTAGTGGCTCAAAAATATCAACAAAATACAGCCGCAGTTGCAGTCGGAATTGATATTACAAAACGCAAACAAGATGAAATAGCCTTAGAAAGTTTGATAAAAGGTACAGCTTCTACCACAGGACGTGACTTTTTTCCAGCATTAGTTGAGCATATTTCTTCTACTTTAGATGTCCGTAATACTTTAGTAACTGAGTTAATTGATGGGGAAGTTCACACTTTAGGATTTTGGTCTGATGGGCAGTTACAACCCAATATTTGCTATCAACCAAAATCAACGCCATGTGAAATTTTGCTCAAGCAAGGATTTTACCATTGTAGTTCGAGAATTCAGCAACTCTTTCCTAATGCTAAAAGATTAGCTGCTATGGAAGCTGAAAGTTCTATGGGAGTTATTTTGAGTGATGATTTTGGTCAACCCATTGGCTCATTATGTATAGTAGATGACAAACCCATACCTGACCAACATAAATTTAAAGGAATTCTCAAAGTATTTGCAGCCAGAGCATCTGCTGAACTGCAACGGCAACGAGCGCAAGAAGCTCTACAAAAACTCAATCAAGATTTAGAAGTCAGGGTTAAGCAACGCACTTTAGACTTACAAAAAAGTGAGGCAGAACTTAGGGCTATTTTTCATCAGGCAGCTGTAGGAATTAAACTAGAAACTTTAGATGGTGATTTTCTAAAAGCTAATCAAAAGTTGTGTGAAATTATCGGCTACAGCCAAGAAGAAATACTGAAGAAAAATTCTCGAGATATCACACACCCAGAGGATATACAAATCCATCTAAATAAGTTGCAACAACTAATAGCAGGAGATGTAGAAACATTCTCCATAGAGAAGCGCTATTTACATAAAAATGGTGATGTAATCTGGGTAAATATAACGGTTTCTCTAATTCGAGATCCCATTGGCAAACCCATTTATGTGATTGGGGTAGTTAAAGATATACGCGAACAGCAAGCTGCGCTGCGCGAACGCAGAAAAGCTGAAGAAAATATTTGTAAAGCTTTAGAAAAAGAAAAAGAACTTGGTGAGTTGAAATCTCGTTTCATTTCTATGACCTCCCACGAGTTCCGAACTCCTTTAGCTGTGATTGCTTCTTCTGCCGGAATCTTAAAAACTTTTAGCCATAAACTGGATGAACAACAAAAGCAAAAACATCTCCAGTGTATTCAGACATACATTCAACATACTACTCAACTTTTAGATGATATTTTGCTCATTAATAAGGCAGAAGCTAGAAAATTAGTATTTGAACCAACTTGTATTAATTTAGTTGATTTCTGTTGCTCTTTGGTAGAGGAAATTGAACTCAGTTCTCCCAACCATACCCTAGCTTTTTGCCCCCAATATTTTGGTAATTCATCAACAAATGATCACTTTGTGGCTTGTATTGACAAAAAACTTTTGCGACAAATACTGAGCAATTTGCTTTCAAACGCTGTCAAATACTCACCAGATAGTAGTAATGTTGAAATTGATTTATTAGTTCAAGATAAAAGTGTAGTTTTTCTAATTAAAGATGAAGGTATTGGTGTTTTACCAGAAGAACAACAGAACTTATTTGAACCATTCTATCGAGCTAGTAATGTTGGCAATACGCCAGGAACTGGATTAGGCTTGGCAATAGTTAGCAATTGTATAGACCTTCATGGAGGAAGAATTACCTTCGCTAGCCAGGTGGGAGTAGGTACGACATTTAGGGTGGAACTGCCACTAATTATCAGTAGTGTCCTCCATGAAAAATATCTAATGTGTTATTAGTAAATAATTTGAGGGAATAATAAAGTACGGGATATTATTTCCCAAATCGTCAAGTTAGAGAATCTATTCTGACATTTTAAACATCAATATGGTAACGTGGACTCAAAGAATTTAAATAAAACCCAGATCGGTGGGTAAAGTCTTGTATAGCCGCATGGCGTGCCGGAGGCATCATTCCATTGCCAGGGCAAGCGTATTTTTACAAAAGTCAGATGCTCCCTTGCAAATATTGCTAACCGCAGAAAATACAAAAATTCCATTTGCTGAACTATAGTAAATAGTAGATTATTCTACAATAATTATCCGGCAAACTTCAGTGTTTATACTTAAGACATCCATGTGAAGCTGCGGTATTATTGAAAGTTAATTTTTCTTGTTGAACAAGATAATCTGGCGTTGCTGATTGCGGTATGAAAAATAATTTTGCGTTATTTCAAAATCCTTGTAGAGACGTTGCATTGCAACGTCTCTACATCCAAATTCATACCTCGATTCAGCAACACCGATAATCTTTAGATGGATGCTATCTCATCCTAGACCAATCAAACTGATATTGTTATTTTTACTAATGGCAGATGAACACAATTTTAATCATAGAAGACGAACCCCAAGTTAGGGGAAACATTCAGGAAATTCTACAACTTTCTGATTTTGAAACTTTAATAGCTCCAAACGGTAAGATTGGATTAGAAATTGCTAAAGCCAGATTACCAGATTTAATTATCTGTGACATTATGATGCCTGAATTAGACGGTTATAGTGTGCTGTCTGCTCTGCGTAAAAATGAGTCAACTATGAATATTCCTTTAATATTTGTTACTGCTAAAGCAGATCGTTCTGATTTTCGTCAGGGGATGGATTTTGGGGCTGATGATTATTTGACTAAACCATTTACTACTGAAGAACTACTCAACGCAATCGCTTCTCGTCTTAATAAACACGCTTTGGTTCAGCGCCAAACTCAAGCGAAACTAGACGAACTCAGTATGAATATTGCTCACTCATTACCTCATGAACTGAATACTCCTTTAAATGGTATTATCGGTATGTCGCAGTTATTAATAGAAAATTGTGATATTACATCTGGCTCTGAAGGAGTCGAGATTGCAGAATTAATTTACACATCTGCCAATCGTTTGAATGGATTAATTAAAAGATTTTTATCATATACTAATCTGGAATTGATAGCCAAAAATCCCGAAAAAATCCGTCAACTCCAAGAACAAAGAGATAGTTGTCTGGCTGAGAGAATTATTAGTGAAGTCGCTCTTAAAAAAGCGACAGAAAACTGTAGACAAAAAGATTTAAAGTTAGATATCCAAGAATCTAGAGTACAAATATCAGAAGAAAATTTGAGTATTCTTGTTGAAGAATTACTTGAGAATTGTTTGAAATTTTCTTTACCAAGCAGTGAAGTTAAAGTTATGAGTAAGGTAGAAGGTAGTAAGTTTAATTTATATGTAATTGATCATGGCAAAGGGATGACAATTGAAGAGATTGATAAAATTGGAGCTTTTGTACAATTTAATCGAAAGTTATGGGAGCAACAAGGCTCTGGTTTAGGGCTGGCTATTGTTCAGCATATAGTAAAATTATCTGGTGGTGAATTTACAATCGATAGCATTCCTGAAAAGGGAACTATTGTCAGTGTTAATTTGCCTTGCTAGGGGATGTTTTATAAGAAGAATTCAGAACTTAGGAGTCAGAATTCAGAATTGAAGTCCGACTGGATAATGAAAAACTCCATCCCCTTGTGGGTGGGGTTTTTGGGCGTGGGGAATGAGGTATGGGGAAAAATCAGGCGCACTGGTTTGGGATACCGCATGGCTTGGGCTTGACAATCGTTGTACGGAGTAGCCCAAAAATAGCGATCGCTCAAAGGGCTGGTTTGACCTGAAATTAGGTGGAGAGGCAGACGACAAAATCGAGAGAGTATATTGGTCTGGGTGGGTGAGAGCGATCGCGCACAGAAAAAACATAGTAAATTAAGTAACAATACCTTTGCCAACCAGACTATGAGTAGCTATCCAGATTTTTCCCCACAAGGCTATCAAGTCATAACAGAACTAGGACGAAATCGAGAAGGTGGAAGAATTACGTGGTTAGTATCAGACCTAAATACAGGTCAACAGGTAGTATTAAAACAGTTTTGCTTTGCAATCGTCGGTTCTAATTGGTCGGCTTATAATGCCCTACAGGGACTCAATCATCCTGGTATTCCCCGCTATTTGGGTGCGTTTGAAATATCTGATGGCTTTTGTTTGATTCAGGAATACAAAAACGCCCCAACTCTGGCAGTCCAGCGCAGCTTTACCCCAGAGTCAATTAAGCAAATAGCGATTAAAGCACTCTCGATTTTGGTTTATTTGCAAAATTGCAATCCTCCCGTTATTCATCAGGATATAAAACCAGAAAATATTTTGGTGGATGACCAACTCAATGTCTATCTAATTGACTTTGGCATGAGCCGCATTGCCACGGGTGTTGTATCTGGAAGCAGTGTATTTAAAGGCACTCTTGGTTTTATGCCACCTGAGCAAATGAGTCAGCCAACGTTAGCTTCTGACCTTTATGGTTTGGGTGCAACGCTGATTTGTCTCCTCACAGACACTCCTTCAACAGCGATTATTGACTTAACCGATAATGATGACCCTTATCTCATCAACTTCCGTCATTTATTACCCCGGTTAAGTCTGCGCTTTCTGAACTGGCTGGAGTTAATGGTAAAACCTGAACTCGAAGAGCGTTTTGACGATGCACAAACTGCTCTAGAAGCTTTGACACCACTTGATGTTATTCGCGTGCCGGGAGTTGAGTTGAGTGAATCAGTAGTGAAGTTCACAGCAACTCGATTGGGCGAAAAGCTGAGGCAAACTGTCACTGTGGAAAACCCAGTACCTGATACAGTACTCTCCGGGAGATGGGAAGTCGCGCCTAACCCTCAAGATCCACCACATACCCCAGACTCCCATCCTTGGATTAGAGTTGAACCAGCTTTGTTTCGCCAAAATAATCCTGTGTGTCTGATTCTAGTAGATACTAGCAACTTGATGGCAGACAAACTTTATGAACGTCAGTTACTTCTGCATACAAACGTATATCCAGAAACTTACCCAATAACAGTGAGAGTTCAGACGGCTCCTCTGGCGATTGAGAGGCGAAAAGTGCCTTATGGTGGGCTTTTGAGTGTGTTGTTAGTTGCTGCGATCATATCTTGGTTTACATCTTTCTCTATAGCTAAGGCTGGGGCTGTGGCTGTGGCTGTGGTTGGGGCTGGGGCTGTGGCTGGGGCTGTGGCTGGGGCTGTGGCTGGGGTTGGGGCTGTGGCTGGGGCTGGGGCTGGGGCTGGGGCTGGGGTTGTGGCTGGGGTTGTGGCTGGGGTTGGGGCTGTAGCTGTGGCTGGGACTGTGGCTGTGGCTGGGGATTGGTTTGGGGCTTGGTTTGGGGATTGGTTTGGGATTTGGGCTGTGGTTGGGGCTGTGGTTGGGGCTGTGGTTGGGGCTGTGGCTGTGGCTGTGGCTGGGGTTGTGGCTGGGTTTCGGGCTGGGGCTGGGGCTGGGGTTGGGGCTTGGGCTGGGGCTTTGGCTGGGGTTGGGGCTGGGGCTGTGGCTGTGGTTGTTTCTGGGGCTTGGGCTGGGGCTTGGGCTTGGGCTTGGGCTGTGGCTGGGGTTGTGACTGGGGCTGTAGCTGGGGCTGGGGCTGGGAAGGATATGTCTACTAATGTATTGTTAACACTCACCGCAGGGTTAGGAACGAGCTTCGGAATTGGTTGTATAGTCGGACTTCTCAATCCCTATGTCCTATTAGCGATCGCTCTAACCGGATTACCTTTAGCAACAATGTTGCTTTATCCACCCCTCAAGCGACGCAAGTTAGTTGCCAAATATCGGCGGTCAATATAAAACATTCACATACTCACAGTTATAACGTGTCGCGGAAGTCCCCACCTTCAATTTATTTGAGAGAGCCACCACTCACCCGGAAAGGGGAGTGTGTGGAGTATGTCACAGTATGTCACAAGTCCCTCAAATCGCCCCATTAAAGTTCAATTAGCTGGAAGCCCCAAGGTTTGAGAGCTGCTAGAGCTAGTTCTGGATCTACACCTTCATAAGCCTCCCATTCGGATGGATGCTCTTTAGGATGTCCGTCGCCAACATTACCTGCAACTTTGATGATCGGACAATTGGCGATGCGATCGCGCTCCAGCCCTTTGGGAATTGCTAGTTGGATTTTGTGACCGACAAACTTCGCTGTACTTTCATTAGCTACAGATTCACGGATTAAACAAATATCACCAGCAGTCCCCCAAGTAGTTTGGTAGATGTGGAGGAACGATATATAGGTTGCTGGTTTGATGGATCTTTTTAGAACATGCATTATCTGTAATCCTTACACTATGAATCAAAAATCATATAAGTATTTTCTATCACGTTCGCAGGAAAGAAGAATGTTTTTAACTCACTTTTTGCACCAATTCCAGGCGATGATAAGTCGCCTGGTGGAATATGTGAGGCTCAAAACACGATAATTGCCCACATACTAACGCCCAACCCAATATGGTTCGTTGAGCCTTTGAACTCGGAACACCGAGCTTCTCACTCGAACGTTGAGCCTTTGAACTCGGAACACCGAGCTTCTTACTCGAACGTAGAGCCTCTGAATTTGGAAGTTCAACCTTTTTGCTCGGATGTTGGAGTTCTGAGGTCGAAGTTTTGGGTTTTGAAATGTAACTGTCGAGTTCTGAGTGTAAAACTTGAGGGTTTGAGGTTGGATGATGGGGATTGGAAGGCGATCGCTCCTAAATCATCTCATACTCGGCAATTTCGCATCAAAGCTGTATAGCCTGCTTGTACAAAATGTCAGTCATAGGCAAGCGCCTCAGCAATAATTTGCATAACTCTGTAAGACTATTATATTTTCAATAGACTCCAAGATAATCTCATTAATCCCTGCTTGTTGACAAAGATTTTAGCGTAGGCGTAGCCCGTCGTAGACATCGCCTTGAGGCTTAGAAAATAAATCAAACGATAAATGCTGATTTTTTCGTTGATTCTTAACCTTGGTGGTGAGAAAGTATAATTTAGATGCGTTCGCCCTGAGTAGAGAAGGCACTTGTTCCGCGACACCCTTTGCTCAAAATGAATTATTCTTCAAGTTCAGCGATCGCTCATCAAACACCAGGGCTTGTAGAACAGGGTAATCCCACTTTGTTGTTAGTTGAAAATTCAGTTTCGGGTGTAGAAACCAAAGCTGTTAATGAGGGTGTTCGCGCAGCGTCTCGTAGAGAAGGTTCCGCCGCACCTGTTACCAGCGCTGAAAAGTGGTCACAGGAGGCGATTGTAGCGCGGTCAAATGTAGGACCAGAACGTATGCAGAAACTCAAGGTTGCAGCGAATTCGGGGCAGAATCCGGGGTTTGACTTTTTGCTCTCGTGTTGGAAGGGAGCAACGCGAAAAAGTGAGATCGGGGTTTAATTCTCAGTTATATGGTTAGATTCTCAATAAAAACAGATGTTTCGCTGCGATCGCACTATTAAACAGGTGATTTATCCCCCTAATTTTTAGCACCTCTCCCAGCGCACGCGCAAGGGAGAGGCAAAGAAGCACATAAAGTCCTATTTACTGTCCGTTCGTTTATTCTGTAACTAGTTGCTTACGTTTACGAAGAGACGCGATACCGAAAGCACCTAAGCCTAAGATACCAATCAGGGATGTGGGTTCAGGAACAGCTTGAGTAACTACGTCAAATTTGAAATTAGGGCCAATCCTACCGTTACCTGCTGTCAGGGTTGAAGGAAAACTAAAGCCTTGGGATGAACCATTTCTGGCGCTACCGGTGAGAGTAATTTCTGGAGCCGTATTTACAAATCCGGGAACAGTGTAAATATCACTAAATGGACTAGTTATTGCTGCACCAATAACGTATGACATTCCAGCAAGAAGATTGACTGACATTATATCCTGGTAACGAAAGCTTCCAGTTAGTGGACTGGTGGTTTGAACAGTTGTTGAAGCTAGTAAATTCCCGTCCGATGTCCACAAACCAACTAAGTGGGATTGTGATAGAGGATTCGCAAGAGTTTGATCGTAAAAACCTAATGCAGTAACCGAGAGGTTGTCATTAGCAGTAAATGACCAACCAATTGTTTGATTTGTACCATTAAAAGCTGGGAAGTTAGATCCACCAGCGAAACTCTGTATCGCTTCAGATGCATATACAGATGGTGCAGAAACTAAAGCTGTTGTCAGGATGAAAGGAGAAGCTATTGATAACTTTTTTAGTACATTTACGATTGTCACGATCTTATTTCTCCGATAAACTTTAACATTCGAGACTCTCTACAGCAATATAACTTTTTATACTAAAAATACCAACAACTTGCAGCAAAATCACGCAAAATTTAAATAAGGGCTAGTTTATTTAGCGTAAGCCATTAGCATTGGATTTTAGATGCTGAGGAGTACCTTAATTCAAAACCTCACAAGATGTCAAATGGGTTCTATATAGCTCAAAACACGATAATTGCCCACATACTAACGCCCAAAGCGATCGCTACTAAATGCTGCCAAAGGAGTGATAGCACTGGTTGCTTGGCAATTTTTTGCGTTAATAACATAGTCAACAACACGGAGAAAATTATGGTCGTACCCTGCAAAAAAGCAATCACAGCCGGGTGAGCAACCAATATTGGCAACTGTTCACCATTCAGACCAAGGGTAGCAAAGGTAACAGGTAAAATCCGCCCACCTTCACCTAAACCTAAACGTAGATAGTGAGCCAAGTTTCCTCCCAACACCAATGGAAGGTAGCCATAAGCAAGCTCTACAAATGATCGAGTCTTAATCCAATTTGGGATTTTTGATTTTTGACTTCGGCTCCTTTCGACTCCGCTCAAGGCAAGCCGCTCAGTCGAACGATTTTTGATTTTTGATTTGGCTGCTTCGACATAGTTGGCTAACCAGTAAGACCCTTGTATTACTTTGTAGGATGCGAAGGTAAAAGCGGCTGGGATAATTAACACTAGCAGCGATAATCCCAAGTGCTGCCAAAACTGCGTTAAATCCAGTTGTAACCCCAAGAGAGATAACAACTCTGGCAAGCGATGCAGATATATCCCACCCAATAGCAAAAACAATAATGCTACTTCATAGCTGCGGGGTACATGAGTTGTCCACAGTTCAATACCAGGGGGACGTAAGTTGAACTCGACGGAACGATGGGGACAAGCTTTGAGGCAAGTCATGCACAGTACGCAATCTCTGTTATCTTCTAACTGTGCGGGGTGCGAGTATAAAGGACATCCATTGGTTTCCATCCCCTCGCCCTTTTGCGGTCCACCTTTATAACACTGATAAGTGGTGCAACTGGCAGAACATATCCCTTGCTGGGCGCGGAGTTCCGTCATTGAGAGTTTGGCAAATAAACCATTCATTCCCCCAATTGGGCAGAGATAACGACACCAAAACCGCCGCTCAAAAAGGGCAGAGAAAATCATCGCCCCGGCGGTAATTAATAGCAGCAAACAAGCGCTGAGGTAGGCAGTATTTTCTAAATGCCAGAGTTCTTCCCATAAGAAAATTAGGGAGAATAAACCAAACATGAACCATCCGCCCCATTTTTCAGCTTGTTCTCTAGGCCAGCGCTTGAGTTTTCGAGGCCACAGCCAGAGGGAGAGCTTTTGGGTAATTTCCCCGTAAATCATGAATGGACAAACAGAACACCAGACACGACCCAAAAAGGGAAAGAGAAATAAGAAGAAAGGCCACCACCAAGCCCAAAATAGATTTAATACGAAATTGCGATCGCGGGTTTGCGGCCCAATAAATAATATTGCAATGATGATGGGAAAAGCCGTGGCAGTCAAACCATAGTTAATGCGATCGGGCCACCAGGGGCTACGTAAAAACCGCCGTAAAGGAGGATAGGCATTTAATAAATTCAACCGAAATCGTTTTTTCTTGGTTTCGGCTGGCCAGAAAATTTCTTCTGTTAATTCATTGGCACCCTCAGCTTGCACGATCGCTCTTTCTACCAGATTTTTCAATTCCTTGAGGTTCCCAGGAAAATCATAAGACTGGAGACGACGCAAAGCTTCTGGGGTGATGTGCGGTTTAGAAACGCCTCTAGATCGAGTGTAGAGACTAGTGTAATATTCAACTTGTGTCTGAATATCGGCTTTCCGCACCCGTAGCGGTGGTACTTTAATAATGTGACCAACAGAACGTTCAATTGTCGGCTGAGTTTTTTCGGAAACAATCAGAATTCTGGCTTGACTGGGACGAGGTTGGGCGGGTGGCTCTCCAGAACGACTGACGGGGGTATATGTGCCAGCTTTGAGCAACTGCGTCACCGGAGATAATAATTCTTCGGGCAATTCTTGGATGTTGTTGAGAACTAGAGTACCTTCTCCCAACCATTCCAATAGTCCTGGTTTGCCGCCAGCGCGACCAAATAAGTCTGCACCGCTAGTTTGGAGAATACCACAATTTACTTTAATAATTGGTTCTCGCCGTTTTGAAGAGCCAAAGTGGATCAGGGCTGCTATATTGTCTTTTTCTAAACCTGGTTCTCCGAAAATATCCACTGATTTGCGATCGGCCGCCGCTTCTCGAATTTGCTCTCGCAGCCGCACAGCATAGCGACTTGTACCGACAATTCCCCGTTGCGCCTTGGTAACTAAATATGGTCGTAAAGCTACGGAACGTTCTTGTTCATAGCCAAGTGCAGATGTTACCTGAGCTAATTCTTGAACCAATTGGCGGGAAAAAGCCTGAGAAATTTCGGGGTATTGGGTGACTAAAGCACGTAATTTAGCAGCAGGTACAACCCACAAATGACATTCTGTTACTGTAGTAATTGTGAATGGAGTTAATTCTTCCAACAGCAATTCTTTAAGGTGAATCACTGCTCCGGGGAGGAATCCACAAGCTAAGGCTGGGTTGCTTTCATTGCTGCTATTGCTTTCGAGTTGACCTTCTTGGAGAATATAAAGGGCTTCTGGAGCAGTGCCTTCCCTAACTAAGTCAGTTTCGGCTGGTACCACTTGTTCTTCAATTACTTGGGCGATCGCATTTAACACTTCAGGTGAGAGAATTCCTAAAGTCGTGCGTTCTTGTAGCCATATAACCGTTTCTGGAGATGTCATATTAATTTCTCCGTGCAGGCTGCTGTATAACCAGAATTATCCCTGAAAGCTGGATCAAGAATTCAAAATTCTGAATTCGGAATTCTGAATGAGCAAGAGGAAGTCATAGAACCCCGACTTTTTTAAAAAGTCGGGGTTCTGAACCTCTACTTGTGAAGTAAACTATCAATAGCTTTATTCTCAAGTTTCGTTTCTGCCCAAGCAGGTTGAATTACCAGGTTGCTAATAATTTCTACTACACTTGCTGCTAGCCATAGTATAGATAGATATTGGGCTGCCAACTTTTCATACGTGTCCCTGTTGGGCATAACCCACTAAATTGGCAATCTGAGTCACAGTTAACTTACAGAGAGTGCGTTAGCGAAGCTTACCGCAGGTAATGACTCTATCGATTCGTCCTGACATAAATTCTGCTGTTCAATCCTACCTAACTAGTTGCAAATCATCTTTCTGCTTACGTTTGCGATACCACCACATGATAAAGCCAGTGATGAATAGAATTAACGGAGCCAGACCAACGAAGACATAGAGAATGCGAGTGAGTAAGCCGCCAAAGATGCCGTAGTGTAGTGGCTCGAAGGAATTAAGAATTTTGTCGCCTAAGGATGCCTTTAACGAATTATCAACTCGTAAAACCTGACCACTGTACTGATCCAGATAGACATTGCTCTTACCGTATTCCTCCCGCTCTTGGGGCAGCTTCAGCCGCAATCGCAAGGGAGCTTTGGGGTCTGTCGTTAAGTCAATGCTCCGCAATGCTCCGTCAGGCAGGGCAAGTTGAGCCGTTTTCACCTGTTGGCTGAGGGGTAAAGGAGGTTGACCTGCGATCGCTACAGAGATAAGCTCAGGCAGCGATGGACTGAAGGTGATGGCACGAATCACAGGGTCAACATAGCCCAAATTCCAAGCAAATCCAGTGAAAAATGTCAACAGTAAAAATATGGCGGTAGTAATACCAGATACCTTGTGTAGATCGAAGTTAAGGCGCTTGGGGTGGGCATTCCACTTTATTTTGAAGCCGGAAATCAGGTTTCGCCAACCGGGCCACAAGATAATTCCCGTGATTACAACAATGGACATCACTAAACCGACGATGCCCAGAATCTGTAAACCTAGATTGCCCAATTTCAACGAGGTATGGAGTTCATAAACAATCTGGATAAAGTGCTGTACGGCATTAGGATGTAGGCTGTCGCCCAGAATTGACCCCGTGTAGGGGTTGACGTAGACTTCTACCCAATCGTTACTTGGAATTGAGATGACGACATTAAAGAGATCATCTGGTTTAGTTGGCAAATAAACCCTTTGCAATGCCATTTCTGACTGCTTGACATAGGCAGCTTTGACAATATCCAGGATAACTTCCAACGATAAGCGTTCCCATTTTGGGTTGCCGTAGGCATCGCCTTTGGGTAGGATAGTGCCAAACTGTTGATGCAGTTGAAACTCGTTAATTTCGCGCTGGAAAACGATCAGGCTGCCAGTTAAGCCAACTAGGATGGCAATCAGTCCCACAGCTAAACCAATATAACGATGCAGGGTCAATACGAAGTTACGTAGTTTTTTATTACTCAAGGTAGACGCTCCTTTGCACGATGTTAGGCTTAATTACCCCCCTCAATCCCCCCCTTAGAAAGTGGGGAAGAAGAATCATGTTCCCTCCCCTTTATAAGAGCAGGGTTAGGGTGGGGTAACTTCTTTGCAAGGGGAGAAAACAAGGGGGGTCAAAACTCAAAAGAAATTGTCCCCTGTACGGTAAATGGTGCTTGGGGGAAGGTGAGGTAGTCGTTTGATTCGTAATATTTGACATTGAAAATGTTCTTAAAATTGAGCGCCGCCCGCCAGTTATTGCGTTTGTAGGAGACAGAAGCATCGGTTCTGACATAGGAAGGAAGGATGAATTGCTCATTGATATTGGCAACGCGATCGCCTACAAAAAACAACCCCGCACCAAACTGTAATCCTTGCAAGTTACCCTTTTGAAATTCATAAGTTGTCCAGAAACTCGCACCATGATAGGGTGCATTTGTCAAATGCTTACCTTGGAGTGTCTGGTCATTATCTTTGCTGACATAGGCATCATTGAGAAAACCAGAGGCAATCACCTTCCAACCTGATAAAATTTGTCCTGCTACATCCAGTTCAATCCCTCGACTTTTTACTTCTCCTAGCGCGATCGAGTATTGATCGTCGATAGGGTCTGTAGTGGCGACATTTGTTTTAGCGATATCATAAGCTGCAAGGGTTGCTGAAAGTCGTTTATCAAATAGTTCAGCTTTGATGCCAACTTCGTACTGAGTCCCCCGTGAAGGCTCTAGTAACTCCTTATCTCTTCCTCTGCTGCCATCAGTATTGAAGGATCTACTGTAGCTGACGTACAGCGAGATCGGTTCGATGGGTTGATAAACTATGCCTAGACGCGGGGAAAAGGCTTCATAGTAATATCCAGACTGGCTCGATTCGCTACCGAATACTGATGTGTCAAAATTTTCACTGCTTGAGTCAATAAAATCATATCTGCCACCTACAAGCAATTTCAGATTGGGTAGCAATGTCACCTGGTCTTGCAGGTAAATTCCTGTAGTGGCGGTTGTGGTGTTACCTTTGCCGTATGTAAGATCGGGCAGTGGAACGTCATACCTTGGCTGAAAAATATCTATTGAAGGAAAATCAACATTATAGCTGTTGTTATAATCAAAGACATTCCGGTTCCAGTCTATACCTAAAAGCAGTTGATGAGCGATCGCACCCGTGTTGAATTTACCAATCAAGTTGGTTTGCAGGGTGAAGATTTGTCTATAATTTGGACCATCACCAAACTGTCCTCGCGGCAGGGTTCGACCATCATCTAAAAGAGGATCGCCAACTTGGGTAACTTTTTCACTATTTTCATCAAATTGTGCAGAAAATCTCGTCTTCGACTGCCAATTTTCATTAAATTGATGATTTAGTGTTAGCTCAACACGATGGCTTTCAGTATTAAAAAAATCATCTGGTTGATTTAAAAGGCGATTTATAGGCAACGTTAAAAAGATCGATTCTGGACTAGTCCCCCTGTCAAACCCTTGTTTAGAATTGAGATATTCATAGGCGAGGTCTAGGGTTGTGACATCACTAATCTTGTAGGTGATAACCGGAGAAATATAGAGGATATCGTTTTCAATGTAATCCCGATAGCTGCCGGAATTTTCGTATGAAACATTCAAACGATACAACAACTTTTTATCAGTCGTCAGTGGTCCCGACAGGTCGATTGCGGGATTGTAGAAATCGAAGCTTCCAGCCGTGAAACTAGCAGAGTAATAGGGGGTGCTTAGAGGTTTTTTTGTTACATAATTCACCAACCCACCAGGCTCCAACTGACCATATAGCACTGAAGCGGGGCCTTTTAGCACCTCCACCTGTTCGATGTTGGCACCATTGGCAGGAAGTAAACCAGTAAACCCATCTACTGAGGTACCGCTAGAAAAACCGCGAAGCCTAACATCACCGAAAGTATTGCCATAGCCTGCCCCTATATTAGCACCAGAGACATTACGAACCGCATCGGTAATCCGTGTGATTCCCTGATCCTTGATTACCTGTTGGGGAATCACCTGAATTGACTGAGGAATATCACGTAAAGGTGTATCAGTCCTAGTTGCAGTTGATGCTTCTGGTACACTATATCCATCTTGCTCACCAGTCACCACTAACTCAATCGGTTCATCACCTGATTGAGTTGGCTGTGTTTGTTGTGCTTCTTCCTCTCCCCTTGGTAAGGGGAGGGGTGCCGTAGGCGGGGTGGGGTTTTGCGCTGAGGATGCAGCACTCGCCACAGAGAAAATCAAACCCTCATCTGGACTATCAAACAATTCGACAGTTGGTACACCTATTTCCCCTGTCACACTCACTCGGATAGTCTGAGCATCAAAGTTTGTTACCGTTATTTCACCAACCCCTGCAATTGGTTTTTCCGAGCGAAATGTAAAAGCATCCCCGTTGGGTAAACGCAGTTGAGCATTGGGAATATCAGCAATAAAGTTATTGCCAGAACTCCTATTGACTATTTGCAATTGTTGCCCTTTATCACTCTGTAAAATCACCTCCACACCCTTAGCGGTGGGATTTGCCTTCACTGAGGTAACTTGTATAACCTCACCCACCTGGCTTTGCCCTGGCGGGTTCTGTTGTTCTATCTGAGCTAACCATTCTTTGACTGTTCTTGCGGAACCGTCTAGTTCCTGCACACGAGGAATTTCACTCTCTTCCTTTGCCTGTCCAGGTTCCATAACCATAGAAAGAAAAAAACAGGAAATAAACAGCGATCGCCACAGTTTCATCACTCCACATACCCAATCATATTTCTCAAAACAGAACCACTACTTGAGAATTATTTTTATCTAACTCTCTTTATTGAGAATACGGGAAATTGTGCGATCGCATATAGACTGAAACCGGATTTTTTTTATCGGAATCGGGATCTACTCTCTGCTACAAGCCTTTTTGTTTACGATACTCTCTAGGAGTAATACCAAATTGCCGCTTAAACAGATACCCAAAATGACTTAGGCTCTCGTACCCTACTTGAGAAGCAATTTCTACAATTGTTAAATTAGTCTCGATGAGTAACTGCTTTGCTTGTTCTAGCCGTAGAGATTGCACATATCGCAACACCGTAGTCCCAAACACTTCTCGAAATCCCCGCTTGAGCTTAAAGTCATTGAGTCCAATTTGGCTGGCTAAATCTAGTAGAGAAGGTGGATGGGGCAACGTTTGATTTAAAATAGCTTTGGCGTGATGTAAACGCTCAATTTCATCAGCACGGAAAAATTGCGATCGCTGCAATCCCTGATGATTTTCCCCCCATTGAGTAATCTGAAGTACTAGTAATTCCAACACCTTTGCTTCTAAATACATTTGTCTGAGTGTTCCTCGGTATGGACACTGCAATATTTGTCTCAGTAGCAGTTGCATTGTCGGTGTGGTAACTCCTAACGGCTGATGAAACGGCTGTTTCATCGGATTTTCTCTCAAGTGCTGGAGCAAAGCTGGCAATTGCTCAAAGCTGCTTTGGAAACTAGAAAGTAAATCAGCATTCCAATAAATTTTAATATTTTGGCAGTGTTGATTTGCATTAAAATACTCAAACTCCCGAACATCGGGCAAGCAAAATAAGTAGTTATAACCTGCGATTTCTTCATAATCGTTACTGACTCCAGGTACATTTGGTGTTACAGTTCTGATAGCACCAGATAGAAAAAACTTAGATATAAGCTCAGTCGAATTATCGTGTTTCTGCTGTGCAATCACTGGATGAGAAAACTCATCGTCACAGATTGCTATCTCCAGGTTATGGCGAAGAAAAGTCCAGCGAAAGCTACTTTGACCAAACCAAGTAGATAATTCTGCTTTTCCCTCATAGTCATTAAACTGCACATCTTTGCAAAATTCGCCAAAGTCTTCTGTCCCAGTTAGACGAATGATCATGATACTATTTATCAACTACTTGTTGATAAATAGTATCTATTAGGATAGAGAGCGATGCCTACAGCGATCGCAGCTAACGCACATAGCATGATTCTGAATTTCAGAATACTTAAACTGATTGGTTGCAATGGTTACCATAGAAAAAACTCTCTGCTAAACCTGTGAAAAAACGAGTCACACTCACCTTTCCGAAACGCGCGGTGCAAATGCCAGTCACTTATGTACTGGCCAAAGATTTCAACGTCGCCGCCAATATTATCCGCGCCCAAGTAGCCCCAAATCAAATCGGTAAACTAGTAGTCGAACTATCAGGAGACATCGATCAATTAGATGCGGCTATCGAGTGGATGCGATCGCGCCATGTTAACGTTTCTTCTACATTAGGCGAAATTGCCATCGATGAGAATGCGTGTGTCCACTGTGGCTTGTGTACTGGGGTTTGTCCTACCGAAGCCCTCACCCTCCACCCAGAGACATCCAAATTGACATTCACGCGATCGCGCTGTATTGTCTGTGAACAGTGTATTCCCACTTGTCCCGTACAGGCAATTTCTACAAATCTCTAGATGTTAGTTGTTAGTTTGATTGGATCATAAAATCTGCGGTAGAATCGATTTTTGCTGAGTAATTTATTACTCATAAACATACTTAACAATCCTGATTACATAAAAAAATCTCAAAAGTAAATGCAGACTTTTAACTAATGTTATTATGCAGTAACCTCATGAGGTAGTCATTAATCAATTATGAAATTAGCCACACAACCCACGGTTAAAACTCTTGGTGACTACGCCTACCAAGCGATTCAAAAACACTTTAAGAAAACCTTTAAGTGGGAAAAATCTGTTAAGAAAGATGAAGATCCAGAAGCGCTGCACCAAATGCGAGTAGGAATGCGCCGCCTACGGACGGCGGTAACTCGGTTTGGGCTAGCAGTGGATATATCAAAACCAGTAACCGATAAAAATATCGCTAAAATAGCCCGTCGTCTTGGTAATCTCCGAGATTTAGACGTACTAAAAGAAAGTTTGGAAAACGATTATAAACCAAATTTACCCCGCAAAGAGCAAGAATCTTTGCAAACAGCTTTCACAGCGTTGGCTAAACAACGTGAAGATGTACTATCGAGTGTGCAGAAAATGTTAAAAGATGAATCTTACAAGTCTCTAAAAGATTCATTGGATAAGTGGTTAGAAAAACCCAGTTATCAACCTTTAGCATCTTTTACCATTCAGCAAGTGCTACCAGACTTACTTCTACCAGAAGTGAGTAACTTCTTACTGCATCCGGGTTGGCTAGTTGGCACCCAATTTGTAGACTCAGAAGTTAAAATCCAGAAAAACTGGGAACCACAAAAGATAGAAGAACAATTGACAACAAAAGGTGAAATTCTTCATAGTTTGCGAAAAGAAGCTAAACGTATACGCTACCAGTTGGAGTTATTTACTGATTTATATGGCGAGTCTTACGCAGCTTATATTGCAGAAGTGAAAAGTATCCAAGAAATTTTGGGTACGATGCAAGATAGTGCCGTTTTAACTGACTGGCTTGCAGATGTTTTCAAGTCAGAAATTCCGACTCAGTTGCCCACCCTTGCTACTTTGTTAACTGAAAATCGTTACCAGTCGTGGCAGCAGTGGCAACCTTTGCAAGAACGGTATCTGAAAGCTGAAACCAGGCATAGTTTTCATTTAACAATATTGCACCCGCTTTCAGAGGTAAGAAAGTGAACTTCTTGGGGGTTTCCCCCATGAGCAAGTGGCGTGGATTTAGGGGGATCTCCAAGGGTTAGGCGTATACAAAAAAACTTTTGAAACATTCTCTTAAGAATAGAATCCGGGTTTCGGCTATTGTTTATGGGACTGACAAGAAATAAATTATCCATTTTGTGGAGTGGGCAACATGAACGCTCTAAATCTGGGACGGGTGGGGACACCCATCCCACAAAAAATTTGGGATGTTTTTTTATTTGTCAGTCCCTATGTATTTTTAGCAGGAATTGTGCGAAATGGGATGAGAAACTAAATTGGTGGTGCAGTTTTGAAAGTGTCACTCAATATACTCGCTTTTTGATTAGAGCAGTGATATTATCTAATTGTGTGAGGAGCAAGTTAAAAATAAAAAGCGTCTGGGGTGGAAACACGGCAACACTCCCAGGCGCTTTTTAATTGGTATACAAAAAGAAGTCCTTGCAGATTCGCTGGAGTTTTTGAGATAATCAGCTACAGTTCAAAATCCAGTCAATCCCACCCACAATCAAAATTAGAAATTCAGGTGTTACGGCGAAGTCCAAAATCCCAAATTCTTTAACTTGCACCAAATTCAGATTGTAAAGCATCATCGTTATTATCAGCGATCGTTGCCACAATGGTAATTAGCCGAGACACTTCACCAGGAGATAACTCAGCTAAGGTGCGTGTCGATATGACAACGACCTGGTTTTCAATAATACCGAAACGCGCTTCAAAAGTGCTGGAGCAGTTTAACTCCAAAAGATACCGCAGCAATCTGGGTTCATCTTTAGCAGGTAAATTTAGCACTGTAGACCAAATCGTTATGGTGTCTTCATCGGTTGTCCCGTTGAGTTTGACAAATACTTCCACACTGCCGTACTTAAACTTCCAGAGATAACCACCCTCTGGAGTGCGGCTAACCATCGCACTATCATCTTGTTCCAAAGAATCGATGACATTTTCAATTACCTCCACATGGTTAATGCTTGTTGTCTCGGTGATTAGCTCTTTAGTGGGTTCGTTACTAGTTAAGGTTTCTGGGTAGTTTGTCATACAGATTTTCTCTCAACATACTTGCTGTTTTATCTACACATACTTTATAACTTGTGGACGCAGTTGTAAGAGCAATTCATGAATTGCCCCTACTGATTGCAGCGTTCCTGCCGCCACCATCCCGCATGGTGGCGGCAGGAATAAAGAATTATTCTGGAAAAATTAATGAGGATTAGCTTAACCGACATCATCATGGGCAAAGCGGTTAAAGAGGAAGTCTAGGGCATGGTTACGCAGTTGGTAGTATTGTGGATCTTCCATGATCCGGCTGCGATCGCGGGGACGAGAAAAAGGAATTTCCATAACTTCACCAATCTTTGCATGGGGGCCGTTGGTCATCATTACCAATTTGTCTGCTAAAAATAGTGCCTCGTCGATATCGTGGGTAATCATCAGCACTGTACAACGGTTATCGCCCCAAATTTTCAGCAATTCTTCTTGTAATTCTTCTTTGGTGATGGCATCCAGCGCCCCAAATGGTTCATCTAAAATTAAGACCTTGGGACGAATCGCTAAAGCACGGGCGATAGAAACTCTTTGTCTCATCCCACCAGACATTTGCATTGGTTTCTTTTCCATTGCATCAGCCAGTCCCACCATTGCTAAATGATCGCGGACGATCGCTCTTTTTTCGGCTTGTGGTTTGTTGGGATAAACGGCGTTGACAGCTAAGTAGATGTTTTCAAAAGCAGTGCGCCACGGTAGCAAGGCATAGTTTTGGAAGACAACCATTCTGTCTGGGCCTGGCTTGGTAATGGGTTCTCCTTCTAGTAACACTTGCCCGGAGGTGGGAAAGTTAAAACCGGATACCATATTTAACAGTGTCGATTTGCCACAGCCAGAGTGGCCGATGACACAAATAAACTCGCCCTGTTCGACGTTGAGGTTAACGCCGTCGAGTACAGTGAAGGGGCCTTGCTTTGTCGGATAAACTTTGGTAACGTCTTTAATTTCTAGGAAAGGTCTGCGGGTGGTGGTTGCAGTGACAAATGGTTTTCCTAGTGTGTTTGTAGCTGTCAGGTTGCGGTTTTGCATGGTATTTTAGGGGTTACAAAGCTTGATGTTTCAGTTCAGAGGCTCATGAATATGGACTTATGCAAAAACCCTCTGAAACTCTTCTTCCTTTGTGTCCTTTGCGTCCTTTGCGGTTCGTTTTTTCATGATTTTGCATAAATTGTGAGATTTTAAAGGCTCACTAACACAATACGCTTGGGCTAAAAAAGTCAATTTTTTAACGAACCGCAAAGGACGCAAAGAGCGCAAAGGAAGAGAAGGAAGAAATGGTTAACTTGTTTGTTAATCGAGTTTAAAGACTGGCGAGTGATGTCCTACTTCTTCCACTTCCTCTTTCTCTCACAATTTTTTATGACGCGAGTTTCCTTCTTGGTGCATCAAGAACAACTTCCGCGACTGAAAAATCACGTTTAATTTTCAAGCTGTTGAGATACGCGATCGGATCGTCGGCGTTAAAGGGAGTACCATCGAACAGTTTGATCGGTTGGCGAATATAGCTAATATCCAAACCTAATTCTCGTGCGGCAGTGCTGAAAACACGCACTCGACATACCCGTTCTACAACTTCTACCCAATTTCTAGGGAACGGAGTATCACCCCAACGCGCCAATTGACTCATAATCCAAATTTGTTCGGTGCGACTGGGGCGATTAATGGCAGATTCAGAATAAAACTGGTGATGGGCATAGTCCCGCAAGGGATGGTCTAAGTCACAGGTGAGACTATCTGGATCTTCGAGTTGAATGTATTCTAAATCAGTGCTGACATAATCTCGCCCTGCTAAAATTTGCCGAATCTCTTGGGCATTATCGGGATTTGCACAATAATGACAAGCCTCTAGCAAAGCTTTGGTTAAGGCGATATGCGTATTTGGATAATTTTCTGCCCAATCTTCCCGCACACCAAGAACTTTACCGGGGTGTCCGAACCAAACTTCTAAGTCGGTAGCGATGGTAAAACCAACATTTTCTACAGCCGCGCGGTAGTTCCAAGGTTCGCCGACGCAGTAACCATCAATGCTTCCGGCTTGCAAGTCGGCTACCATCTGGGCTGGGGGAATAGTCTTCATATCCACATCGCTATCGGGGTCAATTCCACCAGCCGCTAGCCAGTAACGCAGCAGTAAGTTGTGCATAGATGCGGGATGCACTACCCCCATTGTGTGCCTTTCATCGCGGGTGGAAAGCAGATATCTTTTGAAATCTGATAAAGTTTGTACGCCTCGGTCGTAAAAACGTTTTGCCAAGGTGATGGCGTTACCGTTGCGAGTCATGGTCAGGGCGGTGACAACGGGAAGAGGTTGGTTATTATGTCCTCCCAAGGTTAACCACATGGGCATTCCTGAAGGCATTTGAGCCGCATCTAAATAACCGCCGGTCATGCCATCGACGATACCCCGCCAGTTGCTTTCTCGCACGAGGTTAACTTCATCTAAACCATGCTTGAGAAAAAAGCCTTTTTCTTTAGCAACTGCTAAGGGAGCGCAAGCCGTCAGAGGTAAAAAGCCAATTTCTAGGTTAACTTTTTCTAATCCATGACGGGCAATATCAGCAGTTTTCCGCGCCCGAATTTTCTTAATCCGTTTTTGCTGATTGAGGAAGTAAATCATCTCACTTCGCAAGCTGTAGTAGCTGGGATGTTCTACTACTTCCATGCGCTTGCGGGGTCTGGGAATATCCACTTCTAAAATGTCACCAATTTTAGATTCGGGGCCGTTGGTTAGCATCACGATTCTGTCAGATAACAGCACTGCTTCATCGACATCATGTGTCACCATCACGGCGGTAACTTGATTTTCTTCGCAGATTTGCATGAGTTGTTCTTGCAAATTCCCGCGTGTGAGTGCATCCAATGCACCAAAGGGTTCATCTAGCAAGAGTAATTTGGGACGAATCGCTAAGGCGCGGGCGATCGCAACTCGTTGTTTTTGTCCACCTGATAACATTCCTGGTTGTTTGTCAGCATGGGGACGCAAACCCACCATATTGATATGTTTTTCGATAATGGCATTGCGTTCATCTGCGGATATACCCCTCATTACTGAGTCCACAGCGAGGGCAATATTTTCTCTTACCGTCCGCCAAGGTAATAGCGAATAGTTTTGGAACACCACCATCCTGTCGGGGCCTGGTTTGGTGATTCTTTGTCCTTCCAGGGTGACAATACCTTCAGTGGGCAAATCTAAACCCGCAATCATATTTAATAGAGTGGATTTGCCACAACCGGAGTGACCAATTAAAGAAACAAATTCTCCTTTTTTAATTTGGAGGTCGATTCCTTTGAGGGCAATATATTTGCCACCACCAGTTAATTCAAAAACTTTTTCAATTTGATCAACAGCTACGAACATACTTATTAGTCCTTTGTCATTAGTCTTTTGTCTTTCGCCATTAGCCCTTAGTACGTGGTCATTAGTCCTGAGCTTTCTACAAATGACCAATGACTAATGACTAATGACTATTTTTGCTCTGTTGGTAAAATCTTGTTTTGAAGCCAAACCATGATTTTATCTAGCACCAAGCCGACAACGCCGATATAAACTAGAGCTAAAATCACTTCGCTGACGTTGTTATTTTGATAGGCGTTCCAGATAAAAAAGCCGATGCCGACAATACCGGACATGACGATTTCGGCGGCGATTATCGCTAACCAAGCTAAACCGATGGCAATTCTCAATCCGGTAAAAATGTAGGGTAATGCTGCTGGAATCAAAATATTAGTGAAATATTCTTTGCGGCTAAGTTGCAGAACTTTGGCGACGTTGTTGTAATCTTGGGGAATTTGGGTAACACCGACAGCAGTGTTAATTAAGATCGGCCAAATGGCGGTGATGAAAATTACGAATAAGGCGGCTGGTTCGTTTTGTCGTAAAGCTGCTAAAGAAATCGGTACCCATGCTAAAGGTGGTACAGTCCGCAGTAATTGAATCAGGGGGTCTAAAGCTTTGGACATGGTTTTGTTAACCCCAATCAATATGCCCAAGCCAATACCAACTATTGCCGCTAGGGTATAACTGATGGCGACTCGTTGCAGACTGGCGAGAATCTGCCAAAATAAACCTTTATCAATGCCACCTCGGTCATAAAATGGCCAGAAAATCAGAACCCAGGTATCTTGAATAACCTGTATTGGCCCTGGTAATGTGGCACCGGGAATAAAAGCGAAGAGTTGCCAGAGAACGAGGAAGATGGCGATCGCGATCGTTGGTGGTATTAGGTTAGGAAATTGCTTTTGCAGGCCAGATATAAAGCTATTACTAAATCTAGGGCTTGCAGGACGTTTTTGGGCGAGTGTCATAATGCTGTGTTCTCCGCAAATTTTATTTTTTATTAGTCATTTACCAATGACAAATGACCAATGACAAATGACTAAATACTTACCTTTTTGATTGTGAGACTCTTGAGATATTCTTCTGGATTTTCGGGGTCAAATTTGATGCCATCAAAAAACTCTTCTACACCACGGGATGTATTTGTCGGAATATCAGCAGCATTAATTCCAGCTTCCTTGGCAGCTTCTTTCCAAATATCTTCGCGGTTGACTTTATTGATAAGTTCTTTAGCCTTAACAGCATTATTTTCTAGGTAATCTTTTGGTAAAAATCCCCAACGAACATTTTCAGTTATGAACCACAAATCATGGCTCTTGTAGGGATAGGAAACACTACCTTTTTCATCTTTCCAGTAGTAAGCAGCCATTGATTTATCATCAATTTTGCGACCATCACCCATGTCATATTTGCCTTGGTATGGATCTGCTAATATTTCCGGTGAAGAAAGATTGAAATAATTTCGTGCTGCGAGAATTTTAGCCGCTTCTTTGCGGTTGTCAAAATTATCTAGCCACTGCTGCGCTTCCATAATTCCTTTTAAAATTGCTTTGGTAGCCTTAGGATTTTTATCAACCCAATCGCCTCTCATCGCAAGATATTCTTCAGGATGATTTTTCCAAATCTCTGCGGTTAATGCTGCTAGGTAGCCAATTTTGTCTTTAACCAGGCGATAAGGCCAAGGATCGCCTGTACTAAAGGCATCCATTGTTCCGGTTTTCATGTTGGCCACAGTTTGCGCCGCGGGGACTGTGAGCAATTTGACATCTGCATCTGGATCTAAGCCGCCTGCTGCTAACCAGTAGCGAATCCACAAATCTTGGTTGACGTGGGGAAAGGTAAATGCAGCTGTAAAGGGTGTTGAAGATTTTAATTCCTTAAATAGGGACTTAGCGCTAGCGAGTTGTAAACTAATACCTTTGCCTTGGTGCTTGTTGGCGATCGCAATTCCATTTCCGTGTGTAATTAATTGACACAAGACATACATAGGAATTTTTCGATTCCCTTTGGTAATTAAACCTTCTGAAATTAAATGTGGCATTGGCATCTGCCATTGTCCGCCATCTATCCCACCACCGGCAGAACCAATTTCTACGTTGTCTCTGGCTGCACCCCAAGAAGCTTGTTTGGAAAGGTCAACCTTAGTCATGCCATACTTTGTAAAAAAGCCTTTTTCTTTGGCAATAATTAAAGGAGCAGCTTCGACAATGGGAATATATCCCAGCTTGACTGTAGTAGTTTCTGGTGTTTGTTCAGGGCTAATATTAGCGACCGATTGAGCAGTTGGTTGTGCTTGAGTGCTTCCACCAGTCAGGTTTTCAGGAGGATTACCTAAACAGCCTTTGAGCAATAGAGTACCCGCAGATGCTCCGGCTGTAAATATGAATTTGCGACGGGAAATTTGATTAAAAAATTCTGTCATAATCTCTCCTGAAAACGTAAATGTTATTTTTTATAGCTATGACAATTTCCGCAAAAAACGTTATGTTTATTGCATTATTAATGATTAATCAAGCTATATTTGACCAAGCAATCGCAGCCATTTCATCAATGAAATAGCTACCTATATCAGAACTCGGTTAAATTATTGACTCTGCTTTTCTAGTGTGATGCAGAGGTATCATTCACCTTGTTGAAATCAGTTTACAGCCTTTGATGCCGAAATTGTTATCTTGGAGTCGGGATTATTAAACAAATATTAGATTGGATGCATAAGGAAAAATTTATCTATTATCCCTAACTATAGGAATAATTTCTAATATATAAACTCTTATTTATGAAGACTATTGTGTTTACTTTATGATTGACTATCTTCACTTCTTTTGTAACTTAACTTTAGTAGTAATTTATCATCTATAAGTTTTTATTTATCACAACTATTATGTTATCTCTATAATTTAAGGGCGCACTGTGATGAGAGCGAGATGGTAAGGCTGGGAAAGTTGGAGACTTAAGCAAATACCCCAAATAGGTGTATTTATTATCCAGCGATCGCAACTATCTAATCGGTCAAATATGTCTGCTTCCCGTCGGTGAGGATGTTGCGAAAATGCGCGTCAAAGTGGATGATTCCCTTCGTCTTCAAAAAGGTAATCGTCGTGCATAATCTAGGGGTTTTTGAAGTTTGTTGGGGTTTTCCCACAGCTATGTTTCCAGAAGATGGGATATGTACTCTAAGACGCGATAAATCGCGTCTCTACAGCGCAAACAATTGTGGGTAGTTCACGTAGTGTATTCAGCGTTAATCCTCACGTAGTCATAACTTAAATCACAACCCCAAGCTTTACCCACACCATAACCATTGCCAACATTAACAGAGATTAATACTGTATCCTGTTGGAGATAAGCACCTGCCGATGCTTTTTTCAAATAAGCACTTGCTGCTGCACGGTCAAATTGCAGAGGTTGCCCATTTTCTAACATTAAAAAATCCCCTAGTTTAATTTGCAGGTTTTCTTGCTCAAAGGGCACACCTGCGCGTCCGGCGGCGGCGGCGATGCGTCCCCAGTTGGGGTCACGTCCAAAGATTGCAGATTTAACTAAGGATGAACCAGCGATAGTTTTGGCTATTTGTCGGGCTGAAATTTCATCATGGGCCCCTGTTACTTCCACTTCAATTAGACAGGTTGCGCCTTCACCATCACGAGCGATCGCTTTGGCTAAATGCTGACAAACTGCTGTTAACATCGCCTCTAATTTCTCTGCTTCTGCGCCCCATTCTATAATTGCTGGGGTGCGAGATTGACCGTTTGCCAAAGCGATTAAGCTATCGTTGGTGCTGGTATCACCATCCACAGTGATGGAATTAAAACTTTTATCAGCCGCCCTTGCTAACATCTGCTGCCAAAGGTGAGGCGAAACCACAGCATCACAAGTCACAAATGCCAGCATGGTTGCCATGTTGGGGTGAATCATCCCGGAACCTTTGGCAATGCCGCCAATTCGTACCGGGCGCTCGCCTATAGTTGTCTCTAGGGCAATGGATTTTGTTACCAAGTCTGTAGTGATAATCGCTTCGGCGGCGGCATCTGAGCCTGTGTCTGACAGTGCTGTTACTAGGTTGGGAATACCGCTTCGCAAGGCATCCATCTTAATTCTTTGACCAATCACCCCAGTAGATGCCAATAACACAGATTCTGATGGGATGTTCAGTGCTTGGGCTATTGCCATAGCAGACTCTAGAGCATCAAGGTAGCCTTGATTACCTGTAGCAGCGTTTGCTTGTCCGGCGTTGCAGAGGATGGCACGAGCGCTCTGTTTAGCTTGCAAGCGTTGGCGACAATATTCTACGCAGGCAGCTTTGACTTGGCTGGTGGTAAACACACCTGCGGCGATCGCTTCTACCTCTGAGAATATTAAAGCTAAATCTGGCAACCCCGAAGGTTTCAACCCTGCGGTAATTCCCGCCGCCTGATACCCCCTTGGTGCTGTGATACCACCTGTTACTTTTTGCCAATCTGCCATTATTTTTCACTCTAAACTATTGAGGGATTTTAACAACCCCTCAATAGTTTAAAGTTTTGAGGGTAAATTTTAAGGTTTCAGGTTGAGGAGGCTGACTATTTTACAAGAAATGGACGTGTCAGGGTTGGGTTCAGCAGTAAGCAACTCAATATCACAACAAGAGTTACTATGAAGTGGAGAAAATTTGACATTTTGTTATGACTGATTTGGATAGTTATAAGCAGCAACTAAGAGAATTTTATGGTAGTAGAACTACTTATGACCATGAGGAAGGTACTCGCCATCCTCTAGAAGCCAAGCTTTTGCTTGAATTTGTGCCGCTAGAACTGGGACAGAAAATTCTTGATGTGGCCACTGGAACAGGTTTAGTGGCGATACCCGCAGCTGAAAAAGTTGGTTCAGAGGGTTATGTGATTGGAATTGATCTGACTCCTGAAATGTTAGATCAAGCAAGACTTAAGATTGGCGCAGCCGGATTACAGAATATCGAGTTAATTGAGGCAGATGCAGAATATTTCAACTTTAGTGATAGTAGTTTTGATGTTGTCTTTTGCTGTGAGGCCATTGTACTTTTTCCCGATATCCTTACTACTTTGCAAAAGTGGTATCGCTTCTTGAAACCTGGAGGATTTGTGGCATTTACCTGTCCTCTCGAAACTGCTTATATGGCATCTCTTCATCAGAGTATCTACACCAGAGTTTTGGGCGTATCACTACCATATATCCTTGAACCACTGGGGACTCCAGAAAAATGTCGCAATTTGCTTAATCAGGCAGGTTTTAGAGATATGGAAATTAAGATTGAGCCATCAGGACGTTATCGCCATCTTCGGGATAACAGATTATCTAGGACAGCAATTAATATAAATTTTAAAGGTCATCCCCTGTTGTCAAAATTATCACCAGAACAATTAAATCAGTTGCAAGTTGAGTACAAAGCTGAAATTGAGAAACTAGCAACTGCTCAAGGTATTTGGGAAGACACGACAAAATTCTTTGTTCGCGCTCGAAAATAAGTTGCTCGGCAAAGCTTTGCTTTTAATCTGAAGGTTGCCAGCGATCGCACCCGATCAGCTTATACCAATTCTCTATGAAGATGCGCCAAACTACATGAGGAACGAACCGCAAAGGACACAAAGAAAGAGAGAAAATTTGGCGCAGCCTCACAAAGAAATGGTATTACCGTTAATAATAGACATCTGGTGAAATTAATATACAGCGTATTGCCCGAAATCTTTGGTAGGCACAATTCATGAATTGTGCCTAGATCATTTTCAGCAGATGTCTAATAGACATCTGCTGAAAATGAATTGTTTTGACGTAGCAGTGCTACGTCTCTACAAGGATTCTGGGTAACGCATATTTAATTTCTGGAGATGTCTTCTAATGACAATGACAGTTTAATCTCATAGGCCGATGTGGAAGTAAACATTTTCAGGATTTACTTGAACAGCCCGGTTAAAAATTTGTAATCCCACCTTTGGACATCATGCAAAACCTGCCCCTAATGTTAATTCCTGTACTCGCCGTTCAGAAAGCAGCAGGTAACGCTTTAATTAAACCTCTCGGTCATCATGAGCTGCTGTTGGTGCTGGTGCAACTGTCACTATTACTTCTGGTAGCGCGGGGATTAGGTGAGTTGATGCGCCGGATTAACCTCCCGCCCGTTGTTGGGGAATTATTGGCGGGTGTTTTGCTTGGCCCTTCTCTATTTGGTTTAATTCTTCCAGACTTACAGGCGCACATCTTTCCCAAAAATCAAGAACAATCTGATTTACTTTCGGTGATTTCTTGGTTAGGCGTGTTATTTTTGCTGATTGTGACTGGCTTGGAGACGGATCTCAAGCTGATTCTTCGTAAGGGGAAAACGGCTCTGCTGATTTCACTGGGTGGAATTATTGTACCCTTTATCACCGGATTTGGACTGGGCTGGCTATTGCCAGATAGTTTTTTAGCCGACCCAGATAAGCGATTAGTATTCAGTCTGTTTATCGCCACAGCAATGAGTATTTCGGCAGTACCAGTAATTGCTAAGGTGCTGATGGACTTGAACTTGATTCGCCGTGATATTGGTCAAGTCACCTTAGCTGCTGGGATGACTGACGACACCATCGGCTGGATTTTACTTTCTGTGGTTTCAGGTTTAGCTAGTAGCGGCAAATTTGATTTTGGGACAATTTTTCATTCTGTGAGCGCGGCTATATTGTTTTTAGCGATCGCCTTTACAATTGGGCGTACTATTGTAGACCAGATTTTACGCTGGGTTGATGACTACGTTGGCGGCATCTCCGCTAGTATATCGGTTGTGCTGATTCTTTCGCTCTCGGCAGCCGCACTTACCCACGCATTAGGGCTAGAAGCAGCATTAGGTGCTTTCGTGTTGGGGATTTTGGCGGGTCAATCGCGCCGTTTTAGTAATGAAGCTGGACATTTGCTAGAAGTATTCACAGCAGCCTTTCTAGCGCCAATTTTCTTTGCTTCAGCTGGTTTGAAGGTTAACTTGCTAACCCTGTTAGTTCCCCAGACGTTGATATTTGGCTTAATTGTTCTTGCTGTCGCCTGTGTTGGGAAATTTACAGGTGCTTACATTGGTTCTCGCGTCGGTGGCTTGAGTCATTGGGAAGGTTTGGCCATGGGTTCCGGGATGAATGCACGCGGGGCGATGGAAATTGTTGTTGCTACCATTGGTTTATCTCTGGGAGTGCTGAATCCTCAGATGTACTCGATTATTGTGATGGTGGCCATCGTCACTTCCCTAATGGCTCCACCCCTTTTGCGTTGGTCTTTGTCGAAGGTGGTTATGGGTGAAGAGGAAGCTAAACGCTTGGAACAAGAAGAACAGGATAGCCGCAGCTTTATCAAGCAAATCCAGCGTGTCTTAATACCCACCAGTGGTGGCCCTAACATTCAACTGGCGGCGCAACTAGTGGGTTACATGGCTCACCAAAACTCCATAGAAGTGACATCTCTATATGCCTTGAGTGATAAACAACCTCAAAGCAAAGCCCGCCGAATGGAGGCAACCCAGGTAAAAGACACTGCCGCAGACCTTGCTCTAGCCTCTGTTGCTGAAGAAATGCAGCTACCTGCTGATACCAACCTGCAAGCAAAAACGGAGTCGGGGCGGAATAAAGCCGAGGTAATTCTGAATGAAGCGAACAAAAACTATGACTTGATTGTACTGGGAGCCTCTGAACAGATAAGCCCTCAGAAAGCATTGTTCAATTTGCTTGTAGATCGGGTAGTACAAGAAGCACCTTGTGCAACGATGGTGGTGAAGTCGCACCTACCCCACCCCAAAGGCGAGATATGCAAAATCGCTCAACAAGAGTTGAAAAGGATTCTGGTGCCAACGGTGGGGACAGAATATAGCAAAAATGCTGTAGAGATGGCAAGTACGATCGCGGCTCAAACCGGGGCATTAGTCATGATCGTTAACGTGATTAATTTGCCACAGGTTGAGTATATTCTTTACGAACAGCGATCGCTAGCTCCAGTCAAGGAAATTGCCCACGATATGCTCGAACAGCAAGCAACAATTGGTCGCAATCTGGGTGCTGATGTCAAAACTTATATTCTTCAAGGAACCAGCCCAGAAAGGGAAATCCTCAAGTTTGCCCAAACTCAGGAAGTTGACCTAATTATTATCGGGAGTAATATCCGAATGGTTACGGGTCGTGTTTTCTTCGGTCACAGAGTGGATGTAATTTTGAGTAAAGCCCATTGCCCAGTAGCGATAATTACTGCGCCATAGTCGTTCTGACTTTAAATGCATTTAGTTTGTTTGAATATAACAACTGGGGGAGTAGGGAGTGGTGTAGAAACTCTGCGTACCTACCCTGCGGGAAGGCCAAGCGCCTATGCGTTTAAAAACGCTATGATTTTACGCAAAGCTGTACTAAGGAATAAGGATTTATTAACTTCCAGATTTTCTGCATAGAAGCATTTCAGTGCCATGTCCCCAGAAAAAGTTATGGATCTAATTTAATCCTCATTCCTAAGCAAACTTTATCTTTAATAATTTGACCTTAGAGGTTGTTTGAAAAGTAGTTGGCTGTATCTTTGCACTCATTGATCCCCCCTAACCCACGCCAGTCGCTCCACTTGGGGAGACCCCTCTGAGCGACTGGCTCCCCTTAAAAAGGGGGGAAACGGAGTCAAAGTCCCCCAATTTATCGGGGGATTTAGGGGGATCTAAACGTTTTTTTACCGAGAAGAGGACTTTTCAAACATCCTCTTAGTGCGAAGCCCTGTAAGTAACTGATATTTGCAAATTAGCGAGAGCGATATTGTAATTCAAAATGCCTGGAACAAAAAGAATCCCGACTTATTGAAGAAGTCGGGATTCTGAGCCTCTCAGTGTTTGCAGTCAAATAGGATTGCTGTATAAACAAATAGGCACAATTAATTTGTATGAAGCTGAAAAAACATTGTAATTGTTTACTACTTAGCGGTTCTAATTCGCCGCTAAATATTCCCATCTTGCTTCTACACGAGAATCAATACCATTTATGCAAAACGCGTATGGTGTATTTGTGATAGTAATCCACTTGTTTCTTGAATATTGAAAAGCACTATTAGGTAAATAAGAGTAATTTTGATTATTTGGAAGCCAGACCATAATGAGTTGATTTGCTGTATATTGAAACCAAAATCCGTCAACACCTCCTACCCATTGATTCTGATAAATAGGAAATTTTCCACCAGAGTCGGGGCATCTATTTATACTTGCTTGAAGTGCTTGATTTCCTTGATAAAGAGAATATCCAGTACCTGCTATAATACCTACAGCTCTAATAAAATTTAGTATTATTCCCCGTGGATTTGCTTGCGCCAAATTATATGGTGCATCTGATAAAGATTTAGATTTTTGAAGATTTGTAAGATTGTGGGATGTTTGAGCAGATGCTGTGAACATATCTGATACTGAAAATCCTGGCAATGTCATACTAAAAATAGTAATACCAACTAAAAATTTATTTTTTGCAAGCATAATAATCTAACCTCACGAAGAATCAGTGTATAGTACATCAAGAACGAAGGCGAATGTTGAAGAATAATTCAGGATTCAGAATGCAATTAGTGGGGGATTTATACCCGCCACATTTTAAAGGATGTTTTAAAAGTGTTTTACTGTGATTTTAGGCACTTAATGATCCCCCCTAGCCCCCCTTAAAAAGGGGAGAACCGGAATCAAAGTCCCCCTTCTTAAGGGGAGCCACTGCGTTGGGCGGGTTCCCCGACTTGAAGCAAGTGGCGTGGATTTAGGGGGATCTAAAACCTTTTGCTACCGACAAGAGGACTTTTAAAACATCCTCTTAAACACATTTATTCATCTACCAGTTGCACAGAATTCATGGCTTTATTCTCGCGACTTGTGCCTTTATTGTTTCTTGGTAAATTACTACACTAAACTTTTAATGTATTTCGGAAAAATATTTTTTGACTTGGGACAAAAATTATGAGTGTTGAGGATAGTTACGATAGTTACTGCCTTAAGGGGTGGATATAGTCTAGTTTACATATCGAAAAAACTAAACCGTATAGTTTAAAAATAACACTCATGCTCACAAGATAAACTCACCCTAATATAGCAATCCTAAATAAGTCGTGAAAATCTCTGATTCCTCTCTCTGTGGTCTCTGTGCCTCTGCGGTTAATTTATTTTTACAAATGATTTACAATTGCTATTTTAAGGTAAGATTCTTTTTTAAGCCTTTCTAACCCAGGTAGAATGCAGGCAGAATAAGCTAAAATTCATAATCTAGATGTAGTCACTAGTTAGGTTTCTTTTGAGGATACAATCAAAAGTTTTCATCCTGATTGACCTACAGAGATTTAAATTTTAAGTCCCTCCTCAAAGGGTTCTTTTTAACAAGTAGGCAATACTTGTGTGTACACCGTAGGCTTGCGGGGAGGGGAGACGAAGCGTAGCTTTGCTGGGGTGGGCTTCTTGGGGTTCAAGAAGTAATCAAGCGGATACAGCACTTCCGGCAGCTATGAGGTACATCCTCAAACCTGAAAGCTATGCTAGGAGAGGAACAAGAAGAAAAGTTGTATTGCATAATAGCGGGAAGCGCTGTATGATATAAAAGATTTGACCTTAGCGCGAAGCCCTGTAAGTAACTGATGTTTGCAAATTAGCGAGAGCGATATTGTAATTCAAAATAGCTGCGACTCGATTACCTTCTGCTGTTGTCAGGTCATTTTCAGCAGAGATCACCTCTGTTTGAGTGCCCACACCAGCTTGGAACCTCAGCCTTGCTAAATCCAAAGCTTGTCTGGCTTGAGTTAAAGCCAGACTAGAAGTTTGGATATTCTTTAAATTGGATTGCAATTGAAAGTAATACTGTTCTACAGTAAAGCGAATTTGGTCGCGCTGGCTAGCAAATTGAGTTTCTGCGATCGCAATATTCGCTTTCGATTGAGCCGCACGCGCTTTGGCCGCGCCCCCATCAAACAAAGTTAGACTTCCTTGAATTCCTGCTGAATAGCCATCAGTAACGCTGACGCCATCATTATACCGATCTAGCAGATTGTAGCTGCCTGCCAAACTAATTTGCGGCCCTAGCTGTGAAAGTGCCTGTCGTCGCTGTTGCTCGTAAATATTACGTTGTGCTAAATCCTGTTGCAATTCTGGACGATTTTGAAACGCTTGGACAATAGTTTCTTCCAGTGTTGGCTGCCAAAGACCTCCTAACTCTACAGGATCGGCAGCAGTGATATCAACTGACTGCGACAAACTTAACAGGGTAGCAAGCTGACGACGGGCAATTTGCTGCTGTGAGATAGCATTAGTCAAGAGTTGTTGGGAATTTGCTAAATTTACCTGAGCTTGCAGCACATCGAACTGTGTACCTACTCCAGCTTCTAGTCGAGCTTGAGTATCCCGCAAACTAGCCTGGGCATTCTCCACAGCAGACCGATTAATTCTTACTTGTTCATCGGCTTGTTGCAAATTATAGTATTGAGTCGTGGCATTCAACCTAATTGTCAAAGACTGAGTTTCAACATTAAATTCATCCACACGTAGTTGTTCTTGGGCTGCTTGGATTGTCGCTTGTCGATTCCCGGAGGTATAAAGGTTATAATTCAGTTGCGCTGAACCATTGAAAGAGCTACTAGCTTGAGATGAACTGCTAGTAAAACCATTACCACTGTTAGTCACATTCCCGTTGACTCCCAGAGTCGGAAACAAAGCAGCTTGAGACTCGCGTAGGGATGAACGACTACGTTCTAGCTGGAATATGGCTACCTGTAAGTCTCGATTGTTGCGTTGTGCTAATTCCAAAGCTTGTTGCAAAGTGATTGACACAGTTTTCTGAATCTTCACTTCCCCCGGTTTGGTGGGAAATTGGAGAGGATTGGGATTGGGGTTGAGGTAATCGGGAACCTGTACAGAACTTGAGGAATTCTGGGGTTTTGGGGGAGTTGCTGCACCTGCTAAAGTTGGAAAAAGAATAGCAATTGCGACGCTAAACCAGGTAAAATGCACGAAGAATAAACTGAAATTCATAATTGATGTAGTCATTAATTAGGTTTCTTTGAGGAAACAATCAAAAGTTTTCATCCTGATTGATCTACAGAGATTTAAATTTTAAATTCCTCCTCAAAGGGTTGATCTTAACAAATTAGCCCACAATCAAACCATCCTGAACTCGAATAATCCTTCTGGTTTGAGCCGCGATATCTGGTTCATGAGTGACAATTACAATGGTGATGCCTTGGTCATTAAGTTCAGTCAGCAAACTCATCACCTCATGAGAAGTTTCAGTATCTAAAGCACCTGTTGGCTCATCTGCCAAAACTAATGCCGGTCGGTTGACTAAAGCACGAGCGATCGCTACCCGTTGTTGTTGTCCACCAGAGAGTTGACTGGGACGGTTAGCTATGCGTCCCCCTAATCCCACCTTTTCCAAGGCTTCTAATGCCCTTTCACGGCGTTTTGGCTTCGGCAAGTTAGCATAAACCATTGGTAACATGACGTTTTCTAGCGCTGTCGCCCGCGCCAATAGATTAAATTGTTGGAAAACAAAACCGATTCTTTGGTTGCGGATATAGGCTAATTCATCATCATCAAAAGTTGTCAGGTTTCTGCCTTCAAAAATATAGTTTCCAGTTGTGGGACGATCCAGGCATCCTAAAATATTCATCAGCGTCGATTTACCCGAACCTGACGCACCCATAATAGAAACATATTCCCCTTCTTCAATAGAGAGTTCAATTCCCTTGAGTATTGGAACACTAACTTCTCCCAAATGGTAAGTTTTAGTAATAGATTCCATCCAAATCATCGTTGGCATAAGAGTTAGGAGTTAGGAGTTAGGAGTTAGGAATTACCGAAAAAATGGGTTTAGAGCTACGTGCTTCACGCAATGCTTTAAAGTAATGAGTAATGAGTAATGAGTAATAAGTAATGAGTAATAAGTAATAAGTAATAAGTGAATATTCTTACTCATTACTCATTACTCATTACTCATTACTCCAGAATCACCGTGGCTTCAGTCCGGTGAGGATGTCAAGAATTATTTAGTCACTACGTAAAGCAGTAATTGGATCTAATTTAGATGCGTTCCGTGCTGGAATTACCCCAGCGAGTAAGCCAACGCTCAATGAAAGTCCAAAACCAGCAATGATCGATAATAAAGAAATTACAAAGGGAAATTTGAAAGTGCTTGAAGCTATAAAGGCTAATAAAATACCAGTCGCCATCCCAATACATCCGCCGACAATGGAAATCACGATCGCCTCGGCTAAAAATTGATTAAGGATTGCCGAATTGGTAGCTCCTACGGCTTTGCGAATCCCGATTTCTCGTGTCCGCTCAACCACGGAAACTAGCATAATGTTGGCAATACCAATGCCACCAACCACCAGAGAAATTCCCGCGATCGCTACTACCATTACTGTAAATAAACCCACAATACTAGTAAGGGTACTAACAATATCAGCTTGATTAGTCAGCCGAAAATCATCAGCTTGGGGCGGATAAATGTTGTGACGCAGCCGTAAGAGATTGGTGGCTTGAAACTGAGCGGCTTCTAACTGCTCCTGATTAGCGCCTTTGACTAAAATTCCATTGACAGAAACTCCTACCAGTGCATTGTTACCAACCAGTCTCTTCGACATAGTAGTGAGAGGGATGAAAATCTGGTCATCTCGATCCATCGGTCCCTGAGAACCCTTAGGTTCCATTATCCCAATTACTTCATAAGCCTCTCCCTGAATGCGAATTTTCTCGCCGATGACATTGGCACCCTGTTCAAAGAGTGTTTTTTGGACTGTGGGGCCAAGAATGGCCAGTTGTGCGGCAATATCTAGTTCTTGCTGAGTAAAATATCTCCCTTCCTGGGGGTGGGTATTTCTGACTTCTGGGTAGTTTAAATCTGTGCCATAAATAGTTGTTGAGGTATTCTGTCCTGCATATACAACTTGGGCGCTGCGTTGGAGATAAGCAGAAACCATCTGGGCTGATGGCGCTTGGGTAGCGATCGCTTTCGCATCTTCCCAAGTCAAGGTGCTGCTAGAACCTACTCCTTGACGGACATTCCCGCTTCTTGCCGCACCTGCCAAAATTTGGATGACATCTGTACCCAATGCTTGTATCTGTTGCTCAACTCCCTTTTGCACTCCTTGACCGACAGAAGTAATAGCAATCACTGAAGAAATCCCAATAATCACACCCAACATAGTTAGACTTGTGCGTAATTTGTTACTCCACAGAGTCTCTGCCGCCATTGTCAAGATTTCCAGCAATGGTACTGTGCGGGTATTCTTAGCTTTGTAAAAGCCCTTAAATATCTTAAACATCAGGTTTTATTTAAAACTCAACAGAATTGAGTTAAGCATTTCTTCCTTCTCTTCCTTCTCTTCCTTTTCTTCCTTTGCGGACTTTGCGGACTTTGCGGACTTTGCGGACTTTGCGGTTCGTTAAAAAAATTGACTTAGACAAAGAGTTAAGCCTTAACCCAAGTGTATTGATTTAAAACTAACTTTAAGGTAAACCACCACCTGAACGACCTCCGCCGCCACCGGCTCCTCCGCCTCCTCCTATACCAGGCAAAATCCCTCCTCGTGGTGTTGATTGCGGACGCGATCCTGGTGGGAAACTGAGCAATACCTTTTCGTTTCCTGTCAATCCAGATTTAACTTCGGTAAAGTTATTCGCGGTAACGCCAGTCTCAATGGGAGTGAACACAGGTTTGTTATTCTTTCCTGCCACAAACACACCCGTAGCATTTTTTTGGCGCACCACTGAGGCTGTTGGCACTACTAGAACATTTTCAACTTGACCGACTTGAAAATCTACTTCCGCATTCATCCCAGACCGTAGTAGTCTTTGAGGGTCCAAAAGCGATACTCTCACTTCAAAACTGGTGACGTTTTGCTCTACTATTGCTTGGGCAGCAATTTGGCTGACTTTACCTTCAAAGGTTTTTCCTGGGTAGGCATCTGCTTTAATCAAGACTTTTTGACCAAGGCTGATTTTGGAAATATTTGTTTCTGCTAAACTGGCGACAACTTCATTTGTGGAAGCTAGAGACAAGATTGAAGAAGAAGAAGAAGAAGCTACTTCACTACTGGCAGTTGTGGGTGTCACGAAAGCGCCTGGATCAGCATACTTCTTTGTCATTACACCATCAAAAGGTGCGCGAATGATTGTGTCATTGATTTCGGCTTGGATGTTTTGCAGGGAGCCGCGAGCAGATGTTACCTGGGCGCGGGCGGCGCCAATATCTTCTTGGCGCGTTCCGGCTTTCAGAAGTGCTAAACCTTGCTGTCTCTGCCTCACCACCGCTCTAGCTTGGTCAATGTCTTCTGGACGTGACCCAGCTTTTTGCAACCCCAGTGCTTGCTGTGCTGCATTTACCGTGGCTTGGGCGCTATCACGATCTGCACGGGTTTGGTTGAGAGTCTGAAGGGAAATACCACCTGCTTTGTAAAGTTGTTGATTGCGGAGAAAATTATCTTCTGCTTTACTGAGAGCGGCTTGAGTATTTTGTAATTGTGCCTGTGCTTGGGCAATATCTTGAGAGCGATTACCTGCTTGTACCTTTTGCAGATTCGCCTCGGCTTCGTCTAAGGCTCCCTGTGATTGAGCGATATCTTGAGGGCGATTACCTGCGATCGCCTTTTGCAGATTTGCCTCGGCTTGTGCCAATTGTCCTTGAGCAGAAGTAAGTTGCCCCCGCAGGTTGGAATCATCCATGTAGGCAACAATCTGTCCTTGTTTGATCAGATCCCCTTCCTTCACCAACAGTCTTTTCAAGATGCCGGAATTTTTCGGGCTGAGGTTGATTGATCGTTCAGGCTTCACTGTTCCGTTCGCTGAAACTGTGATTGTTAAACTCTGCCTTTGTACAGGGTTTGTCAGCACCCGGCGTCTGGCTTCTTGACGGGGAGCAACTGTTACTTGGTAATAAACTGCATAGCCAATTCCACCCAAAAGGCAAAGAGCAATTAGCCAAGAGAGCCAATTAGGTCCGCCCTTTTTTTTCTTTACCTCTGGAATTAAAAATGATGAATCTACGGTATTTGGTGTATCAATTTTCATGTCCACTTTGTCTATAAAGAACGGCTACCAAGCAAGTTATTCAAGGCCAAAACTATAACCTAGTAGCCCTAATACTGACAAATCTTTTGAGTTATTGGTATTTTAAAGGTTTATTTGCAGTACCAATCCACCAGGAAGTCTGAAGTAATCATCATGCACTCTTACTAATCTCCCAGCAGGAACAATTTCCTGATTGGGAAGAAGAATATCCCCGTTGGGAAGTCGGAAGTAACCTTGATTACGCAGTCTGGCTATGGATCTAAAAGGAATAATTTGCCCATTGGGATATCTGATATCACCATTACCAAGTCTGACTACTCTGCCATTGGGTTGGTTGTCACGGTTCCAATTATCCCGATCTCTAGGGTTTCTGACTTCTCCAAAATTGGATCTGCGATCGCGATTCCAATTTGTGTCTCTAGAGTCTCTGACTTCTCCACGATTGGGTTGATTGTCACGGTTCCAATTACCCGTGTCTCTAGAGTTTCTGACTTCTCCACGATTGGGTTGATTGTCACGGTTCCAATTACCCGTGTCTCTAGAGTTTCTGACTTCTCCACGATTAGGTTGGTTGTCACGGTTCCAATTACCCGTGTCTCCAGAGTTTCTGTCTTCTCTATAGTTGGATCTGCCGTCGCGATCTTGAGCGCTTTGAGCAACAATCTGGACTTTCGTCTGGGCATTTGCAGGTGCAGTCAAGGCAATGGGAACAATGATCAGGGCAGCAGCAGCTAAGAGTATGGATACACGGTTTGGTTTCAACATATAATTGACTCCTTATTTAGATTAAAGTTCTATTCTGTTTAGGTTCGGATTCAGGAATTTAGACAGTTGCTTTTGTTTTGGCATCAAGATGTCTAATATTTACCTCATCGTATAAATTCATACATAACAATTATCACTCAAAAACTCTAAACCGATGTATGACCAAAGTCATTAGTAATTCCACACTGATCTATGACTAAAGTCATAAGTTTTTCTAATCCTGACTTGGTGCAATTCCTTGCCAGACAATATCCACGAGACTCAATAAAAATACTGATATTTTTGTGGGGCTATCTCCAGAATTTAAGTAAGTTCCTATTGGTAATTCCGCAGTTGGTATATTGACTTGGGACAACATCTGCTCCAAAAAAACGTAGTTCATTACCGATCCTAGTAAGATATGAGCCACTGTTTGGGGATCGCAAGGGCGAAGCCGATGTTGGTTGATCTCACACTCTAGGAAAGCACTCAGTAGTTTCACGTCTCGCATCGGTTTTGGTTCTTTACCTCCAAGTTCTGGGAGGGCATTGCCTCGCGATCGCAGCATCATGATCAGAGGCAGCACCTCACGATAGAATTCCATCATCTGGAAGCAAATATTGGTGAGGTTTTCTTTGAGATTGCCTTGGCCACAAAGAGATTCCAACTCGTTCACCCAGGGAGGTTTTTCTGGAATTCCCAGCGCCGCAAAAAATAATTCTTCTTTGGTTGAGAATCGCTTGAAAATTGAAGCTTCAGAAATACCAGCTTGTTGAGCAATTTCTAAGGTTGAAGCACCAAATCCTTGTTGTAAGAAAATTTGACGAGCCGCTTCTAAGATTTGCTGATTGGTGATTCTGGGTGTGCGAGCCATAAATCAATTCAAAATTCAAAATTAAAGACAGCCACCCACAAGGGGGAGCCACTTCGGTGGACGGGTTTCCCGGCATAAAACAAGTGGTGTTGGGGTTTCTACCTACCTTGGGAAACAATGATTCTTTCACCCACCCTTCGGCCACGCTCAGGGCATCGCAAGGGGCGAGATTTTAAACCTCACTTCTTTTCATTAATAAGTAAGTGGTTACTTATTAATATATTTCTTTTGTTATGGGGATGTCAAGAGCTAATGACGTAAGATTTTGCTACCGTCAACAGCGTAGATCGTTTAAGCTAGCTGAAAGATTCTTTGATTAGTGGCTTAAAGGCGGTAATGTGCCTAAACATGTTCGTTTGATTTCTTTTCTAATGGTGTGTAGTTTGTGGAGTATGCCAAAAGCCGCTAACGCGCAGGCATTAATACCCCATACACTGCAACTAGATGGGACAAAGTTAGAGAAACAGGGGTTGAGCCTGGCACAAGAGGCGGCTCAACTAGCTCAGTTTCAACAGGTTGATTTAGCTTTGCCACGAGCGCGACTGGCGACTCAACTGGCTCCGAAGAATGATAAAGTGTGGTTGCTCTTAGGTGGATTGCAATTGCAAACTAAAGAGTTTGACGGGGCGATCGCTAGCCTGAAAAAAGCGCAATCTCTCAACCCCAAAAATGGTGATATTTTGTTTGCGTTGGGTTCAGCTAATTTTCAGCAGAAAAATTACCAGGCTGCTGTTGTCAATTACCAAGACGGTTTGAAGTTAAAACCCAATGATCCAGAGGGATTATTTGATTTGGGTAATGCTTACTACCTGCTGGGTAAATTGCCAGATGCCATCGCCCAGTACGATAAAGCAGTCTCTCAAGATAAAAAATTCTGGCCAGCGCTCAACAATATTGGCTTAATCAACTACGAACAGGGCAATACCCCCGAAGCGATTAAGCGATGGCAATCTGCTGTAACCCTTGATAAGCAAGCCGCAGAACCTTTATTAGCCTTAGCAGTCGCACTGTATAGTAAAGGCGACCGCCAAAAAGGACTAACCTTGGGAGAAGCTGCACTCCGCATCGATTCGCGCTATGCTAATTTGAATTTCCTCAAAGAAAACCTTTGGGGCGATCGCCTACTGTCTGATACGAAAAAATTCCTAGAATTACCCCGTATTCAAGCAGCCCTACTGCAACGAGAAAATTCATCATCAGCCCCTGAACAACGGCCTACGCAATAGAAGTTAGGAGTTAAAAGTTAGGAGTGAGGAGTTAAATATTTCAACTCCTCACTCCTAACTTTCTTATCTCCACTTGCTTAATAGTACCTTTTCATAGTACATATATACTAACTAAATACAGGAACTAGTCGCCCAAAAACATTAGCGGGCGAGTATTCCTGCAATAAGTTGTTAATTTTCAGTGTTCGTCTGGGGGTAGAAGTGCGAGGATTTGGTCAACAAACTGTTGATGGTCAACAACTGGCTTAGAAATGTAGCCATCAGCACCGCTTTGCTTGAGAAAGTTCTCGCGATCGCCTTCCATAGCATGTGCCGTGACTAAAATAACAGGTAAGTTTGCTGTTTTTGGATCAGATTTTAACATCTGTGTAATCTTGATTCCATCAACAGATTTACCTTGATAAACACTTCTAGACAGAGAAACATCCATCAAAATCAGGTCGGCTTCTCCTGATTGGGCAATTTTTATGACTTCTTCGACATTTTCAGTGTGTTTTACACCCAAGCCGCCACGCTTGGACAAAATTTTGGAAAAAACACGAGCATTAATTAGATCGTCTTCGACAATTAAAACAGTTTTCATGAGAATTTAAGTTATAGAGGTGAGGAGATTCCAGAATTCCAGAATTCAAAATTAACAAATGCAATCATGATCAGAAGGAGTCAGAAGACAGAATTCAGAATTCAGAATACCCCAGCAGTCAAGTCACGGGTAACATTTACGGAAAGAATTTTTTCTTCTCCACGATAGCGTAGCGAGTCTTCTCCCTACAGCCCTTCGGGCATCCTACGGCAGGCGTTAGCCTCTCCTTTTGGGAGAAGGGTAGACGCTTTAGCACAACGAGCGTCTTAAAATTCCTGCTCTAAACTTCGATTCTCTATCCAGTTGCACAAAATCCATTCTGGATTCTAGCTCCTGAATTCTGAATTCTTCTTCGGTAAGTATCATGGCTACTAAGTTTATGTAGATTATAGTCGTCTGCATCCTTTTTAATAGTCAATTGCATCCTCGCCAGCAAGGATGATACTACTGCTTTTTCTTCTGTGACTATCAAGATTTTGTGATGAATCCTATTTGATCCGTTATGCTGTGGTTGCCGCAGTGTTGAGTTCCATCGGCTTTTGTGTAGTTAAATTTCAGGGAAAAAACTCATGGCAAAACAGTTAAACCTTCTCTCAACGGGACAGGTAATTCCAACAGCCCTGCACACCGAGATGCAACGGTCTTATCTAGAATATGCCATGAGCGTGATTGTCGGGCGAGCGCTACCAGACGTGCGTGATGGCTTAAAACCAGTGCATCGGCGCATTTTGTATGCAATGCACGAACTCGGTTTAGTACCAGATAGACCCTATCGAAAATGTGCCCGTGTAGTGGGTGATGTGTTGGGTAAATACCACCCCCACGGCGACCAATCTGTTTACGATGCTTTAGTCAGGCTAGTGCAGGATTTTTCTAGCCGCTATCCTTTGCTGGCAGGACACGGTAACTTTGGCAGTGTCGATAATGACCCGCCAGCAGCAATGCGCTACACAGAAACGCGCCTCGCACCCATCAGCCATGAGGGAATGTTGACAGAAATTGGTGAAGAAACTGTGGAATTTGTCGGGAACTTCGATAATTCCCAGCAAGAACCAACGGTGCTACCTGCTCAATTGCCGTTTCTGTTGCTTAATGGCTGTTCTGGTATTGCCGTGGGAATGGCAACGAATGTTCCACCGCACAACTTGGGGGAAGTTGTCGATGGGTTAATTGCCTTAATCGACAATCCAGATTTGTCAGATGAGAAGTTATTTGAGCTAATTCCCGGCCCAGACTTTCCCACTGGTGGGGAAATAATGGGTGAAACGGGAATTCGGGAAGCATACACTACAGGTAAAGGTGGAATTCTGCTGCGGGGAGTCGCAACTCTGGAGGAGATTCCAGCCAGTCGGGGAAGCAAGCGCCGGACGGCAATTATCATTACAGAATTGCCTTATCAAGTGAATAAAGCTGCCTGGATTGAGAAGGTAGCGGACTTAGTAAATCAAGGGCGCTTGCAAGGAATTTCTGATCTTCGGGATGAGAGCGATCGCGAAGGGATGCGAGTGGTAATTGAACTCAAACGCGATACCAATCCCCAAGAAATTCTCCAGCATTTATATCACCAAACTGCTTTACAAGTGACTTTTGGGGCAATTCTCCTAGCAATAGTGGATGGACAACCCCGCCAATTAAGTTTGCGTCAACTGTTGCAAGAATTTTTGAGTTTCCGGGAAGAGACGCTGAACCGTCGCTACAATTACGAGTTGGGGAAAGCTCAAAGTCGTGTGCATTTGGTAGAAGGTTTGCTGAAAGCGCTGTCTAATTTGGATGAGGTAATTGAAATTTTACGGCAAGCTGCCGATGGTAGTACGGCAAAAATTAACCTTTGTAGCCAACTAGATTTGAGTGATGTACAAGGAGATGCAATTTTGTCCATGCCATTACGCCGCCTCACCGGTTTAGAAAAGCAAAATTTGCAGCAAGAATTTGAGCAGATAAGTGAACAAATTAGCTTGTTAGAGCAATTACTGAACGATCGCCGGGAATTATTGAAGGCGCTGAAAAAAGATTTGCGATCGCTCAAGCGCAAGTACAACGATCATCGGCGGACGAAAATCGGAGAGGAGCAAAAATCTCGGGTAGAGGATCAGAAGAACAAAGATGATGAAGACAATCCAAAATCCAAAACTTGTACTGAGCGAAGTCGAAGTATCCAAAATCCAAAATTAGAACAGCCAGCAGAGTCAGCAGTTTTAGAATTTACCCAACGCGGTTATGTCCGCCGCATCCAGCCATCGGGGAAAAAGTCCAAAAGTGAAAATGGTCTGCACGATAATGACTTTATTATCCAAACTGTGTTGACCAACACCGAGAAAGACTTGCTAATACTAAGCGCTAGTGGCAAAGTCTATCCGGTGAATGTGGGAGAAATTCCCCTAACCACTGGACGTTCTCCACGGGGAAAACCTTTAATTACTATGCTTAGTAGTACTGCTCAAGGCGCTCAAGAAGCTGTGGTCAGCCGCTTTGTGCTTCCAGAAAATCTCGAAACTAGGCAAATGATTCTCTTAACAAAACAAGGAAGAATTAAACGTCTGTCTCTGGAAGAATTTACTAACCTGACTCGGCGCGGAATCACGATTTTGAAGCTCAAAGATGATGATGAATTGTCATTTACTCAGTTCATCGCACCAGCAGAGCATCTGATTTTAGCTAGTTCTGGTGGGCGACTGTTGCGCTTTGCAGTCAATGATGAACAATTACCGGTCATGGGTCGCACGGCGATGGGTTTACAAGCATTTCGGTTATTGAAAAATCAGCAAATGGTTGGCTGTGTCCCTGTCGGTAAAGATGACCAATTACTGCTAGTTACTCAAGAAGGATACGCCAAACGGATGCCTGCAAGTCAGTTGAGAGCGGCTAATCGCGGCGATTTAGGCACGCAAGCGCTGAAATTTGCCAGCAAAACTGACAACTTAGCTGGTATGGTGATAGCGAGCGCATCTGGCGAAGTAGCTTTAGTGACGAATAAGGAGCGGGTAGTGCGAATACCTGTGGAAACAATGCCGATTTTAGGCAAAGATGTCAAAGGTGAAAGTATCCTCCAACTCAACCGCGATGAAAAAATCATCACTGTTGCCGAAGTGCGATCGTAAATTAGGGTGATGTTTAACTTGCGACAAGCCAACTTGCAGGATTTAGAGGCGGTGATCCAATTGCGTCTTGAACTCCTGCGAGAGGCTGGCGATATTAAAGGTGACTCTGACACCGCAAACCTAGCAGAAGCAACTCGAAAATATCTTGGCGAAAAAATGCCACGGGGTAAATTTTTAGCTTGGGTAGCTGAAGTGGATAGTCAAATTGTTGCCACTAGCGGCTTAGTATTTTTTCAACGACCCCCCTACAATGGGAATTTTTCTGGCTTAGAAGCATACGTTATGAACGTTTATACAATTCCGATGTGGCGAGGACAGGGAATTGCAACAGCATTATTAAAGGAAATTATCAGCTTTGTGAGAACAACTGAGGCAAAACGCCTCTGGCTTGACACCACTGAGGATGGTAAACGTATCTACGATCAGCTTGGTTTTGTCTCGACTTCAAAAGAAATGGAAATTCTCTGGTACTGACCTATATTTTCAATAATTTTTTATTTTAAGATACTAAATCTGCCGGAAAGCAAGCAATGTAAATAAATTACTTGACAATTAATTTTAATAAGACCATATTGTTTAGATAGGTGAAAGTCTAGATAACATTTCTTCTATCTCAGTAAATCTTACTGAAGACCGATGTTTTAACCTGTATAAATAGCTATCCCTATTGATGTCAAGGTATGGAAACAAAAGTATAAAAAATGTTGCCTTTCTAAAAATATTTGTTATATTAGTTTACATAAGGCAATAAACCTTAAGAATTAAATTTGGAGTTCCAATCATGACAAATGCAAGCACAACAAAAGTCACTACTCCTGTAATTGAAGATCGCAATGCTTGGCGTTGGGGCTTCACCCCACAAGCAGAAATTTGGAACGGTCGCTTGGCAATGATTGGCTTTTCAGCAGCTATTTTGGTTGAAGTTTTTTCTGGTCAAGGCTTCCTACATTTTTGGGGCATCTTGTAAGTTTTAATATCTAAGATGACCTATAAATAAAAAAACCTGGAGTGCTAATTCACTGCCAGGTTTTTATTTATTTGTCATTTGTCCTTCGTCATTTATCTTTTGTTTATTCAATAATGACCAATGACTAATGACAATTGACTATTAACTACCGAATATATTCCTTGAGAACGCTGTTACGATTTGGGTGGCGTAACTTGCGAAGTGCTTTCGCCTCAATTTGACGAATCCGTTCGCGGGTGACGTTGAAAATCTGGCCGATTTCCTCAAGGGTTTTCATCCGTCCATCATCTAAGCCGTAACGCAGTCTCAGAACATCGCGTTCACGAGGGCTGAGACTGTCAAGGACTTTTTCCAGGTCTTCGCGCAGAAGATTTTTGGAAACTTGGTCTTCTGGTGTTTCACCATCGGATTCAATAAAATCGCCCAATCGAGAATCTTCTTCTTTACCAATTGGCGTTTCTAGTGAGATGGGTAATTGGGCAGATTTCGCAATAAACCGTAACTTCTCGATGGTCATTTCCATGCGAGTAGCGATTTCTTCTTCGGTGGGTTTGCGACCCATTTCTTGAGATAGCAACTTGGTAGTTTTCTTAATCCGAGAAATGGTTTCGTAAAGGTGAACTGGAAGACGAATAGTGCGTGATTGATCTGCGATCGCGCGGGTAATTGCTTGACGAATCCACCATGTAGCGTAGGTAGAAAACTTATAACCTTTCTCATGGTCAAACTTTTCCGCCGCGCGAATCAAACCGAGACTGCCTTCCTGAATTAAGTCCTGGAACGACAAACCACGATTCATGTACTTCTTAGCAATTGAAACTACAAGACGGAGGTTAGATTGCACCATCTTGTCTTTCGCCCTGCGACCAACATGGAGGCGATAACGAAAGGCTGGTAGTGGCAGTTGTACTGCTTCTGCCCATTCACTATCTCGAGGATCGCGATCTAACTGCTCACAAAGTCTTTCGCGTACCCTCTCCAATTCCAGTAAATCGGCTATCTTCCGCGCCAATTCGATTTCTTCGTCTGCCCGCAACAGACGAATTCTCCCAATTTCTTGCAAGTAAAGCCGAATTGAATCTTCGGTATAGTGCTTTTTCTTGCTTTGTGTCCGACGACGCGATTTAGCGGCTTTTCCAGACTTTGCGTCGTCCTCATCAGACTGAGGCTCTAAAAATTCCTCGTCACCTTCATCGATGATCAGCAAGTCCTCTTCATCGTCTATTAAGAGTTCTTCTAACTCGAGCTCAGGCTGATTCATTATTTCTAGTTCAGGCTGATATATGCTTTCGAGTACGTTGTTAGCCTGGTTCATGCCGCGTTCCTCATGCTCCTTGCAGAATCAATTACTCAAGATGTGTTTAATGCTCTTTTAAACGAGCCAATTGCCAACCGAAAATAAGCTTTTTGGCAGATTTGCCACAGATATTTTCGGACGTTTTACCCCTCCCATTGGAGGTTTTTTACTTTAGTTTCAGCAATTACTAAAGGTGACTTGCTCACTTTCGTAAATGTTATATGTGTTGCTATCACATATTGCTTTCAACTAACTGGTCAAAAAAAATACTCGCCTCGATCAAAAAATTTGCCACTCTATACAAATGAGTTCATATTGCTGGCAGATTTTCCTATAAAGACTCTTCCGATTGTAGCCTGTTTCACAGAAATTGCACTCTTTTTGTGTATTAATCATGAATTCATTAAGCAAATGTTAGCCACTTTCACCAAAAAGACATTAAAAACGGGAGTTATACCCTGACATTTTTTTCCACTTTTCGGAATTGCAGTGACGCTCTTATTACATTAGGAAGTAAGTACGCTTGCTCTTGCCGAATTTCATGTATTTTACACAACATTAATTACTTAGAAACAGTGCATTTTATGTTAACTCAGACGAGAAGTTTTAATCTACCCATTTTTACATTTCCTTCATAAATTACGCATTTCTGAGACTAAAGCGGATCTTGACCTTGGGTAAATACAACAACAGTGGTGGTGTTTGCCTTAAAGCAGTTAACCTTCTGCGTACTAGCTAGCTTAACTGAGGAGTTGAGGCTGTGACAGATCGATCTCGTGGGAGATCAATTTAGGTTTAACTAATTCGGTCTTATTCACACGTTAGCGCACTGTGGCGATTTCAGCCCTATGAAAGTTGACAAACTCTTCCTATTGTATACAAGGATATTTTAATCAATTCAAAAACAATTTGTCCTGGGAACTCGCCAATATAGTCATATCTTAGGCAAAAGTACATTAGATACATACGATACAATAGCGATCGCCACGGCACCACATGAAGATATTAACAAGTTTTCAGGCTTATGGTGTGTGCTTCCACGAACCATCGTCTCAAACACAGAGAACTCAGAAGATTACCTGATGATTTGGTTACAAAGCTTTTTTGCGTAAATCAATTGTAAATTTAAATACTTTTATTTCGGTGAGTTTCTGTCATCTTATGATCAATAATCCTGAAAATACTTATTAGTTGCTGTTTGATGTCTGATATCCAGTTATTTTCTCAAAGCATAACAAATATGCTTTAATCTCATGGGCAAAATTAATCAGCGAGTCAGAGCAAAGAGTACTATCTGGACTAAATTTCCAATAAAGTTGGTAGTTTTGCTAAGACTCGAACATTGATTTTTGGTAAAATATTGACAATAAGCAAATTATATGATACATTCCCAAAGGAGAAAATAATATTGAACAATGCTTTTCCTCCTATGCCTTTGCTCGTTTTCATAACTTTGTGTAGAATCCTGTTAGATAGAGAATTATTAACAATAGTTAATGAATTTATAGATATATTCACTCATCTAACGACATAGTTTGTAGTGTTGAAAACATTTATAAATTTTATAGTTTGTCATCAGCCAAAAGACGTAGCTTTTAGTCCTGATTTTCCCTATTGAAAACAGCCATAAATTATAAAAAAAGCAATGGGTAATAGGTTTCACCCATTACCCATTACCAAGTTCACAAATTATCAGAGCAGTGTTGATGAATTGATATTAGATATCTAGATCGGTGAAGTTGAGTTTAGAGCCATAGGTTTCGATGAATTCTCGTCTGGGTGCGACGCGATCGCCCATTAAAATTGTGAAGATGCGATCGGCTTCGGCGGCGTCCTCAATTTCCACTTGCTTCATTTTGCGGGTTTCTGGGTTCATGGTGGTATCCCAGAGTTGTTGTGGCATCATTTCACCCAAACCTTTGAAGCGTTGGATGGTATAGTTGGCGTTAGCGGGAAATTTGGCGATCGCTTGATTTTTTTCGCGATCGCTATAGCAATATTCATGATTACGTCCCCGTTCTACTTTAAACAGTGGGGGACAAGCAATATAAATAAAGCCTTGTTCGATGAGTGCCCGTTGATATCGGTAGAAGAATGTTAACAGCAAAGTCCGAATGTGCGCTCCATCTACGTCAGCATCCGTCATAATGACTATCCGGTGATAGCGCAGTTGGGTGGAATCGAATTCATCACCTTTAACACCTAAACCAAGTGCTGTAATTAACGATTGAACTTCGTTATTTTTATAGATTTTAGCGTCGTCGGTTTTTTCAATGTTAAGAATTTTACCACGTAGAGGCAAGATTGCTTGAGTGCGGCGATCGCGTCCTTGTTTCGCACTCCCGCCGGCTGAGTCCCCTTCGACGATGAATATCTCTGATTCGCTAGGGTCACGAGAACTGCAATCTGCCAATTTACCAGGTAATGGCGAAGATTCCAGCACCGATTTCCGCCGAACTAATTCCCGCGCATGACGGGCTGCTTCTGCGGCTTTGAAAGCTTGGATAGCTTTATCTAAAATTGAGTCTGCGATCGCCGGATGAAATTCTAGATACTCGGTGAGGACTTCTCCCACCAGAGAGTCAACAATTCCCCGCACTTCGGTATTACCGAGTTTGGTTTTGGTTTGTCCTTCAAATTCTGGATCTGGGACTTTAACGGAAATAACGGCTGTCAAACCTTCGCGGACGTGTTCGCCACTGAGGTTTGTTTCATTCTCTTTAATTTTATTGCGCTTGCGAGCGATCGTATTTAATGTCCGAGTCAGAACCGCCTTTAACCCTTCTAAGTGAGTACCACCATCCACCGTGCGAATATTATTAGCAAAACCTAGCACATTATCCGTATAAGCGTCAGTACACCATTGCAACGAAACTTCCACTTGTACGTTGTTCCGTTCACCCTGCACATAGATAATTTCTTCATGCAAAGGCTGCTTTTCGCGGTTCATGTAGGCGATATATTCTTTAATACCACCCTTGTAATCGTAGGATTCTACCTTGGGTGTATCGCTTTTTAATAGTTCCAGACGGTGGTCAGTAAAGGTAATTTTGACACCAGCATTCAGATAGGCCAATTCCCGTAGGCGACCTGATAAAGTGATGTAATCAAACTCAATGCTAACAGTGAAGATTTGGGTATCTGGTTTAAAAGTAACAGAAGTTCCGGTTCTAGCTTCTTTGTAAGGCTTGGTTTGGAGTTCGGTAACTGGTATACCTCGTTCATAGCGCTGGAGATAAACTTTTTTATCTCGCCAAACTGTAACTTCTACAACCTCAGATAGGGCATTAACAACAGAAATACCAACCCCATGCAATCCTCCAGAAACTTTGTAGCCACCGCCGCCAAACTTACCTCCGGCGTGTAGCACTGTCATCACGGTTTCTAAAGCCGATTTCCCAGTGCGCGAGTGAGTATCGACGGGAATACCGCGACCATCATCTGTTACAGTCACGGAACCATCAGCGTTGATATCCACCTCTATATGGGTGCAATGACCCGCCAAAGCCTCATCGATTGAATTGTCCACCACCTCGTAAACTAAATGGTGGAGTCCTCGCGGTCCAGTAGTACCGATGTACATTCCTGGTCTTTTGCGGACGGCTTCCAGACCTTCCAGAACTTGAATCTGATCGGCACTGTAACTGCTCGTCATGTAAACTCTCCTGATGCGTGGGGTTTAAGTCGCCAAAAGGCGAACGAAAGCAAAAACACTCCAAAATTCTAACACAAAAGCCTTGTTAGCGTCTGTAGGGCATTTTCAAGAGAAGTTTATACTAGGGTTGCAGTCCTGTTGGAAACGTGAGAAGTGGGGGATGAGGGAGATGAGGGGGATGAGAGAGATGGGGAAGAAATGACTAATGACTAAATTAATTGTGATTTGTGGGGCGACAGCAACGGGGAAATCGGGTTTGGCTTTGGCTTTGGCGATGCGGTTGGGTTCTGTAATTCTGAGTGCTGATTCTCGTCAAGTTTACCGTGAGTTTGATATTGGGACGGCGAAACCAACTTTGGCTGAACAAAAATTGGTGCGGCACTATTTAATAGATATCTGCGATCCAACAGACATAATGACAGTAGCAGACTACCAGGAACAAACACAAGCCTTAATTGCTTCAGTTGGTGTTACGCCACTGTTGCTAGTCGGTGGTACGGGTTTATACATCCGTTCCATTGTCCAAGGGATGAAAATTCCGAGAGTTGCACCGCATAAAGAATTGCGATCGCAGCTGGAATCTCTCGGACAACCCCAACTCTACGCCATATTACAACAAGTTGATCCAGTTGCCGCACAAAAAATTCATGGCAATGACTCAGTGCGAACTTTACGAGCATTAGAGGTATTTTACGTCACTGGATATCCAATTTCAGAACAGCAAGGGGAGAATCCACCAAATTATCCGATTTTGCAAATTGGTTTAGATTGCGGTGTTGAAAAGTTAGGCGCTCGGATTAAACAGCGTACTGAGAAAATGATAGCAAATGGTTTGGTTGCTGAGGTGGAGAATCTTTGTCAAAAATATGGCGCTGATTTGTCTTTGTTGAATACTTTAGGCTATCAAGAAATAAAGCAATATTTGACCGGGGATATTTCCTTGGATGAAGTGAAAGAATTAACAATTTTGCATACCCGACAATTTGCCAAGCGACAACGCACTTGGTTTCGAGCATATCCACAAATTGAATGGTTTGATGCGAATAATCCTGATTTATTAGAGAAGGTTTGGCATCGGATAAATGAGTTTGTAACTTGTACAAGCTCGTGATCATTTTTTGCTCATAAGACGCAAAGTTTTTTTGCGTCTTTACAACCATTGTCCTAGAGAGTGTCTGGATCTACGCCCATAGCCCGTAGCCTTTCTGCTAGTAATTGGGTGCGTTGTTCGGCTTGGGAAGCGCGTTGTTCGGACTCGGAAGCTCGTTGTTCGGACTGGGAAGCTCGTTCATCTCCAGTCGATAAAACATTCCCATCTTGGTAACACCAGCGTAACCAATGATCCTGTCTGCCTTCAAATTCACCTTCCCACAGAGTTACACCTAAACCAACTTGTTCTAACCAAATTTCTGAAGTTTCAAAGTAGCGTGTTCCCCTAAGTTCATAAACGCGTAGTAATTTTTCTCCTAATTGCTGATTTGGATCATATACGATGTAGTAACTAGCCCGCATGTGTTCATAAATTTGCAGCTTTTTGCCAAGTTCATCACCTTCTTTATTAGAGACAATTTCGAGGACAACTTCTGGAGGTTTGCCAAAACGCCAAACCATATAACAACGATTTTGTTTTTCCCACCAATTTTCAGGCATTTGAACATCGAAGCTGAGAAAAACATCAGGTACAATTGCGGGTTGACCATCTGTATGGTAAATACCGACATTGGCTGCTGCTAAAAAAGTCTGGCTTTGTAGAGAACTGTAAAGAGAGCTAATTAAAAGGCGTTTCTGTTTAGAAGTTGCAAAATTATCTAAAGTGTCATTTTCAGTGACTAGCTGGTTGGCATCTGGCACATAGTAATCATCATCATTGATTAGAACTTGCTGAACCATGATTTTATCCAGTATTTGAGAGCGTTATTTCTAGGTTAGTTGATTGGGGATGAAACTATTTAAGCTAACTTTACACTGTGTATTCATAATTGGTGTCATTGAGTTAATTGTGTCAAAATATACTAAAACAAGCTTGTAACATTACCACAATGATTAAACCAATACTGCAAAATCGTTACAAAATTATTAAGCGATTAGGATCTGGGGGGTTTGGAGAAATTTATCTGGCTGAAGATTTAAAAGTGTCTGGCATTCACAAATTTCAATGTGTTGTCAAACGACTACAGCCCCAAGTGCCCCAAGTGATGAATCAAAGAATTATAGAGAGATTCCTTCAAGAAGGGGAAACTCTTTTGAAACTGGGTCAAAACCACAGTCAAATTCCCAAGCTGTTCAACTTTTTTGAGGAAAATCAAGAATTATATCTTGTTCAAGAATTTATTGAAGGGCATGACTTAAGCCAGGAAATGAATTTTGGGAAGCAATCGAGTGAAACTGAGGTTATTAAGTTCCTACGAGAAATTCTTGAAGTGCTGGAATATGTTCACTATCATGGGTATATCCACAGAGATATTAAGCCAGCTAATATCATGAGACGCTTTCGAGATGGAAAGTTAATACTGATTGATTTTGGTTTAAGGAAAGAAATAAATTTTTTAGGACAAACCCCTAATAGTGTTGATGTTGGTACTCCTGGTTATAAGCCAAGTGAGCAGATAAATGGTACACCTATGTTTAGTAGTGATATTTATGCTGTGGGGATGACAGCAATTCAATTCTTGACTGGAAGACCACCGCACCAACTTTCAAAAGACAATAACGGTGAGGTAATTTGGCGACATTTGACGCAAGTAAGCGACAGGCTAGCTGATATTTTAACAACAATGTTAAAAAACAATTTCCGCGAACGTTATCAAGATGCAAGTGAGGCATTACAAGCTTTAACAAAACTACAAGCAATAAAACTAGCTAAATTATATTTACAATCACATCGCGTCTCCCAAACCAATCAAGCCAAGGAAATCCCTCAATCATATTTATCATTACTCAAGCCAACATTGATTGGCGATAAGTATGGTTATGTTAACCATTGGGGAAAGTTTATTATCCCACCATATTTTGATATGGCTCGTGACTTTTCTCAAGGATTAGCAGCAGTTAATCTTGGTGGTCGAGTAAGTTTATTTTTTGGCGTTAGGGGTGGTAAGTGGGGTTATATCAACAAGAGAGGGGAATGGGCTATCATGCCAAAGTTTGATGAAGCTGGCAGTTTTTTTAATGGTGTTGCAAGGGTCGAAGTTGGTGGGCGAGATTACTATATCAACGATAGAGGAGAATCTATTCTTTAGTTAGTTGCATTATAAGCCCTGTTTAAATGTTGCCACTGTTCCTTTACCTCGCCTTAGTCCGTAGCTTCAACAAACTAAATGCCAGTTATATGATGCTCATATATCCACTTATCGAAATTATTGCTGAAAATGAGTGCGATCGCATTTTACTCACTCTTAGCTGCTATTTTTGCAACAATAGTAATTAAAGCGTTAGAAAAAAGCCTGTAATCTGCCATACATCTACCTTGAACTTGAAAAAACTATGCTTACCCAAGATAAAAAACAACTTAACTGGAAACCCATTATCAAAGCATTCGAGGCTATCCTTGGCAAAAATGGTGTGGTGCAACGCCGCGAAGAACTGATTACCTATGAATGCGATGGTTTAACTGGCTATCGCCAACGTCCGGCTGTGGTGGTGTTACCCAGAACTACAGAACAAGTTGCCCAAGTCGTGAAGATATGCAATCAGTATTCTATCCCCTTCATCGCGCGCGGTTCTGGCACTGGTCTATCTGGTGGCGCTTTGCCAGTGAAAGACTCTGTTTTAATTGTAACTTCGTTAATGCGGCAAATCCTCAGCATTGATTTGGAAAATCAACGCACAGTTGTCCAACCAGGGGTGATTAATAGTTGGGTAACACAAGCTGTTAGTGGTGCTGGATTTTACTACGCTCCTGATCCTTCCAGTCAAATTATCTGCTCTATTGGGGGCAACATTGCCGAAAATTCTGGCGGCGTACATTGTCTCAAATATGGTGTCACCACTAACCACGTTTTAGGGTTAAAAATTGTCACGCCATCAGGTGAAATTATCGATTTAGGCGGACAAATCCCAGAAATGCCTGGTTATGATTTAACAGGTGTATTTGTTGGTTCTGAAGGCACTTTAGGAATTGCTACAGAAATTACTTTGCGAATTCTCAAAAGTGCAGAATCAATTTGTGTGCTGTTAGCAGATTTTACTAGCATTGAAGCTGCGGGAGCAACTGTTTCTGATATCATCAGCGCTGGAATTATTCCTGGTGGTATGGAAATGATGGATAACGTTAGCATCAATGCAGTTGAAGATGTTGTCGCAACTAATTGTTATCCCCGCGATGCTACTGCTATTTTACTAATAGAAATTGACGGTTTAGAAGTGGAAGTTGCAGGCAATAAACAGCGAGTTACCGAAATTTGTAAAAAGAATGGTGCGCGTAATGTCACTTCTGCTACTGACCCAGAAACTCGATTGAAATTATGGAAAGGACGCAAGGCGGCTTTTGCTGCGGCTGGGCATTTAAGTCCAGATTATTATGTACAAGATGGTGTAATTCCCCGGACTCAGTTGCCTTATGTTCTGCATGAAATTGAGGCATTAAGTAAAGAATATGGTTATGTGGTTGCTAATGTATTTCATGCTGGTGATGGCAATCTTCATCCCCTAATTCTTTTTGATAATTCTGTATCTGGAGCATTAGAACAAGTAGAAGAAATGGGGGGAAAAATTCTCAAACTTTGTGTCCAAGTCGGTGGTAGTATTTCTGGTGAACATGGCATCGGTGCAGAGAAAAAGTGCTATATGCCGCAGATGTTTAGTCCAGTTGATTTAGAAACTATGCAATGGGTGCGGCAAGTTTTTAATCCTAAAGGGTTAGCAAATCCTGAAAAGATATTCCCCACACCACGGACTTGTGGAGAAGCAGCAAATGCATCGGCACTCAAGCAATTTGAAGGTGTGGAAAGATTCTAGGAGTTAGAGGTTGTTTGAAAAGTGGTTGGCTGTAATTTTAGGCACTTATTGATCCCCCGTAACCCCCCTTAAAAAGGGGGAAGAATCAAAGTCCCCCTTTTTAAGGGGGATTTAGGGGGATCTAAAACTTTTTGCTACCGATAGGAGGACTTTTCAAACATCCTCTTAGAGACGCGATTAATCGCGTCTGTTATCAGATTTTGGTATTGTTAAGTATATTCATGACCAAAATTTGCTCTGTATTATTTTAAGTATTCTGACTCCTGAGTTCTTAATCATCATTTATTTACATGATCCGGAGGATTGTAACTTTATTTTGTAGTTATATATAGCGCTTCTCAGTTGAGTCCAATACAGACCTAACCCCCAGCCTCTTCCCTACTAGCGTTGGGAGGTAAGATTCAAAGCCTCTCTCCTAAAAAAAGAGAGGTTTGGAGAGAGGTCAAAGTGTATTGCTTCCATTCGATAACCGCTATATATTCCGATCGCACTAGGTCAAATTTACAAATGAATCGGGTTGCTCGCTGTTGTGTTTCTTACTTGATTTGTTTGGGCTTAGTAGTCGCTTTAGCAGTTTTTTTACCCTCTTCACTGCCAGTTTATTCCCAAAAAACAAGTCCTTTAACTACAGAAATTCGCGGCGTTTGGATCACTAATGTTGCTAGTGGTGTACTATTTTTCCCTTGGGGTATTAACCGTGCTATAAATCAATTATCGGCTCTGAAGTTTAATACTATTTATCCTGTAGTTTGGAACCGAGGACATACTTTTTATAAAAGTCCTGTAGCCAAAATGACTATAGGCTCTGATACTCAACTTTTGCTCAACTTCATGCACGGTGGACAAGATGTTTTAGCAAAGATAGTAACACTTGCTAAAAAGAAAGATTTGAGAGTCATTCCCTGGTTTGAATACGGGTTCATGACACCCCATTATTCACAATTAGCAAGGCGTTATCCTTCTTGGCTAACAATTGGCCAAGAAGGTATAAATTCTATTCAAGATGCCCCACCAGAAGAAATTGACAATGTTTTGGTGAGTCACCAGGCTTGGTTGAATCCTTTACATCCACAAGTGCAAAAGTTTATCCAAGGGTTAATTTTAGAAGTAGTCAGGGATTATGATGTGGATGGTATTCAGTTTGACGACCATTTTGGGATGCCTGTACAGTTTGGCTACGATCGCTTCACTATCAAACTCTACCAGCAAGAACATCAAGGCAAAAGTCCCCCTACTGACGCTTTTAACTCAGAATGGATGCGTTGGCGAGCAGATAAAATTACTGGTTTCATGGCAGAAATCTATCAAGCTGTCAAGGCAGTTAAACCCAATGTCAAAATTTCTTTGTCTCCTAACTATCAAGCTTTTGCCTACAGATACTATTTGCAAGATTGGGAAACTTGGGTAAAAAAAGGTTTAGTTAATGAGTTAGTTTTGCAGGTATATCGAAATGATCAAAACTCTTTTATCGCTCAACTAGAACTTCCATCTGTGAAATTGGCTCAAAGTTTAATTCCTGTAGAAATTGGTATATCAACGGGAACAGTAGGTAATCCGGTGAAAATCGCCCAAATTAGAGAACAGGTTCAGGCGGTGCGCGATCGCAATTTTGACGGTATTTCCTTTTTCTACTGGGAAAGTCTGTGGGGTTACATCGTACCTGAATCACCCCAACAGCGACGCAAAGCTTTTTTTGAGATGTTTAATGCTAAAGCTGTCAGACTATCACAACCAAAGAAACTTTGAGATCGCTTCATCTGTTAAATGCGTAATTTGATACTCAAACAGGGTATTACAAATAAGTACCTTAGATGAAATATCAAAGATGATTTTAAGCTTGAGAAATATCAGTTCTGTATCTGCCGTATTTTTATTAGTCAGCGTTAGCAGCTTTCATCAGTCAGCCATAGCCACTATCAACAATCAGTCCCAACTGATAGCACAGCAGAGTAAAATCCAGTCACACCCAGTTTTTAAATCTATTCTGCCTAAATTAAAGCAAAAGACTCAGATTCGGATTCTCTTACCGAAGTTTATTCCTGAGTCGGATGGGGAAAATCCAATTTACGCAATTATAGAAGCTGCTACGCAAAAAAAATATGATATTTTACTGGATTTCACTCCCGACTGCTATGGTGCTTCTGCCTGTCATTTGGGCGTTGTTTCTGCTGAAGCTGTAACTCGCAAAACACCCCGTCTTAGTGGTAAAGCTGTATCGTTAGCTAAGGGAATCACTGGCTATTTTGTAGATTTTACTTGTGGCGCTGGTTGTTCAGATGCTACCTTGACTTGGAGACAAGAGGGTGTGCAATATGTTGTTGGGTTGAAAGCAGGCGATCGCACTTCTTTGATAAAAATGGCGAATTCTGCGATTAACTAACTCTGTGGATTCAAGTTTGATCGCAAATAACAATCGGCAAGTTTTGTAGCAGGGCAAAATCCCTGTTACAAAACTTAACTACAAATTACGAATTATTTTAATCTCTAGCTAACATCAGAGTTTGATTTTACTTCCCATCGAAACAGCCGTGGCAATTGAGACACATCTATGGCGTAGTTAACAATCCATAGCACCAATTCAAAAACCAATAAATATCGTATCCACAGCAACTCGCTTTTAGAACCCAAAAGTGTCAAACCCTCATACAACTGCCAGAAGCGGTAAGGCAGGTATATATAAGGAACCATTACCCACACTACATTCTGCAACTGCCTCAGGGTAACTGTCTCAGAGATAATTTGCAACCCTAATATGATAAAGTACCAACCAAGCACAATTAACACACTGCGATCGCCCCACCATAGACCCCACAATAGCATGGCCACTAATGGCAGCAATATTCCTAGCACTTGCACCGATAGGAACCAAGCCTTATACCAAGAGGGAAAGGGTAGAGGCAAAGTATAGGGCTTTGTTTGTTTCCATCCCCAATTCACAACCACAATCAAAAGTGTGGCAATTATAAAAAAGAGGAGATTTTCTAGAAACAAATAGAGGTTGATGTTTAAGTAAGTCACACCGCTCCGAATTAAAAATTAATAATCCTCATCAATTACGAAAATACTTTAACTTTTGTTTGCTCGATTTTCTTGTATTACATGAATAATCGATGGCAGTAAAGAAACAACTATAATTAATCCAATAATCGGTAACAAATACTTATCTACCTGTTCAGGTGGTAGAGATTTTCCTAAGAAAAACCCTAAAAAGGTGATGCCGAATGTCCACAAGAATCCACCAATTAAGTTGTAAGACATAAATGTTCGGTAATGCATAGCACCAAGTCCAGCCACAATGGGCGCAAAAGTGCGGATAATCGGTGTAAATCTCGCTAAAACTAGGGTTTTTTTGCCATGTTTCTCATAAAAATCTTGGGTTTTTACCAGGTGTTTTTTCTGAAACAACCATGAATCTTCTTTCTCAAATAATTTTCTGCCAAATCTATGCCCTGTAGCGTAGCCAACATTATCACCAAGAACTGCACAAACAAAAGCACCAAAAATCAGAACCCAAATGTTAAACCCTGATTTTGGCAGAGATGCGAGAAATCCAGCAGTAAATAGCAAACTATCTCCGGGGAGAAAAAAACCAATTAGCAAGCCAGATTCCGCAAAAATAATCGCCCACACCCCAAAATAGCCAATTTTTGTAATTAGGTCTGGTAAATTTAAATGCATAAAATCTTTTACTGTTAAACAATAAGCCTAAAATATCTTAACGTTTAGCAATTTTTCTGAATAAAAAATAATATTAAATTAACATAAAGTTATTGTGTAATCTTGAGAAATGTCATTACGAATGGCATATTTTATGGTATAGGTGCCAAATGCAAAGATATTTGAAAGTATTAAGACTATTTTGGAGTGCGGCGATCGCAGCAGAGTTAGAGTATCGTGTTAACTTTTTCATAACTACCCTCAGCAGCTTAGGAAATCTTGCTGGCAGCCTCTTTGGACTATTCTTATTTTACCGGACTGGCTACACTTTTAGTGGCTGGTCATGGGAAGCCGCTTTAGTAGTTCTCGGAATTTTTACCATACTCCAAGGATTTTCTACGACTTTTCTAGCGTCGAACTTGAATCGCATTGTCCGTCACGTACAGGAAGGCACTTTAGACTTCATATTATTAAAACCGATCCGCAGTCAGTTTTGGCTTTCCACCCATACCTTTTCACCTTGGGGACTGCCGGATCTAATTTTTGGTAGTATTATCATTGGCTATGCAGGTAAACGCCTCGGTGTAGGGATAGACGGCTATCTACTCGGTGCGCTGCCCTTATTGTTCAGTTTGGTGATTTTGTACAGTTTGTGGTTTATGTTAGGAGCAACCAGTATTTGGTTCGTTAAAATATATAATGCTACCGAAGTGCTGCGTGGTTTGTTGGAAGCTGGACGATATCCCATCGCCGCATATCCCACAGCTTACCGTTTTTTCTTCACCTTTATCATGCCAGTGGCTTTTTTAACTACTGTACCAGCCCAAGCGCTATTGGGTCGGAGTGAAATTAGCTGGTTCATAGGTGCGGCAATATTAGCAGTAGTGCTATTTTTGGCTTCTACTTGGTTTTGGCGGTTTGCGTTGCGATTTTATACTAGTGCTTCGAGTTAGAAAGAGAAGTAATCAAATTTTTATGTTTTATGGCACTTTCTCTAGAGATAAATTTGCTTGAAGGAATTTTGCAACCCTTGCAAACAGCGAAAGATATCGTCAACCAAAGCGTTCACTCTTTCAGTAATTCAGTGCAACAAGCTGGACAGTCTTTGCAGGATACAGCAGCAAGTACGACCGATAAGGCAATTAATACAGTTAGCGCAACTCTTGAACAAGCTAAAGGTTCTTTAGAACAAAATTGGCAAAGGGCTGAACAAGTTAAGAGTACAACATCGGGAGTAGTAAAAACCGCAATTACTTCTTCTGTGAATGATTGGCTGATGCAACACCCGGTATTTTTTAGGTTAGTTCAAATAGGAAGTTGGGCAGCTAATCACCCAATTATTAGTATAGTAATTCTAGTGTTTGCGCTTGCTCTACTTTGGAGCATCATCAAAGCAATTGTCCGCTTGATTGAAACAACTAGTTGGTCAATACTCCAAGTTCCATTAAAACTACTTCAGGCTTTGATTAAAGTTAGTTTTGTATCCTTAACTAATGTTGCCACTTTTGCTGTTCAAAAAATCACAGCTACGAAAACAACTGATAACCTGACTATTTTACTACCTGAAACTTTTCAACCAAATAAACAACAACGATTAATAGAAATTTCTCATCGCTTAGAAGTGATTCAAAAGGAACAACATGAGCTTTTACAAGAAGCCGCAGACTTGATTGCTTCCGACACAATTGATATAGAAATATCAAAAATTAAACAGCTAAAAAGCGTTGAATCACATCTTGGCTGAGTTTTCCTGTGGAACGGCAGGCGACAATACCACCTTATGGCTTTGGTCGTAGTAAACTTATAGCGGTTCTCGTTCACGTGAGGTACACCCGTAGGGGCAATTCATGAATTGCCCCTACACCTTGCGATCTAATTTTGTACCGCATCTGAGTGGGAACCGCTATAAGGTTAGAAATTTATAGCATTAGAAAAGTGACTGCAAATATAATCGACCACGGGGTGTAGCTGAACCAATAGTTTTGCAAGTGTTCATCCGACGCAGCAAATTATTGGAAGCTGCCATCTTTTTCATACTTGATTTTTATCTACCTATTAATAGATTTTACCTAATAAACATCATCGTGACTACCAATATCTACAAACACAGCATCACCATCATCTGTAAAGTAACAAACTACTCTCTCGTCATAATCTACACTAAAGCTCCATAAGTCTTTAAGCTTACCTGACAATTTATGAGTTTTCAAACCCTGCTCAAATGGATTTGCTGTAAACTGCTCCAACTTTTGCCAAAACCGTGGTTATAAATCTACATTCCTTTGAATTCGCTTTTTAAAAGCACGTTTAAATGAAGAATTGAAACTTACTTTTAACATCACTCTTCTATCAGTTGTCTCAGTTCATCCATATTTGAGGAAAACTTTAGTTCACTATTTTGCTGTTCTACTTGCGCCGCCTGAAAATTTTGATAAATATCTTCACGCCTTTCTTACCGTAGATATTGCTGCAATAACAGTTGAATTTCTAACTTTTCTTCGCTGGAAAGACTTTTAATTGCTTCAACTATATCACTGAAGATCATAAATTGAAACACCTTTTAGTACTTATCATATCAATCTAACATGGTAACGATAAAGCTATGCCATTGCTCATAATCTACTGAATTACAATTTGTTGTGTACCAACAAACTCTGTATCGAATGCTAAATTTTCATCCTCCAAAAGCATCTCAATTACTTCACGCAGATTCTCTTGTAATTCATCCAATGTTTCTGCTTGGGAGTGTGCGCCAGGAAATCCGGGAACATAGCCAACATAAAGCTTTGTATCAGAATCTCGCTCAACAATTGCTGTGAATATTTGACATAGTTTTAGCATTAAAGCTATGTCAAATATTCACAGCATAGCACTAGCATCTGAAAATGGACTGGACTGGCAAAATTGAACACGGAATAGAGCGTGGTTGGCTTTTCAGACTTTACGTGGCGGCTCATCTCACCCTCGCTACTTTTACCCCAATTAGTGAGGTTAACATTTGAATAAATCAAGTACCGGAATATAGCCAATGGATACGGATAGAGTCATCTTTAGCACCCAGTGGATTGCTGTTAGGGAATCTTCTAAAGGATTTCAATATTTGGAACGAAATGGTAAGGATTCAGTTGCGGTATTTCTTTTGAGAAAGAGTGGCGAAAATCCGGGACAGTATGATGTCCTAATTCGACACCAGCATCTCTGTATTGATAATCAAGAGGTAAATGGAAGACTAAAGCTTTTTCCCTGCCCGATTACAGGTGCATTGGATGAAGGGGAATCGTCAGAAGCTGCTGCCATTCGAGAGGTTTCTGAAGAGACTGGATATAGGGTTCAGGTTTTACCTTTAGGCAAGTATATCGTTGGTACTCAGGTGAATGAAGTCTGTTATTTGTATTATACAGATGTTACAGGTAGAGTGCCGGATGAGGCTCAAGAGGATGGAACTTATTTGGAGTCCATTGGTAGAAACGAATGGCATCCCTTTAATTATCTAGAAAAGTGTGAGTACTCGGCTTGTCAGATTGGATTGTTTAAACTGCGAAAGATACTTTTTCAGGAGAGTTAGTTTTATTCTACAATCGAGTGGCTCTCGTTATAGTGCAGTACTATGCCAAGCAATGATCTGGACAGAGTTAAAGAAGATCGAGACTTTTTGATTAAACAAAGTGAAATGCTGCAATCTGTAATTAAACGGATGGCAGACAATTCGCTTGAAGCTAAAAAATTTGGATTAACGGTTTGGGCTGCGATCGTTGGATTTGGTTTTCAAAATAGAAACCCTATTTTATTTATCCTGGCATTCGTCTCTTTTACTTTATTCGGTTTACTGGATATCTATTATTTGTACATGGAGAGAGAATTTCGGAAGAACTTCAATCGGTTAGTTCGGATCATTGGAGGTTATGGATCTAACGAAGATGATGAATGGGTAAAGCAAATGAAGTTAAAACAAAGAAACTTTTTGATACCTGATTCATCACCTGATTTTTTCAGGCAAATTTCCAGCAAGGATAGTGTTCTAAAATCCTGGGCAAACCTTCCTTATTTGATTACTTTTCTGATTACGATGGTGCTTATGTATGTACCTTTGCCATCGAAATAGAAATGTAAAAGGTAGCATTCTACTAGATGTATTGTTTTTATCTTTGAGAAACAATTATAGAAATTATCTCCAATTAAAGAACAAAATCTTTGCAGCACTTCTGAATTCTCTCTATGTATGCTTGTCGGGTTTCGTGTGATCCCCCATCCCATAGAACTAATGCTGGGAGGTGTCCTTTTGGGCGATCGGGTCGATTATATTTAAAATTATCTGTATACACGAATAGACGATCTTCTTTATATCCCCAATCCAATGCAACAAAGAAATCAAGAAGTTCCCTATTAACTTGTTGCCAGATATCTATTTGTGCGCTGTAACCAAAGTGACCTTTACTGTAATCTGTCCAAAGTTTATCAATTTTACGTATATCTTTACATGGAATTCTCTGAAAATCAGTTAAATTAAAGTAATTTTGTTGAACATTTGCTACTTTCAACAATAGATTTTTAGTAGTTTCATCTGCTTCTATCCACTCTCCTTTTTTAAGCGAATACTCTAATTGAGCATAGAGTAATAGTTCTTCAGCGTCCTTATCACTGAGTCCCAAATTATTCTGAAGTTCTTTCAACTCAGAAAGAATGTCATCGCTCAAAAAACCTTCTGTTTCTAAATTGTCCTTCAGAAGATTCTGATATTCTTGCAGGTTTTGTTTGTATTCTTCGTGCCGTTGGCTACGTAATTGAAGAACAGCATTTTCAATCGCTTTAGCCTTCTCGGTATCTAGCCCTATTCTCTGCCTTATTTTTGCTAAGTTAATCTTATTAATGTTAGAAATCTCATTATAGGGTTCAGAGAGTGGAACCTTGTTAACATAGCCTTCAACCTTTTCACGGTATTCAATCTCAGGAGTCGGTTGCTCTAAAGATTTTACTGGCGGTTTATGAGGAGAAAATAACACTGGTTCAGAAGGGAGTGGTGGAGACACGTCTTTTTTAATTTCTGGTTGTATAATGCTGTTTTGTTTTTTAAGACGATACCAAAGTTCTGTAAAGCTTTTCTCGTCAGTAAGGATATATTTATCTCTGGAATTTAGTACCAAAGGAACATAATCCAAGTCAGATTGAGAAAATACAACTGGGATAAATTTAGTGTCTCTTAACTGAGCGTTGTAAAGGTCGTTTCTGATAATTGTTCCTTCCCACGAAGCCCCTAAACCTTTTCCAGTTTCCTCCTTACCCTCAAATCGTCGCTTGTATGTCTCAGTAAAGATGATAAGCACAAACTCAGCCCACTCAATTCGGTCTGACATCCAAAGATCCCATCCTTGAGCAGGGGTAAAAGGAGGCTTTGCTCGAACATAACGATCTATTTCTGCGTTAATCCCCCATTTTGAGCGTAACGTATTTGCTAGTCCTAACACATTGTTTTTGTGGTCGTCTGAGTCCCAGCTATAGCTAATGAAAACTTTTGTTTCTGTTTGTGTTTGTTCTGTCATGTTTGTCTCTCAAGCATAGATAAGTTGTTGCGTATTTAATTTGTATATTGGAAGCGGGCAAGATGCCCGCACTACAATAATTTTACGTTTTCGTATTATACATTTACGAAAGTAACTTGATGCTTTAACCATTAACTAACTTTAGTAGAGCGACCGAAAACTTTGGCGTTAGCGAAGCTCACCGAAGATATCGCTTGTCCTACACTTTACAACATTAACTCCAGATATTTTCACACAAAAAACGGTAGAGCAATAAATACTCTACCGTTTTCTAATTTTTTATTTGAGACTAAATCCCAAACCCTAAATCTTACTCAACACCTTGGGGTAACAATTCCCGACGCTGTTGAGAACTAACTTGCACAATGCCATTTTCATCCACATCAACGATCGCAGTATCGCCATCCTTAATACGACCAGACAGAATTTCTTCTGCTAGGCTATCTTCTAACAGGCGCATAATTGCCCGACGTAATGGCCTCGCGCCGTAGCTGGGACTGTAACCTTCAGTGATCAACCGATCCTTGAAGCGATCGGTGACTTCTAAGGTGATACCCTTTTCCGTCAGACGACCAAATACTTCCTTGAGCATAATTTCGGCGATTTGGGTCACTTCCGGCTTGTTCAACTGACGGAAGACGATAATTTCATCGAGTCGGTTGAGGAACTCTGGACGGAAGTACTGCTTGAGTTCTTCGTTGACCAAAGAGCGAATCCGGTTGTAAGTTGACTCGCTGGCATCTTCTCCGGAGAATTCAAAGCCGATACCGCTACCGCCTTTTTCAATTACCTTAGAACCAATATTGGAAGTTAAAATCAGCAAGGTGTTCTTGAAGTCCACCGTGCGACCTTTGGCATCGGTTAACCGACCGTCTTCCAAAATTTGCAGCAGCATGTTGAAGACATCGGGGTGGGCTTTTTCGATTTCGTCGAACAACACCACGGTGTAAGGACGCCGCCGCACGGCTTCAGTCAGCTGACCACCTTCGTTATAGCCAACATAACCTGGAGGGGAACCAATCAGCTTGCTGACGGTGTGACGCTCCATGTATTCGGACATATCTAAGCGGATCATCGCTTCTTCGGAACCGAAGAAGTAAGCAGCTAAGGATTTCGCTAACTCGGTTTTACCTACACCAGTCGGCCCAGAGAAGACAAAGCTAGCTATGGGTCGGTTGGGATTTTTCAAACCGACCCGAGCGCGGCGAATTGCGCGTGAAACTGCTCTCACAGCTTCATCTTGACCAATTAAACGCTGGTGCAAGGTGTCTTCCATGTGCAGCAGCTTTTCAGATTCAGATTCGGTGAGTTTGTTCACCGGTACCCCAGTCCAAGAAGCGACAATGTGAGCAATGTCTTCTTCTGTAACTACAGGTTCTTCACCTTCTGTGCCAGTTGCATTGGTCTTGCTTTGAGCGATCGCGCGGATTTCAGCTTTGATTTCCATTTCGCGATCGCGCAGTTCCCCAGCTTTATCAAAGTCTTGAGAGCGCACCGCGTCATCTTTTTCTTTTAATATCAGACGCAGTTCTTTATCTAACTCCTTAGCTGCGGGTGGCAGTTGGGAGTTAATTAAGCGCACTCTAGAACCAGCTTCATCAACTAAGTCGATGGCTTTATCTGGCAGGAAGCGATCGCTAATGTAACGATCTGATAACTTCGCCGCCGCTACCAATGCTTCGTCGGAGATTTTCAGTTTATGGTGTTGCTCGTAGCGTTCGCGCAGACCATATAAAATTTCAATTGTTTCATCAACTGTCGGTTCACCAACCATCACTGGCTGGAAACGCCGCTCTAGGGCTGCATCTCGCTCGATGTGCTTCCGGTATTCATCTAGGGTTGTAGCACCGATGCACTGCAACTCACCTCTGGCCAAAGCTGGTTTGAGGATATTCGCTGCGTCAATAGCACCTTCTGCTGCACCCGCACCAATTAAGGTGTGTACCTCATCAATCACGAGAATGACATTACCCGCAGAGCGGATTTCATCCATGATTTTTTTCAAGCGTTCTTCAAATTCACCCCGGTACTTGGTTCCTGCTACGAGCAAACCAATATCCAACGTGACTACGCGTTTATCTTCGAGGATGTCAGGGACATCTTTGGTGGCAATGCGTGAAGCTAAACCTTCAGCGATCGCTGTTTTGCCAACTCCTGGTTCCCCAATTAGCACTGGGTTATTTTTAGTCCGGCGACCCAATATCTGGATCACCCGCTCGATTTCTTTGGCGCGTCCTACCACTGGATCGAGCTTATTATCCATTGCCATTTGGGTCAGGTTTGAACCAAATTCATCCAGAGTCGGGGTTTTTGTGCGCCCGGATGAACCGCCTGGTGAAACTTCAGCAGTTTCTCCCAACATGCGGATGACTTGGGTTCTTACCTTAGATAGATCCACACCGAGGTTTTCTAGCACCCTGGCTGCGACGCCTTCCCCTTCGCGGATTAGGCCCAACAGCAGATGCTCGGTGCCAATGTAGTTATGCCCCAGTTGGCGTGCTTCTTCCAAAGAGAGTTCGAGAACTCGCTTTGCCCGTGGGGTAAACGGAATTTCCACGGCAACAAAGCCTGATCCCCGTCCGATAATTTTTTCAACTTCAATTCGGGCATCTTTGAGATTGACACCCATTGATTTCAGCACCTTGGCGGCTACTCCAGTGCCTTCGCCAATCAGACCCAAGAGGATCTGCTCGGTTCCGACAAAGTTGTGACCTAAACGGCGGGCCTCTTCTTGGGCCAGCATGATTACCTTAATGGCTTTTTCTGTGAAGCGCTCAAACATGGCTTTATCCCATCATCTGCGGTCGTGCCGGTATGCTGATTTTAGCACAGGCAAAGCTTTTGGATGCCTGTATAACAGATTATAGACATCCTGAAGCTATGACTTTAGTTGATGGGCTAATTGTTAACTATTGACTACTTTTATCTAGCTAGTGTACTGAGGAGCTTTAGTTCACCAGCGTTTTTAGGATTTATTACAAATAGCTGACTGCTTGCATTCAGAGTTTTTTGACTTAATCCCAAACGTTTATTTATAACATCTATACGCTTGAATGTAAAGCATCAATACCTGCTATAGGTTTTTATTATATAAATCTTATTTAGAATAAAATATTTAAATATAATTAGGCGCAGCAAAGTTACATTTTTTTGCTGAAGTTGATCGCAAGCCCCGATAATTCCAAATTAAAAATCCCCAGCTACTTAAAAACCAAGTGCCAAAAGGATTTGGCCAAGCGATCGCTGACAATAGAATACCACTGGTCTAAAGTTGCTTGAAATTTGCGGTGTTGTAAATCTGGGAGCCAAAGAATCAGCGCGTCTTCATCGTTATCTTGGTAGTAACGCGGCCGCCGTCCGGCTGTTTTGAAGCCAAATTTTTGATATAAAGATATGGCCCCCAAGTTGGAAGCTCGCACTTCGAGGGTAGCTCGCTCCATTTTGCGATCGCAAGCTGTCTTGATGAGCGAATATAATAAAGCCGCACCCATTCCTTGGCGGTGATATTCGGGATGAACCGCCAAAATTGTAATGTGGGCTTCATCTAAAATTGACCAAAAGCAACCCATTCCTAGCAAACTTGTGTTGGAGGAGGGAGAAAATAAACCGAGTATATCGCTGTTGGGACTATCCAATTCTCGTTTGTAGCCGTCCATTGTCCAAAGTCCGCCAAAACAGGCTTGATCGAGTTCCAGAATAGCACTGAGATTTTCTAATGTCAGTAATTTAATTTCTAAGTCTAATGAGATCACATTTATTGAATAAGATTACAAACCCTTTGTACACTGGGAATCGGGAGACGAACTCAAAGCCCGTAATTTGAACAAGGAAAACTTTTATATTTATGGTATCGACTCACCCCACTGGGGTTCAACATTCTGGAAGTCAATATTTACCTCAAAGGCTTGACACCAGCGCAAATCCATCCCCTAATCAAGAACTTTTACCGTTAACTGCCAGAGTTAATCATCATGACTTCCTGGAAATTGGTGGATGTGATGTCACAACCCTAGTTGAGCAATTTGGTTCACCTTTATATATTTTAGATGAAGAAACCCTGCGTTCGGCTTGTCAGCAATACCGAGATGCTTTCAAGCAATACTACAAGGGCGAATCTCAAGTATTGTACGCCTCAAAAGCTTGGAATTGTTTAGCAGTTTGTGCGATCGCCGGATCAGAGGGACTGGGAATCGATGTAGTTTCCGGGGGCGAACTTTACACCGCCCTAGAAGCTGGTGTTAGTCCCGATAAAATTTACCTTCACGGAAATAATAAATCTCGTGAAGAATTAATTTTAGCGATCGAGTCTGGTGTCACCATTGTGGCGGATAACTGGTATGAATTGCGTACCCTTGTGGAAATTGCCCAACCTGGTCAAGCAATCCGCATCATGCTACGGTTAACTCCCGGTATTGAGTGCCACACCCACGAATACATCCGCACGGGACACTTAGATAGCAAATTCGGCTTTGATCCCAACGATTTAGATGAAGTTTTTACCTTTGTCAGCCAACAACCTACCCTGAATTGCGTAGGAGTACACGCTCATATTGGTTCCCAAATTTTTGAGCGCCAACCGCATCAAGATTTGGCGGCTGTTATGGTGCAGTGGCTCCGGGATGCTGGGAAGTATGGTTTAAATATTACAGAGTTAAATGTTGGTGGCGGTTTGGGGATTAAGTACATAGAATCAGACGATCCCCCTAGTATTGAAGAGTGGGTGAAGGCAATTTGTCAAGTAATTCAAGAAGCTTGTGTAGCCGAAAATCTGCCTTTGCCGAAATTACTGAGTGAACCAGGGCGATCGCTAATTGCCACAGCTTGCGTCACTGCCTATACTATTGGTTCATCCAAAGTTATCCCAGAAATTCGTACCTACGTGGCAATTGATGGCGGAATGTCTGATAATCCCCGCCCAATTACTTACCAATCAGTTTATCGGGCAGTCGTTGCTAATAAAATGTCTTCTCCCTTAACCCAAACAGTTACAATTGCTGGTAAACATTGTGAATCAGGAGATATTCTGATTAAAAATGCTCTACTCCCAAAGACTGAGCCAGGGGATATTCTCGTAGTTATGGGAACTGGTGCGTACAATTACAGTATGGCATCTAACTACAACCGCTTGCCCCGACCGGCAGCAGTCGTAGTAGCGAATGGCGAAGCAAATTTAATTTTGCAACGTGAAACTTATCAAGATTTAATTCGACAAGATCGCCTACCAGAAAGACTAAAAAGTAGTCATTAGTCCTTTGTCACTTGTACTGAGCGACTTGCCTTGAGCGAAGTCGAAAGGAGTCGAAGTATTGGTCATTAGGCAGGAACTAATGACTGGTGAATTATGACTAATGACTAAATGTAATTAGAGGCAAAAGTGTAATCCAGATGTCATGAGAGATTGGTGGAAGCAATGGCTGACAAACCTGGGGTGGTCACAGTCCTTGCTACTTGGGACTCTGGATATTGTGTTAGTGCTGGCGCTGACGTACATGATACTAGTTATTATTAGTGAGCGCCGGACACTATGGATGGTGCGAGGATTCATTATCTTAATGCTAGCCTCAGCACTAAGTGGCAGATTCGGACTACCTCTGCTCAGTTTTGTACTTGAAAAGTTGGTAATTGGTTGTGCTGTGGCGATGGCAGTTGCTCTACAATCAGAGTTTCGGCGATTTTTGGAACAGTTGGGGCGTGGCGAATTCCGCCAGTTGTTTCAACCCGACCGTCTGGCAATACCTAAATCTGATAGTGTAATTGATGAAATTGTTGAGGCTGTTAAAGAATTGTCAAAAAACCGCATTGGAGCTTTACTAATTGTGGAAACCACAGGGCCAATTGATGAGCGAGATTTTTCTGTGCCAGGAGTAAAGCTAAATGCGGAGGTTTCTAAAGAACTGATCCAGACAATTTTTCAGCCGAAAACTTTGTTACACGATGGGGCGACACTGATCCGTGGCTCGCGGATTATATCATCGGGTATAATTTTACCACTTTCGGGACGCACAGCCTCGCGCCAGTTGGGAACACGCCACCGGGCGGCAATGGGAATTACTGAGCGGGTCGAAAATTGCGTTTGTGTCGTTGTATCTGAAGAAACGGGTTCTATTTCCTTAGCGGAACGGGGAACCCTAAATAGACCACTGACGATTAGGAAGTTGAAAGAGTCATTGGAGGCTCTTTTGTCTCCAACCGTTGATAGGGAAGCTGTTGCTCCTGGTCTATTGAGTTTTGTTCGTCGGATAGGTGGAAAGACACTAGCACTGGTTTCACGTTTACTCAGATTACCATCGACCGCTTCTCGAGATAAAAAATGACAGCACAACAAACTAAACTGCAAGATTTACCTACTGACTTAAAACGAGAACTATTGCCGCAGCACGTGGCGGTGATTATGGATGGCAATGGTCGATGGGCTAAACGTCAAGGTCTACCTCGAATTATGGGTCATAAGCGAGGAGTAGATGCTCTCAAGGATTTACTTCGCTGTTGTCAGGATTGGGGAATTCAGGCGCTGACAGCTTATGCTTTTTCAACGGAGAACTGGAAAAGACCGCAGGAAGAAGTGGATTTTTTGATGACTCTGTTTCAAAGAGTTTTGCGCCAAGAACTGCGGGAAATGGTCGAGGAGAATGTGCAAATTAAGTTTGTGGGAAATTTGCAAGAACTGCCGCGATCGCTCCAACAAGAAATTTCCCGTTCAATGGAAGAAACTAAGAATAATCGTGGTATCCGGTTTTCGGTGGCAACTAATTATGGCGGACGACAGGAAATTTTACAAGCTTGTCAGGCGATCGCAAAACAAGTTCAGCAAGGTCTGCTACAACCTGATGAAATTAATGAACAGGTATTTGAGAGCCACTTGTACACAGCCGGAATTAATGATCCAGATTTGTTAATTCGCACCAGTGGAGAAATGCGCCTCTCCAATTTCCTACTCTGGCAAATGGCTTATGGAGAAATTTACATCACTGATGCGCTCTGGCCCGATTTTGACCGAGCAGAGTTTCACCGCGCCTTGTGTGCCTACCAGCAACGGGAGCGGCGGTTTGGGAAAGTTTAAAATCAGTGCGATCGCATTCAGCAGTCATAGTGCGATCGCTCCCAACACATTGGTGACAGAAAGTTTAAAATTATAAACTATTTGTCAATAAGCACTATTGCTGAAAATATTGTTCAAAATCGGGGTTATAAACACAATTTTTAAGCTAGCAATGGCGTTCGCAAAGCGTCTCTAAGAGTTGGCGGGCTATGCCTAGGCGTCATATTTAAAAGCATTGTTTACACTTGTCTTCAAACCAGAGGATTTGCTAAATTTGATACTCAATATTCTAGTTTATTTATGGTTTAATTACTGTTGACAAAAATGATTTTGCCTAAACTTATCACAAATTGCAGAGATCGTACCTCAACTCAAACGATTAGCGATCGCTCTCTTTTTGGGGACATCTAACAAAATCGCATTGCTCCCGATTCTCCTTGACCCGATACACTTGGTATCTCTTGGCTAGGGATAGTCTAGGTACTCGCTAATTCTCAAGGCGAATAATCCATATCATGGAGTAGACATAGATTAGTTGTCTACTGCTGCTATTTCGGGATACGTGCGAGTAACCCATCAATTGTACGGCGATCTCCAACCTTCACCTGGTCTAGAAGTTTTTCTAATACATTACGCAATGATGAATCAGGAGTCCAGACATAATCCTTTGCTTCCAAGCTTTCTGCTGCTGCGATCGCGACTTTAGCTTCAGACGCTCTCAACATCTCGACTAGCAGGTCGATAACTCGTGGCTTGTCAGATCCAAATACAGCATCCGCAAGTCTAACCTGCCAAGCAACGGGTCTATGTTTCCAAGTTCTTGCCAAACGAGTCCAATCAGCTTCGCTAAGACCATCAAGGAGTTCTGTCGCGTGATCAATGGCATCATCAGACCAGAGATTTATATTGTAGTCAACCCCAAGGTATTGATCTAGCTCATCAAATGTATCCATTAAACTCTCCTTTCTTAATTTAGAAGCTTGTAGTCAGACTGCCTCCAGTTGGATAGGAACTCGTCACATTCCCACTAGCGTCCTTTATCACTTCCCATTGCGCCCCATTAATTATACCCTGATGAAGCGTAGCTCCATCCCTGGCGCGGGTCAGCACTGGCGGTGTCTTCGCAACCTGATCGCCAGCGCGCAGTATATCACTATCGCTCCAGCTTGAGGGTGCCAGGGTACTGGACTTAGTTCTTGACCATACTTCAGGTGGACCAGGAGATACCAACTTTTGAAATTTTACTTGCACGGTTCCGTCTGCATTTGGTACTGGTATTGCTGGTGGCGCTGGATCTATAATCCGAAAATTGGGATCGCTCAAAATGCTGGGCGAATGAGCGCCTCTAATTGTTCTAAAGTCAGCGGTACCTGGTGTTGTCCCCTTCTGTTCGCCCACCAATATTTTGCTGTCAATTTTCTTTTGTGCATCCAGTGCTGCTTCCACATCGGCGACACTCTTTTTTCCAGGCCCCATCTTGTCCAGAACGCGATCAAGACGGAATGCATCCGGGTCTGGTGCTGGTTTTAGTCCCGCATTGTTGATCAAGCGCTCAAGTTCCAATGGATCATCAATATAAGTCAGGAAGCGCTCAAGTTGAGCTGCGTCGTCTGTAATTACCAGCAGTTTCTCAAGTTGAGCCACAGTCATGCTGGGCAGGTTCAGCAGTCGTTCCAACTCAGCTGCGTTGGCAATTTTGGGCAGGTTCAGCAGTCGTTCCAACTCAGCTGCGTTGGCAATTTTTGGTAGCTCCAGCAGTCGTTCCAACTCAGCTGCGTTGGCAATTTTTGGTAGCTCCAGCAGTCGTTCCAACTCAGCTGCGTTGGCAATTTTGGGCAGGTTCAGCAGTCGTTCCAACTCAGCTGCGTTGGCAATTTTGGGCAGGTTCAGCAGTCGTTCCAACTCAGCTGCGTTGGCAATTTTGGGCAGGTTCAGTAGTCGTTCCAACTCAGCTGCGTTGGCAATTTTTGGTAGCTCCAGCAGTCGTAATAACTCAGCTGCGTTAGCAATTTTTGGTAACTCCAGCAATTTTAACAGCTTGCCAGCATCACCAACTTCTTCTAGGAGCAATATAAGCTGCTCCACGTTTCTAACCTTTCGTAACAATTGAAGAAGTTGACCTGTGTCCTCCACCATACCTAGCAAGCGTCCAAGCCGCCCTATGGTCTTGATTGAGCCTGCCAGAGGCAGCAACGCCAACACCAAGTCGAAGAAAGATTTACCCAGCATTCGCCACCGCTCATCGTCCGTCATGGCTTTGCCACTGAAGAAGGCTTGATAAACAGCGATCGCAAAGGCGATGAGAGCAACTACTGCAAAAACGATGGTGACAATAGCTACAATCACTTCCAGAATAGCCGCGATGGAAGCAACAAAGGCAACAACTGCCTCGATAGCAACAACCACGGCGACGATAGCTGCAAGTAAAGCCTCTGCTCCGCCAACAATAAGAATAATTAGACCTACCACAATCACGATGGCAAGCACAACCAGAGCAACGATGAGCAGAACCTTGACCACTTGCCAAAGCACATTAAGCAGCTCAACAAATCCATCCCAAATTCCACCGAGGAATGAACCGACTGCTTTGAGACCTCTTTCCAATAGGCTCTCATTCTCAACTTCCTCTGCCATCTTATCAATCTTTGCTCCCAGTCCAGAAGCAGCTTCGTCTTGCTTGGCAAGACCATCGTCTACTTTTTGCTTGAACTGAGCCTTACCTTCGTTGAGTTGCCGCTCCCAGGTGGCTGTACTCTCGTCAACCGCCCGCTGTAGCTGATTGCCTACATCGGTGACAACCTTTTGCATATCTTCCACACTCTTGGCAGCAGCATCACCCATTTTCTGAGAGGTCTGACTGGTGATGTTTGAAACTTTTGTCTCAAAATCACTTCCAATTTGTTGAACGGGTGCGCTCAACTGGGCAACTAGAGTCGTTGCCTGTTGTATGGCTTGGTTCCCAACCTCCTGACCAGAAGATTGAGACCCAGTAGATATCTGTTCCAGCGTGGAGTCATACTGGGTTAACGTGCTGTTGAGTTGAGTCTCTGCGGTATTGATGTTCTCAGTGATTAAATCCCCTGGATAACTGCCCAACTGGGCGGAAACCTCAGCCACGAATGAGTCAATGCCATTGGCAAATTTGGTTGCGTTTTCATCTACTTGCTGACAGGCGTTCTGCGCCGACTGATCAATGGCAGGTAGGGCTTGTTGAGCTAACTGATGGATTTGTTGGATGCCTTGCGCGTGTCCTGATTCAAGCTGTGCAGTGGTGTCACGCGCTGACAAGTCAATTTGAGACAAGGATTCTGTAGCCGCTTGGTTTATCGCTGCAATAGTATCGTCTCTAGTCTTCTCGATCTTGCTCCGGCTCGCTTGCGATGGTTCGCTGAACTTCTGAGCTGCTTCTTCTCCTTCTCGTCGGAATTTGGCAGCTAAGTCATTAGCATCTTGGTGAACCGCTGTTGCTATTTCTTTGCCAGCGTTGATGATGTCTTCAGCCGCCTTGTTAGCCATCTGACGAGCGCCACTGGCGATGTCAGGAGCTCGTTTATAGCTGCTGTACTGTGCAGCTTTGCTTTCTCCTAATGTCCTGGCTTGGACTGCCTTGTTGTTACACCCGTCAATTGCCCTTTGTGCTTGTTGATTGCCTTCAGTCGTCGCTGCGATGGCTTTACTTTCTGCGGCTTGTCGGATTGCGTTTTGTTTCTCTCCAACTACCCGTTGCAAATTCCCCAATTCAGTCTGTGCAGCATTCTGAGTGGCTTCAATCTTCACGTCTTGCTGTGACGTGATTTCTATGCGTGCATTCTGGGCGGCTTGCCGAACTTGTTGGAGGGTTTGGCTATAAACCTTTTCCAGCTCAGTGACTTTAGCTTCGATCGATTGCTGGACATTCTGCTTCTGTATTTCAGCATTTGCCAAAATTTGTTGTTTCTTTGGTTCAGCAGACTGGAACAGCCCGTCTCGTTTTGCCGCTGCTTGCTGGATAAATTGGGTAAGTTCAGCCGATGAAACTTCGGTTGTGCCTCCTGACGAGGCTTTAGTAGCCGGTTTAGCCTCAGCAGTCACCTTAGAAGTGTTGGCAGGAACGGGTGTGGCTCCTATATCTGCCTTTGACGATGAGGACTTGGGCGCTCCCCCGTCTAGGGGTTTAATAGTTGGGTGAGTCTTGCCAGTAGCTTGGGCAACAGCCTGATCGGACTTAGCATCAGTCATAGTCTCCGGCTGGGCTTCAATAGCCGGTTTCCCCGCGACATCTGCTTTGGGGGCGTTAGTGGGAGCGGATATAGCCCCTCGATCTACTTTTTCTGGTAATGCTGTTGGAGCTTTCTGGATCTCAGTCTCTTTGTTATCGCCAGCAGGTTGTGGTTCGGGATTATCTTTGAGTTGTATTGTTGGTTCGGGTAGAGAGTTGAAAGAAAATGCAGGGCTAATTTTAGGCTGAAGGGTTTCTTTATTAGACCACAAGTTAATAACATTTTTTTGTTGGAGTCTATTATCTTTTGTCTGTTGCACGACATGAGTCAACTCATGGGCAGTCAAATCATTCTTCTCTGGAGATTTCCCAGATCCAAAGTAGATATCGCTACCATACGTAAACGCCTGTGCTTTCAATTCCTTATTCATCTGCACTGCTTCGCTGTCCGTATGCACCCGCACCTGCTGGAAGTCAGCCCCCAAACGAGGCTCCATGAACGATCGCACTTCATCTGGTAAAGCACTCCCCCCACCCTGACTCGCATTCAGTCGATTTTCCAAATCGGGCTGAACTTGGGAAACACCATCAGCAGCGCGTTGAATCGGTTCTTCCTGCTCACAAGTTTCACATTTTGCCTGAATCAGTTTCTCCTCTGCCAACATTTCCTGACGCTGCACCAGTGGGGTGATGGTTTCTGCCAGTGGCTTAGTCTGGATCTCTTCTGTTTCTTCTTCCTCCACCTGGCGCTGAAAGTTGGGGGTTGGAGGATAAGTCATCCGCATCACCTGATTTGCCACCCAATCGGCTTCCTGCTCATACTTGTCCCCTGGTTCTCCCACCGTCAGTTTGGCCTGGGGACGACGCAACGCCATGCGACTAATGTCATGACCAAAAGACCGTTGTGGAATGGTTTCTGATAACAAAGATTGCTCGTCAGCAGACTGAGCTTCTTGAAGGTTGGTTGATTCCTCAGTTGCTGTTTGGATGACATTATTCGTTGGTGAACCGAAGCTTCGCACTGGATTTGCCAGTGTCGGAGTCGTTGGTGAGACAAGAGACGGATTTGAAAAATTTGATGTACCTGCTTTGTTACGCCCAAACGTGCGTAGTTTACCACCGTAGGTATCGCTCATCTCACCCTTCCTTCATCGATGGGTAAAGCTATGATTCCTGATGTCAGGCATTTTATACCAAATAAATTTTACAGTTTATCGAAATGCGATCGCTATCGACTTTGGTCTAAATTTAGGGTGAATTCTACTCAACACTTTTTTATGGGCCTGAGAACACAGCTTGTTCTATATCATCCCGACTTAGAGAATACTTAAATGAGCGTTGAATATCTTGCCCATTTTCCCCAGATTGGACATATCGCACTACGATTTGCTCAACATCAAGCCATAATTCAGCTTGCCAACTAGGCCGATGCACACGCCAGCAATGCCTCTGTGTTTCGTCTTGTTGACAGCCTTGGTCTTTTAGCCACTGCTCAATTTGTGGCAGGGAATGATTATATAGGGGAGTATCAGAGGGAAGAAGAAGCATAGGAATTTTAGATTTTGGATTTTAGATTTTTTAATTACTCAGATGGGTAATTAATTGCGACATATAGGTAATCGGCTGTTGTAAATATGCAGTTGGTTGCAGCAAATGTGTTGGGAACGCAGCCTCGCCACGAGTTAAGCCAATGGCAACTGCTAATAACAGACAACCTACAAATGTTAACACCAGCATAAATAAAGCAAAGATTTCGCCAGATGAAAGGGGGCGATCGCTCGCATCGAGGTAAGCTGATTTTGACCAGTCATGAGAACGCGAGACGGGATGATTCAAATCCGGGGGTGGTTGAATCACTCCAAAGCGGGAATAGCCAATTTTTAAATCGTAGCCCAAGCGCCGTTCTGGATGGCTAAGGGTAGCATAAGCTTCGTTGATTTGCTGAAATTTGGGAGTGGCGATCGCAGTCGGCAAGTCTGTAGTATCAGGATGATAGCGTTTGCTCAGTTCCCGATAAGCGCGACGAATGTCAATTACCGATGCCGAGGGATGCAGTCCTAGCAGGGAGTAATAAGTTGGTTCACTGCTTTGTGGCATTGCCCCGTTTTGATTCACGGCTGTTTGAGTCACTTTGCTCAAAGATATTTTTTATATTTTAAATCCTTTGTGAATTGGAGAAGACACAGCAGGTCTAGCATTTGATAAGATATTTTAATAAAGCATTTAATTAGATGCGATGCAGATCAAAATTAATCTCGAAAATATTCAAAGTCTCACCGACTTCAAGCGCAATGCTAAGGATTACCTAGAGCAGATCAAGTTCACAAAGTCCCCACTTGTACTAACTGTAAATGGTAAAGCTGAGGTTGTGGTGCATGAAGCGCAAGCGTTTCAACAGATATAGATGAACTCCAGCGCCTTGAAGAAGAACTGCAAAAACTCAAGTTAGAAGCATTACGCAGTCAGATTGACATTGGTATTAAGCAACTTGATAGTGGACAGTATACTGAATATAACGACGAGTTACTTCCAGCTTTTTTTGCAAATATTAAAGCACGAGAACAGCAAAATTTGGCTAACAGCGATTCTGTATGAGTCGATTTCGGATTTCTACTCAAGCAGCGCAAGATATTGAGGATATATGGAAATATCTTGCCCCAAATAACTTAAAAGCTGCTGACAAACTTTTTGATACTCTGCGAGAAAGCTTTCCAAAACTGGCCAAGTTTCCCCAAATGGGCAGACAACGAGATCAATTGGCTGCTTTTTTGCGAAGTTTTCCAGTGAAAAATTATTTAATTTTTTATCGTCCAATAGACGAAGGCATAGAAATTGTACGTATCTTGCACGCTTGACAAGATATAGAAACTATTTTTCAAGATGACGAAGACTAATTAAAAATTAGTCATTGTTCTGGTCAATAGCTTCATTAAGATTGATATCTTATTCCTAACGGATTAAATCAGCACGGGGTTTAAAGGTTTCAATTTGCCGTAGCTTTTCATACAGTTCCCGTTCTTCTTGACTAATATTTTTCGGTGTAACTATTTGAATTTCTACTAATTGATCGCCACGTTTACCGTCATCACTAGGATAACCTTTATTCCCTAGTCGAAATTTTTGACCAGACCTAACTCCGGGAGGGGTGGTCATTTTTACAGGGCCATCAAGAGTAGGTGCTTCTACCTGTCCTCCTAAAACTGCCTCGCTGGGAGTAACGGGAACCTGGCAGAGTATATTAGAACCTTCTAGCTTAAATAATGGATGAGGTTCAACGGTAATTTTTAAGTATAGATCGCCACCGCCAACGCCTTGGTTCCGCAAACGGATGGTTTGACCTGATACCATACCTGGAGGCATATTAACTTCTAGCGATCGCCCATCTTCTAAACGAATGCGTTCATTACCACCTTGATAAGCTTTTTCTAGGGGAAGTGTTAATCTGGCTTCTATATCCCGGCGGGTTGTGCGAGGAGGGGTGTTAACTGTGTAGGCAACTTTTGTTCTGGGGGAACGAAACGGATCGCTAGTATTGCCATTATTGGAGTTATTTTCCGTACTCTTATTTTTGACGCCGATAACTTGATTAATAAAGCTTTCAAAGTCGGAGAATTGGCTTGGATCTACATCCTGATTCCCGTTGCGATCGCCTTGAGTACTCTGCCAAGTTTTCGCCTTTGGGGTTTGTTTGTTGCCCGCAAAGCCTTTTTGCTTCCAGTAGCGGCTAAACTGGTCATACTGCGATCGCTTGGCTGGATCTGAAAGAACTTCATAAGCCTCGCCAATATCCTTAAATTTTTCCTCAGATTCTTTGTTACCCGGATTCAGATCGGGGTGATATTGCCTTGCTAACCGCCGATAAACCTTTTTAACTTCCTCACCAGAGGCATCTTTAGATACTCCCAATATCTCGTAGTAATCACGAAAGTTCGGCAAATTTTGCATAGTTCAGTTGTTTAAATTTTAGATTTTAGATTTTGGATTAATTATGAGTTAGCAGAGATGAGTTAGGAGTTGAAAGATTTAATTTTTAACTCCTAACTTCTAACTCCTAACTTTTCTTATAACCAATCATTGTCTTCTTCATCATCCCAGTTATCTTGGTAGCTGGGACGGGATTTGCGTGGAGGACGGCTTTCATAAGAGGAAGAACGACTATCCCGGTTATAGTCTCTGCTATAGTCTTTACCGTAATCTTTGCCATAGTCCTGACTGTATGAGTCGCGTTCCCGATATCCATCTCTGGGAGATTCGCGTTCTTTCTCTTTATCACCACCTGTAAAGATGTCACGGATAGTACCAAACAAATCGTCGTCTTCGTCTTCAGCATAAGACTGGCGGACTTCCCGATTTAGTTCATAGAGAGCATCTTGCAAATCAGCGTAGGCTTGATCGATACCGCGATCGCTATTTTCCTTCAGACTCTCCTTTAGTTGTCGGCAAATATTATCAATTCTTTGGCGGCGGCTGCGGGCAAACTGCATACCAAATTCCAGTGCTACTTCTCTAAGTTGCCTTTCTGCTTGGAAAATCAACGCCTCAGAACGAGTCCGCTTTTCTACTCTTTCTTTACGTTCGCGATCGACATCGGCGTATTTTTGAGCATCCTGAATCATCCGATTCACTTCCGACTCGTTCAAGGTGGAAGCGCCTTGAATGGTGATACTCTGCTCTCGCCCAGTGGTTCTATCGAGGGCTGTTACCTGTAAAATCCCATTAGCATCAATATCAAATGACACCTGAACTTGGGGAATTCCTCGTGGTGCTGGCGGGATACCATACAGCTTGAAACGTCCTAAAGACTTGTTGTTTGCTGCCATTTCCCGTTCGCCTTGAACTACGTGAATTTCCACAGTATTTTGGTTATTTTCAGACGTGGAAAAAATGTCAGAACGACGTACTGGAATGGTGGTGTTGCGGGGAATGAGTTTTTTCATTACGCCACCGATGGTTTCCAATCCCATAGAAAGGGGTGTGACATCCAACAGCAGCACATCTTTGAGTTCGCCTGCGAGAATTCCGGCTTGAATTGCTGCACCTACTCCCACGACTTCATCGGGGTTGACATTTTCATTGGGTTCTGTGCCAATCAAGTCCCGCACAAGCTGCTTCACCATTGGCATTCGCGTAGAACCGCCAACTAGTACAACTTCTTCAATGTCTCTAGGTGAAAGTCCGGCATCTTTGAGGGCGCGTTTCACTGGTGTTCGTAATCGCCCCACCAAATCACCACACAAACCTTCAAACTGGGAACGAGTTAAACGAGTTTCCAGATGTTTGGGGCCATCTTCCGTGGCGGTGATGAAGGGTAAGTTAATATCAGTGACGCTAACAGCAGAAAGCTCAATTTTGGCTTTTTCCGCAGCTTCCATGAGACGTTGCAAAGCTTGGCGATCGCGTCTTAAGTCTACCTCTTCTGTTTCCAGAAATTGCTCTGCTAACCAATCTACGATTATTTTGTCAAAGTCATTACCACCAAGTTGCGTATCTCCACTGGTAGCTTTGACTTCAAATATCCCATCACCAACGTCTAAAATCGACACGTCAAAGGTGCCACCACCCAAGTCAAATACTAAAATAGTTTCCGTGTCACCCCGATCCAATCCATAAGCCAAAGATGCCGCAGTCGGTTCATTGAGAATCCGCAACACCTCTAAACCGGCAATTCTACCAGCATCGCGAGTTGCCTGCCGTTGAGAATCGTTAAAATAAGCGGGTACTGTAATTACTGCGCCTGTGACTGGTTCACCCAAATACCGACTAGCATCGTCTGCCAATTTCTTCAGCACCATTGCCGAAATTTCTTCTGGGGCAAAATCTTTATTCAGACGGGGACAGGCGATTTTAATATTACCTACTTCGTCTTTGCGGATAGTGTAGGGCACACGCTTAGAATCTGGATTAAGTTCGCCATACTTCCGCCCAATGAAGCGTTTAACTGCAAAAAAAGTATTTTGGGGATTGAGAACGGTTTGTCGCCGTGCCATTTGCCCAACCACCCTTTCACCTTCTTTACTAAAGCCAACCACGGAGGGTGTTGTTCGCATTCCTTCTGCATTGGCAATCACCACCGGCTTGCCACCCTCCATCACGGCGACTACTGAGTTGGTTGTACCCAAGTCGATGCCGACTACCTTGCCCATGCGTTACTCTTCTCCTAAAGTGTCTTATATATTTATTATGATTGGGCGGAACTATCTCTAGCTTTGTGCCACAGGATAAAAACACCCCAATGGTATAATAGTCATTATTAAGGCAGTAAGCTAAGAAGTGCAGCTAGAGGAGATAGTTGCAAGACTAGGATAGCATTGAGATGGTTGGTGTGCCTAAGCAGCCTCAATTCTGGTTATCCGCCTACTTCTTTTACGGTATGTGCAAGTTGGTTAATGCACCTTAATAATACTTGCTTTGCTTTTTTGAGTGTCTGAAAACCCTAAATATTGCCACTATTTTAAAAATTTGAATTTAACAGAGCGATTACAAAGTTCCCTGAGTGCGATCGCGCGCGAACGCGATCCTTACATGGCAACGGCTGGACATTTTTTTGTCCAAGAATACATCCGTCAGCAATTTTCCCAATGGGGGAGTGTGGAAATCCACACCTTTGAAGTCAGAGGCAAAGCTTGTAATAACTTGATATTAAATTTACCTTCCCAAGCTAGAGGGCAAAAAAGAGATTTGCCACCTATCTTAATTGGCGCTCATTATGATGCCGTTCCGGGAACACCAGGGGCAGATGATAATGCTACAGGTGTGGCGGTGTTGCTGGAATTGGCGAGAAAGTTTGCTGCCCAAGCTGTAAGATATCCTCTAAGGCTGGTTGCTTTCGATATGGAAGAATACGGCTTACTGGGTAGCGCGGACTATGCAGCACTGTTGCACCAACAAAAGCAACAGCTACGCTTAATGATTTCCTTAGAAATGCTGGGCTATAAGGATTCTACACCTGGCTCCCAAAGTTATCCCTCGCCTCTGGAACGCTTCTACCCAGATAGAGGTGATTTTATTGCTTTAATTGGCAATTTGCGGATATTGCCTGATTTAATTGGCATGAGTCGGAGTATTCGCAAAGTTGGCGTAGCTAGTCAATGGCTACCCGTGCCGAATCGAGGTTTAATAGTTCCCCAAATCAGACTTAGCGATCATGCACCTTTTTGGGATTTGGGTTATCCAGCAATGATGGTGACAGATACGGCATTCTTGCGAAATCCACATTATCACAAAGCTAGTGATGCGATCGCTACTTTGGATTTAGATTTTCTGACTCGTGTATGTGAAGGTTTAGAACTTGCGATTCGGAATCTATAAAAGTTACACTTTGTTCCAAAAGTATTTTCAATAATACAATAATTTCAATCATTTGTAATGTCTAACTTGAATCATATATTTAATCATATATTTTCTGTGTGCGATCGCGCATTTGGAGTCAAAGTAATTAAATCGTCGATATTGCGTTTCATTGTCTCGCAAATTGCATCTAATGGTAAGTCGTTGGCATCATAACCAAAGGGGTTTTCTATCTCCAAGCCGATGGCTTCAATACCAAATACTGTAAAACCAACTAAAGCAGCAATTAAACCTGTCCACCAACCGAGACTATGCACGATTTGAAATGGTAGCAAGAAGCAATATAGGATCAGCAATTGCTTCAGATGAATAGCATAAGCAAGGGGCATAGGTGTTTTTAAAATACGTTCGCATGCACCTAAATTATCCACAAGATTATTCAATAACTCTTGCATAGATGTTAGCTGGTAGCTATTAAGGCAATTACGATGATACTGTTGCTGTAAATAATCTCCTATCCAAAAGGCAACCTCTATAGGAGGATTATTCATAATCTTCAGTTTTCTATACTTAGAAGAGGGCATTAAGTCTTCTAACTCTCTATTGACAGCCTCTCCTCGCAAATGTAATTTAGTGGTTACACCAAAAGCTGCCAATAAGTTTAATGCCGTAATTTTATTTTCTTTATCTTCTGGTGAAATTTCCTCAACTGATACCCAAATTTGCCGCGCTAGATTTCGGATGTTATTTACTATAGATCCCCAACATTTTCTACCTTCCCAAAATCGCTCATAAGCAGTATTTGTCCGAAAGACAAGTAACAAACCTAAAACAATGCTCGGAATAACACTTCCTAAAATAGGTTGGGATACAGGCAGGTCAAAATGGTAAAGTAGAGAAATCAGAAATCCGAAAGCTCCGCACCATAAAATATGTTTATAAATTGCTTTAATTACCGAACCTTTAACTTGTAATTTTGCGCGAACCCATTTTATTTTTTCGGCTATCATACAATCATCCTCATAAAATATTTAGTTAACCAATAGATTAAACAGCAAATAACTTAAAAATAATCACTATAAAAGCAGCACAATTGGCTGGCAAAGAGGATACTTGAAAAAGTAATCTTGGTTAAGAACATGATATGCTGGTTGCAATGTATTGTATTCTAGCTTCTGTTATACAATATCGAGTCCGCTTAAATACTTATTATTAGCACTGACGCAAAAAGTTTTTTGATAAGCAATTAGGTGCATATTATATAAAAGTCAAGAGCAATGCCTATAACTCGCTACGCCTAAGCGCCAATTATAAAGAAATGTAAAGATTTTCCTGTAGCTGCATAAATCCCCCCATTCTACCCCGAGAAATCTATAGAAGAAAAGGTACATTCCTATCGATGATGTCTATACAGCATTAGTCGGTATGATATACCCTAGTAAATCAAAAAGTTCTAGCCTGTAAAAATCCTGCCCTGTAAATTAAAGTCTAGGCATAACTTACTTATTTAGTTATGTCTTTTTTTTAGTTAGTCTCGAAATGTTGAATTTCAATCAAATAACCATTAAAATCACGGAAAAAACAGTGGTAAATGTTGTAGTTTTCATTTAGTGTCGGTGGCTTTTCAAATTCCATGCCACGTTCTTTGAGATATTTACAGCAGTTTTCATGTATTTGAACCACATCTGTCGTAGGGGCACAGCATGCTGTGCCCCTACCGCGTGGTCTATTTACCTGAAAATGTAAACTACTCATCCACCTGCTGTGTTGCCAAGGTAAAAATTACACTCGATTGCTTTTAGGTTGGCGGAGCTGATTTTTCCCTTGCTTCACACAATCCCAAGTATACAGAGCCACTAACAGTATAAATTCGACAGGTTCCTTGGTCAAGCCATAACTCCAAGCCTAGCTTTTGTTCGTAGAATTCTGTAGATACATTGAGGTTATGGGTAGAAAAGAAGGTAATTTACTGTTCGATTTGCGGATGAGGACACATAAAACACATTTGAGTATATACCCTAACGACATCCGGCGATCGCAGATGTAAAAATTGATTGATGTTAGAAACCTGTTACTACTCCAGAATGCCTTAAGTGCATCTGGAGTTTCTTTTTGGAAAAAGCGATGTCTACGACGGTCACTGAGCGACTTGCCTTGAGCGAAGTCGAAAGGAGCCGAAGTGCGGGCTGCGCCTACGAAATTTTCCAAATCATCCTGATATGCCAAAACATGGCTGAATAAGGATGCATACTGAATTATCTATATCTAAACACGGGGCATCACCGTTGATGTACCCCTACTACCAAACAACTCTCGCAAAACAGCCTCAGTTCATCTGGGGCTGTTTTGCGTTACTTCCGACCATCTGTGAGAGGTTAAGGTAATTGCACATTTGTCAAGAGGGTGCAGGAAAAGGGGATAAATCTAGCTTGGAGACTGGCTTTCGGAGATATTTAA
>NZ_JBALEA010000070.1:0-20130 GCF_036917135.1 Nostoc sp. | reverse complement strand
TTTCGGGGGTATTGAACCCCACTCAATCAGCCCTCCTATCCCCCTCACCGCCAAGCTTCGCTGTGGCGGGAGTACCCCGGAGGCTTAGATGGATAATCCCAAATCCCAAATCGTTCGACTGAGCGTAGCCGAAGTCCCAAATCCCAAATCGGATCGTGGGTTATTTGTAGGTTTAGTAACCTTGGATTTGATTTACCTTGCAGACTCTGCGCCTAAGAATAATCAGAAGATTGTAGCTACTGACTATACTGTAGCGGCAGGGGGACCAGCTACCAACGCGGCTGTGACTTTCAGCCATTTAGGAAATCAGGCTACAGTCTTGGGTGTAGTGGGTTCTCACCCAATGACGCAGCTAATTCGAGGTGATTTGGCAAATTACAAAGTTGCGATCGCAGACCTTGAGCCTACCACTGATTTAGCACCCCCTGTCTCTTCAATTATTGTCACCCAAGCCACGGGTGAACGAGCTGTGGTTTCCATCAATGCTGTCAAAACTCAAGCCACTAGCGCATCTATCCCGCCAAATATTTTGCAAAATGTCGATATAGTACTGATTGATGGACATCAGATGGCGGTTAGTTTTTCCATAGCGCAAATAGCTAAAGCCAAGAATATCCCAGTAGCGATCGATGGTGGTAGTTGGAAGCCGGGATTTGAGCAAATTTTGCCATTTGTCGATTATGCCATCTGTTCAGCTAATTTTTATCCCCCTAACTGCCAGACTGGAGAAGACGTTTTTGCCTATCTATGCAGATTTGACATTCCTCACATCGCCATTACCCACGGACAAAAACCTATTGAATACTTGAGTTGCACTAAAACTGGTATCGTAGATGTGCCGCAGATTCAAGCGGTTGATACTTTAGGGGCTGGAGATATTTTTCACGGTGCTTTCTGTGATTACATTTTAAGGGAAAGTTTTACTGATGCATTGACACTGGCAGCTAATATTGCTGCTGATTCCTGTAAATTTTTTGGTACCCGGCGCTGGATGGATTTAAAGTAATGAAAGACTTACAAGAAATATTAGCGATCGCTCGTGAGATTGGTTGGGGCGCAGCAGATATACTGCGATCGTATTACGACGGCACGGCAAAAAATCCTGACTTAGAAGTACAATATAAGGAAGATGAGCCTGTTACCGTTGCTGATGTCGCTGTGAGTCAATACATTTTGCAGAGACTACAAGCAACTTTGGGTAACGAAGATTTTGCTTACATCAGCGAAGAAACTTACCAATCGCCAAGTAGTGGTACACAGCCTTCAGCCCCTTGGGTGTGGATCATTGACCCTTTGGATGGTACACGAGACTTTATCGAAAAAACTGGAGATTATGCAGTTCACATTGCTTTAGTCAAGGAAACACGCCCAGTGTTAGCAGTGGTAGCAGTACCAGAGGCTCAAAAGTTATATTACGCTACCAAAGGCGGGGGTACATTTGTAGAAACCCGTAATAAATCTGTTCCTTTACAAGTGTCGTCAGGCAAAGGAATTGAGGATTTAACCTTAGTCGTTAGTCGCTCTCACCGCAACCAACGGTTAGATTACCTACTACAAAATTTACCCTGTCAAAATCAGAAATCTGTGGGTAGTGTCGGCTGCAAAATCGCCACCATTGTCGAGCAAGAGGCAGATATCTACATTTCCCTTTCCGGCAAGTCTGCGCCCAAAGATTGGGATATAGCAGCCCCAGAACTGATTATAACAGAAGCCGGTGGTAAATTTACCCACTTCGACGGCACTCCGTTGCAATATAACACCGGTGATATCAATCAATGGGGAGGTTTGCTGGCTAGTAACGGTGAATATCATGAGGTGCTGTGTCAGGAAGCAGAAAGGATTTTAGCGCAGTTTGACCAGAGCTAATGAGGCATTGGCGGATGAATATTTTTTAATTTGCTTTTAAAACAGTTTAGTTATGGTATGATTGCCAGGATTAAGGATAATAATCTTTACGCTTTAGTCCACAGTTGAATTTTCAAAACACTAAATACCTGGGCGATCGCTAGTTAATATCGATTTCCTGTAAAAAGTGTAACTATAGTACAGTCAACAAAAGCCTGTCGTTGGGAGGTCTGGAAACCTGTCCTATCAGGTTACAGAAGAAGACCTCAAGCAGGCTTTTGCAGAATACGGAAAAGTAAATCGTGTTCAACTACCCACAGATCGGAAAACAGGCCGGCCTCGTGGGTTCGCTTTTGTAGAAATGGAATCAGATACCCAAGAACAAGCTGCTATTGATGCACTTGATGGTGCTGAGTGGATGGGACGTGATTTGAAAGTGAACAAAGCTAAACCTCGTGAGGAAAGAAGCAGTTCTCCTCGTGGTAGCTGGGGTGGCGGTAATGCCCGCAGCAACAATAATCGCTATTAAGTCGGTTCCTAGAAATTTCAGATTTAAAGTTTCCAGCAGATAAGGCCAAAAGCCCAACTATGCTGGAATATTTTATTTTGTATCTAGCCTGAAATTATTTATTTCGGATTGCCATAGCTGTAAGTAGCTATAGCAGTTATCGTTTACGTGAGGTACACCCGTAGGGGCACGGCATTGCCGTGCCCCTACACCTCGTGATGTAACGTTGTACTGCATCTGAATGGGAACCGCTATACGCATAATTAAACATAAAATAAAATCTTAGTTCATAGTGAGCGATTCATCGCTCAAAATAAGGATTATTAGGACTAAAGTCCTTACTACAAACTTTAATTTATTTCAAAAAGAAGCGCTATAGTTTGTTGAGTTCCATTTGCGGAATTTGCAGCAATTCTCTATACCCATAAAGTATTGTAGATATCGTTAGTCTGCAATCATTAGCTCTGGATTTTCAAAAAAATGTTACGACTGTATCATTTATTGCTAGGTTCTATTTTAATAGTGTCAATACCAGTGGGAGCAAAATTTCTTCTACCCCAATTTTCTCCACCCAAAGTGGTGCAATCCCCTGCCGTTGGAAAACTTCTCAACCCTAATGAAGGAAATATCTGGCAGAAAATCCTGGGAAATGCTTCTGCTCCAACTAACTGGCAGGTTGCTGCTTGTGAAGGAAATGCGCCTCTGTTGTGTATCTCCTCCAAAGGGAAACGTTTGGGTACAGTTGAAATTAACGTATATCCACTAGCAAACAATGAGGATTTCCGAAAGAAACTCCTAGCAGCTGGTATTCCAATTGGTTCTCAAGTAGATTACCAAAGTTCCAAATACCAAACCCAGGTATTACCAGCACTCAAGGCTTGGGTTGCAGATCACTACGCTGCTTTTGCAAAAGATCGTCAAGGTAAATATGGAAAACAGATTACTTTCTCATCCTACCCACCACAACCAGTACCCGTTGGTAAGCTTCAGGGAATCCGCTATGGGTTCGCCGGACTCAAGCAACAAGGTGGAGTAGAAGAGCAACATATCGGTCATGTTGCCTTTGATGGCAGTAAACTTTATGTAATCACCACTGCATTTGACCCAGGTATGCAAACAGGTAAGTTTGAGAAACTGGAAGACTTGGCTATTTTTCAACCTTACTTATATGCGATCGCATCTGATCTACATTTACCCTAATTGGCATTGGGTATCCCTTCTCTACGAGACGCTACGCGTAGCTTGCTTCCACAAAGTGGTACGGCTTCTCTACGAGACGCTGCGCGAACGCTCAGGGCAAGTGGGCATGGGGCATGGGGAAGAAACAAGATAGACAAGGAAGAAACTTGTTCAATAATTCTCCCTTATCTCCCACTCCCCATTACAGCAGATTTCAGGTAAATGAAGTACATATATAAAACCCAAAATCTTGTAGAGACGTAGCACTGCTACGTCTCTACGTGTATTCGATTAGAGCGCAATCTGCTGTAACCTAAATCTCAGCCACCGCCCGTTCAATCAAGCGATGTGCCAAAGTTTGCGTACCTGTGTGTTCATAATAATTTGTTGATACATCAATGAACGCTGCAAGGTAATCTAACTTGTCATCGGCAACATCGATAAAACCTTGCAAGTTTCGGGCAACCTTTTGTGGTGTTAAATCATTGGCGGAGACTAGCCCACTCATCCAACCTTTAACTGAGTCAAAGCTTTCGCCCATAAAGTTGAGTTTACCACCAGGACTGTCCCCTGGAATCACATCTTTAATGTTTTGGAAAGTCGAGTTTTGTTCTAACTCATGTGGACTTGTTTGATTAAGCATAGATAAAGCTTTGCTAATAAAGTCTGGGCCTAGAGGTATCAAACCATCAACACAAACTAATGCCACCATGCGGATGAGTGACTCACCACTATACTCACCTAAAGAGGCAACAAAATCCCCAATACTGTCTCCAGGAATGCCGTTAATTTGACAGAAGGCTACCAACTCAGCCACTAATTTTAATGTCAAATCGATGGTTTGGGCTTTATCAGCTTTGGGAGTGACAGAGTTTAAAAAACCCAATAGAGGAATTTTTTCGCCAACTTTGTTAGCTAAAGCTGCTGCACCAAGCGCTTTATCTGTAGCATCAACGGTTTGATATAACCACAAGGCTGTTTGGTAGCCTTGGGATTTGTCGTTAAATAAATAAATCGCTCGTTCGCCAATTTGCTGAATTAAATCTTCGTCGTCTTCACCAGTGACTTTTTTAATGGTGTTGACAAAGCCAACGGTATTTTGCCACTCGCCGGGAGCAACAAAATCGAGGGCTTTTAACATAGAAATAGTCAAGCCACCGGTTGGTAATTCATCAACCAACTGAAAAATCGATTTGCTCACAAAAATCTCCTTATTTTACAGTTTGTAATCTTTATGTCAGTAACGTGGCTTATTTTAGTTTGGACAGACCATCAAGATTAAATTTCTGTAGCCAATCTGCGCGATCGCTTGCTTTAAATGACAAATCGCGGGAAAGTGCTTTTACTTGGTATTTACCTACCAAAATTGCAGTTTGCGTTTTACCAACTTCGACTGCGGGATAACCGCCAATTTTTTTGGTACTCTTCGAGAACTTTGTCGCCGCATCTGTGCCGGTGGTATCAGAAATAGACAGCAACGCTAGGTCTTTACCACCTTTTTTCAACTTCGCTTCCGAAAAGCCTTTTTTCTCTTGGGTATAGACGCGTTGATAGCCATCACCTGCATCAGGGAAAAATTTATTAAATTCGCTACCCTGAGTTGCGGTTTTAGCAACTGCAAGATTCTTTTTTTGTTGAGTGCTTTCTTTTTGAACCTGATCAAAACGTCCAGGTGTTTTGGGAGTTGAACTACAGGCTGTTGTCAGTAGCACTACTGACAGCAACAAAGCAGCTACTACTGTACGCCCACGGTGTAAAATCATTCTTGGCTTCTCCTTATAGTTGAGCTTTGAGGCAATTATCGGCGCTGCTAGCAATTATTACCCGTAAAATTTACTTTTTGATAATTATTGCCTAAATTCTGAACCATAACGGTCTAGTTTTAATCCAACAGTCATCAAATTTTTGCACTTCCAAGCTTTACAAAATTTCATCAAGTTTTGTAAAGCTATAAGTCCAAACCCTTTTAAAACCCAATACGCTTGCGTTAGGGGACTTCCAAATAAAAAATATCTAATTAATTCTTGTGGGGCGGACGAGACGAGAACCCAGTTTGTATGGCGGGCAAGATCCACCCCACAATCATATTGAAAAAATATTAGTGCAAATTAAAGGCGTAACAGCTTATTGCTTTAAGTTGTCACCAATAGCTGGAAACTGGAAACTGGAAACGAGAGAATTATGAATTATTCGGTCAATACATTACTTCTTTACTAAAAAATATGCTGTAGCATAGTCGGGTAATTGTGTGATGTGCTGCCCAAAATCTTTTTTATTCTTAAAAATACCTGCTAAAAAATCGAGTTGATAAAGATTGGGTAAAAATGCTCCACCTGTATCGGCGATGACTCCCATTTGCAGATGTTTACGACCACCTTGAGTATGCTCAATCACAATCACTTTACCTAAACCGATATTCAAAACATCTCCAGCAAAAGTGACTCCGGGTTTGATAGAGATTTTTGCATCTATTTTGTATCCATAGCCTTTAATAGCATCAACTTCTCTAAAATACCAATAACGCTTTTGTGCGGTTGCCTTTAATCCGCGAATATAAGACATTCCATTATTTCTATCTACATTAAAAAATGCCTGATAGCCATCTGTAAAATTAATCAGGATCGTTCCTTCCATAATTGCTTCTTCTAAGCCATTTCTGGTTAGATAAGCGAGAGTTGTAACTTTTCCAAATTCTCTTCCACCTGGTTCATAAATACCTGACAAAACATCCTGCTTTGTATATCTAGTGTAGAATTTATCGTTATCAGAGTTTTCTTTCAAGCTATAAATTGGTATATTAAAAGTAGAGGTTTTCTTCCGAGAGCCAGAGTGAGTAAAGACAGCATATTTGGTAATTCGTAATTGTTTTTGCTGCTTATTATTTGGGTTATAAGCAGACCATTTAATTACTCGAAAATTGGTATTAATAAATTTAGGGTCTTGTAAACGAGTAGCTCGATTATTAGCAATATCCTCCTTTAAGATAGCAATCATGAAATCCAAAGTTTTGAGAACATCTGTTACAGTAACTCCTTCAGTGGCAAGTATTCCTGTACGCAGAATATCTGGGTCTTCAGCAGTGTAGTCTTGAAAATATTTTCTAGTATTAGCGAGAACGGTTAACAAATCTCCTTGATTGAAGTTAACCTTAGTTGTTGGTAGTTGGACTGGACTAAAAACCTGGCTGCCATTAATGCTAAATTTATGCTTTTTGAACTCATCAACAACTGGATAAGGTGCAGATGTTGAGATCAAATTCTGTCGAGATGAAAAAGCATTTTGTGTGCCGATAATCTCATCAGATGTTTGTTGAGTGGTAAAAGGATTTTTAAATGTTGAGGTGAGGGAAGTCTGTGATTGAAGTGGGGTGAAATTTTCTCGCTGAGTAAAGGACTGATTTTGTTGAGCTAGTTGTTTTGTTTTTGACTGAGTATATAGATAACTACTGGCTAAAGTTGCAAGTAATAAGCCAGCACAACCTACTGTGAAGCGAAATTTTTGGCTGAATAGGATCTTCATAAGTTGGAAAGTAAATTCCGATTGTCTCTTGCTATTTGTAATTTTGAATTGTTTAAGTTTCTATCACCTCACGCACTAACTGTGCCAGCTTTTCGGCACTATCGGGAACTGCGATCGCACGAGCTTTTTCCCCCATCTTTGCTAACTCTGGCGGAGACTGCAACAGATTCAACACAATACTTTGCAATGCTTCTGCCGTCAACTCTGATTGCTTGAAAGTTAACGCCGCGCCAGCCTTGGTAAATACGTCTGCATTGTAAGATTGATGGTCTTCGGCGGCAAAGGGGTAAGGAATCAAAATCGCTGGGGTTCCACACACTGCCAATTCTGTCAAGCTACCTGCGCCAGAACGACTAATAGCAAGAGTTGCTCGTTGCAACAACGGGGCCATATTGTTGTAAAAAGGCAAGGCTATGTACTGTGGATGTTTGAGAGTATCTGCTTCCTCGTCGCGATCGCCAGTTAAATGTACTACGTATACACCAGCATCAAACCAAACTTTTGCAGATTCGCGCACCAACTTATTAACTGCAACTGCACCTTGGCTACCACCAAAGACGACAATTAAGGGAACACCATTAGGAATGGCTAAATCCAGAGGTGGATTAATTGCCCGATTGAGGAATTGCGCCCTTACGGGAGTACCAACACAGACATTTTTGGCGCGGGGTAAATACTTAGCAGCTACATCAAATCCCAAAGCTACCGCACTACACCAAGGGCCAAAAAAGCGAGTTACTTTACCTGGTAAGGCGTTAGATTCGTGGAAAATCACGGGTAAACCGAGGGAACGCGCCGCAATCACAGCCGGACCTGCAATATAACCCCCTGTGGTAAACACCCCTTGAAAATTTCCCTGTTTGAGAATTCGTCTAACTTCTAGAATCGAAAGGGCGAGTTTGCCCAAAATGCGAATCGAAGAGAGTCCAAACCCTTGCTGAAAGCCTTCAACTGCAATAGTATTCAAGGGATACTGTTTAGGGACAAGTTGAGTTTCAAGCCGATCGGGTACTCCCAGCCATTCTATTTGATAGTCTGGAAGTTTTTCTGCCAGTGCGATCGCTGGAAACAAATGTCCACCTGTCCCACTGGCAGCTATTAATAATCGTATCGGTGCGTTTGCCATCAAACCTTTACCGTTTAGCGTCTAGCTTAACTAAGATAAAACAATTTCCTGACATTCTCTAATCAAATCAGTAAATTCTTGCCAATGACTAACATTATTACCGCCTTAGTGAGCCGCCAACTTAGATTATCAACCAGCATCGGGTTAATTTCCTTCCTGTTGACACTTGGTTTAACAAGTGGTTGGCAACGCACTCAAGCGACTATACCACAGCAATTAGCCCAAGCTGGTACAGCTCAAAATGCACCAGCCGATCTGAAAAACCTCTTGACACAAGTTGATACCGCCGCCAACCGGGGAGATGTCAAAGGGGTGTTGCAATTCTACAGCCCCACTTTCACTCATGGGGATGGATTAAATCTTCAAACCCTGGAAAAGTCTCTGGTTTCACTTTGGCAACGATATCCCAAATTGCAATACAGTACAAAACTGCTATCTTCAAAATCTGAAGGCGATGGGATTATTGCCGAAACAGAAACGAAGATAACTGGTTTACCCTCCGGTAACAGTAATAATTTGGCTCTCAATGCCACGATTAAATCGCGTCAGCGCATCACCGGTGGTAAAATCGTTCGCCAAGATGTTTTGTCAGAACGCACCCTACTTACCTCTGGCAGCAAGCCGCCCCAAATTGATATTAAATTACCAGAGCAGGTGAAAGTCGGACAGAAGTATAATTTTGATGCGATCGTTCAAGAGCCACTTGGTGATGATTTTCTGCTAGGAACGGCGCTAGAAGAACCCATCCAAGCAGATAAATTTCTTAACCCCACACCCGTAGATTTAGAATTACTCACATCTGGCGGACTGTTTAAAACGGCACAAGCACCATCTACACCGGGTAGCCAATGGGTTTCTGCCGTCATCCTGCGGGGCAATGGGATGACGATGATAACTCAGCGCTTGCAAGTTGTGAATAAGTAGTTAGGAGTTTGGAAAGACGCGATTAATTGCGTCTGTACGTGAGGAGTTAGGAGTTAGTACGCTACTGCTAGCGTACTAAAAATCTGGATGTTGCGTTACCTTCAAGACATTTTCGTGAGACAATCTGAAGTTATCTTAAAGCCTTTGACGAGCAGCGATATGCCTCTAAGGGACTGACAACAAATAAATTTTCCAATCCTGTGGGGTGGGCAACATGAGCGCCTTTCTCTATGGGCGGGTGAGACACCCACCCCACAAGAAGTAGTTGAGTATTTTATGAACTGCTACCTGCTGTCTGTCAAATATCACACTACCTGTAGCAAAGCTTTCTAGATCCCCGTAAATCCACGTTAAAAAGGGGTACTTTGATTCCGGTTTACCGCTTTTTAAGGGGGGGTTAGGGGGGATAAACAAGTGCGTAAAATCACAGCCAAGCAATCTTAAAACAACCTGTAAGGGTAATATACTTGCAAACAAAATTTTTAAGTGTTTTTACTGGATTTTACTACGTATTTTCACTGAAAGATTCTCAAATAAAAAGCCAGATTGGGGGATTATTAAGAAAATATAAAGGTATGGATTAATACGTATATTTTCGACTAAAACATCGATTAACTGAAAATTCGAGAGATACAGAGATATGTCAGATACAGTTGCTAAAGAGTTGGCAGATTTTGTGTTGCAAATAGAACAGCGATCGCAGTTTCATGCAGGGTATCCATATAATTTAAGTTGTGATTACAGTGCGATCGCCAAATTTTTCAATTTTCTGTTAAATAATGCTGGAGATCCATATATAGAACCAGATTTTGGTCTCCATTCTCGTAAATTTGAGCAAGAAGTATTAGCTTTTTTCGCTCACCTCTATAAAATTCCAGAAAATGAATTTTGGGGTTATGTTACTGCTGGCGGAACTGAAGGTAATTTATATGGAATATTCTTAGCAAGGGAAATCTACCCTAATGGGATTCTTTACTCATCAGAAGACTCTCATTACTCAATACCCAAAGCAGCCAAATTATTCCGCATCCAACATAATGTTGTTAATTCACAAATTAATGGAGAGATGAATTATGAACATTTTGAACAACTCATTAGTGAAAATCGTAATTATCCAGCGATCATAAATTTAAATATTGGTACTACTGTCAAAGGTGCGATTGATAACTTAGACAAAGTTATAGAAATTTTAGAGCGTAATCAGATTAAAGATTACTACATTCATTGTGATGCCGCACTTTCAGGATTAATATTACCATTTCTAGATGGCGCTCCGCAAGTTAACTTTCAAAAACCCATAGATAGTGTAGCTATTTCTGCCAAATTCATTGGTTCTCCCTTACCTTGTGGTGTAGTTTTAACCAAGAAAAAATGGGTAGAAAAAGTTGAAACAGCAATTGAATATATTGGTTCATCAGATACAACAATTCTGGGTTCTAGAAACGGCCACACCCCTCTGATTCTCTGGTATGCAATGAAAACAAGAGGTTATGATGGATTGGCTAGAGAAGCAAATACCTGTATTGATAATGCTCAATATCTTTTCCAACAACTGAAAATCAGAGAATATCCATGTATGCTCAATAATTTTTCCAATACCGTAGTGTTTCAAAAACCTTCTCAAAGGTTAATTAAAAAGTGGCAGTTAGCGACTTTTGAAAATTGGGTACATATTATAGTCATGCAAAATATCGATCGCGAGAAAATCGATACTTTTGTTAACGAACTTTTGTTAGAAGAAGGGTTACTTAATAATGTACAGGATTTCCAGCTACAGCCAGCACTACACAAATATAGATGATCGACTTAATTAATAGTGATATCTACGAAATAGTACGCCTACGCCCAATTTTACAAAGTGTTTCTCAAAACAAAATTTAAACCGGAGATTTTATCTACTTAAAAAGTTTTTTCCGCACAAATTACCAGCAAGTAGTATTTCTACTTCTGAACATTCCATAGGTGGTAAGAAAAAATACCCTTGTCCATAATCACATTGTAAAGCCTTCAATTGTGCTAATTGCTCTACAGTTTCTATCCCTTCTGCTGTTACAGACATATTTAAATTATGAGCTAATGTCACGATCGCTCGAATAATTTCTAAATTTTCTCCTCGACTACCTATACTGGTAACAAAAGAGCGATCAATCTTAAGGGTTTTAATTGGTAGGCGGTGCAAATAACTCAAGGATGAATAGCCAGTACCAAAATCATCCATGTGCGTCTCAACATTCAGCGCTGTTAACTGGGAAAGTACGGCGGTAGCTAATTCAAAATTATCCATCAACAAGGTTTCAGTAATCTCCAATTTCAAACAGCATGGCTCCAATCCAGTTTGCTGCAAAATATGTTTAACCTGTTTAAACACATCAGGTTGTGTGATTTGTTTACCAGAAAAATTTACGCTAATTGTCAGAGGTAGTGAAGTAGGAAATTGTTTATGCCATCTATGCATTTGGTGACAGGCTTCATAAAGCACCCATTGCCCGATACTAACAATCATTCCAGTTTCCTCAGCCAGGGGAATAAAATCTTGCGGAGAAATAAGTCCTCGTTCTGGATGATGCCAACGTATCAGTGCCTCAAATCCAATAATTTTGCCAGTTGTCAGTGAAACAATTGGCTGGTAATTAAGGCGAAATTCTTCATGCTTGAGCAACGCATGACGTAAAGCAGTTTCTAACTCCAAAAGCAAAGCTGCACCCTCATGCATCTTGGAATCAAAAACCTCATAACGTGCCTTACCAAGTGCTTTGGCACAATACATTGCTACATCGGCATCGCGTATAATCTGCGCTGCTTGCTCATAATCTACTTTACTTAAAGCGATGCCAATACTAACATTAGTAAACACCCGATGCTGATTTAATTGAAATGGCAAAGCTAGCACTTTGTTAATTCGCTCGGCTACCTGTATAGCGGTGCTAATATCCTCAATTTCCTCAATTAAGATTGTGAACTCATCTCCGCCAAAACGGGCAACTATGTCTCCGACTCGCAGAACTGACTTTAGCCGATGAGAAATTGCAATTAAAAGTTGATTTCCCAGTAGATGTCCAAGACTGTCATTAACAACTTTAAAACGGTCTAGGTCTAAAAAGAGTACGGCAAATAAATAATTATTTTGCTGTTTAGTATGTTCTATTGCCTGCTGCACCCGCTCTATAAATAATCGTTGGTTAGGTAATCCAGTTAGCCCATCATGAAGACTATTGTGCAGTAACTGCTCTTGCGCTTCTTGACGTTTGAGAATGTCTTGTTCAAGTTGTTGATTAACTCTAATAAGTTCAATAGTGCGTTCTAGCACCAACTGCTCAAGCTGATAACGGTACTGAACTAATTCTTCTTCTGCTAACTTACGCTTAGTGATGTCACGGACAATAACAATATACTCTCGTAGCTGGGAATTAAATGGCTGTGAAATAGTTGATTCAACAATTCGTAGAGACTGGTTTATTTTTAAGCTTTGCTCACTCCTAATAGACCATTGCTCTGGTTTCCCACGGTAACATATTAGGAGTTGATTCAACTTTTGTCCAAGTAACTGATCAATAGTTGTTTCAAATAATTCTTCGGCTGCGGTATTTGTCTGAGAAATAGTACCATTTTCATCTAAGACTAAAACAGTATCGGGAACGGTATCGAGAGTAGTAATAAATAGGTTTCTTGCTTGCTTGCGTGCCTCATCAATAGCAATAATTTGTGGTAAAGTTGTCCAGCAAGCGATCGCTACACCTGCAAAAGAAAGTGTCACTAATAAAATAGCTAGTAAAGAGTTTTGAGGATTAGTAGAAAGTCTATCTAATAAATCGCGCAGAACCCAACTAATTGTGGCAGTAATACAAATTAATGATACTAAAACAATCACTTGTAGTACCACAAAGTCTGAGTTGTTTTTACTAGACCTAGTGCCGTAATACTGTGTCCACCATTTGGGGTGTAATGGCGCAAATCTTAAGCGACGTAGCGCTATATCTCCGATCATCAGAAAAATGGGTAATAATAATCCCACTAAAAAATCTCTCCAATTCCAAGCCAAACCTCCTACTATTAAAACTACTGTTTCTAGTAAGAAAAAACCAAGTGACCACCAAGGCCATAACACGTGTGGTTGGCTCCGACACAGCCATAATCCTAGATGTAGTCCCATAATGGACATGAGATAACAAGTGCCTGCTACTGTCACAAGTTGAGATATATTTCCTAAATTTAGACAAAGCAAACTGAGTAGAAAGGTAACTAAAATAGCAGGGACAAGGACACCTTGACGGGAAACTAATGCAAATATAGGAGAAAGTTGTTTGTCTAAGGCAAGCTGGTATAATATCCGAGGAGAGTTGGAAACTGCCGTAGCAGAACTGAGAAGGCAAGATATAGTAATCAGAAGTGTTACTAGAAAAGATGCATGCTCACCCCAAAAAGGCTTAGAAGCCGCTAGCAGATTTAAGAATGTATCATTTCCTATTGCGGGATTTGGAGCCGAACACATTAATACCCAAGAACCGCCTAGAAACACTGGAGGAATTAACCAAGCCGCTACGGTTAAAAACTTTAAAGTTTTATATGGGTGGCGACTATCAGCAACAAAAGAAGAAGTGGTTTCACAAGCATAAATTGAATAGCTAGCTACAAAAAACCACTTTGCCCATTCTTCAAAGCTCAGGTTATGTGTGCTAGCTGAGATAAATTTAAAACTAGCAGATGAGAAGGCTAACCATAATATACCTTGAATACAAAACAACAACAGTAATAAAATCGCTGGGAATACAAAAAATAAATGCAGAAGCGCTAAAGCACGGGTGCCACTAAACGCTAAAATAAAAGGAATAGCTGTAAATACAACTTTTAAGAAAGTTTCTGGACAAGAAATACCTAATGTTTCAAAATTGACTTTGATTAGGTCGGTGAGAATCATCGCATATAGTGCTGGTGCTGCTGCCCAGCTAAAAAAGTATCCTAAGGCTACGTAACGGCCTAAGCCAGGAAAGTTCTTTAATAGCCTTGTGGTGTAGTTTGGTGTTCCTCCAGCGACATCTGGCCAATGTCTACCTAGACTTTGTACCTGCAAGTTAAGTAAAAAGGAAATGATCGTGCCAAAAAACCAAACTAAGATAGCTTTTGACCCTAATGCTGCATGAATGATGGGGGCAGTACCAATCCATCCAACATGACCCGTTAACCCAAAGCCCCAGGTTTCGAGATAACTCAGAGTCCGTGGTAGGCGCATTAGCAAGTGCTGATTGTTCTCTGCCCGTGCAGAATCGTTACTAACCATTGTTTATTAGTGAAATTTACTGACCTTTTCAGTCAATAGCTGAATCTCACTGATTATAGCTTCCGTATAACTGCTGAACTTTAGGAAAGAATAACTTAATTGTTACTGGATTTTAGATTTATGCCATATCTGAAGGCTTGTTCTTGAATAAAGAATTTTGGCGTTGCTGATTGCGGTATGAAAAATAATTTTGCGTTATTTCAAAATCCTTGTAGAGACGTTGCATTGCAACGTCTCTACATCCAAATTCATACCTCGATTCAGCAACACCAGAATTTTAAATTTGGGATTTGATATTTGTTCAACTTAGCTTGTTTCTCGCAGAGTAAGTCTGAATTCTCTTGATTCAGACCGTTATAAAAATCGAAAAATTCCGATTTCCGACTTATTAAATAGGTCGGAAATCATCTTGTTCATGAATGATTAACCAGGGTTATAGCTTTTGCAACAACTCCTGAGTTAACTGAAAGAAAGCTTTTGAACCTGCCGATTGGGGAGCATTTAAAACAGCTGGCATAAAACTATCAACAGCCTTCGCAACATTAACATCAACTGGTATTTGTACTTTGCAAATTTTTTCTACACCAAAATCTTCGACAACGCGGTGCATTACTTGTTTATAGTATCTACCAGTAAGCAGGTTAGCGCTGGACATACTAAATACAATTCCCAGCATTTTTATGTCTATCTTAGTTTCATGTCCGTGACTGTCTTTTAATTGGGCAATACGTCTTTCTAGCAGTTGAATACCCACTACAGATAATGGTTCTGGTTTAGCAGGAAGTATATAAAAATCGCTGGCGGCTAAAGCGCTACGAGTCAATAAATTATAGCCAGGGGCACAATCGAGAAGGATAAAATCATATTCTTGACGTACTGGTTTTAAGATGTTATTAATCAAGACTCTTTCAAAGCGATTCCAAATCGTTTCAAAGTCCTGTTCACCCAAAGCAGTTGCTTGTTTATGTAGCATTTCTGAGACAACAAATTCATCATACAAATCGATATCTCCCGGTAATAAATCCAGTCCGGGAAGATTACAAACTGGAGATTGAATGATATCCTGAATTGTGAGTTTTGCTTGTGGGTCTGGATTGATAACTTCGTCTATCAGATACCTAAATGTCTTGTTTTGTTTACGACGTTTGGCAAAATCTAAAGGCGACATCAAACTGAGTGTGGCACTAATTTGGCTGTCTAAATCAAGGACAAGCACCCGCTTGCCATGATTTTTAGCTAAACAGGTAGCTAAGTTGACGGTGAGGGTGGTTTTACCAACGCCACCTTTCATATTTGCAGTAGCAATTACATATCCCATTGGTTAACTCCTCTATTGACGCATTCCTATCGACTGGTCTATCAAGAAATAATTCAGGGGTGTGGATTATTCGTAGTTTGCGCTTTAGCGCTAAAGCGCAAACTACGAACCGATCAAATTAAACTTGATCGGCTTTCTAGCAGTCTCTCAAGGTAACAATGCTTGGTAAATAAGTTTGTAGTCAGCGCTTTAGTCCTTGTATTAAGCACTGAAATGCTTACTAAGTATCGGCTTTCGTTAGCTTGATCGACTACTAAGTAGCGTACACCCTTCCTGATATCTTAAATCTTTCATCAAATTTAATATTTTCGTTAATTCAAAAGGGTAATAACAAATTATGGAGGTATTGACAAATACAGTAGTCCTAAATCAATTGTGAGAAAATAATAGTGTTGTGAATATCACTAAGTATTGGGTGCATAATTTGGAGGCATTCACTAACTGAATTAAAGGAAGCAGATCGATCATTTCAGAAAATAAAAGGCGCATTTACACATAAACTTATAAGGTAATTAAAATGACTTACGATTCAGAAGATGTGCAACAAATCCTTGAAAAAGCACTAACTCGTAAACATGAAGGTGAATTTTCACGAGAACAGCTTGGAGAAATGGCATCTGAGTTAGGTATTTCTTCTAATATTTTGGAAACAACTGAACAACAGTGGTTAGTTCAACAAGAAGAGGAACGTTCACGACACACATTTAATACTTTCCGACGTAGAGCATTTTGGACACACTTTGTTTCCTTTCTAGCAGTGAATTTATTCCTTATTCTCTTGAATTTAATCACTAGTCCTAGTTATTTTTGGGCTATTTTTCCAGTATTAGGATGGGGGTTAGGACTATTTTTTCATTGGTGGAGTGTTTATCAGAGTAAATCTGAGGATTACGAGATAGCCTTTCAGAAATGGCGTACACAAACTTAACTTCTCCTTTACCGAAGAAAGGCAGAGGGCAGTCGGTGGTAGTGCAACAATAAATACAGGTTAATTGGTAAATACCCTGAATTTATTTATGGGGATTCCTCCTACCTCCTGACTGTTTACCGAAAAATCTAGTATATTCAGCGATCGCTATTATCTAAATTTTTGCGTCCTTCTAGATAAAATCTTCCCCTAAGTTCGGGGCAACCTCAAATCTTCAGTAGTTCTATAACCACGCCCTGGGAACCCTGTGCTTGCCAATTTGCCAAAATAGAGCTGTAGGCTAGAATAACCACGCTTGAAGATAGCTTGATTGCCTACACTCAGGAGCAAGGGTTGGCTGATTAATAAGTAAGAGGAAGGGAATATGGATAATAACAACTGGTTACAACAGCTAATGATAGTAGGTCTTGGCACAACGTCTTTAGTCGCAGAAAAACTGCGGCAAGTCGGCGATGACTTAGTTAAAGACGGTAAGCTCAATCCTGAGCAAGCTAAGGCAGTAATAGATGATATTGCCCAGCAGTTAAAGTCGGAACAAGGAAACTTGGATGTGCAAATGCAACGGCAAATGCGAAATATGATGCAGGACTTGGGGGTGGCTCGTCAGTCAGAAGTAGACGAACTCAGAGGTAGAATTGACCGTTTAGAGCGTCAATTGCGCGATTTAGAAAATAAGCTTTGGCGTTAGAATGCCCTTTCTGATTTAAACTAATTGTGTCCTATTGGTAATGTTTTTGCCAGGATACCTAAGTAAGGAGAACTGATTTTGAAACCAATTTTCCTCAGCGTGGCGTTCATGCTGATGTGTGTTGTGCTTTTGGTTGTGGGGCAAGTAGGCAGTAAACAGAATATTGCCATTGCTGCCGAGTTAACCCAAACGTCGCCAGCGTCCACAACTGTAACTGAAAACAATATCTTAATTGCGGGTAACACTATGTCTGATGCGAATGTCGTAACTACTCCCTCTGGATTAAAGTATGAAGAGTTAAAAGAGGGGACTGGGGCGACTCCTAAACCTGGACAAACGGTTGAAGTTCATTATGTCGGCACTCTAGAAGATGGTACTCAGTTTGATAGTTCACGCGATCGCGGTCAACCTTTCAGCTTTAAAATTGGCATTGGACAGGTAATCAAAGGTTGGGATGAAGGAGTTAGCACTATGAAAGTAGGCGGTCTTCGTAAGTTAATCATCCCATCTGAGTTAGGCTATGGCGCTCGTGGCGCCGGTGGCGTGATTCCACCCAATGCAACTCTAATTTTTGAAGTGGAATTGCTGAAAGTTCAATAGGGAATGGGGACACTTCTCTACGAGAGGCTGTGCCAACGACAAGCTCAGTGCATGGCTGGGGATTGGGTACTGGGGACAAAGGAGAATTATTAAAAGAAGTTTCTATTCTCTATGTTCTCAATGCCCAATGCCAACATTTTTATAATTCTTTCTTTAAACTGGGCAATAACCCAGAACTAAAGTTTTAAAAGATTCGGCTGTGAGCGATCGCTCACAGCCGAATCTTTTGGTACAAATGTACTAAATAACTGCTAAAATGCCTTACAAGTCAGCTAGCCTTGCTTGAGGTAGTATGAAAAAAATCCCAAACCCAGACAAAAAGCCCATTTTGCGGAGAGTTTCGCTGTTGCAGCCTAAATCTGTAACTACTGCTATTGTGCCACTGCGACCCCAAGAAGAAAAAATCACCAGTGAACGGGAGCGTTTGCTCGTACAAATTGAACGCATTAATCAGATGGCAGGAGAGTTAGAAGCAGCGATATTTGAGTTGAAAGCGATCGCTAACACATTGAATACTCAAAGACGTTACCCAGTTCTAAATCAGGAACCATCCCAAAATACTTGTCAGTATTTTGCAGTTAGCCTCCCTTGGGTAAAACGAAAGCCTGATGAATCATTTATTTTGACGACGCGAAAAGTTGATTTATTCCGAGCCGAAAGGGAAGCCGCACTGTTAGCACAGCAACTTCGTCAGCAAACCAAAAAAAGATTAGCATCGCAGGAACACGGAAAAACTAAGAATAGGGCTGAAACTGATACAAAACCCTTGTTCAAAAAGGTATTAGTCAGCAAATCTTAAAATTATCAACATTCAACGACATTTCACCCAAGAGGAGTGTAACAGTTATGCTGATTGAAGTGGCAGAAGGAACTTCTTAGTCAAAATTGCTAGATACCACACTGCCATTGCTAATTGCCACCAACTATGATTGCAATTAGGCAAAACTGCCCTCAGATTTGCACTTCCGTAAAACCAGAGTGCAATATCAGGGACAATCAATCAGCGCACAGAAGAGGTAAAAAGAAGGTGTTAAAGACACTTTTAGTAATTGCCGTTGGTTTTTTACCGTCCCTGATTTCCCTGTGGGTGATCCGCAAAACCCATTTGCGATCGCGCTTACGGGTTAGACAAGCAGCCATAAATTTTCCAGTGGTGCAGGGACGGCAAAACCTGAGACCTGTTGAAGGCGATCGCTATTATTTAGAAGGGGTGGGTTATCTAATTGGCGACATCAGCTGCAAATTCAATGCCCGCTCTGGTTATGTCCGGTGTGCTGTGAATCCCCAAGGCCCATGTAACGGTTGCCGTCACTACGAACCGAAGCAATTAGCTGGTAGTGAAAAGAGTTCCTAAGACCTCTTGCATAAATCAAAAATAAAGAACCCCACCTCGCATTTGAGTAAAGCAAACGCGGGGTGGGGTGTTAAGGACTTTTGCAAGAGGTCTCTAGCTCGGTACAGATATAGCAACGGACAAGGAGGTTAGGACATTAACTGATGATAAAACCTATATATAAAAAGACTTTCAGCCCAGTTCCTAGTCCCCAGTCCCCAGTCCCCTGCTATAACCTGATTTATAAGCTGTTGCGCCTTTAATTTGCACTAATATTTTTTCAAAATGATTGTGGAGTGGGCATCCTGCCCGCCCTGATCATGCAAGTTGTATAGGTAACAGCTTACCTCAGGAAGCACAACTAGAATCTAAGGTATATATACCTCCCAGACTATGAAGCCCATCAATCAATACCTTTCCTTCGGAACGCTAGGCGAACGCCAAAAAAAGAGGTAGTCTAGCTTTTGCCTAAATAGCCCAACAAAATAGGGTGTAATATTCGTAAGCCAAAAAGCAAAACCCCAGTTCAGACGGACAGGACAGTATAAATTCCTGACACAAAAACCATACAGGATTTTACACGCTTTTTTTTGTCATGAGGCAAAAAAAAGCGTGTAAAATCTTAGGTTTGCTCTATGCCAATACTCGTAAATTAGCGTTCGCGTAGCGTGTCCTTTAGGACAAGATATTGAACTATGGACCAGTATTAACAAAAAGTGCTTTATTGGTTCCTAAACCGGCACAAATAACCCGACTTATACCTAAGGAAGCACAACTAAAATCTGACGTGTATATACCTCCCAGACCCTGATACCCACTCCAGGAAATGCCATTAAACCGATTCACATAAAGTGCATTATCGCTTCCTCGGACGGCACAGATAGCAC
>NZ_JBALEA010000069.1:0-255171 GCF_036917135.1 Nostoc sp. | reverse complement strand
TTAGTTTGCTTATCGTTACATCAATTTTTGCAATTATCTATATCATTTTGCAATCTTTCTTAGTTTTTATTAGTAAATAAGATGCGTTTGCCCTGCATTCCACCCTATTTGCCAATGCCCATAATCGATGCCGCAGATTTCAAGCGCATCTTGAGCGAACTGCTCAACAATGCGTGTAAGTACACGGCTCCCTGCGGCAAGATTGTTTTGGAAGCTCGTTGTGATTTGACTGCATCCGCGGCAATAAATTCGGATGGTCAGATGATTATGCTCATTGTTAGCAACGAGGCAGAGATTCCAGATGAGTTCATTCCCAATCTGTTCCAACCGTTTTATCGGGCACCAGAGGTCGATCGATGGCAGCAAGGGGGGAATGGTCTAGGCTTAACACTGGTTGAGAAATTGGCTGAACGACTAAGCGGTAAAGTTCAAATTAGTAGCAAAGCGGGTTGGACTCAGTTTACGCTTCAACTGCCTATTGAGACTAATCTGCCTGTTGCCTTGGCTCCTAACTAAATGAGAGAAACTTATGAGGACAATCTATATGAGAGACTAAGTAAGTCGGCATAAAAATTTGTCGTTGAGATCGGGGAGGAGGCAGGATAGCGCAGCGTTAGCGAGTCTGCGAGCGTCGTCAGGAGGCAGGAGGCAGTCCCGATGAAACAAGTTTCAAAAGCCTTGCATGAAAATGCGATGTGAGACTGATCTATACTGATCTATATAGATACTCATCGAAGGAGCATTTTCAAGTCAGGAGGTAGTAGTTCGCCTTCACGGTAGTTGAGCGTAGTCGAAACTCACCAACCAGTCAGGAGAGAAGAGGGATTTAGTCTAGTTTCTCTTTCCTAACATAATTTATTTTTATTGGTCAATTTACTGAATATGTGCAAAATATTAGTCATTGAAGATGAAGTTTCATTGCGCGAAGAGATTCTTGACATTTTAGAAGCTGAAGGCTTTGAAGTCGTGCAAGCCGAAGACGGACAAACGGGGATCTCCTTGGCTCAGTCCCAGCATCCAAGACTGATTCTCTGCGATGTGATGATGTCAGGTGCAGATGGCTACGAGGTGTTATCGACATTAAGGCAGAGTCTAGATACTGCATTAGTCCCCTTTATTTTTTTGAGTGCTAAAAGCTCCCGTGAAGATATTCGTCAGGGTATGAACCTGGGTGCAGACGATTATTTGACGAAACCTTTTAGTGTTGATGAATTATTAGCAGCGATCGCCGCCCGACTCGCCAAGCAGGAAACTGCATCCCAGGTTCAGCAGAACTCTGTACTCTGGGATTCGTTGACCCACTTACCCAACAAACCGTACTTAATCGAGCAACTCAATCGGTTAATTCAACAGACACCCACAAATACAACCTCTGAGTATGCCGTGCTATTTGTTGGCTTAGATAGTTTGAAGGAGATCAACGATGCGTTTGGGCAACTGATGAGCGATCGCTTGCTGCAAACTGTAGCCACTCAACTGCGGCAGATCCTTGCGCCCGATCAGTTCCTCGCCTATTTTGGCGGTGACGAATTTATTATTATTCTAGAAAACATTTCGGATCTATCGACAGCAACCCAGCTAGCCGAGCAACTTCATCAACGGAGTCTAAAACAGGCATTCGATTTAGGCGGCTGTGAAGTATTCAGCAGCATAAGTATCGGGATTACGCACAGCCAGTTTTGCTATAGCAACGCCATCGATCTGCTCGCCGATGCTTCCCTAACAATGCATCATGCCAGAACAGCAAGCAAGAATGGATATACTGTGTTCGATCCAGCAATGCGAGTTAATCTTTCTGAGCAGTTGCAGTTAGAAACGGACTTGAGACGAGCAATTCTCGAAAGCGCATATTCGGGTAAACAGCAAGAATTTTGCTTATATTATCAACCAATCGTTCATTTGTTTACAAATCAGTTAATCGGGTTTGAAGCATTGATTCGCTGGAATCATCCTGAGAGGGGACTCATACCACCGATTCAGTTTATTCCGATCGCGGAAGCAAAGGGGCTAATTGACGAGTTAGGCTGGTGGATTCTCCAAGAAGCCTGTAATCAATTGCGAAGCTGGCAACAGCAGTTTCCTCAATACTCTGACTTGAACGTGAACGTTAATATCAGCGCGCTGCAATTGAATCAAATTGACTTTAGTCAGCATCTGGCACAAATATTGCATCACTATAATTTGTCTGGTGAGTGCTTAAAACTAGAAGTAACTGAAAGTTATCTCTTAGAAATGACAGAGGATAAAAATAACATCCTCCAATCGCTGAAATCGTTGCAAATTAAGTTATGTATTGATGACTTCGGCACAGGTTACTCCTGCTTGAGCCGTTTGCATCAGTTTCCAATTGATACGCTGAAAGTCGATCGCTCTTTTATTAGCCAGATTGATGTAGATGGGCAAAATGCCGTGATTAAAGCTATTATTGCTCTGGCTGACAGCCTGGATATTAACATCGTGGCAGAAGGAATAGAAACCTCAGTTCAACTGGAAAAATTAAAAGAATTGAACTGTAAGTTGGGACAGGGTTACTTGTTCTCTAAACCGTTGCCCAGCCAAGCAGCCACTCAACTGATCGCCGATCGGTGCGAAACTCTAAACCCTTACGGCAATTGATGTACATCAAATATAAGCGCACCTACCCAAAACTTGAGCAGGAAGTGTAGGCGATCGCCAGAAAAAGAAATTGACGATCGCAATTTTCTCTTCTTTAAATCTCTTGGAATAAAAATGATGACTGAATCCCAATAAAAGATGAACGTTCTTAAGTATGTTTTTGAGTAGTACTTTCTTCCCTGTTCCTTATTCCCCGTTAAGAGTTCCCTCTCTACGCAAATAATTTCAGGAATCAAAGCGGATTCCTATATTAATCTTCTTGCTTGGACTAGGGAAAAATCTAATCTTAAACTGAGGGATCGGCCTATTTCAAAAATAAGGATGTTTTGTGGCTGAAGAAAGGCTGCTGATTTCTATTAACATGACTGACCCTTGAGGCTGATTATCTTTCACTGAGATTCTGCCGCCATGAGCTTCGATCGCCATCTGACAAAATGCTAACCCCAAGCCAACTTGCTCAATGTTTTCCATCAGAGTACCAATTTCATACTTTTCAAAGACCCGTTGCTTCAGGTCATCAGTGATTCCAACACCCATATCAATCACTCGAATCTGGGTCGTCAACTCATCTAAATAATTGACTTGCACCGTGACTTGACTTTTAGACGGAGAAAATTTAATCGCATTTAACAATAAATTGTCTAAAACTCGACGCATCACAAGCTTATCGGCGCAAATGGGTCTTTCGAGTTCTGGGAAGTCGGCAATCATCTGAATCATTTTCTGCCCTGCGATCGCCTGCATATCGCTGATACAAGTATTAACAAGCTGACTCAGATGAATTTCCTCAAGATTCAGGATCATTTTTCCTGACTCTAGTTTTGCCATTAGCAGTAGGCTTTCGGTTAGCGATCGCAACTGTTGTTCCGCTATTTTTATGCGATTGATCCGAGTTTGATATTGATCGGGCAACTTTGCTCGATCCAGCATTTCACAGGACAGAAGAATGCTGGATAGGGGATTACGCAAATCATGCACAATCATATTTGCCATGTCCGATCGCAGTTGCAGAGAGGCTTTGAGGGCATCATACTGTTGCTTAATGCGGAGCATCGAGCCAATTCTGGCGCGTAACTCTACTGCACTTACAGGCTTACTCAGAAAATCATCGGCTCCAGCTTCGAGGCAACGAGCTAAATCTTCTTTCGCATTCAATGCAGTAACCATAACGATCGGAATATGCTTCCAATTTGGATTAGCCTTGATGCGATAGCACACCTCAATGCCATCTAACTCTGGCATCATCACATCAAGCAAAATCACATCAGGCTGACTCCTTTTTAGCCGTTCTAAGGCACTAACACCACTGGATGCATATCCCAAACGATAGCCACAATTGTACAGAATGCCGCTGATGACTTCAAAGTTGTCGGGTTCGTCATCCACTAACAGAATCGTCAGTTCTTGATTGACTATTTCAAATTCACTCATGATACTGTTGGCGAATGTAAAACATACTTGTATTTTTAAGTATTACGTAAGCTTACACCTTTATCTATAGTTGCGGCTTCTAGTTGTAACACTTTTGTCTATCGATTTGTAACACTTTTTCCAACAGTATCCACTCATCTACGAACAACCGTACAACACACCGAGCAAAGATAACTAAGTGTGGCCGACAGCCATCATTCCATTTCCTTTAAACTCTCCCCTCGCTATCAGACATATTCAGTTAGGACAACTGGAGATATTTCTTGATCACGTTGACGAGATGGATGGGACTGATGGGTTTGGTTAAATAATCATTTGCTCCAGCAGCTAAACACTGTTCTTTATCCCCGGACATAGCTAAAGCCGTTACCGCCAGGATGGGAGTGTGCTTGTCTTGCTCCTGCAATCGAATTTGGCGAATCGCTTCTAGCCCATTCATATTTGGCATTTGAATATCCATCAAAATCAAGTTGAAGGACTGCGCCTGAGTGAGATGAATCGCTTGTAAACCATTGTGGGCAACTACAATGTTAAAACCTTTCAATTCTAAATAGGCTTTTAGCGTCTCAATATTATCCAGGTTATCGTCTACCAGTAGAACGACAGGTTTCTCTGCTATATTCTTTGTTTCTCCAGGTGAGAATTGTGAAGCAATTTGGGCAACAGCAACGGTGCGATCGAGAGGCTTGTCTGAGTTGGGCGGGTTGGCGTGTTTCCAGGGAAGCACCACTGTAAATTGGCTGCCCTGATCGACAATGCTGCGAACCGTCACGGAGCCTTTGTGTAGCTCGATAATGCGTCGGACTAAGGCTAAACCTAACCCCGTACCAGCATAACGCCGAGACAAATTGCTATCGATTTGAACAAAGGGCTGAAACAGCTTGTCAATGTTTTCTGGAGCAATCCCAATGCCAGTATCGATCGCACTGAAGCTCAATGTTTGTTCTGCTGCATTGCCTTCCACTTTTAGAATGACAGTACCACCGTTGGGTGTAAACTTGACGGCATTGGTCAGCAGGTTGATCAATACCTGCCGCATAAGTCGTTCGTCTAACTCGATGTAAGTTAGATCGGGAGACAGTTCAAGGGTAAAACTAATTTGCTTTTTGAAGGCTTGCTGTTGGATAAAAGGAATTGTGCTTCGACAAAGTTGCTGAACTGAAACGGGTATCATTTGTAAATCTAGCTTGCCAGATTCGATTTTGGCTAGATCGAGAATGTCATTAATTAGCTCTAATAAATGCTGACCATTGGTTTGAATTGTGGTTAAGGCGTGGTGTTGTTGCTCGGTTAAATCGCCATAGGTTCTTTCTTGCAAGACTTCAGACAGTCCCAGGATGGAGTTCAGGGGGGTACGGAGTTCGTGGCTCATGTTTGCCAGAAATTCGTCTTTGAGGCGGGTCGCTCGCGCGAGTTCTGCATTGGCAATGGTCAGTCGTTCATTAATTTTCCGAAGTTTTTCCTCAGTCTGTTTGATTTCTGTGACATCAAAAATAATGCCAACAATATGCAACGCTTGCCCAATGTCGTCAGTTACGGTGCTGCCTTGCTCGAGCAAATATCGCTTTTGTTGAGTTGTGGGGATGTAAATGCAATATTCGACTTGAAAGGGCTGTTGATTGATGATCGCGGCTTGAATTGCTTCGATAACGCGATCGCGGTCTTCTGGTACAATCAGCGAGTTGACTGGGCAGAGAGTGCCTTGATTGGCGATATCTACCGGTTCAAGCTGGAATAACTTCGTTAAGCGATCGTTAAAAAAGACAAATGTATTATGTCGATCGGGATACAGCTTGTAGACAATTCCGGGTAGGTTTTCAGCCAGGGTGCGATAGGAAAGCTCGCTTGCTTGCAGATCGATCTCAGTTTGCTTGCGGTAGCTGATATCTCGGATTGCGGCTAGAAAGGCTTTGCGATCCTGCCAGGTAATTTCCTCAACGCGCACTTCAACTGTAGTCACCCTGCTAGTGGGATGCGGAATCTCCAGTTCAAAGGTCTTTTGGAGTGTGATGGGAATTCCCAAATCTGCACCCTGGTAGTCTGGCTTCTGGCAATTGAAAATCCGATCGGCAGCCGGATTGCTGAAAAGAATCTGTCCTTGGGAATTCAGAATTAGGATGCCATCGACTGTCTTAGAAATGATTTCTTTGAGGCGCTTTTCGCTGTTTTGCAGTTGTCGCTCAATTTGCTTGCGATCGCTAATGTCTTCCACCACCGCCAAGTCACCAATGAGTGTACCCGCAGCATTGTACAGCATCGATACTGTCAGACTGACCCATTGTAGCCGACGATCTTTGCGGATATAGCGGATTTCAGTGGTTATCGATGCCAACTCAGCGCGATGTAAATGAGCCAACTCACTTTGGGTTACTTCCAAATCTTCTAGATGAATCAAGTCTTGCCAGGACATATCCAGTAGCTCAGATTGAGTATAGCCAGTCAAATCGCAAAAGCGTTGATTGACTTGGATATAGCGTCCTGATGGATGACATTGGCTAATACCGGCGGCGGCCTGTTCAAACAAAGCCCGATAGCGTACCTCACTCTCACTCAACGCTGCTGTGCGTCGAGCAATTCTGGCTTCTAGCTCCTGGTTAAGTTCTTGTAGTGCCAGTTCTGCATGTTTGCGATCGCTCTCATCTGTGCCAATTGCTGTTACAACCCAGCAGCCATCGCTTTCGTTCCAGCGAGATGTCAGCGTATCTAAAACCCATCGAGTTGAGCCATCTTGATGATGAAAGCGATACTCAAACGTGGTTTCTATCTCTGCTTTAATCGCCGCCAGCATCGGCTCCTGGATGATTGCCCAATCTCCTGAGACAATTCCCGATAACCAGAGTTCCGCCAGAAATTCGTCTGGTTTATAGCCAAAGACTCGTTCAGATCCCCTAGAATGATACTCAGTTTCCCAAACACCATTTGGATAATATCGAAAATGCCCAATTGACGCGCCTGCACTGTTCAACACATCATTCAGTTTTGCCTCTGAAGCTTGCAGAGCCAGCTCGGCTTGTTTGCGATCTTGCATATCTTGAATTACACCAATGGAATAATTTATGTTTCCATCGGCATCACGAACTGAAGCCACCGTAACGTTGCACCAGCGCAACTCTCCGTTTTTGTGAAGCACATATTTTTCCAGCGAAAAGGAATCAATTTTGTTGGCGAAAAGCTGTTGCCAGTAGTTTAAAAATAGCTTTAAATCATCGGGTCTGGGTATGAGACTCTGGAAGTTTCGCTCAAGTATTTCTGCTGCCGTATAGCCTAATTGGTCGCAAATACGGCGATTAGCCCGCAAAAATCCACCCGCCACATCCATTTCCACAATTCCCACTGCTGCTTGCTCAAACACAGCACGGAAACGGGCTTCGCTCTGTTTCCGTGCCAGTTCTGCGCGTTTAAAGTTATCGATATCGGTAATTGTGCCGACCCAGCCTGTAATTGCTCCTGCTAGGTTTTGGATTGGCACTCCCCGCGCCAGAAACCAGTGGTATAGTCCTTGATGATGATGGACACGATATTCGATCTCAAAGAACTTGCCCGTTATGATGGCTTGTCCCCATTGCTGGAGCGTGTGATCGCGGTCATCGGGATGAATTGCTACGGCTCCATCCAATCCCATTGACTCAGCTTCACTCAGCCCCGTATAGTCATACCAACGCTGATTCAAGTAGTGAACGGCACCTGTTACGTCTGCCAACCAGACCATCTGGGGTATTGCTTCTGCCAGGTAGCGGTAGCGTTGTTCGCTCTCTTGCAGGGCTTGTTCAGAGTATTTGCGATCGCTGATGTCAGTGATGGTTCCGATATAGCCAGTTACTTTGCCAGCGATATCAGTTTCAGCGATCGCCAAACCGATCAGCCAGTACACCTTTCCATCTGGTCTCTGAAAGCGATACTCCATTAAAAAGGGAGTCTGGGACTGGGTAGCTCTCTGCCAGTTGACAAAGACCAAATGGTGGTCTTCGGGGTGCAGCGCTTGTGTCCACCCCATGCCCATTGCCTCATTGAAGGACAGTCCTGCTAGTTGACACCAGCGCGAATTAACATAGTTACATTCTCCGTTAGCATGAGTGTGGAAAATGCCAACTGGCGATAGTTCAGCCAAATTTAAATAACGCTGTTCGCTGGCTCGAAGTGCTAGCTCGTCTTGTTTGCGATCGCTAATATCTGTGAGAATACCAAACCAAATAATAGTGCCACCCTCTTCTAGAGAGGGAATAGAATTTCCGGAAATCCACTTCAAGACGCCGCTAGGAGTTCTGATGCGAAACTCGATCTCCCAAACTTCGAGTTTGGCAGTCGCTCGATCGAGCGAGGTATGGACTTCTTCGATATCTTCTGGCAAAATAATATTCCATACGATTTGCGTATCGTTAAGGATTTCCTCTGGCGTATATTCATACAAATCGACAATACCTTGGCTCATAAATATGAAGCCCTCTGATTCACCCAGCAAGCGGCGATATTTATAGACGGCTCCAGGCACCATATTACTAAGCTGACGCAGCATTTGCTCGCTTGTTTGCAGAGCCACTTCGGCTTGCTTTTGTTCGGTAATGTCCGTATTCGTGCCAAACCAGCGTAACACCCTACCCTGTTCATCTCGGATGGGAATAGCACGAGAGAGAAACCAGCGGTACTCTCCATCTCGACCGCGTAAGGGAAAGGTATCTTCCCAGATTTCGCCTGTTTCAAAGCAGCGGCTAACTTTCTTCATTACCCGATCGACATAATCGGGGTGATGTACCTGCTGCCATCCCCAGCCCTGCATTTCTGCCAGCGTGGTGCCTGTGTAGTCAAACCAGCGCTGGTTATACCATTCAATCCAGCCGTGTTCGTCGGTTATCCAGGCAAACTGAGAAATGTTGTCTGCCAAGGTACGGAACCGGGCTTCGCTTTTCCTCAGTTCTTGTTGTGCCTGGACAAGTTCGGTTACGTCCATCACGGATACGCCAACGCCGATTACTTCCCCATTGGGTAAACAAACGGGATAGTGATTGGAGATGCAGCTGCGAAATGCACCCGGCTTGATCTCACCGCTAAACTCCAGATTCAGAACTGGCACTTGGGTTTCCATAACCTGGAGCAGCATGGGAGCAAACTGAGATGCCATTTCCGGAAAAACTTCCCATAATGTGCGTTCCAAATGCTCACTTAACGGCAGGTCGTTGATTTTGGCTAATGCCTCATTGACATAGAGGTAGCGCAGTTCCCGATCGAACAGGGTTAGTCCAACTGGAGAGGCTGCAATAAATGCCTGAAGCAGAGCTTCGCTGCGCTGGCGTTCTAGCTCGGCTTGTTTGCGATCGCTAATATCGGTGAGAATGCCACACCAGACAATACTGCCATCCTCTTCCTGGGAGGGGATAGAATGTCCTAAAATCCACTTCAAGACGTTGCTAGGAGTTCGGATGCGAAACTCAATTTCCCACGGATCGAGGGTTGCTGCCGATCGGTCGCTCGAAGCACTGATCTGCTCCATATCTTCGGGTAGCACGATATCCCAGGCCATTAGCCCATTGTTGAGGATTTCCTCCGGTGTATGCTCATACAGATCGACAATGCCCTGGCTGATAAACACAAAACCATCTGCCGCATCCGCCGACCGCCGATATTTAAAAACCGCTCCAGGCACGGTATTCATGACCTGACTTAAGGTTTGTTCACTCGCTAGCAGAGCGGCTTCAACCTGTTTGCGATCGGTGATATCAATAGCTGTACCAATGATGCGATGGATATTTCCCGCTTCGCTGCGGATTGGAAATAGGTTGGTGAGCGTCCAAATTGAACCCGTTGAGAAAGGAAGATATTCTTCATAGCTAATCTTCTGACCCGATTTTAGACATAGGGCATAGTTTTGCCGGATTGCTGAACCGACCGCCTCACCAAATGCTTCCTCTGGCGTTTTACCCTGAATTTCTTCGGAGGTAACCGAGCCGTATCGCTCAGCCACAGGGTTGAATTCCAGGAAGCGAAATTCTTGATCTATGCTCACCTCAATCACAAAAATCGCTAGTTCTGCTCCTGTGTAGATGCTACGGAGAAATTCTTCCTGTTGAAGCAGTTCGGCTTCGGCTTGTTTGCGATCGCTAATATTGACGCTGATGGTAGCCAGACCAATCGGCTGATCGTTTTTGTCTCGAATATAAAGCGTATTGTAAATCATCCACAGAGCTTCACCCGTTTGGAAATGACGGAGACGAATTTCGATTTTCCCTTGTCCCTCGCGCAAAACTTGCGGAAAAAATTCATTCAGGATAAAATCTCGATCTTCGGGAAAGAAAAATTCCTCGACGGGGGTTTGACTGAATTGCTGCAAATCATCCAACCCAACCATTTCCCTGCCCGCTACATTGAGATAAAATGGCACAAAATTCATGTCGCACATGCCAATAAAATCTGGGCTGTTATCTGCCAGCGAAACAAATTTTCGCAGTTCCAGTTCAGCCTGTTTGCGTTCGGCTTCTAGCTGTGCCTTTTCGCTAATATCAATCAGAATGCCGTGCCAAATAATGCTGCCATCTGCTTGTCGGGAGGGGACGGAATGACCGGAAACCCATTTTAAGACCCCGCTAGCAGTTATGCAAAACTCTGCCATCCAAGGGGTGAGCATTGCAGCAGATTGGTCAATCAAATCCCGCACCCTCTCTCCATCCTCTGGAACGATCAGATTCCAAAGCACTTGGGAGTCGTTGAGGATTTCCTCTGGGGTGCGATCGCAAAGTTTGATAACACCTTGGCTAATAAATCGAAAACTTTTCGTTCCATCCACACAACGGCAATAGGTATAAACCACTCCAGGAACTGTATTGACCACCTGACGCAAGGTTTCTTCACTCGCTTCTAGAGCAGTTGCCATTGCTTTCCGTTCTGTGATATCTGCGATCGCTCCCACCATGCGAATCGGCTTGCCAGTTTGATCGCGAATTGCCTCTCCACGAGAACGACACCAAATATAATCACCCGAATGCTTACGTCTGCGAAATTCTACTTCATAGGGAAAATGGTCTTCTAGATGGCGTTGTAAGGTTGATTGGATAAGATCGCTATCGTCTGGATGGATATGTTCCCAAAGCACCTCATAGGCAAACTTGGAGGCGTTTTCGGCTGGGGGTGGGTAGCCTAAAATTTCCCAATAGCGATCGCTGGCAATAATGCGATCGCTGACAATATCCCAATCCCACACTCCTTCGCCGATACCTCGAATGGCGAGTTGATAGCGTTCTTTGACTGCGCTTAATTCCAGTTCCAGTTGTTTTTGCTCAGTAATATCGATGTTGACCCCAGCAAGACGGTAAATCTCTCCGGCTTCGTTGCGAATCGGAAAAGTGCGGTTCCAGATCCAGCGAATGGAGTTATCTGGACGGACAATTCGATAGCCAAGAGAGTCAACCTTTTCCCCTTGACAAGCTTGCTGGTTAAACATAACTACGCGATCGCGATCTTCTGGATGAATAAAATCGAGCCAAGCTTGAGGATTATCATAGGTTTGCTGCAACGGCGTTTGGTAAATATCTTCCCAGGCTGGGCTGGTATAAATCATCTGCTCGCCATTGAGGGATTTGAGAAAAAATACATCCTGACTGTTGTCAAAAATTTGTCGGAGTTGGGCTTCGCTTTCTCTGAGGGCAGTTTCTAGCTGCGTGCGTTCGGCTTCAAGCCGTTTTCTCTCACTAATATCAGTGACATATCCGATAATGCGATTTAAGCTGCCGTTAACATCTGCAAAAAACTGCGCTTGAGCTTCAATCCAGATGTAATGCCCAGCCTGATGTTGCCATCGATATTGCAAGCAGAGATGTTCCTGATGCTCAAAGAAATCTGCTGCTGACGTTTGCGCCCACTCCAGATCCTCTGGATGAATGCTGGCAAACCAATCGGTTGATGTCTGGGGCATTTTAGAGGAAGTATAGCCAAACACTTGATCGGTATTAATGCCCCAGGTCACATGATCACAGACAGTATCCCATTCATACAGCACTTGCCTAGTGGCTAACTGGGCAGCATGATGGCGGTTTTGCCACTCTAGTAATACGTTGATATAAGCAACTTGTCTTGCTTGGGCTTGCTTCTTGTAGGTAAAATTACGCGCCACGCATAGAAACGACATGATAGTTCCATCCATGTCATATTCTGGAACGACACGGGTTTGAAACCAGATGGAACGCGAGTGAGTGCGGAGTTGATATTCAATCGTTTCTTCTTGTCCGGTTGCTGCTATTCGCTGAGTTACGGTTTGCCACTCGGCAAAATTTTCTTGGGCAAGGGTGGCAGCGAGCAGTGGTTGACCAATCAACGCTGCTGCCGCATAGCCGAATTCAACCTCTACTGCTGCGTTGAGATAGAGGTAGTGTAAGTCTAGATCGAGCCGAAAAATCACGTCAGGGGCACGATCTAGTAATGCCTGAAAGGCTTCCCGTTGTTGCCGGAATCGGGTTGCCGTTTCGCTGTGTTGAATAGCGATCGCCACCTGAATGGCAAGTTGTTCTAAAAATGTGACCTCAGCCGGTTGCCAATCACGCGGCACAGCCGATTCACTGGCGCTAACGAGTCCCCAAAATTGGTTGTTAACGATCGCCGGCACTAGAATTTTGGCTCTAATCTGCAAATGCTCCAATAACTCAACATGGCAGGGGGTCATCTCTGCTGTATAAATATCAGAAACCACTCGCACTCGTCCTTGTCCGTATCGATCTGCCCAATCTGGAGCAAAGCAAGGATCGTAAATCGCTTCACTGACAAAGGAGCGTTGACCGGCGGCGAGGGACTCTGCCACGACCTGAAACTGCCCATTTTCCAAAAAATGATAGATCGACACGCGATCGCAGCCCAAAAACTGCCGTACTTCAGACACCGTGGCATCGAGTATTTCTGATAAACTCAGCGAAGCCCGAATCCTCGTTGAGACTGCCATCAAAAGCTGCGATCGTTCTGTCTGAAGTTTCAAAGCTGTGATTGATGCCTCATCTGGGCGATCGGGTTCTACAGGTTGCAGCAAACGGCATAAACTTTCCCAGGTCAGCAGCCCCAACAACTGCCCATTGTCGTCTAATATCGGCAAGTGCTGAATCTGGTGTTTTTGTAAGAGGCTCAGGGCAACATCAGGATTAGTTAACTCAGATTGGCGTAAGGCGATCGCTGGTGGTTCAATCACTTCTGCTAAAGTGACTCCAGCGAGCGATCGCCCACTGGCAACCAGACGTATCACCACTCGTTCGCTGAACAGTCCCACCAGTTGGTTTTCACTGACTACAGCTAAACAGCCTGTGCAGATGTTAGCGGCTATTCCCGGATCAAAGTTGCCAGAACTGGAGTTCAAAAGTGCGATCGCCTCTGTCACCAGCATATCTGGCGTAACGGTGGTGGGCAGAGGTGCGATCGTGTTTTCTAAGGCTTGCCTTAGCATAAATGAGTGGGGCAAGAACATAACCTTTCCAGCCGCAATAGTGGGATAAGAAACATCGGGTGATTCAGGGTAAAACCAGAACACCACCTAGAGATTGCTCTAACGATTAAGTCTAGTCTATTCTCCAAAAGGACTTTCTTGACTTATACTGAAAACACCTGATTGCTTGACGTTTGCTTCGGCAAAGAAAACTTTGCTTGTTAATTTTTTATCGGGTTTAAAAGTCAAGCTACAACCTGTTTTTAGTATAGGATAATTTATTTCTCAGCTTGCTTTTCTGTGAGTTTATCAGTAATTCTACGAAAACAGTATTTAGTATCTAGTAATTTCCCCATTGCTAGTAAAAACTTCCTCTTGATGCACTTAAGTAAACAAGGCAACAAAGGTAAAACCCATCAGAGATTAAGGGATTACTCTCTTTTACAAGCAATCTTCTAGGCCTAATTTTAAAGAGTAGAGTTTTAAATTCAGCTCCACTCTCATTGTTCAGGCTTTAACTATGACGGCAACCTACGATATTCGCCTCGCAATCCTTTCATTCTGCATTTCTGTCTTTGCTGCTTATACAGCACTCGACCTAGCAGGACGAATCATGGCAGCTCGTAATCTGGCACGTCTTTTTTGGCTCGCTGGAGGTGCGGCTGCAATGGGCATTGGAATTTGGTCAATGCACTTTATTGCTATGCTGGCTTACCAGCTTCCTACACCAGTTTTTTACGATCTGCCTGTGGTGCTTTCGTCCCTGATGGTGGCGATCGTCGCATCAGGAGGGGCATTGTTTATTACCAGTTACCGAGACACAACCTTCAATCTGGTCATAGGTGGAATTTTCCTGGGAAGTGGAGTTGGGGCAATGCACTACACCGGTATGGCAGCCATGAGACTTGAGGGAACGGCTCACTATAATTTGCTGTTTATTATTGCCTCGATCCTCTTTGCCCTATGTGCTTCCATCATCGCTCTCTGGCTGACATTCCGAATTAAAGGGGAAACAAATCCAATCGGCAAATTGCGAAAAATCAGTAGTAGCGTCATTATGGGGGCTGCAATCTGCGGAATGCACTATACGGCAATGAACGCTGTCTGCTTTCATCCAACGGCTAAGACATCGATCGAGAGTTCTAGCAACCTAATAGATGTATCTAGTCTGGCTACTGCAATTGGTGCTGCAACAATAGTCATTTTAATCCTGGCATTAATTGCGTCATTTATTGCCCAGCAAGTCAGTATCAAAATGGCAACGATAGAGAAAAGCGAAGAACGATTTCGCTCTCTGGTTCAAAATGTTTCTAATATCATTGCCACACTTGCAGCCAATGGACAAGTTACCTATGTCAGTCCCTCTATTAGCAACATCCTTGGATGCAGCCCAGAGGATTGGATGGCAGAAAATCTTGCAAAACTGGTGCATCCTGACGACCAATTAGTAGCTGAAAATCTCTTCGGCTATACCCTTGACAATCCAGCCCTTGATGTGACGGCAGAATTTCGTTTGCATCATGCAGATGGCAGCTGGCGAGACTTTGAGGTAATTGTCAAAAACCTTTTAGATGACCCTAATGTAGCGGGTATTGTGCTTACCTGTCGAGATATCACCGAGCGAAAACAAGCAGAAGCCGATATGCGTAAAGCACTGGAGAAAGAGCGAGAACTAAATGAATTGAAGTCGCGCTTTATCTCAATGGCATCTCACGAGTTTCGTACCCCCCTGGCGGTTGTATCGTCCTCCATTGGTATCCTAGAAGATTATGGACACCGCCTCAATCCAGCCCAAAGCCAAAAGCAGTTTCAGTATGTTCAAAAGTCGATCAATCATATCACCCAACTACTAGACGATGTGTTGATGATTAACCGAGCAGACCTTAACGGGCTGGAGTTTAAGCCAGCACCCCTCAATATCGTGCAATTTTGTCACAATTTAGTGGAGGAAATGCAGATCAGCGCCCCTGAACACATAATTAATCTGTCTATTATCGATGAGCGTAAATCAGTTAGTCGTAGCTGGTTCTATCTGACTTTGTGTTTGGCTCTGAAAATGGCGAGGCATTCGAGTCAAGCTCTCTGCGCTCCTGCGCTAATCTTTAATCCGTATGCTCCGCTCTCTAAAGATCCGCTGCTTCGATATAAAATCCGTCAGCATCAGAATCGTAATAACCTTCAACTGGATGAGAAATTACTCCAAAGAATTCTGTCTAACTTGCTAACGAATGCAGTCAAATATTCCGATCCAGGAAGCACAATCTACTTTAAATTGGTTTGGCAATCAGAAAGCATTGCTTTTCATATTCAAGATCGAGGCATTGGCATTCCCGTTGAAGACCAAGCCCTTTTATTTGAGTCGTTTCACCGCGCCAAGAATGTAGGACGCATTCCCGGTACAGGTTTAGGGCTGGCGATCGTCCGCAAATGTGTCGATATACATGGTGGTGAAATCAAGGTAGATAGTCATGTAGGAATTGGCACAACCTTCACGGTTACGCTTCCCGTGAAGCAAACCAGAAAAAGTAATGAAACTGAGAACGAATCGATCAAACACCTTGTTTTAGCAGCATAAGGAGAAATAATCGTGCAATCTACTATAAAAAAGATTCTAGTTGTGGAAGATGAACCTCAAGTTCGTGAGAATATTGTCTCAATTTTGGGGTTTGAAGGATTTTATCGAACTGCGGCTGAGAATGGCTTGATTGGCTTACAAAAAGCAAAAGAAGAGATGCCGGATTTGATTATTTGCGATGTTATGATGCCTGAATTGAATGGCTATGAGTTTATCGAATTGCTCCGTCAAGACCCGCAAATGGCAAGCATTCCCGTCATTTTTCTCACCGCCAAAGCCGATAGAACTGATGTCCGACAGGGAATGGAATTGGGTGTGGATGACTATCTAACCAAACCCTTCACTCCCGCTGAACTCCGGCGAGCAATTGAGGTTCAGTTCAAAAAGCAAACGATCATTGCTCAAAAGAATCAGGTGAAATTTCAGCAGCTTTGCAACACGATTACAGTGTCATTACCCCATGAACTGCATACGCCCTTGCAAAGTATTATTGCATTACCACAGTTATTAATGGAAGAATGGGACTCTACATCGGATACTGATAAATTAGAAATGATAGAGGCAGTTTATACATCCGGCAAGCAGCTTTATGGCTTGACCCAAAACTTTTTGCTCTATGCCAAACTGGAAGTCATTCTATCCGATACAGAAAAAGTTACTAGTTTCCGAGAACATGTTCCTCATACCTTTCTCAAAATGATGGTTGAAGAGACTGCATATCAGGAAGCCGAGAATGCACAGCGAACATTAGATTTAGAGATCGATCTACAAGATGAAGCTGTACAAATTTCATCCGCCAGTCTAAAGAAAGTTATCAAAGAATTGATTAATAATGCCTTCAAATTTTCTCAATCTGGTTCAAAAGTCAGTGTCATTGGCGTTTCGAGCGATAACGTTTATTCGCTCTATGCGATCGATCACGGTCGTGGCATGACCTCTGAGCAAATTGTGAATATAGGTGCTTATACACAGTTTAATCATAAGTTGTATGAACAGAATGGTACTGGGTTGGGGCTAATTACTTCTAAGCGCTTAATTGAATTGTATGGAGGAGAGTTCACCATCGAGAGTATACCTGGCGAACAGACTATTGTTCGGATTGCATTGCCGATGCCAGTCACTTCTCAAGATGATGAGCCAGATGCGAATTGAATCACATTCAAGGAGTTGAGAAGAGGCTTCAAGATGCTAAATTTACTTCATCCCCTTTTGAATTCAAACGGCTTTATTCCACATGGACATTGCTATCTCTGGAAACCAGCATTGGTCTGGCTGCATATACTTTCTGATAGTGTAATTGCATTGTCCTACTTCTCTATTCCCTGCTTGCTTGTCTACTTTGTCTCTAAACGACGTGACATTCCGTTTAACTGGATATTTCTGATGTTTGGTGCTTTTATTATTGCCTGTGGCACCGGACACGTGATAGATATCTGGACATTATGGTATCCGACTTACTGGTTGTCAGGTGTAGTCAAAGCCTTAACAGCCCTTATTTCAATGTATACAGCTTTGGAACTCATTCCTCTGATTCCTAAGGCGCTAGCGTTACCTAGTCCGGCTCAGTTAGAAGCAGCAAACCAAGATCTGGAACAAGCTCTCAAACAGTTGCAGCAGGCACAATCTCAACTGATTCAAACTGAGATTAAACTAGCTAAAGCTGAGATATTGCAGCAAAGCGAAGAGCGATTTCGCTCGTTGCTACAAAATGCATCGAATATCATCGCCACCTTAGAATCAGGTGGACGGGTCGTTTATGTTAGCCCTTCTTTGACGCATATTCTAGGACATCAGCCAGAAAGTTGGATTGCGAAAAATCTTCCTGAGTTAGTGCATCCAGAAGATGGACTTTATGCAGAAGCTCTGCTCAGTCGAGCCTTTGAGAATCCATCCCAAAAAACAATAGTAGAATTTCGTTTGCATCATGCGGATGGTTCCTGGCATGATTTTGAGGCGATCGCTAAAAACCTCCTAGATGAGCCAAATGTAGCGGGCATTGTGATCACCTGTCGAGATGTCACCGAGCGAAAACAAGCAGAAGCTGATGTCCGTAAAGCATTGGAGAAAGAACGAGAACTAAATGAATTAAAGTCGCGCTTTATCTCAATGGCATCTCACGAGTTTCGTACCCCTCTGGCGGTCGTGTCTTCTTCTATTGGTATCCTAGAAGATTATGGAGATCGCCTCAATGCAGCCCAAAGCCAAAAGCAGTTTCAGCATGTCCAAAAGTCGATCAATCATATCACCCAACTACTAGACGATGTGTTGATGATTAACCGAGTAGAAGCTGGGAAACTGGAATTCATGCCAACTCCAATCAATGTCATGCAGTTTTGCCATAGTCTAGTGGAAGAAATACAACTGAGTGCCCCTTGCCATCAGATTACGCTGTTTATTACCGATGAACGGGACGCAGGCAGCAAAAGTTATGCTCAACTCGACAAGAAGTTACTCCACTCTATTTTGACTAACTTGTTGTCGAATGCTCTCAAGTATTCGTTTGCAGGAAGCATAATTGACTTCAACCTGATTTGTCAAAATGAAAAGACGATCTTTAAAATTCAAGATAAAGGTATTGGGATTCCCGATGACGATCAAGACCACTTGTTTAAGCCCTTTCATCGGGCTAAGAATGTAGGGAATATTGCCGGAACAGGGTTAGGGCTTTCGATCGTCAAGAGATGTATTGACCTGCATGGTGGTGAAATACAGGTACATAGTCAAGTAAATATGGGTACAACCTTCACTGTTACAATCTCCACAAATCAAATGGAACTCATAGCTGGCAAACCGCTACTCCCGCCGTTACTGTGCTCACATTTAGGGCTAGCTGTTCCACTACCATCAAAACCTACGAAATAACTCTCTTGAGCTTAAGTAGGTGGGCGGGAAAATTTACAACTATGTAACGAAAGTTTAACCAGAGCTATTAGAGTCAAATTTAATACGTTCTGTAGTGTAGTTGCCTTTTTCTCCCTGTCCTGATAACCACGGCTAACTGTTATTTCTTTCCACAAACTCCAAATGTGTAATCGCCCTGCTACATAGCGCCAATCAGGTTCTTCAGGACTACATATGCTTCATCTAGTGCAACCCCTTCTACCAAGTCAGTATAGTGTTTGAAAAGTTCCTATTGGTGTAGCAAAATATTTCAGATCCCCCTAAATCTCGCGATAAATTGGGGGACTTTGATTCTAGTTCCCCCCTTAAAAGCTATGCATTATAAACATCTTTCTTAACAGAAAATTGGACAAAAGCCAGAGATTGTGTATTATCTATACGAAGACCTGGAAGCATCGCAAAGTCAGCAAATGGAACAATAGATCACACAGGAACCATCGGTGAGAGCTTAGGATAAAGTGTCTTTTGTCAATCAGTTAAAATACTCAAAACATCTTAAATAAGAATGATAATCGTGTTGAGGGTAGGGGGAGGAGGTGAGCGTCGCTCACCTCCTCCCCCTATATTTGATTATCATTTAATGAACCGCAAGATCACGGTTTTATGTATGGACATGGATTTGCTGACTTAGATGGCCATATTTGGGAAATTATCTACATGGAGCCAAGCGCAATAAATCAAGGTTGAAAATGCGATGTTTGAGGAATGAACTCTTATTTTCAAAATTCTGAAGATGCGATCGCTCCTCTCCCCTCCCACAATCGCAAAAAGCCAGCCTTTCACCTCCAAGGTAATCTCTTGAGTACTGTTCCACTACTGAAGATTTCTGACAATGCTTTACCAAATCCAAGATTTAGAGCATAGCCTATCGACATCGCACGCTCATTCAATCGGCGATCGCCTAACTAACAAGTTGCAAAATTTTTCTCCCACCAGTCCAGCATTGCTCGTCACCTTTAACACCAGATTTTTATTACTTTACCGTATATACTGTGCTGTCTCCTAAATCCTTTACCAGCAAGCTTTTTGAGACTTAACGGGAAAAGTCAGTTGATGGACACGCTACGCCATGTCTACCACATTTTCTGGTAATTTTGTCAATCATGCCGCCGTTGTTTACTTCTGTTACCCCATCAGAGCCTGCCTTACAGCAATGTTAAGAAAGATGTGACTAATGGATAGCCCAAAGATGGGAGAGGGGAGACATAATTCTAGTTCCTCTTCTCCCATCTTTGGGAGAAGGGGTTAGGGGATGAGGGCAGCCCTTTCAACGCGAACAAATGAACTACTAAACCAAGGCTGAAACCCGCTCCCAAACTACAGCCAAAAATTATGCTTCTGGGCTTTCGATGTGCGATCGCACATCGAAAGCGGTCAATTTATAGTCCTTGTATAAATTACCTGACCTTGCGAATCATAAAGGAAAAGAGACAAGTTGGCATTTTCACCAATTACGGCTAGGGCTTCCCGTAAGATTTGCAAGTGATTGGTAAGATTAATCGCAGTATCAGAGTTCTCAGAATTAGGATTAGCCGAGTTATTTTGCCTTATTTGGTCATACTCAGGGGTTAGCCGGACAAGAATTCCTGTGTTATCTATGCTAAAGGTGCAAATCCGAATTCCATTAGTACAGGTTTTATCTAAATCGGTGCGGGTTTGTTGCAAACTACTAACAACTTGTAGTTTTTCTTGTGCTTGTTTAAGGGCTGCTGAATAGGGTTCGATTAAAGACTGGGCTTGAGTGTAGTACAAGCTATCTTGGGGAACTTTTTTAGCAGCTTGCAAAGCCTGATCCCAGTATATTGCTGCTGCTTGCCATTGGTTTTGTTGCTGATATACTTTGGCTTGGTTGGCGGTGCTAACGGCTTGTTGGTAGGTTTTAACAGCTAATTGTTCTTTAGTAGCGCGATCGCGTACTACGACTAACTTAGGTTTATAATCTACCAACAGCTTTTGGGCTTCTTCATATCCAGCGCTAGTTTCGGGAATGGTATTCAAGGTATTAATTACCACCAGCCAAGTAGACTGCACCTTTTGCCAGTCATTCAAGGATTTAGCAGTAGCTTGCCGATTTTCGGCAGAAACGGCTACAGCTTTTGCTGCTGTTAGTTTTTTCAGCCATTTTTCCTCAGTAAATATCTGCTGATTTACAGCGTGTAAATGGACACGATAATTAAGTAATTTCCCTTGTGCGAGTCCATAAAGTTCACTACTGGAATTTATCGCTTCTAGTGGCGCTATAACCTGCCGCCATAAGTGTTGCCTAGCTTGTAATTCCTCTAGGCTATGTGCAGGAGTTTGAACTTTTTCTGCCGCCAAAGATCCCGTTTGCAAAGCCTTGACCACCTGGTTGATTTTTTCTGAGCGCCCAGACAAACTTGCTTTTAGTTCTTCTGATACCTGGTAACGGGGGGACCAACTAGGAATTATATTCAGGGCTGTGCTGGCTGCTGTAAGTTGCTGTTGTACAGCAACTAACTCTTTTTCAGACTTGGCGCGGCGCATCAGTTGCGGGGATTTTGTTTTTAATTGCTCGGCGTTTTGTATTTCTTGACATTCAGACATCACACAAGGGCGAGTCAAGAAGTAAGCACCACCGCCTAAAACTACAATTCCCAACAATGCTGCACCCAGCAAGATAGGTTTGACTTGAAATGCTGGCTTAGAAGCCGACAAATTCGGCACATCTGCAAACGGGTCAAACACTTCCTCTTCCTCAATCTCATCGATTGATGGAGTATATGTCAGAAATGAGGAGGAGGAAGATGGGGATGAGGAAGATGAATAGGATATTGCTTCCTCATCTCCCCCTGCTTCCTCATCTCCCCCATCCCCCCATATCCCCATCTGTTTCAACGTCAAGAAACATTTGGCATAAGGGAGTTGTTCACCAACAACTCTGAGGAAACACTGCACCCGTTGCTCTTGGCGGGGCGCTATAGACTGAAGTACCTCCTCAATGACTGCAAAAATTAGTTGAGCGTCAACTATTACATCTGATGCGTGTTGCGTTAGGATCATTAACCCGTCTTTATTGACGGCACACTTAACCTCGAAGACTTCAGCCGTTGAAACTTCTACAAGTAATTGTTCCTGCAAAGTCTTGGCTAAAAGCTGTAAGTCTTCCTGCTGGACTGCTACTTTCATAGAGCTTTCCCGCTAAATTACTATATTGTTTTGATTATTTTTAAGGGGATGAAACGAACTTTCTCGGTTTGTTGAATGCAAATGCACACTTTAATCAATCACAGCTTGAAAATCTGAACGACCAACTTTCTAACACAAATTCTGACTTTTCACCAAAAATTTAAAAAGTAGTTATTGTTTGCCTCGCTACATTTTTACAGTGCTAGATCCAAAATGAAATAATCTGTCTTCAGATATAAATTACAAACAAAAAATGGGAATAATAGAGTGTTTGAGTATTTTCACTGCATTATTTCGTGACAATTAAATTCACAACAGGTACTGCTCGGCAAAATTCTAGTTGCAGAGCAGTTGTTACCAAATGATCCAAAGGTTAAGGAAACGATGCTATGTCAGAGGGTTTTGACAGAAATGCTAGTTATCTTCTATGCTGGGAAACTTGCCCAGGAGATTAATTAAGTGTTGTAGCTATGTCACAAACAGGTTAGCTATGAAAAATGATGTGCCTCGTTTGCTGAATTCGATAAAATTGATCCGTGAAAAATAAACTTTTATAGCTGCCAAAAGCTTAATTCTGCAATAAAGGTGCTGCAAAATATTAAGACAGCGATAACCAAAAACTTGGAAATTGTCAATACAAAGTGTATCAATAAGGTGTATCAATGGATTTATTAGAGTACCAAGTTAAAGAGTGGTTTGGGAAGATAGGCATTCCGATATTGCCTTCCCAACGAATTGACCATCCTACAGATTTGAAACGTTTAAAAATTCGCTTTCCGATTGTGCTGAAATCTCAAGTACATGGAGCAGAACGGGCAAAAGCAGGGGGAGTTAGGTTTGCGGAGACGACAATCGATGCGATCGCAGCTGCTCAAAATATCTTTAGTTTACCAATATGGGGCGAATTGCCGGAAGTTGTGCTGGCAGAATCGCAATACGACGCTAACCAGGAGTTTTATCTAGCGGTGGTTTTAGATACTGCTGTCTGCCGACCGGTACTTTTAGGTTGCAAAGAAGCAGACATTGATTGGGAGTCGGCTGGAGAAAAAATGCACCATGTTGTTGTAGAACAAGAATTCTCGCCATTTTATGCCCGACGATTAGCTTTGAAAATGGGTTTGCAAGGGACGCTGATGCAGTCGGTAAGTAACGTTCTCCAGAAGATGTACCAGTTATTTCTACAAAAAGACCTGGATTTAGTCGAAATCAATCCCTTGGCAGTTAGTGCGACTGGTCAAGTTATGGCTCTTAATGGTAAAGTCAGGGTCAACGAACGGGCGATCAAGCGTCATCCCGATTTTGCTGAGATGGCGGCAAAAATTATCAGCCGTCATACCAGTACTGAAGTCAACGGGATTTTGGGCGACTGGGATGGTGTGCAAATGCATGGAAAAATCGGTATTTTAGGTAATGGTACTGGTTCGGTAATGGCAACTTTGGATTTAGTCGCTAATGCTGGTGGCAATCCAGGTGTTTGTTTGAATCTACGTCACGCTTTCCTTACAGATACTACACCAACGACCTTCCGCGATCGCCTAGAAGCAGGTTTGAAACTGCTGGAGGCTGATAAAAGCATTCAAGTAATACTAATTAACTTCCTAGGTACCATTCCTCAAATTGAGGAAGTGACTGAAGTTATCGCCAGAGTTGTGCAGCCAGACAACAGCGAACTTCAATTACAGGTTGTACGTTCTAATGGTAATAAAGTTCGGCGAGAGCTTAATTTTCCATCTTTAGTTGTCCGCCTTGCTGGTTCTGAATTTAATGCTGCGAGAAAATATTTAGCAACACTAAAAACCCAGAGCAATGCGCTCCTCGTGGTAGAAAATTTAGATGAGGCAGTGGCGGCAGCAGTTCGTCTTGCTAAACCAACAGCTAATAAGAAGTAGTAAAAATTGAATCAATACGACACTGTAAACTTGTCGTTTTTATGCTCAGTGGCGCAAGGCACTGGGTTGCCAAACTTACGGTAATTTTTTATGAACCTAACGCCAGAAAGTAAAGTTTTAATTCAAGGCTTTTGTGAATTTATATCAGGTACTTATGTTACTCAAATGAAAGCTTATGGCACAAATTTGGTAGCTGGTGTCAATGCTGGATGCGGCGGACAAGAACTGCATGGACTGCCAGTATTTGACTTAGTAGAGGAGGTAATAGAGAAATTTGGGGCGATTGACACGACAATTATTTGTGTAGATCCTTACGACGTGCTAGATGCGGCATTAGAAGCGATCGCATCTCATATTAGCCAGATCGTTATTATCACTGCTGGCGTACCCCCTTTGGATATGGTGCAATTACTCCGCAAAGCCGAAGCCTGTGAAACTTTGGTAGTCGGGCCAAACAGTCCGGGGATCATTGTACCGGGGAAAATTCTCTTAGGCACTCAACCCAGCGAATTTTATACCCCTGGTTCCGTGGGGATTGTTAGTCGTAGCAGCACCCTCACCTACGAAGTCGCCTACGAATTAACAAAAGCAGGTTTGGGGCAGTCGATTAGTGTCAGTATTGGTAGTGATGCCATCGTCGGTTCCTCATTTCTCCAATGGCTGCAAATTCTTGATGAGGATGAAACCACAGAGGCGATCGTTTTAGTCGGCCAACCTGGTGGTGGTAGTGAAGAAACAGCAGCCCGATACATTGCTGAGGCAATTGATAAACCAGTAATTGCCTACATTGCAGGCCGACTTGCACCACCAGGAAAAAGTTGGCGTCAAACTGGGACTTTAGCAACGGTTATCGGACGCGATCCTAACTTTGGTACAGCCCAAAGTAAATTAGCTGCTTTAAAAGAAGCGCAAGTTACAGTAGCCGAACGCCCTTCTCAGATTCCAGAATTATTGAGAAAGAAGATTAACTAATTACTAATTCGTAATTCGTAGTTAAGAATTACGAATTACGAATTACCAATTATTTCAATTAGTCAGTCTTGGGAACGATTTTGAGGAAACAGGTAGGCGATCGCAGCGTAACCGGAAAAACTGAGTAAACTAACCAAAAAAGTAGCCAGAATAAATGTAGACATAATGTTATACTCAATGCAATTCCAAAATCTCGACATTCATCAAAAAACCAAGATTTGGGATACTTTCAAACTAGCAATTGGGTATGACACGGCTATGACTACCTTGTGTCAATCCCTCGGATCTCAAGGGTTTTGGCTCAACTCAAGCCAAAGGCAGAAAAAATCGGAACGTACTGCCAACTCCCAATTCGCTTTCTACCTGAATTTTACCGCCTTGTAGTTCAATTAAACGATGGGTAATAGTTAAGCCAATACCCGTGCCTCCCGAATGGCGATCGCGCGATTGGTCGGCTCGCCAGAAGCGCTCAAACACATGGGACAAATTTTCTGGAGCAATACCAATACCTGTATCCACAACCGCAATCCAGAGAAGAGAAGCTTCAGTCCCAGCACTAATGGTAATTGAACCTTCGTTAGTATAATGCACTGCATTACCTAGCAGATTAACCAATACCTGTTCTGTGCGGTCAATATCTGCCAATACAGCAGGTAGCACAGAGGGACATTTTAACAGCAGAACAGGCCCATCTTCCAACAATTGATCGGTAAATTTTTCCACTAATGACTCTAACAACGGACGCAGATTTACCCGTTGAATATTAATTGGCAGATAACCCGCTTCAGCCTTAGATAGTTCTTGTAAATCGTTCACCAACTGCTCTAAGCGCCTAGTTTCTTTAGCTAAACGCCAATAAATTTCAGGAGACGCTTCAATTTCCCCATCAGCCAGTTCTTCTAAGTAGCCGCGCACCACTGTTAACGGTGTTCGTAGTTCATGAGTCATATCTCCAATCACTTCTCGCCGCCGCGCTTCAACCCCCTCTAAACTGGCTGCCATTCGATTGAAACTAGCACTCAGTCCACTGAGTTCGGGAATATCAGACACAGGTAGTCGTGCATCCATTTGACCAGCTGCAAATTTTTGGGTGATTTGTTCCATCTCCGTCAACCGTTGCATAATCCGGCTGGATACCCAATAGCTTAACCCTCCGGCGGCGGTGGTACCGACTAAGACTGACCAAAGAGTGCTTCGCTGCCAAGCAAGTTCAAATCCTGCAACCAATTCAGTACGAACATCGATTAAGTCGAACCCCTGATTTTCTAATCGTTCCAAATGCAAAACAAACAAGCGGGGGGAAGAGATTTTGCTGATGCTTACCAGGCTAGCTACCCCCACGATCATTACTACTAAGTGGGAAAAAAATAGGCGCGTTCTCAGCCCCATCTTCATAATATTTACGCCACCAGAGGATCTTCAAATTTATAGCCAACCCCAACAACAGTTTTAATAAAAGTCGGATTTGCCGGATCAGGCTCAATCTTTTTTCGCAACCGGGCTACATGAGTATCCACCACTCGCTCATCGCCAAAAAAGTTATCTCCCCAAAGTTTATCAATGAGTTGAGTACGGTTCCAAACTCGACCAGGATTGCTGACAAAGGTGGTTAGCAAGTTAAATTCCAGGGTAGTTAAGTCCAAAATTTCAACCTCCTGAGAATTCATCTGACGATTGGCAGTGCGCTGGTCTACATCGACGATAAAGTGTTGAGTACGATTGACTTGATGTTGTCCCCCTTGGCGCAAGCTACGCCGTAATAGTGCCCGCACCCTAGCTACCAACTCTCTGGGGCTAAAGGGTTTAACCATGTAATCATCAGCACCAGTAGATAAACCAATGACGCGATCGATTTCCTCACCCTTAGCCGTAAGCATCAAAATGTAAGGATCTTTCGCACCTGGTTTCTGGCGAATTCTGGCACAAACTTCCAACCCATCCAAACCAGGAATCATTAAATCTAGAATGATTAAATCGGGTGGTTGTTCTTGAAACATCCGCAAAGCACTCATCCCATCGCGGCTAGTGCGACAAAAAAATCCTTCTTTTTCTAAAGAGAGTTCGATTAAATGAGCTATTTCTGGTTCATCTTCAACTATTAAAATATCCATTTCAATTAAAACCGAGCAAATACGCAGATTGAACTAACTGGGGACTGGGTACTAGGACAGGTATGGGTGGGGTTTGAATCCCACCCAACCTAATAAACCTTCTACATTGCAATAGCTGAGTATAGATTTTGAGAGATTTTAAATAGGGTTTTAAAGGTTTGAATTTGATGGTGTGCGATAACTATAGCCAAGATTAGAATCTTTTTGAATGTGTGCTTTAATACTATCGAGGTCAATAAAGCAGTCAGCAACATCAATCAAGCTTTCACTAGTGGTTGTTTGCAGACTGACCACTTCTACTCGAACTCCCATTCTGCTGACAGCGTTCACCGCATAAGCTAAATCTCCATCTCCACTGACTAAGACCGCAGTATCATAGTAAGGAGCTAAAGTTATCATGTCTACGGCAATTTCTACGTTCAGATTTGATTTTTTTAAATTCTCTGCTGCTAGAACAAGATCCTTTGCCACTACACGATAGCCATTACGACGCATCCACAATAAAAAACCCTGTTGTTTTTCATTGCTGATATCAACCCCAGTATAGAAGAAAGCACGCAAAAGTCTTGAACCGTTGGTTAAATGACAAAGTAATTTAACATAGTCAATTTCTATGCCGAGTTGTAAAGCTGTATGAAATAGGTTTAAGCCATCAATAAAAATAGCAACTCGACCACGATTTAAGTTATTGAAAATCAAACTATCAGGGACAGGATCTCGCATCTTGGTATCTTTACTTTTGACAGGAGTATCGCTCAAATTTTGCCCTTGCCAATGTGGTTTAGCTTTGAGTACTTTAGATTCCTTAGATTCCTTAAATTCATTTCGTTGTTTGCTAAAATTCGTTATAATCATTGATACCTCTGATTTTAAAGTTGCTAGAGAAAGTTTTGGGTAAATTGTCTATAGTATAGTCTGTGCTAGAATCCGTGAACGGTCATCTATCTATTTTATTTTACAGCTAGGAAGTTGAGATTTACACTAGGCTCAGGACGCTCAAATAGCGACAGAGTTAGAAGCAATAATAATATAATATCCGATCGCCCTTAAAAGCTAAATCGTATTTAGGTAATTTTTAATGCAACGGTCAATAATACAAGATTCCCGACTTCTTTTAAGAAGTCGGGAATCTAAGTCTTAATCTTTAGCTAACTTGTCGTTAGATGTGTAGTAAACCTTACTACCGCTATCAGGTACAAAATGGCAGCTGACACCTGAATTCCATAATGACTTCCAAATGGGTTCTTCCGATTTGTGGAAATACTCACCCATCACTGGTTTTATTGCCTCAGTTGCCTTCAGCAAATTGTAGTGAGGGATGTTAAGGAATATATGGTGAGCAACATGAGTACCGATATCATGATGAATATGATTAACCAAACCATAATCACGGTCAATACTTGAAATTGCACCTTTCAGGAAAGTCCAATCTTCTCCACGATACCAAGGAATATCTGACTCAGTGTGGTGCAAGAATGTCACCAAATCTAGCCAAACAATGAAGACAAGGTAGGGCACAGCATAATATTTCAGCAACCACATCCAACCCCATTGGTAGGTGAGGAATCCTAGCAAACCTACCATACCAATCAAAAGTACAGTACTAGTAAGGACATCCCATTTTTCCGATGGTTTGAAAAGCGAACTACTGGGCATAAAGTGGGAGCCTTCCTTATTAGGAGAACGCTTAAATAAATACACAGGATAAGCCAATAGAAACACATAATATCTGCCGATCTTTTGGGCTAAAGGCATCTCCTTGTATTGGGATTCTGTCACAGGATACCAGCTTTCATCGTTATCGATATTGCCAGTATTTTTGTGATGTGTTCTGTGACTAATCCGCCAACCGTGATAAGGAACAAGTATTGGTGTGTGAGAAAGATGTCCAATCAAATCATTGAGCCATTTATGCTTAGAAAAAGATTGGTGTCCGCAGTCATGTCCTACTACAAACAAAGCCCAAAACATCGTTCCTTGCATTAGCCAGAAAATCGGGAAGAAAAGCCAAGAATCCAGGTAATAAGCTACTGCATAAAGCAGACTGATAATGAGGATGTCACGAAAGAAGTAAAAAAGTGATTTTGTCACATTCGGCTGAAAGCATTCAGCAGGAATTGCAGCTTTTAAATCCCCAAGTGTGAAAGGCAATTTAGTGGCTTCCTCAGACGTTTCACCGCCAGGAGGATTGTTCAACGTGATGGTATTTGATTGCACTGGATTCTTTTGTTGGATGTAAATCGGAACTTTATTTGAGAGGAGATCATCTCACCTCTAGAATGCCCACGAAACTAGCGATCGCTAACACGCAAGAGGATAATTTCTGGCAAGAATAAAGAATTGCCAGATTCTATTTAAACACAGCATGATAAACGCTCTTGAATCGACAAGAGCGTGAGTTTAATCACAGTGCTATTTATTGCTCTGTATAATGTTCGTTGAAAGTCTTATAGCCAACATCAGTTGTGTATAGTTGACACTGGTCTGTAATCTGCTTCATTAAAGACCAAGAAAACTGACACTCCTCATGGAGATAAGGCTCCCAATTTTCTTTGATGCTGCTGTAAGCTAACCGCAAATTATAAGAAGGAATCGCTGTGGAAATATGATGAGGGACGTGAACATTGATATCATGGCACAGAATTTCTACCCAACCCGGATAATTGCAATGAATAGTGCCAGCTAGCTGTGCTAAAGCTTCGTTCCACTTGTTCGCTGTCGCAAAAGGAACATCCGCAGCAGTGTGGTGAACAATAGTAAAAGTACTCATCCAAAAATGGTAAATCATCCAGGGCACTAGCCAAAACTTGACAAATCCCCAGATACCAGTTGTGGCGATTAAGACCGGGAAAGCGATCGCAGCAAACACCACTACTACAGCCACAGAAAGCTTGATACTTGATTGGTCTTTAGTTTTGAAGTTCCGCCAATCAAAATGCACCACAGCCCAATGTCCAATGGAACCTACCCACCAGAGGCGTTTACGCATGAACAGCTTAAAAGCAGACTGTCGGGTTGTATCCCAATTTTCAAACACTTCTGGTCTGATTGGATGCCAAGCGTTGTCCTCATCCAGCTTATTGGTGTGAGTATGGTGATAATTATGCTTAATGCGCCAACTGTGAAAGGGGTAAATTAACGGCATCATGAAGAAATGCCCTACCAAATCATTTACCCAACGACGTTTGGCAAAAGACCTGTGTCCACAATCATGGCCAATTACAAAAAAACCTGTTAAAGCAGTACCCGTAAAAATCCAAGCTAGGGGCAAGAGAAACCAAGGAGTAATAATCAGGCTGTAATAACCCAAGGCAACTGCCAAGACACTGAGCAGTACTTGTGTCCAAGCTTTCCGACGGTTCTGTTGAAAACATTCCTGTGGCAGGGTTTTGACAATATCTTTGAGCCGGAAGTCGGAATTACCAGGCTCGTCACTTAGTTTCTGGCTGTTAATTATTGATGTAGTCATGGACACCTGAAAAACAACAAACTCCTCCACCAAGTCACCAAAAAGCAACTTGCTGTAAAAATTCTTCATATTAGCGCTTCGGATTATAGCAATCTAACCGACACAAGCGCACCCGTAAATAGACTTTGGAAAAGTGAGGAGTGAGAAGTTAGGAGTTAGGAGTGATGAGTTATAGCGCTTGTTGTGCCATAAGGATTTGTGGGTTTCAAAATCATGGGTTGAGAAAAATCCACAGGAAGATAAAGGTTTCAACGCCTAATTCACATTAAACGTGACTCCAAACTCCTAACTCCAAACTCCTAACTAACTTTTGTTGGGGCTAACTTTACATTAGTAGCCAGACCAACTGCTTGTAGCAATTGAACTGTCATCCAGGTTAAATCGATTTCCCACCATTCCAGCCCATGACGAGCTGAGTATTGAAAGGCATGATGGTTATTGTGCCAGCCTTCACCAAAAACTAGTACGGCTACCCACCAGCAGTTAGTGGAGCGATCGCCAGAATCATAGCTCTGATAGCCAAATTTGTGAGTGGCGCTGTTCACCAACCAAGTGCAGTGGTAAACCCAGACAATCCGAACAAAAACTCCCCAAATCACAAACGGCCAGCCACCCAGAAGCAAAAGTAATACACCCAGAGCAACCTGGATCAAAATGAAATATTTTTCTAAAAACTGATAAACTGGGTCTTCGGCAATGTCTTTGGTGAAACGAGGAACATCAGCGTGAGCGGGACAATAATGAGTTAGCCAACCCATGTGGCTCCACCAGAAGCCTTTATTAGAATCATGGGGATCGGTATCAGTATCAGAGTTTAAATGATGAATCCGATGTGTCCCAATCCACTCAATCGGGCCTCCCTGACAGGAGAGAGTGCCGAAGATAACCAAGAGATACTCTAGCCATTTGGGAGTTTGAAAACTGCGGTGAGTAACAAGGCGGTGAAATCCTAGAGTAACTCCTAAACCACCTGTTACCCAATACAGCAAGAAACCTACACCAACTGCTGTCCAGCTAAAGTTACCAGGAACAAAGGCAAATAAAGCGCCGATGTGCAGTCCAATGAAAAACAGGGTATTAACCCAGTTAATTTGAGGTTTGGTTGAAGTAGCAATTGTCATGCAGTAACCTGAATTTTAATTTTCCAGCCTTGTATGTGCGATCTAAAAATCCGCATATCTATAATTTTTTTCAACCGAGGAACTGATGAACAGCTTAGAACAGCTGCGGCAAGCAGAACAGGCACTATTAGAAATTTTTTCTGGAATTGACACTCAGGTCAAGCATAATCTAAAACGAGTGCTGGATGCTTTTCGTAATCACCGTGTGGGCGCACACCACTTTGCTGGTGTAAGTGGCTATGGTCACGATGATTTAGGACGAGAAACTTTAGATAAAGTTTTTGCGGAAGTTATGGGTGCCGAAGCTGCGGCGGTGCGAGTGCAGTTTGTTTCGGGAACTCATGCGATCGCTTGTGCTTTGTTTGGTGTCCTCCGTCCTGGAGATGAAATGTTAGCAGTGGTTGGTTCTCCCTACGATACCCTTGAAGAAGTCATTGGTTTACGGGGTGAAGGTCAAGGCTCCCTGATCGAGTTTGGCATAAATTACCGCCAATTGGAGCTAACCCCCCAAGGAACTATAGATTGGGAAGCTTTAACCACTAGTGTGACCCAAAACACTCGTTTAGTGTTAATTCAGCGTTCTTGTGGCTATTCTTGGCGTCCTAGTTTATCAATTGCCGATATTGAAAAAATCGTCCACTTAGTCAAACAGCAAAACCCGAACACCGTTTGCTTTGTAGATAACTGCTACGGCGAATTTATTGGAACTAGTGAACCCACAGCCGTAGGTGCTGATTTAATGGCGGGGTCATTGATTAAAAATCCTGGTGGTACTATTGTCAGCGCTGGCGGTTATGTCGCCGGTCGCGCTGACTTAGTGGAAGCATCCGCCTGTCGCCTGACTGCTCCCGGTATCGGTAGTTATGGCGGTGCTACTTTTGACCAAAATCGCTTGCTGTTCCAAGGCTTATTTCTCGCGCCGCAGATGGTCGGAGAGGCGATGAAAGGGACTTATCTGACTGGTTATGTATTTGACAAACTCGGTTATCCAGTGAATCCTGCTCCCCTGGCTCCCCGTGGGGACGTAATTCAGGCAATTAAACTCGGTTCTGCCCAAAAGCTAATTGCTTTCTGTAAAGCTATACAACAGCATTCTCCTATAGGTTCCTACTTAGACCCTGTTCCAGATGAAATGCCGGGGTATGAAAGCTTGGTAGTCATGGCTGGGGGGACATTTATTGAAGGGAGTACTTTGGAATTATCAGCCGATGGGCCAATGCGATCGCCTTATGTGGTTTATTGCCAGGGGGGAACTCATTGGACTCACGTTGCGATCGCACTCGAAGCTGCGATCGATGCAGTTGGCAATTGTCATTGAAGGGAAAGAAGTTGTGACTAAGATTAAAGGCTTGAAAACTGAAAGTCAACGCATTTTAGAATATTTGTTTGATAGACAGGAGAACGGCGAGTAATGAGCGATCGCCACACCAGGACTGCGACACGTCTCAATGTCTACATCCAAGGTCAAGGATTCCCAATTTTAGGCTTACATGGTCATCCTGGTACTGGTCGTAGTCTTTCTGTCTTTACCAATCATTTATCAAAACGCTACCAAACTTTTGCCCCTGATTTACGTGGATACGGCAAAAGTCGCTACAACGGCAATTTTGAGATGAATGACCATTTAACTGATTTAGAAGCGTTGCTAGACCGCTTTGAGATTGAAAAGTGCCTAGTATTGGGATGGTCACTGGGGGGTATTCTGGCAATGGAGTTGGCGTTACGTTTGCCAGAGCGCATTACTGGGCTAATTTTGGTGGCAACAGGCGCAAAACCCCGTGGTAGTCATCCGAGCATTACTTGGCAGGATAATTTATATACTGGCGTTGCTGCGCTATTAAACTATATAAAACCCAGTTGGCAATGGAATATTGAAACTTTTGGCAAGCGATCGCTTTTTCGCTACTTAATCCAACAACATACATCTACCAGTTACAACTACATCGCCAAAGAAGCAGTACCAGCTTATTTGCAAACCTCTCCTGCTGCTACTCGCGCCCTTTATAGTGCAATTCAATCGGGATACAATCGACTTCCAGAATTGGAACAAATTCAATGTCCTAGTTTCGTACTTGCTGGTGAACAAGACCGCCACATCACATCTGATTCCAGCTTAGAAACTGCTCGACACCTCCAAAATTCCGAATGGCAGTGCTATCCCAACACCGCCCATCTTTTTCCCTGGGAAGTTCCCCAGCTAGTGCTAAATGACATTGATCATTGGCTGGAAGAACATCCGCAAGTAATTGGTAATCAATAATCCAAGGGTTTTTGACTCTTAGAGAAATAATTCGTAATTAAAACTCGCAATTACGAATTATGTTCGCCTAACTTAAATTTGACCGCCAAAGGCAGGCTGTACTTTGCGGTCAAATCTTTCCCCCAAGTCGTCAGCAATTGTTAAGGTATTAGGTTTGCAACGCTTGACACTCACAACAATTCCCGTAGCTCCTTCAAGTTCCAAATCTTCTATGTATCCTTTGCTTGCTAATGTTGCATCAGAAGAACTCAGAAATGGGCCAAAGTAGTATGTGCAACGGGGATTCTGCGTCACAATCTCTACCCACCAAGCCAAGCCGAGGTTCTCGAACGTGTTAATCAACACTTCCTTGAGGTTATGCCAAATGGTTTTCATGGTTTTCGCCGATTTATAAACGTGCTACAGGGTGTTAAACGATATGCTGCTTTATTATCTTTTACATTTCTTTATACTCTGTTACGTTATTTTTTAAAAGGGATTTTGTGTAATTTATCTAAGTGCAGCGTATTTAGCGATCGCTGGCGATAAATTTCATAAAGCGCCATACCCGCCGCTACAGAAGCATTCAGGCTGGGAGTCTTACCCTGTAGAGGAATCGATACCAAAAAATCACAGGAACGTTGAGTTAACATACCCAGACCTTCGCCTTCTGAGCCGATTACCAAAACGATTGGGCCAGTGAAATTCACTGTATGCACGGGTTCGCTACCACTTGCAGCAGTGCCGTAAATCCAAAATCCAGCTTCTTTTAATTCTTCTAAGCTGCGGCCAAGGTTGACAACTCTAGATACAGCAAAATTTTCTAAAGCACCTGCTGCTACTTTCATCACAGTAGAAGTAATTCCAGATGCCCTTCTTTGAGGAATCACCAATCCTTGAGCGCCTATTGCTTCGGCGGTGCGAATAATTGCTCCCAAGTTGTGGGGATCAGTAATTCCGTCAGCGACGACAATTACAGCATCGGTTACAGATTTGCACTGCTCAATTAAATCGGGCAATTCGATATAGGCGTAGGGAGCAATTTGTGCCGCTACACCTTGATGATTAGCACCGTTGGTGAGATAGTCTAAGCGCTTGGGTTCAACCTCGTCAATAACTGTGCCGTTTTCCTTCGCTTGCAGCAGAAAATGGTGGAAGCTGGGATCATAGCGCAGACGGGTAGTAATCCAGAGACGGTTGAGATTGCGCTGATTTTGCAACGCACTCAATACGGGGTGACGACCGTAGATGAGATCGTTATCTTCTTCTATCGGTTGTGTAGATACAGATGGCTGGGAGAAGTTATTATTCCGTTGTCGGGAGTTGCCATAACTGGAGTTGCTATCTATTTTCCGGGGATTGCGAGTCGGATTAACAACAGAGATGGTATTACCATCTACTTTCCGAGGATTGCGAGTTGGATTAGCAACAGAGATGGTATTGCTATCTACTTTCCGAGGATTGCGAGTTGGATTAGCAACAGAGATGGTATTGCTATCTACTTTCCGGGGATTGCGAGTTGGATTAGCAACAGAAATGGGGTTGCTATCTATTTTCCGGGGATTGCGAGTTGGATTAGCAACAGAGATGGGGTTGCTATCTATTTTCCGAGGATTGCGAGTTGGATTAGCAACAACGCGTTTACCTTTAATTTTTACGGGTTGTCCACGATTGGGTTCGCTAGAAGTTCTAATTTTTCTTGGTTTATTCTGCATTTGAGTTATGGATATAGCGTATGGTTGATTATCCCGACTACCTCAATTTGTTGAACCTAATCTAGTGTTGCGGCAACTGTGAAATTGAGTTTTCACTCTTTTTCTATATGAAGTACTTGCAATAGTTCGGTTAGACGCTGGTAATCAGTGAGATATAAGTAGCCAATTAAGGTTTCTAGACTAGTTGCCTGTTGATAAATTTCGGGATTAAGTCGCTTAGGGCGTCCTGTTGCGGCGTTTCTACCCCGTCGGACAATTTCTAATTCGGTATCCCTGAGATGAGGAATCAGCGATCGCAAATGTAGCGCTTGTGTTTCGGCTCTTACCTGCTCCACTACCAGACTATGGTAAATTCCTGAGCGCTGCAATGGCAGCAGATAGAAAATTCTAACATATAATTCATAAATTGCATCCCCTAAATATGCTAGAGCCGTAGGAGAAATTTGTTGCACTTGTGATCGGGAAATCTCTTGGAATGGCGCCGTGGTTGCCAAGAGTGCTTGATTCCAAGATAAACTCTGTTTGCGAGTTTCATCTTGTGCATCTAATAGCTCTTCCTCCTTTGACTTCACAAATAAATCATTCCTTCACTGGCTCTATTTGGCAGGCATTGTTCACAAAGACTGATTTTTCTGAAGTACGCCATGATAGTATACTTAGCATAATCAATACTATCAGAATTACTTCCTAATTTCATCTTGTTGATTGAGAGTTGGCATTTAAAATCACCCTGATGTAAACGCCTATAAACCAAATTTCGGCTACTTCTTGTGGTCTGTGCCTAAGATAGGGTAAAATCTGAACATAAAATTCACCCTTTGACTTCATTGAATTGTCATACTTACTTAGTAAGGGACAATCTTTAACTATACAGTATTAAGTCAATTTTACCTATAGACAAATTTGCTGGCTTTGTATTTCTTACAAATTTCTCAGACTTGATTATTTATCGGATATTCTAGCCAACAATTACATACCCAATAACTGGCTGTCTATATCTTTAGTTATTGCTCAACCTTAAACATAATAGCTCAACTGGTTTTATGCCTCTCCCACAAGGAGAGAGGTTTTCTGCCAGAAGTTTTAAAAATTAAGCTATCCGATGTTGAATCTGGATAGCTAAATTTAACTCTCAGGTCGAGCAATCAAGACTACTTGACGTTTTCTAGAGCGTCTTCAACTGATTTTTGCAGGGAGAGAAACTTCTCTAGGCGAACAAGCTTGACCGTTTGAGTTACGCGGGCATTGGTGACGATTTGCAAAGTGCCATCAGCAGTTTGAGCCTGCTTGGCTAGCTGCACCAGAGCGCCCAAGCCAGAGCTATCAACAAAGTCAATTTGTGAGAGATCCAAAATAATGTGCTTAGGACCTTCGTCAATCTTGCTGCCAAGTGTCTTGCGAAATGTCGGCTCAGAAAAAGCATCTAACAAACCTGTGAGGCGGAATAGCTGACAGTTATCCCGGACTTCACGAGTGCCCCTCAGGCTAACGGTTAGATTTAGTGGCTCAGCAATAATTCCCTCCTCATGAGTTAAAGTGAACGCTCAAGTATAGATGGTTTTTGAGCAAATTGTCTACAATCTGTTGGAATAGGGGATTGGGGATTGGGGATTGGGGATTGGGGATTGGGTACTGAGGATTGGGTACTGAGGATTGGAAAATAGTATTCTTAATCTTATTTCCTAGTCCCTAGTCCCTAGTCCCCAGTCCCTAGTCCCCATGCCCTATTTTTACCTCACCTCTGCCACGGATTGACGTGCTGTTCGCATGGATTGAACAAATTGCTCAAATAAGTAATCAGCATCGTGGGGTCCAGGACTGGCTTCTGGGTGATACTGCACAGAGAATACAGGTAGAGATTTGTGACGTACCCCGGCAATGGTGCGATCGTTTAAGTTTAGATGGCTGATTTCCACAACTGCCGTAGGTAATGAATCTGGATTAATAGCAAAACTATGGTTTTGACTAGTAATTTCTACCCGTTGTTGTAAACCGGCAGGCTGATTTAAACCACGATGACCAAATTTAAGTTTATAGGTTTCTGCCCCTAGTGCATGCCCTAAAATTTGGTGTCCCATACAAATACCAAAGATGGGTTTTTGACTTAACAGGAGTGCTTTGGCAGTTGCAATCCCTTCGGTGACGGCAGCAGGGTCGCCAGGACCGTTAGAAAGAAATACACCATCTGGATTGTAGTTGAGAATTTCCTCTGGTGGCGTATCAGCAGGTACAACAATCACCCGACAACCGTAACTTACTAAGCGACGCAAGATATTACGTTTAACGCCAAAGTCAAGGGCAACAACGGTAAAGGGTTCCCCAAGATTTTCCATAGCCTCAGAGTTGAATTCCCAAGCTGGAATTGTGGGATCTGCCCATTCATAAGCCGTTGGGGTGGTGACTTCCCGAACCAGATTCAATCCTGCCATATTGGGAGCCGCTAGTACCTGCTCTAGCAATTCCGCTTCATCAAGAATGCTTGTAGAAATGCCACCGTTCATGGCTCCAAACATCCGAATTTTGCGGGTGAGGGCGCGGGTATCAATGCCATAGATCCCTGGTACTTGGTTTTGTTTGAGGTAATCTGGTAAAGATTGTGTCGATCGCCAGTTACTTGGACGGTGACAAATATTCCGGGCGATCGCACCCCGCACTTGGGGACCATCTGATTCTTCATCTTCAGGATTGACACCAGTGTTCCCCAATTCAGGATAAGTAAAAATCACTATCTGACCGGAGTAACTAGGGTCAGTCAGGACTTCTTGATAGCCGGTCATGCCAGTGTTAAACACCACTTCTCCGATCGCGGTTCCCGTAGCACCGAAAGACCAACCGCGATAAGTGGTTCCATCTGCTAGGACAAGTAAAGCTGGTATTGCTGCGTCAGTCAGGGGCATAGTAGATTGGGGAGTGGGCATGGGGCATGGGGCATGGGGCATGGGGCATTGGGAAAACTGTTCCCCATTCCCTATTTTCCAGTCCCCAATACTGCGATTGTTAATTATCCCATGAGTTGAGCAATTGGGAGTTTTTAAGATAGTTAATTAAAATTAAAAGGGAATTAAAGTAGCGGGAGTGGATTTGGCAAAGCTAGGGCAGTTAATATTAATTATGCTTCAGTCTTTTTTATCCCGTGCAACCCTAATTTTTGTATCAAGCGCTCTAGCGGTTTTGTGTGTTGCCTGTAGTGAAGACAAACAAAACACTGCGACTGGTGGCAATGAGCAACCCAGGCCAATTGGGGATCTGGCATCAATCCAGCCGACTGTGGAACCAGTAACACCAACACCTACTCCAGAAGTGCCGTCGCTAGATCCGTCTGAAAGTGAACCAAGTCTTTTTGAAATGGGGCGAGACAAAGCTGTTGGCGCTTGGAGTATCAGCCAATCGGCTCAATCTCCAGATGACTGGAATTTGGTGGCGAGTCAGTACCAGGAGGCGATCGCGCTGATGCGAAGAGTGCGGAGACAAAGCCCAGAATTTGCGATCGCTCAAACTAAAATCACTGAATATCGCCGCCAAGTTAAATATGCCCGACTGCAAGCTAATCCTCGTCCTGTTGCAGTTAGAGAACCTCATAAAATAGTAGTAGTTGTTCCCCAGAGAGAAAGCACACCAAAGTTTACTTTACCTCCACAAGAAACAAAACCGTCATCACCAGAGCCAGATTTGCCCTCATCAGCAGTGGTGATTCCAGATCAGGCAGTATTTACAGCCCCGATTAAAAGGCGAATTGGTGGTACGCCAATTGTGGAAGTCACCTTCAATGGACAGCAACAATTTGAGATGATTGTGGATACGGGAGCCAGTGGGACTGTAATTACCCAACAGATGGCCGATGCTTTGGGAATCGTCACAGTGGGGAAAGCTAAGGCAAACACTGCGAGTTCCAGGGCTGTAGAATTTCCTGTGGGCTATGTTAATTCGATGGCAGTTGGCGGGGTAATAGTGAATAAAATACCAGTAGCGATCGCCGGGGCGGAACTAGAAACTGGACTTTTAGGACATGACTTTTTTGGTAACTACGATGTCACCATCAAACGTAATGTGATCGAATTTCGTCCGCAATTGCGATCGCAAATTAATTCCCCAGAAACTCAACTAACTGCTCCAATTTCGTCCAAGCCGCTCCACTCTGTAGGATATCCTTAGCGATTTTAATACCCTTGGCGTGATCGAGGAGTGCGATCGCCCCCCCGACTTGCAGCGCCAGCGAAGCATTTAAGGCAACTGCGTCCTGTTGCGCCTGAGTTCCCTTACCTTGGAGTACTGCCTTAAGAATCTCCGCATTCTCTTGGACATCGCCACCCCGAAGCATACCTATGCTAGCAGGCGTTAAGTCTAAATCTAGGGGATTAATGGTGGTTAACTGCACTTCTCCGTCTGATAACACCGCCAAATCAGTTTCATCTCCTAACCCAGCCTCATCAAGTTTTTCTCGTCCGTGCAGCACAATCGCCTTTTCCTTACCCAAATTTTGTAAAGCTTCGGCAACTGTTGCCAAAAGTTTGGGAGTGAATAAGCCCACTACTTGCCCAGTAGGACGCAAAGGATTTACTAAGGGCCCAAGCAAATTAAAAATTGTTCGCACTTTCAAAGTCCGTCGTAATGACGCAACCGCCTTAAGTGCTGGATGCCAACCAGGGGCAAACAAGAAGGTGATCCCCACTTCTTGTAGTGCTGCTTGCACTTTTTCGCTAGAAGCACTTAAGTTTACACCCAAGGCTTCCAATACATCTGCACTTCCTGTGAGACTTGAAGCTGAACGATTGCCGTGTTTGGCGACAGGTATACCAGATGCGGCGGCGACAAATGCAACGGCTGTAGAAATATTAAAAGTTGATGACCCATCTCCACCAGTACCACAGGTATCAATTACAGTGCTGAGTGGTGAATGCTGAGTGCTGAGTGGGAAACATTGAGATTGTAATACTTCAGCCATGCCGGTTAACTCGTCGGCAGAAATGCCTCTAAAGTTCAACGCTGTTAAAATTGCTCCCGATAACTCTGGGGGAACCGCTTCACTGAGCCAACCTTGCATCAATTCAGCAGATTGAGTACGAGATAATGATTGTCCATCTATTAATTGTTGCAGCAGGATATACCAGCTAGCAGAGAATTCTTGAGCAGGGATTGGGGAAGTTGTCATAGATAAGGTTTATATGTTGTAGCTATATTGAGAGCTATGGGATTTATCCTACCGGAAAATTGGAAGCTATCAAAGTTAGATTTAAATCTCAAGGCTTAATTGCAAAGCTGGATTAGCAAGGTTTTGATTTGGTGCTTTATTTTCCAAATAAAGTTTAACTTCGTAATTAGTAATGAATAACTCTTTTCCCTTAGCAGCACTACTTTGTTTATAGTTATTCATCCCATACTGTAATTCCCACTCGGAAATATTAGCCCATTGAAAATTTTCTAGAATTTGCGGTGAGTTGTCGTAGGTAATTAGCCAGCGATGATGACATTCTTGCAAAAGTTCAGCAAATCTCTGATGTTCAAATGAGGTGTGCAAGTCACCCCTTTTACCATATAGCTTTGATTTTGTAGCACTAAAATATGGTGGATCTAAAAATATAAATACATCTTCCCCTTCTGATTTTAATAGGTGGCTGTAATCAAAATTAGTAATTTGCACATTTTCTGATAAAATATTTTCTAACTTTTCAAGTCGTTCTATTGAAGAATCAGTAAATCTTTTATGAAAAGCTTCTGGGGAAAAGCCACCTGATTCTACAGTTCCAGAAAAAGTAATTCTATTGAGAACGAAAAAGCGGGCTGCTCTTTCTAAATCAGATAATTTATTGACATCTACACTGGTCAATTCTGTAAATAGTAATTTGCCATCTGTATATTTGACTTTAATATGCCGAATCTCTTTAACTAACTGAGCTAGATCAGATTGGGCAACTTTCCAAAATAAGAATAGTTCGCTGTTTAAATCGTTAATCCAAATTTTGATATCAGGAAACTTTTGTTTTAAATAAATGAATACGGAACCACCACCCAAAAAAGGTTCTCGAAATTCAGAAAAGCTTTCTGGTAAATATTCAGATATTTGATTTATAGCTTTTGACTTACCACCAGGATATCGGAGAGGACTTTTGAGCATAAAAGTAATGTAATATTTAATTATTCAAATATTGTACAGTGACTTTTTATTTGGCGCTGTGCCAAACTAATATCATCGAGGGTATGAAGCTTGAACTCTCTAGCTTTAAGCTGAGAAGCAGCACAGAAAAATTTTCGGCTATATCAACACAAATTGTTGCAAGCCTAAAGCGGGTAAGGCTTAGTTTGATGACATCAATTTGTCTCAACGCTATTTAATTTGTCACTGTACATCTGGACAAGTTTTGGATTAATTTGTAAGGCTTGTCCGATCATCCCTGTCCCGCCGTTCAAACGAAATATTGTGCCGATATTGGTTCCTTCTAGTCGCTCCATCTATTCAGAATTGAGCGATATTCCGAATCTTTGTCGTCCATATCACCTAAATACATACGACAGTGTTTAGGAACAGCATCATAGGCTTGGCGCAAATACTCTTTATTTGCCTCGTTTGGCTCATGCTTGTATTGTGTTAATGCCTGTCGGCAAATCTCTCCTTTTGTTAGCTGCCCATTAAGTCGTCGGATCTCATCTTCAATTTCTTTAACAAACTCCTGCTCCTCAACTCTTGATTTCACTTGATGGACAGTGAAATTAAGACCAGACACCATCATTGAGACTCTTGCTCCTTCAGGCAGATGAGTTCTAACCCAACCTTTGCTCACCTTTTCTTTAAAACCATCAAAGTCAACTATCCCCCAGCAATCAATTGTGCCGTCTTTGTAGACCTTAATTTCGGTGACAAAATAGTGGTCTCCATTATTGATAAAGGCTTGCAGAAATACGCCAGGAATAGTTACGCCATCAACTATGCGATAGGTCGTGTTGAAGAAGGACATAATAACAGAAACCTACATATAGGAAGAGTTTTCAGATTATCTTACCGAAGATTACACGTATCTTGGCCAATACCAACTATAAGTTCTAATAGATGATCTCTTGTAAATTTGATAGCGTAACTGCCCCAAACCTTTATTTCCCGTGAAGAGTACACTGGAACTCCACATCGTTTAATAATGCTTATCAATCACGCTGTCTGTAATCCTCATTCTTCAGTGAATTCATAATTTTTTCCAATTTGTTGCTCTTTTAGTGTCTACTTGCCATGATGTACAGCGACAAATAAAAAATCACTGTACATAAGCGATCGCAAACCTGCTAAGATAAAACTACGTATCCGTAATATATACTCACGAACTAAATTTTATCTTGGGTTTATGTTGCAATTTCGTAAAAATCTGTTACATTACTTTACAGGCAGTTATAACTGTTACAACATAAAAGCTCGGAGTATTATTTATGGCAGACGTTAAGAAGACTACGCCTTCAGTTTCAGAAGATCCTAATGCTTTGCGCTGGGGCTTCACTCCTCAGAGCGAAAACTGGAACGGTCGTTTTGCAATGATTGGTTTTTTATCTGCTGTTGCACTTGAAGTATTTTCCGGTCAAGGGATTTTACACTTCTGGGGCATTCTCTAAATTTAAAGGTTTTTATCTTCATTAGATTATGAGGCAAGGTGGGGATTGGCAAAATCATCTACCTTGCCTCGTAATCTCAAGAATTAGAAAACTTACCAGCAATTGTAAGTCATCTTTAGATAAAGCACAGATATCTGCATAAAGTCCCGATAATTGGCGAATTCTCACTTCATTACCTGCATTATTCGCTTGTTCGATCACTTTCTTCAAGATTCGCCGTGATTCGTGATTGTAGCTTTCCCCACCAAGAATAGCGTTCTGCTGGTGGTACTAGTACTAGTGAATGTATCGCTTTGTACATATCAATCCAGGCACGCAGAATTGATAGAGGATCAGTATTTTTCTCTGCTTTTTGGGTGCGTTGGAAGCGATCGCTTAAAGCCTCAATATATTGCTCGTGCTGTTCTGGTTTGGAGTGTAAAGAGATAACATCGAAGCTAAAAACGCTCTTTAAAGCATGATCTAAATGCTCGCTAAATAAAAAGTGGGATACTCTCCTTTATAAGGCGAGTTTTTGGGATTTTTAGTAAGAGCTTTAGTGCTAAAAAAAAGGACTGAAGTCCTTACTACAAACTTGCTTACTCTTGTTTCAAGATATCATCATCAATCGATGTCTTCTCATTAATGTCTGTTGTCGGAGATTCAGAAACTATCACAAACTCTGTCTCTTGTGTATGATCATTTCCCCATTTATCCAAAACATCTTTAATTAACACCTCTTGCAACCAAATTTTGGCGACAACAGTTAAGGGTAGCGCTAGAAATAATCCTAAAAAGCCAAAGAAAGTGACGAAAAATAGCTGGGCGATTAAGGTGATGGCGGGTAGCAATGAGACTTGATGCGCCATGACAACGGGCGTGATGAAATTACTCTCTACCTGTTGAATGATAAAGTAGAGAATCAAGACAGCGATCGCTTTCCAAGGTTCATCCAAGAAGGCGATGGCCATTGCTGGTATGACGCTCATCGTTGGCCCCAGATTGGGAATCAAGTTAAAAAATCCCGCTAAAACTGCTAAAGCTAGTGCTGCCTTGACATGCAAAATTGATAAGCCAATCAGACTCATCACCCCCACTACACAGATGGCAATGAAAGCGCCTGTAATCCATCCCTCCAAAGAGACTTCACATTTATTTAAAATCCCATCTACCCGCCGCCGATAAAATGAGGGGAAAAGTCGTATAAATACTTTGCGGTAAGCTAGGGGGTCGGCTAACATCATTCCTGTTAAAACCAACACTAGCAAAATCTTGAGGACGACTTCTAAAGAGCCAGATACAAAGGCAAAGGAGTTTCCCAGTAGCCGATTGGCGAAGGGCTGTATTTGTTGGATGAGGCTATTGATATCTGGGATGTAAGGAACTAACTGGTCAGGAATATTAGTTCTCAGGGCATCAAGCCAACCATTAAAGCGCTCAAACCCTTTGGGAACCTGATTGGTTAGTTCTTGAAACTGCTGTGCAAATGGCGGCACAATTAGCCAGAAAAAACCCGCGACACCTGCAAAAAAGATCGCTACTGCTAGGAGGACGGCGAATCCACGCTTCATTCCAAAGCTTTGGAAGCGTTTCGCTAGCCGATTTAAGGTGGTGGCTAACACAACTGCGGCAAACATTAGCAAAAGCACTTCCCGAATTTGCCACAGGATGTATAAAGAAAGAACTATGGCGATTAAGCCGATCCATTGACCGAGGTTCACAGGCTGACTCCCAACCGTTGGCGAGATGCAATTTTTTGGTAATTCAGCTAGATTAACTGATTTTAGTCACTTGTGCGTCTATGGTTTGAGTTAATTTTGTTTCTGTGTTTGGAATCGCCACAATAGCGCGATCGCTATAATCACAATCGGCAACAATACTATAATCATCGCGTTGGTTGCTGTCGCCGGAATTGATAGACTTGGCGCCGCATACTTAATTAATAGCGATAACAAAGCCGAGAGTAAAAGCAGTTTCAGAACCAATCCTAGTTGATTTTCCATAAAAGTACGGCAGATAAATTTTTGAGGATATACATGAATTTGGGCTGTACCCCCTAGTTTTTACAATAAACCTAGAGATACAATCCTTATTTTTCTATTGCATCAATTTAGCCTTGCCACTACTCACTTTCTGCAATGCCCTAATTCAAAAAGGTGGTAATTCTTTAAGAATTGTGAAGCGAATATGATTTATTGCCAAATCACCGATAGGGATATCTTCTTTGGTTAGCCGCGCACCTTGACTTGTCACAGTTTCAAAGGTGATCCCTTTGCCAATTTCAATGTGATACCAGCATAAGCCCATAAAAAAGCGCGTGGGATAAGGACCACCTTCATCCACATCGTCAGGATTTGATTCCATTGGCAACCAGCCAAAATTTGGGATGTAGAACTCCAGCCAAACATGATTAAAGTCGGGTTGTAGCGGCACTCCTAAAAAGTCACTATGGGGAGGACATTTATACCTACCTACGGTGCGGCACGGGATACCATTTAAACGGGATAAGGCAAGTAAAACGCCAACATATTCGCCACAGGAACCAACGCCCCGTTCTAAAACTATGTCTGGCGTATCAATGTAAGGTTTAATACCGTAGGATAACTGATCGTAAACGTAGTTGCGGATGCTGTGCATTTTTCGCAGCACATTGGTTTCAGAACCAATGGCTTCTCTAGCGGCATGGCGAACAATGGTAGTATCCATTGCTAAGTCGTCGTCATCGACTAGGTAGCGTGTTTGTAATTCTGGGGACAGTTCAGGAACGTCTTCCACATTTCTGGGTGTGATGCGATGCTTAATGCCTCGAACTTCCAAAAGTGCTTTCCAGCCAAATATATGCCGTTCACCTGGGGCAAGAGAATCAAATTTAAATACTGCTACACGTTGTCCCTCGATCACTTCTTCAATAAAGGGTATACCAATGGGTTCAACGTGTTTCACCTTTTGACGCTCAGTTTCAGATGGTAGGGCGATGCGCCATTCTACATCAGGTAAATAAACCTCGTCTAAGGGTGCAATTTCCTCAGCATAAGACATTTCAATCAGATAGCCGTTAGAGAGGGCGTAATGCTTATCTGGATCGTAATGATAATACAGAGGATGAATAAAAGTGCGATCGCGGAATGTTAACTCATGACTTGGATCGGCGTTGGGGTTGTCCCTGATATAAGCTTCTTCTGATGCGTAGGCGACATAAATACTTTCTTTGCCTGTTTCGCCGTTTTTATGTATTGCTATGCCTGTGGGACATTCAAAGGGTGTCAGGACACTAAATTGAAGCTCACCCGTAGCCCGATCCATCGCGTAAACTGATTGTTCGGTGCGATCGCAAATCCACAGCATTTCTTGAGTAACTGCCAAATTTTCGACCCCAACTCCAGGGGCATAAAATCTGGTAATTTCTTTTCGGGTTTCGCGGTCAAAAACTAGAATGTAGCCTAGCCTTTGACAACTGACATAAACTGTTGTTTCCCAAACAGCAACGCCATCAGCCGGATAAGGCAATGTTACAAAATGTTCTAGACCGAAAGCATTGAGCTTGCACAAGTAAACACTATTTTCTCGGCTCACCCATAGCGTATCTGACCACGCCGCTAGACCTGTGACATCGGTAAATTCTTTAACTTGATGAGGATTGAGAATTTTGCTGTTGTCAGAGGTGGGATCAATCTCCAGTAGATGCCCTTTAATACTGTCAATGGCAATCAGTCTATCTTTAATGAAAGTAATGCCACACAGGGCAGCAGCAGTAAGCGGTCGAATTGTTTTTTGCCCAAACATCTGGCTAACGGTCAAAGTGGGGAGTGCAAAACTCATAAAACCTTGTGGGAAGTGTAAAAACCCCTGATTTTTAGGTAGGGGAGTGAAACATGACTCCAGCGATTTTAACCGCCTTAAGGAGGCAGGAGGAGGAAGGCAGGAGGCAGGAGGTAATCCCCATAAATAAATTTAGGGGATTTATGATGGACGCTGTATTTTTGGCGCTGCGCGTCTCAAAATACATTTTTTTACCTTTATTCATAAATAAATTTACTTGCTCTAAACCCGTTTGGCAGAGGGCAAAAATATATTTTCTTCCTCCTGCCTCCTGCCCTCTGCCTTTCTTCGGTCACGCCAACTGCTTGATATGGAATTGCCATATTTATAGCGGGGTAATGACAATTATCGGTAGAATGTGTTCCAAAAAACTCTTTCGTGAGAAATAATACTATGTCAAAACCGGAGGAATTTACAATTGTTAAGAATAACATTTACACTGATCCGACTGGGCGATCGCCTTAATGTAACTTTAGAAGATGGAATTCCTGCCATGACTAAATTATGATCGAACTTTGTAACCATTTCCTGTGACCTACACGATGTCTGCTAATTCTCTGCCTGAAGGTGCCGTCATTTGGCATAGTTTAGAAGTTGATAAAGCCCTAGACCTGCTCGATAGTAACGCAGACAGAGGCTTAACACCCCAAGAAATTGAACAGAGATTGCAAAAATACGGCCCTAATGAGCTGGAAGAAACTGCTGGCCGTAGTGCTTGGGAAATTCTGCTAGATCAGTTCAAGAACATTATGTTGTTGATGCTGATTGGCGTAGCTCTCATTTCTGGGTTTTTAGACCTGATGGCTTTGCGCGAGGGCAGATTAAAGCCTGGTGAAGTGCCATTTAAAGATACGATCGCTATCTTAGCAATTGTCATCCTCAATGGCATACTGGGCTACGTCCAAGAAAGCCGTGCCGAAAAAGCCTTGGCAGCCCTGAAAAAAATGACCTCTCCCTTAGTGCGGGTGATCCGCGAGGGTAGACAGGTGGAGATAGCAGCCAAGGAACTAGTTCCAGGGGATGTAATGCTGCTGGAAGCTGGGATGCAGATCGCCGCAGATGGACGCTTGATCGAGCAGTCTAATTTACAAGTGCGTGAGTCGGCACTAACTGGTGAAGCCCAATCTGTCAACAAACAGGCAACGCTAAAATTGGCAGAAGAAACAGATTTAGGCGATCGCCTAAATGTCGTCTTTCAAGGAACCGAAGTAGTCCAAGGACGGGCGAAGGTTCTGGTGACTAACACCGGCATGACTACAGAATTGGGTAAAATTGCGGCGATGTTACAGGCGGTAGAAAGTGAACCTACGCCTTTACAGCAGCGAATGACTCAACTGGGTAATGTCTTGGTTACGGGTTCTTTGATTCTGGTGGCCATCGTTGTTGTCGGTGGTGTGATTAAGGACGGAGGTTTTAAAAATATCCAAGAACTCTTGGAAGTTTCCTTGAGTATGGCGGTTGCTGTGGTGCCAGAAGGTTTACCGGCTGTAATTACCGTCACCTTGGCACTGGGAACCCAGCGAATGGTGCGCCAAAATGCCTTGATTCGCAAATTGCCAGCAGTGGAAACCTTGGGTTCTGTAACCACTATCTGTTCTGATAAAACCGGCACCCTGACTCAAAATAAAATGGTGGTGCAATCGGTTTTCACTAATAATAAAACTTTTCGCGTCGCCGGCGAAGGTTATGTTCCCACAGGGGACTTTCAATTAAATGGTCAAAAAATTTCCCTAGAGGAATCTCCAGAAATCTCGGCGTTGTCCGTCGCTTGTGCTATTTGTAATGATTCGGTGTTGCAAAAAGAACAAGGTGAATGGGCAATTTTGGGAGATCCCACAGAAGGGGCATTGTTAACACTGGCGGGAAAAGCCGGAATCGAAAAAGACCAGTGGAACAGTAAGTTACCTCGCGTTGCGGAGTTTCCCTTTTCCTCGGAACGGAAGCGGATGAGCGTAATTACTCAGGTGGAGGGTGTCGCCACAGGTGAAGCGTCTTCCAGAGGTGTTGATCCAGCCATCGCCGGTTTTGTCCAATCTGAACCTTACTTAATGTTTACCAAAGGTTCTCCAGAGTTAACCTTGGGACGTTCCACTCAAATTCATTTGGGTGATGACACAGGGACTTTGACCGAAGAACAACGCCAGAAAATTTTGGCAGAAAATGACCTGATGGCGAGTAAAGGTTTACGGGTGCTAGGTTTTGCCTACAAACCTCTTACGGAAATTCCACCAGAAGGTTCAGACGAGGCATCTGAGCAAGATTTGGTATGGCTGGGATTGGTGGGAATGCTGGATGCGCCCCGCCCAGAGGTTAGGGCAGCTGTGCAAGAGTGTCGAGAAGCAGGAATTCGCCCAGTCATGATTACTGGCGACCACCAACTAACAGCACGAGCGATCGCCACTGATTTAGGAATTGCCCAAGAAGGCGATCGCGTCCTCACAGGTCAAGAATTGCAACGGATGACTGATCAGGAATTAGAGCAAAATGTTGACCTAGTGAGCATTTATGCCAGAGTTTCCCCAGAACACAAACTACGAATTGTCCAAGCACTGCAACGCCGGGGTCGATTTGTCGCCATGACAGGCGATGGCGTTAACGATGCCCCAGCCCTCAAACAAGCCGACATCGGTATTGCAATGGGCATTACTGGCACCGATGTCAGTAAAGAAGCCAGTGACATGGTGTTACTTGATGACAACTTCGCCACCATAGTCAGCGCCACCAAAGAAGGTAGAGTTGTTTATACCAACATCCGCCGCTTCATTAAATACATCCTCGGCAGTAACATTGGTGAAGTTCTCACAATTGCCGCCGCACCCTTAATTGGTTTAGGAGGCGTTCCCCTTACCCCCTTACAAATTTTGTGGATGAACTTGGTGACAGATGGTTTACCAGCTTTGGCATTAGCTGTGGAACCTCCAGAACCCGATGTCATGCAACGTCCGCCTTTTAGTCCCCGCGAAAGTATTTTCGCTAGAGGATTAGGTTCTTATATGATTCGCATCGGGATAATATTTGCCATTCTCACCATTACCTTAATGTTGTGGGCTTATAAACATACCCATGCAGAAGGGTATCAGGGCAATCCCGAAGCTTGGAAGACAATGGTATTTACTACCCTGTGTATCGCCCAAATGGGACATGCGATCGCCATTCGTTCCAACAACCGACTGACTATTGAGATGAATCCCTTCTCCAATATTTTTGTCCTAGCGGCTGTTGTCGTCACCACGATTTTGCAGTTGATGCTAGTTTATGTCCCACCCCTGCGAGATTTCTTTGGTACTCACTACCTAAATATGCAAGAATTGGGGGTTTGTATTGGCTTCAGTGCCTTAATGTTTGTGTGGATTGAAGCGGAGAAGATATTTTTGCGGATTATGGGCAAGAAGGCCGTTTGAAAAAGTTAGGAGTTATGAGTTAAGAGTTATGAGTTATAAGATATAAATTTTCAATTCCTAACTCCTAACTCCTAACTCCTAACTACTCCTCACTTTTCGCCATGTACCTGAAAACTCTAAACCTCCGACAATTTCGCAATTATCAAGACCAAAAGGTTGAGTTTACTGCTGCTAAAACAATTTTGGTAGGAAATAACGCTCAGGGAAAGTCGAATTTGTTGGAGGCGGTGGAGTTGCTGGCGACATTGCGATCGCACCGAATGACCCGCGATCGCGATTTGGTTCAAGAAGAGTCAGCCATAGCCCAAATTAATGCCACCCTTGAGCGACAAACAGGTGTTAGTGACCTGACCTTAACACTCCGCCGCAATGGTCGCCGTAGCGTTGCTCTCAATGGTGAATTGATCCGCCGTCAAATGGATTTTCTCGGCGTTCTCAATGCAGTCCAATTTTCGAGCTTGGATTTAGAACTAGTACGCGGCGGCCCCGAAGGCCGCCGCAACTGGTTAGATACACTCTTAATTCAACTTGAACCAGTTTATGCTCACATTTTGCAGCAGTATAACCATGTATTACGCCAGCGCAATGCCTTTTTAAAACGCCATATAGAGACGTTGCATCCAAAGTCTTTACACTCAGAACTGGCGGTGTGGGATGCACAATTAGCTACCACCGGAACCAGAGTAATTAGACGACGCGATCGCGCCATCCAAAGATTAGCTCCCATTGCTACTGCTTGGCACGCCAGTATCAGTGGAAGTACTGAAATTCTGCAAATCAAGTATGTCCCGAATATTCCTTTAGAGGATAACCATCCAGAAGAAGTGCAACAAGCTTTTTTAGCAAAAATTCAGCAGCGAGCCGTTGCTGAAATGCACCAAGGCACTACCCTTGTCGGACCCCATCGAGACGAAATAGAATTAACCATTAACCAGACACCCGCTCGTCAATACGGTTCTCAAGGTCAACAACGAACGCTGGTTCTAGCTTTAAAATTAGCTGAATTACAATTAATTGAAGAAGTCGTCAAAGAGCCACCATTACTATTACTTGATGATGTTCTTGCCGAACTAGATTTATCCCGCCAAAATCAATTGCTTGATGCTATTCAAGACCGCTTTCAGACCCTGATTACTACCACTCATCTGGGGTCTTTTGATTCCCAGTGGTTGAAGTCCTCCCAAATTCTTTTTGTCAAAGCAGGACAAATAATCGGACAGTTATAATAGTTATGGGGACTTTCGCTATCTCTGGTAATGATTTTTTTTGATTGGTGACATTATTCCCAGATGTAAATATTTGAAGCAGAAAGTCTACTTCTAGTAAAGAGCGATCGCCTGCTTTCATATTTAATAAAACTAACGCTTCCCCTGCTTAAACTCTACTTTATACTAAATCGACAAACGGAGTTTGCAACTGACGTAGATCATCTTTGTAAGGGACTGACAAATAAAAAAACATCCCAAATTTTTTGTGGGATGGGTGTCCCCACCCTTTCCAGATTTAGGGCGCTCATGTTGCCCACCCCACAAAATGGATAATTTATTTCTTGTCAGTCCCTACCTAATGTGAAAGCCTTCATTTCCTGTAGGGGCAATTCATGAATTGCCCCTACTTCATGGGTAAGTTTGATGTCTAATAATGAGTGCCCGTTTTCCGATGGTTGATGGCGGTAACTGCATCAGGTTTGAGTAATTTACCTTCGTCTACAGTTGCATAGACAACCCAATGATCGCCACATTCCAGACGTTGACTGACTGAGCATTCCAAATATGCTAGCGCGTCAGTGAGGACGGTACAGCCGTTATCTGCAACTGCTGTACTAAAGTTGGCAAATCGATCTTCCCCAGGTGCGAAAGATTTACGGAAATGCTTCATGTAATCTTGATGATTGCCTTCAGGTAGAATATTTAAGGCAAACTTACCGCCTGGATACATCAAAGATTCGATCGCTCGCTCTTTGGCGATCGCCACAGTTATTCCGGGTGGGTTGAAGGTGGCTTGAGAAACCCAAGCGCCTAACATTGCGGTAGAAACTTCTCCAAGTTTAGCTGTCACCACACAGACGGAACCAACGATCCGACCAACAGCTTGTTCTACAGGGGTAGCGGCTTGTTGGGGTACGCGTACCTTTTTAGCTTTTCTCAGTGTTTGGGCAAAGTCTGTACCTAGTTCCTCACAAAATTTGAGAGTGACATCATCAGGTTTAAACTTCACCTTTAAGGTATCAAAGCCAAAGCGATATCCAGAATCCCGAAGTTTACCTTCGATTAAGTCAAATGCTTCGCCACTCCAGCCGTAAGAACCAAATACCCCAGCGAGTTTGCTGTTGTCACCGCTTGATAACACAATCCCTAAAGCAGTATGAATAGGGGTTGGCGCATGACCACCGATGGTAGGAGAACCGATGATAAAACCCTCTGACTGTGCCAGATTGATGCGAATTTCATCAGGGGTAGCAAATTCGCAGTTGATGGATTTAACCGCGACTCCACCTTTAGTTAATCCCAGAGCGATCGCGTGTGCTAAAGTCGCCGTATTCCCGTAAGCTGAAGCGTAAAGTAGGGCAACAGAAATCTCGCGATCGTTGTGAGAACGGCTCCATTCTCCATAAGCTTTGGTGAGTTCAATTAAGCCAGTGCGTACCAATGGCCCGTGACCCACAGCATACATTCTCACCTGCAAATCTGATATTTTCTCCAAAGCTGCCTGCACATGAGGAGTTTGGGGAGCCATCAGGCAGTTAAAGTAGTAACGCTGGTCTTCTTTGAGCGCTTCCCAGTTATCATCAAACACTTCATCACCACAGAGATGAGTTGCAAATAACTTATCTGTGTAGAGAATTTGGGTTTGCTGATCGTAGGTACAAAGTCCTTCCGGCCAGCGTGGACTGGGAGTGGGGAAGAATTTCAAAACATGACCCTTGCCTAAATCCAGAGTTTCTTTCCCCCGCATCACCAGCACATTTAAATCTTGCTCTAGAAAAGCAGCACGCAAATTGTTCGCACCGGGAAGAGAACAAACAAAAGTTACCTGTGGTGCCAGTTCTAAAATTGCTTTGAGGGTTGCAACTCGGTTGGGATTAAAATGACCCAGGATAATATAATCCAAAGTTTTCAAATCTAAAGTCTGCCGCAATGCCTCTAAATAAATTTCGGTAAAGCTTTCTGGCGGTGGATCAATAAGTGCGGTTTTATCAGCTTCAATTAAATAGCAATTAGAGGTAGTACCTCTTTCAAGTGCATATTCAATTTCAAACCGCAGACGTGACCAACTACGTGCCCTGATCGCCTTAGTATTTGTAGCAATTGGTAAAACTTGTACGTCGCGTGGCTTGGAATTGGTCATAGCTGTTTTATAGTTGGGGAACAGAGACTAGGGACTGGGGATTGGGGATTGGGGACTAGGGACTGGGGAATGGGGACTAGGGAATGCGGACTGGGGATTGGGGAATGGGGACTGGGCAAGAGTTTTCCCAATACCCAATTCCTTAGTAGTAATTACCTACTTTGCGATGGCGAACGGCTGTCAATCCGTCATTTTTAGAGACACGACCTTCTTGGACGGTGCAGTATAAAATCCAGTGATCGCTGCATTCCATGCTGCTCTGGATTTCACATTCGATGTATGCTAGAGCATCAGTTAGAATCGGAGAACCGTTTTTTGCGGTTTGAGTTTTCACTCCTGCAAAACGGTCAGCACCGGGATGCAAGCGCTTGAGAAAGTGCTTTTTGAGTTCTTGAAAATTGCCTTCTTCCAAAACATTGAGGACGAAGCGATCGCCTACTTGCATTAAGGAATCAATGGCGCGGTCTTTAGCAACGGCAATTGTCAATCCTAATGGTTGCAAACTCGCTTGCGTTACCCAGGATGCCAGCATTGCACTTGACACGTTATCTTTTTTGGTAGTAACTATATATAGTCCACTACTAATGCGACCCAGCGCCTTTTCCATGTTGACATCAAGGGACTTGATTTGCTTGATGTTGCGTTCGCGGACTAGCAATTGTCCAATGTCTTTACCCGCTTCTTCACACAATTGGAATGTTGATGCGCTGGGAGCTTCTTTAATCCGAATGGGTGGGAAAGCTTCTTTGATGCCAGAGTCAAGAAATTGTCTGCGGAGTGTATCAATGGGTTCATCATCCCCACCGTAACATTCAAACAGCCCAAGAAATTGCTTGTTCTTGGCAACAGCTAGCACCGAACTGATACTAGCTTGGGCGGCGGCGGCGGTAGTGGGGGGCATACCGATAATGATCCCAGCTGCTCTCCCGGCTAGTTCTTGAATTTCTTGGCTCCCAGCAGTACTCAGATCCAGTACTTCTACCCCAACGCCAGTTTTCAGTATACCTTCGGCAATTGCGTGACCAAGGCGTTCGCCATACCCATATTCTGAGACAAAAAATAAGCCAACTGTTGTTTCTGCTTTAGCTTGTTTTTGGCTCCAGTTTTCGTAGCAGCCGGTTAGAACATCTAAATGGTGGTATAATAATGGTCCGTGACCGTTGGCGATAATATTAATCTTTCCGAGATCACCCATCCGCTTCATCGCATTCACCAGCGAACGAGCATTAGGACCCATCAAGCAGTCGTAGTAAAATCTAAAGTCAGCTTCGATCGCTTCTAAATCTTCGTCGAAGGTGCGATCGTCACAGAAGTGCATCCCAAAAGCATCACAGGTGTACAGAATTTGGGTTTTGCGGTCAAAGCTAAAGATTGTATCTGGCCAGTGTAGGTTAGGCGCACTCACGAATTCCATTTCGTGACCTTTACCAATATCGATGCGATCGCCAGTTTTGACAACCCGCTTAGAAAATGGATCGTGTACTAAGCCTTCCAAAAACTGAAGTGCAACTTTTGAGGCTAAGACGGTAGCTCTAGGAGCTAACTGGAGAACATCTTCTACTAAACCGCTATGATCTGGCTCTGTGTGACTGACAATTATGTAATCAATTGTTTTGGGGTTAACAAGACCTTTGAGAGTCTCTAAATACAGATCGCGAAACTTCTGGTGAGAAGTATCAATCAAAACTGTTTGTTCGCCCCTAATTAGATATGAATTATAGGTTGTGCCGTTTTGCAGTCCGAATTCGATATCGAAGCGATCGCGGTCCCAATCAAGAGAGCGAATCGCCGTTGTGTTAGGGGCAATTTCTACAGTTTGTATAGTTAGCCGATGTTGAGCGTTCTCTGCGTTGGCCTTGCCGGTCGTAGACATCGATACCATTATTCGTCTCCGAGCGCAAATTAACAGGTTTTTCTTCTGCCCCCATTCTCTCTATTATTTTTTGTTTAAGTTGTAATAAATATCAGTTTTTTTAAAATTTAACTTGTATCAAATATTGCTGTTTTTTAGCAAAATTTATGACTCAAAAAATATACTAATTATTAATTTATTTCTCAAAAATTACTGAGTATTTAATTTTGCTATTTATCTAGTTTTATCCTAATTCAAAAATATCATGCCGATCATATTTTGTGACAAAAAAAGCATAATTTGACGCTTCATAAAAATCCTCTCTATTTCTCTTCTCTCTGTGTTCTCTGCGTCTCTGTGGTTCGTTTCCTTGAATAATTTATTTCTTGAAAGTCCCTTAAGATAAAACCCCTTTAAAACCTTGTTTCCAGCCAGAGGCTGGAAATGCAGATCAATTGCGGCTCTGCTGCAAGTCTTGAGGCGGCAGCCCCAACGACGGGCATTCCCAGTCATAGCCTACTGTGTACACACAAGTTGGTTAAACCCATATCCCGCCAGCGATTTAAATCGCTGGCTAACAGCACAAGTACATTTTAATGGACTCCCACGCCGACAATATTAGTCATCTTTTAGATGACTTTGGCTATTAGACAACGGTTTACAACCGTTGGCGGGCTGGGTATGTACAGCGCGCGAAATTATGCATTTAGGCAATTCTATGACTTGTGTGTACACCGTAGGTCATAGACTGGGAACGAGACAACTTATTTAACCATCAAAGTTAGTGTGGTGGACTACTAGAGAACTGTTTTTTCTCTGCTTTCGTTTAGATAATCTTTTCTCAGATATCCTTAGATTTAGTGTTCAAGTTTTCATAAATAGACATAATACTGTGTCTCTATTGATGAAAGTGTATAAGATGGTCATAGCTTTGAGCTATCAGCCATCAGCCACCAGTTCCCAGCCGGAAGCTGAGATGCCGAATACTCAAGGCTTTTGATTCAACTTAACAAATTGACTATGAATTCTGAACAAGTCAAAAATTCTCTAAATATTTCCCCAGCTATACGCGTGGGAGTACTAGGTTTCGGCGGACTCGGACAAGCAGCAGCCAAGGTAGTTGCTGGCAAACAAGAAATGATTTTAGTCGCAGCAGCAGATCAAAAAGGCTACGCTTACACTGCTGACGGTTTAAATACTGAAGAATCTATTGCAACCTATCAATCCCAAGGTTCAGTGGGTTATTTAGAGCCAGTTGGGACATTAACAAATCAAAGTATTCAAGATTTAATCGAAATAGCTCAACCTGTTGATGGGTATTTTTTGGCTTTACCCAACCTACCAAATGACTTTATTCCCACTGTCGCCAAGGAGTTTATCAAATCTGGTTGGCGTGGGGTGCTAGTAGATGCAATTAAACGCACCACTGCTGTAGAACAACTCCTCGCAATGAAAGAGGAACTGCAAGCCGCCGGCATTACCTATATGACAGGATGTGGTGCTACACCTGGACTGTTAACAGCCGCAGCAGCATTAGCCGCCCAAAGCTTCGCTGAAATTCATCAAGTTGAAATTACCTTTGGGGTGGGAATTGCTAATTGGGAAGCTTACCGCGCCACCGTTCGGGAGGACATCGGCCATATACCTGGTTACACAGTAGAAACTGCTAGGGCGATGACTGATGCAGAAGTAGAAGCACTACTAGATAAAACTAATGGTGTGCTTACCTTGACAAATATGGAACACGCTGACGATGTGATGTTAGAAGTAGCGGGGATAGTGGGGCGCGATCGCGTTACAGTTGGTGGTGTAGTCGATACCCGCAATTCCAAAAAGCCCATCAGCACCAATGTGAAGGTCACAGGACGTACCTTTGAAGGGAAGATTTCTACCCACACCTTTACTCTAGGAGATGAAACCAGCATGGCAGCCAATGTCTGCGGTCCTGCCTTTGGCTATCTCAAAGCTGGTAAACAATTGCACCAACGCGGCATCTATGGAATATTCACTGCTGCCGAAATTATGCCTCAATTTGTTAGGTAAATAGGGGAATGGGGACTGGGGACTGGGGACTAGGGACTGGGGACTAGGGACTAGGGACTAGGGACTAGGGACTAGGGACTAGTTTTCTTTCGCAATCCCCAATCCCCAATCCCCAATCCCCTATTTATAATAGTATTTCGGTGCTAATAAATCGGAGGTAAGTGTGACCACTACGGTACACTGGCAGGAACGGGTTGGTAATCAAAGGGATTGGATTTGGCGTGGCTGGCAAACTCGCTACACTTACATTCGCCCTAGCCAAAATCACCACAAGACAACACCGCTAATTCTGTTACATGGCTTTGGTGCTTCCATTGGTCATTGGCGACATAATTTAGAGGTGTTGGGTGAGCATCACACAGTTTACGCCATAGATATGTTGGGTTTTGGTGCTTCTGAAAAAGCCGCAGCTAATTACAGCATCGAATTCTGGGTTGAGCAGGTTTACGATTTCTGGAAAACATTTATCCGTCAACCAGCAATATTAATAGGTAATTCCAACGGCTCACTTATTTCCATGGCCGCCGCCGCCACCCACCCCGATATGGTACAGGGCATGGTGATGATGAGTTTACCCGATCCGTCATTAGAACAAGAAGCAATTCCCCCTGCGCTGCGCCCACTCGTCACAGCAATTAAAAATATTGTCGCTTCGCCATTGATACTGAAACCTGTGTTTAACTTCGTGCGCCGTCCTGGGGTGCTGCGTCGCTGGGCTAGTATCGCCTACGCTAACCCAGAGGCAATTACCGATGAACTCATCGAAATTTTAGCAGGGCCTCCCCAAGATCGCGGTTCTGCTAGGGCATTTAGTGCTTTGTTTAAAGCTGCCATCGGAATTAATTTTAGTCCCAGTGTCAAGACAGTATTACCAACCTTAACAATTCCGATGCTTTTAATTTGGGGACAAAAAGATCGGTTTGTTCCCCCAGCCCTAGCTAGCCAATTTGCTCAGTACAACGAAAAATTGGAACTGCTGAATTTGGAAGATGTGGGGCATTGTCCCCATGATGAATGTCCAGAACAAGTTAATCAAGCGATTTTAGATTGGATTGAGAGATGGGTTGGCGTAGGCGAAGCCCAACCCAGGCATCGCCAACCGTTGGTTATTCCCTAAATGTTATATGTTTGGGTGCGATCGCGTCAGCACACCTAGCCAATGGTCGCTTGATTAGAGTCAACATCTGTAGTGCCACTCACAGAACGCGCCACAGAAATCATCTGATTGAGTATTTCTTGACTAGGAACTTCACCTTTCAATACCACGGTGCTACCAGTTTGAGCCACCCAAAGGGTATTAACATCATCAAGTTGGGGGTCTTCATCAAATGCCAATGCTACCCGCTTTGCTAAACCACTTTGGTCATATTCTCCGCTTAATCCCAGACGTTCTGGGGGTATTGATTGCGTAGCAGTAGAAGCGTCATCAGTACTAGAATCTTGGGCTATCGCCTGTGGAGCCGGATTTACTTCTGCATTTTCAGGTTTTTCCATTCCAAATAATCTTTGTAACCAACCCATAAAAACTTTTCTCCGATTAGAGGCTTAACAAATCTGAGTATAAAAGCTTTGCAACAAAAGCTGCATCTACCAACAAAAAGATATACATTCGATGAAATTTTTGCTTGCAGGATGATTTCTACACAAATTATCTATTGAGAATGCAATGAGTGCAACCATTAAGTTTAAAATAAAAGGTCGCACTGATTTTTTAGTGCGGTAGTACGTCTAGCGTAGCCCTTAGCTAGTGTCTGCGTTACTCAATTCCTGCTCTAGCCTCTGTTGGCGAAGATGAAACATACCCTTTCAGTTCTCGTAGAAGATGAGGCGGGTGTTCTTTCCCGCATTTCTGGTTTATTTGCGCGTCGCGGCTTTAATATTGAAAGCCTTGCTGTTGGTCCTGCCGAACAAGGAGGAGTCTCCCGAATTACAATGGTTATACCTGGTGACGATCGCGTCATCGAGCAACTCACCAAGCAACTGTACAAATTAGTCAATGTCCTGAAAGTACAGGACATTACCGAAACCCCTTGCGTCGAGCGCGAATTGATGCTTTTGAAGGTGAATGCTAGTAGCAGCAATCGCTCAGAAGTGATCGAACTCTCTCAGATTTTCCGGGCGCGAGTCGTAGACGTGGCAGAAGATTCTCTCACCTTAGAAGTTGTGGGAGATCCAGGTAAAATGGTAGCGATCGTGCAAGTGCTGCAAAAATTTGGTTTGAGAGAAATCGCCCGCACTGGCAAAATTGCCCTAACTCGTGAGTCGGGTGTGAATACCGAGTTACTCAAATCTTTGGAAGCAAAGGTTTAGTTGGGAATTGAAATTAAGACTCAGAAATACTCAACCGCAAGCACATAAATCAAACGCCGCAGAAGTCATAGTAGCAATTGTTACTATGACTTCTCCTTAGGGACTACATAGGTTCTTATGCAACACTGACTCCTAGCGTATAAGACAAATCATCTCTAGAGATGTTATTGGGATTAGAGAAAGTTCCGCCATCTTGAGGTAAGAAAGCATATTTACTCACTGAAATTGAGTACGTACCTGCACTGAGGAAACTGCTGATTAATGACGAACTGCTAGCGCCATTATCATCATTAGATTGCACTAAAGCCCCAGTATCGTTAAACAGTCCGAGAACTGTATCTCCAGATGTCGCTGTATTGATAGTCACAGTTCCTGCATTTGCTAAAGAAAATGTAAAAAAGTCGAAATCGGCATTGTCACCCGGTTGAACTGTTGCAATCTGGCCTGAAAGATTAACGTTTGAGCCTGATGATAAAGAACCTAACCCTTCAGCGCTGTCTAGTGTGTTGTTTGTAGCTTCTCCAGCATCTTCTCGCTCATAGAAAAGGAAGTCATCACTATCAAGTCTGAGATTGTTTCTCCCCTGCACAACACCTATAATCTCATCTGGCTCTGATCCGGGTTTGTCTACGAATATTCGGGTGTTGGTTCCAACAACTTGCAGGCGGTAATCTTGTAAAGGTCCTTTGAGTTCAATTCGATCTTGGCTTGAGTTGAAGTCAGTAAGAGTAGCTAAATCCCCAAAACCAGGATTCACACTATTGTTATCGTCGTAGAAAACATTTAGAGCGTCCCCCAGGATAAATCTATCTGCCCCAGCCCCGCCAGTTAAGGTATCAGCCTCCCCTAATCCAGGTGGAAGCAGACTACCGGGAAAATTACCGATGAGGATATCGTCTCCAGCCCCCCCATTGAGTATGTCATTGCCAGGTCCACCTTGCAGGCTATCATTGCCATCCTCACCATTCAGGATATCATCGCCGATATTACCGTCTAGTGTGTCATCGCCTACTCTTCCATTCAGAGTGTTGTTAAAAGTATTACCAAAGAGGAAGTTATCAAGACTGTTACCTGTGCCATTGACAGCGCTAGTTCCCGTCACCCTGAGGTTCTCCACATTAGCACCCAGTGTGTAGGTGGCAGAAGACCGAACGACATCTGTGCCTGAATCAGCAGCCTCGGTAATGATGTCAATATTACTGTCAACAATATAAGTGTCGTTGCCTGCTCCCCCATTCAAGCTGTCAGTACCCAAACCACCATCAAGAGTGTCATCTCCAAATCCACCGTTGAGAATATCATTTCCATTTCCACCATTTAGACTATCATTGCCATTTGCACCGGATAATTGGTTATTTTGGTTGTCGCCAATAATGATGTCATTTGCATTTGTGCCGATGACATTATCAAAGTTGACTACAGTAAATGGCAATGTTCCCAAAACAGGAATGTTATTGACAGCCAAACTTTGGGTTTGCAGGTTAATCGTGATAAATATCCCAGCCAGAGATTTGGATGCATCTATGGTGTTATTGGCAACACCAGCATTAGCAATAATCTTTTCTATGTGGAAGAGTTGATCTTGCCCCAATCCCCCAGCTTTTTGAATGGTTCCGACACCTGATAAGGTAATAGTTTGACTTAGTTGACTGTAGTCTACGGTATCAACGCCATCTCCACCATCAATGTTGTCATTACCTTGACTGCCTTTGAAGGTGTCAGTGCCTGCACCACCTTTTAGAGTATCGTTTCCTGCACCTCCATCGAGTGTGTCATTGCCTACACCACCGATTAGGCTGTCATTGCCTGCACCACCAATTAGACTGTCATTACCTGCAACACCATCAAGTGTGTCATTGCCTACACCACCAATTAGAGTATCGTTTCTTGGAGTTCCCGTTGCCATATTATTTATTTCTCCCGAATTTCTCACTAATATGTAAGTTCAGTTTCACTCAAAGAACTATTCATCAGTTCAATGTAGATTACTTGCCATTTGCGTAATCTAATGTTAGTAAACATTAATTATTTGATTAGGAACTTCTAAACAAAAAACATCCAACTACTTATTGTGGGCTGACCCCAAAAGCCCACTTTTGATAGTGAGCAAACGAGACAGCTACTCTACAAAATTAGATAATTTATTTCCTGAAAATCCTAATTTATTACCCAAATGCTAAGTAATTAGGTTCAATATTTTGCCTATTTTTCCCAAACTTTTTGAACTTATCTGTAACTATTTAATTACCATGAAGTACAAGGTTACATTAATTTCTTTACTGAATCTTTAAAATTTCAATAAATCCGATTCATAATACATTGATATATGTTTGTAAGCTTTAATTAAATTATTTGCTCAAATCTACTGTTTTTTTGGTACAAGTTGCCAATTTTTTTAGCTTAACGGTGTATTGTCGTTAACTTAGGTTTCAATATTAAAAGACTATTTTAAATATATAAGTTAAAATAATGTATTCACCCAGAAATATTTGTGCTGGATAAAACTTAAACTTTACATAAATTTTATATAGTTAAAAATTGAATTTCTGTTAGAGATCATTCTCCTTTGGGGGAAAACTTTTCGATTTACTGACATTATGTATAAATTGGAGTTCAGATCCTTTCAGATCGCGCCATTGACCCAATTGTAAGCTATTTAATTGTAGGTGGGCGATGCTGACCCTGACCAGTCGCAAAGTCGGAAACCCTACAGCCGCAGTCATGCGCCGTACTTGGCGGTTTTTTCCCTCTGTCAGAGTCATTTCTAGCCAAGCTGTGGGTACATTTTTGCGAAATCTAATCGGCGGAATGCGTTCAGGTAACTGTGTTTCTTCTGTTAAAAGCCTAACTTCTGCTGGTTGAGTGCGGTAATCTTGAATTTCCACACCTGTTTGCAACTTTTTGATAGCATAAGCATCTGGAATTCGCTCTACCTGTACCCAGTAAGTACGTTTATGACCAAAATGTGGATGGGCGAGGCGATGTTGCAATTGTCCATCGTTTGTTAACAGCAGCAATCCTTCACTATCCCAGTCTAAGCGTCCCACAGGATAGACATCAGGCACATCAATATAATCTTTTAGGGTGCTATGTGTGGGTGCGTCTTTTGTAAACTGACTGAGAACACCATAAGGTTTGTAAAAAATAATATATCGGTAGTTATTGGGCATCGGATAAAAGTTCAAGAAAGCAAACTAGCAGAATTAACATCCAAAAATAATGTTGCTTGAGATTGTTGACGAAGAATAGAAGCCGGACAGTTTGTATTTATAGCTCCTTGTAACATCTCTTTTATCACATTAGCTTTACGTTTTTCTGGAGCAAGACAGATAATTTTTTTAGCTGAACAAATCGTCGAGATGGTGATAGTAAAAGCATATTGCGGAACAGTTTCTAGATTCGGAAAGTGACCTGTGCTGACTTGTTGCTGACGGTTCACTGTATCCAGTTTCACCAATTTCACACTGTAAGGATCTTGAAAATTTGCTACTGCTGGATCGTTAAAAGCTAAATGTCCATTTTCGCCAATACCGAGACAGCATAAGTCAATGGGTTGTGCTTGCAGTAGTTTCGTGTAACGATCGCACTCTGCTACTGGTTGCAATGTATCACCTTCTATATAGTTAAATTTCTTAGGAACAACCCGCTTCTCTACACGTTCTCGCATATAGCGCCGGAAACTGGCAGAATGGTCAGCAGTAATTCCCAAATATTCATCTAGATGGAACAGAATAATCCGTGACCAATCTACACCACCCAATGCAATCAAAGCATCAAGAAATTTGAGTTGGGAGTTACCTGTTGCTAACAATACAGCAGCTGTATCCTGAAGATTAAGAACTTGCTGTAAATGCTTTTGTGCGATTTCGGCAACACCCTCGGCCATTTCGACTTCAGAGTTATAAATCTGCACTAGTAAATCATCAACGCGAAAAAAGTTTGTAGCGGGTGGCATTTGCTTACACCGAAGGTTATCAATTATACGGCAGTTTGTTGAGAGGTTTTACCTGTCTGCCCTTATATGCGCTATCCAGTATAGATTTTCGGATTTAGTAGATTAATTTATCGGTTTTTGCCCTGTATTGACCAAAGAACAATTATTAAGGACAAAAAAACAATGTAAGCTATTTAAATTAAGTTAACAATTATTTACACTTTAGCAAAAAATTATGGTGGCTGCAATTCTTTTTGACCTAGACGGCACTATTGTCAACACTGACCCCATACACTACCGAGCTTGGCAGGAAATGCTGTCATCTTATAGCATAGAAATTGACGAAACATTTTATAAATCTCGAATTAGTGGGGGGCTAAATCCAGAAATTGTTAAAGACATTCTGCCACAATTATCAGCAGCAGAAGGGCAAAAATTTGCAGACGAAAAAGAAGCGCTTTTCCGTAAACTCGCCTCGAATCTCAAACCCCTGAGTGGATTTTTTGAACTACTAACATGGACAGAGACACACCAGTTAAAGAGGGCATTAGTAACTAATGCCCCTAGATTAAATGCAGAATTTATGCTAGAGGTTTTGGGAATTAAAGAAGCTTTCCATACAGTTGTTTTGGCGGATGATTGTATTGCAGGTAAACCTGACCCTGCACCCTACCAAGTTGCCTTAAACAAGTTGGGCATTACAGCAGAAGAAGCGATCGCTTTAGAAGACTCTCCCTCTGGTATTCGTTCAGCAGTGGGCGCAGATATCCGCACTATTGGTATAGCATCTACCCACGAACCGCAAGTTTTGCAGTCAGTCGGCGCATTTATGGCAATTCCAGATTTTACTGATTTGCAATTGTGGACATTCCTGAACTCATTCATTGAACCAGATTTAAGTGCGATCGCCTCTAATCTTTGAGGGCATTGGGCATTGGGCATTGGGCAAAACAGTTTTGAGTTCTGAGTAAATAAGTGAGATTCCTCACTCAGCAAGGGATAAACGCCCTGCTACCGCTAACAGCACTCTGAAAGTGAAAGTCATCCATAGGGCGACTCTTACCCATGCCCTATTCCCTATTCCCCAAGGGGCTGAAGTTTCCCGCCGCTTTCAATGAAACTAACACTCAGGGCAGCCGCAATCTATTTTTTTATGATAAACAATGATGGGAAATGCAGGATTAGGCAAGAATTCCGCAGGTTTAGATTACCGCAAGAAGCTTTGACTCTCTTAAATTAATAGTGTGCTAGACACTACAACAACTTGGAGATACCGTTTTATGACTACCCAAAATAAAATTCAACCTCGCCAACTTGGTTCTAAAGGTCTAACTGTTTTCCCCATAGCTCTCGGATGTATGGGGATGTCTGGTATATATGGTGCAGCAGACGAAAACGAAAGCATTGCAACTATCCAGGCAGCTCTGGATCACGGAATGACATTATTGGATACTGGCGATTTCTACGCCAGTGGGCACAATGAGATGTTAATTGGCCGCGCAATCAAGGATCGTCGAGACAAAGCACTGGTTTCTGTAAAATTCGGTGCTTTACGTACTCCCGATGGCGGATGGATTGGTATAGATGCGCGTCCCGCTTCGGTGAAAAATTTTGTCGCTTATAGTCTTAACCGATTGGGAGTAGACCACATTGACATCTACCGCCCAGCTCGATTAGACCCACAAGTTCCCATTGAAGACACCATCGGAGCGATCGCCGAGCTAGTCACGGCTGGCTACATCCGATACATCGGGCTATCGGAGGTGGGAGTGGACACTATTCGCCGCGCCCACGCCATCCACCCCATCAGTGACTTGCAAATCGAGTACTCCCTAATTAGCCGTAATCCTGAGAGCGAGATTTTTCCTGTACTGGAAGAACTTGGTATTGGCGTAACTGCCTATGGCGTGCTGTCACGAGGACTGCTGAGTGGCTCCACTCCAGGCACACAGGGAGACTTCCGTGCCTACTTACCCCGCTTCAGCAAAGAAAACCTTGCCCAGAACCAACGCCTAATCGAAGAGTTAAAGCAAATTGCCGCAGAAAAAGGAGTTCTGACTTCGCAGTTGGCTATTGCTTGGGTACTTGCAAAAGGCAGAAACATTGTGCCGGTCATCGGCGCACGCAAGCGCACCCAACTTTCCGAATCCTTGGCGGCTCTGGATGTGAACCTATCGCCGGAGGACTTAAACCGCATCGAAACAGCAATTCCCGCATCGGCGATCGCAGGCACTCGTTATGATGAACATCAAATGAAGATGCTCGACAGCGAACACTAATACTATCAACACGAGTTTGTAGTAAGCAATTTAGTGCTGAGAAAATAAGGACTTTAGTCCTTACTACGAGCCTTTGGTTATTTTTCAGCCAGAATCGCGTAAATTTCCCGTTTAACTTGCTCTAAAAGCTCACGCACCCGATTTATTCGCTCCATATTGCCACTACGAGCAACCTGCACCACCGCAGCAGCTAATTCTGTGGCGGCATTTCGCAACTCAATAAACTCTTGGGGTTTACCTTTCACGAAACTTTTAAAGGTATCCCAAGGAGAGTCTGAGGGTTCTTGTTGGGTACGTTCTGCTAATAATTGTCTACCCTCATCCGTAATCGTGTAAATCCGCTTGCCACCTTCTTGTGCGCTCTTGAGATAACCACCTTCCTCCAGCAATTGGAGTGTTGGATACACTGAGCCAGGACTGAGGCGGCGGAAACCACCATAGCGAGTTTCCATCTCTTTAATCAGGTCGTAACCATGACTAGGATGCTCTGATAACAATTCCAACAGGATGAACTTGATGTCACCCCGACGAGTCCGATATTCATCTCCCCAACCACGACCAAACATTTCATTGCCAAAGTGTTTCTCATCATGTCTGCCATGATGCTTGCCATGCCCAAACCAATGCCTGACAAGCAATGAATCATCTTCGCTAACTCCTGCCCATGCAGGTGCGCCAAAACGTGACCGAAAATGTCTAAACATAAGTAAATCTCAAATCAACTTTCTCTAATATACGATATATCGGAATATATCGCGATATATCGGGATAGAATTTTGATGAAGATTTTTGAAGTCAGCAACTCTGTTAACGCCAAGCTAGTCAAAGCGGCAACCTGAAGCAGAAACGCTGCAATTATCCCAGCCGAGAGTAACCATTGAGAAAATACTTGTATTAGAAATTTTAGTGTTTTAATTTCCATACCCATTCTTTGATTTTAAAGGTATGCATTATGACAAAATAAATACTTAGCCTAAAGACCCTTAGCATTTTTATAGCAACGGACAAGGAGGTTAGGACATTAACTGATGATATAAACCTATATATAAAAAGACTTTCAACCCAGTCCCCAGTCCCGAGTCCCGAGTCCCTAGTCCCTAGTCCCCTGCTATAAAATCAAGGATTAAACCATTATCAGAAAAAATTATCCTAAAAACAAATATTCAGTAAATTTACGTATGCAGATCCAGTCTTCTCAATGAATAGTAGAATTAGCCCATACAGGAGAATACTGTGACGCTTTTAAACGAAGCTCAAGTAGAGCAACTAAAGGAAATAACCACACACTTGCGACAAGTAAGACAAGAAAAATCTCTCCGCATAGAAGAAATAGCCTCTCAAACAATGATTCGAGCAGGTGTTTTACAAGCTTTAGAAGAAGAACGATTTGAAGAATTGCCTGAGCCTATTTTTCTTCAAGGATTCATTCGTCGGTATGGAGATGCATTAGGGCTAGATGGAAATGCTTTATCACACAGCCTCATAACCAATGTTATCTGCCAAGACTCCAAAAATGCTCGTAAAAATTCAGACAACAAAGGAAATACATATATACCTCTGGTTCTGACCTATATATTATTATTAGTCGGTGCATCTGCTGGTCTTCTTTATACACTTAATCCACAAGTTACAGCCGAATCGGTGACTTCAGAAGACAATAATCAACAGTCAATAGTCAGTAATCAGTGAACATTAATCAGGCTGACAAATGCAGATGGGCAGGGGGAGACAAGAGGACAAGGAGATTAACCCATGCCCCATGCCCCATGTCCATTTTCAAGATATTTGCGGTTTACGCAAATGCCAACTAGTAGATTGCTCATAAGCATAAGCTACCTGAAACAGTAAGTCTTCTCTCAACACATTACCAATTAGCTGTAATCCGATTGGTAGCCCCTGATCATCAAAACCACATGGCAAACTTAAACTAGGTAAACCAGCAAGATTCACAGGAATAGTCATCAAGTCAGTTAAATACATACTTAAGGGATCAGTAGTTTTTTCCCCTGCTTTGAATGCTGTAGTGGGAGATGTGGGACAAACTAACACATCAACCACGCCAAAAGCCTTTTCAAAGTCTTCTTTAATCAAGGTACGGACTTTTTGGGCTTTTAGGTAGTAAGCGTCATAATAGCCAGCAGAAAGGGCGTAAGTACCAATCATAATCCGGCGTTTGACTTCTGTACCAAAACCAGCTGCACGGGTACGAGTGTACATCGATAGCAGATTATCTGCATCAGGAGCGCGATACCCATATTTAACCCCATCGTAACGAGCTAGGTTTGCTGATGCTTCTGATGGAGCGATGATGTAATAAGTGGGTAAGCCGTAGCGAAAGCGGGGACAGGAAATTATATGAATTTCCGCTCCCAAACTTTGTAGTACATCTACTGCTTTGGTAACAGCTTGTTCCACTACAGAATCTAAACCTTCACCAAAAGTTTCTTTAATGATACCAATTCTTAGCTGGCCTCTGGGTTTGAAGTCTGGTTTTAAGCTGGCAGCATAGTTGGGAATGGCAACTTTTAGGCTGGTAGAGTCTTTAGGATCGTAACCTGCGATCGCACTTAATAATATTGCCGCATCTTCTACCGTGTTTGCAAATGGCCCAATTTGATCTAAAGACGAAGCGTAAGCCACCAAACCATAACGCGAAACCAAACCATAAGTTGGTTTCATTCCCACCACACCGCAGAAAGATGCTGGTTGGCGAATCGAACCGCCAGTATCAGAACCGAGAGCAACTACACATTCTTGGGACGATACCGCAGCAGCTGAACCTCCCGAAGAACCACCTGGAACTCGTGACAAATCCCAAGGATTAGCCGTAACTTGGTAGGCAGAGTTTTCTGTAGAACTACCCATTGCAAACTCATCCAAGTTGGTTTTGCCTACCATTACCGCCCCAGCATCTGCCAGTTTTTGCGTTGCCGTTGATTCATAAGGAGGCACGAAATTTTCCAAAATCCGGGAGGCGCAGGTGGTAGGAACTCCCTTGGTACACAAATTGTCCTTAATCCCCACAGGAATCCCTGCTAGCAGTCCAATTTCTTCTCCCGCAGCAATTTTGGCATCCACAGCAACCGCCTGCTCTAATGCCCGTTCTCTGGTAACACATAAAAAGCTGTGCAATTTCGGCTCTAACGCTTCAATGCGCTTTAAAGCTTCTTGGGTAATTTCAACGGCAGAACGTTCTTTTATAACCAGTTGTTGGTGCAACTCGCGGATGGATGCCATGATTGCTCTCTGTTGTGACTCAAGTCATTGATTTTAGTACATATTGGTCGAGATTGGGTATTGGGTATTGGGCACTTGTACTGAGTTTCGACACTTCGACTACGCTCAGTGCATCGCTACGCTCAACTACCGCGAAGTGGTTGGCGCAGCTTCTCCAAGAGTTGCATTGGGTATTGGGCATTGGGCATTCTCTCCCCCTGCCTCCCCTGCTCCCTCATCTCCCTACTCCCCACCCATCTGAAATATGTATTGAAATGTGTTTGATTAAGTTTTGAAAAACAGCAAATAGATGGCTATCAACCGTTTATTCAGTAGGTTAGCGAAATTTTGATATATTGGCTACTTTTGTGTAAGAGTATTGCAGTGTTTTCTAGTGATATAATTTTGTATTACAAGCTTTATAAATACTACAGATTTATATAATTTTATAATTTCGCAAATTTTTTTCAGGGGGTACGCTAGGATGATCAAAATAGCCACACGTAAATATTTAGGCAAACAAAATGTCTATGACATTGGGGTTGAACGTGACCATAATTTTGCGCTCAAAAACTGCTTAATAGCTTCCAATTGCTTCAATAAATCTCATTCGACAGCTTATGGTTATGTAACATATCAAACAGCATATTTAAAAGCTAATTACCCATTGGAATATATGGCGGCACTGTTAACGGCTAACAGTGGTGATACCGATAAAGTACAGAGATATATTACTAACTGTACAAATATGGCGATTTCCATAGATCCGCCAGATATTAATCGTTCTGGTGTTGATTTTACGCCAACGGCAGGAAAGATTCTGTTTGGATTTTCGGCGGTGCGTAACGTGGGACAAAATGCGATCGCTTGTATTTTAGAGGCGAGAGATGAGACAGGAGAGTTTAAATCCCTCGCTGATTTTTGCGATCGCGTGGATTTACGTGCCGTTAACCGCCGAACTCTGGAATCGCTGATTTACTGTGGAGCCTTTGACAAAATTGAAGCCAACCGTCAACAGTTAATTAACGACTCCGAATTAGTGTATGATTGGGCACAATCTCGGGCTAAAGATAGAGCCAGTGGTCAAGGTAATCTCTTGGATTTATTAGGCGACGGATTTTCTTCGACTCAAAATAAAAGAGCAAATAATGCCTTTGAAACTGCTCCCAAATCTAAACCTGTGACGGATTTACCCCCACAGAAAAAGTTACAGATGGAGAAAGAATTATTAGGCTTTTATGTCTCAGATCATCCCCTGAAATCCTTACAGCTAGCACCACTTTTGACACCGATTAACCTTTCTCAACTGGGAGAACAAAGGGAAGAAACAAGGCTTTGTGCAGTTGTCATGTTAAATAACGTGAAAAAAGTGGTTACTAAAAAAGGCGATCAGATGGCAATATTGCAAATCGAAGACCTAACTACACAATCAGAAGCTGTAGTTTTTCCTAAAACTTATGAACGCATTAGTTCACTACTCGTAGTTGATACCAGATTGATTATTTGGGGAAAAGTAGATCGACGCGACGAGCAAACTCAATTTATTCTTGAAGATGCAGAACCAGTGGAAACAGTACAAATGGTGATGGTGGAGTTGAATCCCCAGCAAGCAGGTAATATCGATTACCTACATCACTTGAAAACAATTTTGCAAGAACAGTCAGGAGACAAAGAAAAGGCAAAAATGCCGGTGATTGGAATTATCCAAACTGAGACTTCTCGTAAACTTGTTCGTTTGGGTTGGCAATTTTGCGTACAAGATTCTAGAATAACTGTTCAAGCTTTGCAAAATGCCAGTTTTCACGCTCATATAAAATCGCTGACTGGTAGTTGACAACAGAAATAAAAATCTACCAATACTGCAAAGCAGCTTAAAAATTAATTTTATTGAACTGTCAACAGTAAATTGCCTTAAGTATTCAGGATTTCAATCGTTTTTTTAGTTACTTATGCGGATGATAATTTCTTTGAGGGAGTGGTATCTTTTTATGCTAACACCCTTAAGGTTGCGAACGGGGGAAGGAGTTATAACTTGATGATCGTAAACGAGCTACATAGATTTGTTTCATACTGTAAAAAAATTCAACCCCAAACTCACGAGGACATTCAAAAATTTTTTGAAGGAGTGATATTGTTTCCTTATGACAAGGAACTTTTATTGCAAGCTTATTTATTTCTGAATATTAAAGAATTGTTTCCCTCATGCGCTGAATTGCTGTTATTTGAAAAATCTCCAATTTCAGATTATACAGATTTAGGAAAGTGTGATTTCGTCTTCCTGACCTTTAAAGGCAGTCTGTTTTTAATTGAAACTAAGTTTATTGATACAGAAGCAACAGGAGCTACAGAAAGAAAAAGAAGAAATAAACATAGAAACAAGGTATTTGAGCAAGTTATTACTTTGAAAGGTCGATTTAGTGAATATTGGAATATGAGGCTAGATCAATTAGAATGTGGGGTTTTCACAACAGATTCAGAAGTCGCTTGGCGAGGAAATGGTGTGAACGTCATATCTAAATCAATATCTATAGATCAACTCGAAAAATGGCGGAAAAATTATCACAGTAGTGAGAAATTTTTATCTCATCAAGATATGTCAAAGTTTGAGGGTAAGGTTAATTTGAAAGGTTGAGCTTTTACAGATAGTTAGGAGGTTCTAGAACGTTTTGCTACTGACAAGAGAACTTTTAAAACATCCTCCAAGGTGTTTATGGTGGTATAATATACATCAGCGATAAACAAGAATAGCTGATTAACCAAGGTTTTAGCCCACCCTAACCCTCCCTGATATATTGGGGAGGGAAGTAAATTTATCGTAAATTAAAGGGCTTAAGAACCTGCAATCTATATGTAGCACCCATTTCAGTCCTTCTCTACGAGAGGCTGCGCCAACGGCTACGCTCAGGAACCATCGGGCTTTAAATCCCCGTCTGAAATGTTTTGAATTTTGAATTTTGAATTGTTAATGTTTGCCCTTTCACCTCAATCAACAGCATTACTACTACGCTACCCAAACTCTCACCTTGCCAATTTCCATGTCTTGGGAAGTGCTTGTCTATTAGCTTTTTTACACCCAGAGGCTTTATTTGTGTTAGCAGTACAGGTATATCATCGACTCGTTCGTTTGTGATTATGGGTTCTGTCGTCATATCACCGAACTTATACCTACTTAGTCATTTTTATAAATATGCCTTTCGATATACTTATTTTTCTAACTCCGTAAAAAATGGGCAACGGGGAGTAATTAGACAGAGATTAAAGTTATCCTACCGAAGTACGCCAAAATTCAACCCAAGATGAACCGTACAAAAACAGGAGATAAAAAATGATTAATCTCAACGAAGTTGGTGCCTTTGTCTCTGCAATTACTGATTTGGGAGTAAATGTCAGGTTTGGGGTTTACCTACCCTCGATTAGCCTCGCCAATGGTTACGAGGTGCTGGTGCGGATAATACACAAAGACGATCGCTTTAATCCAGATATCCCACCTCTAGATTTTCCCCTACAACCTGTGTCGGGTTCTGATAACAATCGCTGGGAAGCCAATATTAACATTCCCGTTAAACCTGGAACTCATTTTGGACAACCCGGAACCTATCTATACCGATACCAGCTACTACAGAATAAAACCCTAATCACTTCCTGGTTTACCGATCCTTTTGCTAAAACAACAGATATCGGTGAACTGTCTGCTTTTGTAACTCCCGACTTTGTTCCTGACTTTGTTTGGACTGATGATAATTGGAAAACGCCAGAACTTGAAGATTTGGTTGTTTATGAGCTACATGTAGAAGAGTTTAACAGCACCTTTGACGGTGTAGTTGAGCGTCTACCTTACCTCAAGAGTCTTGGTGTCACTTGCTTGGAGTTAATGCCAGTAACCAGTTTAAAGTTAGACTTTGATTGGGGTTATGGGCCTCTACACTACTTTGCTCCTAATGAGCGGTGGGGTGGTATCCAGGGATTAAAGCGTTTAGTTAATGCTTGCCATAATGCTGGAGTGGCGGTAATTTTGGATGTTGTCTATCAACACGTTGATTATACCTTTCCCTATCATCTGATCTACAAGAATGCTGGGATTACCAGTCCCATGATTGGTAACAATGGACCATTCGGCCCGGAAATTGACTTCAATCAAGAGTTTGCCCGTGATTATATCCAGACTGCTAACTTTCATTGGCTGGATGAGTACCATGTAGATGGTTTCCGTTACGATGAAGTCACGGATCTCTACGACGGTGCTACGGGTATTAAGTACGCCAAGATAGCTTATGACAACTACACTAAATCACTCCAGATTCCCCGGTTTACCCCTTCTGGTGGTGTCAAAAATGGGGAATACAGTCGGATTATTCAAGTACCAGAAGCATTAAACCAACCCCAACTAATTCTCACAAACACTTACTCCAACGCTACTTGGCAAGATGGACTGCTAAATACAGCAGAAAATATGGCAAAGCGGAATTATGTGGATAGTAATTTCCTTGACCAACTTGATACACGCATCATTGGCTACCCGGTTACGAAAACAGTACAGGACATTATTCAGCAACCAGTGGAAATGCCTGTTGCACCATTCCAGTATCTTGAGAGTCACGATCATAGCCAGTTAATTTATTTTGTGGGGACTGAAGCTGGTACAACAGATCCAGAGAATATTCCCTTTGGAGATAGAAGCAAATATTATAAGCTACAACCATTTGCGATCGCTCTATACACCTGTCAAGGAATTCCCATGCTTTGGCAAGGACAGGAGTTTGCAGAAAACTACTTTCTGCCAAACAATGGCAATGGGCGCATCCGTTTGCGGCGTGATGTACATTGGGAGTACTTTTATGATGAATTCGGTGCTAGTCTCGTGCGTCTATACCGAACTTTAGGAAAGCTCAGGCACACTTACCCTGCTCTCCGTAGCCGCGATTCTTACAACTACAATGCCCAGTCTAATAATCAAGTCGTAGCTTACAGAAGAGAATCTACAGCAGCAGATCAAGTTGCGATCGTGTTTCTCAATTTTTCTGATCAAAAGCAATCAATCTCGGTTCCTTTTTCAAAAGCAGGTACTTATCAAGAAATGATTGACGATAGTCTACGTTCCGCTCCCTTGAAGATTTCTGTGAGTCGTGACGATGAATTAATCAAGGTTGATGTGCCATCTAACTACGGCTATATCTTTATGAAGAGTACTCCTTAAGACGCGGTAGTAATCCAAATAGAGTTAAAAGAGCGATCGCACTCACTGCTATTGGGGTAGTAATCTCGAAACCTGTGACATCATCATCACCTTGCTTAATTGCTTTGTCAAAGACAGCCTGGTTAATATCAAAGGTGTTTTGATTGGCTTTTTTGAACTGATCAATCGCCCAGTTTGACTGTCCTGGTTTGTCACCCAGGCAGAGAGCGATCGCTTCTTGCAGTTTACCGCTTTGGTTGAGTTGACGGATTTGTTGATCTATCGCAATATAGTTTTCCCAAGTGGAGAAACTTGCCAAAGCCGCTTCTTGTTCACCAGGAAAGAAATTACCGGGAATGTTCACCAGTTCGTCAGCTAAGAAGCCCGTAAAACCTTTAACATCCTTATCCTGTTTCACAGCTGCTGTGATGTTCTCCACAGTCAGTCCATCAGTCAGCTTGGCGAGTCGGCTGGCCTTTTCCATAAAAGCTAGTTCGTGCTTGGAAGCAAATGTGGGATCGAGTAGGTAGCGGCTTTGATCGGCATCGGCACTGTAAGCAATGGCGCGGGCTTGTCGTAGGGCGTGCATTGAATCAAAAGCTCTTTCTTTAGCCAGGGTAAGATTATTGGCAGATGAGAGAATAGCCTTTGTGGTGTATCCTAGAAAGATGAAGGCGATCGCAGTTGCAGCTAACAAGTAAGGATTAAGTGTCCGCCGCATCCTCCGACTCAGAAATACCTGAAACCCTACAAGCACAACAATTAATATCACACCAGAAATCACAATAAAAAATAGGGATCTGCCAGAGGCAAACTTTTCCTCGCTGTAGCTACGCTTCAGTTCGGCAAAATTCGCCTCATCTAACTCATCGGCTGCTGGTAACAGGGTTTTATCCATAATTTCGGCAGCTGCACGGTAAGCAACCAGCACTGAATTAGTATCACCGCTTTGATGGAAGTCCCGCGCCTGCTGAACTTTAGCAATATAATTACCTAGCCCCAGTTGCATACTCTCAATGGGTTTTCGTTCTTTATCCCCGTAGGTGATATTCTCAGCAGCAGCAACCAGCCTTTCAGCAGCTTTTTGGTATCGTTCTTCGTAACCCTTAACAGCATCTGTGTTCTGTCCTGCTGGTACTAACAATTCGTTAGCGACATTAGCATCCATACCTGCAAATGCGTCCTTCAGGCGTTGAGCCGTCACAATGCTGGGTGTTGAATCTTTACCAAGAGTTTTGATGGCTTGTCGCTGCCCTTGAACTCCACTAATTGTAGTAATTAGTAATAAAATAGTCGCTGACCAGGTTAAATATAAACCACCCTTAAGCAGTTGTGGGGTATTGAGTTTCCTAATTGCTTGACTTGAAATGCTGATGATTTTACTCATATTTTTCTACTTAATGATGATTATCGAATAGCTTAACCAAGTAATTACGAACTTGTACTGAGTTTCGACACTTCGGCTACGCTCAGTGCATCGCTACGCTCTACTACCGCGTAGCCGAAGTATTACGAATTACGAATTATCTTGACTGCGATTCGAGTCCAATGTCCTAGTGTGAATTCGTCTCCGTCTTGTAATGGAATATCCACCATTGGCTTCAATTCCACACCTTTAAATTGTGTACCGTTAGAAGAGCCAATATCGCGCAGAGTAAATGTCCCGTCGGTCTGCCGATTTAGCAAAGCATGGCGGTGAGAGACAGCATCATCAAAATCCAGGGCAATTTCTGGGTGAATTGCCCGTACTTGGCTATTTCGACCGATGAGATTATTTGGCTTTTCTAGGGGAAATGCGATCGCTCGTTGATTGATTGGCGGTTCTGGGCTTTCGGGAGAGCGTAGAGATGGGTCGATGGTGATAATCACCTCCCAAGCAACTATAGGGGATTGGGCATCCCTTCTCTGCGAGACGCTACGCGAACGGCTTCGCTCAGGGCAAGTGGGTGTTGGGGATTGCGAATCGGGAATTTCTGTTTTTTTATCTTGCGTATTCTGTTCTTCTGCTTCCTTGGTTTTGAGAATTGGCACTTCCCCACGTCCCCCACTGACAAAGTTGTAACCGCAAATTTCACAAAAGTCTCCACTGTCAGGTTCGCGGGGAGTGCTGCAATCTGGACAGTTTTCGGCAACTTTGGTTTGTGATACTGTTAAACGAATTACGTTTTCAGCTAACACTAATTCAGGTATACCCAGAATTTTTGCACCACACTCTGAACAAAAATCTGATTCGGTTGATTCGTGTCCTTTAGGACATTTAGATATAGACATAGGTTGACACACCGAAACTACTTATGATCCTTATTTGTCCTTTGTTTTAAGTTACTAAGCATCGACTAATGACCAATGACCAATGACTATTATTGAGATTTAGAAATCCGAGTGGTTTTAGTCGAACGAGTTTCCAAAGCCATCGCGTCTTCCTTGGCTACCTCTCGCTTCAGTTTCACCGTACCCGTTGGCGCATCTTGGACATCAACCACAGTTTTTAATAGTTTGGCTGTGGCTTCGTTCCCTGATTCATGGGCTAGTTGTACCGCCTTGCCTAATTTAGCAGTCGCAACCTCAATATCACCTCTAGAACGGGCTTCCAATCCTTCTTGAATTGACTCGGCAAGTTCTGCCTGTCCGGTATAATGGGCAACCCGCCGATTAATTTTGGTGGATTTAGCATCATCATCTGTCCAGGTTGCCAAAATACGCGCTTCGGCTACTTTGGTTTCTGTGCCATTGAGGGTGTACACTAAACTTGCCCGCCCAGCTAACATCTCATCCCCAACGTTGCCTGGGTTCACCTCAATGCAGAAGTGATAATCACGGGATTCTTTCTTACCCCAAGCACCTGTGGGGTAATCAACAACTTGAGGCTTGACAGATTTAGCACGGTGTGTTAAGTCAACAATATCGGGACTCACCTGCTTACAAAACAGCACTTTTGCCCCTTGGGGTGTCCACAGACGCAGGGATACATCACTGACATCCTTACTCATAGCTTTTTCGAGAATCGCCCGAAAGTCGGCTTCAATCATCTCAACATTGGGAATAATATCTGTCGTACCAAGGAGTTTAGTTGCAATCTCCCGCAGTTGGGCGACTCGCCAATCAGTACCGACACCCCGACAATCACATTGAAAAATTCCCTCACACATCTGTAAAACTTTTTTCAGTTGTTGCTCATCGGAATCATCGTTTTGTCCATCTGTGAGTAGTAAAGCCTGACGAACTGCATCGGGTATCTTGGTGAACTGTTTCAGCGCCTCAGCTAACCAAGTAGACATGAGGGTGCCACCATTAGCCATGATATTTTTGATTGCTGCGATCGCTTGCTGCTTTTTATCAAATGTAGCTTTAGATACAGGAAAAACCACACTAGCTTTACCGGCACCAGTGACAATAAAGAAATGGGCATCCTCTGGTAGCAAATTTACAACTTTAACCATTGCCTCCTTCGCGGCATGAATTTTGTTACCTCCCATTGAGCCAGAGATATCGCAGATAATGCCAAAAAGTCTGCCAGTGCTGGCAGCAACTGCAACGCCTTCACCCTCTTCAACGGTGACAGTCATGATGGCATGGACTTCTTTTGCACCTTCGGATAAGTATTGGTTTTGAAAGACTTCGGCTGTAAATTTGTTAGACATAAATAATGGGGATTGGGGAATGTTTTCAAACTTTTCGTTTAGCTTTCTAGATTTTTCGATCCCCCTAAATCCCCCTTTTTAAGGGTGACTTTAAAAATTTCTTCGCCCCCCTTTTTAAGGGTGACTTTAAGAATTTCTTCGCCCCCCTTTTTAAGGGGGGTTGGGGGGATCTAAGACTTTGAATTTGCGGGAGTATAGGTATAAAAATTATTCTATTAAACGCAGAACAGCAACGGTGATGTTGTCATGTCCACCACGGTTTAGGGCAAACTCTACAAGTGTGCGAGATATCGTGACTGCATCTGTACTGAGCGATCGCTCTACCAAGTTACCCAAATCGGCTGCTTCGGAAAGATAGTTCCACAAACCATCAGTACACAAAATCAGGTTTCCTGAACCGGGAATTGTGAAGTTGACAATTGAGGGTTCTGCATTTTCAACTGCATCGGCTCCCAGCCAGCGCGTAATTGCATGAGCATTGGGAGATTGTATCGCTTCTGCTAGTGTCATTTCTCCTGCTGCTACTACTTCCGTGAGCCAGGAATTATCCTGAGTCAATTGTTGGCAACTGTGAGCAGAAATCCAATAAGCGCGACTGTCACCTAGCCAGCCAATAGTAGCAGTGCCGTTTTGCACAATGGCAGCGACAATAGTGGTGGATGGTGGGTCACTATTGAGATTTTTAGTATAAGTTAGATCGCTTACAGATGTTGAAGCAATGGCAAAGGCAGATTTAATTGCTGCATTGAGGTTTTTTTCTTGATGGGCATTTGTTAAAGCCAAACACACACTTTGAGCGGCGGTTTGGGCTGCTAAATCAGCTTGTGCAGAACTAGAAACGCCATCACAAACTACCAGGATATTTGTTTGCGAGTTAGTTATGTGTTGTAAGGCGAGGAAGTCTTCATTGGAGTGGTGTTTGAGTCCGCGATCGCTAACTCCGGCTAATTCCGAATTTACGATCGCTTCTAGGCGATTCCGTTCTCGTGACTCTTGGCGAAATCCACAATTAGAACAGTATCCTTCAGCATCAATTGCTTCAATTCCTGCACCGCATTTTTCACAGCCGTTAGTTGAGGTTGGCGGTTTACTTGCAGTCAAGGGTATGCCGCATTCTTCACAAAATTTGTCACTAGCCAATATGGATGCACCGCAATTCATACATTGCATAATTGTCATTGGTCATTGGGCACTTGTACTGAGCGACTTGCCTTGAGCGAAGTCGAAAGGAGTCGAAGTATTGGTCATTGGGCATTTTATATAGCGGTTCTCACTTGGATGCAATACAGTTTGACCTCTCTCCAAACCTCTCTCCTTTTAGGAGAGAGGCTTTGAATCTTACTCCCCTTCCCTCCTAGGGAAGGGGCTGGGGGTTAGGTCTGTATTACGGTCAACAGAGAAGCGCTATAGTTACTAATCGCCAATCCTCAAAAAATTGTCCTCGGTCGGACTCGATTGGCTTCATCAACTAAACGAATTTTTTCGTTTCCAGTTGCTAGATGGGCGATATTCCGCAAGGCTTTTTCCAATCCCTTTCTCAGATGCACTTCTTGTAACGGCTGTCCTAAAATCATGAAATCAGCAGCAGCTTGTAGTTGTCGTGAGGTGAGTAAATTTAACGCAGTTTCTAATATTTGTTTCGTCAGGTGATAGAGATCGCTACCTTCTAAAGTCAGTGCTTCAATGGCTGCGGAAGCGGCTTGCAGTTCTTGAGTACCGGGTGCAGAGCGATCGCCATTAATCAAGGTACGGGCAATTTCTACGCGCGATCGCGTATGTAAGTTAGAGGTTTGGGGTACACGTTCTAATGCTGCTACCGCAACTATGCGATTATCTTGGGCACTCAGACAACGAGCCAATCCAAAGGCTGCTGATACATAACTAGGGTCAGTACGCAATACTAAATCATACATCTTAATCGCTAGTGGATAATTTTGCCCTTGTTCTGCTGCTAACCCTAACGCCAGCTTGGGCGCTAATTCTCCTGGTAAGTCAAAATAAACTTGGTCAAAGGCTTTTTGTGCCTCTATGGGTTTATTCTGCGCCATCAATGACCGACCCCGATACCAAAAAATTCGCCAGTCCCAAGGGTCTTTGGCTTCAATTTTGGCGATAGTTTGTTCTACTTCTTCGTAATCACCTATCTCAATTAAGGTATTTGCCAACCGCAACAATGCTTCACTAGAATTGGGCAATTGGTTGACGACAGCTTTTAAACTATCCCTTCGTTTGAGTGGATCAGCGATCGCACTGGCGTTCATCACTATATTACAGCCAGAATCGCTAGAATCTAAGATTGGTATAGGTAATTGCTCATACTCAGCCTTAATTGGTTCAAAGCTACCACTGTGGTTAATCGCCAACATATCACCGCCAAACAAATTACTGGTGGCTGGACGAGGAACATTACTAGAAATAGCGACGTTCTCCCGCAGTACACCCAATAATTGATCTGCCATTTCATCAGCCGACTGAAAACGGTCATCGGGATTTTCGGCGGTAGATTTAATCAGAAATCGATACAGTGATTCTTGTTGGGCAAATAGCGATTCTTCTTCGGGACTAGGTAGCGTATAAAGGTGTTCTTTGCTAAAACCTTTAATATCTGTCAGCAGTACCGCCAAAGTTCTACCAATGGTAAACAAATCTGAAACTACCGTGGGTCCCTCACCTGCTTCGGGGGAACTGTAGCCCACAGTACCGTAGATATCACCATCCAAGTCATCAATGCGACGGACACCGCCTAAGTCAATTAACTTGACATCGCCGCTTTCGACCATAATGTTATCTGGTTTGAAGTCGCAGTATACCAACCCCAAGGAATGTAAATAAGCAAATGCACTGAGAATGCGGTGAATATAGGCGATCGCTTCTGCCACTGGTAGTTTACCGCGACTTTTACGAATTTCTTTCAGGGTTTGACCGCCGACATATTCCATAACAATAAAACCCTCAGTCTCGTGGTTGACAAAGTTGTAAATCCCCACGATATTAGAGTGTTTCACTGTTGCTAAGAATTGTCTTTCTGCCACAGCGACGGCTGCACTTGATGCGTCTTCGGCGTTGAGCAATCCCTTTAACACTACGTAGCGGGATAGAATTTTATCAAAACCTAAGTAAATCCAACCTAAACCACCATAAGCGATCGCTCCTTTGACTTCGTATTGCTTGACAACTAAATCACCAGGATTAAGACTCGGAATAAACGAATACTTCTGACCGCATTTGCTACAAAATCCCTTTTCTCGCCGCAAAGGTTGATTGCAACTACTACAAAAGCGTTTATTCTCTGGCACCATTGGGTTAGGAATAATCGCTTTTTCTGGTTCCGTTGAAGGCAATTCGGGGACAGAAATTAATCCTGCTCCCAGTTGTCTGCGGCTACTACGAGCCGAGGTGCTAATGGTACGCCGGGAACCCTTGGAACGATTAGTTAAGGGAGAAGAACCAGTACCCGTGGTAATTGGTGAAGTTCTGAGGGTATTTGCCTCACTTTGCTTCTGGCTGATATCTGGAGATTTTACTGCTGCTAACCCACAAACATCACAGTACCCATCTTCGATAGTGCCAGTACATCCATTCCGTGTGCAGCTAAGACTGTTCATGAAAGTCTCCTAACTCAACCCCTGCGGGGAATTCAAAATTATTGTTCCCATACTTTGACAAACTCAGCAACCATAAATAAACGTGAGTTCGATGAACCTCTCCCTCCCAGCCTCCCTCTCCGAAACGGAAAGGGAGGAGCAACAAAAAATTCAGTTCTTGCTCCCCTCTCCGCGTCGGAGAGGGGCTGGGGGAGAGGTCAAATAAGACTTGTGGAACTCACGTTAAATAAATTTAGGGACTTATTGATGATTTTTTTCGGTCAAGAGTCCAAACTCCAGAGTGATTTTTCCTCTATTGTTCCCCTAATATTGGCTATTTAAACGTTTTTCATATTGGGAAACTAATTCAGATGCTTTATCTAAGGGAGTTGGGCGCATATAAAGGAGCTGCTTTGCTGTTTGTGCCAAGTCAACCAAAGTTGCATCTTCAACGAATCCCCGTGCGAGTGCTTTGGCTTTGAGGGCATCTAGTCGTCCGCGTAACTCCCGACGAGTTTGTAACAAATTGCAATGATTTGTGTATACTTGTTGCTCTACTGCGATATATTCTCTAGCAATGCTGATCCAATTATCTAAACCAACCATAACTGGATTAACTAAACCCTCCTCTAGTTTGTTTTCTAAGCGTGTGAGCCATTGACTGAGTGCATCCATCTGCTCTTGAGCTAATGGAGTGTACTGGGTTAAATACAAAACCTTTTCTTGGCTTTCCGCAAAAGCGGCGACAGATTCTGAGTGAAGTTTAATTAATTGTTTTAATAAATTGTGAGCGATCGCTAGTTTTTCTTGTAACTGAGTTTGTTGTTTCTGAGCTTGCTTTAATACTAATTCTACTTGTGCTAGCAGTGGCTTAATTTGCCGATCTATATCTGCACTCACTCCTAAAGGGTCTTGCTGAATTTTATCTCGCATCAAAGCGATCGCTTCAGTAGCTTGAATCAGCTCACCACAAGAGCCTTGATTGAGTGATTCAGCTAAGTTTTGCCATGAGATAATTTGCAATTCTGCATCTTTGAGTATCACTTCTAGATTAGCCCAAGCTGCATCAACAGCCAGCACTGCATCTCTGGCAACAGAAAAAGCCTGAGTCATTACTTGTAATAATTGTGTAGGTGCGATCGCCTTTGGTTGTTGATTAGCACTCAATAATTCTCTCTCGGCTAATGGCGTTTGCACAACAGACAGATGAATCGAAGCACCTGTTAATAATTGTTTAATTTCGTTGATTTTTTGCTCGGTTGGTAAAAACCTTGGCAGCTGCTGCCGCAATCTACTGGCTTGATCAACTATTTGCACCAATAGGTCAAAATATTGAAATAAATCGTTCATTGCCTCCAATGCTGGAGTCACTTTTAAGGCAGTAATCCCTGTCAAATGAACTTTAGGAAAACCAGAACTCCCACAAAGGCGCTGATATGTTGGTAATTCTTGTAGATCAAACAGATTTTGGCTAACTACTTGAATTTTATTTTTCCAGTCAATTAAGAGTTGATCAATTTCGGTAGTCATGAAGATTACAAAGAAAGACAAGAGGTAGAAGGTTCACTTCAGAATGGGATTCAGACCTCTTTGCCTTCTGCCTTTCTTGATAATATAACTCCCGGTTCCCCCATTTTTACGTGACTTAAGGGATTTCCAAGAAATAAATTATCCATTTTGTGGGGTGGGCAACATGAGCGCTCTAAATCTGGGACGTGGGGGGACACCCATCCCACAAAAAATATTAGATCCATTAGAGATGCTAATAAGTAGCTAGGCGTAAATAAGGGACTTCCAGATAAATAAATATCCCATCGCTTTTAAGGCAGGGGAGCAGGGGGCAGGGGGCAGGGAGCAGGGGGAGAAAAAGCCGTTTTGAAGGAGTGAAATTGGATAATTTATTTCTTGGAGTTCCCTAAATTGAAGTTTGTAGTAAGGACTTTAGTCCTGATAATTGTTGTTTTGAGCGATGAATCGCTCACTACGAGCGAGGATTTTATTTTATGTTTAATTATGCCTACCTACTTAGCAACAGAAATATTGTCAGGAGAAAAAGCCGATGACCGGTATTAAAAAAGTAAACTTAATTTTAATCGGAAGCCAACCCATAGAAGGAGTTGGCAAAGTTAACAGCATTTTTTTGTGATAATTTCTTCAAAACTGCGTCTTTGATGTAATCAAAAATATGCAGTTATTTTATCGAAAAATTGTGTTCATCCCCGTCTGAAGGGTACTTCTGAGTAACAAAAAACTCATCAGTATCAGATGGGTACTTTTTTGTGACGATCGAGCTATCTTCTTGATCGGATGGGTACTTCAAAGTTTGAACCTGTTGATCATCGTTTTTTTTGATTACACCACAGGTTCCACCGATAATTGCTTCTGATTCTTGATTGGATAAGTCTTCCAAGCTTTGCGCTTCTAAAAATCGAGCAAAAAACGGTATCGCTTGTGAATTCAAATCTTTTGGTTTATTGTCAGACACAATCTTCCTCCTATGAAAAGTGAATTTAAATTTATACTGTAGTTGATGATATTACATAGTACTTCCCAGCACAAGTATTAATTGATTGTTAACCAAATATTTACTTTTGGGCAATTTTACTTGTATAAAGTTGAAAATATAATAATTTTTCTCAAGCAGTTAATGAGCAATTATTACTGAGTACTATTTGCACTAAAAGAGAACTTTTCCTGATTTTTGTAATAATTGCAAATAAGAAAACAGTACATCAAATCGCATATAGATTGAACGTAAGTAGGTGGGCGCTAAAAAACACAACTAGATTAATAAATGTAAATCGCTTAAAAGCTTACATTCAAAGCGTTTCTGGTGCTTTACATAAGTTTACGTAGTTCGGTTTAATTGTGCCTACCTACTTACTGTCTTCTGCTAATTTGGTTAAATTTAGCGATCGCACTAATCTTGGGCATTGGGTAGGCGGGAAATAATAACTCCTAACTCCTAACTCCCCCTCATTAAGATTCTGGAACGATCGCAACACCATCCCTAATATTGAGTAACCCTGAAATAATAACTTTATCTTCTGGCTGTAACCCATCAATAACTTGGTAATTATTATCTTTGATTTCGCCTAACTTGACTCGCCTTTGCCGAGCTATTTGTTGGGATATACCTTGGGGAGATTTTTCGGTTTCAACTACATAAACAAAAGTGTCTCCAGCTATACGAGTCATTGCTGTTGTAGGGATTAAAACTCCGGGGCGCTGATTCCAGAACACTCTCGCCCTTACCAATTGATCTGCACGTAACTGACCGTTATGGTTGTCAAAAAGTGCTTTAACCAGTATGGTTTGTGTCTCATTACTGGCATTAGGTGCAATAAAAAATATCCTACTTCTACCAAGCTTTTGACCTTGCGTGTTCATTACCTCCACTGGCATTCCCTTACGCAATTGAGTACCTTGCTGTAGTGGCACAGAAATATTAACTTCTAAAGGTTGATTTTGGGTGATATTAACTAATGGTGTGGAAGTATTAACTAAATCACCGACTTTCACAGCGATGTTACTAACTGTGCCACTAAAGGGAGCGGTAATTTTGTCGGACTGGGGCTGTTGTATTTGAGTATTTACATTAGCTTGCTGCAAGGATTTTTCAGCCTGCAAAATGGTGGCTCGTTGTGCTTGAATCCTGGAATCAATTGCATCAAGACTAGTCTTAGCAGTGGCGAGGCGATCAGCAATCTGATTGCTAGTCTGTCGAGATACGGCTCCTTGTTGAGCTAGGCTGACAAACTTTTCGTAGTTCTGCTGGTATAATTGCACATTTGCAACGTAGGATGGTCGTTCTGCTTCTAGAGATTTGAGTGTAGCGCGGGCATTTGCCAGTTGCATTAAAAATGCTTGAGGCACAGTATTGTTAAGAGCGATCGCAGCTTGTGGGGTACGATCTACTTGGAGAATTGCCGCTCCTGCCGGGACTGAATCTCCCGATTTTACAAGTATCTGGGTAACTTGGCCCTGAATCCTTGGCTGGAGTATGACTGAGCGCTCGGATTTTAGGCTAGCAATAAAATCTGAACTTTCCTCAATTATGCCACTTTGGACAGTGGATATTTTGACTCTTACCCCTTGAGGTTGAGCGATCGCAGGTGAAGGTACTGAATTTTGCGGAGTGAGCAAACGCCAAACTAGAGCTGTTCCGCCTCCTAACAATAGAAGTGCAGGTAAAAATAACCAAAGCCACCGCCGTTTTCCAGAAGGTGGCTCAAATGAGGTTTCTGGAGCTTTTTCTCCAAAATCAGTTTGAGGCTCAGGGGATGTCATGGCTTTTGAGGAACTTAAGGAACAAATTAACTAGAATTGAATCAAAATTTCATCTGTTGATCTTGAAATTACTGATTTGGCATGAGGTTTTATGGCAAATGATGTGTTACCCCATCCAAATATACAGTTTTGATGATTCTATCTAAATCTACCGAAAGGTGAATCCCTAATTTTCCATCCAGTTATCATGGACAACGTTTGGTGATGGTGGCATACCCATCCCCACAGCGATCGCTGCAACAGTGGTAGGGCAGTGGCGAGGTCGGTGGCTTTAGCTGAAATGTGCAGATGGTAAGGCTTCTAAAAACTTTTGGTTTACTGAATTTTGCAATAATGTAACTGTAACTTTTTATTTTTCTTTTCCGAACGCATAATAACACATGAAAATATTAAATAGGTTTTTTAATAAGTTGATTTTTTTCAAAGATTAATTTATTATTCACCACTCTCCAAAAGGTTGGTTTTACGATTTTTATAAAAATTGGGAGTTGATCAAATATGCAATTTAAAACTATCGCAACAAATTTAATAAAATTTAATCGGATCGCTACACTGCTAGCAGTTGGAATAGCCGTTTCTATAGGATTACCTGCATTAGCGGGTGTTTTATGGACTCCAGGAAAAAGCGGAACTTTACCTCATAATGCTGTTGTAGGTGGCAGTCAGAATGGAACTAAACTGTATGTTTGTCAAGCTATACATGATGGGGAGTATACACCTGGAAAGATGGCAGCACCAAGTTATAAATATTGCTACATCCCGTGGTGAGGTAAAGAATATCACTACACAAAATATCGTGTACTAACAGGAAATAACTGGAAATGGATAAATTTTTCGGGGAAGTTGCCTAATGATCGAGTTTGGGGGGGCAATGAAGATAATGGGAAAAACACATTATATGTTTGCAGAGCCATCCTTTCTACGGGATATGCACCTGGGAAATACTATCCACCAAACAAAATCTGCTACGTTTCATATGGAGGACTAGAGTACCAATACAAAAGCTATTTCCAAATTCTAACTGCAAAATAAATTGGTACTTGGCAACTTTTGGTGAAGATGGAGAAAAATGGCATGAGCAGATCCTCAAAAGGTCAACTCCAAAGCTCATGCCAGCAAGAATCGTCGGCTCAGTAACGCTATTCCAGTCCCTACCATACATTTAGGGCTTGTAAAATCCGTGAATGCTGTACGCTACAAACTGGCTACGTATTTGTAGGTGAGAAGTCAGTAAATGGGATTTTTTATAGCTTGTAAGAAATCCGGGTTTTATTCAACTCACTGTAATAACTGTTCCCACACTCTCATTCGCCAATCTATCCACCGCACACACGGCATAGCTTCCCCCTTGTTGGACGGTAGCGAAGGTTGTACCAGCAGACAAAATTCGTTGAATTGTCCAAGTATCGCCACTCAGCCGATAAAGTGTCCAAGAGCGAACCGGCTGATTATCTCCAGGCTGCCAACTCAGTTTGCGGTTATTGACTTGTAATCCAATTGGTGCAGGTAGTGGGGTTGTATTCTGCCAAGACAAAGTGGGAGGTAAAGCAGGTTTGTTATAAAGCAGACTTTGGAATTTATCAGCAATACCCTGACTATTTTCTGTCAAAACACTGAGATTAAAGAAGATATTCCCCAGTGACAATTGTCCAGCTTGGCTACGACTAATTTTCACCTGCTTTTCAATCTCATCACTCTCCCGACTCTTGTTGCTTGGTTCTGTCAAATTGTTCCCAGCGTAAACGTGTCTTTGCTTTGTGTTTACCTGTGTCCACCACTTTAGCAACGCCGGATAACTTTGTTGTGGTTGATCTGTGCGCCAGTAAAGTTGAGGCGCGATATAATCAATCCAACCTTCTTCTAACCATTTTTTCGAGTCGGCATACAGCACGTTATAAGCATCTAATCCAGTAATCCCAGTGGGTTGTCCGGGGCGATAAATTCCAAAGGGACTAATACCAAATTTCACGTCTGGTTTGGTGGCTTTAATTCCCTGGTAGAGGCGCTGTACCATTTTGTTAACATTGTCTCGTCGCCAGTCGCCAAGGCTGAGTGTACCACCGATTGCCTTATATGCAGCGTAGGTTTTGTCATCGGGAAAAGACTGTCCCTCAATAGGATATGGATAGAAATAATCATCTAAGTGAATGCCATCAACATCGTAGCGCTTCACTACGTCGAGAATTACGTTATAAGCTCTGTCCTGAACTACTTTCAGTCCTGGGTCCATCCAGCGTTGAGTTTTCCACAAATAAACGCTTTCGGGATTGGTAGCGGCGATGTGGGGACGGACTGTTTTGGCTGGGTCGGTGGATGTGCTGGCGCGGTAGGGGTTAAACCAAGCATGGAGTTCAATATTGCGCTTGTGACATTCTGCGATCGCAAAGGCTAAAGGATCATAAAATGGTTCTGGTGCTTGACCCTGAGTTCCCGTAATCCAAGCACTCCAAGGCTCTAATTTCGATTCATACAAAGCATCTCCCTCTGGTCGCACCTGGAAAATCAGGGCATTGAAGTTTAGCGCTTGTAATTTAGTAATAATCTCGGTGAGTTCAGCTTTTTGTTGGGCAACAGAAAGTCCCGTTTTCGAAGGCCAATCACCATTCCACACAGATACTACCCATGCCCCCCGGAATTCCCGGCTATGATTTACCCTAACACTGCCGATAGGTGTGGGCGTTGGTATTGGTATTGGTGTTGGTATTGGTGTTGGTATTGGTGTCGGTGCGGGGGTTAAGATTGGCGGCTGTATTAGGTAAGTAGAAGCAATTTTTTCTGCCTGACCTAAATACACCAAAGCTTGATAAATAATCACTGCCACATCTGCACGAGTGGCTGCGAGATTGGGATTGAGTAATTTAATATTTGGGAAACTAACCACTAATTCAGCGCTGGTGGCAATAGCTACCTGATTTCTACCATACCCAGGAATCTGAACAGAATCTTGATAAATTTGTGGCAGTTGTAAGAGGAGGTCAGATTTTACCTTGGTGGCAATTTCTAAGCCTCCCACCAAAGAAACTAAGACTTCTATTCTAGTAATTCGGTTAGCCCAACGGAAGGTATTATCAGGAAACCCGCTAATAAATGCTTTTTCGTAAGCTGTTTGAATGGCGGCTGCTGCCCAATAATTAGTGGGCACATCAACAAACGGGACATACTGCCGCTTCTTGGTAACTGTCCTAAATGCGTTGGTGACGATGGTGGCAAATTCAGCGCGGGTGAGTGAGTTATCGGGACGATAAACGCCATTCGGCAACCCACTGACAATACCACGTTGGGCTAAGGCTGTAATAAATAAGCGTGCCCAATGGTTTTGGATATCCGAGAAGGGAGTAGCAGTAGATACCATTGTTGAAAAGCAGCTAGCTGGCCTTGATTTTGATTTCCTTAGTTAATTTAGCAATTCAAAGGCGATCGCTGCTGCAATGTCTTGTAAACTTTGGGAATGGGGCATTGGTTTTTTCTCCCTCATTTCCCTCATCTCCCCACTCCCCACTGCCCACTCCCATCTACTAAGTAGCATTTGTAGCTTGGTCAGAAGGATTCGAGGTAGAACGCGCATTCAATGAGAACATCACGCGTGAAATGCCGGTGAAGAGAATACTTACACCAACCAGTGTCCCAAGAAGCCAGGGCGCATTGAAAGGCCACTGAAACCAAATCATTCCGCCTAAGACTAGGGTAATAATGCTATCAAGTAGTACCCATATCCAGTTATTTTGGGGACGTAATTGGAAGGCTAGAATTAACTCAAATGTACCTTCAGTTAGCAAAAAAGTACCCAGTAACAGAGTCAGTGTCAGAACACCAGTAAAAGGGTAAACAAACAGCATTACGCCCGTTGCAATATAAAGTCCGCTCAATAGAAGTTTCCAAATAAAACCCCCTTGTTCGCGGGTTTGAGTGGCATAAACTAGTTTTGTAAATCCGGCGAAAATCAAAATCACCGCAATCCAGCTTTCGGCAAATAGGGTGGTGAAATTAGGTGCTGCGATCGCAATAACCCCCAAAACACTCAGGATAATACCACTTATCAGCGATCCATTAACATCCTTGTTAGTATCTCTAGAAACATCGGTTGTCATAAAAATCTTTTCCCTGTGGTTAAACTAAACTCTATAATTACGTTAGGGAATTTTTGAGTAACAGGCTACAACCCATAGGTAGAGCCATCGGTATTAACTTACAAAAGTGCTGCCAGATTGCTTAGGCGCTCATAAACAGAGATGAGGCGATCGCCTTCAAGTTCAACAGAAGTATTAGGATAATTCTGAATAGCTCCAAGCAGTGTAACTTCACCCTTTTGTTTAATAGATGCGCTTAAAGCGCTTCGCAGGGCTTGCTGATCGAGTTGTCCTGCGGGAGGGTGAACTACCTCACCAATTTGGTTAACTAAAATTGGCCCAGCCCAGCTTGACAGTAAGTTATTTAAAAAGGCAGGATCAGCTTTTATTGGGGCTTTTAGTGCCTTACGAGCTATTGCGGGGTCTTGTTTAGCCGCTTGCAAATAAGCTGTTAATGTCGGGGTAGTCTTGCCTGTTTCTGTAAACTGACTTAATTCTTCAACAGATATTTGCCCCTGAAAATTACCATACTTTAAAATAACTTGCTCGGCAGCATAAGCATTAGTCGTTGAGAGTAGAACAAAAGCGCCTACGCCTAAAGCTACTGTCTGAGTGAGTAACTTCGTGAATTTCCTACTGTTTAATCCATTGAAAAGTTGATAAATCTGCATTTTGTCTAACTTGATGATGGTGTAGAGTATAGGCAATTTTCGCCTATGTCTTAAGTATCAAACATTTTCATTAGGCGAAGCTGCATGAGGTAGTATTGACTGATCTTCATCTAAAGTTGGTGCAGGTATGCCTAAATGCTTCCTTGCAGATTCTTCAGCCAGCTTTCGGTCTTGCTCATTAGTGAACTGACTTTCATCTAATAAATGAGGGTTTTTTGCCGCTTCATCTCGGCTTGGTTTATAGCCATTTTTCCACCTGTACTTCCAGTCCATAAGTTGAAAGGCACATATACTGCAATTTGATTATCTAGTTATTTATGGTAGGTGTTTAATGGAAAATGATACTCCTGCTATGGGTTGAAGAAGCTCATTCAGAAGGTACATAACGAGTTATGAATGAAACATTGCAAATATAATCACTATGGTTATAGTCTTTACTTGAGGACACTAGATGGTCTTATATTTTCATTGAAAAAACCATCGGCGATCGCATCACTGAATCTGGTCGCAAATGTCATACCTACAATTCATGCAGACATCCAGCAGTGGCTCTCAAGTAATATTTCTATAGATATAATTAAAGGAAGTAATTCTATGAAATTTACACCTCTAGGCTCACGCAATTGCAACTCAAAAGGTGAATACTGAGAAATAAGTTTACCAACCTTTAATCTGGTTGTAATTAAAAATTTACAGCCCAGAAAAAGGAAATAGATAAAAAATACAAACAATGGCAACTTCTACAGACAACGATCAGCAGATTACCAAGCTGCGTGAACTAATCAAAAATATTGATTATGGTATGTTTACCACAGTCGATGATGACGGCAGCTTGCATAGTTACCCGATGTCCAAGAGTGGCGAGATTAGCTCTGATGCCACACTCTGGTTTTTTACTTATGCGGCCTCCCATAAGGTGACTGAGATTGAACATCATGAGCAGGTCAATGTTAGTTTCTCGTCATCCCAACAGCAGCGATACGTTTCTATCTCAGGTACAGCGCAACTAGTGGAAGACCGCAACAAGTTACGAGAGCTATGGAAGCCAGAACTTCAAACCTGGTTTCCTAAAGGACTGGACGAACCCGATATTGCTTTGCTGAAGGTGAATATTAACCAGGTAAATTATTGGGATAGTGCATCGAGTTTTAAGCCACAAACAATTAGTCTGTTGACACCATCACACATTTAACTAATTCGTAACTTTTAATTCGTAATTCGTAGTTAAGAATTTAATTATGAATTACGAATTATTGTCAAGCGTGTAAATTTTGGATGGACGAAATTGGCACATATTAAGTATTTTTAATCACACAAAAGCAATGGCAGATCAAAAGCATCTGCCTTTAGAGGTAAAGCGCGATTACGAAAAAGGCGATAATGGCTATTGGCACAAAAAGCCAGAATAGAACTAAAGGACAAGCATTGCTAAATCAAAGTATTAATCATCCAGCGATCGCTTCCTCTATTTTTACTAAAAAAGGCTACAGTATCTATATTGTAGCCTTTTTTAGCGCAAAGGTACGCAGAGTATTTTTGAAGAGAATTAGTTACAAATTCCTACAATTTTGTACTTAGGAAGTCTCAGATGTCGCACAAACAATTTATTTATTGCTGGCAAAAATGCTTACTTCCCATCTTGATACCTACTGCTGTGCGAGTAATGGTAATAATTTCTCTAACAGCAGGGGTTTTGGGCATCTGGGGAAGTACTGCTTCTATGAGTTATGCTCATGCTCAACCAGTAAGTTCCAATCGAGGCATCCAGGATCAACAGATACGATTAAAATCAACAACGCTAAATGCCACTGTATATCACAGTCCCGATTGTAACTGTTGTGGTGGGTGGATTGATCACTTAAAGGCACAGGGTTTTAAAATTACAGATTTCTCTACACCTGACATCGAAACAGTTAAACAAAAGTACAAAGTACCAGATAACTTGTCATCTTGCCACACAGCAATTGTGAATGGATATGTTATTGAAGGACACGTCCCAGCAGATGACATCAAACGTCTGCTTCAAGAAAAGCCAAATGTTGTTGGTTTATCTGTTCCCCAAATGCCTGTAGGTACTCCTGGGATGGAGATGGGGAATCGAAAAGACCCGTTTTCTGTATTTTCCTTTGATCGCAATGACTCAGTTGCAGTATTTAATAAGTATCGTGATGAGTCCTGAGTGAATTAATTAGGGACTTCCAAATAAAAAATACTTAACTACTACTTGTGGGGTGGGACGAAAAGCCGATTCTACAAGTAGTAGTAATTTATTTGTTGAAAATCCCTAAATGACTTAACCATCTCCCAAACCAGAAGCCAGATGTTACTTTTGCAACATTTTGAGAAAGAACCTCAATGGCATGGTTACAATCTTGCAGACTTGCATCAAGTCCCATTGCGTGATAAATTTTGCGGGCATTGCAAAAGGCATCCATCGCTTCTGATTCTCGATTGATTTTTTCTAAGACTAAACCTAAATTAAACCAGGCGTTTGCTTCGCCATTTCGGTCATCGAGAGCCTTTCTAATCTCTAATGAATGGTGATGAAACTCAAACGCCTTTTGGTACTGTCCCAAAGCCTTATAAGCACTGCCCAAGGCACTCAAGGCCATAGCTTCCCCATTGCGTTGGCTTTGCCCACCGTAGGTATCGCTGATGAATCTTGCTAAATCTAACCATTGTTGGTAAAACTCAATTGCCAGTTGGTAGTCCCCCAATGATTCATAAGTATTGCCCAAACTTCCCAAGCAAATACATTCCCCAGTCCGATCGCCGATTTTTTTGGTTATACTCAACCACTGCTGATAAAATTCAATCGCTTGCTCATACTTACCCAGGTATTCATAAGTATTGCCCAAACTTGCCAAGCTGATGCCTTCTCCAGTGCGATCGCCTATTTTTCTGGTGATACTCAACCATTGGTGATAAAATTCAATCGCTCGCTGGTATTTACCTAGTGATTGGTAAGCGTTACCCAACCCCGACAAAGATTTGGCTTCCCCGTTGCGATCGCCTATTTCTCTAGCTATATCCAACCACTGCTGATAAAATTCAATTGCCAGGTCGTACTCGCCTAGTGACTCGTAAGTATTGCCCAAATTTCCTAAAGAAATGACTTCCTCGTTAAATTGGCAAAGGCTCTCCTCTGGAGAATCGCCTATTTCTCTAGCTTCTTCTAAGGACTGCTCTTCAAACTCAATGGACTCAATGTTATTTCGGCTCCCCGATCTAATTACTTCTGTCATTCTCTATAGAAAACGAAATTTTTGCTCAATAAGCTGTCGATTATACAATTTTCTGAGCTTTTAGCACACCAGAAGTGCAACTTATCTCAAAATCTATAAATTGTTCTTGAATATCAAACTTTATTTTATACACAGCGATCGCTGTGTATAAAAGGCTTTTATTTATATTGGTAACAAGGGTAGCAATATAGGTATGTTGAAAAATTTAGATTTCTAAAAATATATAATAAAACCAAATCAATCAGCAGCAGCATAATCGGGCAATGCATTAAGTTGTAAATTAACAGCACTTAGATAATTTTGGTCGTTTAAAAGTTGTGATGGTAATTGATCTGCATTCACAGCAGCCTTAACCAAATCTTTCGCAATAATATTTTTTTTCTGAGTCTCTAATACTAGCGTGTCTCCGCTAGGAATACCGTGTTTTTTCAGACCTCCCTGATAAGCAAAAGTAACTAGATTGAATGGTTGTAAGTAACTTGCAGAAGTCGAGTTACTGGGCAAATTGTTAGAGTTAATAGCGATTGTTTCCCTGCTGTTGGTAGTAGCTATTTGAGCGCCAGCAATTCCAGGTATAAGGGTAATAGAAGCAAAAATGAGTGCAGAATTTATTAAGGTGACAAACTTCATAGGTTTTTCTTAGGTAAAATGCAATCCGTGTCCTTTATTAATAGAGTCCCCTTTATTATTAATCTCAGCTTCCTTCAGTCAGGTCACCTGATCGGTTGATCTATGACTCATCCAAAAGGGTGGGCTAAATGCAAAACGATTTTACGTAAGAGGATGTTTGAAAAGTCCTCTTGTCGGTATCAAAAGTTTTAGATCCCCCGAAATCCATGCCACTTGATGCCAGTCCGCTCAAGTCGGGAAACCCGCCCACGCGGCTGGCTCCTCTACTTGGGGAGACCCCATCGCTTTTAGCGTCTCCCCTTGGGAGAAGACCGCAGTGGCTCCCCTTAAAAAAGGGGGACTTTGATTCTTCCCCCTTTTTAAGGGGGGTTAGGGGGGATCTCAAGGTGCGTAAAGCCACAGGGAAACACTTTTCAAACAACCTCTAATACCAAAATCTTTGTAGAGACGTAGCACTGCTACGTCTCTACAAGGGTTGTGGATAACGCATATTTAAATTTGGTCGAGTTTGGAAAACTTGCTGGAGCTAGATAGAGACATAAAGCAATCTGGGATAGCAGAATAATAACTATTGACTCTTGACTGATGACTATTAATTTATGAATCAAGATTTAACCCAGCAGTGGTTGACAGAAATTCAGACAATCAAAGAGCAGATGGCAGAACTTCAACGCGATCGCGATGCGGCTTGGGAAAGTGCCCAAAAATGGCGTAAGCTTTATAACACAGAGGCAGAACAACGGCGCACAGATGCCCAACTGTCCCAACTGGCGATCGCATCCCTGAAGGCAGATTTGCACAAACTCCAAGGTATTGAGACAGGGACACTGGCTGCTACACCAGTTACAGCGATCCAACAAGAAATAGAACAATTAAAATCTATGGAGGACTTGCAAGCTAAACTCATCGCCATGATCAAAGAACGCGATCGCCTTTTGCAAGCTTTGAAAACTGAGCAAGACAGTCACGCCCAAACCCGCAATAATCTTACTACCGCCTTGGGTGATGCTATTGATAGCTTGACACGCGAACGAGCAGGGGCAAAGGAGAAGGGGGAGCAGGGAGTGGGGAGATGAGGAAGATGAGGAAGATGAGGGAGCAGGGAGAAGAGTTTTCCCCTCTGCCCCCTGCACCCCGCCCCAATGCCCAATCCCCAATGCCCTAAAATCCCATTGCCTTGGCGACTGCGCCCAATTCTGCTGCAATACCCTGTTGAAATTGACTGTGATTGTGTTTAATGGCTGTATCTGGGTCTTTGAGACCATTGCCTGTGAGGACGCAAACCACGGTCGCTCCTGTGGGAATTTGGTCTTTCACCTGCAACAAACCAGCTACAGAAGCGGCGCTAGCAGGTTCGCAGAAGATGCCTTCTGATGCTGCCAAAAGTCGATAAGCATCGAGAATTTCGGCATCGGTAACGGCGTGGAAATTTCCCTGACTGGCGGTTTGGGCTGCGATCGCTAATTCCCAACTAGCAGGGTTGCCAATGCGAATTGCTGTGGCGAGGGTTTCGGGATGCGGTACTGGCTGACCATGTACTAAGGGGGCTGCACCTGCGGCTTGGAATCCCATCATTCGGGGTAAGCGATCGCACTTTCCGGCTTGATGATATTGACAAAATCCCATCCAATATGCTGTGATATTCCCTGCATTGCCTACGGGGATACACACCCAGTCTGGCGCATCACCCAGCACATCGACAATTTCAAAGGCTGCTGTTTTCTGCCCTTCTAAGCGGTAGGGATTGACTGAATTCACCAAAGTAATCGGATAGCTTTTGGCCATCTCGCGGACAATTTCTAGGGCTTGGTCAAAATTACCTTTAATTGCCAATACTTCTGCCCCATATAGCAACGCTTGAGCTAACTTGCCCAGCGCCACATAGCCGTCGGGAATCAGTACGAAGGCATCCATACCGCCACGTCTGGCATAAGCGGCGGCGGCGGCGGAAGTATTGCCCGTGCTGGCACAAATTACTGCTTTTGCCCCTGCTTCCTTGGCCTTGGAAATTGCCATAGTCATCCCCCGGTCTTTGAAGCTGCCGGTGGGATTCAGACCGTCATATTTTACAAAAACACGTACTTGTCTGCCAATGCGTTCTGCGATCGCTGGCACTGGTATTAGAGGTGTGTTACCCTCCAACAGAGTGACAATCGGCGTTGTTTCGCTGACAGGCAAGTATTGGCGATAGGCTTCTATCAGTCCAGGCCAGGGTTGGCGATGAGATGTAGCAACAGACAGGCTCAAAGTCACGGGATTTAAAATTTTTGAATGTAAGGATTGGATATTTAGAGAGGGTGGGATCAGGAAACGCAAAATGGGGAAGAGGAAGAAAGTGAATTTTTCGTTGCCAGTTCCCAGTTAAGAGTCCCTTAATTCCATTAAGAATATTATTTTTTGTGGTGCAGGCGTTTAACTTGCGATTTTTTATTTTATTTAACGCGATGTCCAACTTATCTTTAGAACCCCTCTCAAAACCTCTCCTCCACAGGGAGAGAAGCTTTGATTCTTGCCCCCCTTCCCTACAAGGGAAGGGGTTGGGGGTTAGGTCTGAGAGAAAGTTGCCCACGGCGTTTATTTAGAACGTCAGTTTATCATAACCGCCACGGTGCCCTTCGGTTCAACAAATTAGCTTGGAGATGCTGCGTGTAGCTTTCTGATAGTGAAGGTGTACGGCAGAACAGAAGATTTGCACACCTGGAGCGCTGGAGCGATGTTTTCTTTGGAACACAGCCATTACGATCACCGTCTCTTATGATTGAACCTGAAATCCATTAGAGTAATTGATTGAAAATACACAATAATTTAATAAAGCTTAAAAAAGCATTATTATAATATTTCTAATGGTGTGAGTTAAATTATGGATTTAATTAGCGATGCCTACTTGTTTATCTAGTGTTTCCGATCGCGAGTCCCAGACTAACTGGGTCAGTAAGTTAACCAAGTCTTATTATCAAGACGATCAGCAAGCTAAATTGATGCACTTGCAAGCAGAAGTAGACTCTCTGTTGCAGCAGTTGGAAAACCTGAAGCACCAACGTTTAGCCGAAACCAGCCAAAAAGAATAAGTCAGTTTTGTAGATAGCGATGTCTACGACGGTCACTGAGCGACTTGCCTTGACTTGTGCCGAGCGAAGCCGAGGTAGCGAAGTCGAAAGGAGCCGAAGTGCGGGCTACGCCTACGCTTTCACCCTCTCTAAATCTAAATTGGAGTAAAGGGCGTGCTACTCAAAGCGCTGATTTTTCTCTGACCAGCGCCTCAAACTGTAGTTATGAGCATTTTCGACTAATAAAGCTAAGGATTGCACGCCAGAAAGCTTGGCGATCGCAGACAATCTTTGTCGGTCATTTCCTGTAAAATCACTGTAAATGACTTGATTTCTATCGGACAAAATTATAGTGCGGTCACGGTGTTGCTCTGTGTTTTCGCCCTGAATTCCAGGTTTAGACTGATTCAAGGATGCTATTGCTTCTGCTGAGATAGTCAGTATTATTTCCGGTTGACCGTTATTTGTTAAATCAATCACTTGAACAGGCCAATCACCCAATTTTTCCTGCATCTGCTCAAAACTAGGAATACTACCAGCCGCAAGTTCACCAGATTGCTGTAAAGATTGCCACACGCTCGATAGTATTACCTTCACCCTTTGAGGATTTTGTTGATACAGTTCTCGTAGAGTAATAGGATATGGTTGCACCCATTCCAGTGCTGCATTTGTCAAGGCTAAAGGTTTGGGTTGGAGAACATCGTTTTGATTCTCTGGAATTTTTGGCCCAGCAACTAATAGGCGCAAAACTTTACCCCGAACTTGCACTGCTTTGATAGCGGCTATAGTAATTTGTTGTTCTCCATTTGGCAACCAGACCACAATCTGAATTTCCGGGTCAGAAGTGATTCCCAAAGTTTTCCAGAAAAATTTGGCCGCGTCAGTTTCGGGTGGGTTGAAATTCTCAAAGGGGGAATTTAACCAACGTTTCCCGTCATTAAATGCACTCACCTCCACCTGATACCAAACTTGGTTATCTGTGAGTTTCAAATCTGCGGTAGAATTTGGTTGGAGCCACTCGGTTTTAGTAACTTGAGTGATTGGTTGCACTGTACCAACAATTTGACTAGATATTTGCGACTTTGTATTCTCACCATTGAGTCTTGCTAACAAATCTTGAATATAGGCAAGATTCTCTTTTGTGATTTTTGGTTGCGCCTTTAACCAGGAAGTAGCGTGTCCTTCTCCCCTTTGAACTGCTAAAATCAAAGCGAACCAAGCTTGCACATCTAGTCTATTTGGGTTCACCCGCAAAGCCGCCGCACTGCGATTCCATAAACGGTTTTTATCAGCTTTGAGTAGGGTAGCAATTTCTTGGGCATTACGTGGCGACGCTTCAAATACCTGTAAAGCCTTACTCCAGCGGCCATCAATTAAATTTGCCAGCGCTTCTTGACTAGGACTTGCCCAAGTTTTATCGGCTTGGGTTTTAGTGAATTGGGAATGCAAGCGAATCAAATCCATTTGCCCTTGCGCCGCCTCTGGTAAAACTCCTTTGCGCTGTTTCTTGATGAATTTCAGCCATTCAAAGGCTGGTGTCCATAGTCCGCTACGGGCAATTGATAGGGCATTTTGGTATGCAGAATCCTTGAGGGTTGGTGGTTTGAGGGTAATCGCCTCCAATTGAATTGGTTTGAGGAATAACTTCAAAGGCTTGACTTGATAAACCTGTAAGTGCGGTTCTAAACCAACTGTTTGATCAATAACTAACTCTTTGGTACTATCACCAGTTACCTGCTGCCATTTGGGTAATTGTCCATTAGGACTAGCCCAAGACAACATTTGTAGTAAATTTGTGCGTTCTGGATTGTAGTATATGATGTCACCGTAAGCGATCGCACCAGTTCCTTCTTGACGTTGACCCCGTAAATTAAACCAAACTCCTGGTGATGGTGTCCCACCTTCAAAGCGTTGCACTTCAGTTAAAGGTAGGGAAATACTGTTTTCCTGGAGTTCTGATAGTTCTAATGTGCCATCAAGAATGAGAGAAATCACAGAGGATTCATCTGTCCCAGTTACAGATAATTGAGTCGTTAAATAGTAGTAATTTTCTGACTGAGATTTAAACTCTAACTCTTCTGAGCGCTGATAAACCCTGAGTTCCACAAGTTCTTGACAATCAGATTGACAATTAGGACGCTGTTGAAAAACTGGCAGTAAAAATGAGTTTTTCGCATCCTGATACAAAGGCAGAGTTTCTCCGACAATTTGGTTTTTTTTAGTCAAATCAAGTTGAATTTGTTTGAGAGTTTGGGGGCGTTCATGCTTACCAAGGGGGATTTGTGCCCATGCAGGTAAAATTTTATTTAGCCAGCTTACCCGATCTGGATTGAAGATGAAGAGAACGCTAATCCAGGCAAAACCAATAATTATACTAGCACTACTTAAGAGAATTGCGTAGGCGTAGCCCGTCGTAGACATCGCTAGCATTGACGACAACCAACTTCCCCGTTTTAGCCTTTTTTGGGGTTTTTTAACAACGCGTTTCATCATACCTGCATGAGGTTTATTTAATTTCGAGGCTTTTGGCATCAGCTTGCGTGAGCGATTTGCCATAGATTAGGGATTAGGGACTGGGGATTAGAGATTGGGGATTAGGGATTAGGGATTAGGGATTGAAAAAACCCTTTCTTAGTCTCCAGTACCCAGTCTCCAGTACCCAGTACCCAGCCCCTAATACACCGTTATACTCGCCCTTTCAGAAGTTGCCCAGAAGCATTAAGTCTAATTTTTGCCAAAATCCGTAAATGTCCCCATGTAAATGCTAGATGATCGCGAATACACTCTTCACTTAAGTATGTGAGCCGAGTGTAAAAAGTTGAAAGGTAGACTTATTAGCCGCAGCGATCGCCAAACCTGGATGCTTGCATGGTTACTCATTGCGGGAGTAAACGGAGTTGTACAAAAAGCAATAGCACAAGAGTACACAAACACCATAACTACTCAGGAGTCAGGAGTTAAGAGCGATAATATTATTTCCTCATTCCCCTCATCTTCATCTCCCCCCCTCTCCCCAGAAGATCCGATGGCGCAAGTTACATCGGTATCTCAACTAAAAGACGTACAACCCAACGATTGGGCATTTCAAGCATTACAGTCTTTGGTAGAACGCTATGGTTGTATAGCAGGTTATCCAGATAGCAACTATCGCGGTAATCGCGCCTTAACTCGATATGAATTTGCCGCCGGTGTGAATGCTTGTTTAGATAGAGTCAACGAATTAATCACTACAGCCACAAGTGATTTAGTCACCCGCGAAGATTTAGCAATATTACAAAAATTACAGTCAGAATTTGCCCCTGAATTAGCGACTTTACGGGGTCGTGTCGATAATTTAGAAGCTAGAACTGCCGAAATCGAAGCCAAGCAATTTTCAGCAACAACCAAACTCAGTGGACTATTGATAGTTGGCATTCAAGGACGGACTAGCAATCGTGGTGATGTTAATCCTAGAGATGGGCAAAAAGATACAAATGATGCAGGGACAAACATTAATGTTATCTCCCTAGCACAACTATATTTAACTAGTCAAATCACTCCCCGTAGTTACTTGTTTACAGGTCTTGTAGACGGTAGAGGCAAAACTTCGCCTAGATTTACCAATAGTGTTTCTCGGAATGATGTTTTACTTGGCTACGAATTTCCTACAGATAGCTTAAGTGTAAGTGACCTGAATTTTCATTGGCTAGTAACAGATAAATTAGCAGTAATGGTGGGAACAGAAAATGTGAATATGACAACTGCTTTCCGAGGGCCAAATCGGGTAGAAAGTGCTGCAACAGGGCCGTTGTCTTATTTTGCCCAAAGAAACCCAATTTTAAATATGGGATATGGTCACGGCGGTATAGCTATTGATTGGCAATTTGCTAAACGTGCTAGTTTGCAGGCAATTTATACTAGTTATAAACCAGGAAATCCCGGTAAAGGTAGCGGTTTATTTGATGGAACCACCACTACAGGTGTGCAATTGCTGCTGACACCAACCGATACTCTAGATTTAAGTTTATATTACGTTAACAATTACTCTTCAGATGGTTGTTTACTAACCTTTGTTGGCGATGAATGCTTAACTACAGTTAATACCACTACGGGAAAATCAGCACCACTACAAACCAACGCCGTAGGTGCTACTGTAACTTGGCAAATTTCTCCTCGCATTAGCGCAGGTGTATGGGGTGGTTATACTAAATCTTATATTCCTGGGCAACCGGGAAATGTAGAGACAACGAATTATATGCTGTTTATGAATTTCCCTGATTTATTTGCTAAAGGAAATTTAGGGGGAATTTATGTCGGTCAACCTCCTAAAATCACCAGTAGCGACCTACCTGTAGGGAATAATGTCCCTGATTTTGTCAATACAGGTTTAGGACGTGCAGGTGGACAACCAGCTAGTACTACTCAAATTGAGGCATTTTATCGTTTTCGGCTAACAGATAACATCAGCATCACACCAGGAATAATTCATATCTTGCAGCCGGGACAGACACCAGATAGTGACTCAGTTACCATCGGCATTCTGCGGAGTACTTTTACTTTTTAATTCTGCTTCCACGTAAATATTTAAGACTTAGGCACTTTACACATTAATCATGATATGCCAAGTCAGCTTTTTAAACTAGAAGTCTTGTCCCTGCCTCGTTCCCAGGCTCTGCCTGGGAATGCGATCAAGGTGGGCTGCTGCCTGCTTGTTTGACGGGAGGCAGAGCCTCCTACAAGAGCATTACAAGGCTCTGCCTTGTAACGAGAAGTCATTCACAGTTGGCTGTCTCTGTCAATGGGCTAGCCCTATATATTATAGAATCACAAGAACTTATACTAATTCTCTGTGAGCTTGCACTCAATAATTATTCCTCCTGTGTTCGCGTATTTAGCGTACTTGGTGGTTTAGCTATCTCTGAATGCAAGTTGGTATAATTGTGCAGAACCACCCTAATGTGGTAGCGATCGAGTTACGATCTTGTCACACCCCTTTTTTGATTTAAGAAGTCCTATTCCAGAATTTTCTGGTTAAAATAGTATATCTGTTCTACTCAGACTCAGAAACTAACACTCGTTAAAACCATATATTTAGAGGCATTAGAGGCAGAAATGGCTATCAACACCGATACTTCTGGCAAGCAAAAAGCGCTGACTATGGTGCTCAACCAGATTGAAAAGAGCTTTGGTAAAGGAGCAATCATGCGCCTGGGCGATGCTACCCGGATGCGAGTGGAGACAATTTCTAGTGGGGCGCTCACCTTGGATCTAGCATTGGGTGGTGGTTTACCCAAGGGGCGGGTAATAGAAATTTATGGGCCTGAAAGTTCCGGTAAGACTACAGTAGCGCTACACGCCCTCGCAGAAGTGCAAAGAAATGGCGGTATTGCTGCCTTTGTTGATGCTGAACACGCCCTTGATCCTACTTATGCTGCTGCATTAGGTGTAGATATTGACAATTTGCTGATTTCCCAACCTGACACTGGCGAATCAGCTTTGGAAATTGTCGATCAGCTGGTTCGCTCTGCTGCGGTTGATATTGTAGTCATTGACTCAGTAGCAGCACTGGTTCCCCGTGCTGAAATTGAAGGTGATATGGGTGACACCCACGTTGGTTTGCAAGCACGGTTAATGAGCCAAGCTTTGCGTAAAATTACTGGAAATATTGGTAAATCTGGTTGTACAGTAATTTTCATCAACCAGTTACGGCAAAAAATCGGTGTTACTTACGGTAGCCCAGAAACTACTACTGGCGGTAACGCATTGAAATTTTACGCTTCGGTGCGGTTGGATATTCGCCGAATTCAAACTTTGAAAAAAGGTACAGATGAATATGGTAATCGCGTTAAAGTCAAAGTCGCCAAAAATAAAGTAGCGCCGCCTTTCAGAATAGCGGAATTTGACATTATTTTTGGTAAAGGTATTTCTACTCTGGGTTGTATTGTTGACCTAGCAGAAGAAACTGGCATTATGATCCGCAAAGGCGCTTGGTATAGTTACAACGGTGAGAATGTCTCCCAAGGACGAGACAACGCCATTAAGTATTTAGAAGAAAAACCTGAATTTGCTGAACAAATTAAGCAGTTGGTGCGTGAAAAGCTAGATAAAGGTGCTGTTGTTTCTGCTAACTCCGTAGCTAAACCCAGTGAAGAAGATGAAGAGGAAGAAACTGATTTAGAGCCAGAAGAATAAGGAATGTGGATTTCTTAATCTGGAACTGCTAATATAGCGTTTCTGAGTTGAGTCTAATAGATACCTATAGCAGTTATCATTTACGTGAGGTACACCCGTAGGGGCACGGCAATGCCGTGCCCCTACACCTTGTGATGTAACCTTGTACTGCATCTGAATGGGAACCGCTATAACCCCCAACTCCTTCCCTTATAGATAGGGAAGGGGAGTAACATTCAAAGCCTCTCTTGTTTTGCTGAGTTCGTAGTAAGTACTTCATTCAGTGCTTAAAAATTTCCGACTAAAGTCCTAACTACGAACTTTTTAGCGCTCTTAACTAATGAGACAGACCACTAGATAATCAATGGCTCAAGTTCACGATTATGCCATTGGCGCTGATACCATTCGGCAACCAAAGGACGGACAATAAACTTAGGCTGTCCATCGCCTTTAACGTCAATGCGTAAACCTGAATAAGGTCGTCGCTTCTGAGAACCTTGACCGTTGCGACCAATGAAGAGATGCGATCGCGCCACTAATCTATTATCCTCCATTAAATCCGCTCCCTCAATCCGTTGGCGACGCAAACTAAACCCGCTACCGCCACAAACAATCCAGTGGATATGAGAATCAGCGTGTCCTGTATCCATTGTCTCTAAGTGTTCTAAACAATGGGCGTGACCGTTTAATACCAAATCCAGCAAAGGACGCCCCTGAGTTAGGGAACCGATTTCTTTAGCTACCGCATCCAACACACCACGCAGGCGATCGCGAATAATTAGAGTTTGGGCTTGTTGCCACTTTGTCGCTTCAGTTACATAGGGAGGATGATGGAAATAAATCACCCTTCCCCGAACTTCAGGATTATTCCAAGATGCAATTAATCTTTGTTTGAGCCACTCCAGTTGCTCGATATCAGTCAACGTTGTTTTATTAGTGGCTAGTTGCTTATCGATATCAACAATAAGTTCTTCAATTTGTGACAGCTTGGCCTGGAAGTCGTCTAATTGGTCGGCTTCGTTGGGGTTTTCGGGACGAAGCTTTGATGAATTTTCAATGATTTGCAGCTTTTCTTGCTCGAAATCTTCACGACGTTTTTCTAAGAGTTTGCGATTAGCATCACCTTCTCTTGTTTTCGGTAGTGGTGGTGGATCGTTAAATGTATTAGAATCCAAGGCAAAGAAATCAATACCGCCATAGCGAAAAGTGTAGTAGCGATTGGGAAGCCGGGTAAAGTGCCCAGGTTGATATGAAATACAACGACCTGTATCTGTCTTAGCTGTGTAGTACTGAGCTAAATGATCGTTTAACTCTCCTGGAAGCGGAAACGCTTTCAGATAGTCGAGAAATGCCCGTGCGTAAGCTTCACCGGTTCCTGAGCCATGCAAGCCCACATCTAAGTCTAAGCGCGATTGCAAGAGCCGACGAAGGGGTAATGTTGTTAAGGATGCCAAGCTCAATAAAATCGGCAAGTTATAGTAATCGTGATTTCCCGGTACTGGTAAAATGGGCAGCTTAAAAACCATCTGGTCATAAGCAATCTGTTTGGGATGCTCTCCCCCCAAGATAAACTCTCGGTAAGGTTCGATGAAGTTCTGCTGGTAGTATTCACTCGACCCCACTAAATAGATTACATCCCCGGTATGCAGCATAAAGCGGGATTCGTTGTGATGGGGCAGCATGAGTTCAGCTACCTGTCGCTGAGGATTGTGTCCCCGGTGCTTACCGGAACCACTATCACCTACAACTAAAAATGAGAATTCAGAATTGTCTGTATGACCATCTTCTAACACCAACTGAGTTTGGTCGATGTTTCGTTCCGCAATTAACGGATCTTGCCACCGTACTCGCTGATTCATTTGACGAATTTTGTTAGCGATCGCCGGATCAGATACAAGTTTCAATGCAACCTACTCCTGAATCTTTAATTGAAGGGAAGCAGGGGAGGCAGGGGAGAAGTTGCAGTAAGTCTTTCCGCTCTGCCTCTTGTGCCCCATGCCCAATACCCTCATTCTCCTACTGTATCTTTCATCTCAATAGTCAGATTAGGGAGTCCCTCTAGTTTTTCTGTAGGCTCAACTTCTTCTACTAATGGCACAAAAATTCGCAAACCTGCTGGTACACACTTAATTTCTACTGGTGTTGTGCCCACGATTTCACCATCTAGAACAACTTTTTGTGGTGGCTCTGTCGTAATTTTAAATTGTTTGGCTCGCAGGAAACCAATATCATTCCGCTCTGCGGCGTTACCTGTAGAAGCGGTTTGAAATAGATGAAATGTCGCGGCGATCGCTCCTGCCTTGTTAGCTGGAGCTACAATCGTTAAATCTAGTAATCCATCATCATAAATCAGACCTGCTGGACCTTGAGCTAAGACTGAAGTGGGAGGTGCAGCATTTGCTACTGTGACTGCACAGGCGCTAGTTTTAATGATCTTGTCTTCAGTTTCAATTTCAACATCAAAATTTTTTAAGCTTCTTAATTGCTGGATTCCTGCCAAGATGTAAGCCATCATCCCAAAGCGATTTTTTGCATCGCGGTCTGCCAATTCTACCGTTTCAGCCTCAAAGCCAATACCTGCCAAGAGTACCATTGGCCGATCGTTGCAATAGGCTACGTCTACAAGGCTGGTTCCTCCTTGCAAAATTGTCTCACACGCACCTGTGATCGTGTCAGGAATTCCTAAAGCTGTGGCAAAAGCGTTGGCTGTGCCACGAGAAATGATCCCAAATGGAATATCAGTACCCACTACCGCGGCCGCCGCCGCCGAGAGGGTACCATCTCCCCCGGAAGCAATGATTGCATCTACACCTCGTTCTACCGCTTGATATGCCAGTTGGTCAGCGTCAATTTCTTTAGTTGTGAGATAAATATCTAGGTCAATATCTGGCTCTAATATTGCGCGAATTTCTGCCAGTTCTATATCTGGGTCGCCCTGACCCGCAACCGGATTGAAGATGAGACAGGCGGAACGATTCATAAGGAATTACAACTAAGCTTGGATGATTAATCGAAGATACCAAATTATCAGGGAAATGCCGAAAATCCTGGACAAAGGGGAGCAAATTCACGGCGATGTGCGATCGCAGCATCAACCCTAAAATTAAAGTTGACCAAAAATCTTTTCTAGGAACAGCGATAACTTATATATGCTGCACCAAAATCAGCTTAAAAATTTTTATTAAAAATTAACATATATTAGCTGAACTACTTGATGTTGTAAAATAAGCAGTGGATTTTGTCGATTAACAAATAAAATCATAATTTGACCATTTTTGGCAATCAAGACCAAAACAATTGGACATAATTAACATTTTCATTTCACCAAATTAATATTACGGATGGGTCTAATTGACGAACCACTCATTTTGGTATTATTGCTTTTTCCTTTTCCTGATCACTCTTGCCCGATACTTTCTGATCGCTGGGGGAGCATACTTGCTCTTTTATTTAGTTCTGGGAAAGTCCCTCGCCAACAGGAGTTTGCATTTAAAACCGTTGATGAGTTCTTCCATTAAAAAGGATATCGAATTATCGGTACTCTCAACAGTGGTTTTTGCAATTTGTGGAGCGTTTATAATCTCAGAGTATAGTTTGGGAGCAACGCTTTTATACACTGATATATACAAATACGGGCTGTGGTATTTAGTAGTTAGCTTGATTGCGGTATTAATTCTTCAAGATACTTACTTTTATTTTATGCATCGGATGTTTCACCAGCCTCTGATTTTTAAATGGATGCATTATGGACACCACCGTTCAGGACAGCCAACGCCCTGGAGTTCGTCTGCATTCGACTTTCCAGAGGCCATCGTCCAAGCACTTTTCTTTGTAGGTGTAAGCTTCATAGTTCCGTTGCATTTTATCACCTTAGTTTCTGCACTGATAACTATGACAGTGTGGGCAGTATTTACCCATCTCGGATTTGAGGTACTTTCCTCCTCATCTAAGAGCCACTGGATTGGCAGGTGGCTTATCGGTTCTATGCATCATTCCATACATCATCGCAAGTATAAAGTACACTACGGGTTGTATTTTACGTTCTGGGACAAACTTCTGGGTACTGAAGACTCTAATTTTGAAAAGGAAACCCAGACAAGGGAGTATTAATTTTGCATGAGTCATTAGTCATTGGTTATTTACAAATGACAAAGGACTAATGACAAACTCATAAGTTAATATCGCTCTTAAATGGGTAACAGCTTATTCACGACTTGATGATTCATCTTTATTTTTAGTTTTTTGATGATTAAACCGAATTCCTACAAAAATATCGTAAATAAACTCTAATAAGTCCTTCTTTTGTAGTAACCCTGAAGTTTGATAGCAGCCTTTTTCATCTAATAAAGGCTTCATTACGTAGTATGTAGACTGATATTTATACCAGGGAACAGAAGTCCATAAATGATGAATTAAATGGTAGTTCTGACCTAAGATCAGGATATTAAGAACTGGGCTAGGGTATACACGAGCATTTTTCCAGCGATCGCGTTCAACAAAAGGACGATGGGGCAAATAATCAAAAAACAAGCCTAGAATTAGTCCCACTATACCCGAAGGTACAACCCAAAAATTGAGAACGTACATTAAAAAATGATATTGAACTGAGATATAAACAATTGCAATCACAATTGAGCGGCTGATAAACCATTCCAATAGCTCATATTTGCGCCATAGTCTTCGTTGAAAGAAAAACACCTCGTGGGACAAAAATCGAAATGCAATCAACCACAAAGGACCACCCGTAGAAACAAAATGATCTGGGTCATCTTTGGGATGGTTAACATGAGCATGATGCTGCAAATGTACTCGCGTAAAGACTGGGAAAACAAACCCTAGCATCAGGGCGCTACCATGCCCTAGCATGGCATTAATTACTCGATTGCGGTGGGCAGATTGGTGACAAGCATCATGAATTACCGTTCCAGCACAATGCAAAGCAATAGTATTAAAACTAAAGCACAGCCAATCTGGCCATTGCCAAAGCCAGTAACCAAAGTTAGATAAAACTAGCACTGTCACAGATGCAAAAAACAGTAGTAGCGTCGGATTGAAATCACCCGGAGGCGCTAACAATTCCTTGGGTGGAACTTTGAGCAGCTTATGTGCTTCTGAAGTTACCGTTCTTGTTTCTGTATTTACTACGTCTTTAAAGATGACTTCCAAGTTATTGCCATTTAGCTTTTTATAGTCATCAACAACTGGGTCGATGATGATTAGGCTTTTGTCCGGGATGTCAAAAAAATTAGGATCTAAAGAGGTCATAATTTTCCTGGTTGTGATTCGTTGATAAAATGGTCTTGAAATCCCAAACTCAGCCAGCACAGAATAGATTTCTTGCCCCGATTAGAGAGATGGAACCCAGAAAATTTAGCCGATACTCTTCTCTGTTAAGATTAGTATGGCCTGTAGGAAATAGGAAACAGGGAAGTTTTGAATTTCTTGGTATACTATAAACATCAAAAAAACATTTGATTTATCATTCATCATGCCCAGTGACAACGGCATACATATTTGGGTTTAATACCGATATTTATCGATTTGCCAAGGTAATGCTTTTGCCGATGTGCTGAAATTATGCTCTGTTATTGCTTTTGTGAAAAAAACTTTTTCAACATTATAAAGAATACAGTTATTTTAATGATAAATGCAATAGTTTTGTCGTAATTCGACGTATAATGACAATGTTTTAGATGCAAGTATCATACTTCTAACAAAAATATAGTTTTTATTTGCTTAAAAAACTTCATCCCTTTTCCTGACTGATGTAATAAGTATATATACTAGCGATCGCTTTCCCCCTTGTGATTCCGTGTGGTTGGAGTCTTTTTCTTTTAACCAAAACTCCATTGCGGGAGTGTCTTGGTAGCCAGAATATAGAAAACTTAGCGCGAACCATCACACTTATTTGTGGAGCATACCACTTTCAACTGTGATTCTGAGTTCAACGCTACCTAAAATATCAAATTTCTATACTTAAAAATAAGGATTTTACTATGCGTCAATTATTACTAGCTTTAACCACTATACGTAAGCCTGAGTAAGTAGAGCGGCGTGAATAATTCAAGGTTTGTAGTGAGGACTTTAGTCCTCTTATGTTCGGGTAGCGTCTCGGAGAGAGGGCTGAAGCCCCCACTACGAACTAATCTCAATATTCTTTACATTACTTAATGTACTCTGATTTATTCTCACCGACTTACTTAGTTTAAATATCTCTGTAATGACCATAGCAGGCACAACGCCTGATTTATCTGAGATGCGCTTAGTTTAAAAGCTAAATTGTAATAATGCTCAAGCTCAAGCAGCAATTAATGAATGCGCCAAGTTGTGTTATCAGAATAGCGACTTTTAAAAAACCTCTTAATGCCTTGCTTAGTCTGTTTTCATCTTTAACCAGCTAAATACCTGTTCTATTGTCAACTCTAAATCAACACCATCTAGAACAGGCAAGGTATCTTCTCTATGATAAAATTCTGGTTGTTGATGTGGTTTAAATACGAGAACTGAGCGATCATCAGGATCAACCAGCCATCCTAGCTGACAACCATATTTTAGGCAGTGCAAAATATTGCTTATAACTCGATTAGAACTCTGATTCTGGAGAAATAATCTCAATTGTCCAGTTGGGAGCAATTAACACATCATCTAGAGGTTCTCCGTTATCATCAAACTCAATTTGTTGCCAACGAATAACCGCCACATCTGGAACAATTGACCGACCACCAAAGGTATAACGCAACTCTGGAAAAGCATAAGCAATTTGGCTTTTCTCTGTGACTTCATTAATCCCATTAATCAACTTAGCCTGAAGTCGAGAGTGGCGGGTTTTCGGCATTGGTTTCTGGATCATCTCACCATGAATATAAATACTTGCAGGTTTTGTTTCTGGTAACTTCAGAAACTCAGTTAGGGTTAGGGATACAGATTTTGCAATACTCATAACTTCTGCCACTCCAAAAGTCCTACATCCAGTTTATCAACCTTCGGCACTAGCTGGATAGAACAAGGCGATCGCCTAGAAAATTCCTTTTCCCCATTTCCCACTGCCCATTCCCTACTCCCTTCTATTATTTGAGATTCCTCAAACAAGCTTTTGGTAAAGAATTGTAATCCCAAATCCCAAATCCAAAACCCAAAATTCCCATGAGTCCCGGACTACGGTAGTCTAGATGAGAGTGAATTTATCGCCTCGTTTGATATATTGTTTTATGACATCAGTTGTTTCTAGTCCCCCACGCACTATTCGGATCGGCTCACGCAAAAGCCAACTTGCTCTGGTTCAGACCTATTGGGTACAAGAGCAACTTCAGAAAAGCTTTCCTGATATAACTTTTGAAGTCCACACCATGTCTACCCAAGGCGATAAAATCTTGGACGTAGCATTAGCTAAAATTGGCGATAAAGGACTTTTTACTAAAGAACTTGAAGTCGGAATGCTCAATCAGGAGATTGACTTTGCCGTTCATTCCCTCAAGGATCTGCCGACTCACTTACCAGAGGGGTTAACCCTAGCAGCAATTACGGAACGGGAAAACCCAGCCGATGCATTAGTGGTGCATGAAAAACACAAAGATAAACAAATCGATACATTGCCAGAAGGCGCGGTAATTGGTACATCTTCGCTGCGGCGGTTAGCACAGTTACGCCACCACTTCCCCCACTTTACCTTTAAGGATGTCCGGGGAAACTTGATTACACGGTTGGCAAAGTTAGATACAGGCGAATATGATGCCTTGATTTTGGCAGCAGCAGGGTTAGAGAGATTGGGAATGGGCGATCGCGTTCATCAAATTATCCCCAAAGAAATCTCCCTCCACGCCGTAGGACAAGGAGCTTTGGGGATAGAATGCCGGGCTGATGATAGTGAAGTGCTATCTCTACTCAAAGCGATCGAACACCCCGAAACACGCGATCGCTGTCTCGCCGAACGATCTTTTTTACGCTCTTTAGAGGGCGGCTGTCAAGTACCTATTGGTGTAAATACAGAAATAGCTGGTGAGAATTTGACCTTAACAGGGATAGTCGCCAGTATAGACGGTCAAAAGTTCGTAAAAGATACCGTCACTGGTCAAGCTAACAATGCTGAAGCACTAGGTATAGAACTAGCAGAACTGTTGCGGCATCAGGGAGCGCAAGAAATTTTATCAGAAATTTTTGCGGTGATTCAGCGCGGTTCCTAAGCAATTGGGCAAGCCGATGTGATTAGATAAGAATTGATCGCCGTTGCACCAAAGACGCGACAAATCGCCTTGGTCGGGATCGTTAATTTGACAATATAGACTCAGGGAAGCAAAAATTACCATGCGGATTCTATTTGTTGCAGCAGAAGCAGCACCCATTGCCAAAGTAGGAGGAATGGGTGATGTTGTCGGGGCATTACCCAAATTCTTGAGAGAAATGGGGCATGATGTGCGGATATTCTTGCCTTACTATGGCTTCCTACCAGACAAAATGGAAATTCCCAAAGAACCCATCTGGCGAGGATCTGCCATGTTCCAGGAATTTGCTGTTTATGAAAGCATTCTGCCTGGTACTGATGTTCCCTTGTACTTATTTGGACATCCGGCCTTCCTACCCCGCCACATTTATTCTGGAGATGGTGAAGACTGGCGGTTCACCTTATTTTCTAATGGTGCAGCCGAGTTTGCCTGGAATTATTGGAAGCCAGAAATTATCCATTGTCATGATTGGCATACGGGGATGATTCCCGTATGGATGCACCAAGATCCTGATATCACCACAGTATTTACCATTCATAACCTGGCTTATCAAGGGCCGTGGCGTTGGTATTTAGAGAAAATTACTTGGTGTCCCTGGTATATGCAAGGACACAATGTAATGGCGGCGGCGGTGCAATTTGCCAATAAGGTAAATACAGTTTCGCCCACCTACGCCGAGCAAATTAAGACACCTACTTACGGTGAAACATTAGAAGGTTTGCTGTCCTTTATTAGCGGTAAGTTATCTGGGATTATCAACGGTATTGATACTGAGGTTTATAATCCAGAAGATGACAAATACATTGGTCAAACTTTTACTACTGATACTTTAGAGAAACGCAAAGCCAATAAAATTGCTTTGCAACAAGAACTAGGATTAGAAGTCAACTCCAAAGCCTTTTTAATCGGGATTGTGACCCGATTAGTGGAACAAAAAGGCATTGATTTGATATTACAAATCCTCGATCGCTTCCTTTCTTATACAGATGCCCAGTTTGTGTTGTTGGGGACAGGCGATCGCTACTATGAAACTCAGATGTGGCAATTAGCATCCCGCTTTCCGGGACGTATGGCAACTTACCTACTGTATAACGATGCCCTCTCTCGCCGCATCTACGCTGGTACTGACGCTTTCTTAATGCCCAGTCGTTTTGAACCATGTGGTATTAGCCAAATGATGGCTTTGCGTTACGGTTCCGTGCCCATTGTCCGCCGCACAGGTGGATTAGTTGACACCGTAACCCATTATGACCCTGAAAATGTCGCAGGTACTGGTTATTGCTTTGACCGCTATGAACCCCTAGACCTTTTCACCTCTATGATCCGGGCTTGGGAAGGCTTTCGTTTCAAACCCCAATGGCAAGAACTACAAAAACGTGGTATGAGTCAAGATTTTAGTTGGTATCAATCTGCCAAGCAGTACGTGAAGTTATACAGATCAATTTACGGCTTGCCAGAAGAAGAAGAGGAGACACCACAACCAGAGTTAGTGTTAAACAAGGCAGTGACCGGTAGCAAATCCTGATCCGCTTAACTCATCCCCCGGCTTGAAGCTGGGGGATTTCGGGACTATAACCTTTTCTTAGTCGTCTAAAGACGACTTTCGCTATTAGACTCAGAATTCATTCTGAGGCGAACTAGATGAGAATGAAATAGCCCTGGGTATTTACTACTTGAAATCATTTATTTAGTTCGTACAACTAACCCTGCAAATGCTATGAACAAAAAACTAAATTTGCTACAAGTATATCGCGGTATTGCTGCTGTACTGGTAGTTCTAACCCACGGGAATCGGATACTTTCTCGTGAACTGCACCAAGATGATTTATTGCAAATATTTCATTTTGGTTGGATAGGCGTGGACTTTTTTTTCGTACTTAGTGGATTTATTATATTTTATATTCATCAATCTGATATAGGCAAACCGAATAAGCTTAAGTCTTTCATCTTTAAAAGGTTTATCCGTGTATATCCATTATATTGGAGTATTTTAGGCATAAAAATTCTAGTTTCTCTATTTAGTCATGGTGAAGATAGCATTTATCAGCGAAGCGCAGGCGAAATTTTCAAGGCTGTTTTTTTACTACCTCAAGACCGTTCTATTCTAGAGAGTGCTTTTCTTGGTGTTAGTTGGACGCTTAGTTATGAAGTTTTTTTCTACTGTATATTCGGTCTACTAATAGTGAAAAATACAAAAATTTCCCAGTCGATAATTGTTGCTTGGATCATTGGCGTAACTCTTAATCTTTTACATTTATTACCAATCGGCGAAAATTTTCTGCTCAATTTTATTTTTAACGATCATAATCTAGAGTTTGTGCTGGGTTGTTTAGCTGCCTATACAATATCTAAATACCAATTCAAGTTTGCAGCATCATTAATTTACGCTTCGATTTTTATGTTGATTGTATCAGTTATAAATACAAAATATGGAGAATTTAATGTTTCAGGCATCTCCTCATTAATAGCTTATGGTATTCCGTTTACGATCCTGATTATCGGATCTGTTTATTTAGAAGTATCAAAGACAATAAATATCCCATCAATTCTAGTTTTTATAGGGAATGCGTCTTATTCTATATATTTAACACACGGTTTTTTCTTAAGTAGTATAAGCAAAATTTTCACTAAAATTACAGATAAATTCAATATGTTATCTCTGATTCAAAATCACACCATATATTACAATGTTATTGCATTTCTAATTGTTCTAATCGGAGTAGCTATGGGATGCGTAATCCATTCTTATCTTGAAATGCCATTAATTACAAATCTAAGGAAAAAAGTATTTGCCCAAATGAACTGATACCATTTCTTTATGAATATGCGCCTGTAGGACTTACCTGAATAAAGTGCAGCCTCACATAGAATTTGTATGAGATGCTAACTGAAGGCTAACTCATATCTCTAACTCCTAACTATTGAGTACTCGTCGCTTTCGCCCTAATTAACCAGTCACGATCGCGATCGCATATTTCCCGAGCGGATGAGTCTCCTAAGCGGTCTAGCGCCCATAAACAAGCATATTTTAAATCCCAAATCGGCGTATTTAGGCAAATTTTGAGTTCGGGAATTGCTCGTGAATCACCCAATTCACCAAGAGCGATCGCACACGCCGCACGAGATTTTTGAAACTGCGGTTCCCGGTTGTGCAGATTTTCTACCAACAAATCATAAGCGGGAGCATATTTCAGCCACCCGAAAAGTTTCATGACATGATAATGAGCGCCATAATCGTTATATGCCTTATCTCCATAAGTTGCTAAAAGTGCTGCTGGCGATTCTTCTGGATAGATATCAAGTAAGGTTTTTGTTGCTAAATAGCAGCGTCCAAAATCGGTTTCGTAAAGTTCATTAATCAGAAAATCTAGGACAGGGGTAGCGTCATACTCATGTACTAAATCAAGCTCATTGGGATGATCATAGAGTACTTGTTCTAAGTAAGGTTGAATTTCTGTAAAGGTAATTTCACCGCTAGGAACCCCTGCATCCAAAAGCATCCGCAATCCTCGCAACCGAAATACCAGAGATACAGGACAACGGGCAATTTCTGGAATGGCTTTGTAGTAGCGTGAATCAATCAAGTCTTGAATGCAACCGCGCCGTGCATTGACACTGGAACTTTGCAGTAGCGCCACCACCTCAGTGATTTGGGAATAGTCACCTGTGAATCGACAAACTGTAGCGATCGCCGCACTACGGGTAGGTTCATCTTCAACTTGAGTAAATTTTCGTACACGCTCTAAGGACGGCTGATAGCCAGCGTTAGCTAAGATGTGAATAATGACTCGATAGATTTGACCTGGTTTATCGAGCAGTTGCGCCACCTCTTCGAGAATTTCTGGATCTTTAGTCCCGATTTCGCCGATCGCCCACACGGTATTTTCAACAGTATAAATATCATCGTCTTTAAGGCACTGCCGAATTACAGGTAAAGCTGATTCAGCCTGCAATCGCCCCAGACTTTCTACAGCCTTGCGTCGGACAATGCGGTGATCTAACTCATCAGGGTTACTGGTTTCAATCGCCCGTACCAAAGCCGCGATCGATTGCTCTGTTGGGAAGTTAATTAGATGGGAAACAGCAATATACTTATCAGAAGCGTCTTCGAGTTGTTCTAATGGTGTATCGATAATTGCGATCGCTTGTTCTTCTGTTAGCCCAAACATTTTAAAAAAACGTTTATCCATTGATCTGTAAATTGCTCTTGGATAATTGCTCAGAGGTCATGTTTACTATCGTACTAGGGATTGGGGACAGGGGAGATCAGGGAGATGAGGGAGAAATAACCAATGCCCAATACTTCGACTTCGCTCAGTACAAGTGCCCTATGCCCAATCCCCAATCCAAAATCCAAAATCTAAAATCCAAAATAGATATGAGTGATTACTTAGATGACTACGAATTTAATAACCTCGATTTTTACAGAAAAAATCATGGGTTACAGCTTTATTACAACTGGTCTGGGGAAATTTGGTGGCAAGAAACACCAGACTTGCCAAAGGAAAAACTGTTTTCTATTATTGGGATGAATGCTACCAAAGTATTTCTCAAGCCCGATCCAGAACATGGGGAAGTTGGCTATCGCATCAATCGAGAGTTGGGTTTATTTTGTGACCCGGATACTCAAGAGATTCTCCACTTTTGGAAGTCACCAACAGCGAGTCAACCGGTACCAGTAGTACACATTGCTAACCGCATTGTCCAAGGCTCAGTCAAACCAAAGAAATTTCTCATACCTAAAGGCAGTGGATATATTACCTCTGTTATGGAAATTCCTTTAGAATACCCGCATCCCTTAGCAGGAGATAGCAAATATTCAGACTATTGTCCTGGAGAAAAGTTTAAGGGAGTTGAGTACTTTATATCAAATACTTGCCGACCGGATGCAACTGAAGTCCCTCCTGCTAAATGGGCGAGAGACTGTCCTTGGTTGCCCTGGATGAAGTTAGGATATGCTCATCCAGCTAAATTAAGATTTGAAACCACAATATTTAGAGTAGATTCTTTTGAGGAACTTCATCCTAGCTTGGTCAACCTGGTGAGGGAAAAAGTACCAATTTATGAATTCACGCCAACAGAAAGCGATGAGCCGAATGTGACGAGCATTCAATACTTTAAGAAAAACTTTGAGTCCTACTTACGAGGGGATATTTTCCCACTTGAGGAAACCTCTTAAAATAATTCGTAATTCGTAATTTCATTCTTAGTGCGAATTACGAATTAGTTAGGCAGTTGGTAAGGGAACTCCAAGAAATAAATTATCCAATATATATTGTGGGGTGGGCGTCTCGCCCGCCCAGTTCATAGGGCGGGCGAGACGCCCACCCCACAGGAGTTAATTGGATATTTTTTATTTGTCAGTCCCTAAGTATTCTTCTGGCCATTTACGTCATACCACGGAGCTTCTACCACAGCTTGAATACAAGGATTACTACTCATCACATCGACTTCTCCTGTTGCACGATGTCTACGACGGGCTACGCCTACGCACTAGCTCGAAGGCTGTAGTTGGGACTTTTGAAGATTTCCGCCAAAAAGCTTTACCAGTGGTAACGCGATCTGAGAAGATCAGAATATATGTATTTGTCAGCTATTTAGTTAGTTGCCCCTTGCCAATTGTTTAGTTATATGTAACAGCTAAGTACGAGTAACTAAATACAAACGATACTCGAACCGTAATCACACATCATTCATATAAACACACATTTAGGAAACAAAAGTGATGGATGAAACCTCAGAATTCACGACAACCAATAACGTCACCCCTCAAGATGTAGCAGAAGTGATTGCAGAACTTGAGCAATATCGGGAACGTCTAGTCCAAGAAACTACAGAAACAGCAAAACGGGCTAAGTTGATGAAAGTAAGCGTCATGGCAAAACTGGAGCCTGAGCTTGCCAAGATTGATTCTGCTCTCCAGGAACTCCGTGAGCAGCAGGCTGCTTTGAGTGTCAGCAACTAGTCATTTATCTTGATAATTTAGCTGTAATTTATATGCTCAATTCCGAAACTCAATCCGGGGCGGATTCGTTAAATCTGTCCCATGATGAAACCGATGCTTTATTTAAAGTGGTGAGTAAGCAATTAGGCTTAAACACCTTTAATCCCGATGACCAAGAGTTACTCAAGCGGATGGTTGAGAGTATGGGGGATTCACGGGGCATGGTTAGGTTGAGTTTTGCAGAGGCGTTGGGTAAAATCGGGAAACCAGCAACCCCTTTGTTGATGGAAGCTGTGGCAAATCATCCAAACCCAGTTGTGCGAAGAGCTAGCGCCAAAACCCTGACACTCATTGCTGACCCGATCGCAGTTCCCACTTTGGTCAACGCCCTGTTAAATGATGAAGATACCGTGGTCAAAACCTCGGCGATGGGAGGGCTTGCCAAAATAGGTGAGGCAGCTGTGCCAGCATTACTGAAAATCTTAGCGTCAACTGAGTATCCAGAAAGTGCCAAAGGTCATGCTGTATGGGCGTTAGGATTTATTGGGGCAGAAGCGAAGGAGCATTTATATCGAGAGATTAACTCAGACTCGGCTGAAGTTCGGGCTGCGGTGGTGGGTGCGATCGCTAAAATTGCTCAAGAAGACACCCAAGAAGGAGCATTTAATATTTTAGTTAACGCCCTCACCGATCCATCTGAAATTGTGCGGTGTGAAGCAGCAGCAGCCTTGGGCGGACTAAGCTATCAACCGGCGATTCCTAACCTCGTTGAATTACTGCATCATGCCGATTGGGAAACTAGAAAAGCGGCAGCTTTAGCATTGATGAAGATTGGCGATCGCACTGCCTTAGAACCTCTACAAGCCGCATTAAGCGAAGAAGGGGAAGCAGGGGTTCAGGCAGTGATCAAGTTGGCGATTTCTCAAATTGAGAGACAGTCAGAGGAAGATGCTTGGGAATAGGGCGATGGACATTTGGGATTGATAGTTGTATTTGAGAGCGATCGCTACCCTTTCTTATATTTAATCACCTGATCTAATCGTGGCAAAGCACTCACAGCTGACTCTCGAATGTATGGATCAACAGATTCATCATTTGTCAACGCCGTCAGCACTTCCACCCCTCGAATATCACCCATCGAACCGAGTGCATTGACGATCGCTACAGCCACCGCCACATTATCGATTGTTTTTAGAGCTTCAGTTAAAATCTCAAAGGCAGGAGAACCAATTTCACCCAGCGCCATCACTGATGCAATATAAACAACGGGATTTTGGTCATTGAGCGCTGTTTTCAATCCATGTAAGCCCTCAGTCGGGAAAGGAACATCAGGATGGTTAGCAGCAACCTGTGCCAGAGCTTTAGCACAGCTACCCCGAATGGTCGCATTATCGCTATTTACTAATGACTCTACCAGTAGCGGTACAGCATCTGTACCAATAGCACCCAGTGCCTTGACTGCGGCTCGACGGTAGGTAACATCTTCCTCATCTAAAATACCCATCAGCCGAGGAATGGTATTTTCATCACGTATATCAGCTAGTTCCCACATAGCTCGTTCCCGCAGATTCGGGTTAGGGTGTTTTAACTGTTCAAATAGAGAATCTATTGTCATAAAATAAAATTTCCGTGTTTAAATCCCCCAAGTTCAATCATGAATTACGAATTACGAATTAGTAACAACTGAGGGACTCTTGGCCAGTCACTCAACCAGATACAGGCAAAGCAACAAACTGAGAGTCCCTGAGTTTTAGAGTATGACGATCGCTCGTCTATTCAATCCTTGTTACTATGACAGGGAGTTGATTACATAGTCGAGAAGAGCGCGGAACTCACCCAAAGCTTGAGGAGACAAGTCACGAGGAGAGCAAGCGCGATCGCGAGTGTAAGTTAACGCGGTAACATAAGGAGCTGTGGGCAGACCCAAAGAGCGATAAACTTCACGAGCACCTGCAATACCCCACTCATCCAGAGGCCCAGTACCGCCCACAACTAAGCTGTAGTTGATCAAGCGTAGGTAGTGCTTGATGTCGCGGAGGCACTTGTCTTTCTTGACTTGGGTAGCGCCAGCTTCACCGTCTTGGTTCAAGTAAGGATATTTCTTGAAGGCAGCATCATAAGCTTCCTTGGCGACGTTATCGATACCAGCAGCTAGCTTTTCAGCAGCTTCTAGACGAGCGCTAGCACGTTGAATGCTACCTTGAACTGATTCTAGATCAGAGGTAGTTGGGAAACGACCTGCTGCATCAGCAGCTCCAATAACCGTAGTGATAACTGATTTCATTGCTTTTTATACTCCAGATTAGATTTGATCGAGTTTTAATTTCAGTTGGCTTGACTAATAGGCTTTAGGCGTTAGCGATTAGCAATTAGCTCAGAGCAGAAATAACGCGATCGAAGTAGCTAGCAGCTTCAGCAGCTAGAGCAGAACAGTCGCCTTGAGGAGTGTCCAATTTGCGGAATCTTTTGCCAGCGTTAGCTTCGGTGTTGGTGTTGGTGATGTGAGCGACACTAATCGCCTTCAGAATCTGAACAGCACGTACAGAAGAGTTGGTAGGTACGCCCAAAGCTGCGTAGGTTTCTTTCAGACCGTTCAAAGCACGATCGTCTAATACAGAAGAATCACCAGCCAACAATGCGTAGGTTACGTAGCGCAGGATGATTTCAGCATCACGTAGACAAGCAGCAGTCCGACGAGTGGGGTACAAGTTGCCACCAGCTTGAAGCAAACCAGCGTTTTCACAGGCAATCCCAGCGATCGCATCAGAAACTGCACAGCTAGCGTTGCTGGCGATCGCATTCACTGCATCAAGGCGCTTGTTGCCTTCAGCAATGAAAGACTTCAGGGCTGCTAAGTCAGCACCACCGATAGCGGCGGTTTTGGCATCTGCCGTAATTACAGCTCTGGAAAAAGCATCAAGAACCATGAGTTCTCCTTAATATTCACAAATGGCGGATATTATCTGGCGTGTTCTCGATCAGATTAACTGCGAGTAGCCAAACAAAAACATAGGGGATCAATAGTACCCTAGTCTTTACTATGAGAGACAAAGTAATAATCTGTAATATTTAACTTGGGACTGGGGATTAGGAATTAGGGATTAGGGACTAGCCCGCATTTCTCACAAGCTCCCCTGCTCCCTTCGTGGGTGAAGTAATGAGTTATGAGTAATGAGTAAAGAATCTTACTTATTACTCATTACTTATTACTTATTACTCATTACTTATTTAATTAATGAGATGTTGTGAGAAATCCAGGACTAGGGGGGAAAGTTACAGGAAGCGTTTCCGTTTCCCCTCTCTCTCCCTCTTGTTCCCAGTCCCCAATCCCCAGTCCCCAAAAAATTAAGACTTACGCATTTCAATGGAACTCTGCCACTGCGTAAGTCTTAAAGAATAAATATTATTTTTTACTTGATCAAGCTTCTTTGAGCAGATGTTTGACTAAATTATCTTTCACCATCATCTGCCGTAAAACTTCTAATAAAAAATCCTGAGCCTCTTCTTGACTCAAATTCTTTACCTGGTCTTTCAAGTTTTGTAAGCGAAACTGCTGTTCTAAAGTTAGTTCGATTGGGAAGTTCATCATTAACTCCTCGGATTGACTGGATCGAAGGGTATTTTTTATTACCGCTAGTGAAGGCGTGGGCTGCCGTAGACATTTATTTCTAACAGTCTAGCACTTGCATACCAAAACGTCTACATTGTCAAGTCATGATAAATAGACATAATAAAACTTTACAATTAGATCATAATAGGTTTGTCTCTCCCTTTCCAGGGAGTTTCTTGAACCAGACCACTAATAGCTGTAATGTTTAGAATGTTTAGATACCAATAACTTTAAAAAGAAATAACAAGGTAAACATCGTCCGCAGGAGTTAATAAGTAGGAGTCAGAAGATTGATAGACGCAATGGAATTTTTTCAGCTAAGTGCTGGTAAGTGGCGATCGCAACGTGCAACACATCATCTGGCGTTCAAGCGCTCAGAGACGGGAGAATCGGATATACAGGTAGAAACTCTCGATGCCGCTCATCCCGAAATCATTGAACTGTGCCAGTATCATGAGATTGACCCCAGCCTTTCAGTAGGAGGGTCACGTGTGCGTTGGCTAGGCACAATGGCTTGGGATCGAGAGGGTGAGGAGAACCATGAGGGTAAAACCATATTTGCGATCGTGCCTGATGGCGATAACCCAAGACAAGGTAAATTACTCCGCGAAAGAGGTTATGCCGAAATCATGCCTGTAGTCGGTCTTTTTCACATGGATGATGAAGATGGACTAGTGTTGACAACCGAATACGAAACAATGAGTTCCATTGAGCGATTCTGGTTTGCCAGCCCAAATATGCGAATGCGAACTAGTACAGTCAAACGGTTTGGCGGCTTTAGCACGGCATCATTTTGTACGGAAACCCGTATTGATGCTTCTGTTGAGGTTGTCAGCGCACAAGAAGTAACAAAAAAACAAGGGTCTGATATTCTGGAAAAAAGAGAGTTTTATTCAGTTTTGGGCTGGTGAATTATCTGAAGCAGAGCGATGCTTTTACTCGTGGGCAAGATTACCTGTATCTGGTACAGGGACTTGCCCTAGAGCCAGGTATGGTGGATGTGTTTGATAACTTGCGCGATCGCATCCCCATTTGCACTTGGATCGGCGAGAATATTAACACCGTCAACGCTCAGATCAACGCCTATCTAGAAGTTTGTCATGAGTGCTTTCATCCCCAAGAGCGTCGCCACATCCAAATTTTTGCAGTACCCATAGCTCAATCCTTTGGCATAGATGGGCTGTGCAATATTCTCACCAACCCAACTACTATTTTGGTAGATGTCGGTCGAGTTGCACCTAGAGACTGGTTTGGTGTAGTCGTCCATGAATACGCCCATGCCCATCTAGGAGACTTTGGTCACAATCAGCAGTTTGCTAGCATCCTATCTCATCTATGTTTAGGACTGGGATTGGAACCACCCCACTGGGAGGCAGGGATGGAAGCAACTTTGCGTAGCTGGCCTTACTGTAAGTCAACCATAGATCCCCTGAAATTTTGGATAGGTCACTGAAGGAGGCAGGCGAGAAGTTGTAGAAAGTCTTTCCCCTTGTGACCAATGCCCAATACAACTCTTGGAGAGGCTGCGCCAACGACTTCACGGTAGTTAAATCTCGACTTCGCTCGATTACCGCGTAGTCGAAACTCAGTACAAGTGCCCAATACCCATTAATTTCTTTTGCCAAATATTAAAAATTATTGCTTCAGTTCAAAAAAGTGAAACTGAATCTCCTAATCTGAAATATGTGAACAAAATTTTTTATTCACTTACTTTTAGTCATCAAGTTGGAAGCCACACTCCCCTTATTGATTAGATATGAGTTGAATCTGGCAAGCTAATCGTTTTTCCTACCAATACTGAAATCACCCTTAGTTAAGTTTCGTAAAATTTTATCAGAATCTCAATTTCTGATCCAACTACTCCCTTAATATGTGATTAAAAGTTGTTAACTTTAATTAAGAACATGGAGGCTTTAGAGTGCCAATTCCTCTGTTAGAATATGAACCTTCAAGTCAAAACCAGCGTGTAGCTGGATATGAAGTACCGGGTGATGAACAGCCCAGGATTTTTAATACAGACAATATTTTGTCTCCGTCAGATTTAGGCGATCTGATCGAAGCAGCATATCGTCAAATTTTCTTTCATGCCTTTGCTGCCGATCGCGAAACATATTTAGAGTCTCAACTCCGTAATGGACAAATTACAGTGCGGGACTTTATTCGTGGGTTGCTGCTTTCCAATACCTTTAAGAGAAGCTTCTACGACCTCAACAATAATTATCGCTTTGTTGAGCAAGTAATCCAGCGCGTTCTGGGACGTGACCCATACAACGAGCGGGAAAAAATCGCTTGGTCAATTGTAGTTGCTACTAAGGGTATTGTCGGCTTTGTTGATGAAGTACTCAACACTGAAGAGTACCTGAGCAATTTTGGTTACTCCACAGTACCTTATCACCGCCGTCGGATACTGCCATCCCAATCTGAGGGTGAATTGCCATTCAACATCAAATCTCCGCGATACGAAGATTACCACCGTACCAAATTGGGTTTCCCCCAAATCATTTGGCAGGTCGAAGTACGCAGATTCCTACCACAAGAGCAAAAGCCCAAGGCTGGCGATCCAGCTCTATTCTTGTCTATGGCACAAAGTGTCAATGCAACAGGCAATGCGCCACAACGGATCTCGTCATTCAACATCGATATCGAAAAGTCTGTACCTTATCGGCAGCTAGCAGGAATTAAATAACGATTTTTGATCGCCGGCTGACTAGTACATTCGTTTGATCATTTTATAGCGTGCATAAGTCCTGGGTTATGTAGGAGTTTCATTTAGATATAACTAAGTGAAACAGACTCTATCCCATGTCTGATGCACGCTAGTTGTTAATGGGCATTGGGCACTTGTACTGAGTTTCGACTACGCGGTAATCGAGCGAAGTCGAGATTCAACTACCGCGTTCGCGTAGCGTCTCGTAGAGAAGTCGTTGGCGCAGCCTCTCCAAGAGTTGTATTGGACATTGGGTATGGTTTTTTTATCGTAAATTAAAGGGTTTTAGAACCTGCAATCTATATGTAGCAGCCATTTCAGTCTTTCGGCTACGCTCAGGAACCATCGGGGTTTAAATCCCCCAGAGTTGCTCCTCTACAGCGCTTCTCTTCGAGACGCTTTGCGAACGCGCATCCTACGGTGGAGGAGACCCCAAGACCGCACTCCTCTTCGTCTAAAATGTCTTTAATTTTGAATTTTGAATTGTTAAAGTGTAGTTCGTCTTTTTAACATCTCTAAAAGTTTTGTAAAGTGGGCGGGAGGAGTGGCTGTCACCTCAATTAACTCTCCAGATACCGGATGCTGCAATTTTAACCGCCAAGCGTGGAGTGCTTGACCGGGCAAATTTACCCCCACTGAATGACCAGAACTATAAACTCGGTCGCCGACAATGGGATGACCCATTTTGGCGCTGTGGACGCGGATTTGATGGGTACGTCCAGTTTCTAATTGAAAGTGAATTAAGGTGAAGTTACCAAGGCGTTCTAGTACTTGCCAATGAGTGACGGCGACTCGTCCGCCTTCTTCTACGGGTATAATCGCCATTTTCTTGCGGTCTTGGGGATGGCGACCAATGGGTAAGTCTATGGTGCCACTTTCTGTTTTTGGCGCACCGTAAACTATGCCCAAGTATTCTCGCCTTGCAGTTTTTGCTTTGAGTTGGGCTTGTAGATGACGATGGGCAATATCTGTTTTAGCGATCGCGATCGCTCCCGTAGTATCCTTATCCAATCGATGGACAATTCCGGGACGTTGGACTCCGCCAATTCCTGGTAAATTGGGACAGTGAGCCAATAAAGCATTTACCAAAGTGCCATCTGGATGACCAGGTGCAGGATGGACAACCAAGCCTGCGGGTTTGTTGAGAATAAGTAACTGGTCGTCTTCGTAGAGAATATCTAAGGGGATATCTTCTGCAAGCAGTTCCAAAGGTTGGACTTCTGGTATTTCCAGAGTGATGCGATCGCCTAACTTGACATTGATCTTCTTAGATGTGCAAACTTTGTCATTAAGTTGGACGTTACCCTGTTCGATTAACTGTTGGATGCGAGAACGGGATAAATCTGGTAATTCTTGGGAAAGATAACGGTCAAGGCGATCGCCCTTAGTGTTGACACAGTGTATTGTACTCTTAAGGGGAAGCAAGCTAGGTAAAGCATCCTCCAGTGGAGTTGATAAGCGATCGCTATTTTCTTGGATTTGTAAATTAAATTCGGTCACAATTGCTCTAGATTAATTCCCCGTTCTTTAAGTAAAGCGCGGAATGCTTTAAAAGGGTGTTAGAAATCGCGTCTACCCAGGCAAAACCTTGATTTTAACTTAGTCCACGGATGCGGACGAGAGTTTGTGTAGCCGCAAATTCTATTACCCTAGCTGTCTTGTAAGCTAAAAATCTTTTAATTTGCATCCTCAAAAAAATGAATCTCTTGTGGGGTGGGCATCTTGCCCGCCCTAGTTGTGCAAATTAAATGCGCGACAGCTTATTTGTTCTCTTACCGATTGTCGAAACGCTCTCAGTGCTGAACTCATTCCTATGGTTCGCGCCATTTCCACAAATCGGGGAATGAGTTCCGTGATAGAAAAAGTAGGAAATGTGGGGCTGATGAGAGACTTCACATATTGATCACCTTGCAGTAAACTAATTTCTAGGTTTTTGCTTTCATATCGCCAGATTTCAGGTACTTTCAACGCCTGATAAGCACTAATTTGGCTGAGTTGAAGAGTAACCATAGGATGTTAGTTGTTAAATAACTTCATTTTTACTCAAATTTGAGATGAAGCAAACGCCCTAGCCAAAAAGCGATCGCTTTAATTCTCTCCATCTCTCCTCCTCCGTGTCCTCCGCGCCTCTGCGGTTCGTCATTCTAAATTTATAACTTCTGGCGGCAACTCAAAAAACCCGTCTTCCCCAGCTTCAAAATCAATCACCTGATACACAGCATCAATATTTAACTCACCATAAATATGAGGAAATAATTCACCTATTTCAGCAGGTTCATAGCGAATTTCAGCTTGTACTTTTTCAGAATCAATAAAAAGTATTACCAATTCTTTTTGATTATCAAAAAATCTCTTTGCAACTTTGAGTATTTGCGTTGACTTAGAACAGTGGATAAAGCCTTCAGAATCTAGTGAATCAGCGCGATAGCTACCCAAATCTTTTGCTTGTTCCCATTGTTGGCGTTTGGTAATATGGAGGATAGTGTTCATAGAAAATCTAGGAATTAATGCGGATTGTAATATTTTCGGAAAATCTTCTAAATTTGTAAAGTCTTTAATTACTTTGCTAGCGCCTACATTAGTTAATTTCTTATTACCTATTCCAATAAAAGCAATACTCAACTGATAGGCTGCTTTTACATCCCAAACACCATCACCTACAAAAACAACTTTCTGGAATTTTTCAACTTGATAAACATCCTTGGCTTTGATAAGAACTGTTTTAATAATATCTTCTCGTGAAAGTGCATCATTAGCTGAAGCCAACGGGATGCCTTCGATTTTTAAGTGAGCTTTTTTAAGTTTTAGTTTAGCAGATTCACACCAGCCACCAGTTGCGATCGCAACACACCAATCAGGGTCTAGCTGTAATTTAGCTAATACATTTGCAGCCCCAGGAATTTCGCCGAGTAAATCTTGGTTATTAATATACGCTTCCTGGAGTAGACTAACAAAACGTGCTTTGAGTCTAACTAACTCTTTATCTGAAGGAAGGCGTTCTAATTTTTCTTTGAAAATTTGCTGGGTAATTCCAGAATCTGTAGTGTATGAGTATTCAGACCAATTTGTATTTATACCAAAAATGCCAAACTCCAATGCAAAAGCGCGTACAAAACAATTTTCATCAATTTTGTAGGTATTAGTTAGTGTACCATCAATATCAAAAATTACTAATTGCATACAAGCGATCGCTCAACAATATTATAGGACTTACGCAAAGGTAACGGAAAATGAACCACAGAGAAGCCAGTGCGTTGGAGGGGTTCCCCGACTTGTTCGCGTAACGTCTCCCCTTGGGAGAAGCAACTGGCGCGACGCAGAGGTCACGGAGAAATGAGAGTTTAAGAGGGTTTTTGCATAAGTCCTATATTATTATTTAAAATCTCATGCCCAGACGCTCCAGATACAGAGCTTTTCTTTGTGTCTTTGCGTGAGATTCTCATTCTATAAATTAGGCGGAATACAAACATCCGGCGCACATAACCCAATAAACTCTAGCGTTGTCACCTCAAAAGTATCTAAATCTACGCGGCGGATGGCGTGGTTATTCGTATCAGCGATATATAGATATGAACCGCCAGCACTCAATCCCGAAGGTTCAAAAAAGCGGCTATTCTTACCTTGACCATTTTGTAAACCAGCAGAACCATCTCCTAAAACTGTTTGACAATTGCCATTGGGACTAACTAATTTAATTTTATGATTATAAGTATCCGCCACCCACAAAAAATTCTGAGCATATTCCACTCCTAAACAGTGCTGCAAACGGACATCTTCACCTTGTCCATCTACATCGCCAAAACCAAATAAACCGCCACTACCGCAAATAGTTCGCACTTGGTACGGTTCTACAATTCCCACACCGCGAATTGAACTAACTTCACTGTCAGCAATATATAATTCTTGCCCATTATTAGTAATACCGCTAGGTTGAGCAAAAGCAGATTCACCAAGCGAACCATCAATACAGGCTTCTGCACCAGTACCAGCATAAGTTTTGATGATGCCTGTTTCCAAATCCATTTGCCAAATTTGATGCGGCCCAGCCATTGCAATAAATAGGGTATTTCCCACTTTCACTAAATCCCAAGGGGAATTCAGCGCGGTTTCTAAACCAGCACCGCCATGAGGATTGATATTGTGGCTTTGTTCACCAGTTCCCGCGATCGCTTCTACTACTTGACGCTTTAAATCAACTCGCCGCAGGGCATGATTTTCTGTATCAGCAACATAAAGAATCTGATTTTCGGCATCATAAGCCATTCCCTGGGGTGCAAAAAATTGCGCTTCGTTAAAAGCACCATCGGTTAAGCCAGATTTTCCAGTACCAATTAAGTGCTGAATTTCTCCATCAAAGCTACTGACAACGAGGCGGTTATGTCCAGAGTCAGCAATGAATAAACCTGTTGGAGTCGCTAGAACTTTACCAGGAAAAGCTAGGGGTGTGATTAATGGTTGGCGCTGTTTTTCTAAAGTCAAGCTGATTTCTTGAAAATTAATTGTACCTTTGTCTTGGTGTTGCTGAATTAACTTTTGAATCAACTCGTCTAAAGTGTCACGGTTTCCTTCACCAGAAATCTGGCCTATCACGTAACCTTCTGGATCAATAATTATTAAGGTTGGCCAAGCACGTACAGCATATTCTTCCCAAACTCGAAACCCGATGTCAACTACAACTGCGTGTTCAATGTCGTAGCGTAGGATAGCTTGGCGAATGTTTTCTGTTTCTTTTTCGTTGTCAAATTTGGCAGAATGAACACCGATAACGGTAAGACTATCTTTATATTTTTGTTCTAAATATTTCAGGTTTGGCAGAATATGCAGACAATTGATGCAACAGTATGTCCAAAAATCTAAAATTACGACTCTACCCTTGAGTTGTTTAAGAGACAAGGGTTTGTCGGTATTAAGCCAAGAGTAATTTTGCGGTAATTCGGGCGCTCTAACACGGGGAATCATAAAGTATTCTTTGCTCTTAAAGGATGTTTATACCAATTTTTTGAAATAGACTGATGAAAACAATTGAAGAATTAAAGACTCGTATTAAGGAACTCAGTAAACAAGCTGTTGAACTTAGGCAACAAGCATCTGAAGTATATTTAACTAACCAAGAGGAAGCCAAACAGTTTAGGCAACAGGCAAGAGAAGCTTGTAAGCGCTGCCAAGTATTGATACAAGAGTTAAAACGCCAATAAGTATAAACTAGAATCAATTTGAGCGTGTATTACTTTTGAAAAGACTAGACAAACTAACTACTGAAAATTTATCAGCTTGGGTACAACTAGCTAAAATCCAAGCTAAACAGGGAAGAGTTTGCGATCGCATTCCCCAATTAGCTTTGGCTGATTCTGGTTGGTTTGCAGTTCATATCTGCTGTAAATCGGGTAAAACCATCAATTTTGGGGATATAGCTTGTGTTTTCCCGCTAATGAGTGTGATTAAGACATTTTCCCTACTTTATCTGCTGGAACATTTTGGCGCAGAAACAGTTTTTGGGTGGGTTGGGGTGGAACCATCGGATGCACCCTTCAATTCTTTAGAACAATTAGTTAGCGATCGCGGCCATCCCCGCAACCCCATGATTAATAGTGGGGCAATTACCTTGTCTGATAAGTTACCAGGAAAGGACGCTCATCAACGCACTTTTTTATTTTGTCAATGGCTCAACCAATTAGCCGGTTGCCAACTAAGGTTAGATGAGGTAATGCTGGCTTCAGTGCGATTAACCCGTTCAGCAGCCAATGAAGCGATCGCTAATTATCTCGCCGAAGCCGGTTATCTAGAAAATCTGGAAACAGCACTTGACACCTACGAACAAATATGCTGTATATCTGGACGAGTTGAAGATTTAGTCCTGTTAGGAAAACTCTTAGCTTTTGACAATGGCTGTATATCACCACAAAACCGCCGAATTGTCAATGCTGTGATGTTAACTTGTGGATTGTACGAAGCTTCTGCCGAGTTTGCAGTCAGAGTTGGTTTACCGATGAAATCAGGGATTGGTGGTGGACTTGTAGCAATAGTACTAGGTGAGGGAGTGATCGCTTGTTACAGTCCTGGGTTGGATAATATCGGAAATCCTATAGTAGCGATCGCATTTGTTGAGGCTTTAGCACAAGAGTTGCAGTTGAGTATCTTTGGGTGAATTCTGCTTTTGGATGGGAAGAGAAATCATAAATTCCGTACCATGCAAAACTTGGTTAAAAGCATTAGCAAGTATCTCAATTTCATCTGTGGTCATAACCGGTGCTTGCAGGTCAAAGTTAGATTCTTTATTTAATTTTGTTGCCAATACTTAGACCGTTGGTAATTTTTGAGAACCACCCCCTGCGGCTGAATGGTACAACGGCGATATACTCTGAAATCGATGGAAAATCTGAATCTGAGGTCTGGAAAGCCATATTAATCCTAAGTAAGCAATAAGAGTTAATCCTTACTTAGAATTCCCTTTTTTATGGCTGTTGCACTTGTTTGTCTGGTACTTCACCCGATGAAGGCGTTGGCGTAATTATTTCTGGTGTTGGAGACTGGATAATCTCTGGCAGTGTCGGTGGCAAACTAGGAGATGGCGCAACTGTTACTTTTGGAGTAGGCGTCTTGCCCGTTCGACGGTTGAAAAATCCGTCAAGCTTAGGTTTTGTTGCTTGAGGGGCAACTTTTTCGGGTAACGGCGTTGATTCAGGAGTTGGTATTACCTCTGGCTGTGTTTCTGCTGGTGTCGGAGACTCGATAATCTCTGGCAGCGTCGGTGGCAAACTAGGAGATGGTGCAACCGGCGCTTCTGGTGTAGGAACTTTACCAGCCCCACGCTTAAAAAATCCACCAAATTTAGATTTTGTTGGCTGAGGCGCAACTTTTTCAGGTAACGGCGTTGATTCAGGAGTTGGTGTTACCTCTGGCTGTGTTTCTGCTGGTGTCGGGGACAAGCTAGGAGATGGTGCAGCCGTTGGAACTTGAAATTTTGGTTTTTCTGGCTGTATTTTGGATTCTTTGGGAATTTCCGTTTCAGGAATGGGCTGTTTTTCTACCTTCGGTTGTATTTGGGGTGTTTTTTCAACAGAAGGTGTAGGTGTGGGTTTAGGTGCAGGTCTATAATTCGGGTCAACAATACCGCGCACCTCAGCTGCTGTGAGTTCTCCTCTGGTAATTCTCGATAGAGTATCTTTACCCTTTGGCTGATAGTCAATCAATCTAACTGTAGTATTAAAGGCATTTTTGACCGGATTTCCCTGGTTATCGAGAAATTCCAGTTTTACCCAGTTTTTTCCTGGACGGAAGCCTTTAAGGTAAACTGCTTGCCAGCGATCGAAAATAAAGCTTTCACCATTAATTGTGACGCGAATACGCCAATCACTGAATTCGTCGTTAGCGTTTTCCTTGCCAACGAGGTGCAGGGGCGCGTTAGTTAGGTAAAAGTCGAGTAAGATTGGTTCTGTTCCGTAGTTACCTTGAGGATTGCTGTAAGTTAGCAGGGGTAATTTGGGATCTGGGTTGTTGTCGTCGGTTTTTGTAAAAACGTGAAATGTTGCCTGGGCATAAGCGCCTTCATTTTTGAAGCTTTCATCCCAAGGACGGGAGGCGAAGACGCGTAGGGTATGAGTACCTGGGGATAAGTCTGGCAAAACCAAGGGCTGATTCAGGTCGTAAACAGATATATGAGGTTGGTTATCTAGAATTACGTGTAAATGAGGCCCCAGTTGTAATTGTGGGTCTTTAAATATTGGTAAATCCTTAACCTGAAAACGGGCTGTAACTTTGTTATCTTGGAAAACTTCATCAGGCTGTGGAGTCACAATTGTCACTTGTGGCTGATAAACTTCCAAAACTGGACTCAGTTCTTGGATCACAGATGGTGGAGAAACTTCGGAAAATTGCTTTGAAATTTGAGAAATATGTGGAAAGTTTTCTCTATAACCAGTAGATACTTCCTGGCTAGCGACTTTCTCGCCACAACTGGTCAAGCTTAATACCAGTAACAATGTCATTACCCACCTGAGAATCGATAACCTCTCAGGGAGGAACTTCTCTAATACCCTTTTCTGCCACGAGTTCATAGGTTGCACCCAGTGATAGTCTTCGACAATTGACAGATTATTTTGGCTCAAACTGTCCATCTGGAACTATAGCCCAAAAGGTGAAATCTACCTCACACCCCAGAAGTTTTCTTGTGCATCTCAGGAAGTTTTAAAATAAGTCATATTAATTACAGCTTTTTACTTATAAAAATTGGAATATGACACAAATATTTATGGGCAATAGCAGTAAAAGCTGGAACATCGGCTACACAAAGTCAAACCATAAATTTTACGAATTGTTATCCTTTGTAAATAAAATAGATAATCTATTGACTTTTGGACAAAAAGTTTGACGTTAAAAGCCAGCAAAGGCAGGAATTTCAGCAATATTCGAGCAAGTTTGAATTATTGTTAAAATATCTCTAACAAAGTGCAGGTGAAGACTCTATAATTCAACGAGAAACAACTCTCCACATAGGGTCTTCATCGCGGCTTCAGTAAAATTCTGAGTATGCGGTAATGGTTCACTTTGTGGTATTCATGATTCCTCATTCCTTATCAAGAGAGGAGGTCAAATGACAATAAGTCCTCCGGAGCGAGAGGAAAAAAAGGCAAGAATAATCGTCGATAACGACCCAGTTCCAACCTCATTCGAGGCATGGGCAAAACCTGGTCACTTCGACAGATCCTTAGCCAGAGGTCCCAAAACCACCACATGGATTTGGAACCTGCACGCACTCGCCCATGATTTTGATACACATACAAGCGATTTAGAAGACATTTCCCGCAAGATATTCTCAGCCCACTTCGGCCACCTAGCCGTAGTGATGGTTTGGTTGAGCGGGATGATTTTCCACGGCGCGAAGTTTTCCAACTACGAAGCTTGGTTAAGCGACCCCTTGAACGTTAAGCCTAGCGCTCAAGTTGTTTGGCCCATTGTCGGGCAAGACATTTTAAACGGTGATGTTGGCGGTGGTTTCCACGGTATTCAAATCACCTCCGGTTTGTTCCAAGTCTGGCGCGGTTGGGGGATCACAAACTCCTTCCAACTTTACGTAACTGCGATCGGTGGCTTGGTATTAGCAGGCTTATTCCTATTTGCCGGCTGGTTCCACTACCACAAACGCGCTCCCAAACTGGAATGGTTCCAGAATGTGGAGTCCATGCTGAATCACCACTTGCAAGTACTGCTAGGTTGTGGTTCCTTGGGATGGGCAGGTCACTTAATCCACGTTTCCGCACCGACCAACAAGCTTTTGGATGCAGGCGTTGCTCTCAAAGACATACCCTTGCCCCACGAGTTCATCTTGAACAAAGACTTGTTGACCGAGTTGTATCCCAGCTTTGCTGCTGGTTTAGCACCTTTCTTCACCTTGAATTGGGGTCAGTATGCTGACTTCCTCACCTTCAAGGGCGGTCTAAACCCAGTAACTGGTGGCTTGTGGATGAGTGATATTGCTCATCACCATTTAGCGATCGCAGTTCTCTTTATCGTTGCTGGTCATCAATACCGCACTAACTGGGGTATTGGTCACAGCATTAAAGAGATCCTAGAAAACCACAAGGGTCCTTTCACCGGTGAAGGTCACAAAGGTCTCTACGAAAACCTGACCACATCTTGGCACGCTCAGTTGGCTACTAACCTGGCCTTCTTGGGTTCGCTGACCATCATCATCGCGCATCACATGTACGCGATGCCCCCCTATCCATACTTGGCAACTGATTACGCTACGCAGTTGTGCATATTCACACACCACATGTGGATCGGTGGCTTCTTGATTGTTGGTGGAGCGGCTCACGCTGCGATCTTCATGGTGCGTGATTACGATCCAGTTGTGAATCAAAACAACGTGCTGGATCGAGTAATTCGTCACCGTGACGCGATTATTTCTCACCTGAACTGGGTATGTATTTTCCTCGGCTTCCATAGCTTTGGACTTTACATCCACAACGACACAATGCGCGCATTGGGTCGTCCTCAAGACTTGTTCTCTGATACAGGGATTCAATTGCAGCCAGTATTTGCCCAGTGGATACAAAATATTCACGCCTTGGCTCCTGGTACAACTGCACCCAATGCCCTAGAACCAGTTAGCTATGTCTTTGGCGGCGGTGTCTTGGCTGTTGGCGGTAAAGTGGCAGCTGCACCCATTGTTTTGGGCACAGCGGACTTCCTAATTCACCACATTCACGCTTTCACCATTCACGTCACCGTCCTAATTCTGCTCAAAGGTGTACTATACGCCCGTAGCTCTCGTCTGATTCCAGACAAGGCAAACTTGGGCTTCCGCTTCCCTTGCGACGGTCCAGGTCGTGGCGGTACCTGTCAAGTCTCCGGTTGGGATCACGTATTCCTCGGACTTTTCTGGATGTACAACTCCATATCGATTGTAATTTTCCACTTTAGTTGGAAGATGCAATCAGATGTCTGGGGAACCGTAGATGCAGATGGGACTGTAACTCACATCACAGGTGGTAACTTTGCCCAAAGTGCTATTACCATCAACGGTTGGTTACGGGACTTCTTGTGGGCGCAAGCTACACAAGTCATCAATTCATACGGCAGTGCGCTATCTGCCTATGGTCTACTCTTCTTAGGCGCTCACTTTGTCTGGGCATTCAGCTTGATGTTCCTGTTCAGTGGTCGCGGCTACTGGCAAGAACTGATTGAGTCCATTGTTTGGGCGCATAACAAACTGAAGGTAGCACCAGCAATTCAGCCTCGCGCTCTGAGTATTATTCAGGGTCGGGCTGTAGGGGTAGCTCATTACCTCTTAGGAGGAATTGCCACAACTTGGGCATTCTTCCATGCACACATCCTTTCAGTAGGGTAGCAATCAGCTTCCTAAAAGTTAGGAGTTAGGAATGAAGTTAGGAGTTAGGAGTTAGAAATGGAAATTTAGAACTCATAACTCATAACTCACAACTCATAACTCCTAACTATCCCAGCTGGTATTTGATGGCTAAAGGTCAGAGGATTTATTAAACCTATGGCGACAAAATTTCCGAAATTTAGCCAGGATCTCGCACAGGACCCGACGACTCGTCGGATATGGTATGCGATCGCTACAGGCAACGATTTTGAAACCCATGATGGCATGACGGAAGAAAATCTTTACCAAAAGATTTTCGCAACTCACTTCGGTCACTTGGCAATCATCTTCCTGTGGGCATCCAGCCTCCTGTTTCACGTAGCCTGGCAAGGTAACTTTGAACAGTGGATTAAAGATCCCCTTCACATCCGTCCCATCGCCCACGCGATTTGGGACCCCCACTTCGGTAAACCAGCGATCGAAGCTTTTACCCAAGCTGGCGCTAGTAATCCGGTAAACATTACCTACTCTGGTCTCTACCATTGGTGGTATACCATCGGTATGCGGAATAACGGCGAACTGTACAACGGTTCAGTTTTCTTGCTGTTATTCGCTGCTGTATTATTGTTTGCTGGTTGGCTGCACTTGCAACCCAAGTACCGTCCTAGCTTGGCATGGTTTAAGAGTGCTGAACATCGCCTAAACCACCACTTAGCAGGTTTGTTTGGTGTTAGTTCATTGGCTTGGGCTGGTCACTTAATTCACGTTGCTGTCCCCGAAGCTCGCGGTCAGCACGTAGGTTGGGATAACTTCTTGAATACCCCACCCCACCCAGCCGGTTTGACACCATTCTTTACAGGCAACTGGGGTGTTTATTCTCAAAACCCTGACACTCCTGGACATATATTCGGCACATCGCAAGGTGCAGGAACTGCAATTCTGAGTTTCTTGGGTGGTTTCCATCCCCAGACAGAAGCTCTCTGGTTGACTGACATTGCTCATCACCATTTAGCGATCGCAGTTCTATTCATCGTTGCCGGTCACATGTACCGGACAAACTTTGGGATTGGTCACAGTCTCAAAGAAGCATTAAATGCCAAGAGTTTCTTCGGCATTCCTGTTGAAGGTCCGTTCAACCTACCTCACCAAGGTATCTACGACACCTACAACAACTCCCTGCACTTCCAATTGGGTTGGCACTTAGCAGCGCTAGGTGTTGTCACCTCCTTGGTTGCACAGCACATGTACTCTATGCCTTCCTACGCATTTATTGCGAAGGACTACACAACTCAGGCAGCGTTGTACACCCATCACCAGTATATTGCTGGATTCCTGATGCTTGGTGCTTTTGCCCACGGTGCAATCTTTTGGGTACGTGATTACGATCCAGAACAAAACAAAGGCAACGTACTTGAGCGCGTGCTGAAGCACAAAGAAGCGATTATTTCCCACCTGAGCTGGGTATCCCTTTTCTTAGGCTTCCACACCCTTGGTTTGTATGTACACAACGACGTAGTAGTTGCTTTCGGCACTCCTGAAAAGCAAATCTTGATTGAGCCAGTATTTGCTCAATTCGTCCAAGCTGCAAACGGTAAAGTACTGTACGGTTTAGATGCATTGCTATCTAACTCAGATAGTATTGCTTACACAGCATGGCCTAACTACGCTAACGTTTGGCTTCCAGGCTGGTTAGATGCCATCAATGCTGGTACTAACTCCCTGTTTTTGACAATTGGCCCTGGCGACTTCTTGGTACACCATGCGATCGCTTTAGGTCTGCACACCACCACCTTGATCTTGGTCAAAGGTGCTTTGGATGCCCGTGGTTCTAAGCTGATGCCCGATAAAAAGGACTTCGGTTATGCCTTCCCTTGCGACGGCCCCGGTCGTGGCGGTACTTGCGACATCTCAGCCTGGGATTCCTTCTACCTCGCTACATTCTGGATGCTGAACACCCTGGGTTGGGTTACGTTCTACTGGCATTGGAAGCATCTAGGTATTTGGCAAGGCAACGTCGCTCAGTTCAATGAGAACTCTACATATCTCATGGGCTGGTTCCGCGATTACCTCTGGGCGAACTCTGCTCAGTTGATTAACGGTTACAACCCTTACGGCGTGAATAACCTGTCTGTCTGGGCTTGGATGTTCCTGTTTGGACACCTAGTTTGGGCTACTGGCTTCATGTTCTTAATCTCCTGGAGAGGTTATTGGCAAGAGTTGATTGAAACCCTTGTTTGGGCACACGAACGCACTCCTCTAGCTAACCTAGTTCGCTGGAAAGACAAGCCCGTGGCTCTGTCCATCGTTCAAGCTCGTGTAGTTGGTCTAGCTCACTTCACTGTTGGCTACATCGTAACTTACGCCGCATTCTTGATTGCTTCTACTGCTGGTAAGTTCGGTTAATTCGGCTGCTAGTTTTGTAGATAAGTAATAAAAATCCCCTGCCGCAAGGTGGGGGATTTTTTTGTGGGTTTTGGGTGGGGAGGATGGGAAAAATAGAGAAGGGGCGGGCAAGATGCCCACCCCACAAGAGGTTATTGGATATTTTTTTATTTGGAAATTACTGATTGAATCTCTAGTTGAAGTAATATTATCTCTCTCTGATGAAGAGCGATCGCTATTAAAAGAAAAATTAATTTTAAATTCATCGAAATGTTGAACCTCATACCATTTCACACAAATCCTGATAAGCTAAAACACATCTAATTTGCATATTAAGATTTTCTCAATATCTTGTGGGGTGGGCATCTTGCCCGCCTTGATTATGCAACTTAAATCCCGATTAGCTTACATATAGATTTCTCGCAGAGGTTTACATCCAACAGTAGGAGCATAGGGTTATTAGTGATTGACTTAAGAAGCGGCGATATTGTCCATTCCCTGCGAATAGAAGGGGTAGTGCTGGAATTGTACGACGTGGGTGGTAGCACTTTTGGGAGTACGTCGTCCAATGGCCATCGGGTTTCGCAGTGACGAAATTAGGCGGGTGGTAACAGTGGGATCAGAAGAAACTCAAAATTAAGAGGAATCAACATCAATGGCATCTAATGTAAGGGCGTATATATATATACGCCCTGATTAACGTATCTATAGCAGGAATTTCGTGAAATGCGATGACTTTTCACAGAATGTAGAATCAGAAAAGTGGTGTCTGCAATTTCAGTATTAAAGCGGAAACAACATACATTCACTTGCTGAAAATCCGCAATTGCCACCAGGACAACTGCCAAAACGCAGTGTAGCCTTTAACTAGAAAAACACTATCAGGCAATTGCTAGACAAAACTTTTATATTATTTTATTGTTTTTATGACTCCAAAACACAGCAAAATTAAATTTCCCCTTTGGCAGTATCTGAACCAGCCCTTATTTAGTCGCGATACTAAATTGGTATTGAATCCCCAACGCTTTTCATTAATCTGGCGTCTTCAACTTCTAGAACGCTGCTGGACTAAAGAATGTGACGCCAAGGGACCCCAACAACATTAGCTATCTGAAAAGCTGCCGCACTCAACTAAAAGCTGGCAAACTAAGCCTCGTCTAGAGAACGTTGCTTTTTGCCATCAAGTAAAGCACTGACAGTCATATCTCCCATGACATTAATTGCGGTGCGGCAGCGGTCCAGAAACCAGTCTACAGTAACTAGCAAAGCAATGTACTGGGTAGGTAAGCCGACAGAAGTGAACACCAGCGTCATCGTTACCAGTCCAGCATTAGGAATATTTGCCGCACCTACAGATGCAAAAATCGAGGTAAGAATAACAATTAACTGCTGTGGCAGACTCAGATGTTGCCCAATTAGTTGGGAAATATACAACGCAGACATTGCTTCGTAGAGGGCAGTGCCATCATTATTGAAATTTGCCCCGACTAATGCCCCCAAAGCAGCAGAAGATTCCCTTAAACCGACTTTTGTTTGCAAAACCTCAAAGGTTACAGGCATTGCCGCCGCAGAAGAAGAAGTTGAGAAAGCCGTCAAAAAGGCATCAGAACCGCCAGCTAAGAATTTTAACGGGTGTACCCAAGAACCAAATTTTACTCTAGTGAGGTAGTAGCACGCTTGCAATACCAATGCTAACAGCACCGCCAGTATAAATGCACCCAAAGATTTAAACGGTGCAAAGCCTTGCATAGCAATAGTTTTAGATACAATTCCAAAGACTGCGAAGGGCACTAAGGCAATTACCCAGTTGAGGATACGGGCTACCGCTTCAAATAAAATCCCAATGACATCCTCAATTGGCTGGTATCCGTTCTTACCTTGGGCGATTTGTTCAGATTTTAATCCCCGTAGGACGATGCCAAAACTCAGGGCAATAACAATCAATTGGATGACATTATTATCAACCAGTGGCTTGAGAACAGCTTCCGGTACAGCATCTTTGATTATTCCCCAAGGATCAAGACTCTGAGTAGGTATTGCCGTACTTGTTGGGGTGGTTACATTGCCCCAAGTCCCTGGACGTAGCACATTGGCTACCAAAAGTCCTATTAAGATGGCTACGGTAGTGTTAGTTAAAAGTAGCACTGCTAGCCGCCGTCCGGCTGTACCAGGGATGTTAGTAGTCATCAAGGTATGCAACACTGCTGCAAAAATCAGGGGTGTAGCCAAGGCGCGGAGAGCCTTTAGCACCAATTCAGCCGGAATTGCTAAATTGTTGATTAAGACTGCGTTGCTGGGATTGGGATTCCCCGCACCAAGGGCAATTCCGACGCTGATTGCGGCGACTAAGGCGATCAGAATTTGTAATGTGAGAGGGATACGCTGCCACCAAGGGCTAGCTTTGGTTGCAGATGAAGTGGTACTCTCTGTTTGACTCATTAGTTAGATGCTGATGAACTGCTGTAACTATTAAAACAACACTGATGACGGTGATAATTTCGGAAAATAACAGCTTTAATTTTAGGTAAAAACTGTTAATGTAATATTCCGTTGCTTTGCAAAATCCGGCTCGAAAGGGTATACCACAAGGTAGTCCCCTAGAGATATCTTGGCTTGTGGTTGGAGATGCTTATGTCCTTTGTGCCTTTACATATTCACAGTGACTACAGTCTACTTGATGGGGCAAGTCAGCTACCAGAGTTGGTGGATCGAGCGATCGCACTGGGGATGAAAGCGATCGCCCTTACCGATCATGGTGTCATGTATGGAGCCGTTGAACTGATTAAAATCTGCCGTAGTCAAAATATTAAGCCGATTATCGGCAATGAAATGTATGTAATTAACGGCGATATCGAGAAACAAGAACGCCGCCCCAAATATCATCAAGTTGTTTTAGCTAAAAATACTAAAGGTTACAAAAATTTAGTCAAATTAACCACAATTTCTCACCTTCAAGGTGTTCAAGGTAAAGGAATTTTTTCTCGTCCTTGTATTAATAAAGATTTACTAAAACAATACCATGAAGGCTTGATTGTCACCAGCGCTTGTTTAGGTGGAGAAGTTCCCCAAGCGATTCTCAGTAATAGACCAGATGCAGCCCGGAAAGTTGCTCAGTGGTATAAAGATGTATTTGGGGATGATTATTATTTAGAAATTCAGGACCACGGCTCCCAAGAAGACCGGATTGTGAATGTTGAAATAGTCAAAATTGCTAGGGAACTAGGGATTAAAATTATTGCTACTAATGATTCACATTTTATTTCTTGTTTTGACGTTGAAGCCCACGACGCTTTGCTCTGTATTCAAACTGGTAAATTAATTGTTGAAGATAAGCGGATGCGCTATAGCGGCACAGAGTATCTCAAATCTGGTGAGGAGATGCAGCAGCTATTTCGTGACCATTTGCCGGATGATGTGATTGTCGAAGCGATCGCTACCACTGAAGAAGTGGCCGATAAAGTCGAGCCTTACCATATTATGGGTGAGCCTCAGATTCCTACACCCCCCATTCCTTCCGGTCATACTGCTGACACTTACGCCGAAGATGTTGCATGGAGCGGACTTTTAGACCGCTTAAATCGCAAATCTCGCCAAGAAGTAGATTCCGTCTATAAAGAAAGATTGGAATACGAACTAAAAATGATTCAGCAAATGGGTTTTTCCAAATACTTTTTAGTTGTATGGGACTACATCAAATTTGCTAGAGATAATAATATTCCTGTGGGTCCTGGTCGGGGTTCGGCGGCTGGTTCATTAGTTGCTTATGCAATGCGAATTACTAATATTGACCCTGTACATCATGGGTTACTATTCGAGCGTTTCTTGAATCCAGAACGTAAATCAATGCCTGATATTGATACAGATTTCTGTATTGAACAACGGGATAAAGTTATTGATTATGTAACAGAGAAATACGGTGCAGATAGAGTTGCCCAAATTATTACTTTTAACCGTCTAACTTCTAAAGCAGTTTTAAAAGATGTCGCCAGAGTATTAAATATTCCCTACGGGGAAGCTGACAAAATGGCGAAATTAATTCCTGTGGTGCGGGGGAAACCAACGAAACTCAAGGTGATGGTTTCCGATAAAACTCCAGAACCAGAGTTTAAAGAGAAATATGATAAAGAACCTCATGTACGCCATTGGCTTGATATGGCCATGCGAATTGAAGGAACTAACAAAACATTTGGTGTGCATGCCGCAGGTGTGGTAATTTCTGCCGATCCCCTTGATGAAATTGTTCCGCTACAAAAAAATAATGACGGTTCTGTAATTACCCAATATTTCATGGAAGACTTGGAATCAATGGGTTTGTTGAAAATGGATTTTCTGGGTTTACGGAACCTAACGCTAATTCAAAAGACTGTTGATTTAATTCACGAAACGAAAGGATATCGGATTGATCCTGATGAAATTCCCCGCCAGGAAAGAAAAGCCCAGAGGATATTAGCTAAAGGTGAACATAGCAGTCTGCCAAAAGATGTCCAAAAAACTTATGAATTATTGGAAGCAGGTGAGTTAGAAGGGATATTTCAATTAGAATCTTCTGGGATGCGTCAAATTGTGCGAGATTTGAAGCCTTCTAATATAGAAGATATATCTTCAATTTTGGCACTTTACCGACCGGGACCATTAGATGCGGGTCTGATTCCTAAATTTATTAACCGCAAACATGGCCGAGAAAAGATTGATTACGAACACACTATTTTAGAACCAATTTTAGACGAAACATACGGAATTATGGTCTATCAAGAGCAAATCATGAAAATTGCTCAGGATATGGCTGGATATTCTTTAGGACAAGCTGACTTGCTGCGTCGGGCGATGGGTAAAAAGAAAGTTTCTGAGATGCAGAAACAGCGAGAAAAGTTCGTGGATGGCGCAGCTAAAAATGGCGTGCAGAAAAAAGTTGCGGATGAATTATTTGAGCAAATGTTGAAGTTTGCTGAATATTGTTTAAGCTATGACACGGAAATATTGACAGTAGAATATGGATTAATGCCGATTGGAGAAATTGTCGAAAAAGGCATTGAATGCAGTGTGTACAGCGTTGATAATCATGGGAATATTTACACCCAATCTGTGGCACAGTGGCACGATCGCGGAGAACAAGAGGTGTTTGAGTATTGTTTGGAAGATGGTTCATTAATTCGGGCAACAAAAGACCATAAATTTATGACTGTTGATGGTCAAATGTTGCCAATTGATGAAATATTTGAACGCGAATTAGATTTGATGCGGGTTGAGGGTTTGCCAGATTGAGAGGAGGGGCAGTGATAATTGAGTATTCTCCGCTTGCTATATGAATGAGAGTTTACGGGACTTTTATACTGGCATTAGGGACTTCCAAATAAAAAATATCCAATTAACTCTTGTGGGGTGGAAGCCGCGTAAAATTAAAGAAGATATGCAAATAATACCAGGGTTTGATGGGTTCTAGTCGAGGGCGATACTCTTTGAGAGTCGCTTCGTAAACAATTTATCATACTATCCCGCTAACCAAATTCATTCGTTTACCAACCAGACCGCCAGGGAATAGAATTCCCTGTCTAATAGTGCAAGTCCTCTAGAAGAGGACTAGAAAAAACTTGGTTTAATTGTTCACTAGTTTCACATAGTCGTCTGAAGACGACTTTAGCTTTCAGACAGGGAATTTCATTCCCTGGCTTCTGGCTAGCTTCGTAAACTGGCTGATTCCTGATTGCCTGACGGACACTGCTAATATGATAATTTTTTCCAGCAATATGGGAAACATAAATCTATGTAGATAAATACAAAATTTAAAAAATATTATGTCTCTGTGGCGACTTTATTATCATATTGTTTGGGCGACAAAAGAACGCCAACCTCTAATTACCTCTGATAAAGAAACTGAGCTTTATAATTACATCATTGGTAAATCCAATAGTTTAAATTGTATACTCCATAGTATTGGAGGTATTGAAGACCACATACATTTAGTAGTATCTATCCCGCCAAAAATCGCGATTGCAGAGTTTGTGAAAAAAATTAAAGGAAGTAGTTCTCACCATTTAAACCACAATCTTTGCCCTACATCAGAAAAATTTGCTTGGCAAGAAGGATATGCTATATTTTCTTTGGGCAGTAAGCAACTTAAACAAGCTGTTATATATGTTCAAAATCAAAAAATACATCATCTTGAAGGCACAGTAAATTCCCATTTAGAAAAAGCAGGCGCGTAACCAAGAAAAAGAACCTGCTAATATCTACGGGCAACTCAAAGTTGATTTATTTAATCAATTTCCACCCAGAGAAAAAAGCAAGTGGAGAAAAACTAAAATAACTGATTTAGGTTTTGGTGAAGTAAGAGAGCGTCATTTTGAATTTTGAATTGTTAATTGTGGTTTTCCCCAAAGTATGGTCTCCTGTTTGTAAATGGCAATTCCCGGTTTTGCTCCTTTGGGTTTGTAGACGTGTTTTAGCTGAGTGTAAACTACTGGCACTTGCTCACTCTGACGGGCGCGACTGTAGTATGCAGCAAGATTAGCTACAAATTGCAAATCAGCTTCTTCTGCAACAGCACCCGGTTCTAAACGTAGTAACACATGACTCCCTGGAATTTCTTGAGCGTGGAACCAGATGTCATAATCCCCCGCAACACGAAAGGTTAATTGGTCATTCTGGCGATTGTTGCGACCGATTAATACTTCAAAGCCACTTGGGGTAAGGTAACGATGAAAGTTGGTGCTAGGGACTTCGTTGGCGCTGCTCTTGCGGTATCCTGGATCTTCTAGATACTTTTGCCCAATCAACTCTTCGCGGATTTCTTCTAAAGCTCGCAAATCTTCTGCTGTTTGGTAAGTATCTATCTGAACGATCGCAGCTTCTACTTGTTCTAAATACTCAATTTCTGTCTGCACTTCTAATAGTAACGGTTCCACCGCAGCACGAGCGCGTTTCAGCTTTTGGTGCTGTTTGTAAAGACTTTGGGCATTTTGGACAGCATTTTTATCTGGCTGGAGGGCGATCGCAATTGGCAAATTTGTCTCAAAATCAGCAAGGATAATTTCTTTCATCCCCGGTTCCCACTTTTGCAGGTGAGCCATTAATAAATCAGCTTTTTGTCGATACTCATCGGCTTGATCTGATTGCTGCAAGCGCGTCTTAAAGGTTTGAGCTTTATTCCGTAATTTCGCCAGAATATTATTCAATTTCTGACTCAACTGATGGCGCAATTGCGAAAATAACTGTTGATCAATCTGGTTACTGTAGTAGTGGTTGAGCAACTCCTGAATATTTTTGACCTTTTCAACTACACCCCAACCCATAACGGTGTAACCATCTTTTGTCCAAGCGGGTTGAAATTCTCTGGAATCCAAGGCTTGCAGCCATTCTTGCCAACGCTCAAATAGCCGTCGCCAGTCGTCGGGGTTGAGGGTATCGGTGGATGTTTCTGGTGCGATATTTGCTTCTAACAGCATTAATTCCAGTAATGCTGCACTCAAGCCACTATAACTTTTCAGCAATTGCCGCTTGATTGCTCCTGGTACTAAACTTACCCGTTCTTGCCAACGTTCTTGAGATTCGCTCAAACTGGGGACAGTTCCAGTTAGTTTTGGTGGTGTTTCATAAGGTTGTCCGGTTTGGATGGGACGGACACTAGATTGTTGCTGACTGACTTGATGGGCTGCGGTGATAATTATGTTGTTAGCATCGGTGAGAATCACGTTGCTATACTTGCCCATGATTTCTGCATAGACATGATAGAGGGCGCTTTCTCCGGGACGACGAGCAAATTGCAAATCAATAACCCGCTCCCAAGGTGCGATCGCTTCAATTCCTACCAGTGCCAAACCACCCAATTGGTGGATTAATTGTTGGCTAAAGGTAAAAGTATCTGGCGATCGCGGTGGTGGATCGCCAATACAAATATGTGCAGCTTGGGGATGCCAAGAAATTTGTAGCCAATCGCGCTGTTTCAGGGTGCGTAATGCGATCGCAATAGTGTAGCGATCGCGCTGATAAACCTGTTCTGTCCGCGAGGGCAGCCAGTTAGCGCGGATTTCGCTACAAGTAGCTGTAAGGGTGGTGAAGTCAACTGGTTGCATAGCCATTCGCGTTCAAAGGTCGATGCTCAGTATACTTCTATCGTAAGGATTCAGGTTGAAATCACTCAGCATTAGCGTAAGTTTCTGTTGGGTAGGGCGGAAGCATTGCTGCCTCCTTCCCCCCTCCGAACCGGACTTACGAGTCTTTAGGTAAAGGTAAACGCTTCTTAGCGATTAGCCGATTATCCAGGAATTCGAGCTGAATTTTTCGGCAGCCGGAACCATTATCCCATACGAAAATCTTGATTTTTCCAGTGCTACTATCTTCGGGGATGTTACCTAAAATCGACCTAGCATCCGTGATGCTGCTGGTTTTAAGCTGTAGTGTTTCGTACTCTCCGTTCCTGTAGCGGCAAAGTTCACTAGGGGCAAATGGTTTAATTTTCCAGCCCGTTGTATAGAAGCCATACGCAAAACCTGTGCCAGCTAGTACTGCTAGAACGAACATTGTTCTATAATTGCTCATGAGTCTTTCCTACAAGTGTTTAAAATGCTTGAAGTGTTACAGCAGTTTTCATGTATTTAAACCACATCTGTCGTAGGGGCACAGCAATGCTGTGCCCTTACCGCCTGGTCTATTTACCTGAAAATATCTATAAGAATGAAAGTTTGAAACTGGTGGAAAGTGAGATTTCCACCAGTTTTTTTCTACAGGTCTGAAAATTATTTAGTAACTAACAATGCGGCTTCTTGGGCGGGTTCTTCGGCTGGTTGCAACAGTTGGGTATAAAGTTCACTCAACTGAATTGCGACGCCATGCCAACTAAACTTGCTTTCTACACGCTTTCTACCAGCTTTACCCAATTCGTCTCGCCACTCTGGATTTAAGAGAATTCGGTCAATGGCAGACGCAAAGGCATTTACATCTTGTGGTGGTGCCAATAAACCAGTTTCTTCGTGAACTACAGTAAACTGAAGTCCGCCGACATCGCTAGCTACAACAGGTGTACCGCTTGCCATCGCCTCGATCGCTACGAGTCCAAATGGTTCGTAGTGACTGGGAACAACGCAAACATCCGCAGCTGCGTAATAAGTTGGCAAAATATCTTGACTGAGACGACCGGCAAAGGTGGTAAAGTCGCTCATCCCCAATTCGTTGACGATTTGCTCAATGCGATCGCGCTCAATCCCGTCGCTGTTACCTGGAGTACTACCACCACCAATAATTAGCTGGAGATTTTTGGAGCCGCGTAACTGAGACTCGTTGACTGCACGCACCAAGGTTTCTATACCTTTGCGTGGGTCAAAGCGTCCTACATACAATACAACTTTGGCTTCTTTGTCAATACCCAAGTCATGTCTGGCTGCTTCTCGTGCGATGGAACCAAACCTTTGAATATCTGTACCGCAGGGGATGATGTCGATATTACCTTCAGTGGAAACTAGCGATCGCATGTGTTGTTGTTCTTGCGGACTTGTCGCCACAATTCGCTCTGCTCTTTCCAACACATCTTTTTCTACTGCTAATCGCACACTTGCAATCAGAGGAATATTTTCTATAGTGTTATACTTGACCGCTCCTAAGGAGTGATACGTGTGAACCTGTTTACTCTCTTGGATTTTCTTTAACTCCATCCCCACCCAACTAGAGAGCCAGTAGTTAGTGTGAACTAACTGGTATGTAATGCCATTTTCTACTTGAAATTTGAGGAAATTATCTACAAATTCTGGCAGATATTCAAAAATATCATCTCGCGGCACAAACTCAACTTGACCAGCTTTTAAACGAATAGTTCGACAATTCTGGGTGTGTTGCACAATCGAGTCTTGCTCCAGACTCACCTTGCGGGTAAACATATCAACTTGCCATCCTAGCTTGGCTAGTGCTTCACCCACATTGCGTACATAAACATTTTGTCCTCCAGCTTCTTCTTTCCCTATTTCAATCGCCGGGTCTCCGTGGACGGAAATCAAGGCGATACGTTTTTCGGTCGTAGAGTTCATAGTTTGTGTGTTGCTGATTTTAACAAAGTTTTAGGCGATTCCAAGCTCGTGTTTAGCACACTTACCTGAATTGTTTAAGAACTTTAATTAATATTTATTTTAATTTAATATGTCTAATATGTTTCTTACATCTTCTGACAGAAGTATACTTTGAGATTAAGTATTTGTATCTAATTTCTTTACATAGAGAAAATTGCTAAATTTATATCTCATACTTTTGATAGATGAAAATTAGGCTTTCTCATCTATTTTGTGCAGATATAATTCCATAGATATAACAATCCTATTTGATTTGCTTTCCACCGAGAAGCTCAGAACCCCGACTTCTTCAAGAAGTCGGGGTTCTTTTCTTTTTGTTCGTAACTCCTGCAAAGATTGCTACAGGTGTATTGATGTGAGTTCATCAAAAAGTATAATTTAATACTCTAAACTACTTGGCTCGAACATTGAAGTTCAAATCAGTTACCACAGTCAACTCACCACTTTGAACTAATATTGTATTAAGTAGTAAGAATAACTGTTAAATATTGATGCAAAATCGGGTATTTCCTTGAATTTGCTTCGGAAAGTTTCAGATTATATTTTCAATGATTAATAAATTTCAGGAGCAAATCAGGTGTTTACTTCAACCTTACTCGCTGCTGCAACCACACCCCTGGAATGGAGTCCTACGGTTGGGCTGATTATAATTCTCGCTAATATCGTTGCCATTGTCTTTGGCAAATCTACCATCAAGTACCCCAGCGCCGAACCAGCGCTACCCTCAGCCAATTTATTTGGTGGTTTTGGTTTACCAGCCCTTTTAGCAACTACCGCCTTTGGTCATATCTTAGGAGTGGGCGTTGTCTTAGGGCTGCATAACCTGGGAAGAATTTAGCTTCTTACCCAAGTTGACCTTTATTTGATGATTCTTTTGTCTCCAGTCTGGAGCCAGAGATTTAGTTCTCTGGCTCTTTTTTGTGCAAATGGCTAATCTCCAGAACTAGCCCTTTCAAGGTAACAAAGGAAGATAGGTTGTTTCAGTGCTATCATCCTTTGTTGTCTGCTCAGATTTTGGGCTTTTTGAGTTTAAGCTTTTGTGCTTGATGGTCTAGAAGATGCTGTCTTTTTACCCAAGAATAAAATAGTTTTGTGTTAGTGTTCAGTGAAGCATTATATTCAATTTACGGAGTTGCGATCGCAGTTTTCATAGCTTGGAAGATATGACTCTGATCGACCACACCCCGAACACCAGGCGCAGTGTAAGTACCAGAACTATCTGTGAACTGGAGTTTTTGTCCAAAAGATCGAGTCAGGGTTGATGAATAAGCACCCTGATAGTACACAGGTACAATCCGGCGGCTATGGCTACCCCAGAGGTACTTGTAATTTGGATCAGCTCCCCAGAAGTGACCAGCGTCTCTAGGGTTGTGCTTGTTGAAGGTGATGTCCTTGGCGTTATACTTCAAGCCTCTAGCCTGATTCGGGTCAGGATTAGGAGTCAATTTAGAGGCAAAATCATTATTCAGAGTTAGGTAGTGGTCATGGTCAGCAGTCACAAGCAGCAGGTTCTTACTCCAACCACCATGATGGTCTACCCAAGTAATGACCTGCTGAACTGCTTTATCAAAATCATTCATGGTACCGATTAGGTTATCCATGTTGTTGTCATGAGCAGCCCAGTCTACATCACCTCCCTCAACCATCAGCCAGAAACCATCTTTGTCTTTACCTAGAACGGTTAGAGCTGCTTTGGTCAAATCAGCTAAAGTTGGATTTTCGTTAATTTCTTTAGCGATAAAGCTGGCATCGGTTTCCCTAGGAGCCAGAGGACGCACAGTATCAGGTGCAGGAGCATTAGGAGCAATGGGATTACCTGCTGCATCAATGACAGGAACACAATCCGCAATGGTACCAGTAATTATCTTACCTGATGGACAGTTAACTGGGGTTCCACCGCTTTTGACAACGGAGCTATAGAGTGTGAAGTTGCCTAAACCTGTGGTACTGTAGTCTCCCTTAGAAGAACTGGTAGGAAGGTTGCCATCTTGCCCACGGGCACCATACAGACCAAATAATTTGCCTCCCTTATTCGGGTCGATTTTAGCAGCCGTGTTTAGCAGCGTCTTAGTTGCATTCGGACCACGTTCCAAAAAGGTATAGCCGTAACGATTGGACGTAGGGTTATTCTTTAGATGCTGGTAAGTGTCTTCTGTAATATACGTATATTTCAAGACACCATCGGCTGTACTTGTACTGTTCTGATTTTCAAAATCTTTCGGATGACCGCCACCCAACAAAACATTAGGCTGAAAGTTTAGCAAAGTCTGTTGCAGAATACTGTCTTGATTAGTCTTGGTGGGGTCGTACTTACTATCGTATTTGCTGCGACGATTTACAAAAGAAGCCGCAGCACCAGGTGTTGCGTGGCTAATGGGTACGGAAGTAACTAGTCCTGTAGACTTCTTATTTTCCTTGGCAATTTCCAGGATGGTTTTCAACTTTTTCTCGTAAATATCTACACCCATCGCGTTGTTAAAGCTCTTTACGCCAGTAAAAAGAGTTGTAGCGGTGTTAGCAGAGTCGGGATAACTGTATTTGATGTACTCTTTGTCATAAGTACCAGCATTAGCAGGGGTCAGAGGAATCCAGGGAAGAGGGCCGCCCTTACTAGGGTCGTAACCTGTGAGATTACCTTCTGCTAAACTGTTGCCATCAAGTCGATCGCCTGGATTAAAAGGAGTAGGCTTGAATGAGAAGTTGGGACGAACAGGACTTGCACCTGTGAATGTATCAGACCCATCGAGAGCAGAGTTACTTGTTAGGTGGGGCTGACCTGTTGGTTTGGCTGGTGTATTTCCCTCAATTGTTGTGCCATAAGTGGTCACTAGTCCATATCCACTTAGCTTTTGGAAGCTCAGACCTGAGCCTTTACCACTTGTGTAAAAAGGAGCGCCTTTGGCAACGGCTGCGGCCCTGGCCATATTCCAACCCATACCATCGCCAATCATGATAATTACGTTCACTCCATTACCAGCCGCCAGAGTCGGCTGAAAAACAGAATTACCAAATACCAGCAGAACGGCACAGAGCAAGCCAGCCATAGTCAAAGCCAGCGATCGCTTGTACTTTCGTAAAAATGAGATCATTGCAGTGTACCTTAAAGTTAATTGAGCAAGTTTGGCCGTTAATTAATGATAAAAATTGGGTTCTAGATGAGTAGCACCAAAGTCTGAGTATGCAGTAGTCACATCTAGCTGAGTAGAGGCTGTGGCATGAATTGGGTTAGAGGCGGTTGCTGGTTGTTGATTTGATGTTCCTAAGAACAACAAAACTGCCATAACCAAACCAGAGATGAACCAAGCTAAGGTGCTTTTGTACTGTTTCAGTAATGAAATCATTGGGAATTTTTGCATGAAACTCATCATCAGTAAACCTCCTAGAAAATAACTTATTGCTATGCTTTGACAATTAAAATTAATGTCAATAAGCATGATTTTAAAATGCTAATTTAAGTAATTTATGCAGAGAAATAAACAAAAATATTCTGGTTTTAATTTGCTTTATTATGAGAGGATGTTTGAAAAGTCTTCTTCTCGGTAAAAAAACGTTTAGATCCCCCTAAATCCCCCGATAAATTGGGGGACTTTGACTCCGGTTTCCCCCTTTTTAAGGGGGGTTAGGGGGGATCAATGAGTGCAAAGATACAGCCAACTACTTTTCAAACAACCTCTGAGACAACATGAAAACTAAATCTTGTTTAAATAAAGGATGAATTGGCATTATTGAGGGTTTGTTATAGCTAGTTAGCTGTAAAGTTATTTCAGCAATATGAAAAGTTTTTCGGATATGATTTTCCAACTTATTGAGTAAGCGATCGCGTTCTTGGATAGTTGTACATTCCACTGTCAAATTGGCGCAAAGCATTACTTTATCTAAGCTAATTGTCCAGATGTGGAGTTTTTCTACTTCCACAACACCAGGAAAATATTTTAGAGATATTTCTACTTCCACAGGATCAATTGATTCTGGTGCATACTCCAAAAAAATCTTTAGACTTTGTTGGACTAGAGGTAAAGCACTTAAACCAGTCAAAGTTGCAACTATTAAACTAATAGCGACATCTGCCCACCACCAATCCCAAAGATGAACTACTAAAGCAGCTATAATTACGCCCACAGAACTAGCAGTATCAGCGATGACATGAAGCAAAGCCCCCCGAAGGTTTAAGTCGTCGTGAGTGTGGGGATGAAGTAAAGTAATGTTGAAAAGATTTACGATTAAACCTAACACCGCAATTCCTAACATTGGTAAGCCCAAAATAGTCGCTGGATTTTGCCAGCGTTGAATAGCTTCCAATATGATAAAAGTAGCGATCGCCAGCAAACCTAATCCATTCAATAAAGCTGCTACAACTTCGATACGCTGATGTCCAAATGTTGCCTGACTTTTAGCTGTTTGCCGTGCTAAAAAACTTGCAAATAGTGATATTAGCAAGGCTGTAATATCAGATAATATATGTCCTGCATCTGCTTGTAGAGATAAACTTTTACTCCACAAACCTACAGTCCACTCAGCAACAAAAAAACAAGCAAGTAAACCTAATGTTATCCACAAAACTTTGTCTTTCTGCCGATTCTTAAGCACTTTTTTAGAAGTGGTTTCACACTCACATTCATCCCATTTAAGTGAAAGCATTCCCCAAAAAACCTTTTGAATCTAGAGTATTAGACTGAAAAATATCCACCTCAATATTTGTGATTAATCTGTTTTAAAGTTAGGATGCTACATCCTCAATATTTATCATAAAATAGCTTTTGTTTACTATATATTTCTGGAAATTACTCACTATTTTTTTAGTATATAGACACCCAATTTTAAATAGACTAATTTTGGAACACTAGATTTAAGAATATATAGAATTTATCCTGATTAGTTTAAGGAATGGTAATAATTTCGTTAAAAATGACAGATGACAGCAGATTAGATTCACACCCACTATTTACAAAAGTGATCCTGCTGTAACTTATTACTAATTGCACGATTACTTTTATTTGTAATTAAAACTTGTAAACAACCTCAATCGGATTTATGAAAATGATAATCATTATTTTTGAAGCGCTATGGATATAGGTAATAAACACTTAATACAAAACCTGTAATTTATTAAAAGGTGTTGGTTTGGTTCCCAAAGTTTTAGCAGCTGGCGTTGTGCTAGGCGCATATTTCGATCTGATTATTTGGGGAAAGCGCCTAAAGCCACAACACACCCTACTTAAGATTTATTTTATAAATCAATTTTAAATAAACTAGAACTAGCTCTTTCAAGGTGTGTTAACGATGGGGCATTGTGGCATTGAGGTGTCGAATCGTAACAAGCGATCGCTTTATAGTCAGACTCCGATCAGAAATCTAACTCCTAACTCCTTCTATAGGTTGTTGCATTGAATAAAATATACATGGATCACTTTAGATATAATAATGACTCATTCTTTGTTGTCCTAACTGGAGAAATTAATGGGTCGCGCCAAAAAGGTTGTCCTGGCATATTCTGGCGGAGTAGATACCTCAGTTTGCATCCCTTACCTCAAGCAGGAGTGGGGTGTGGAAGAGATAATTACCCTAGCAGCAGATTTAGGTCAGGGAGATGAATTAGAGCCAATCAGAGAAAAAGCTCTCAAATCGGGTGCAAGTGAATCACTAGTGGCGGATGTCAAAGACAGTTTCGTTAAAGATTATGCCTTTGGAGCGATTCAAGCCAACGCCCTTTATGAAAATCGTTATCCTCTAGGAACTGCTCTTGCTCGTCCACTAATTGCTAAGGTATTAGTAGAAACGGCTGAAAAATATGGTGCTGATGCGATCGCTCATGGTTGTACTGGCAAAGGTAACGATCAGGTTCGCTTTGATGTCTCTGTCACCGCTCTCAACCCTAACCTGAAGATCCTCGCACCAGCCAGAGAATGGGGTATGAGTCGTGAGGAAACCATCGCTTATGGTGAAAAGTTTGGTATCCCCTCACCAGTCAAAAAATCCTCTCCCTATAGTATTGACAAGAATTTGCTCGGTCGTAGCATTGAAGCTGGTTTACTCGAAGATCCCTCATTTGAGCCACCAGAAGAAATCTATGAAATGACCAAAGCGATCGCTGATACTCCCAACGAGCCAGAGTATATCGAAATTGGTTTCCACGGTGGTATTCCCACAACCCTCAACGGTATAGCTAAAAAACCAGTTGAGCTAATTGAACAACTCAATCAGGTGGTAGGAAATCACGGCATCGGCCGGATCGATATGATCGAAAACCGTCTGGTGGGGATCAAATCGCGGGAAATCTACGAATCACCTGCGATGTTAGTGCTAATTCAGGCACATAGGGATTTAGAAAGCTTGACATTAACGGCAGATGTTACCCATTACAAGCGTGGCATTGAAGAAACTTACAGCCAAATCGTTTACAACGGTTTGTGGTACAGTCCACTCAAAGTTGCACTTGATGCTTTTATTCAAAAAACACAAGAGCGAGTCTCTGGAACTGTGCGGGTGAAGTTGTTCAAGGGCAACTCTACAATCGTTGGGCGTTCGAGCGATCATTCCCTCTACACTCCCGATTTGGCAACCTACGGAGCCGAAGACAAATTTGACCACAAAGCTGCTGAAGGCTTTATCTACGTTTGGGGACTACCGACTCGCATTTGGTCGCAGCAAATTAAAAGTTAGGAGTTAGGAGTTAGGAGTTAGGAGTTAAAATGCAAAATCCCAGAAGTCAAAGTTAAAAGAAATAACTTTTTACTTTACTCCTCACTCCTCACTTCCTTAACTTGGCGAGACTCTAACCATAAGGGCACAACAATTAAGCCAGCCAGGATCAGTAACGCTGCGATCGCAAATTTACCCACCCAAGCAACCAATTGTTCTAGAGAGATAATTTTGCCAGCAAAAAAAGCTAATGTCACCATCAAACTAGCCCAAGCAACTGCTCCTAAAAAGTTGTATAAAAAGAATTTTCCAAAGGGCATTTCGGCTATACCAGCTAGTGGTGCAGCAAAAACTCGTAACAATGCGAGAAAACGTCCAAAAAATACCCCTTTAGCAGCATTTTGACTAAATTGATCTTTAATGTTCAGCAGCCGCACTTCCGAAACCCGAAACATACTACCAACTTTTACCAGAAAAGCCCAACCGCTAACTCTACCAATCCAATAGCCACAAGTGCCACCAATGACAGCACCCATGATTGCGTCACCGAGAACCAGCCAGAAATTCAGTTCATCGCTGCCAGCTAGAAACCCGCCTACTAAGGTCACGGTTTCGCCAGGAAGGGGAATGCCTAAATTTTCTAGCAAAATTCCCAAAAAAATTGCCCAATACCCATAAGTGTGGGCGACTTCCTGGATATTTTCTAGTGAAATCAGCTCTAAAGACATCCCGCACCACCGTCTTTACAAATTTTTACTTTTACTACATCTTTGCTTGTTTTTGGGTGGGGTGTCAATCAAACCAATATATTCAATCATTAAGTCATTAGTTTAATTCTGAATAATCCATAGCTTATAGTCTATGGTAAACATTAATTTTTGACTATTGTTAATTATGCATTTTTTTGACTCTAATACCACAAACTAATATTTATTAAACAGAAAATAAAAAGTTTATATAAAATTTATAAATATCCATTGAAATTATGAAAATCTTGTAAAAGATACCGTTGATACCGAAATTGTTAGACCCTTATGCCTATATTGATGAAAGTTATCATAAATTATACGGCATGAATACTTAAATAATTACTCTCAACTGTACGACTGCAATTGCCCAAATATCTAGGTAAAACGGTAATTTTGCCGTTTAAAGAAAAAAGATATTGACATCTTTTTTTTATTTTTTATCAAGTGTTCCAACTACCCTGTTAAATTTATGGCTCTCACACAAGAACTTCAAGTGATTTTGTTTAAACCCCAAGGAAGCATAGATTTGGAAGGCGGTAAGGCTTTGAGTGAACAAATGGCTGGAGTAGTGCCTCAAGCTCATCAGCTCTGGGTTATCGATCTAGCAAAAGTTAATTTCATGGACAGTTCTGGGTTAGTCCCTTTAGTAAAAGGGTTAAAAGCTGCACGTCAAAGCGGTTGCCGCTTGGTTATATGCAATGTGCAAGCTCCTGTACGATTAATTTTGGAACTTACCCAACTAGATACAGTGTTTGAAATTTTTCACACTTACCAAGACATTTTTCTCCCCATCACAGATAACAGTCTGGTGCTAGCAGGCTAAGTAATAAATCTATCTATAGAAGGATGGTGGAGTCAAGCAATATTTGCATATTTTCACATTCTCCAAGATAAGAGTCTGGTGATAGCAAGCTGATTTTATTTTTTGTCTAAAGAAGAATGCTGAGAAAAACTCATGGTTTTGAGCTAGGTAGTATGAATGGCAGATGGATAAATCTGCTTGTTGGAAGCCATCTACCTCAAGCAGTAAAGATCAGAAATGACCAAAATCGGTCAAATCAAATGCAATTCTTTGTGACACTCCCCAGCCTTTTAAAGACAGGGCTTTTAAAATTACTCTGAGCTAATTGTTCTATATACGACGCAACTAGTGCAAGGAAGCAGGAGGTAAGAAAGGTGAGAATATCAGCCTTTGGATTATTTCTAACTCTATAGTTATTTTTGCCTTGATGCACTACTTGGATGTCTCCAAGAGCCTTTGCCGCACCAATTTCTTACCTCTTAGATTTCACCATAATGGTAATTTTAGGCATTCTGGGGAGTCGAAATATTAGTTTGTTCGGATGTTGGGCGGGGAAAATTTGGCAAATCAATGCCGCCGTGACTAGCATTGCGAGTTTTGAGTGCTAAACGATAACTCACGCTTTGCAGTTCTGCTTGTAGTTGGCGGTTTTCCCGTTGTAGCATGGCTACCTTTTCTCTAACTGGCATCATCCGCTCCTCAAATTTTCGACGGTAAATTTGAGGCAACTCTTGTACTACTTGCTCCAACATCCGACTGCGATCGGTGAGTTCTTGAACTGACTGTCGCAGTTGGTAAATTTCGGAGTCACGAGTTGTAATTTGCTCTTGGTAGAACGCCACCTGTTGCTCTACAGCTTGGAGTTGTTCTTGCAAAGCCTGTAACTGGCTTAGATCGCGCTCAAACTCCGGCTGCTGGGGCATAAAACTAGTGTTACCCTTTACCAGCCGGAAGAGTTCTTGAGACAGTTGTTGCACTAATTGATCACGAAGTTGCAACTCTTGGCGTAGTTGCGATACTTCCGTAGAGAGAACTTGAATATCGGGTGTATCAGATTGGCTCACAGTAGCTTACAGCTCCCATTCAGAATCTTGTCCACTCTTAGGTATAACTGTGGGAGTACTACCTTTGGCAAGTATTTGTTAATTTAACATTCCCAGACAAGTCACGAGAAAAGAAAAAGACAAAATTTTATTGAATGGGATTGGGGGATTGGGGATTGGGGATTGGGGATTGGGGATTAGGCATTGTTTGTTATTCTTCTCCTGCTTCCCCTGCTCCCTCTGCTCCCCCTGCTCATCTCCCTGATTTTTAGACTGTTGCAGGTACAGGTGCAGCTACTTTAGTGGGTCTTTCCTTTTCCTCTTTAGGGGGTTTTTCTTCTACGATTTCCTGCTTAATTGTCAAATAGCGAATCACTTCTTCACTCAAGCGCATGGCGCGTTCAAAGGGAGCGATCGCAGTTGCGGGCGCACTGTAGTTTAACTGGATGTAGATGCCATCGCGGTGTTTTTTGATTTCATAAGCCAGACGTCGCTTACCACGATTTTGAATTTGCATATCCTGGGCGCCTTGATCGCGAAGCAAATTCTGATATTTAGTAATTGCTTGCTCTGCCTGTTCGTCTCCCAGGTCAGGACGGAGAATGTACATTGTTTCGTAACTTGTAGCCATATTTTTCAGTTTCCTCATGGACAAAAGTGGCTGCTGATGCTAGTTTATACCTGGCTTTAATTTAAAATGCCTGCATTAATCAACATCTGAAGCAACAAGGAATTATAATCTTAGCAGTTTTAAATCTGAATCATTAGCCAAATCGCCGAAGTTTGGATTTTTGGCATGTACTTAATTAAAACTAGGTCGGGAGGCGAACCCGATATTTCTTTAGCAAGCTTGATCGAGCTATCAACTTTGCGAAAGGGTATCTTTCCCTAAGGGCATCTATAGCGATCGCTTTCAGGCTCAAGGCTCAATCGGTTTGCTAAAAAGCTAACTGAGGATTGCTTGCTACCCGCTCACAACTTCTAATCGCAGAGAAAAGGATATTCATCAAGGTTATGGCGCAGCGCTATGTGCGAATTCAAAATCAAGACGGACAGATTTACTATGGGTTACTACAGCTATCCCTCAATGTGCAGGTGCTAGATGCTCCGCCTTGGTTACAAGGACAACCCACTGATTTAACTTTGACACCAGAAAATTACCAAATTCTGGCTCCCTGCGCTCCCTCAAAAATCGTGGCGGTGGGGAAGAATTATGCAGATCATGCAGCCGAAATGGGAACTCCAGTACCTTCTGAGCCATTAATCTTTCTCAAGCCACCCACGTCAATCATTCCATCTGAGAGGGAAATTAAGTATCCTCGCCAGTCACAAAGAGTTGACTACGAAGGAGAGTTAGCACTAGTGATTGGCGATTACGCCTTTGAATGTACACCAGAGGTAGCCCAAACCAAAATTTGGGGCTATACCATCGCCAATGATGTAACAGCGCGGGATTTACAAAAAAAGGATGGTCAATGGACGCGAGCCAAAGGTTTTGATACTTTCTGTCCTTTGGGACCTTGGATTGTACGGGAATTAAATCCAGGAGCGAGATTGCAGACTTTTGTGAATGATGATGCCAATCCAGTCCAATCTGCCTGTATCAATCAGATGGTGTTTTCCCCCGATGTGATCGTTTCTTATATCAGTCAGGTGATGACGCTACTACCTGGTGATTTGGTGCTTACAGGTACGCCGGAGGGTGTCAGTCCATTGCATCCAGGCGATCGCATCCGCGTTGAAATTGAAGGTATTGGTCGCCTGGAAAACACCGTAGCAGCGCGTTAACTTCTAACGCACTTGCATATACACTGCATCGGAAATTGCGGGAATTTCTGCATAACGCCCACTCAATGATTGGATGACTGAATATCCAACTGCTACCACTATGCCTAGAAAAATGGTTGTGGATAGAGTTTGGATTGCAAAACCACCAGAGGGAATTAGTCTAACAACATCCATCAAGATGTTAAACAAAAAGATAATGATGTCCAAAAGAATTGCTTGCATAGTGTTGAAACGAATAAAGTGACTAATTTTTTCGTTTCTAACCACCAATAGCAATAAGGCAAAGAAAATAATCAGCCCTGCATAACGCACACTTCTGTAAAATGACCATAAAATCAGAATTGGTGCAAAAACGACTGCCAGGGGAGGAAACTGATCTAACAAAAAAAAGCCAAAAGTTACTACCTCAACCATCGGTAGCAAATAAGGCAAGGAAGCAAAAATCCGATCTGAAACCGTTGTAGACCCACGCCAAGACATTATGCGTTCTCCTATGGTTAAATTTTTATAGTTACTTGAGCTTAGGATAACGCAGTTGCTTGGTCTTGCTGACAAATTCAACTATTCTATATGGGCGATACGAAAGCCCATCATGCACTCATACTGGTCTGGCTGCTGTTGAGTAAGTTTGCGAATGGCTTGACCACAGCGCAGTTGACCCCCACGCCAACGGGGTTGACCGCTCCCGTCGGCGAGTAAACAAGACTGGCAAACTTGCTCAGGGGCAAGGATTTGATCGTCCATTAAAATGACTAGCATCGAAATCCCTCCTGTAAATCCTCATTGTCAAACAATTTGGGATTTTAGATCGCACCTTTGGTGCGCTTTGGGCGCAACTTGGATTTGGGATTGACCCCATAGATATATCTAGGGTTAAGTGTTGTGATTTGCGATGGGCTTTGCACTCGCCGTGGGCGATCGCAGATGACACTTAAGAGCCACATCCTACCTCTTTGTAGCAAAAATGTCAGCAATCACAATTCAATAAAAATTGTCAAGTGAATCTTAATGTATTCTATGTTGTGTCTATTGCAAATTGGACATTTTGTAAAAAATCATCCAAAAATATTGGTACAGAAGCAACACGGCGACGGCTTGAAATTAACTTGACATGACTAGTTAAAGTCAGAGAAGTTAAGTAACAAAAACTGAGTTAACTTGATAGCCATTTAAGTGATGCATTTACAAAATACTGGGGTAAACTTGCAAGCAAGTTAATACACAATATTACTCGGCAGCTCGTCGGTCTGGGCATCACTCACAATGGAACACTGGCAATTTCTGATACAGAAACAAGGCGCTCGCTCGTGGCACATCCTAGAATCGCCAAATTTGGAAATTTTGGAAGGGCAGTATAGAGTTTTGGCTCGTTCTAACCTTCATAATACAGACGTGGAAGTGCGGGTAACTCACTCTTCAACCCAGGAAGTTCAACCAACGCGGCGAATTTTTAAGCGATCGCGTCGCACTAACTCAGAAGGCTTAATGGCGGTAATTCCTTTTACCTATTTCCAGGCAGGAGTTTGGGAATTGCGCTGTTCCGGCGATTTGATGTCGGATCTGCTTGGTAAATCTTGGCAATACAAAGTCCAACTGCAAGTCCTGTGCCAAGAAGCAGACGGGGAGCAGGGGGAGCAGGGGAAGCAGGGGGAGAATGTAGAATCAAATTTGGAATACACTGCCCCAGCAGAACCCGCAATTACCTTTGATGATGCGATCGCTATCCCCGCAGAATTGGCAATTGTTCTAGGAGATAAAGGGAGCTTGGAATCTACTGCCCCAGTAGAACCCGCAATTACCTTCGATGATGCGATCGCTGTTCCCGCAGAACTGGCAATTGTTCTAGTAGATAAAGGGAATTTGGAATCTACTGCCCCAGTAGAACCCGCAATTACCTTGGATGATGCGATTGCTGTTCCCACAGAACTGGCAGTAAAAGTTGTAGATGAATCAAATTTGGAATCTACTGCCCCAGCAGAACCCGCAATTACCTTCGATGATGCGATCGCTGTTCCCGCAGAATTGGCAGTAAAAGTTGTAGATGAATCAAATTTGGAATCTACTGCCCCAGCAGAACCCGTAATTACCTTTGATGAAGCGATCGCTGTTCCCGCAGAATTGGCAGTAAAAGTTGTAGATGAATCAAATTTGGAATCTACTGCCCCAGCAGAACCCGTAATTACCTTTGATGAAGCGATCGCTGTTCCCACAGAACTGGCAGTAAAAGTTGTAGATGAATCAAATTTGGAATCTACTGCCCCAACAGAACCCGCAATTACCTTTGATGATGCGATCGCTATCCCCGCAGAATTGGCAGTTACTACACACAGTAACTCTACTAGCAGTGTTCTACTAGATGAAACCGAAGAAGATATAGTTATCGATGAGCCGGTGAGTCCTGTGTGGCTGAAAGGTGAGACAGCAGAGCAAATTTTACAAAATTTAATAGATTTAGCTTTACCCGCCTCTGAACTGCTGCCCAAAGATGAAAAGGTTATAGATTCTCCAGCAACACAAACATCGCCACCATTGCTGCTAACTTTAGGTCAGGATAATTATATTTCTCCTTGGGGACAAGCTCTTGCAATCAATGGGCACATAGAACTTAAAGAAAAGATAAATCTAGATGAGGCTGAAATATTATCCCCAAAAAGCCTACGGGAACTTGAACTAGGAATTGAACTGCGATCGCCCAAGAACTCAAAAATGTTGACCAAAGTATGGCAACCCTTACCAGATCAAGAGTTGCCCTTCACCATCAATACCTCAATTGATATTCCTGCTGACTGTGAATCCAAGTTAATTTTGGCAGATATCAGTTTGTATGGTAAATTCGCCGATACTAGTGAAGTCACCCGATTAGCCAGCCAGTCCTTCACCATTACAGCAGATGTAACGGAATTACTGGCAATCACAGCCGCAGCAAAATCTAGTGCATTAAGTTACCCCGTAGCACCATCGGACTTATCTACTGCTTTCACAGAACCAGAGGCACCTGTTAGGCTCGATTTGAAACTATTAAATCTGGTCAAGATTCCAAAAACAGACCAGTCTCAAATACTCAATCCATCCCCAAACAGACCCCTACCACCGCAAATTAACCTGCAAGTTCTGCGAGAAGCTACCTTGCGGACATCTAACCTCAAAAATTCAGGCACTTCGCCTCAATTGCCGAAACTGCCGCCTGTTCAAATCGATACCAACATTCCCACAGATGTTGTCGTCAAACTCCCTGCACAGGAGGAACTTCTAGAAAAAGATGCCACCATAGCTGCCATCAACTTGGAGCAGTTGGTGATCAGGCAACGTAGAATGCCAATACTCGTCACTACTTTGCCATACTTGAAACGGCTACAAGCTTTGCCAGGTTATGCAGAAGAAGAAGCAAGAAACAATGATCCTTTAGGTGCATTGGAAGTTCAAGCGGCTGAAGACTTCCCGCAGTTGGAGCCAGTTCTAGCTGAATATGAAAATATACCTGAATTACTAGTAGATGATGCACAATTCCAGGAAGAATTTGTTGGTGAAATAGAAGCCCAGCAAAATACACAATTCCAGGAAGAATTTGTTGGTGAAATAGAAGCCCAGCAAAATACACAATTCCAGGAAAAATTTGTTGCTGAAGTAGAAGCCCAGCAAAATACACAATTCATTACAACAGCCAACCTTTATTCATCTCCTTTACTTAGGAAGTGGATGCAGAGTCAGGGATACTCTTTACCTGAATCCATCAACGATCTAGAACCTCAAGACTACGATAACTATGTTCCAGCGCCGCAGATACCCCTTTCTCTTAGTGCAGAAAATACGAATGTTGATGTCAACTTGCCGTTAAACCTAGATGCCAATACGGAGACATCGGATGAAGGTTGGGGACGCTCAGAACTTATCCTGACGGAGACATTGCGCGAACAAGATATATGGCAAGAAGTTCAAGGGTTGGCTTCCGAACTGGGGAATTTCGGGGAAGATGTAGACATAGCGAAGGAAGCGGATCTGGAGAGAGGAGAAAATACGGAACTAGAAAAAGTATTAGAAGAAGCAATAATCTCATCGGCTCTGATCACACAACTACCGCCCCCCCCTCCGCCAATCAAAATAAATATAGCGTCAGCTTGGTTGGCGAAAGAAATCGTTGTAGATGATACAGATGGCGAACTAGAAGCCGATGCAACTAGGAGTTACACCTTTGAAGAAAAGCAACCACTGTTAGATTTATCCCCTTCCAAACCGATAATTGCGACAGCCACTGAGCCTTTGCCAATTCCAGAGTTGTATGTGCCAGAAGGCGAACTAATCGCTGGTAAATCTGTCATAGTGCGCGTAGTACTGCCCGAAGTACCTCCGCAAGTTGTTGTCAAGTTATGGGTTGAAGATTATCAAACTCGCTGGTTACTAGATGGTCCTCATTTATTGACAAATTTACTACCTAATGCATTCGGAGGGTTGGAAGTGATGACGCAATTAAACATTCCCTTTGGCTGCTTAGAAATTCGCTTGGAAGCGATCGCACTTGATCTGACAACCCAACATGAGAGTCACAAAGTCACAATATTGCGAACTGTGATTCCTCCAGACTTGCCAAGCTTGCAGCTAGATGAACTCCTGGGTATGTGAGGTGATACGGGGAGGTTTTGTTAAAGGTGCGATCGCTATTTTGACAATCAGCTTGCCACTGAAGGGAAGTGAGGTAAGCTTTCTTAACAACGTCAAAATAATACCAAGATTGAGTAATGCCTACTCAATAGTAGAGATTACCGAGTTGCTTGAATTAAAGTTCACAAATATTTCCGTAGACTTCGGGGCGGCAAGTGTTAATGCGTAAGCAGAAATTCATGATGAGCAGAAAAATAGTAGCGTCAAAGTTCTTAGCAGCACTCCTGTCAAAAACTCATCATGTTACCTGAATATATAAAGCCTTCTGAATTTACTAATTGGGCGTTAACATCTGAGTCGCTAGAGTGGATATCCCCACGGCAAACGCATCTTTGAGCTTGAAGGTTGCCGTCGCATTTCCCAAAGAAAACCAGTTTTATGACGAATAGATTAATGCAAATGGGTACTCACAATTTACTCAAAGGCCATTCTTGGCGAATAGATGAAGCTTTAGAGCCTCTGCTGGGGGGTTCCCCCTCTTATTGGTATATCTGGAAGAATAATTTGTTTTATCTAGCTTACACCCAGCAACAGCAACTTGCTGCGGACGGGGCACGGTTGCTGTATTTCCAACCTGCCGAACATTATCGGCAACTTGACCCTCTGAACGAAATTGAAGCATGCTATTAAGATTTCTGTGCTTGTTAGTTTGCAAATAGCCAGAAATGCCTAGCCACGGCTCCTCTTTAGAAACCACGAAGATATTCTTCCCAGTTTACGTCTGTGCCTACCAGCTTAATGATTGCACGAAGGGTCTCTAAAAGTTTGGTAGGCTGTCTGTACAAGTTCATTAGTCGGTTACTGAGATATCGATATCGTGATGGCAGAGACTCCCGGTAGTGTTCGTACATCCAAAACCCTTGTTGAGTCTCATTATCATAGTCACCAAATTTAGTCCAATATTGAAAATGCCGATTGACCATAGCTTCTTGTTCCACAGTCAATAGCACACTTGGTACAGGAAGGTACATAAATGATGGCTGGTCTGGTTCTGAACACCATTCATTTGGGATACACTGTGCAGGAATTTCAATCTGACCTCGTTTAGAAACATTAACGAACTCAGCACCTGAAAATCGTTTCTGAAGCTCTTTTTTGCTCTGGTAGGTTAGATCAGCACAGCTTAACCAGGAAACGTGCTGTAAACCTAAGACTCCCGCAATTTTAGACCCTATTTCTTCAACAACTAAATCGGTTGCTAGGTCTTGCAAACTAGACGCAGTAGATTGATTGATGATTGCTCGACTGAGCAAATTATCTAAAGGTGCTGCAAGTTTTTTGAACAACTGATTATCTCCTGCTTGATAACAGAGGCAAGCTAATTCTTTATCTCTGTCGAAGAATTTGACCCAACAACCGTAATCTTCAGAAAACGCATAGTGAATAAGAAGTTGAGTATTGTTCTGAACAAGCTGAACAATCGGGCTACCCGCCTCTTTTAGTCCCTCCACGATAAAGGGAATGTATTTCCCTGAGCTGGGAATAACCATTCCATAACGCTCTGACTGCCGAATTAAAAACTTGACATCTTTTATATTTGAGGCTAACAGGTGATAACTGTCACTCAATTCACTCATAAAGATTTTAGATTAAGAGCTTAGGCATAGTTTATCTATTAATTTTATAAAAACTATATCCTGTCGGATGATGGAGCAGTTAACCTTAATAGCAGTAGTGGTTCTATTACTGCTAGGGGTGATATCGCTACTAGCAGTGGCTTTTTTGGGATACCTTCGAGCGCGAAGGAGAACGCTATGTTGAAAACTAAATATTGGAGAATTTATTTTTTGAGATTCCCTAAATATCTAACCCAACTAGCATCAAGTCAGGCGGATGTTCAACATTAAACTGGTAATATATCTCTCGTCGCTCTTGGGGTGGAAGAGTTAACTGCCATTCTAAAATCCCCATTTCACCAAGTTGAATTTGTGGGTTACTGCGACTGAGGCGGACTTTAATTTGCTCGTTGCGGCTAACTGGTAATTGTTCAGTTAGTTTTAGATTTACTTCTTTGTCGAGTAAGTTAGTAATTATCAACCGATGACTATAAGTAATCCGGCGCTGGTTGCTAATTAATCTTTTGTCTACCAGCCGCTCAACTAAATCGCGCTCAATTTTTAAACCCTCGTCAATTCCTAAGTTCAGTTTGAATTCTTGCCCTGGTGCAATATTCTCTAACCCAGTAGTGCCGACAAAAACATTATCGCGGAAAATATTCGCTTTACCTGGTAACAAAGTCGCACCGTTGGGACTATTTTTCACATTAGCTTGTAGATAAGCAAAGCTAACCAAGCGCGGCATTGCCACATAATCAAAACTACAAGGATAATCATCGTTGAAAATTGTAGTTTTATGAGGTGCGCCATCACTGGGAATATTACCACCACCATTCAGTTTAAAGGTAACTACACTCCCTTGTTTGGATACTTCTGCTGTAACGGTTTCTGCTGGAATGAGACTATCCTCTACAACTTCGTCTTCTTCTTGCCAATCTGCTCTGGCAGCAGAAGCAGGCGGCTCTGGTATGGTAGGTAGTAGTGGTGGCTGGGCAGTAAATCGGTGTCGTTGTAACAATTGTGGACGTGGGGCATCAATATACCAGGGTTCAAGTTTGGGTGGAAGTGTACCTAATCCCGGTTTAGCGGTAGAAAGGGTGAGATTTGCACCAATCCAATCTTCACCAGTGCTTTGGGTGATTTCTGCAAGGTAGCTCAGATGGACAATATCGTTGGTGGTGCTAAAGCGCAAGTCATAAAAGGGAGTCCAACTAGCACGATTTACTATGTAAGATACCTCTAATTCAAATTTGCCTTCACCCGCTACTTCAACTGCGACAACTAAGTTAAAACTCTCCTGAGGATGGGTTGTTTGGATTTTTTGCAATGATGTGTGGAGTGCTTGCAGTTGTTTGTCTAATTCCTGCTGTTGGGTTTTGCACTCTCCAGATGCGATCGCATATTCACTATACTGGCTTCCAATAAAGTTGAGGAAATCCAAAGTTTCGCTGAGGCTAAGATTTTTCCGAGACAAACTCTGTGAAAAGGGTTCTTCTGTTTTTTCACGTAAGCCGGCGATAAAACTAGACTGCAATGCTAAAGCATCCACTTGGGCTTGCAGGTGGCGTTTTTCTGCTTCTAGTTGCTGAATCTGCCTTGTCAAATGTGCTACTCGCTCTGCTACAGGTTCAGTGGTGTAGGTGCGATCGCTACTCACTCCCACCAAGCGCACCTCTACTGTACCTGTACCGCTAACCCTAACAGACTCAGTTTCCAGAGTCAGTGGCACTGGGGTAATTATTAATTCCTGTTCAATTCCGGTTAAATCAACTACACCCCGCCGTGTAACCAATGCTCTGTCAGAATACACAGTAACAGCTACAATCTCGCTTTGCACTGTTTTGCGCCAAGACGGTATTTCCGGGTTAACCACTGCCAGTTTTCCCCCATTTTTAATGATTATGCTGGTTAATTGTCAATGCTTCCCGGTCTAACCGTCAACCCCTTTAAGTAATTCGTAATTCGTAATTATGAATTATTTTAACTGTGAGTTGGTTCAAAAGTACTAAAAGCCGGATCAGCATTTTGGTCTACAATATTTTTTGCCGCAGCTAGGAGATATTCATAATAGGCACGAGCCACGATAGATAGCTGCTTGCCAGATGGGTAAACCATGTACCAATGTCGCTGAATGGGAAAGTGTTGTACATCTAGAATGCTAAACTCGGAGGTATCTAATAGTAAGGTATGACGGGATAAAACAGAAATTCCTAAACCACCTGCGATCGCTTGTTTAATTGCTTCGTTACTTCCCAATTCTAGCTTGACTTTTACTGTTACTCCTTGTTCTTCAAATAGCTTTTGGACGGCGCGACGAGTTCCTGAACCTGGTTCTCGCATAATAAAAGGTTCGTTAGACAGCCGTTGTATAGGAATATTTTTTTCCTGGGATAACGGATGATTACTCGGTGCGAAGACTATCAAAGGGTTTTCTAAAAATGGTTCACAAGTCACATCGATGTTGTCTGGAATTTGACTCATAATATATAAGTCATCCAGATTTTGACTCATCCGTTCCAAAATTTGTTCGTGATTTGTTACTTGCAGCGAGATATCAATCCCGGGATAAAGCTCGCAAAACGGCCCTAACAAACGTGGTATAAAATATTTTGCTGTTGTAATCACTGCCAAGCGTAATTGGCCCTGCTTTAGCCCTTTTAAATCTGCCACCTTCATTTCATACTGGGCTATATTGTGAAAAATCTGCCGACAAGTGGCAAATAATTCCCGTCCAGCTTCCGTCAGATACAACCGCTTCCCCACTTGCTCAAACAATGGCAATCCTACCGATTTGGTTAGTTGCTTGATCTGCATAGAAACGGTAGGTTGGGTGAGAAACAATTCCTCAGCAGCACGAGTAAAGCTACTGTGCCGTGCCGCCGCCTCGAACACCTTTAACTGGTGTAGCGTCGCTTGCTTCAAGGGTGATTCTCCTGTATATAGCGATTAATTGATATAAAACTAGTATTGCTGAACACTGGCAAATGATACAGTGATTCTCACAGAAAGTTACGAGTTTTACCATAGATAAAACTCTACCATCTATATTAAAATAAAGGTATTTTATTTATGGATTGGAGAAGCTATTATCAGAACAGCAAAAGCGTAAAATGCCTTCCATCTAACGATGAATGCTGAATGATGATTTTCAAAAATTCATCTATCATCATTCATCATTCCATAATTCTTCTGTAACTTTTGTCGGTAGCTTGGTTAAATCTGGTAATCTTAGTACCTCGATTTCAGCAACTTGTTCTTTAATATTCACTGGCAAGTTTAAAGCTTGGTGTTTTTCTATCCAGCAACTTGCTAATGGCAAGGTTAGCTCCATTTCGTCTAGAGGCCGAGGAATCACCATCACTGCATTCAATTCCCCAATCCGTTCTGCCTCAAACATTCCCGCTTCCACTGCTACCGCCACATTTGCAACAGAACCACGAATAATGGCTGTACACAAACCCGCACCAATTTTTTCATAAGCTGCCAAATGAACATCAGCAGCTTTGAGCATGGCATCACACGCTCCTACCATTGCGGGAAATCCTCGCGTTTCTACCAAACCAATTGCTTGGTTACTCAGACGGCTGTAATTGCCCTCTTCCATCAATTTAGTGAAACGGGTTGTGATGGGAAGTACTATATCTAGGTTGGGATAAGGTCGGGGAATCACCAAACTAGAAATTAACTGACCAAACTGTTCAGCCGTTTGCACACCTGATTCTACCGCCAGACGTACATCAGCAATTCCACCCCGGACGATGGCAGTACAATGGCCACTACCAATTTTTTCATAGCCAACGAGATGAACTCCCGCCGATTTCAGCATCATATCTGCTGTACCAACGATCGCGGGAAAGCTGCGGGTAGAAACTAAACCCAAAGCAGTATCCTGAAAGGTTTCTTGATTACTCGCTCCCTGGATGATACGAATAGACCGTTGATTAGATGTTTCCATGATGAATTCTCCAAAATACGGAAAAAGCCGACAACTTACAATTAACACTTACTCGAACTAATCGTCAGAGTTTGGGTTGCTCAAGGATTGTCTATGAGGAAACAATGTGGTCAACAGTCTGCTTATGCTGCCTTGCCCATAAATTTGAGTCCCGAAGCTCTTAGGGGATTCTGTGGCTAACTCATTGGAGTCTGAGTGGTGTTCTTCAGACGCTTGGGCGGCTGACTCCACCTTGGATTCAGCATCATTAGCCGGTTCCTCCACAGGAGGAGACTGACTTTCTGGAGTGGTGGAAGATTTAAAGAAAGAAATCGACCGATGTTTTAAATCTAAAAAACCCGAAGCTGAGAAGCTAGTTGAGGAAATTACCTTTTCCTTAACTCCCCCTAAGCCATTTGCTTCTTCCTTGGGCGGTGGTGTATTTGTAGAAGTTGGGTTATCTGTAGATGGTTCCAGTTGCTTTGTTTGGGCAATCTGACGACTGGTATCTCCTAAAATCGAACCAGGTGCTACTACTTCTCCAGGTTCAACTGAGTAGTTAAAAACGGTTGTCGCTGAACCAATGCAAGCATTTGCTCCAATTTTGCCCTTGCCAACCATCAAAAAACCGGCTCCCAGGTTTGCACCTGTTTCTACCTCTAGGATGCCTTCGTGGACTTGGAGGATTGATCCCATACCAATACAGACCCCTGGCCCTATGATGATCTTGCTGTTTACAGCCGCAAGGAGGATCACCCCAGGTGCAAGTACCGCGCTTGGATGAATAGTCACCTCACCACTAATGTAAGAATCAAAGTTATTGCTGAGGCGCAATGGCGGCACAGACATGGAAATTTTAACCTCGGAAGCCGGAGAATAGAGAGTTAGGAGTTAGGAGTTATACCAATTCTGTATGAAGATGCGCCAAACTACATGAGGAACGAACCGCAAAGGGCGCAAAGGACACAAAGAGATAAAGAAAGAAAATTTGACGCAGCCTCACAAAGAATTGTTATTAGAAGGGAGGAGTTGTAAGTGAGGAGTTGTAAATTTTAAGTTTAGAGTTATAAATTAACAATCTTTTTCAACTCCTAATTCCTAACTCCTAACTATTAACTCCTAACTCCCACTCATTTCTATGGTCGTTGAATAATCGTTTCTAATACCCGACGCTTGGCTTTGGGGTCAACACCAATTAAGCGCACATATTCCCCTTGGTATTGGCCAAGGTGTCCTTCTACGGCTGCGATCGCTTCTCTTTCTGAGGAGGCTTGAATTTGACCGGTACTAGTCCAGGAACCTGTACGGAACCGTCTCTGGTCTACGTGTTCAATGCTAATTTTAGAGCCGCCAGCCAATAATTGCCGGAGTTGGTCTACTACTTCTGTACTCAAGCGGGTACTCGTAGCTGTTGCAGAGGGTGCTGCACTAGTAGTAAATGATTTCTGACTAGCAGAAGAGGCTACTTGACCATTTGGACGTTGGATAATTGTTTCTAATACCCGACGCTTGGCTTTGGGGTCAATACCGATTAAGCGGACATATTCTCCTTGGTATTCGCCGAGGTGCTTTTCTACAGCTGCGATCGCTTCTCTTTCTGAGGAGGCTTGAATTTGACCGGTACTAGTCCAAGAACCTGTACGGAAGCGGCGCTCATCTACATGTTCAATGCTAATTTTATAGCCACCAGCCAATAATTGCCGGAGTTGCTCTACTACTTCTGTACTCAAGCGGGTACTGGTAGCTGTTGCCGTACCAGCAGATCCACTGCTACTAAATGATTTGTGACTACCACTACCAGAGGAGGCTACTTGACCATTGGGACGTTGGATAATGCTTTCTAATACCCGCCGTTTGGCTTTGGCATCAATGCCGATTAAACGTACATACTCACCTTGATGGCTTGCTATACATTCTTCTAAGGCGGAGATGACTTGATTTATGGAAGTTGCTTCAATTGGCTTGCAACTAGTCCAGGAACCAGTTCGGAAACGACGCTCGTCTACGTGTTCCATACCGATTTTGTAACCACCTGCCAAAAGTTGGCGGATTTGATCTAGAGTTTCGCCACTGATTTTGCCACTGCTAGAGGCGTTACCATTTCCATTACTGCTGCTGTAGTTGTCATTGCTATGACTACTACCTGGAGCCTTAAAGCTGGTAGCTGGTTTCGCATCACCATCTGGACGTTGGATGATGATTTCCAGTACCCGCCGTCTACCTTTGTCAATGCCAAACAGTCGGACATATTCGCCGCTATGGTCTTTTAGACAGCTTTCTAATGCGGCGATCGCTTCACCTATTGATCGCGGTTCAATTGGTTGGCAACTAGTCCAAGAACCCGTGCGGAACCGTCTTTGGTCTACGTGTTCTGTACCAATTTTATGCCCTTGCTGCAATAGATACCGCAACTGATCTATTGTTTCTGCACCCAAACTATTGCTCGACACGTCACTACTCCTTTCCAACTCTAAAACAGTAATACCATTACCTGTATAAGATTTAGCGTTCTCGTCCCGAATGGGTGCTATACATTTGCTATCCGCAGCACAGAGATAACCAGCTCGTAATGCCTGATTAATCCCAACCACATGATGAGCAAATTCCTTATCCTGATCTTGCACATCTGGCAAGCGGTCAGCTTGCTGCTGGCTGGTAATTATCGCTCCCGAAGGTACATACTTCCCAGGGGGAATCTCTACGTCTTGAATTAAAGCGTGCATCATCACGATGCAACCTGCACCCACCCTGGCATTAAACACCGTCGAGCGAAAGCCAATGAAGGAATTATCCCCTACATAAGCTGGCCCGTGAATGAGAGCCATGTGGGTAATGCAAGTGTTTTTACCAATCCATACCGAGTATTTATTTTGGTCATCACCAATTACTCGTCCTTGCTCCAACCCATGAATGACAACACCATCTTGAATATTGGTATTTTCACCAAGATAAAAAGGTGTGCCTTCATCTGCTCTAATCGTAGTCCCCGGAGCAACGATTACATTTGCACCTATTCGTACATCCCCAATCAGATTGGAGAATGCATGTACAAAGGAAGTTTCATGGATTTGGGGTTCAGCTAAATTTCTTGACCACGGGGTTGGGGGTGCCGCCGTGCTGCGAACTGCCATCGCGAGACTCCTCCTGTATTGTCATCTGTCATCAGTCATTTGCCCTTTGTCATTTGTCGAAAACTAATGACTAATGACTAATGACCAATGACTAATGACTATCAATATTGATCTTTTTTGCTGTAAATTAGGCGATCTTCAACGTAAATAGTATCTATGATCGCCACCACTGCTGCATCCAATGGACGCTGTTCATTGCCAACAACTTGACGAGCGGCACTACCACGAGTGATGAGTACCCACTCATCTACTCCTGCTCCCACAATATCTGCTGCTACTTCATACTCTGGTAGGATATTGCCGTTTTCATCTACTAATTGTAACAACAGTAGTTTCACACCTCTAAGACTTGGATCTTTTTGGGTGCTAACTACTGTGCCGCGAACTTTGGCAATTTGCATTACAAATTACGGTCTTCTACCGAAAGGACGAATTGCATTCACATTTTCCCGGAACTGCTCTACATCTTCGGTATAACGAATTGGGAGAACATATTCTAAGTTTTCGTGAGGACGAGCAATGATGTGAGTAGATAGCACTTGTCCGCCGTTGACTCGTTTCACAGATTCAACACCTGCGGCTACAGAAGCTTGCACTTCCGAAACGTCACCCCGAACAATTACCGTAACTCGACCACTACCGATTTTTTCATAGCCGACTAAAGTGACGCGGGCAGCTTTCACCATCGCATCAGCAGCTTCCACCACTGCTGGAAAGCCCAGCGTTTCAACCATTCCTACTGCAATTGACATTAGTTTTAATCCCTATTTCAAAGTTTGTAGCCTTGGACAAAAGTGATGCTCAATCAGATAAAGAGCGTTAATTACTTTGTTTAAAAAGCTTTTAAGTACGAAATTGTTCCACTGCTTCTGTGTAACGTATCGGCAAGACGTATTCCAGGTTTTCGTGAGGACGAGCAATGATATGAGTGGATAACACTTCACCACCATTGACTCTTTTCGCCGCTTCAACCCCAGCTGCTACAGAAGCTTGAACTTCCGATACATCTCCCCTAACGATTACGGTGACACGAGCGCTACCAATTTTTTCATAGCCTACTAAAGTGACACGGGCGGCTTTCACCATCGCATCAGCAGCTTCCACCACTGCCGGAAAGCCCTTCGTTTCAATCATACCAACTGCAATTGGCATCGCAGAACTCCTACAAAATGAATCTAATCAGTACTGTTGTTTGAAATTTTTGACGGGGAGGGCTTGATCTTAGAGCTAAGAAAACACTTCCAACTTAAGCATAGGAAAGGTTGGCATCCCTGGCAATATAAATTACTATAATAGTTTATGATAAGAAAGTTTTAAAAAACTTAACATAAGTTAATTTATGCTTCTGGGCAATTAAAGTTTACTGATTCCTAGAGTAGCCACTTATGCTTTATAATTTCTTTATTACATTCACAAAACGACATTCATAACCAAGGCTAATCCGATCTGGCGAGGGACAAGCATAGGCTACATCTTTTGCTGTATCTATCTTTCGTCGAATATCGCTAGACGTACAACGACTAGGTGAAAAACAGATAATTTTTTCAAATATATCGTATAAAGTACTTCGGTCAAAGTAGAAATACAAATGTAAAAAGGTCGGTGAGGTTAAGCTAAGTAAATGCTTTTGCTTATGTAAAGTTATATTTTACTTATGTTAAATAGGGTGAGGTTAGGTAAAAGTACTCGCTGTAATGTAGCTGAAACAATATTAAAAAAACATCGGTATTTTGGTAAATTAATTATATATAAATAAATAATTGTTTTAGAGCTTTTTTTTAATCAAGGCTGAATCGTCAAGGGAAATTTAAATGGATCAATTTCTATTTTCAACAAGTTGGTTTGTGCCTTTTTATAGCTTATTGGGCGCACTTTTGACCTTGCCGTGGGGAATAGGAATAATTCAGCGAACGGGGTCAAGACCTGCGGCATATATCAATTTGTTGACGACCGTGATAGCTTTTGCCCATAGCCTGTTTGTATTTAAAAATATCTGGGATAGAGAACCAGAAAACTTACTGGTGAATTGGTTCAAAGCTGCGGATTTAGACTTATCTTTTGCCTTGGAACTATCGCCAGTTAGTATTGGGGCAACAGTTTTAATTACCGGGTTAAGCTTACTGGCACAAGTTTACGCTCTGGGTTACATGGAAAAAGACTGGTCGTTGGCGCGTTTTTTCGCTCTGCTGGGATTTTTTGAAGCAGCGCTAAGTGGTCTAGCAATCAGTGATTCTTTGTTTCTCAGCTATGCTCTTTTGGAAGTATTAACGCTTTCAACTTACTTGCTGGTGGGGTTCTGGTATGCTCAACCGTTAGTAGTGACGGCGGCGCGAGATGCGTTTTGGACTAAACGGGTAGGAGACTTATTGCTGCTGATGGCTGTGGTGACACTTTCCACCTTAGCTGGCAGTTTGAACTTTTCGGATTTATATGAGTGGGCGCAAACAGCTAATTTAAGTCCAATGACATCGACGTTGTTGGGGTTAGCGTTAATTGCTGGTCCTGCTGGTAAATGCGCCCAATTTCCCCTGCACCTGTGGTTAGATGAGGCTATGGAAGGGCCAAACCCCGCCTCGGTAATGCGGAACTCGCTGGTAGTCGCTGGTGGTGCTTATCTACTGTATAGATTTCAACCATTGTTAGCTTTGTCGCCAGTTGCGTTGAATGCCTTGGTAGTTATGGGTACGGTAACGGCGATTGGGGCAACATTAGTATCTATAGCTCAAATTGACATTAAGCGATCGCTATCTCATTCCACCAGTGCATACATGGGGTTAGTATTTTTGGCAGTGGGGTTACAGCAAGGGGGTGTAGCCTTGATGTTGCTGTTAGCTCATGCGATCGCCAAAGCATTATTATTTATGAGTTCTGGTTCAGTCATCTTAACTACCCAAAGCCAAGACTTAACAGAAATGGGCGGTTTGTGGTCACGGATGCCAGCTACCACCACTGCCTTTGTAGTCGGTTCAGCCGGAATGGTAACACTACTACCCTTGGGAAGCTTTTGGGCAATGCTGGCATGGGCTGACGGTTTCGTAAATATTAGCCCTTGGGTGATTGGGGTTTTAATATTGGTTAATGGTTTGACAGCATTAAATTTGACGAGAGTATTTAGATTAGTCTTCTGGGGTAAACCGCAACAAAAGACCCGTCGCACCCCAGAAGTTGGTTGGCAGATGGCCTTGCCAATGGTGTTTCTGACTGTGCTGACTCTGCTTCTACCCCTGATGCTACAGCAATGGTACTTGCTACCCGATTGGGAAAGTATTAATTGGTATGTAGCGTTAGCGTTGTTTGGTTCTACCGTAGTGGGAGTGGGTGTAGGGTGTACAGTTCATCTGCACAAAGCTTGGTCAAGATCCAGAATCCTGGCGTGGAGATTTATGCAAGACTTGTTAGGTTATGATTTTTATATTGACCGAGTTTATCTTGTAACCGTGGTAAGTGCAGTAGCACTGCTATCTAAAATTTCTGCTTGGAGCGATCGCTACTTAGTTGACGGTTTTGTAAACTTAGTTGGGTTTGCCACAATTCTCGGCGGACAAACTTTAAAGTACAGCATTTCTGGGCAATCTCAGGGCTATATGTTGACCATCCTAGCAGTTGTCAGCGTCCTGGGTTTTTTCATCAGCTGGTCATCGGGTTTACTAGATAAATTGCCTTTTTAAGCGAGTTAGGAGTTATTATTCTTCCCCTGCTTCCCCTGCTTCCCTTACCTGAATTCCGTCTATGCTTAGTGTTTTGATTCTAGTGCCGTTAATCGGCGCAGCTTTAATTGGTTTCTCGCCCTCTGGCATCAGTGGAAAATTCGCCCGTGGGGTGGCTTTGGTCTTTGCCAGTATCGCTTTCTTGTGGACAATCGTACTAGCAATTCAGTTCCATCCAGGTGAAATCACTCAACAGTTTGCCGAGTCTCTCCCTTGGGTAGATGTTTTAGGCTTGAATTATAACCTGGGAATAGATGGTTTATCTTTGCCGTTGCTGGTTTTAAATGGATTGTTAACTTCCATTGCCATCTACAGCAGCGATGAATCCCTACAGCGTCCTAAATTTTATTACTCTTTGATACTATTATTAAGCGCTGGAGTAACAGGAGCCTTTCTAGCACAGGATTTACTGTTATTTTTCCTATTTTACGAATTGGAACTGATTCCCCTATATTTGTTGATAGCGATTTGGGGTGGTGCCAAGCGTGGTTATGCTGCTACCAAATTTCTGATTTATACAGCCGTTTCGGGAATCCTGATTTTAGCGAGTTTCCTCGGCATGGTTTGGCTGAGTGGTTCCTCTAACTTTGCACTAGCAACCTTGAACACGACAACTTTACCTCTAGCAACACAGCTTTTATTGCTAGCGGGAATTTTGATCGGTTTTGGAATTAAAATTCCCTTAGTTCCCTTCCATACTTGGTTGCCAGATGCTCACGTTGAAGCTTCCACACCGATTTCAGTACTGTTAGCTGGGGTGCTGTTGAAGTTGGGAACTTACGGCTTACTGCGATTTGGCATGAACTTGTTACCAGAAGCTTGGAATTATCTGGCTCCTTGGTTGGCGACTTGGGCAGTGGTAAGTGTACTGTATGGTTCATCCTGTGCGATCGCTCAAACCGATATGAAGAAAATGGTAGCTTACAGTTCCATTGGACACATGGGTTACGTGCTTTTAGCGGCGGCGGCGGCCACACCTTTAAGTGTATTGGGTGCTGTAATGCAAATGATTAGCCACGGCTTGATTTCGGCAATGCTGTTTTTGCTCGTGGGAGTTGTGTATAAAAAAGCTGGAAGCCGCGATTTAGAAATCATCCAAGGATTGCTGAACCCAGAACGGGGTATGCCAGTAATTGGTAGCTTGATGATTGTCGGAGTCATGGCCAGCGCTGGTATACCAGGAATGCTAGGGTTTATTTCCGAATTCATAGTTTATCGGGGCAGTTTTCCAGTTTTCCCAGTGCAAACCCTGTTATGTATGCTTGGTACTGGTTTAACAGCAGTTTACTTCTTAATACTCGTCAACCGCGCCTTTTTTGGTCGCCTGTCTGCACAAGTTACCAACTTACCGCGTGTGTATTGGAGCGATCGCGCCCCAGCTGCAATTTTAGCAGCGCTGATTGTGATTTTCGGCATTCAACCTGGTTGGTTAGTGCGCTGGACTGAACCAACAATTACAGCAATGGTGAATACCCAAAACGTAGTAGCAACAGTGTCCTTGGATAAAGCAATGGAGACTAGAGATTAGGGATTAGGGACTAGAGATTAGGGATTAGGGACTAGGGACTGGGGAAAAGTTTTCTTAATACATAATACCCAATGCCTAATCCCCAATACCCAATTCCCAGTACTCAATCCCCAGTACCCAATCCCTAAACTTTCTGGAGAGATCGCAATGGTAACTATTAAAAAGAAAGCTACTCACAATCCCTTAGCTGAGTATATTCAACGTCTGCAAAAAGGAGAAGCATTACTCCCCAATAATCCAGAAAATGTGCTGGAAGTTGTTGGTATTCTTAAAAGCTATGGTGTAGTTTTAGATGCTTATTCAACCAATCTTAACTATATTGCCGAGCATCAGTTTTTAGTATTTTTCCCATTTTTTAAATACTTTAATGGAGAGGTTTCTTTTCAGAAATTGCTCCGTCACTGGTGGCATGACCGAATTAATTTTGAATATGCTGAATATTGCCTGAAAGCCATGATGTGGCACGGTGGCGGCGGACTAGATACCTATTTAGATACAACAGAATTTAAAGAAAGAGCGCAAGCCGTTATCGCCGCAAAATTTAAAAATAATCCCTTCATTCCAGGTATTAACCAACTGTTTCCAGATTTCTTAACGGAACACTTGCGCGTCTCTGCTTACTATACCGGTTTAGGTCAATTCTGGCGAGTCATGGCTGATATGTTTCTCAGCTTATCAGACCGCTACGACAAAGGCGAAATCAAATCGATTCCCCAAGTTGTAGACCACATTAAAACAGCGCTAGTGGCAAATGCCTCCAACCCAATTACCTACGCCGTCAAAATTCGAGGTGAGGTCTATGAAATCATTCCTAAAAGCGTTGGTTTGACCTTCTTAGCAGATACAGCAATACCTTATGTAGAAGCAGTATTCTTCCGGGGAACTCCTTTCCACGGGACAGTTTCATACAACGCGCAAGGTTATCAAATTCCTCCAGATCAAACTCGATTTCAATATGGCGCATTGTATGCCGATCCTTTGCCCATTGGCGGCGCGGGTATTCCTCCCACCTTGTTGATGCAGGATATGCGTCATTATCTTCCAGAGTATTTGCACGAAATTTATCGTCGCAGTCTCCGGGGTGAAGATGATTTGCGAGTCCAAATTTGCATAAGTTTCCAAAAATCGATGTTTTGCGTGACGACAGCAACGATTTTGGGATTGATGCCTTATCCTTTGGATACGAAAGATCCAAATGAGGAAAAAGGTAATCGAGTTTATTTAGAGAAATGGATGAGTCGGTTAGAAACTTCGCGGTTGCTAGATGTGAATAAATAAATTGAATACAGAGAAATTTTAGATGCTTCTCAATCGCTATAAAAACCTTCACCTAATTCAACAACTCGATCCAGTGCAAGATCATTGCCGGATTTATAACTTGATGAATGGCTATGAGTTTCCTTGGGATATGACGCGATCGCTCGAAGTTGCTTTAATGCGAACTTATTGCGTTCCTAGTATTTCTAAATTGCTGAATCAGACAGGAGAATTTACCCATTGTCCGCAAAAACGCTACGATGATACGTCAATAATTGTTGGAGAGATGATTAAGTGGGGTTATGATAGCGATCGCGGCAAACAAGCCCTGCAACGCATGAATGCACTCCACGGACGCTTCAAGATTGACAACGGTGATTTCCTGTATGTACTTTCAACTTTCATTTTCGAGCCTATCCGTTGGAATGCGCAGTTTGGTTGGCGGCTGATGTGCGAACAAGAAAAATTAGCGTCTTTTTACTTCTGGCGAGAAGTAGGAAAGCAAATGCAGATTCAGAATATCCCTGAAACCTACGAAGAATTGGAGCGCTATAACCTGGACTACGAACGTCAAAAATTTCGCTATTCAGATACAAATTGTCGAGTTGGGGAAGCTACACGCGATTTATTTTTGAGTTGGTTTCCTTCGTGGATGCGTTCTTCCATCAAACCAGGTATCTACGCTTTACTGGATGACGCAATGCTCGATGCCTTTGGTTTTCCCTATCCTTGGCCATTGCTGCGATCGGCTATGGTAAGTCTACTAAAAATCCGAGCCAGATTAATCCAGTTATTCCCACCTCGGAATCACCCTAATTTTTATATTGACTCTCCTATGCCCAGCTATCCCACTGGCTATGAAATTGCAAATGTGGGACCAGCAGAAAATTTTAAGCAGCAAACCTCTGATTAACAAGTTTTAAGCGATTGATGTCTTGTATTAGTAACTCTTGCCATAATCCTTAATCCAAAAATCTAGGCTTCTGGTTCGATGCCTAGCGATCGCAATTGAGCAGTTAAGCGATCGGCTCTTTGGCGTTCCTGTTCCGCTCTTTCCTCACCAGTCAATAACAAATTACCTTGCAAATCCCACCAGCGTAGCCAAGGTAATTCCATATTGTAATATTCTCCTTGCCAGAGACCTAACTCAACTCCCAAAGGTTCAATAGTATAATGTCCACGTTCATTTGCTGTTAATAACTGATATTGTCCACCAATTAATTCATAAACTTCCACACTGGCTTTATTCACTTCATAAATGCCGTAGAAGGGAGGACGAATCACCTGCTCATAAATCCAAAATTTCCCCTTCCACGGAGTTTTATCTCGCTCCTCACTACCATTGCCAGAAACAAATTCCAAGGCAATCAATGGGGCAATAAACTCTCGCCATAATACATAAGACCTGCGGGTTTGTCCATCCAGAGTAGGTGGTACATTGCCTACATAGAACCAGTCAGGAGCTTCTGCGCCTTTTTCTGGCGGGTCAGTGATGCGCCAGTAGATACCGCTATCTTGACCAATACAGTATTGCCCATCAGGATGACGTTTTTGCAATATCGGTTTAATAGAGTCGGTTAGGAGAATGCTTTGGGGATGTTCCTGAAAATTTTTCACAAATGTACCGTCAGACTCAGGAAGCTGTGTATGGTCTGGGAACGGTGTAAAGGCGGTGGATGGATCGGTTGCAGAGGTCATAAGATTACCTTTGCAGAAGTAAGGGTTGTTTTTTAGTTTAGCAAGCGTAGACGATCGCTTTTTATAATTAGGCTTTAAGATTATTGGATTTTTGGCCCGATGTACCCAATGATGATTTTGCCAAGCCCTAATTCTGTAGAAAAATGAAGCCGCCAAGCCCCTGCACCAGTCATTCTTAGGTGCAAACTAAAGATACGATCTACATCATCAGGACACTTAAAGGTTAGTTTCGGCTTTAATTTTTGAAGTCTAGAGTCACTTTCTGGAGTCGCTTTGCTAGGAATCAGGTCTAAATCAAAAGCTCCATCTGTCCAAGTTTTACAGTAGTTTTCTAGTTCAAACAACTTGTTTACAACCTGTCTGAGCATTGGCGTTCGACAATAAAGATTTTGGATCTGTTTGCTGACATTTTCGCAAAACTCCAGATTGGGAAATAATTCCTCTCTCCGATTCCAAAGATCCTCACCGTCAATAACTCCGGTACGAACACGTTTTTGTATCCATTCCACGTGTTCCTGCACATGGTTGCTACGACTAACATGGATAATCTCTACAATGTAATCAATTACCTCTCCATCTTCATCAATTCGTCTGGCTACGAGTTTTAGGTGGCTTAAATCCCAGCATTCTTCAAAAATTAAGCTAACTGCGATCGCATCAAGCATATAAGCAATACCAAGTCCAATTGCAGCTTCTCCCTGATGCCAAAATTCAGACAAGCCAGCATTATTTTCAATCTCTTGAATATCTGAATTTGCAATATTAGTTGAGAAAGGACTTCCTGTTGCTAAATTTCTAATAAAACCTTGTTCAACTTGATCTACTTCCCTATCATTAAGCCAACGACGTAAAGGATAGTCAGGTGCAAGTATAGTTGTATGAAAGTTATCTTTAGTGCGAAGATAGACTTTCACTCCCTGAGCTTTGACTGCCTTTATAGTGTTAATGAAGTTCGACATCCATTGTCGCGCTGTTTGCTTATCAGAGGTAGGATTTTGCACAGAAAGTTCATTTAAAACTAGGTCAATCTCCACAATCTACTCTCCAGCAGGTTCTAACAAAACATCCAAGCTTTTTTCCCACTCATCAAAGAATCCATCAGGCCATCGATCAATTCTGCCATTACGATCAATGCGTGGTGAAACTACTTTTGTCAAAGCTTGTCCTTGTTTTTCTTGTTGCTGAAAGTAATGCAACTGGACATAATGCGGGGGAATAATACCGCCATGAACAGCAAGACGAATACCGTTTAAAACATGATCGCTATGAGTTTCTATCACAACCTGAACATCACAACTAGCAGCCAGTGCTAATAGTTCTCCCATTTTCCCCTGTCCTCTAGGATGGAGATGAGCCTCTGGATTTTCAACTAGGATTAGTGTACCAGGAGGAGATGAAAGTATAGCTACAATAATTGATAAAGTGTAGGTAATTCCAAAACCAACGTTTGTTGCACGGTAAAGATTACTATCTCCATAAAAATATTTGATAGTCACTAAACCCATCGCTGAGTTAGCTTCTATTTTGATACGTATACCAGGACTAACCTCTCTCATCCATGCTTCCACTTGATCTATCAGATTCATTGATTTTGCTTGTGGATAGCTTAGATTTGCTATGGGTATTGCTTCATCTCCATAAATATAAAGAAAATGGGCTGTATATTCTCCTTGAGTACCAATTTGTCTAAGTCTTCTAACTTGATAATCAGACATTTCATTAAATGAACGTGGGCCTATTCGTTCTGCTTGAAGGTAGTGAAAATATTTGCTAAAAATATATGATTGACGGATTTCAGATTCATTGGGTTCTGAAATTACATTTAAAACATCTTCTTCTTTCTTGTCTGGGTTGTAATTAAAATCCCATACACCTTCATACTTTTCCCAGATAATCTCAAAGCTTATATGGTTATCTTTTGCACTCTCATAAAGGGCATCTTGTGCTGTACCAATATTTACTAATTCCCCATTTAGCGCCAAGCCAGTTTTTGGCAATAAATCCTGTTGATAAGATTGGCGTAGTAGTAGTAGTGATTGAAGCACAGAAGATTTACCAGTGCTATTGAGACCAGAAATTAGTGTTAAAGGTCTAAATTCAAGAAACTGATTATCAAAACGTTTAAAGTTGATCAGGCGAAGAGAAGTAATCATGAAAGCACTTCCTGAATTATTTTTTCTATAGTACTAAATCTATAGTGTACTTTCTCAGCAGCCTGGGATATAGAATCTAAAAAAGATTTATCGTTGTCTATATGTGTCTTGAATAAATTGATTAATTTTTCTTTTCTATCTATCAAAATTTGGATTTGATCATCACTCAATTTACTCAGAAGTACTGACCAAGATTCAAATAGAGCTTTATTTATAGGAAACTGTCTTTTCTGATAATTAGATATTTTCCGAAATGCATCTTTACCAAAGATATTCCAGTTAGCTATAATTGTTCTTTTGAAATTGGTTTCAATTTCATTTAACTCTATCTCCGAAAGTTTATTTGCTTTAGATAATGCTTTAGATAAAAAAGTATCTCGTTTGTCTATATATTCTTGGTAAGAAGTTAAAGTAAAAGCTATAAACCCTAGTATAAATTCCCGGTCATCCATACGCATTTTGCGATTATTACCAAGTTTAACCACTTGCTGAAATTCTGGAGATGCTGCAAGTTTAGTCAAAAACTTCGTTCCCTTACCAGGATTAAGAGCATGGCGTAATTCTTGAGGATATAAAGGAAGTCCTCCTGTATTAATGCGTTTAAAAATATTATATTTAATTTCTGGGGGTGTCCCTTTTTCGATCAAATATACTGTTAGTTGAGTTTCTTCAAGGCGGCGTTGGTATCTGCGATCGATTTGATCGTAGGTTTTACCTTCTAGATTTGTAAGATATTCTAATCCAGATAGTTTGAGTTCTTTGTCAAGAATAAAGCGCCTTAGTGCAAATAGGCGCTGTAATCCATCAACTACTACCCATTTATCTTCATTAGTGGCATCTATATAAAGTGCTGGTATGGGAATACGGATAATAATAGATTCTATTAGCCTACTTTGAGCATCTTCTTTCCATATATCTGCATGACGTTGGAAATCAGGTGCTAAATCAAGACTTTCTTCATTGATTCTTTTAAGCAATAACTCTATTGTAGGTTCTCTAGTTACAATGTTAATTTCTTCAGGATCATACAGGAAAGTAACTTTTTCCTCTTCTTCTAAAGTTTCTTCATCAGCTAATTCTGCATTGTAGTTACTCAAATCTGTCACAGCGCTTATTCCCTAGTATTAACATTTGTTTGTTCACTCAGGTATTAGTGATGTTTTGTGTTATTACATCAACCAATAAGGCTTTTTAACTGGCATACTTCAATCCTACTATCTCCACAACTTATAGAGGCGCAAAATTTCGCGCCTCTACGCACCTAGTCTATTACTTGTTTACGTTCCCCACCAGGCAAATCCAAAATTGGCGCGCTCGCCTTTTCTAAAGTCAGAGCGATCACACCTGTAACCCACAGTCCAAAAATATTAGGCTTCTGGTTCAATGCCGAGTGATGTCTAAGGACAAGCCGCTATGCATCTACGCCATATTTCTGTAAAACTCAGGCGATCGCTATCTAAATATTTTCCACCCACAGAAGATTACTTGCGTAGCTACTGGTTTTAAGAGCGTTATAAAATTTTTCGTCTGCTGTCACCATCTGGCATTTTTGCATAATGGCAAGAGCTAAGTATAAACTGTCATACACTGCGCGATCTGTCTGAATGGCAATATCTAAAGCAAGTGGCATCAATGGCTGAGATAAGTACACTTCTACAGGAACTGCATTTAAATCTGCTAATATTTGTCTTGCATTTTCAGCAGTGTCTTCACCGCGACGTACTCGTTTCCACAAGACGTTTCCCACTTCTGGGAAGAAAAAATCTGGAACTAAGAAAGTATGGTTACTTGCTATTAAACGCCTAGCTGCATGAGAGTAGACTTCAGGGATGAACCACTTGATGGCAATGCTACCATCTAAAACATACTGACTCACCGTTCTCTGTCCTCGCGGATAAGTTCAGTACTATCACTGAAAATTTTTCCTGTATATCTCACTTGAGCGTGTGCTACAGCTTCTCTGACTTTTTCTATGTCACCGCAAGTGCTGTAATGTGTTGCTTTTTCAGATGCTTGTTGTAAGATGTGCTTTAATTCTTCTTGCAAAGACCTACCATGCTGTTTTGCAAGAGTTTCTAGCTTTTCTAGAATCACAGGATCTAAGTCTTCAACTAAGATTTGAGCCATATTCTGAGAGTGATTTTTAGTTGCTTATATTTGCAATTTTAAGGTAGTTTAGCGGGTGATGTCTAACAACGAACTACTGCGCGTCTACGCACTTTCAACCGGCAGTTCAAAAATATTAGGCTTCTGGTTCCACTCCGAGCGATCGCAATTGAGCAGTTAAGCGATCGGCTCTTTCCTCACCACTTAACAACAAATTACCTTGCAAATCCCACCAGCGCAGCCAGGGTAATTCTGCGTTTTGATAAACTCCATGCCATAAACCTAACTCAACTCCCAAAGGTGCAATAGTATAATGTCCGCGTTCATTTGCTGTTAATAACTGATATTTTCCACCAATTAATTCATAAACTTCCACACTGGCTTTATTCACTTCATAAATGCCATAAAAAGCCGGATGAATTACTTGCTCATAAATCCAAAATTTCCCTTTCCAAGGGGTTTTATCTCGCTCCTCACTACCATCGCCAGAAACAAATTCCAAGGCAATCAATGGGGCAATATACTCTCGCCACAGTACATAAGACCTCCGCGTTTGTCCATCGAGCAAGGGCGGTACATTTCCTACATAAAACCAATCTGGCGCTTCTGCACCTTTCTCTAGGGGGTCTGTCAAGCGCCAGTAAATACCTAAGTCTTGACCGATACAATATTGACCTTCAGGGTGTAATTTTTTGAGGACAGGTGTAATGGAGTCAGTGAGTAAGATGCTTTGGGGATGCTCTTGCCAGTTTTTCACGAAAGTACCATCAGACTCTGGTAGCTGCGTATGATCGGGGAAAGGAGTGAGGGCGGTGGATGGATCGGTTGCAGAGGTCATAAGACTACCTTTGCAGGAGTAAGGGTTGTTTTTAGTTTAGCTTGCCATGACGCTAAGGCTGCCAAGACTTTCTCAAGTGTTAGGCTTCTGGTTCAATACCAAGCGATCGCAATTGAGCAGTTAAGCGATCGGCTCTTTCACGCTCTAATTCCGCCCTTTGGCTTTCTAATTCCGCCCTTTGGCTTTCCTGTTCCGCTCTTTCTTCACCACTCAATAACAAATTCCCTTGCAAATCCCACCAGCGCAACCAAGGTAATTCCGCATTCTGATAAACTCCTTGCAAAATACCTAACTCAACTCCCAAAGGTGCAATAGTATAATGTCCGCGTTCATTTACTGCTAACAGCTGATATTGGCCTTCAATCAGGTGATAAACTTCCACACTGGCTTTATTCACTTCATAAATGCCGTAAAAAGCCGGATGAATTACCTGCTCATAAATCCAAAATTTGCCCTTCCAAGGGGTTTTATCTCGCTCCTCGCTACCATCCCCAGAGACAAATTCCAATACAATTAATGGAGCAATGTGTTCTTGCCAAAGCACATAAGAGCGGCGCATTTGCCCATTGAGTGTAGGCGGCACATTGGGGACATAGAACCAATCAGGAGCTTTTGCACCTCGTTCTGGTGGGTCAGTAATCCGCCAATAAATCCCACTATCTTGACCTATGCAATATTGCCCGTCAGGATGACGTTTTTGCAATACTGGTTTAATGGACTCGGTTATTAGAATGCTTTGGGGATGTTCCTGAAAATTTTTGCCTCCGGCACGCTTCGCGAACACAAAGGTTCCATCAGAGTCTGGAAGTTGCGTATGGTCTGGGAGTGTGATGCTAGTAGCTGGATTGATTCCAGTCATAGGGCTACCCTCGCGTTTCACGCGGCAGTTTGTTATTTAGTTTAGCAAGGGTAGACGTAAAGGGAAATCTGAAAAAAACTAAGTATTCTAGCCTACGGGAACATCTGACGGCGATCGCACTTTGCATTCATCTCAAAGTACACGCAGTAAGCTAGGAATGCTTTCGATCGCTGAAAAATCCTGAATCTCTGCCAAAGCTTCCCGAAAATTACCTTCTCGCACATCATGGGTAACAACCACAATCTCTGCTAGTTCCCCTTGAAAGCCAGTTTGGACAATTGACTCTAAGCTAACACCATAGTTACCAAAGCAAGTCCCCAATTTGCCGATAACTCCAGGTTGGTCATTGGTGAGAAAACGGGCGTAAAATCGAGTGATTAATTCTGCCATCGGCGCAATTTGGCAGTATTTCTGATGTCCACAAGTTAATAGTGGATTTGCAACTGCTGGATTGGTTTTGAGGATAGCAACTAAATTTAAGATATCTGATGTCACAGCACTGGCGGTTGCACCAGCCCCAGCACCGGGGCCAAAAAACATTACCTGGCCAATTGGTTCTCCTTCCACAAGAATGGCATTGTAAACGCCGTTGATGCTAGCCAAAGGGTGAGCTTGGGGCACTAAGGTAGGATGAACTCTCACGGAAAGGGGGGATGAAGGAGTATCACGTTTAGCGATCGCTAACAATTTAATCACAAATCCCAATTTTTCAGCATAAGCAATATCTGTTTTGCTGACTTGCCGAATCCCCTCAGTATAAACATCTTGTAAGTTGATGCGTCCACCGAAGCCTAATGATGCCAGGATAGCAATTTTATCACCTGCATCTAAGCCATCAATATCTGCTGTCGGGTCAGCCTCAGCATAACCGAGGCGCTGGGCATCAGCTAAAACATCGCTGAAGTTGCTACCTTCTGTTTGCATCCGCGTCAGGATGTAGTTAGTTGTACCGTTGACGATGCCGGTTATCGTGTGAATGCGGTTAACACTTAAAGACTGCTTTAGGGGTTGAATCACCGGAATTCCACCACCCACAGCAGCTTCTAGCATGACGTATACACCAGCTTGATTAGCAGTTGTGAAAATTTCTGCTCCAAAGCGGGCGATCGCTGCTTTATTGGCGGTAACTACGTGTTTGCCATTACTTAAAGCTTTGAGAATTAGCGATCGCGCCGGCTCCAGTCCGCCCATCACCTCGACAACTATATCTACCGCCGGATCGTTGACAATAGATTCTAAATCTGTAGTTAAGACTTCCGTAGACAATTCTACTGCACGGGGTTTATCTAGCGATCGCACTCCCACCCGATAGATTTCTATCTCTTGCAACAATGGGTGACGCCCAGCGCTATCTTGCAACAACTGCACTGTTCCCGTTCCCACAGTGCCTAATCCGAGTATTCCTAGTTTCACACCCACAAATTTTGCACCCAATTTCACCAACAACAATTGTAGGTAGAGCATTTGCCCTACCTACTGATTATCCTGCTTCCTTTGTCATTTGTCCTTCGTTGTTCGTCTAAAACTAATACTTCGACTTACCTCGGCTCCGCTCGGTACGAGTCGCTCAGTACAAGTGACCAATGACCAATGACTAACTTAGTATGTTTCTACGTGCCAACGATGGGCTTTCTTGAGTTGCTTCTGGTAATCACTCCAGGTTACGCCTTCCTTAGCAGCAGCAGTTGTTAAGGCTGCATCGATACCTTCTTCCATACCGCGTAAACCGCAGATGTAGGTGTGGGTTTTTTCATTTTTAATCAATTGCCACAATTCATCAGCGTGTTCTGCTACGCGGTCTTGAATGTACATTCTACCGCCTTGGGGATTTTTCTGTTCGCGGCTGATAGCACCAGTGAGGCGGAAGTTATCAGGATATTTTTGTTGAATTTCTTCCAATTCTTCCTTGTACAAGAGGTTTGGAGTTGTTGGCACGCCAAATATCAGCCAAGAGAATCCTTTAAATTCGTACTCTGGGTTAGCTGCTCTTTCCGCATCTTTAAACTGACGCCACAGATAAGCCCGCATCGGCGCAATACCTGTTCCGGTTGCCATCATGATCACATTAGCATCAGGATCTTGGGGTAACAACATTTCCTTACCCACTGGCCCTGTAATTTTTACCTCTTCCCCTGGCTTGAGGAAACACAGGTGCGTAGAGCAAACACCGTAGACTGTTTCGCTAGTTTCTGGGTGCTTGTACTCCAGCTGGCGGACGCATAGTGATACTGTCTTATCATCTACATCATCGCCATGACGAGTTGAGGCGATGGAATATAGTCTAAGTTTTTCTGGCTTGCCGTTCTTGTCTAATCCTGGTGGAATAATGCCAATACTTTGACCTTCTATATACTTCAAATTACTGCCAGATAGATCAAATTTGAGGTGTTGAACAATACCAATACCACCTTCTTTGACTAGGGGTTCATTAGATATTACCTTGCCAATAAACGGAGCATTGGGACGGTAAGTGTTAACAGGAACGTCACCTTGGTCTTTTTTGGCTTTCGCTTCAGTCATGGTGTTGCCTTTCTTGTCCTTGTTCTGTTCTTCAGCTGGTGGTTTAGCGAAACCCTTGGCTTCACTATGAGCATTTACAGGTGTGGCTTTACCATTCCCTTTACTGTTAGCAGTTTCCCCAGATGTAGCTAACTTGCTGACTTCGCTTGTAGCATTCCCAAATGAGGCTTTACCATTAACTGGCTCTAGAGCAGTTACGGGGTGGATGCTAACAATTGTGCCGCCTAGACGAGTGATACGTCGCATTTCTTGATTCATGCGGTTGTAAGGCACTCTGATGAACACACTGCCACTTTTGCGAATTGGGTAGTTAGTTTGATCGGTTTCTTCGCTCTGACGCAAACCTACCACTTCATAGACGAAGACGCGGCTACCTAATTCTGTGTTGGCAGCACCCTCAACAGCACCTTGATTGTACATTCGTTCTAGCACTCCGATAATTTACTTAACCGTTTTTTCAAAAAAAAACTATTCCCATCCTATGCCAGCTTTAGTTTACCGGATTTTCGTTTCACAAAACTGGCCTTGAAGGAAAAACGGCATCATTAAATTAATGCCTTGCTAAGTACACTCACCAAAGACATGCAGCCATAGCAAAAAACACACCTGTTCACCTTCTAAGGTAAAGGATAAGTCTTGTGGAGAATGTTAATAATGAGTCAATTTAATCTTTTTTTCGTTAACTACCACCCCCATCAGGGAGATAGTTTTTTACTTTTTAGGAAGGTCAAAAAATTGGCTGCCAGAATAAATTATACCTTATAGACTTGATTATATAGAGTTATAAGTAGCAGAATGACAGTGGTGCAACACTCACGGCAATACTGATCCCCATTTTTAAATTAACAACTAAATCAACAAAATCATTGAGGAATCAGGCTAATTCTTCTTGAGGACAAATATTGTATGGGATACCCCCTTCTGTTAAAATCAAATATACCACTAGGATTAAATACTTACCGGCACCAACATTCAGGCTAGTCCGACGAGTAGCAACTTATAAGAGAAGGCAGGAGGCAGATAGCGCCGGCGGCAAGCGAGTCCGCAAGCGTCGGGCAGGAGGCAGGAGGAAAGAAGTATGAATGAAAACTTTAGTTCTGGGTCAAAAACCCAGTTTAAAAAGAAGAATTGTATTGAGTGGAAAGTGCCGCGACATACAAGCCATCTACAGCCTAACTCCTACGCTTTTAAACGTGGGTTACTCCTGCAAGAACTGCAAGAACTGCCTCCTCCCCCTCCTGAATACTTTGTTGTCTAAGCGTTTGGTGTCTTATAGATGTGCTGGGTAGCAAGAACGCAGGATAAACCAAAGGGGTAAACTCCTGGCTTCAGAATCTGCTGTGTGAAAAATTATTGACACAACTTTAGTATTTTAGAGGAGATTTATGACAAGTAAGCCGGAACGCGTGGTACTGATTGGAGTAGCCGGAGACTCTGGATGCGGTAAATCTACGTTTTTGCGTCGTTTGATAGATTTGTTTGGTGAAGATTTAATGACAGTCATCTGTTTGGATGATTATCACTCTCTTGATCGCAAACAGCGCAAAGAAACGGGGATAACGGCACTAGACCCCAGGGCGAACAATTTTGACCTGATGTATGAGCAAATTAAAGCGCTAAAAAGTGGTCAAGCCATTGATAAGCCGATTTACAACCACGAAACCGGCTTGATTGATCCGCCAGAGCGGGTTGAGCCGAATCATATTATAGTTGTTGAAGGGCTGCATCCTTTATATGATGAGCGGGTGCGATCGCTAATCGACTTCAGTGTTTATTTTGACATTAGTGATGAAGTCAAAATTGCCTGGAAAATTCAGCGAGATATGGCTGAACGCGGTCATCGCTACGAAGATGTCTTAGCGCAAATCAATTCCCGCAAACCTGACTTTGATAAGTTTATCGAACCACAAAGAGAATTTGCCGATGTGGTTCTTCAGGTGTTGCCCACAAACTTGATCAAAAACGACACAGAGCGTAGAGTCTTAAGGGTACGTATGCTCCAGCGCGAAGGTAAGGAAGGTTTTGAGCCAACCTACCTATTTGATGAAGGTTCAACAATTAATTGGACTCCCTGTGGACGCAAGCTGACCTGTTCTTATCCTGGTATGCAACTGTACTACGGTTCAGATGTTTACTATGGCCGCTATGTCTCAGTACTAGAGGTGGATGGTCAATTTGACAACTTGGAAGAAGTAATTTACATCGAAACCCATCTCAGCAATACATCCACTAAATACCAGGGTGAATTGACTCACTTGTTACTCCAGCACCGCGAGTATCCAGGTTCCAATAATGGTACTGGTTTCTTCCAAGTGCTTACAGGTTTGAAGATGCGTGCTGCTTATGAACGGCTAACAGCTACGGAAGCAAAGTTAGCGGTTCAGGTTTAAAGCACCAGTGTTTGTGTCAAAGCTTGTGGGGGCGCTTCTGGGTGTCCCCTTTTTTTTGTGTTATTAAATACATCTAAACTCCAAAATAATTAGCATATATTTATCTTATTTACGGTTACTTACCTTATGATTAGTGGTTTTTATCAAAATTAAGAAGATACTCACTACTGAAGTATAAATATTGTTATGATTTCATAAATTAGTAGTTGAACTAGATACCACATTTAGTCAACGAAAAAAACTCTCGATGGAGGAACTTCCTTTGTCTCGTCGATATCTATTTACCTCTGAGTCAGTTACCGAGGGTCATCCAGATAAAATCTGCGATCAGATTTCTGATACCATTCTGGATGCCTTACTGACACAAGACCCCAGCAGCCGTGTTGCCGCCGAAGTAGTAGTTAATACTGGTTTGGTGCTAATCACTGGTGAAATAACCACCAAAGCCAATGTAAATTTTGTCAATCTCGCCCGCAAGAAAATTGCCGAAATTGGCTATACCAATGCCGATAATGGCTTTTCTGCTAACAGTACCAGCGTTTTGCTGGCTATAGATGAACAATCACCCGATATTGCCCAAGGCGTTAACACCGCCCACGAAACCCGCCAGCAAGATAGTGATGAACTATTCGACAAAATTGGTGCGGGCGATCAAGGTATAATGTTCGGCTTTGCCAGCAACGAAACACCAGAACTGATGCCATTACCCATCAGTCTTGCTCACCGCATTGCTCGCCGATTGGCAGCAGTCCGCAAAACAGGCGAATTGTCATACCTCTGTCCTGACGGTAAAACCCAAGTAACTGTGGTCTACGAAGATGGACGTCCCGTAGGTATTGATACTATCCTAATTTCCACCCAGCATACAGCCACCATTGGGGAAATTACGGATGAAGCGGCGGTACAAGCCAAAATTAAACAAGACCTCTGGGCAGCAGTGGTCGAACCTGTTTTTGGCGACATTGACATTAAGCCTAACGATCAGACACGTTTTTTAGTCAACCCCACTGGCAAATTTGTCGTTGGTGGTCCTCAGGGAGATTCTGGTTTGACAGGACGGAAAATAATCGTTGACACCTACGGTGGTTACTCACGGCATGGTGGCGGCGCTTTTTCTGGCAAAGACCCCACAAAGGTAGACCGTTCTGCTGCTTATGCAGCTCGCTATGTGGCGAAAAATATTGTTGCCGCCGGGTTAGCAGAAAAAGTTGAAATCCAGTTATCCTATGCTATTGGCGTAGCGCGGCCAACAAGTATCTTAGTGGATACCTTTGGTACTGGCAAAGTGGATGAAGAAACCTTACTGGAATTAATCAACAAGCACTTTGAACTTCGTCCAGCAGGGATCATCCATACCTTCAATTTACGCAACTTACCAAGTGAACGAGGCGGACGTTTTTATCAGGACGTCGCGGCTTACGGTCATTTTGGGCGGACTGATTTAGACTTGCCTTGGGAACAGACCGATAAAGCCGAATTGTTGAAGCAAGCAGTAAACGAGTCAGTTTCGACAGTAGTTGCTCAAGCACTAACCTAGATTTAGACGGTACTGGAAAAATTTAGTTTATCTACATGAGGGTATTGGCAACTTAACAAGTTACTAATGCTCTCATTTTTTTTTAATCTGTCTGTAGATAGCTGCAATGTTGCGGGCATCATCAATGCCACGATGATGTGTGCCTTTTAATTCTATCCCCAACTCATTGAGAGCTTGTGCCATGCCAAATTTTTTAGATACGCCAAGATATTCTGAAAATTCTTCTTTAATATTTATGTGTTCTGAAGTAAAAGGATAAGGGAAATTATGAAAGGCACAATCTTGAATAAATTGCTTTTTGTCGTAATTGCCCCAAGAACAAAATATCTGATTGGGAAATAAATTAATCCATTCTTTGAAGCGAGAAATTGCCTCTAAAAATTTTGGGGCTTCGTCAACATCTTGCTGTCGAATAGTAGTCAATGCGGTGCAAAAACCTGTCAGTTGTGGATGTCTCACAGGTTGGATGAATTGCTGAAACTCTGAATCAATTTCCCACGTTGCTCTATTAAGCATCACGGCACCGATTTCAATGATTTCCATTTTGTGACGGGGAATAGTCCCACTGTCACAGCACGTAGCCTCAAGATCGATGATCAAATAATAGTGGGATATTTTTGTTTTCACTTTAGGTAATAGAGATTCGTCATTAGATTGATGAAAAAGGTTTAACCCAACGGAGTTTAATAGCCATATTAAGAGCGATGCCAGCGATCGCAAAGCATAATACACTTTCAAAAGCTAAGACCACAAAAGGCCAAATTGTGCTATGAGAATTCCATCCAAGTTCTATCTGAGTTAATCCTCGCACCAAGCCAAAGGCCAGCACACCCCCAGCTTTGAGTTGGGGATTTTGATCTGAGCGAATGATATAGCGGTAGGTAACACCAAATAGGAAACCACTAAAAGTTGCGATCGCACCACTCACCAACAAGTGCCAGTTAACATCACTTTGCAGACTTGCCAGTGTCTGAAAATATTTTCCTAGTACTAAAGTATTTAAAAGATTGGCGATCGCAAAGATAAAAAATAGGGAAAAACCTCCAACTATTCCAGCCTTGAGAGATTCTAGGCGCTCTGCCATTAATTGAGGATCTAAAGTTGCGTTCACTACTTTAATAAAGTTACTCGAACAATTGTAATTAATTAAATGCTATTATCACATGGGAATTTTGATGATAAACTCGGTTCCCACACCTGGCTGAGAATTCACATCTAATAACCCTTTGTGTTTCTCTACAACTATTTGATATGCGATTGACAAGCCAAGTCCAGTGCCTTTACCAACATTTTTGGTCGTAAACAACGGCTCAAACAAGCGTTTTTTAAGCCGTTCAGGAATCCCAACTCCATTGTCAGCAATCCTAATTACAACCAATTGTTCAGAATCTATTTCTGTTGCAATTTGAATCTGAGGAATGAGATTGCTAATTTTGCCTTGCATTATAGCGTCATCAAGGGCATCAATTGCGTTTGCTAGAATGTTCATAAATACTTGATTCATTTGCCCTAGATAGCAGTTGATCTGTGGTAGTACTCCATAACTTTTAATAACTTCAATAGTGGGGCGATCGCCATTAGCTTTGAGGCGGTGTTGCAAAATCATTAATGTACTATCTAGTCCTTGGTGCAAATCAGCAGATATTTTGGCATCAGTATCCGAGCGAGAGAAATTGCGGAGTGAATCAGAAAGGTTCTGAATTCGTTCGCTTCCTAGCTCGAGTGAGTTCAATATTTTTGGCAGATCTTCGAGAACAAAGTTCATATCCAATTTTGCAATTGCAGTGGTAATTTGAGCCGTTGGGTTTGGATACTCTTTTTCATACAGTAAAAGCAACTCGGTTACTGCTGCAATGTGTCCTTGCAAAGGTGGAATATTGCTGGAAATAAAGTTGATGGGGTTATTCATTTCATGGCCAATACCAGCGACTAACTCTCCGAGTGTTGATAGTTTCTCTTGCTGCACTAATTGGACTTGGGCTTGTTGCAAAGCCTTAGTGCGATCGCTAACTTGTTGCTCCAAAAATTCAGTCAATTGTTTGAGTTGTAAATGCACGCGGACTCTAGCAATGACTTCCTCTTGTGCAAAGGGTTTCGGGATATAGTCTACGGCACCAAGGGAAAATCCTTTCGTTTTGCTCTCCGTATCTGCTAAAGCAGTGGTGAAAATAATCGGAATGTTTTGGGTAACAGGATTGGCTTTGAGGCGGCGACAAGTTTCAAAGCCGTCAATACCGGGCATTTGTACATCCAGCAAAATCAACTCTGGTTGATTGCGTTCGGCTTGAGCGATCGCACTTTCTCCATCGACTGCAACACGAAAACGAAACCCCTCACTATTGAGCGCTTCACACAGGACAGATAAATTTGTCGGATTATCATCTACGATCAAAATAAATCCGGTATTTATATTCTTATTCATGATGGATTTCAAAGTGAAATTAAACTCCAATTAATTGATGTATTGTTCAATAAAATTTTCCAAACGTTTGAGTTGGAAATTACTAGCAAGCTGGACAATTTGCTGAACAAAAACTTTTAGCTGTCCATCAGATGCAGAAAGCTTTTCAGCGAGTTCTAAAATATTTTGAATATCGCCGTCTTGTACGAGTTCGAGTAAATTTTGTAACACGTCTTTGGCAGGATAAATCATCTCATTTTGTTGCTCAAAACCACTTGCCTCATTTTTTTTAATTGCGTCTACCTTCAGGTCAAAAATCCAGTCCAGGTGCAAAAATTGTCGTAGCATTTCCAGCAGCGTTTCCGCTTCTACAGGCTTTGGTAGAAATGCATCTGCACCTAGATCAATACTCTTATATTGATCGGCTGCAAACACACTGGCTGACGAAGCGATGACAGCAATCTTTTTAAATTGCTCAGACTGACGCAAACGACTAATCAACTCAAATCCATCTAATATAGGCATCACTAGGTCAGTGATAATCAAGTCTGGTTTGTGAATTAGAGTCTGTTGCAGTGCTTCCTGACCTTGACTAGCTTCGACAACAATAAACCCAACTGGCTCTAGTAAATTTACAATTACCGATCGGTTTTCCCATTTATCATCCGCAATCAAAATGGTACGCCTTTCTCCTTGATAACCAATAATAGTTCCTTGCTCAACCACTCTAGAAACCTTTGCCCAATCTTTAGATTCTGGCAATTCTGCCTCAAACCAGAAAGTGCTACCTTTACCAAATTCACTTTGCACCTGAATTTGACCACCCATCAACAAAACAATTTTTTGGCTGATTGCTAATCCCAAGCCTGTACCTTCAGATTGTCGTTTCTGATTTCCCACTTGCTCAAAAGGCTGGAAGATTTTATCGGCTTGTTGAGGGATTATACCTGTGCCAGTATCTATTACCTCAAAGCGAATTTTGTAGTTAATCTGTCCGTTGGTATTTGATTCTTGAGCAATGACCTGAACTTTGAATGTGACACTGCCTTGATAAGTAAATTTAATCGCATTACTAAGCAAGTTAATCAGTACTTGTCGTAAGCGTTTTTCGTCAGCATGAATGCCCGTTGGCAAATTAGGATCGAGTTGGACGTGAAAGGCGATCACCTTTTGTTCTGCACGGATGCGGCAAATTTCAGTCACGCTATCTATAAAGGCAGGCAAGTAGAAATCAACAGGATACAATTCCAGTTTCCGAGCTTCTATTTTGGAAAAATCCAGAACATCATTAATTAGGGTTAAAAGATGGGAACCACATTGGTAAATGATGCTGACTCCTTTACGTCCTTTTTCACTCAAAGATTCTGTGCGTTGGAGGATTTGTGTAAAGCCTAGAATGCCATTGAGGGGTGTACGTAGCTCATGACTCATATTGGCCAGAAATTCACTCTTGGCTTGGTTAGAGTTTTGAGCAACTTCTTCTGCAAGGCGTAGTTCTTTCTCAATGCGCTTGCGCTCTACAATCTCACTTGAAAGCGCTCTATTGATAACTTCTAGCTGGGCTGGGCTGGGTAGTGACAGAGCTTGAGGCATGAGAAAAAATAACGCAAATGCCGTATATATAGAAATAATGGCAGTTAGAGCTTTTAAGGTACCTGCAATCCAATAGTCTGGATGCCAAAGCGTCCAAATATCCATCAAGTGTCCAGTACCACAGGCAATGATAAAAGCACCAAATAACAAAAAGACTCCATTGAAAGGAACATCTTTGCGCTTGGAAATAAAGTAAATTAGTAAAAAGGGAATCGAATAATAGGCAAGAGCGATCGTGGCATCAGAAATAATGTGCAGCCAAAGTAATCCAGTTTGCCAAAGATAACAATGTCCGTGGGGAATAAAACCGTTAGATTGGAAAGGATAGTTGAAAAATGTCGGCATGATACTAGGGATTGCTGGATGTGAAATATATACTTATAACCCTAGTATTCCCAAAGCAGCAAGTGGAAAAGCGCGATCGCTACTTTTTTACATTCGTCTTTATCATTGCTTAAAGTACTAGCGTACCAAGAAAAGATGGTATATGATTTGCGACGCCGATAGCGTTCGCGCAGCGTCTCGTAGAGAAGCGGTAGCGAGTCTTCTCCCAAGGGGAGACGCCAAGGGGCGAATGAGCGTCATAGCCCGTCGTAAACATCGCCTGCCCAAATTTCAGAGAGTCCGCGTAGGCGGCCTACCCTGCGGGTTCTCCAAAAGAGTACGTTTGTGTAGCCGCGATTTCCAATCGCCCGGTGTTTCTTCCAAAAGTGGATGCTGCCGATAAAAAAATCTGAGCCTACCCAATAGACATCTCCAAAAATTAAATATGCGTTACCCAGAACCTTGTTTTGACGTAGCAGTGCTACGTCAAAACAATTCTTTTTCGGAGATGTCTAATCCCTGTATGATAAATATTAGAAGCCTTTTGTAATTATTTGAAAAGTGGGACTATGGAGATTTTGACACTAGGTTGGGTATCACTGCTAGTTGTGTTTACTTGGTCGATTGCAATGGTAGTCTGGGGACGTAACGGACTGTAGAGGTATTGTGGAAAGTCCATTTTTGAGTATTTTGGCTTTATTTGCTGTAGTGCTGCTCGTAGTAGTCACTGGTGGTATTGGTTATTTGACCCTGGCAGATTGGCGCGATCGCCGTCGTCGAGATGAAGACAAACGCACCACCCGCAGCACTACCTCCAAGCGGCGATAATTGACTCGTAGTTGAAAAATCTGATTGTAGGGACATGATAATATCGTGTCCCTACACTATTTTTTATGACATTCCCAGGAAATAATTGTTACCTTTGCGATCGCAACGGGAATGATGAGATAGAAGACTTTCAATATTTAAAGTCCCACTGGGAATGGAAAACGCCTCTACTAGTCAACCGATACAACCAAATTCAGAGCAGGGAGAATCTCATTCAGATATGACATTCTCCCTGCCTCAGAATGAGCAACAAAAAGCCTTGTCTGGAGTTATTGCCCGCATTCGGGAGTCTCTAGACATAGATGTGATCTTCAAAATTACAGTCACGGAAGTCCGCCAACTTCTGAAAAGCGATCGGGTCAGTGTGTTTCGTTTTTATCCCGAATTGGCATGGGAAGGGGAATTTATCTATGAAGATGTGGCAACAGAATGGGATTCAGCACTAGCAGCCAAACTGCGTGACCACTGCTTTAGTGAGGAGTTCGCAGGACTGTATGAGCAAGGTCGGATTAAAGCAATAGCTGATATTTATCAGGTTAATGCCAGTAATTGCTACATCCAGATTCTGGAAAGATTTCAGGTACGTGCCAACATAACTGCCCCCTTGATCAAAGGTAAAGGTTTATGGGGATTGTTGTGTATTCATCAGTGTGATGGTCCTCGGCAATGGGAAGCATCAGAAATTGAGTTTGTGCAATTAATCGCCGAACATCTGGGAGTTGCTTTACAGCAAGCAGATTACCTAGAACAAGTAAAACTACAATCGGCACAACTAGCACAAGCAAAAGCCAGAGAAAAAGCAGCCCAATGGCAGAAAACCATCGCCATCACCATTGAGAAAATTCGTCAGTCTCTAGACTTGAAAAACATTTTCCACACAACCACCGGAGAACTTAGACAGCTGCTAAATGCTGACCGCGTGGCTATTTATCGCTTCAATCCCGATTGGAGTGGTGAATTCGTCTTTGAATCAGTGGCAGAGGGCTGGATCTCCCTGATGGAACAGCAGTTACAGCGACCGGAATTGCTGGAGAACGTCAGCGAATGCAGTGCCAAAGATTTAGCTAAACCCCCAGTTGCTGATACCTACTTACAAGATACAGAAGGTGGTAGCTTTAGCCACTGTCAAGTATACCGTGTTTGTAATGATATTCACAGTGCAGGCTTTAGCGACTGCTACATTAAAATCTTAGAGATATATCAAGCAAGAGCTTATGTGATCATTGCCATTTATCACGGTGAGAAGCTCTGGGGCTTGATAGCAGTTTACCAGAATGCCAGAACCCGTGATTGGCAAAAAGATGAGATTTACTTGCTGACCCAAGTGGGCACACAACTAGGTGTGGCTTTGCAGCAAGCAGAATTTATCCAACAAATGCAGATCCAAGCAGCAGAGATCAGCAAAGCTGCTGAAAGGCAAAGGGCGTTGGCGAACACCGTAGAAAAAATTCGTCAGTCACTTGATATTGAAGCCATTTTTAAAACTACTACTCAAGAAGTTCGTCGGCTATTAGAAGTGGAACGAGTCGCAATTTATCGCTTCTATCCTGATTGGAGTGGTGAATTTGTGGCTGATTCTATTGTTGATGGCTGGACACCAATGGTTAAACCGCAGCCGATCACCGAACGCATTCTTATGCAGGGAACAAAAGCGGGTAAGTATCCACGTAATGAAGTTTTTGTCCCAATTTCTCAGGGCGAAAAGCTCTGGGGATTACTAGTAGTTTATCAAAATTCCCAGCCCCGTTATTGGCAAGATGAGGAAATCAACTTGTTAGCACAAGTTGGCGTCCAATTGGGGGTAGCATTACAGCAAGCTGAGTCCTTGAAACAAATGCAGGTGCAAGCCCAAAAACTGGCTAAAGCCGCCGAACGAGAACGGAAAGCAGCCCAAAGGGAGAAGGCTTTAGCCGCAACGGTGGAGAAAATTCGCCAGTCTCTTGATATTGATACTATCTTTGCTACAAGTACAGAAGAAGTCCGGCGGCTATTGGAAGTTGACCGAGTGACAATCTATCGATTTGGGCTTGATTGGAGTGGCGAATTTGTTGCTGAGTCTTTAGCCCAAGGTTGGAGACCAGTAAAGGAAATTGTACCGATAGTTGCAGATGATTACTTGCAAGAAACCCAAGGCGGAAACTTTGCTAATGGTAAAAATCTTGTTATTAAAGATATTTATAGTGCCAATTATTCTATCTGTCATATTGCCCTGCTTGAGCTAATGGAGGCTAGGGCATATATGATTGTGCCGATTTTTCAGGGTGAGAAACTCTGGGGATTACTAGCAGCTTATCAAAATATCAAACCCCGTGATTGGCAAGAAGATGAGGTAGATTTGCTGATGCAGATTGGTACTCAGTTAGGGGTAGGACTTCAGCAGGCAGAATTACTCGAACAAACTCAACGTCAAAAACAAGAAATCACCCAGACTCTTAAAGAATTACAGTACACTCAGAGCCAGTTAATTCAAAGTGAGAAAATGGCAGGTTTAGGGCAGTTAGTTGCTGGTGTAGCACATGAAATTAATAACCCCATTAGTTTCATTTACGGTAATATGACTTATGTTACTGAACATACCGATAATTTATTTAAATTACTCCGTCTCTATCAAAAACAGTATCCCAAACTAACAGGAGAAATTCAAAAGCAAGTAGCAGCATTAGATTTAGATTTTATTGCTGATGACTTGCCCAAAATTCTGACTTCAATGAAAATGGGGGCAGAGCGCATCTCTCAATTAGTCTTGTCATTACGAATTTTTTCTCGACTTGACGAAGCAGGAATAAAGGCCATTGACCTTCATCAAGGTATCGACAGTACCTTGCTAATTTTACAACATCGACTGCAATCACAGACTAATTCTTTTGCGATTGAGGTAGTTAAGCAATATGGTGAATTGCCCCCAGTAGTCTGCTATGCAGCCCAGATGAATCAAGTATTTATGAATATTCTTAACAATGCGATCGATGCACTGGAAAACTCAGCAACTAATGGAAAAATAATTGATAATCCTAAAATTTGGATTCGGACAGCATTCATAGAAGGGAATACTATTCTGATTTGGATTGCTGACAATGGTTGTGGGATTCCAGAGATTGTGCGATCGCGCATTTTTGAACCTTTCTTTACCACTAAACAACCTGGTCAAGGTATTGGCTTGGGGTTATCTATTAGCTACCAAATTGTTGTCGAAAAACACGGTGGTAATATCAAGTGTGTTTCTGAACCTGGTAAAGGCTGTGAGTTCTGGATAGAAATTCCGATGAAACGAACAGTTAGTTAATAAAAAATCAGGCTATCACTGTTTGTAATACCCTTTTAAGCGACCTTACAAACGGTCGGTTTTGGAAGTGCTTCCCCCGTGGCTTCATAAGCCATTATCAGTGACTCCAATGCTTTAGTACCATTTGCCACAGCTCCCTCATAAGTATCGCCATGCGTCCGAAAAGGCTTTTATCGCTAATTGACTTAACGAAAGAATACGGCTCAGTTTTCAACTGAAAGATTAATGCGATCGCAAAGTGACTCGGTAGGAGTATCGCGTTTGAAGAAAAAGCAAGCGATGCCTTCTCTACGAAAGGCAGGCAACTCTTGCAGAGGCTACGCCAACGCCTACGGTCTTTTTAACCAACCTTATTAGGCTCAGAGAAGACAGTAAAGATATTTATCGATATTTTCCTAAGTAAGTCAAATTCGTTATTTTGTGGAATTGTGCGATCGCACTGTGGAGATTTTGCAGGCGAAATTAACACTAGCAGCAGTGACAGCTATTGCAGATTATGCACCTGGTAGTGAATTAGATATATTCTCTGACTTACAGGGAGAAGACTTTTGCCATTATCCAGATGAAGACTTCTATAACTCAGGGACTTAGGAGACAAAAAATGACCATATAGCTACAACTGAAACCAGAAATAGAGGCTCGTCTCATTGCTGAAGCTACTGCACAAGGGTTATCAGTAAAAGCTGATCTTGCATCTCTGATTGAAAACAGTTTAATCAGCCATGAGCGCACTAGCTACGGGATTTTGCTGTTGCAGATATTCTCGCCAATTCAGACGATTTAACTGGATGACATCATAGTTAAACTGCAAGACAATTTTATGTGGAAATGCTACTTGATGAAAATTTGTTTCAGCTTTTTTGGGGCGATTCTAAGAAAATAAGGCGATGGGATACACTGGCAAAGCGTATTTTTCATACAATCTAGCGAAGTAGCGATACATCCGCAAATCAAAAGCTTCTTGATAATAAGCTTGATGTTCTAGATGTATTATGAAAAACGATTCTTGCTCTCTAAATCTCGCTTTTACTACTAAGTCAGTTTCATATTTTTCTCCAGCAGCAACATCTGTAAATATCTCTTTATCAATGAAAGAGATCGTATCCCGTTCCAGATAAGCTGTTATTTGTGGGAAGAATAACTCGATGAATTCCCAGAAGAAGGTTGTTAACAGTTCTTTGAATAGGCGATCGTGGTCTATCATGTCAAATTTATATCATGTTTTGATCAGCGATGCCTTATTAATCATAATCGCACGGTGGAGTTTTTGCAGGCGATGCCAACGGCTGGCTTCGCCTACGCTTTTTTAACGAACCTTATTAGGCGCAGAGAACACAGAGGAATGAGAGGGCGATCGCTCTTTGGGAGTTTTCGATATCGCTTTTTCCTTTCGCCCAAAATCGCAGGGAAGCGATCGCCTACTCCAAATCTTCTATACTTGTACTATGTAAAGGTAATCAAATTCTCTATGATTACAAACACTAATACCCAAATGAAAACCAATCAATACCCATTTGCTCAAGAATTAATCACAGATACTCAAGGTAATATTCGTAAAGTAATTATCGATTTTCAAGACTATCTACGCTTATTAGAAGTAATTGAAGATGAAGGATTGATATTAGCAATCAAAGAAGTACAACAAGAAATACCATTAAATATTAATGAAGCATTAGCCGAATTAGAAAGAGAGTGAATACCCAGTATCTATCCAGCTTTATTAAAGATTTAAAAGCACTCAAAAATACACCTTACTATGAGACAATTAAAGTACTTGCTTTTGAAGAAATACCACAAATAGCTAACTTTGGCGAAATTACTAATATCAAAAAGCTGCAAGGATATGATGATATTTATCGTATTCGTATAGGTGATTACCGTATCGGGATTATATTTGACGGTGAAACAGTAATATTTCAGCGCGTGTTACATCGCAAAGATATTTATCGCTATTTTCCAAAGTAAGTCAAATTAGTTATTTTGTAGAATTGTGCGATCGCACTTTGGCAGTTTTGACGATCGCTCTTTTTAACGAACCTTATTAGACGCAGAGGACACAGAGGGGCGATCGCGTTTGTTATGAAAGTACAATTAGGCTATGGCTATATTACTCTAATTCTAAAAATAGTGACTCCAAATCTCTATATCCACTCATGACACGGGTAATATCAATTCCATCTTCTCTGGGATAGTATAAGATGATATATTCTTCAATGTTAAATCCCCGTAGATTGGGAGATAATTGCTCATAACTCTTCCCCATGTTGGGAAATCCAGCAACTAATTTGCATTTCTGGCGAATTGCATCAAAAAGTTTACTAGCAGCACTAGGACTATTCTGAGCAATATACTCACAAATAGTATTTAAATCTTTGACTGCTTCATCAGAAAAAGAGTAGTTACTCATTTTTGAGACTCAGCAATTTTATTGATTTTTTCTTGTAATTGAGCAAATACTATCTCACCATCTGTAACCTCGCCTCTTGCAATTTGTTCCTTTCCAATCACTATTTTTCCCCGAAGTTCTTCCAAACGTTGTTCTCGTGCTTGTAGCAATTTCAATGCATCGTTCATCAATTCTTCTGCATTAGCATATCTCCCAGTTTGAATTTGGGATTGAATAAACTGCTCATGCTCAGGTTTAAGGGAAATATTCATAAGAAATAACTCTACTAAATTTACTATATTCAAATTTTATCGCTAATTGACTTGATGAACGAATACGGCTCAGTTTTCAACTGAAAGATTAATGCGATGCCTTCGGCGGGCTTCGCCTACGCACTGTAGAGTTTTGACGATCGCTCTTTTTAACGAACCTTATTAGGCGCAGAGGACACAGAGGAAGGAGAGGGCGATCGCATGGTGGAGTTTTGCAGGCGATCGCACGCTGCTTCTTGATAATTTACTAACATAAATATGTAATACTAAGAGAAAATTTAATTGATTTAAAGAATATATTCTGTCAATGGATAAAATAGATGAAGGCGAATTTGCTATATACATTGATGATTCTGGAAGTCCAAAGCCTGATCCCAAAGACCAATATCCCTTCTTTGCTATGGGTGGCGTTTTAATCAAAAGGAACGATGAGCAAATAATTAAACAATTAGTATCAGAGTTTAAAAGTCGTTGGTCAATTCCTCAAGAACAACCCTTGCACGGTAATGAAATACGATCTCGTAAAAAAGGCTTTGCTTGGTTAGGTAAACTTCAAAAACCAGAGCAAGATAGATTTTTGGAAGACTTGACACTTACTATTATTAGTTGTCCAATAATTGTTCATGCCTGCGTAGTGTCTCGTCAAGGATATCTCAATCGTTATCTTGAAAAGTATGGTGAGGAAACCTGGGAGATGATGAGAAGTGCATTCTCTATTGTAGTTGAACGTAGTGCCAAGTATGCTGAGATGAATAATGGTAGTCTAATGGTTTATTTTGAAGCCGCAGGCAAAAACGAAGATACTTTACTTAAGCAATATTTTCATGATTTAAGAGCAAAAGGACATCCTTTTGATGCTAGTAGGTCGGATAAATATTCACCTTTATCTGCTGAAGATTTATCAAACACATTACGTGGGATAGACAGTAAGACGAAGGCAAACGCAATTATGCAGATTGCTGATTTATGTTTGTATCCCATCGTTCGTAGCAAGGACAATCCCGATAATCAAGCATTTTTATCCCTCAAGAATGCTAATCTACTTGTGGATTGTTGCTTGGCACAGAATCAGATTAATACGTTAGGAATTAAATACTATTGCTTTGACAACCCCTAAAAACAACAAAACCGCCTTGTTAGCGGTTTGTGATGCGGCAGTCATACGACTACCCCTAGGCTATGCCTAATTACTATAATATCTTCTAACTTGCTGATTGTCAACTCAGAATCACTTAATGGAGATTTGAAAGTGTGATCGCTTCTAGTTTTTGTGTTGGTCTAGCTAGATTAGCTAAATAGTGAATGAGATGAACCAAATAGTGATTTGTGTGGTTGATTAATTCTTTTTTCTGTATACAATGCTGCTAAGTGCATAGAATGCAGTATCATTTCATATTGGCTCAGTTTTCTTTCATCTTCTTCGGCTAATTGTTCGCTTCTTCTTTGAGTTTCTTGTTCTAGTTTTTGTGTTGGTGTAGCTGGATTAGATGAGCCAAATAGTGAATTGTGTGGTTGATTCATTGTTGCTCCTGTATATAATGTTGCTAAGTAAATATGATTGTTACTCATTTAATAAAAAACCTCTTCTAGTAAATCGTTAAGACTTTTATTATAGAAATTTTATATAGAAGAATTACGGTATTAAGATTATTTTTTAGTAAAAAAACTTGCCCTGGTAATAATAACACCCCCAAGGCAAGCCAACTCTCTAAATTCTTTCTTTACTTCGCGCCCTTCGCGCCTTTGCGGTTCGTTTCTCTTAAAGTTGCTTCACTTCCGAAACCAACTTCGCCACCATATCCTTCGCACTACCAAAAAGCATCGTCGTTTTATCCTTGTAGAATAACTCATTATCTACACCGGCAAAACCCGTACTCATCCCGCGCTTAATTACAATCGTCTGCTTCGCCCGATCAACTTCCAAAATCGGCATACCATAAATCGGGCTATTTTTATCACTCCGCGCCGCCGGATTTACCACATCATTTGCCCCAATTACTAAAGCCACATCCGCTTGATCAAACTGGGGATTAATATCATCCATGTCATACAACTGCGTATAAGGCACATTTGCCTCCGCCAGCAACACATTCATGTGTCCCGGCATTCTACCAGCAACGGGGTGAATGGCATACTTGACATCAACGCCCATTTTTTCTAACTGATCTGACAATTCGCGGACGCTATGTTGCGCTTGGGCAACTGCCATACCATAACCAGGTACAATCACCACAGAACGGGCATAACCCAACATCATCGCCCCTTCTTCAGGATCGATGCTGCGGACGGATTGATCGGTTGCACCACCACTAGCAGCACCACCACCAGAACTAGAACCTGTACCAAAAGCGCTGAACAGCACACTAAATAAGGAGCGGTTCATCGCCTTACACATAATTTCGGTGAGGATTAAGCCAGATGCTCCCACCAAAGCACCAGCGATGATTAACATATTGTTCATCACCACGAACCCAGCCGCCGCCGCCGCCACACCTGACAACGAGTTCAACAGCGAGATTACTACTGGCATATCGCCGCCGCCAATGGGGATGACGAACATCACACCCAACACTAAAGAAACACCAACCACTCCCAAGAATATGGGTAAGCTATCTGGTGTGATGATTAAGTAGGCACTACCTACTATATAAGCACCCAGGAGCAAGAGGTTAAATGGTTGCTGGAATGGAAATGTAATCGGGGAACCGCTAATTAAACCTTGCAATTTGGCAAAGGCTAAAAAACTACCCGTGAAGGTAACACCACCGATTAACACATCCAACAGCATGGAAATGTTGACATCTAGGGGTATCGGCTGAGAACTATCTAATAACCGCCAGAATTCGGCAACGGCTACTAGCGCCGAAGCCGCACCGCCCAAACCGTTAAGTAAACCCACCATTTGGGGCATTTCGGTCATTTGGACTTTGTAGGCAACGATCGCACCAATCAACGATCCAATCGCCAAGCCCAACAATATCATCTCGTAGTTCAACACGTGTTGATCTAACATTGTCGCCACAATTGCCAGCAACATCCCCACAGCCGCTACAATATTACCGTTTCTCGCTGTAGCAGGCGATCCCAGCTTTTTCAAGCCCAGAATGAATAACGATGCAGCGACTAAGTACGTCAGCTGAATGCCAGTTGGTAAAAAGTCGCTCACGCCTTAATCTCCTTCTTCTTGAACATTTGCAACATTCTGTCTGTCACTAAAAAACCACCCACAACGTTGATTGTTGCCAGTATCACAGCAATCAAACCGAGAATTACTGACACACTTGTGTCTCTCGCACCAGCAGCAACTATTGCTCCCAGTACCGCAATTCCCGAAATCGCGTTTGAGCCTGACATTAACGGCGTGTGTAGAGTCGGTGGTATTTTGTTGATGACTTCAAAACCGATAAAAGATGCCAAAACAAATACAAACAAAGCAGCAAGTAATGCCTCAGTCATGAAATCAAAACTCCTTGTATAAATGGGCATTGGGCATTGGGAAGAATTTACTCCCTCACTCCCTCATCTCCCTAATTAACCGCCGGTTGTTGAGTATTCAAAGCTTGTAGCGCATCCCGCACTCGTTGATTCCGAATTTCACCTGCATGGGTAACGCAAGCTGCATCAACGATGTCGTCGCTAAAGTCCACCTGCAAAGCTTTATCTTTAATTAGCAATTGCATCAACGATGTTACGTTCTTGGCATACAATTGGCTGGCATGAATTGGCATCGATGATGGGAGATTGATGGGGCCGATAATTGTCACACCGTTCCACACAATATCTTTACCGGGTTCGGTGCAGGCGCAGTTACCACCCTGTTCGGCAGCCAAATCCACAATTACTGAACCGGGTTTCATCTGTGCCACCATTTCTTCTGTAACTAGCCGTGGCGCTTGTCTCCCAGGAACTTGAGCAGTAGTAATCACCACATCAGAATTTTTGACGTGTTCGGCAACAACTTCTTGGGTACGTTGTTTACTAGCCTCAGAAATTTCCTTGGCGTAACCACCTGCGGCGACGGTTTCTTCTTCTAATTTGACTTCAACGAATTTTGCCCCTAAGCTTTGCACTTCTTCTTTGACGGCGGGACGGATATCAAAGGCTTCTACCACTGCACCCAAACGTCTAGCGGTGGCGATCGCTTGCAATCCGGCTACACCCGCGCCCATAATAAATACTTTCGCTGGAGCGATCGTACCTGCGGCTGTGGTTAACATCGGGAAATATTTCGGTAATGCAGCTGCGGCAATTAATACAGCCTTGTAACCTGCTAATGAAGCTTGCGAAGACAAAGCATCCATACTTTGTGCCCTAGTGGTACGGGGAATCATTTCCATACTCAAGGCTGTGACTTTCCGATTTGCCAATTGCTGCGCCACTAAGGGATTTCCCAAGGGATTGAGGAAGCTAACTAAAACAGCCCCTTCCTTTAACAAGTCAATTTCTGAGCGTCCATCTTCTCGTTCTTGCGGTGGGCTGACTTTCAGCAAGATATCTGTTTCACCCCATAATTTGGCAGTATCGCTGATGATTGTGGCTCCTGCTGCTTCATAAGCAGAATCACTAAAAAAAGCTCCCTCTCCAGCACCCGCTTCTACCCAGACTTCCAAGCCTTGTTTTACCAATCGGGCAACGGTGTCAGGAATTAATGCCACACGACGTTCACAAACTTCAATTTCTTTAGCAACTGCTATTCTCATGAAATCTCCTGAAGATAAATACTTAATCTCTGCTAAGTAAGCGATTGTCTAGATGATAGTATCCCGCACTCATGGTACTTAGGCAGCAATATCAGCCACGACTTTTACTAGTAGATTGAACCTTGAAATTTTCCTCTCCAACTCTTGGCTCTCCAGGCAAAGCTTCACTTTGCCGCCCGCAGATGTCATATTTTCAGATAGTTGCAAACAGGGTTATGTATTGCACATCCTAAATTGATTCCCAAGTTTTGCATCTTTATCTTCCGCTTATTTTCGGGATTGAGAAATTTTTGGTATTCCTTTCTTATAGAGTAATATTGACCAAAATTTTGAAGCTTGATAATTTCCCAATCAAATTTTAATGATTACGACTTTGATTCCAACTATCAATTTAGCCTAAGTTAACTAGCGATCGCTGATGGCGCGGCTCAATTTTTATAACAAAATTCTCAAATTTAGATACACTTATACATATTTAGAAACACAATCTCATCCCAACTGTATTTCTATCTAGTTCAAATTTGACCAACTTACTAATCAAATCAGGACTTGACAACGTGAATGAAGTAATTTTAATACACATTTATTTTGCTACTAAGTAATTTTCCTGGCGTCCAAACTTCACGGAAGATGGCACTTTTTATTGCAATTAAACGTCCATTGTCATGAAGTCAGTAGTAAAGTTTAGTAACGAATACTCACAAACAGTTATTTTAGATAACAAATTTATATTTTGGTTGAGGAAGCCCAATTATGCGACGTTTACTTTCTGCTTTAGCCGTGACTACCGTTTTAGTCACTGGATTTCCAGCCCTGACTTGGGCACAAAACGGATTTACACTCTTTAGCGGCATCAAAAGGGAAAATGAACTGCCCTTGCGGTTAGATTTTGGCGGACAAGCTAATGGTTGGGATCGATATATATTAAGGATTCCAGCCCAAAAAATGAAATTAGCAGTTGGTCAATTTGCCATTACCTACCCTGATTATTACAAAGGAACTTTTGACCCGAAAGGAATTGAAGTCCGAGTCAAAGGCAAGAAAGTTCCGCTTTCTGAGGTGAAGTGGGACAAAGAAGGTAGGCTGATTAATATTTTTCCACAAGACCCAGTGCCAGCAGGTAGTAAGGTTGAGTTAGTCTTATCTAACGTGCAAAACCCATCCTTCGGCGGAGTTTACTATTTTAACTGTCAAGTTCTCTCCCCCGGCGATGTGCCACTACTGCGTTACGTGGGAAGTTGGATTATCAGCATCAATTAGGAGTGGGGAATAAGAATTTTAGATTTTAGATTTTGGATTTTAGATTGAAATTTAATCCAAAATCCAAAATTGGATTGCTCAATTCCCAATTTCCAAATAAAGTGATAAAATTAGAGATTGTGAGTTTTTATAAAAATCACCTAAGAGGAGAACAGTATGAAAAGAACACTGGGCGGTACTAGCCGTAAGAGAAAAAGAACCTCTGGTTTTCGCGCCAGAATGCGGACACCAGATGGCAGAAACGTAATTAGCGCTAGGAGAAAAAAGGGACGTCACCGTTTGAGCGTTTAGGGCATATTAAGCTAAAAGAGCATCTGTGGCTTTGTCCAAAGCAAATCGGCTAAAATCCCGCAAGGATTTCCAGGCAGTTTTCCGGGAAGGAATTCGGCGTAATGGCTCTTATTTAACATTGAGAGCCTTAAAGCCGTTATATCCAACAAAACCTTCTTTGGACGGTGCCACCCAGACTACACAAGCATCTGACTCAGCACATCTTGCCAGCACGCGAATTGGCATTTCCATCAGCACAAAAGTTAGTAAAAGGGCAGTGGTTCGCAACCGAATCAAACGGCAAATTACTGCTGCTTTATATCAGTTGCTGCCCAAATTATCACCAGGATGGCGGTTAGTGTTCATTGTCAAACCCACAGCAGCAGAATCTAAGTGCGTAAGCCCACAATTTCTGCAAGAATTAGAGCAGTTGTTGGCACAAGCTGAGGTGTTCGATGGGAATTCGTGAAGACGTATATTATGAAGGTGGACCCCATGTTGGGGATTTAATTATCAACCTGCTGATTGGGTTAACCGTCGTTGGGATACCATTGACAGTTGGGGCGATTGTCAGGGCATTGTGGCTGCGTTTCCGCATCACCGATCGCCGAATTACCGTGATTGGAGGTTGGCAAGGGCGCGATCGCACTGACATAATTTATTCAGAAATTGTCAAAGTCGTCAAAGTTCCCCGTGGCATTGGCTTTTGGGGAGATATGGCCATAACCCTAAAAAACGGCAGTCGTCTCGAATTGCGTGCAATTCCCAAATTTCGGGAAGTGTATGACTACATCAACGAAAGAATTGCCGCGAAAAATCCTGAATATAGCGCCGCCGCCAACAAGTGATGGGATTACGAGAGCAGGGGGAGATGAGGGTGATGCCCAATGCCCCATGCCCCATTTAAATGTGCGGCTATCCGTAGCGAAAGATAGTCGCCGGCAAATCATGTATTTAGATAAATTAGATTCAGTTTACAGTACCTCAGGTTGAATTCAGAATAATGGATTTTGGTATCGGCTTTCTCTCGAACAACGTGATGCTGCCAATCATAGATTTTTTCTATGGTATAGTGCCTAGCTACGGATTAGCGATCGTTGCTTTGACCTTGATAGTCCGCTTCGCGCTCTATCCCCTGAGTGCTGGCTCAATTCGCAATATGCGGAAAATGCGAATTGTACAACCTCTGATGCAGAAGCGGATGGCAGAAATTAAAGAGCGCTATAAGGATGAACCGCAAAAGCAGCAGGAGGAAATGGTCAATGTTCAAAAAGAATTTGGCAATCCTTTAGCAGGTTGTTTTCCATTATTGGTGCAAATGCCAGTCTTGTTAGCGCTGTTCGCCACTTTGCGGGGTTCGCCTTTTGCCGGTGTGAATTACAGCGTTAACCTGCAAATATTTCCCGCAGAACAAATCGAACAAATTCAACCGCAAGCCTTTGCCACGGCTTCTCAAAATATTTACGTTGCGGATGGGGAACACGTTAAAGTCGCTGCCATCCTTCCTAGTGGAAACAAACTAGCAGTAGGTGAACAAACCAAGATACAATATCAAACCGTTGAGGGCAAACCATTTCAGGTACTCTTAGCAGAACACCCAGAAAATAAGCTGATTCCTGATTGGAAAGTCACCAAAGGGGAAGATAAGATAAAAATTGATGCTGAGGGGAATGTAGAAGCCTTGCAACCGGGAGATGTCACCATTCAAGGTACAATTCCTGGACTAGCAGCAGATAAAGGCTTTCTATTCATTGATGCCTTAGGCAGGGTTGGCGCAAATGATCCAGATGGTACAATCCATTGGGATATCGTCGCCATGATCGTCTTCTTTGGGATCAGCCTTTATGTTAGCCAATTGCTTTCCGGGCAAAATTCCAGTGGTGGCAATCCGCAGCAGGATACAGTTAACAAAATCACACCAGTTATCTTTTCTGGGATGTTTTTGTTCTTCCCCTTACCAGCAGGGGTGTTGATGTATATGGTGATTGGTAATATTTTCCAAACCGCACAAACTTATCTTCTCTCCCGCGAACCTCTACCAGAAGAACTACAAAAAATCGTAGCAACTCAGGAGAAAGAAGCAGCAGTCACAGAACAAAAGGCACTGCCCTTTGAACCAAAAAGTGCTAAGAAAAAGGCGACAGGGGGATCATGAGTAACATAGCGATGGAGCGAGGTCAGGAGTGGTTAAAAACACTGCTAGAACTCACTGGAATACCTGCTGAGATTCAGGGTCATTTAGAAACTGCTCAATCTCAAGACGGCGATTCCCCAGAACCAGATAACTACTGGTTGACTATTGATCAAACTAATTTAACCTCAGAACAAATTCAGATATTAATTGGTGCTGATGGTTCTGTGTTAGATGCGGTTCAGTATCTAGCAAATTCAGTTCTAAACCTCAGTCAACCCCCAGAGGAACAAGCCTCTTACACCATTGAGTTGAATGGCTACCGCGTCAAAAGAGAAGCGGAAATTCGCGCCTTAGCAGAAGCAGCAGCCGATGAAGTGCGCTTTTCTGGTAGAGAAGTGGAAATCAAATCTCTTAGTTCTGCTGAACGGCGTCAAGTCCATACCTTCTTGAAGGATTTTGGAGATTTGGAAACCTTCAGTCGCGGTAAAGAACCGCAACGTCATTTAGTTGTTCGTCCAGCTTCGTTGGAAGAAGTTAGGAGTTAGACGCGATTAATCGCGTCTGTACGTTAGGAGTTAGGAGTTATGAGTTTGGAGTTAATTGAAAACTCATAACCATATAATTTCAAAATTTCTCTTGTTCTTAAGAGATAAAGTAAAGATGTATTATCAGTATAATTGCTGATAAAAAAGATAAATTTTAGTGAGGATGTCTCACAAATCCTATGGACGCAATTTATATTCCGCAGCTAACTCAAGCCCCGGAGCGGACAGAGGAAATTCAAGTTGAGGAATTTCTGCCTGGTCTGGAAACGTTGACACCAGTTCGTGGTCATGTGCGCGTGCAGCATCATGGCAATTACTTGGAAGTGTCTAGTCAGGCAGAAACGATTATTACTTGTACCTGTAATCGCTGTTTGCAGCAATACAATCGACGTTTAGGGCTTGATACGAAAGAAATCATCTGGTTAGAGGAAACTGCAAATCAGGCAAATGACTTGCCTTTAGAAAGGGAAGTGGTTCTGGAAGATTTGCTTGAAACTCTACCGCCCGATGGTTATTTTTATCCCAATGAATGGCTGTATGAGCAGATGTGCTTGGCTGTACCTCAACGGCAATTGTGCGATCGCAATTGTCCAGGTATTCCTGTAAGTATTACTGCTGAGAGTTCTGATAGTTCTGAAACTCCAGTTGATAACCGTTGGGCTTCTCTAGAAGCTTTGAAAAAGCAACTTCCGGGCTAATAGCTTATTGCTTATGCCTAAAATTCTGTGATTTCCCGCCCGTGCGTAGTTTACCAACCTAGGCATCGCTTTCGGGGGTATTAACTCGACAGAGACAGCATGGGTGGTAAATATATAAGGCTTGTAAGATGCGATCGGAAAGTTTATGTCTACTATTGTATCTCGGCTCGACATTACACAAATATTCTGTGATGTAGATGACTTCTGTAAGCAGTGGGAAAACTTATGGCAACAAATACCACTTTTACAAGGCATCACCGGAAAAATTAGGGTGACTGACCATCAATAACATTTAGAAAATCTTCAGCCGTGATAATCGGGCAAGAAAAATTATCTTTTAGACTGAGTAAATCGCGATCGCCCGTCACGAGATAATCAGCCTCACTGACCACAGCCAAAAGTAAAAAAGGCACATCAAACGGATCACGATATTCAGGAATTACAGGCAAGCGGCCGGGCATCGCTACAGCTTCACAAAAGAGTATGTAATCGGATAGTAAATCTTCTTGCTCGGTTGGCGTGAGCTTAAACTTTGGATAAGCCAGCACTCGGATTAACTCAGTTGTTGTCGCTTTAGAAACCAGTGGAGTGAAGAGATCGTCCTGCCATGCCAAACGAAGCCTAGATACTCTGCCCCCAAATATCAGCGCCGAGATGATGATACTAGTATCAATTACCACCCGTGGACAAACCATTACGATTGACGCGCCCAAGCCACTGCATCAGCCACATCCTGCTCACTCAGTCCTAAATCCGCCAGCTTAGATCGAACCGCATCAGCCCGATGAATTTTTACAGGAGTCAGAATAATTTGCCCCCCCTCCACTTTTACCTCAAAATACTCAGCCTCACCGATTTCACGAGTAATACTTTTAGGCAGCGTTAGTTGATTTTTAGAAGTTAACTTGGCGAGCATGACTTGCCTCCTAGCCTTTGCTATCAAATGTAAGGATTCCTTACTTGAGTATATACATACTACCTTACTAAATCTAAAACCTTCCCAGATTTGGTAACAGAACATTAAGAGCATCTTAACCAAGGTGATTTCCCGCCCGTGCGATCGCAATTGTCCAGGTATTCCTGTAAGCAGTACTATTGATAATCCTGATAGTCCTGAAACTCCAGTTGATAACCGTTGGGCTTCTCTGGAAGCACTCAAAAAGCAACTTCCGGGATAGGTGTTTAACGCGCCGTTTGCTGTATGACGGCGCAGTTAATTATCTATTTGTAAGTATAAATTGCCTAAACTACCAATGCGGCTGATAAACTCTACTCCTGATTAAAAAATCCTTTTTCGTGCAGTAAGGCAGCAATTTTATCAGTACATTCTACAGCTAATTCTGATGACATTTCTTTAGTGAAAACTGTATCTTGTGGAATATCTTTGAAGAAATTTTCTATAACATTTTCAACTTCTTTGCTAAGGCTCTCATAAATTTGCTTATTATTTATGGTTTTAAATAGGCATCTCAAAGAATTCTGAATTTGCTGCAACTTATTCTCTTGAAGTTGTATAACTTTCAAAACTTCATCTCTAGAAAGATTAATATCAATCACTTTATCTATAATTTTTTGACCTATAATATCAAAAGAATAGAATTCTTGATATTCTTTCCCTGTATAACGCTCTGATAGTAATACTATAAATTTCAAGGTACTAAAAAGCTCGATATAAGCATACAGTGTTTTTTCGTTAGGATTGCCTACAAGAAATAAAGTATGTAAAACTTCTATATTTTCTGAATTTAAATTAGTAATATTTTCTGGATAATAGTACCAAACACTATTATTTAACTCACCATATTTTATATAAGGAATTAAGTGCGATATATGATTTCGCTCTCCTCCTTTATAAATATAGAAACTAGTTGCCATTTTACAGATAGCTCGAAATGCTTCATCTCCTCCAAATGTGAGCTGATACTGAATAGGACTATCAATGGATTCTTGTCGCTTGATTGCATGACTTATAAGTTCCTGAACGTCAATCCAGGGATGATTACGTTTAAGCCCATTAAGCGCCTCCCTCATCTGATTTTCATCTCTAGTAGAAACAGAAAGATAGGCATTATCTCCATCGTATCTCACATCAATAGTTGGTTTTATTGGAACTATTTTGCCACCAGAAATTAAAGATACCTCTTCACCTGTACTAACTATTTTTGCTTTGGTGTATGGATTCTTATATCTATCTCGCTTGATATCAAGAACTAAGCCTATAGTATTTAGCTGCTTACCAAGGGCAGCATCTATGCCATCAAAGTGCGGGGCACATCTGTTGCAAATCAAAGATGATGATTTGAGCCTGCCTCCTATTGAATTGAGTATTATATGTTCTTTGTAACTATTGTCTGGACTAATTTCGCATTCACAGATATAACATTTAGACATATATTTTGCTTAGTTCTTAAAATAGTCAGTATTTATAAATTTTAGCGAAACTAGACTGAATTTGCCGAAGAGAAACAATCTTTACATCCAAGTTTTAATAATTTTCTGGCAATAGTCTGTAAAAAAGTGAAAAAATGGAGTATTTTTAAGCACCTGATTATCCTGACAGGTAATTAAACTATACTCACCACAAAAGAGCGTTAAAAAATATCTCACATAGAGCGATCGCACTGGCAACCGCTATGAACATGGTAGATGTTGGTTTTTTAGTTGTGAGAGGCGATACAAACCTGAACAATGAGAGAAGAACTAATAACTACAGCTAAATATGAACTTCCGTGAAGAGTTTAAACTGCTGCTACGCGCCCGCTACCCCTTAATTTATATTCCCACTTATGAGGAGGAACGGGTAGAAGCAGCTATCCGGGAAGAAGCAACCAACCAGGGTAATCGCCCAGTGTATACTTGGGATTTTGTCGATGGGTACCAAGGAAACCCCAATGATGTTGGGTTTGGGCGACGTAACCCGTTGCAAGCTTTAGAATTTATCGAAAAATTACCAGCTTCGGCACCTGCGGTATTGATTCTCCGAGATTATCATCGCTTTTTAGATGATGTAGCGATCGCTCGCAAACTCCGCAACCTGTCCCGACTCCTCAAGTCGCAACCAAAAAATATTGTCCTACTCTCGCCCCGCATCGCCATCCCTGACGATTTAACCGAAGTGCTGACAGTCGTTGAGTTTCCCTTACCCGCCGCCCCAGAAATTAAAGTGGAGGTGGAACGCTTACTACAAAGTACTGGTAACTCCCTTTCTGGCCAAGTTTTAGATGACTTAGTGCGATCTTGTCAAGGGCTTTCGATGGAACGGATTCGCCGGGTTTTGGCAAAAGCGATCGCTACCCACGGAGAATTACAACCAGAAGACGTGGATTTGGTTTTGGAAGAAAAGCGCCAAACTATCCGCCAAACGCAAATCTTGGACTTCTACCCCGCTACTGAGCAAATTTCTGATATCGGCGGACTGGATAACCTGAAAGACTGGCTGATTCGTCGGGGAGGCTCATTTACTGATAAAGCCCGACAGTACGGATTACCGCACCCCCGTGGTTTAATGTTGGTGGGTATTCAGGGAACTGGTAAATCGTTAACCGCAAAAGCGATCGCTCATCACTGGCATTTACCGTTGCTACGTCTGGATGTCGGCAGGTTATTTGGTGGTTTCGTGGGTGAATCAGAATCTCGCACTCGTCAAATGATCCAAGTAGCTGAAGCCCTCGCTCCCTGTATTTTGTGGATTGATGAAATAGATAAAGCCTTTGCCGGAGTTGGTAGCAAAGGTGATGCCGGAACAGCTAGCCGGGTGTTTGGCACTTTTATTAACTGGCTAGCCGAAAAAACCTCACCCGTGTTTGTCGTCGCCACCGCCAACGACATCCAAGCCTTACCGCCGGAAATGCTTCGCAAAGGACGATTTGATGAAATTTTCTTTGTGGGTTTGCCCACCCAAGAAGAGAGAAAAGCAATTTATGACGTTCATTTATCCCGATTGCGCCCTCATAACTTGAAAAGTTATGACATCGACAGATTAGCTTATGAAACGCCTGATTTTTCTGGGGCAGAGATTGAGCAAACTTTAATTGAAGCGATGCATATTGGATTTAGCCAAAACCGCGACTTTGCTACCGATGATATTTTAGAAGCAGCCAGTCAGATCATTCCCTTGGCGCGAACTGCCGTAGAGCAAATTCAGCAACTCCAAGAATGGGCGGCGGCTGGGAGAGCGCGTTTAGCATCTAAACACAACCCTTTAAGCGATCGCCTCCGGCGCACTACGTGAGAGCATTCAGCAGTAGCTACAATAATCAGTTAGTCAAAAGTCCATAGTCAATAGTTAATGATCAATTATTATGGACTATTGATTATTATCGGCATGGGTTACTTGCTTTTCAACTTGTAACCCTTGAGAGCCAGTTCAACGCTACTCCACTCAACGGGGGAAAAATGCAGGTGACTGGCTCCCCTTAAGCGCCACCTAAAATCGCAAATCCAAAATTGTTTGACTGTTGATAATCAGGTTTTAAATATGTTGTCTGGCTTCACAAAGTTTATACTTGGCTTTTTCTTAGCGATCGCGGTGCTAGTAGGTAGCGGCGTTGCAGTTGCACTGTATTTCATCAATCGCACTGGCGTACCCCCTGCTAAACCCGTTTTTTCCAACGATAGTCCCTCGGTGAAAGCCCAAGCTCCAAAAGGAACTGAGCGTGGAGGAGGTAAACCCACTCTGACACCAGAAACTCAGGCTCAATCGTCTCCAACCCCAACCTCCACTCCCACAGAATCACCAAAGGCTACCCCATCACCAAAACCATTGCCATCGGGAGCTTACCGAGGGCGTGTTAGTTGGGCTGAAGGCTTGAGTTTGCGATCGCAACCAAATCAAGAAGCTGAAAAGATTGGTGGGGTTGGTTTTAATCAAAAAATTATTATTTTGGAAGAAAGTGGGGATAAAGCTTGGCAAAAGATCCGTTTGGAAGGTACCGAACAAGAAGGTTGGGTAAAAGCAGGTAATACTGAAAAAGTTGAGGGACAATAGAATAGCCATTCAAAATTCAAAATTAAACCCTTTTATTTCCGATAAAAGGTTAACTAAACTTTCAGGAATGCGAAATTTTGTTTGTTGCTCAAAGTGTAAAAACATCGGGCTGGGATTTGCTTCTAAAAAGACATACTCACCCGTTGGTTTTAAACGCCAGTCTATCGCCGTCCACTCTAACATCAAAGCTTTACTAATAGCTAAACATTGTTGTTGAACTAAGTCAGGCAGTTCTACCGGAATTAACTGTGCTTTTTCATCTTCTCGAAAGTCTAGATGATTACTGCGAATTTCCGCAGTATAAATGTCTTCTCCTATTACATAGCTACGGATATTAAGTAGCAGGATATAATTAAAAGTGATCCCATAATGTCAAGCCCTATATGTAACCAAACAGATTAGGTCTCATATAAACATAATTAATATCCACTCAATAAATCAGGGTGAACTACCAGTTTAAAGACGATTTTACGCCATTTGAGGCTTGTCAATGAGCGATTTACCCCGGATTATTGAGCGGGTACCATAATTAAACTTTCTAAGTTGAAGTCAATAGATAATTGCTAAACATAAGGAGAATTAAATATGTACATAAATAACCTTTACCGTTCCATGATTCTGATGGGATTGATTTTCCCCATCCCACTGGGTATTTTGACACCTCCAGTATTTGCCAAAACTGACAATCTAGCACAAACTGCTGTAACTCCAACTGGAGCTACTATATTCTATAGTTTCCCCAATGAACAAATTACTTATACAACAAATGGTACTTTTAACTACAAGGATCGGGTCTTCCAACCCAATGAAATTAACATTGTTACCTCAGCGATCGGCAAACAAGTAAGTGTCACGATCGCAAATGGAGTTGACACCCTCACAACATTTACACTTCTTTTACCTAATAACCCGATCCAGAATAATCCCCAAATCACGGCTGTAGGAATTATCAACAACTTCGTCGCTCCTCAAACAAACAACAACTCTTACACTCTGCTCAATGGCACAGCCTCCATCCTAACCGCCAATCCAGCAACTAATTGATGGTGCGATCGCATTAAGGTATATGAGAGCCACCTCTCGAAGAGCGGGGAGGTGGTTGCCGATGGGCTTCTTCTACCTCACAAGGGACGAGAACTAGGGTGTTGACTTTGGGTGTTTTGAGGCAATTTCCCTGAAAATTATTTATGCTACTTTTGTTTGCATGAAGTCTTATGGGGTAAAAGGTTCAAAGTCAACACCCTAGACGATAACCCCCATATTTCCTATTAAGTCTAGAAAAATTCAGGTTTCTGCAATAATTTGATCTATGCAAGCCTTCATTTTTTCGGACACAAATCGGACATGAGGTTCTTTAAAAACGGAATTATGAATCCCAAAAATATCATAGATATCCACTCCCCCTAATGCTAATTTACCCCAACCCATTTGGGTATCAGCTTCACGTTGTCCAATTACAAGACCATCTTCTGTTCGGAATACGGTTGCTTTACCTGAGTAAACTTGTAGAACATATTTTCTTAGTGCTTGTCTGGTGGACTCTTCCACCATGTATTTCCGATTGGAGTAAGGTAAGGGGCGACCGAGAATCAGGTGAAAGTGAAAGACAATCCGCCAGAGTATCTCTTTGATCTGATACTTAAGCCGCTCTGTATTTCCTTTTACCTGCTTAATCACATAGTTAGATGCAATTGCTAAAAGACTCTTCCAATTGCGAGAGGTTGGTTTTTGCAATGGCGCAGATTCGATATTTCTGGAACCATAGGTATCAAATAAAACTAGCAAAGCTACTTTCTTACCTTGTATGGCCAATTGCCGAGCCATCTCGTAAGCAATTATACCCCCAGAGGAATATCCGCCGAGCAAATAAGGCTCATGGGGTTGAATAGTCTGGATTTGTTGAATGTAGTACGCTGCCATCTTGTCAATCCGGGTATATGGAAGCTGTTTTCCATCTAACCCTTTTGGTTGTAGTCCATAAAATGGTTGATCCGATCCTAAATGCACTGCCAATTCACGGAAACGCAGAACTTCTCCACCCAAACCATGTACACAGAAGAAAGGAGGCTTGGAACCGTTGGGCTGAATAGGTACCAAAGATGACCAAGGAATTGATGTTTCAGACTTGATATCAGCTGTTGGTGTCGCTGCAACTGAGGATTTCGAGGATTTTTCTCGCTCAAGAATATTAGCTAATTGCTCAATAGTTGGGGCTTGCAAGAGGATAGATAGAGCTAAGTTTTTGCCTGCAATCTTTTCAATCTCAGAAAACAGACGTACTGCGAGGAGTGAGTGTCCACCCAAATCAAAAAAGTTGTCTTTTATTGCAATCGGATGAACTCCTAAAACATTTTCCCAGATTTTTGTTAATTGAAGTTGTAATGGATTTTCTGCTGTAGCAAATATTTTTTCTATTTTAGAATTAGTTAGATTAAGCGCAGGTAATGCTTTACGATCAACTTGACCATTAGCATTCAATGGCAGAGAATCCACTATGACAAAGGCAGAAGGCAAGAAATGCTCAGGCAACTTTTGCTGGAGAAAAGTCAGTAGTTGCTCACTCCCAAAAGTCTCCCCTCCTTTAGGAACAACATAAGCAATTAAACGTTTATCCTCAGGAGCATCTTCTCTGACGATCACCACAGTGTTCTGCAAACCTGGATATTGACTCAAAATTGTCTCAATTTCTGTCAACTCAATCCGAAAGCCGCGAATTTTAGCCTGATTGTCTAGGCGGCCAATAAACTCAATATTGCCGTCACTTAAGTAGCGTCCTAAGTCGCCACTTCTGTAAAGGTATGCCCCAGATTCGCTGCTAAAGGGATTGGGGATAAATTTCTCAGATGTTAAGTCGGAACGGTTAAAGTAGCCTTGAGCAACACCGATACCACTGATGTAAATTTCGCCAGTAACGCCAATTGGTAGGGGTTGCGATCGCTGATCGAGAATGTAGATTTTGGTATTGGCGATCGCTCTTCCTATGGGAATCTCTGAGCGAGTGTTACTGGCTTCAGTGGCAGTTTCTGGATTGTAAACCGTGGTGGTTAAAGTCGTTTCTAGTGACCCGTAAGCATTCAACCAGCGTACTTGCTTGCCAACTTTTTCTACCCAAGTTAAATAAGCATTGCGTGAGACCTTTTCACCACCAACCATGACTAAGCGTAAGCTGACTGGCAAGGTTTGTGGAGATACAGATGGCTCGTTAACTAACTCATACCAAAAAGAAGTAGGTAGATTAACAACGGTAATCTGTTGTTGAGTAATGAATGGGAAAAACTGCGCCGTCGAGTTTTGTAGCTCTTGAGGTTGGAGAATTGCGATCGCACCAGCAATCCAACTGGGAAATAGTGATTCAATGAAACAATCGCAACTGATACTAGGTAGTAGGAGGAGGCGATCGCTCTGGGTCAATTCCCAAGTTTCGCTGATTGCTAGGCTGTGGGTGACGAGATTACAATGGGTAATGGCTATACCGTTGGGTTTTCCATCGCTGCCGGACACATACATCACACAAGCGAGAGTCTCATTTGTGGTATGGTAATTTGGATTTTCTGTCGCGTGTAGTGCAATACGTTCCCAATCACTATCCAAACAGATAACTTGTGCCGGATGCTCAGAGAGTTTCTCAACCAATGAGCTTTGGGTTAACGCTAAGGATATTTGGGCATCTTCTAAAATGAAAGCCAGATTATCTTGCCCAGATGTCGGAGCGATGGATACGTAAGTTCCCCCTGCTTTCAAAATACTCAACAGCCCCACAATCACCTCTAAGGAAGGCTCAACATAAAAACCGACGAGTACCCCCGATTTTACCCCTAGAGTTTGCAAATAGTGGGCTAGTTGATTTGCACGCTGGTTGAGTTCCTGATAGGTTAGTTGCTGATTTTCAAAACTTACTGCAATATTATTTGGAGTTCGTTTCGCTTGAGTTTCAAACCACTGATGAATACAAGTATTCTGCGGATAATCAGCCTGTTTCCCATGCCAATCAACTAACACTTGATACTGTTCACCTGCTGTTAACAGAGGTAATTCAGATATCGGCAGATCGGGATTAGCAACAATACCTTCGAGTAAAGTTTTGAAGTGTCCCAACATCCGCTCTATGGTACTGGCATCAAACATTTCAGCATTGTAATCAAATACCATGCCCAGACCATTATCCTGTTCCCGCAAGACTAATATCAGATCGTATTTGGTCTTGCCATGATAAATGTAGCCAAATAGAGAAGTGATAGTCAAATCAGGTAGTTGCATTGCTCCCATCCCCCGACCATTCGACCAAGGAGGATTGAGGGAGAACTTTACCTGAAATAAAGACGAACTGTTCCGACTTTGTTGTTCTGGTCTAAGTTCTTCAATTAGCCTCTCAAAAGGTAGGTCTTGATGGCTATAAGCCTCTAAGCAATCCTTACGCACCCGGTCTAACAATTGTCGGAAAGTTGGATTTCCTGCTAAGTTACCCCGCATTACAAGAGTATTAGAGAAAAATCCAATCAGCCGCTCAGTTTCAACTTGTCCCCGGCTTGCACTGGCAAAGCTAATCAGTAGGTCTTCTTGTCCAGAATAACGGTAGAGCAATAGCTCAAACACTGTTAGTAGAGTCATGAACAGGGTGACACCACATTTTTGACTTAGGTCTGTCAGGGCATGGTTCAGCGTCTTTGATAGTAGCAGGGCAGCGCGATCGCCTCGATATGTCTGCACACCGTGAGGACGGGGATGATCGTAAGGTAACTCAATGATGGGTAAATTGCCTTCTAGCTTTTGCTTCCAGTAGTTTACCTGTGACTCTAAAACCTCTCCCTGGAGCCATTGATATTGCCAATTGGTAAAATCAGCATACTGCACTGGTAAGGGAGTTAAAGGAGAAGCTTTCCCAGCCGACAATGCTTTATAGATGGTAGTGAAGTCTTGATAGAATACATCAGAAGAAGCTCCATCACAAACTATGCAGTGCATATTCCAGATCATCAGATGCTCGCGATCGCTCAATCGCAGCAGCAGCAACCGCAAAATCGGCCCATTGGCGAGATCAAAGGGTTGATGAGCTTCTTTAGTTGCCAGTAGGAGAGCTTCAGCCTCTCTTTTTTCATCTGGTACTTGCCGCAAGTCAATTATTGGCAGCGTCAAGGAAACATCGGTGGCGATGACTTGAGAGGGCTTACCATTCACGGGTGGAAAAGTTGTCCGCAGAACTTCATGGCGACGGACGACTTCTCTCAAACTTTCCTCTAGGACAGCAACATTGAGATTCCCTGTAAAACGCACCACAACCGGCATATTATTTGAGGAACTATCAGGTTCAAACTGATGAAGGAACCATAACCGTTGCTGACCGAAGGAAAGTGGCAACTTGCCATTCCGTTCACAAGCAACAATTGGAGGAATCTGTGAACTGGCGGCTGTAGTAATTTGTTTTAGAAAGTTGATTATTTCGGCTTTTTGAGTTTTTAACTCGGTGAGCAATTCCGGTGTGAGACTGTCTTTTGCTGCTCGATAGCGTAAGCGTTCACCCTCTAGCCAAAGTTTGACATCGCGCTGACGTAGCTCAGATAGTAGTTTATCTAATGTTTTCATAGCTCGCCTTCCTCATAATCATCAGCTGTTTCACTCTCACCAGCCTGAACACCTTGGGTTGCCCAACGCAAAGTTTCCACTCGTTCAGCTAAATCTGCTATCGTTGGTAATTCAAATAAATTGGACATCAGGATTTCTACTTGCAAGGCTTGGCGCAGTCGAGAAACCACTTGAATTCCTAGTAGAGAATATCCACCCAATTCAAAAAAGTTGTCGTAAATCCCAACCTGCCTGACATTTAAAACCTGTGTCCAGATATCTGCAATCTGCTGCTCAATGGAAGTACGAGGCGCTACATAATTTGCTTCTAGTTCTGGACGAAAAGAATCAGGTTTTGGTAGTGCCCGACGATCAACTTTGCCGTTAGCATTTAGGGGCAAGGCATCCAGCGCCATAAAAATCTTTGGCACCATGTACTCAGGAAGCTGTTGTTTCAAGAATCGCCGTAATTCGGAGATTATTTGTGGGCTATCTTGACCAACTTCTGCGACAAAATAACCAACCAGTAATTTCTCACCAGGAGTATCTTCTCGAACAATTACTACCGCTTCTTTTATTGCCGTATATTGCAAAAGTGCGGTTTCAACTTCACCCAATTCTATGCGGAAACCGCTCACTTTTACCTGATTGTCAATCCGACCCAGGTATTCAATCTTTCCGTCTGGCAAATAGCGAGCTAAGTCTCCACTTTTATACAAGCGTGATTGAGTATCTGAGCTAAAGGGATTGGTAATAAATCTTTCAACAGTCAGATCCGGGCGATTGAAATATTCTCGTGCTAAACCATCGCCACCAATATACAACTCACCTGTGATTCCAATTGGGACGGGTTGTAAATGGGAGTCTAATATATAAACTTGGGTATTAGCAATGGGGCGGCCAATAGGAATAGAAGCCCCTGGCTTTAGTGGTGCTGTAATGTCATAACAGCAGGTAAAAGTTGTACTTTCTGTCGGACCGTAACCATTAATTAATTTACAGTTTTCTACTGTGTTGAGAAATTTCTGAACGTGGGTAACGGATAAAACATCACCACCTGCTAATAGTTGACGTAAGGGTTTTAAAGCATCAATTTTTTCATCGACTATTAGATGGAATAAACCCGCCGTTAGCCATAAGGTTGTCACCTGATATTGCTGAATAAATTGCCCTAATTCGTCTAAAGATGGGGTATGAGGAGGGAATATTATTAGTTTTCCACCATTAAGCAAACAACCCCAAATTTCAAAAGTTGAAGCATCAAAGGAGATCGGACTAATTTGCAGAAATACTTCTTTGGCAGTAAGGCTTACATAGTTAGTTTCTTTAACTAATCTAACTACACTTTGATGGATAACACTAACACCCTTGGGCTGACCTGTAGAACCAGATGTGTACATTACATAAGCCAAGTTATTAGCTTTGAAACTACTAATTGAATTATCTGGTGTGCTTTGGTTGATAGTATCCCAGTCGGTGTCTAAGTAAATTACACTTACTGTGTGATTAGGTAGTTTATCAACTAGCTGTTTTTGGGTCAATAATAATTTGATCTGGGTGTCTGAAAGCATGAAAGCCAAGCGTTCTTGCGGATAACCTGGATCTAAGGGTACATAAGCTCCACCTGCTTTCAGAATCCCTAAAAGACCTACCACCATTTCTAAGGAGCGATCGACGCAGATTCCCACAAGCACATCTGCACCTACTCCTAGTGTTTGTAGGTATTGCGCTAATTGATTTGCGCGAATATTTAACTCTCGATAAGTGAGTTGCTGTTCTTGAAATACCAACGCCACAGCATCGGGGGTACGCTCTACCTGCTCCTCAAATAACTGATGAATGCATTTATGTTGGGGATAGTCTGTTTGAGTCTGGTTCCATGTTGCTAATAACTGTTGCTCAACTGCTGGTAAAATTGGCAATTTAGCAATACTCTGATTGGGGTTAGCAACTATACCCAATAACAAAGTTTCAAACTCTGCCATCCGGTGGCGAATAGTGTCAGCGTCAAATAAATTAGTGTTGTACTGACATTCCAGGGTCATCTGACCATGTAATTCTGTGGCGTTGATGAACAGTTCAAAATTCTCGAAGGCGCGGGGGTTAGAGAAAAATTCTACCTCTAGCCCAGTGAAGGGGAGTTTATCACTATCTAAACCCTGATCGATATTAAATGTAATTGGAACTAAGGGAATGCGGCTAGAATCTCGTGGCAAAACTAATTTTTTGACCAGACTACCAAAGGTAAATTGTTGGTGATCGTAGGCATCTAGCACAGCCGATCGCCGCGATCGCAAGTAGTCGCTGAAAGATTTTTCGCCATTAATTTGGCTACGCAAAGGTAGTAAATTTACACAGTGACCTACGAGATTATATTGGCCCAAAGCAGCTTGTCCGGCGGCTGGAATCCCAACAACCAAGTCGTTTTGTCCTGTCAGACGGTGCAGCCAAACTTCAAATCCTCCCAGGATAGTAGTCATAAAGCTACAACCGAGTTTTGTCCCTAGTTGTTTGAGGTTGGCAACTAGTTCGGGATTTAAATGCCAATCTTCACGGGCGGCGTTAAAGGTTCTGAGTGGTGGACGGGGGCGATCGCAGGGGAAATCCACCACTGGTACAGAGTCAGCAAATTGTTCCAACCAGTATTTTTCTGTGGCGATCGCTTCTGGACTATCCACCTCTTCTTGCTGCAAAGTTGCATATTCACTTAAGTAGTCTGGTTCTTCTAATTCAGGAACAATACCCTGTTGCAAGCCAGAATAGAGTTTACCCAAATCTGGCATCAGTACTGCCCAAGACCAACCATCACAAATAATATGATGTGCTGTCAAAGTAGCTACATGCTCCTGCGGCTGCAATTTGACAATTTTTGCCCGAAATAGAGGGCCATGTTCCAAATCAAAAGGCTGCTCTACTTCTTGTCGCAAGATACTAGCTAATTTTTCCTGTTTTTCCTGTGGTTCCAGGTTAGCAAGATCAATAATAGGGATTTCAATTTGTCGAGAAGCAACAATGCAGAGTGTATTGCCATCGGTACTAAAAGTTGTCCGTAGTGCTTCATGACGTTGTACTAACTTTTCCACCGCAGACTGGAAAACTTTGACATCAAGTTCGCCTCTGAGTCGCAGAGATTGAGACTCGTTATAAGCACAATTGGCAGCATCTGCCATTTGCACAGAAGCCCAAATTTCTTTTTGTGATTCTGTGGCAGGGGCGGTTAGAAGTAATTCTCCATCTGCGAATGGATCAAAATCAACCGCAGTCAATCTGGATTGGTAATCTACAGGTGATAAGCTCATAAAACTCTCTTATTTTCTCAGTTTATTCAATGTGGTTAAATTTAAATTTGTCTTGACAAACTACTGACATTCAATACATTATTTAACCAAGATTGTAGATTTTAAATAATTACGCATAGGAACTTCTACAAATCTATATGTAAATGATGCAGTCAATAATACAATCATAAGAAATACTCCTAAAGATGTCAATGCTTGATATTCTGTGAATTTTTTGCCAAAAACATCGTGAAAATTATAAAGCCACAATAGTTTTAACAGTTCCTGTAAAAACCAATGAACCATATAAACTGAGTAAGATATAGTGCCGAAATATAGCATTAATCGTGAATTTAAAACTTTTGATATCACAGTATTGTTGTTGATAGACACACCTAAAATTAGGATAGAAAAAGCTGGTAAAATCAGCCAATCATGAAGATTGCGAGAATGATGCCAGTAATAATGCATAATCAAAACTATCCAAATCGTGGCTATAATTACCAGTAAATTAAGATTGAAATATTTTTGATAATTGCCTCTACGATAGACTTTATAAGTTATAATGCCAAGTACACATTCTAGCCCACATCTAGCGATTGAAGGGATGCCAACAATACTATCTAAATTTCCACGAGTAAAGGTAATTAGTAGTAATATGCTCAAGAGAGTGCAACTATAAATCATCAAATCATTTTTTGGGCTATTCCTTAATAAAAAAAGTAAGATAAATGGAAATGCACAGTAAATAACAAACTCTACACTAATTGACCAAGCAGGTTCATTCCAATAGGTATCACACCATAATAAAGGTGGACAACTTAGGTCAAATGCTTGTAGAAGAAAAATATTTGCAAAAAGAGCAGTTAAGTTAAATTTACCAGTGAAAGCAGAAGTATTTAGTAAGAATATTTTTACAATTTCTAATCCAACAAAAAGAGACAAAATAAATATATGCAGAGGATAAATTCTAGCAAACCGCGAAAATAAATATGAGCGATATTTATCTAAACTCACTTTTAAATAAAAATCCTCTACATAAACGTGGGTCATGATAAAACCACTCAGGATGAAGAAAAAGTCAACCCACAAATATCCATTTTTGAAAAAGTCGCTATAAGCTGATATGGTTGAACCTATTTTAGGTAAAGCGTAGTAAGAAAAATGGTGTACAACAACAACCAAGGCTGCAATACCACGTAGAGAAGTAAGCGTTTTGATGTGTTTATACATTGAGACTATTGGCGTTTAACGATGTTAAGAATACAAAAAAATCTCAATTGGGATCTACGGATGCCAAGAGCCTTACTAGATTGTCTAGATAGGAAGAAATATTAGATTCAAGAATAGTGATTCGACTCTGGTGATTTTTTAAAGAAGTTAACGAATTAACCAGATCGCGAGTCAAATCTTGGCTAAATCTATCCCAGTTAGAGTTAGTTAGACAATTCATTGTGACTGCAATTGAGGGGGTCAGCATCCGTGTTGTATGCCACCACCCACTTGGCACAAAAATAGTTTCTCCTGGCTTGACAATTACTTTAATAGGAGTTGCCTTTGCAAACAGTGGAAACTGCTCTAAATCTGGCTGATGGATATCTGGAATCAAGGATCTATTTGATGACGTATCAACTGGATAGAGATATTCAGTTTGAACGGGTGAGAAAAGGGTAAACTCTTTTTCCCCATAAACCTGCATGATAAAAGCATGTAAGTGCCAATAATCAAAGTGTAAGATTGGGAATTTTGTCCCTTGACCTGCAATTAAAAGCTCCAAAAAAGCATTTCGCTGTTTTACTGGATCGGCTGCTGGTATGTAAAGCATCGGACTCAAGAGCCAATTATACTGAGAGTAAAGTAGTGTAGGTTCAATATCTGCAAGTAGTTCAGTGAATAGTCCGGGAATATCAGTATCTTTGAGATATGAACAAGGTTTCTCTTCAGTAGAAGCTAGAACTAAATCAATAAAATTTCGTAGTTGATAGCGTTGAGTATCAACTGTTACTTCTTTGGAACCATAGTTGTTTTTAAAGAATTCAGGAGTCCATGTTGACAATGCTTTCCAATCTTGGATTGCATCAGTGATCACAACAGGTTGCAATGGGTTAAGATATCGACTAGCAAACTCTTTATAGGATAAGTTAGCTACTTTATCAACAGTAATATTTTCTGGTTTAGCTATTAAGCTTCCATGATAATTTGTATTAGTAGGATGGGGTTGGCTTAGGAAATTTATAATCTCTTCTTTGCGATCTTTCATTTGAGCGAGTAAATCAGGAGTCAGTTTTTCCTTAGGAGCTTTATAGCGTAAGTTACCGCCTTCAATCCATAACTTTACATCTAACTGTTGAAGCTCTGATACAAACTTATCAACCATTTTCATATGTTTATTTACTAGCGAATTGATCGAATTATGCTTATTCGTGGATGGTTTAGGTAGTGACATATCGAAAACCTAAGTAAGTCGGCACAAAAAAAGCAAACAAGGCTCAAACCTTTTCTCGGTGCTTTATCCCAATGATAATTATTTATACCGACTTACTTAATCTGAAATATTGTATGTGCTTTATTTTCAATAATTACGACAGGTGATCATGGCTTTAGTGATCTCACTGCATATTGAAATTGTCTTAGCTTTCTCTCAATGGATTTGAATCTTAATACACCAGAGCGTAGTATTGCAAATTTACTTTTCGGATGGCGATCGGATAAAAGACCCAGAGCAAAAATTTTGATGCGGTCTCGCAGGGCAGACTTGCCTGGTGGGGTGGGTTCAAATCCAAGTTTGCGTAAATAGCTGTTGACTTGATATATTCTGGCTTTTAGATCGTAAGGTCGCAAATAAAAAAGGATACTCAAAGCCACAGAGACATTATTACCATTTTTGGCCCAATGGGGTGCCAGTATGGGATGGTGAAGTCCTTTGCCTGGTTGCAAACGGTAAACGCTTGCTTTACTCTGATTCTCCTCTCTATAATTTGCTACATTCAGGTCGCCTATATAAAATTTTTCAATCTCCTCTTCGCTCAGTACAGAACGATCATTTTGATTGAAGAGGCTCATATCTTTTTCGCCCTGAATTTGAAACAGGAAATTCAACTCACTATCGATGTGGTAAGGTGTAATAGAATTTGGAGAACCAATAAAGATATAAGCACCGAGCCAGGTCATTTCCTTCCGAAGAGGTTTACCTGTAAGAATTTCAAGTTCAGTTATAATCTGGTCGAGCAAAGCAGCGTATTCTGGATCTGCTTGAACATCTTCAAGCATCACCCAAGAATCGGATTCTCCAATATGTGCGATCGCCTCCGTGATTTGCTTGATTTGAGGTCGATGATTCCACTTTTGCTCAACAGGAACTTTGCTGACGTAAGACTGGATTTGGTTCTTTTTTCCTTGACTCAGGATAGTATTTGCAAGTTCAACTAAGCGTGGGATCTCAAACAAAGGATGTCCCGCAAGGTTATGCGAAAACATAAAATGAGAGTCGTTGAAGTTTTCTCGGAAATTTGAAGGGTCACTTTGAATGATTTGTTCAGGAAGCTTCAGATCGGACTTAATAGAACTATGTTCAAGTAGATTATCAACTGACATACAAAACCTTGATGGATGAGATGAGTATTTACTATTTGCAAAAATTACTGATGCTCACTATGCTTTCTGTGCAGATTGATTTTTTAGAACACTTCAGGAAACACTTGCAACTTGTAGATATTTGCCGGGTCGTTTGGTATCAGGAATATACCAGGCGGGATTCCCTTGGGGATCTCGTCCTAATTTGGCATCAGGTTGCGGAGGACGATTACGTAGGCTGTTATTGGTAACTTCGCGGTTTGTTACTTCTATGGGCGGTGCAGATAAGAACCCAGCAGACTGCATTTCGGCAATACTTTCTTTAAAGGCTGCCATTACGAAAGCCAGATCAGCTTCGGAATGAGATGTCGTCAAGAAGCAAGGACGGTGATCCCAAGTATGCACTCCCTTATCCCGCAGTAAGTAAAACAGCAAATCTCCGTAGGGGAACTCTGGTAAAGACTTCACCATGAAGAGGGAGCCGAAATTATAAGCTGTGAAAGGAGCCTGAACTTGCTGGAAATAGCCCATAAGTTCCGCTACAAACTTATCAGTTCTGGCATTGAGATTTTGCTGTAAGCTAGGGCCACTCTGTTTTAAATGCTGAAGTACTGCTTTGGCGGCTGCGAGTGCTAGAGGATGGCGGACGAAGGTACCAGCAAAGTAAGTCACGCCTACCTCTGGAACAGAGTCATCGCCAAACTGCCAAAACCCACCATCTAGAGCATCCATATATTGTGATTTGCCAGCAATGACTCCAATTGGTAGCCCACCGCCCACAATCTTGCCGTAGGTTGCTATATCCGCCTGTATACCGAAATGTGCCTGAGCGCCACCTGGATGAATTCTGAATCCAGTGACGATTTCATCAAAAATCAGGGCAATACCAGCTTCCTGAGTGAAATCACGCAATTGCTGAAGGAATTCTTTGGGCTGGTATTCAGGGCGACGGCTTTGCACAGATTCCACCATCACTGCTGCTAACTCATCAGCCCGACTTCTGAGGATTTCTAGAGACTCAGGCGAATCATAGTCCACCACCAAAATGTTCTCTACCATTTCTGGTGGGATACCAGGAGCAGCCGGAATTGACCGGAGTTTTTTTGTACCCCGAACAATGACTTCATCCAAAATACCGTGATAGGCTCCAGAAAAGATGGCGATTAAGTTACGCCCTGTGATGGTGCGTGCCATCCGCATCGCTCCCAGAACCGCTTCCGAACCTGTGTTGCAAAAGGCTGCTCGGTCAAAGTTGGTCAACTCACACATCAGCTTCGCCACTTCTCCAACTAAGGGAGTTTGCGGCCCAATTTCCATGCCGAGTTTTAGTTGTGCTTCAATTGCTTCGGTAATAAAAGGTGGCGACCAACCAAACAAATTCAAGCCAAAACCATTGCTTAAATCGACATATTCATTACCATCAACGTCCCAAAGTTTAGAACCTGATGAACGAGACACCACGATGGGATAAACCATCTCTTTCATCGTCGGGTTAAAGCCAGAAACAGTTCTTGGATCTGCCAAATAAGGACGATGAGTTTGAGTATATTCTTTGGATTTTTGAGTCCTTTGTGTATATCTTTGGATAATTTCCTCTAGATGAGTGCGTTGTTGTGATGTCAGAGTTTTAGTCTGAGTCTTTTCAATTCGAGCCGCCGCACCAAATGACTTTTTAGCGCCATTTGATTCTGGATCTACCGATGCTGATTCTTTGCTAGTTTCGGTTGGGGGGATGGATACAATATTTTGTGGCTTGACACCATTATTTTGAGATGTCGCTATAGGTACAACTGGGATTGTTACAGATTGACTGTTGTTACCCAATAGCGCCAATTGCTGAGTCATGATTTGTAGCTGCTGATTAATCACATTTTCTAGGAAATTAGATGCAGCAGGTTGGGGAGAAATCTGAGGTGCAGATCCATTTGCTCCATTTGTATGAACTTCATGCACTACCAAAGTGGGTGATGTGGTTACAGGTGTTGGTAATGGTATTTCTGGAGTTGGTTCTGCGACGGTTTCTATTAATCCTAATGCGGATAAAGTTTCGGGAGACAAGGCTTGATTGATCAAGTCAGCTAGCGTTACTAAATTCGGGCAAATTTCTAGTAACTGCCTAAGTGTTACCTTGACTTTAAATTTTTTCTTCAAAGCTAACCCGACTTGCGTCAGAGATAAGGAATCTAATCCCATTTCTAAAAATGTTGTCGAGTTGTCAATACTAGCTATTTCCAATCCCGATGTTTCTTCGATAATTTCTTTTAGCAGGGGAATGAGCTTTTGCTGAGGGAATGTTGTCATAGTTTGGGTCTTTTCTAATAACTGGGGATTTGGAAGTTTGGGAGTTGCTGCGCGATTGGGATGAGGTGGAGGATCAATCCAGAAGCGTTGGCGTTCAAAGGGATAAGTAGGTAGGGGAATTCGTTGTCGCGTTTCCCTTTCATAGAAGTTGCTCCAGTCAATAGATACTCCTGTTAGCCACAGTTGTCCTGCTGCTTTGAGTAATGCAGTCCATTCGGCTTCGTTCTCTGCGTTATCACCCAGAGAAGCGATCGTTATCTGTTGTTTAATATCTTTGGCTTGTTGGCGGGCTAAGGTCGTAGTTGTGATTCGCGGCCCAACTTCTAACAATACGCGTTCTCGCTGCTGCCATAAGGTTTGTACGCCTTCGGCAAATCGCACAGTCTGACGTAGATGTGTAGCCCAATACATCAGATCAGTTGCTTGCTGGGCTGTAATCCAGTCGGCGGTAACTGTGGAAACAAAGGGAATTTGGGGTGGTGATAATTTAACCTTTCCAACTACCTCAGCAAAGGGGGCAATAATGCTATCCATCATTGGGGAGTGGAAAGCGTGGGAAGTGTGTAAATGGCGACAGACAACTTCTTCGCTTTCTAATTGTTTTTGGAGAGCCGCGATCGCCTCTGTGGGGCCAGAAACTACACACAGAGAAGGGCCGTTAATTGCAGCGATCGCTAGTTCTGAACTCAATCGCGGCTCTACCTCTTTGGCTGGTAAGCGCACTGAGAGCATAGCCCCTTCTGGTAACTCCCACATTAAGCGACCGCGATTTGCCACCAACATCAACGCATCTTCTAAGGTAAATACACCCGCTATACAGGCGGCGACAAATTCGCCAATGCTATGGCCAATCATGGCTTGGGGCTTGACTCCCCAACTTTGCCACAGTTGCGCTAAAGCATATTCAATGACAAATAATGCTGGTTGGGTAAAGCAGGTTTGCTGTAGGGAGATAGCCGCAGTTTCGCGTAGGCGTAGCCCGCCTTCGGCATCGCTCGGTGCAGGATACATGATTTCTCGTAAATCCCTGCCCAGTAAAGGTTTAAGGATTTCCGCACATTCATCTACTACTTCCTGAAATATCGGTTCACGGTTGTAGAGATTTAGTCCCATGTTCACATATTGCGATCCTTGTCCGGGGAACATGAAAACAACGGCTGGATTGCGGATTTCTGTATGCCGAGTATTTACTTGATTTGGATCTAAAGATTGTAAGGCTGCGATCGCATCTGTTATATCGTGACAAACTACACTGCGTCGATAGTTGAAGGCTTTGCGCCCTCGCTGTAAAGTATAGGCGACATCAGCTAAGTTAATTTCGGCATTGTACTGTAAATACTGCTGTAAATTCGCTGTTGCAGCCTCTAAAGCTTTACTAGTTTTTGCCGAGAGTAACAATAGCTGCTGTGGACGCGAAGCACCTGAACTTGGGATTTGTGGCGCTTCTTCTAGCACTATATGAGCATTAGTCCCGCCGACACCAAAAGAACTCACACCAGCTCGTCGCGGAGTTTCGCCTTCTGACCATTCGGCTAGTTTGGTATTGACATAAAAGGGGCTGTTGGCAAAGTCAATTTTGGGATTGGGAGCCTCGAAATTTAAACTAGGTGGAATCTTTTTATAATGCAAAGCGAGAGCAGTTTTAATTAACCCTGCTACCCCAGCCGCCGCAACTAAATGTCCGACATTGCTTTTAAGAGAGCCGATGGCACAAAACTGTTTAGCATCTGTATGTACACGAAATGCTTGGGTCAACGCTTCAATTTCAATCGGGTCGCCTAAAGGTGTAGCTGTACCGTGAGCTTCAATATAAGATATGGTTTCGGGGTGAAAGTTGGCATCAGCTTGCGCCATTGCAACGGCCTCTGCTTGTCCGTCTACGCTGGGAGCCGTAAAGCTCACCTTATCAGCGCCATCATTATTGATACCAGAACCCCGAATTACAGCATAGATGCGATCGCCATCATTGAGTGCATCTTCTAAACGCTTGAGGACAACCACTCCTGCGCCACTATTGAACATAGTGCCTTGAGCGCTGGCATCAAAGGGACGACAATGCCCATCTCCAGAGAGCATACTGCCTTCTTGAGCCACATAACCGCTATTTTGGGGTGTAGTCATAGATACACCACCTGACAAAGCCAAATCGCACTGATAATTGGTTAAGGCTTGGCAAGCCTGAATGACTGCTACCAAAGAAGTGGAACAGGCTGTATTGACGCTGACGGCTGGGCCTTTGAGGTTGAGCTTGTAAGCAGCACGAGTGGTTAAAAAGTCTTTTTCATTCGCTAGCATCGTCTGAAACTCACCGATGCGATCGACAATTTCCATACGACCAGAAATGTGGTTAGCAAAATAAGTATTTTGACCACAACCAGCATACAAACCAATCAAACCCTCAAAAGACTCTGATTCATAACCGGCATTTTCTAGGGCTTCATAAACCAACTCTAGGAAAACTCTGGCTTGTGGGTCCATAACCACAGCTTCCAGTGGATTAATGCCAAAGAAAGCAGCATCAAAGGTTTCGCCCCCAGGAATGATTCCTCTAGCTTTCACGTAGCTCGGATCTTTGCAAAGGTTCGGGTCAATACTAGGGTCTAACTCCTCATCTTGAAAGAAAGTCGTTGATTCTAATCCCTCACACAGATTGCGCCAAAACTCATCGACATTTCCAGCGCCAGGAAATCTCCCTACCATGCCAATAATGGCAACACCATCAATAGGATCTTGGTTATCGGATGCTTGCATATTTACCATTGCTTAAAGAGCTTGCTGATGATTGCGGCGACGAGTACGAGATGCTTGTTGACGTTGGGCGCGATTTTGCAGCTTGTCAGAAGATGGTTGGCTGTTCTGATTTGAATGCAAATAGTTTGCTAAAGAGCCAATTGTTGAATACTGAAATAGCTTCACAGCAGCTAGCTCAATACCAAGTTCCTGTTGTACTCGCACAGCAACTTGCAGAATTGAGATTGAAGTTCCTCCCAAATCAAAGAAATTATCATCAATCCCAACGCGATCGATTTTGAGCAGTTCGGACAAAATACCTGCAAGCAGACGCTCTAAATCGGTTTGGGGAGCAATGTACGCTTGTTCCAGTTGCGGACGTTCTCTACTTGGTGCTGGCAATTTATGTCTATCTACTTTGCCATTTGCAGTCAAAGGCAGTGATTCTAAGATCACAAACGCTGATGGCACCATGTAATTAGGTAGTCGTTGTTGTAAGAAACTCCGCAATTTATTGTGTGTATAACTACTGTTATACTGAGGAACAATATAAGCTGTCAATAGCTTTTCACCTATTTCATCCTGACGAGCTAAAACGACAATTTCCCGAACGTCAGGATGCTGTGCAATTTCCCGTTCAATTTCCCCTAGTTCAATTCGGAAACCGCGAATTTTTACCTGATTGTCAATACGTCCTAAGAACTCGATCTTGCCATCTTGAAGATAACGAGCTAAATCTCCAGTCTTGTAAAGGCGCGTTGCCAAATTGCTATCAAAGGAGTGAAAAATAAATTTTTCGGCAGTCAAGTCGGGACGGTTCAAATAGCCTCTAGCTAATCCATCACCACCAATGTACAATTCGCCAGCTTCTCCAATTGATACTGGTTGAAGGTTGTTATCTAATATATAAACTTGGGTATTAGCAATTGGGCGACCAATAGGAATAGAGACATCTGGTTGTAGTGGCGCTGTTATAGGATGGCAGCAGGTAAAAGTTGTATTCTCAGTTGGACCATAACCATTAATTAGCTGGCACTTATCTACTGTTTGGAAGAACTTCTGTACATGAGGAACAGATAAGACATCGCCACCCGCTAAAAGTTGACGCAACGATTTTAAAGCATCAATTTTTTCATCCACTATGAGGTGGAATAAGCCGGCTGTTAGCCAAAGAGTGGTAACTTGGTATTGTTGAATAATCTGCCCTAATTCTTCTAAAGATGGTGTATGAGGAGGGTAGATTACTAGTCGCCCACCGTTAAGTAAGCAACCCCAAATTTCAAAAGTTGAAGCATCGAAGGAAATAGGAGCAAGTTGCAGAATTATTTCTTCAGCCGTGAGGTGAGCATAATTAGTTTCTTTGACTAATCTGACGACACCACGATGGATAACACTAACACCTTTGGGTGTACCTGTAGAACCTGAGGTATACATGACATAAGCCAAGTTATCAGCAGTGACGCTAGTGCTTAGGTTCTCTTTTTTATTTGGGGTGATTGCATTCCAATCTGCATCTAGACAAATTACCAATGCTGTATGAGTAGGTAATTTGGCAACTAATTCTTTTTGAGTTAATAGTACTGATACCTGGGTATCTGACAACATGAAAGCTAAACGTTCTTGTGGATATCCTGGATCTAGAGGTACATAAGCTCCACCTGCTTTCAGGATTGCTAAAAGTGCTACAACCATTTCTAAGGAGCGCTCTATGCAGATTCCTACAAGAATTTCTGCACCTACTCCTAGTGTTTGCAGATGTTGTGCTAGTTGATTAGCACGAGAATTCAAATCTCGATAGGTGAGATGCTGATTATTAAAGATTAGTGCTACAGCATCAGGAGTTTTCTCTACTTGTGCTTCAAACAACTGATGAATACACGCTTGCTGAGGATAATCAGTTTGAGTCTGATTCCACTCGATCAGTAGGTGTTTTTCGGATTCTTTCAAGATAGGTAATGTTAAATTATATTGTTCTAAGTTATTTTCTGATAATGAGGTTTTACAGTCAGGTGCCAGGAATTCTTTTTTACTTATAGCCAATGAATCAGTTATTGTTTTCATATTAAATCTCCGCAAGAAAATACTTTTTGCAACTTGTGTATTTTTTAAGTACTGCTGCATTTTTAACTAAACAATTTTATGGTCTAGCGATGCAGTTAATATCACTACTAAAATATACAAAATCAGAATGATTACTGACTGCTAAATATTAAAGGTTGTTCTAAAATTCACATGGAAGATACTTTTGTATGTTAATGATATAGATTTTTGGATAAACCAGTGAATCATGTAAATCGAGTATGATATTGTTCCAATATAAATGAGTAACGAAGAATTTAGTGTATTTAAGATAATGTTATTTTTTTTAGTTTTTATAGAAACAGAGTAAGGATTCAGATCGCAGAAAAAGGCATGAGCGAAGCATGGGCAATGACATAACCAACAGATGCGCGTAACGCCTCTGGAAAGAAATCAATAACAGCTCCTTGCTGAAAAGGACAAGTTTGCACAATAGTTAATAAGCTAGCAGTATCAGCAAACCAACACAGAGATTGTGAATCGTCACTAATTTTTCGTTTAGTAACAGCTAGTTGTAATGAGCGTTCTGCCAAATTATTATTAGTTAGTGTCGAATGGCACTAACTCTAAGATTTAGTTCTCCTATTCTGACCTATTTTCTCAAAATCGTAGTTACTTTCAATACATCTTTATTGAAAATTAAAACTTTAGAGATGGTTTGCAATGGAAGAAAAGTATTAGAATTATTCGTAAATGGTAAATGTATACGGTAAAAGGATTTCAGCGATTATAAAGGAATGTGCATTAGCGTAGCTCGTCCTAGGTATGGCAAGACTAAGTATACGCAAGAATAGGGCTTTGAGCATAACTATACCCTTGAGGTGATGGACAAGCATCTTCTCCCCTTTTTGGCTTTTCTCTGACTTGTGCCAGTTCAGGGTGTGGAATCTGCATTACATTACTTAATATACTTTGACTTATTCTCGCCTACTTACTTAACGGTGACTTAATACAGCCCAGGTAACGGCACGATATGACCATTGATACTGATGGCTGAGGGCGCTTGCTGAAAGGGTCTGACTGTGTTTAAGCGATCGCCCTATTACTTCCAGAAATAGTTCCATCTGCTTAACTCTCCCTGAGTTCAAACGGATAAATTCAATGGCTCATGGTTCATCTGTTACTCAATTTGGGGTAAAATCATAAGTCTGCTAATTAATGACGATGCTTGCTGACAGGAGATGCTTCTATGGCCCGGATGTATTATGACGAAGACGCTAATTTAGACCTTTTGGCTGGAAAAACTATTGCTATTATCGGCTATGGTTCTCAAGGTCATGCCCACGCTCTCAATTTAAAAGATAGTGGTTTGAATGTGATTGTGGGACTATATCCGGGTAGTAAGTCAGTAGCAAAAGCTGAAGCTGCTGGGTTAACTGTGAAAAATGTTGCAGATGCTGCCAATGCTGCTGACTTGATCATGATTTTGTTACCTGATGAAGTCCAAAAAACAATTTACAAAAACGAGATTGAACCCAATTTAGAAGAAGGGAATGTGTTAGCTTTTGCCCACGGTTTCAATATTCACTTTGGGCAAGTTGTACCACCGCCTAACGTAGATGTGGTGATGGTAGCACCAAAAGGACCGGGGCATTTAGTACGGCGGACTTATGAAAGTGGGGAAGGGGTACCCGCGCTGTTTGCAGTTTATCAAGATGCCAGTGGTCAGGCACGCGATCGCGCCATGTCTTATGCTAAAGGTATCGGTGGTACTCGCGCTGGTGTTCTCGAAACAACTTTCCGCGAAGAAACCGAAACTGATTTATTTGGCGAACAAGCGGTATTGTGCGGTGGTTTAAGTGCTTTAATCAAAGCCGGATTTGAAACTTTGGTAGAAGCTGGTTATCAACCAGAATTAGCTTATTTTGAATGTCTGCATGAAGTCAAGCTGATTGTTGACTTGGTTGTAGAAGGCGGTTTAGCCAAAATGCGCGATAGCATTTCTAACACTGCTGAATATGGCGATTATACCCGGGGACCACGGATTGTCACTGAACAAACCAAAGCTGAAATGCAGAAGATTCTCAGCGAAATTCAATCTGGACAATTTGCACGAGAATTTGTACTGGAAAACCAAGCTGGTAAACCAGGATTTACCGCTTTACGTCGTAAAGAAGCTGAACATAAAATTGAGGAAGTTGGTAAAGATTTACGCGCTATGTTTAGCTGGTTAAAAAAGGCTTAAGCAAAAGAATGTAAAGACGCGATAATGTAGAGACGTAGCACTGCTACGTCTCTACAATGGTTCTGGTTACAGCATATTTAATTTATTCAGTTTGCATCAAAACTAATTGATTGAATAATGTTTCTTGAAATCCTTCTGACTTATTTGTGGTTTTGCACTATTCTAAAACCAGCGTGTTGATAAAAATGGGGACGGAACCAGTTGCGGTAATATTTTAAAGCTTCTGTACCATTAGTTATCCAACATCCTCCTAACATCATTTTATGTTTATCATCAAAAAAGATGGCAGAATTATCTTCATAAAGAAAATGGGGTTGATATCCTGCAAGAGGGTTTAAGTTATTACTCAACCATTCCCAAACATTACCCCGCAAATCGTACAATCCACAGTGAGTTTTTGCACTTTCTAACATCCCGACAGGACTAGGTGAGCCAAACTTTAAGTTAAGATTGAAATTGTCTATGTTTTCTATCAAACCGTTATCATAAGTTGCTAAGTGGTACTCGGCTTCACTCATTAAACGAGTATTTTTACCTTGCCAACGACAATAAGCCATTGCTTCATAATGATTGACTTCTACAGGCCAATCTAAGGGTAAATCTATTTCATCAAACATGGCTCGATATTTGTAGCTACCATTTTCATGTAACCAAAATTTTGGACATTGAATATTGTATTGAGTTTTCCAATTCCAAGATTCTTCATCCCAATATTCTTGATTTTCGTAACCACCAGCTTTGATAAAATAGATAAATTCGCCATTGGTAATTAGATATTTACTGGCGAAAAAAGGTGCAACTTCAACAGTGCGATCGCCATAATCAATATCCCATCCATAAGTCGAATCATCATCGGCTTTACCAAGTTTTACTACCCCACCAGCAACCTCTATCATTTCGTTCTGGGGAGTATAACCATTAAAAGGGGCATATTGCCAGTTTTGCGGACGTTTCACTCTCTCAATTGGTAGTTGGCGAATTAACATTGAAGAGGTTTCAATGTGAATGCGCTGGTGTTCCATGCCCATCATTAAAGCCCAAAGGGGATGGTTGGCATTAATGGGTAGAGTAATTGGAGTGGTTTTAATTAGTTCTGAAATTACAGAATATACTTGTTCTCGATACTCCCAAGTCTGTGCAACTTGTGGCCATTTCAGATGAGCGATCGCTTCATTCAATTCTTCTGGTATTTCTGGATCAACTCCAATTTCAAATATGATTTCATAGTCTGGATTTATGCGGTTTTCTAATAAACCCACCCTAATTAATTTATTGATGTAGAAGACAGCCGAATGTCCCAGATAAAAAATTAGTGGATTCCTCAAAGGGTCAGGATTGAGATAAAATGTCTTTTCCCCAACCAGACTTTTTAACAACACATCTTCCAGTTGCCAAGCATTGTTAAAATAATCGAGGATAATTTGGTTATTGCAACTATCAAGTTTTGGCGGGTAAGTAGATTGAAAATTCTTCATAGTGTCACTTAAACATTGAAATTAAACTTTGAGCGAGCGAAAATTAAGCTTGACAAAGAATTAATCCAAAGGAATGCCTGGTATCCGTCCAAGTCTTTAGTGTCTTAAGTCCGTGTGTCTCCAGTTGTTTTTGCATAATTACTAAATCAAACTTGCGAGAAATTTCGGTAAGAATGCTTTCTCCATCTGTAAACAACACTTGTAAATCTAACGCTTTTAGAGATACTTTATGACTATTTTGGCAATGCAGATACATCTCAATTTGAGCATCAGTTTGATTGTAAATAGCTTGATGAGTAAATAAATTGATGTCAAAATTGCCTTTAAAACGCCAATTTAAATGAGAAAGCATATTCAAGTTAAAAGCAGCCGTGACTCCTTTACTATCGTTATAAGCTGGCTCCAAAATTTCCTTGGGTTTTTGTAAATCAATCCCTAAAAGAAAGTAATCGCCTACCTGTAAAGTCTTAGTAATTTGTTTTAAGAAATCATCACATTCTTGTGGACTAAAATTACCAAGAGAACTGCCTAAGAAAAAAATCATCCGTGATGGTGTAAAGGCTGATTCTAGTTTTATTAATGCTTGTTCATAAGTTCCTATTAATCCCTCAATAAAGAAAGTCGGATATTTATGCTGTAGCTTTAGTACGCTAGATTTCAAGATTCCCTGACTAACATCAATGGGTATATACCTACAGTAACTGGCAAGTTTTTGGTAAGCATCTAACAAAAACAGAGTTTTTGTAGAACTGCCACTGCCTAATTCTACAAGTTCACAAGCACCAGTTATCTGAGCGATTTCATCGGCATATTGGTGCAAAATCCATGCTTCTGTTCGTGTTGGATAATATTCTGGTAATTGACATATTTGTTCAAATAATTCTGAGCCATAATCATCGTAAAAATATTTTGCTGGCAAACTTTTGGGACTTCGAGTTAATCCTTGAATAACATCTTCACCCTCATTATTGAGAGATTGATAATGCTCATTTAGAATTTTTATAGATGTAGCTAACATGATGTAAATGCCTTTGGTTAAAATTAGATTATTTAATATGACAGATTTATTATTTAATGGCAATGCTTATTGTTCAATCATTAGTTATTTTAATAACGCTAAATCTCTATCAAGTTAGTGTAGTAATACGGAATATTTGACTAGTTTAATGTTTTTTGAATAGTTAAAGTTAAAAATAATTGTAGGTTGAGTAGCGATCGCTTGGACTGCAAATAGCCAATGTACATCGGGATAAATTTTGTAAAGTGGCACAATTAGATATAAGATAAAAGCTGCATAATCTCCAATCATCTGAAAGCCAAAGAATGATGAAATTGTAGGTAGTCCTTGACTTGCTAAATATACCCATTGATCGAAGACAGCTAAATCCAAAGCATTTGATTGAAATAATTGATGTCGTAAGCTCCTACAGATAAATAAGATTAAGGCACTTACGCCGAGCATCCAACTGATATAAACAAGCCCAGATTTATTTCTCACACTATTTAATTTTATTGGCAGATATGATTAGGATAAATAACCCGCACTATTACTATTATTTCACAAATAGGTATACGTCCAAAAATGTTGATATTTAAAATTTAATATTGATTTTTTACAGTTGTTGCAAGATTTCCAGAGCATGATTAGCAAGACTTTGTTTCAGGCTGTAAGAATCTAGTCAATAATTTACGCCTAGTCATTCAAACTTTCATATTCTTTAATTTACTTAAACCTTGGCTCAGGGTCTTTACAATTTCACATTTATCGATTGGGTTTCTAATACCAATTCTCTGTGAAGCTGCACATTATTTTGACCCCTCCCAACCTCCCATTGGTAAGGGGAGGTTGGGAGGGGTTTTTTCTATGCGTATTCATAAAGAATTGCCATAACACTAATTGTATTAAGAAATCAAATACGAGGGGCTATTCTAGATATCTTAATAATATAAATATTTCTTCTGTTCTTATGCTGAGAGTGATGAAAGAGCGTTAATTGGAGAAGCATACGGCGATGCCTTCACAATAGGCATCGCGGATTTTAGATTTAATCTAATCTAAAATCCCAAATCGATTTAACGATTTACCGCCGCAGCTTCTCGTGCTGCTGCTGCTTGATCTGGGTGGATACCCAAGCGGGTGAGATTAATCCGACCTTTGTTATCAATTTCGCGCACTTTGATAATCACTTCATCACCCACCGCTACTTCATCTTCAACTTTACCAACGCGGTAGTCGGCTAGTTGAGAAATGTGGATCATGCCTTCTTTCCCAGGCAGAAATTCCACAAATGCACCTATGGGTATAATCCGAGTGATGCGTCCTGCATAGACATCCCCTTCATGCAGCTTGCGGGTCATGCCTTGGATGATGTTTTTGGCTCTCTTGGCCTTGTTCTCATCCACGGCGGAAATTGTCACAGTGCCATCATCTTCGATGTCAATTTTTGCACCAGTTTCCTCTGTGATTCCCTTAATAGTCTTGCCTCCAGGACCAATGACCAAACCAATCATGTCTGAATCAATCTTGATTGTTAACAGACGTGGGGCATAAGGTGAGGTTTCAGTACGCGGCGTGTCAATGCAGGCGAGCATTTTCTCCAGGATGTGCAATCGGGCTGCTTTGGCTTGGTGGACGGCTTGGGCTATAATCTCCAAAGACAAACCGGAGATTTTCATATCCATTTGCAAGGCGGTAATCCCGGTATCCGTGCCGGCAACTTTGAAGTCCATGTCGCCCAAAAAGTCTTCAATGCCTTGGATGTCGGTCAGGATTCGCACTTCGTCCCCATCCTTAATCAGACCCATTGCCGCGCCACTGACGGGTTTGAGAATTGGTACACCAGCATCCATGAGGGCGAGGGTAGAACCGCACACTGAACCCATTGAAGTGGAACCGTTGGAGGAAAGTACTTCCGATACGATGCGAATGACGTAGGGAAATTGTTCTTTTGAGGGTAGCACAGGTAGGAGCGCTCGCTCTGCCAATGCCCCGTGACCAATTTCGCGTCTTCCTGGGGCCCGCATTGGCTTGGTTTCGCCGACTGAGAACGGGGGGAAGTTGTAATGATGCAGATAACGCTTGTGTTGATCGAGCTGCATGTCATCGTTGAGGTTTTGGGCATCCCCCGGTGTACCCAGAGTACAAGCGGATAATACCTGAGTTAGTTCTCGGTTAAATAAACCGCTACCGTGGACTCGCTTTGGTAAGACATCAACTAAACAAGAAACAGGACGCACTTGATCGAGTTTACGACCATCAACGCGGACGTTATCTTCGATGATTTGTCGCCGCATGAAGTATTTGGTAATATCTTTAAAAGTGTTACCAAGTGCCTTCTTGTTTGCAGTTGCGGCAACTCGAATTGGGTCTTCTTCTGACAGTTCAGTAATCGTCGCGACAATTTCATCCTTGACGACATCTAAAGCTGCATCGCGTTCGGGTTTGGTCAAGCTAAATTGAGACAGGATTTTCTTAATCTGACTGTTAGCGCGATCGCGGATATAATTTTCTAGCGTTTGGTCTACTTGTGGTGGTGCTTCTTGCACTATTACTAGACCCAGTTCTGCTAATAAATCTTGCTGCGCTTTGATTAAGTCCCGCACTGCTTCGTAACCAAAATCAATCGCCTCGAGAATATCTCGCTCTGGCAACTGATTGGCTCCCGCCTCCACCATGATTACACCATCTGGTGAACCTGCTACTACCAAATCCAAGTCTCCGGCTTCAATTTCTGAGTATGTGGGGTTGATAATGAAATCATCTCCCACTAAACCAACCCGCACTGCTGCCATCGGCCCATTAAAAGGAATTTGGGCAATTAGGGTCGCAATGGAAGCACCTGTAACTGCTAGCACATCGGGTGGCACTAACTCGTCCATTGACAGCGTTAAGGCAATAATTTGCAGGTCATCCCGTAGCCATGAGGGGAACAAGGGACGCATGGGACGGTCTATAAGACGGCTGGTGAGAATTGTTTTTTCTGGTGGACGACCTTCGCGCCGCATGATCCCGCCGGGAATCCGACCTGCGGCATACAGCCTTTCTTCGTAATCTACTGTGAGGGGAAGAAAATCAATGCCTTCTCTGGCTTGCGATCGCGTAGCCGTCACTAGAACGGATGTGTCCCCTGATTCTATCAAAACCGACCCACCTGCCTGGGGAGCCAGTAAGCCTACTTTCAGTCGAATATCCCTTCCATCGAAGGATATTGACTTATCAACTTCTGCCATTCAGTTCTTTTTCCTTCTCTTTCGCTATTCTCTTTCTGTGGCAATCCTAACATTTATGCCATATAGCTGACTTCTAGTACATACAAAGATAGATAAGTCCTTCAACCCAAAGTGTGATACATCATCAGCGTGTCTACCACCTGCCCGTTCTCTAGCTTCGCCGCACCCGGAATTCGCCCAATAATTTCAAATTCTAACGACTGCCAAAGTGTAATTGAAGGTATATTAGTTTCAAAGACCAAATTAAACATTACTCCTTCGTAGCCCAGGTTTGCTGCGATCAAAAGCATAGCCTCTCCCATGAACCGCCCGATCCCCTGACCGCGTAACTCAGGTTGTACAATAAAACCAGCGTTGCAAATATGGCAACACCGACCGGGAAAGTTTGGCTTTAAATAAAATGCCCCTAATATTTCTTTTGGCTTGTGTGTAGGATCTACAACAGATGTCCTGACAACAAAGGCATCCTTACTTAACCAGTAAGCTGAAAATTCTGCTTGAGATAGAGGTTGCTTTTGAGGATAGGTTTTATAAGCTAAAACACATCTAATTTGCAGATTAAAATTTTCTCAACATCTTGTGGGGTGGGCATCTTGCCCGCCTTGGTTATGCAACTTCAATGCCGATTAGCTTAGCAGGGGACTGGGGACACTTCTCTACGAGAGGCTGCGCCAACGACAAGCTCAGTGCATCGCTGGGGACTGGGGACTGGGTTGAAAGTCTTTATATATAGGTTTTATCATCAGTTAATGTCCTAACCTCCAAGTCCCTTGCTATACCTTCAATAATCACAAGATTGAGTAATTCCCTTACAACCTCCTGTTCTTGAAAATGTATATAATCTAGTTCTACTAATATTCCATTTTTTAAAACTTTAATTACAGGAAAATTCATTATTAATAACGTTTATGTAGAAGATTTGCTTAAATGTTCATTATATGCAAAGTTTAACTAAAAATCTTCTTGAGAAGATGCAAAAAGTAGAATAACTGCGATTTTAATTCGGGAATTTTGGGAAAATATAAGTAATTAGCAAATGGCGATCTTACACTGTAATTGGTTACTGAAAAATCAAAATGGTTGTTTATTTATTTGGGGGGAAACTTGGCGATCGCCGCGAGTCAATTTCGAGTTTAGTGGAACTGGAGATATACCACTACATCCATTGGCAATGACATCAGTTGAGTTGAGTGAGTGGTTGCGTTCGCGAAGCGTCGCCTTTGGCGATTCGCAGAACATGGCAATTACCAACTTCATTCAGCAACCTCAAGTTGCGATGCCTGCGGCGGGCGAAGCCATCGCTACTACTGGGCGAACACGCAAAGCAGCCAGTGCCACTGAGATCAGTTTGCCAACGCACTCCCAAATCATTGCCCTACCAACTTATATCCCAGAAGCTAATAGCGAAGGAACAACAGGGATTTTCCCTGTGCATTCTGCCAGCTTGGGGCTAGATACAGACTCCCCGCAATATTTGCAACCGTGGCGAGTTGAGGGTTTTTATCTCAACCCCAGTGAAGCAGTAAAATTTCTCGCTGCTGTTCCCTTAAATGCTGCTAAAGGGGAAGACGCCTTTTTGGGTGGAGATTTACGTTTTTGGTCGCAGGTTGCCAGGTGGAGTTTAGATTTAATCTCGCGGTGTAAGTTTTTACCAACAATTGACCGACAATCAGATGGTGCATTTGCTGCTAAGTGGCAAGTACTTGTAGATAGTGCTGTAGATGGCACCCGCCTAGAAAAATTTTCTGCAAATATGCCGTTGGTTTGTCGTACTTATCAAGAGGGACTGGGGACTGGGGACTGGGGACTGGGGACTGGAGAGGAGTTTTCCCAATCCCTAATCCCTAATCCGCAATCCCTACTTTATGTAAACTTCCCTATCGAACCTCAAGAATTATTACTGGGATTTCTCAACAGTACGATAGATGCCCAAGTGCGAGAAATGATAGGTTCTCAACCTGCAATGGAAGCTAAGGCGATGTCTACGACTGGCTTTGCCTACGCATCTTTACCAAGTGGGGTGCGACAGTGGTTGCAAGGTTTAACCAGCGCATCTCATACAGTAAATGCAGATGCCATTGAAGTAGAACGACTGGAAGCGGCACTGAAAGCTTGGACTATGCCGCTACAATACCAATTAACTCTTAAAACTCTATTTCGTACCTGTTTTCAACTGCGTTCTCCAGAGTCTGGCGAAACAGATTGGACATTGGCGTATTTTCTGCAAGCGGCTGACGATCCTGAGTTTGTGGTGGATGCGGTAACTATTTGGAACAATCCAGTTGAACGATTGGTTTATGAAAATCGGACAATTGAGCAACCACAGGAAATATTTTTGCGAGGTTTGGGGCTAGCTTCTAGATTATATCCAGCGATCGCACCCAGTTTTGAAACCGAATATCCCCAATCTTCTAATATCACCCCCATCCAAGCTTATGAGTTTATCAAAGCTGTAGCTTGGAGGTTGGAAGACAGTGGTTTGGGAGTAATTTTGCCTCCCAGTTTAGCGAACCGCGAAGGATGGGCAAATCGTTTGGGTTTGAAAATTACTGCGGAAACCCCAAAGAAAAAGCAGGGACGTTTAGGGTTGCAAAGTCTACTAAACTTCCAATGGCAATTAGCAATTGGCGGACAAACTATTTCCAAAGCCGAGTTTGATAAACTTGTAGCTTTAAATAGCCCGCTAGTGGAAATTAACGGTGAGTGGGTGGAATTGCGCCCCCAAGACATCAAGACAGCCCAAACTTTTTTTACCACCCGCAAAGACCAAATGGCACTTTCCTTGGAAGATGCCTTGCGTTTCAGTACAGGGGATACCCAGGTAATTGAAAAGTTACCAGTGGTTAGCTTTGAGGCATCTGGGGCATTGCAAGAGTTGATTGGGGCGTTAACCAATAATCAAGCGATCGCACCTTTACCCACACCAACAGGCTTTAAAGGGCAGTTGCGTCCTTATCAAGAACGTGGTGCTGCTTGGCTGTCATTCTTGGAACGTTGGGGTTTAGGTGCGTGTCTCGCCGACGATATGGGATTGGGTAAATGTGTAGCCAATGATACTTTAGTAAATGTAAATGGACTGTTACGCACAGCCGAGACAATCTGGACAACTCACGCTGGAGAAACAGAATTTGACGGCGAAGGATTTTGGGCTAACCCCACAGAGGAATTACTAGTTAATTCCATAAATGAAAAAACTGGCAAAATCGTTCAAGGTAATGTTAAACGGTTGTATCGGCAGCAAGTGCGCGAGAAATTACGAAAAATCACGCTAGAAGACGGTAGCAATATCACTATCACTCATCGTCACAAGCTGATGACAAGTAAAGGTTGGACAAATAACTTACAGGTGGGTGATTACGCCTGTGTACCAAGTAAAACGCTTTGGAATGGAAAACCACAAGACCCTGATTTAGTCAAATTTATCGCTTGGCAGATTGCCGAAGGGCATGAACTACCCGATGTAGGAAGAGTCACAATATCCCAAAAAGATACCAGAGTCCTAGAGGATTTACTCCAGATTTGCCAACGCATTCAAAAGCGCTATAACCTCAAAATTAGCAGCCCTAATATCTCTACCTTCCCTAACAGAGTTTCTGCTCTTCGAGTTAACAGCCAAGCCTATCGGCAATTTTTAGAAGCTAAAGGTTATATTTGGGGCAAACTATCAGCAGAAAAATCTATTCCGCCCTTCATTATGCAGGCAGACTTGGATAGTGTGCGGATATTTTTACAAAACTATTTTGATGCTGAATCTGCTGTTGTTTTGAGTATGGGGAGTATTGAGATTTCTACAGCTTCAGTTTTACTGATTCAGCAACTTTCTGCACTGCTGCGTCGTTTCGGTATTTGGTTGCGAATATCGCCCAAACTGAAGTGTGCCACTAATGGAACTCGTACTTTACGCACTTACTATATTGGTGTAATTGGTGGAAATTCTGCCCGCAGATTTTTCCAAGAAATTGGTTTTAATAACTCAGAAAGACAGAGCAAATTAAAGCAAATTTGTCAACTGGTCAGCAACAGAAATATTGAAGGAATTCCTGCTTCTGATATGGTTGCCCAAACAGTCAAGGTAACGGGGCTACCATTGCGACATTTTGGGATGAACCGCATTATTAGTGGAGAAGCTCAACAGCAGTATGGGCTACTAAAACCTTCAAAGTGGACAAGTCAAACCCTGACAGCATATACTCAACTTGACATAAAACAGTTGAGCTTAACAAGACAGTCTTTGCAAAATTTACTCGACCAAGAGGTATTTTATTGCCGGATTGAATCTATAGAGGAGATAGATTATGAGGGATGGGTTTATGACTTTGAAGTTAGCAAACATCATAATTTTGTCGCTAACAATATTATTTGCCATAATACTGTCCAATTTATCGCCTTTCTGCTGCACTTAAAAGAGCAAAATACGCTAGAAAATCCAACACTGCTAGTTTGTCCAACTTCTGTTTTAGGCAATTGGGAAAGGGAAGTCAATAAATTTGCACCAAGCCTGAAAATTTTGCAATATCACGGTGACAAACGCCCTAAAGGTAAAGCATTTTTAGAAGCAGTGAAAAATCACGATTTAATCGTTACCAGTTACTCACTTCTTCATCGAGATATCAAGTCATTGCAAAGTGTATCTTGGCAGATAATAGTTTTAGATGAAGCCCAGAATGTGAAAAATCCAGAGGCGAAGCAGTCAAAAGCAGTGCGGCAATTAGAAGCTACGTTTCGCATTGCGTTGACGGGGACACCAGTAGAAAATAGACTACAAGAACTCTGGTCTATTTTGGATTTTATCAATCCAGGATATTTAGGCAATAAGCAATTTTTTCAGCGCCGGTTTGCCATGCCAATAGAAAAGTATGGTGATACAGCTTCTTTGACTCAATTACGTTCATTAGTGCAACCATTTATACTGCGGCGATTGAAAAGCGATCGCGAGATCATTCAAGATTTACCAGATAAGCAAGAAATGACCGTATTTTGTGGTCTGACTGGTGAACAAGCTGCACTTTATCAACAAGTAGTAGAACAATCTTTAGTAGAGATTGAATCTGCTGAAGGATTGCAACGTCGGGGGATGATTTTAGCTTTACTAATCAAACTCAAGCAAATCTGCAATCACCCAGCCCAATATTTGAAACAGGCGACATTAGAGCAGCATAATTCAGCCAAACTTCTGCGGCTAGAAGAAATGTTAGAAGAAGTTTTAGCAGAAGGCGATAGAGCTTTAATCTTTACACAATTTGCTGAGTGGGGTAAATTACTTAAACCCTACTTAGAAAAACAGCTAGGGCGAGAAATATTCTTTTTGTATGGCAGCACCAGCAAAAAACAACGTGAGGAAATGATCGACCGTTTTCAACACGATCCTCAAGGGCCACCGATTATGATTCTTTCTCTGAAAGCGGGTGGTGTAGGATTGAATTTAACACGAGCAAATCATGTATTCCACTTTGATAGATGGTGGAACCCAGCCGTAGAAAATCAAGCCACAGATAGAGTATTTCGGATTGGTCAGACCCGCAATGTACAAGTACATAAATTTGTTTGCACTGGCACATTAGAAGAAAAAATTCATGACATGATTGAAAGTAAGAAACAACTAGCTGAACAAGTTGTGGGTGCTGGTGAAGAATGGTTAACTGAAATGGATACAAATCAACTTCGCAACTTACTACTACTTGATCGTAGTGCAGTAATTGATGATGATCCAGAATAAGTTTGTAGTAAAGACTTTAGTCCTTGATTTGAGCGCTTTAGCGCTCACTACAAACCTATAATTATTTCTTCCTTTGCGTCCTTCCCTAACGAGACGCTGTGCGAATGCGGTACCCTGCGGGAAGCCGTTCGCGTAGCGTCTCGTAGAGAAGCGTCTACGTTAAAAAATTGACTTTGACAAAGAGTTAAGCCTTAACTGAACCGTATTAGGTTGTGCGTTGTTAATTTTGAATTTGGAATTGATTATGACTAATTACACATTAGAAGCAAGTCGAGAATGGTGGTCACAACAATGGCTAGATTTGCTAGATTCCTATCGTTTTAAAAAGCGCTTAGAACGTGCGAGAAACTATGCTCGTCAAGGAAATGTTTTAAGCATTGAATTTAAAGGTGCGAAAGTATTGGCTAGAGTGCAAGGGAGTGAAGTTGAAGCTTATAAAGTTTCTCTTTCCCTTGAACCATTCACTGATGAACAGTGGGGTTATGTAATTGAAACCATGTCCCAAAGGGCAATTTTTGCTGCCAAGCTACTAGCAGGAGAAATGCCACAAAATATAGAAGAAGTGTTCACGGCTAACGGTCTTTCTATATTTCCATTTACCCTTGCAGATGTCCAGAGTAAATGTTCTTGTCCTGATAAAGCAAATCCCTGTAAACATATTGGTGCCATATACTATCAGTTAGGCGATCGCTTCAGTGAAGACCCCTTTGTACTATTTCAATTACGTGGACGCACCAAAGAGCAAATTATCAGCGATTTACGTCAATTACGCAGTGCCAAGATTAAACCTAATACCACAGAAACGCCCGATATTCAAGAGTCAATTCCTAATAACAAATATTCCGTAAAAATTGATTCTTTCTGGCAATACAATGAGCCATTAGAGTCATCATTAGTAGTGATTGCGCCATCCACTAATGAGATGGTATTAGATGTATTAGGAGCAATCCCCCTAGCGAAGGAAGAGGAAAATGCAGTAAATTCAACTTCCAGTGATGTGGTAATGAAGTCTTTGAATACAGTTTACAGAGATGTGAGCCAAAAGGCTTTTTTAAAAGCAATGAATGTGGGAGGAAGTTGATACTAATTCGTAATACTTCGGCTGCGCTCAGTACAAGTTCGTAATTCGTAATTATGAATTAGGTTGACTGGGTAGTTCACCCTTCGCGCCTTTCCTTACCCATTCGCGCACCGCTCGACGAATTGCCCGTCTGCCATCTGCACGATTTTGCTCAATCAGTTTCGGCAGATCCCGAATTGCTAAAGTAGGAAACACTAGACTCTTCTCTGACTCGACATATTTCCCATCTTGTAGTTGGTAAATTTTGAGTTCACCTGAGTCATAACACCAGAGTTCTGGTACTCCCAGGCGGGCATAAATGGGAAACCGATTTAGAGACTTACTGGTAACATCAATTTCCAGTGCCAAATCAGGCGGTGGATCTTGTTTCAAGTCCAGATCCAATCTACCCCGAATCGCAGCTTCATTCTGGAAATAGAAGCAATTATCTGATTCTACCCCTGCCATTCGGCTTTCTCGCTTCCAAGTAGTCGAGCCATAACTTTCATAGTCTATAGCCAACTCTTCAGCGATGTCTTGAACTGCAATACTAATTACCTCTTTGTAATGTTCGTGTTCAGGTAAAGGTGTCATAATTTCCAAAGTAGTGCGATCGTAAGCTAACCGTGCTGCCCGATGCTCTCCCAAATCTTTTAAAAGATTTTCAAACTGTTGCCAGCTAATGTCGTAAAACATTACTCGGTCTGCTCGATTCTTAGCGACTGTCATTATTACGACCTCCAGAATATTTTATTGTCCAAACTCAAGTCTAGCCCGTTCTACCAAATCATCTGTCACAACCTCTTGGTCTGCTTCATGAGCTAGTTGTTCAATTCGGGTTCTAGCTTGAGCGCGGACAAAAAAGGGAATATTTTGTAACTTTTCCTTAGCTTTATCGTAAATTAAAGGGTTTAAGAACCTGCAATCTATATGTAGCACCCATTTCAGTCCTTCTCTACGAGAGGCTGCGCCAACGGCTACGCTCAGGAACCATCGGGGTTTAAATCCCCCGGAGTTGCTCCTCTACAGCGCTTCTCTTCGAGACGCTTTGCGAACGCGCATCCTACGGCGGGGGAGACCCCAAGACCGCACTCCACAAGTCTGAAATGTCTTTAATTTTGAATTTTGAATTTTGAATTTTGAATTGTTAACTGTCCATCGCAAAGCATCAATAAAATTGGAATCGCTCATAGTATTAATTACCTTGGTAAGTGGCTCAGTTTAATCAATAGATTACTAATTCTCCTATAAAAAAAGCCCTTGCTTTTATGCAAGAGCCTCTAAATTATTTAGTGATCAGTGATGAAATAAACTTTACAACCTAGTCGAGGTCATTCATAAACATCACTGGCTCAGTATCACGGTTAATTCCCTTCTCAAAACCACCAGCAGCAGCCCGTGCGCGACCAGCGTGCCACAAGTGACCAACTAGGAAGAAGAATCCTAGTACAAAGTGAGAAGTTGACAACCAAGCGCGAGGAGATACGTAGTTGAAGGAGTTAATCTCGGTAGCTACACCACCCACAGAGTTCAGAGAACCGAGAGGAGCGTGGGTCATATATTCAGCAGCGCGACGAGCTTGCCAAGGCTGAATATCATTCTTGATTTTTTCTAAGTCAAGACCATTGGGACCACGTAGAGGCTCCAACCAAGGGCCGCGGAAATCCCAGAAGCGCATGGTTTCACCACCGAAGATGATTTCACCAGTTGGAGAGCGCATCAGGTATTTACCTAGACCTGTAGGTCCTTGGGCAGAACCGACGTTAGCACCCAAGCGTTGGTCACGAATCAAGAAGGTCAAAGCCTGAGCTTGAGAAGCTTCTGGCCCGGTAGGGCCAAAGAATTCGCTTGGGTAAACGGTGTTGTTGAACCAAACAAAGATTGAGGCAATGAAGCCCATCAGGGAGAGAGCGCCCAAACTGTAGGAGAGGTAAGCCTCACCAGACCAGATGGATGCACGACGTGACCAAGCAAAAGGCTTGGTGAAGATGTGCCAGATACCGCCAGCAATTAGGATAAAGGCAATCCAAATGTGACCGCCGACGACATCTTCCAAGTTATCAACGCTGACAATCCAGCCTTCGCCACCGAAGGGAGACTTGATTACATAACCGAAGATAACTGCTGGGTTCAATGTTGGATTGGTAATAATCCGAACATCACCACCGCCTGGTGCCCAGGTGTCATACAACCCACCAAAGAACATTGCCTTTGCTACCAACAGCAATGCACCGAATCCCAAAATAATCAGGTGGAACCCGATGATGTTGGTCATCTTGTTCTTGTCTTTCCAGTCGTAACCAAAGAAAGAAGAGTATTCTTCTAAGGTTTCTGGACCACGAACGGCATGATAGATACCGCCAAAACCAAGAACGGCTGAGGAAATTAGGTGGAGTACACCGACAACAAAGTAGGGGAAGGTGTCAATAACTTCACCACCAGCACCAACACCCCAACCTTGAGCGGCGAGGTGAGGTAACAAGATCAAGCCCTGTTCGTACATGGGCTTTTCAGGAACGAAGTGAGCGACTTCAAACAAAGTCATCGCTCCAGCCCAGAATACAATCAAACCAGCGTGGGCAACGTGAGCACCCAGTAGTTTGCCAGATAGGTTGATTAAACGTGCGTTACCAGACCACCAAGCAAATCCAGTGGATTCTTGGTCGCGTCCAGCGCCGCCTAAGATAGTAGGTCTATTAGAGAGCGTTACCACGTGGTAATACCTCCTCAGGGAATACAAATTGTTCGTGGGGTTGATCTTGAGGAGCCATCCAAGCGCGGATACCCTCGTTCAGCAAAATGTTTTTGGTATAGAAGGTTTCAAACTC